>NZ_JWLC01000025.1:0-194939 GCF_000813745.1 Leisingera sp. ANG-M1 | reverse complement strand
GCGCCCGGCCCAACTGCGGCAGGCCTTCTGAAGAAGGCCGAAACGCAGGCGGGAGAAACCCCCTTATTGTTCCGCGTAACGGCCGGTGGTGACATCACCGCCGTCGCCAACAAAGCGCAGCGCCGCACCATCGCTTTCCAGCGCATAACAGGCCCAGAGATCCGAAGGCGGCCAGGTGGAGCAGTATTTCCCGTCCCGCACCCCCCAATACCCCCAGCTGTCGCGGCCCGCATTATACAGCGTCCTTCCCGAAGCCCGGAACTCCTGCCAGGCACCGTTCCCATACACCAGCTTGCGCCCTTCCAGCGCCGCTTGCACTTCCTCTCCATTCAGCACCCGCCACTCTGCCGCCGAAACCGGCGAAACCGCACATGATACCGCAATCATCAGGGCAAACTGCCTCATCCCATCCTCCCAGCCTTGCTGTCCTGCCTCTCCTCCTCTAATAGGCCGGGCATCTGCTGCACAATCACATAAAGGTGCTTCCGCCCATGATCCCGCGCTATGCCCGTCCCGAGATGACCGCCATCTGGTCGCCCGAAACCAAATTCAAGATCTGGTACGAGATCGAGGCCCATGCCTGCGAAGCAATGGCCAACCTCGGCGTGATCCCGCGCGAGAACGCTGACGCGGTGTGGAAAGCCAAGGATGTGGAATTCGATGTCGCCCGCATTGACGAGATCGAAGCCGTCACCAAGCACGACGTGATTGCCTTCCTTACCCACCTGGCCGAACATGTGGGCAGCGAAGAAGCCCGCTTTGTCCATCAGGGCATGACCTCCTCGGACGTGCTGGACACCTGTCTGAACGTGCAGCTGGTGCGCGCCGCAGACCTGCTTCTGGATGGCATGGACAAGCTGCTCGCCGCGCTGAAAAAGCGCGCGCTGGAGCACAAGGACACTGTGCGCGTCGGCCGCTCCCACGGCATCCACGCCGAACCCACCACCATGGGCCTGACCTTTGCGCGCTTCTATGCTGAAATGGACCGCAACAAGAACCGCCTGGAAAAGGCCCGCTGGGAAGTCGCCACTGGCGCGATCTCCGGCGCGGTTGGCACCTTTGCCAACATCGACCCGGCGGTCGAAGAGCACGTTTGCGAGCAGCTGGGCCTGCGCGCTGAGCCGATCTCGACCCAGGTGATCCCGCGCGACCGCCACGCGATGTTCTTTGCCACCCTCGGCGTTATTGCCTCCTCGATCGAAAACGTTGCCGTGGAAATCCGCCACATGCAGCGCACCGAGGTGCTGGAAGGCGCGGAATTCTTCTCGATGGGCCAGAAAGGCTCCTCGGCGATGCCGCATAAGAAGAACCCGGTTCTGACCGAAAACCTCACCGGCCTGGCCCGCCTGGTCCGCATGACCGTGATCCCGGCGATGGAGAACGTGGCCCTGTGGCACGAGCGTGACATCTCGCACTCTTCCGTTGAGCGCGGCATCGGTCCGGACGCCACCGTCACCCTGGACTTTGCCCTGCACCGCCTGGCCGGCGTCATCGACAAGATGCTGGTGTTCCCCGAGAACATGCTGGACAACATGAACAAGTTCCCTGGCCTGGTGATGTCGCAGCGCGTCCTGCTGGCGCTGACCCAAGCAGGCGTCAGCCGTGAAGATGCCTATGCCATGGTTCAGCGCAACGCCCTGAAAGTCTGGGAAGATCGCGTTGATTTCCGTGAGCTGCTGCTGGCCGACGCCGATGTGGTTGCCGCCCTGGGCAAAGAAGCCATCAACGAAAAGTTCGACATGGGCTACCACACCAAGCATGTCGATACGATCTTCAAACGGGTGTTCGGCGAGTAAACCGTTCAATCCATCATCAAAAAAACGCCCTGCACTGCAGGGCGTTTTCTTTTCTCCGCGTCCCAACCCCGGCCTTTGCTTATGCAAATTCAACCCGGAATCCGCAAGCCTAGGCGCGGGCCGGCGCGCGGCCGCTCTAGTACAGCAATCAGAGCAATTTCTCTTCCACGGCAGAACGAAGCTGGGGCATGCCAGTCAAGCAATGGCCCTTTACACTAAGAAACAGGCCCATGAAGTTCGCCACTGCGGACCCTGCTCTTTCCATTTCCCGAAATTCCGGTCTGCGTTTATTAGGCTTGCGGCTCAGTTGAATGAACTTCCGGTATGCAGCCAGAAACTCTGTATCCGCCGCCGCTTGCACCAGGAAATCAGCCACTTCTTCCTCTGAAAGCGGTTGTTCTGAAAGGTATTCTGAAACTGAAAGTCTTCTCATCTTGGGAACTGCTGCCAGGATTTAGCATTCTAGGATGACTCTTGTTTCACCTGAACACAGGACCGGCTTTGCAGCAAGCTTAGCACTGCCTGCCTTCGCCCTTTTGTCTTGCAAGCGCTCGCCGATGAAGTTTGCGCCTCGCTGCTGCCGTCAAAATCAAAAAACGCATTTGTGAAATGAATAAAGTCGCCGCCCCGCGGGTTCTCAGAGTACATTCAACATGACTTTGCACATCAGGAGTTGATGATATGCGTTATTTTGCTCTGGCCGCTGCCTTGACCCTTCCAATGGCGGCCTTTGCTGCCGGCGGCAACGACTGGAACCCGCCGAAACCCTCCGAGACCACCAAAACCTGCAAAGGAAAGCGGGTCTGGGACGACGAAAAGAAACGCTGCGTGCGGGCCCGGAAATCATCTCTGAACCAGCAGGAGCTGATGGGCGCAGTGCGCGAGCTGGCTTATGCAGGCCGCCAGGAGGACGCCCAGGCGGTGCTCAGCGCGATGGCCAACCAGCAGGATTCCCTGGTGCTGACTTATTGGGGCTTCACGCATCGCAAAATGGGTAATTTGGAACAGGCCCAGGCCTATTACGATCAGGCGCTGGCGCAGGATCCGGATAACCACCTTGCCCGTTCGTATATGGGTCAAGGCCTTGTGCAACAGGGCAAATACGGCGCCGCGCTGGTACAGTGGAAAGAGATCCGGGCGCGGGGCGGCGACGGGACATGGGCAGAAGCCTCACTGCGCAACGCCTTGGAAACAGGCGCTTCCTACAACTACTAGGCTTCAGCATTTTTTTACGGCTTGCGGCCTATTCTGCCCCTGGATCAAGAAGAATCTTTGGTAGGGTGCGAGAATGCCTCAAGACAATATGCTGGCGCTTCCTATGGCTGGTGGCGGATCGGACCTTGGCGGGTTTGCTGCCCCGGCTCCTCTCGGCGGCGGGGGCGGCCTTGGGGCCTCCGGCCCCGGGCTGAGCGGCAAGGCCAAGGCCGCGATCATCGTCCGGCTGCTGCTGAACGAAGGCGCCGAAATCCCGCTGGAAGAACTGCCCGATGACCTGCAGCTGGAACTCACCCAGCAGATGGGCAAGATGAGTATCGTCGACCGCGAAACGCTGAACGCAGTCGCGGGCGAGTTTGCCGACCTGCTGGACAATGTCGGCCTGCATTTCCCCAACGGCCTGGCCGGCGCGCTGAACGCCATGGAAGGCAAGATCAGCCGCTACACCCACAGCCGCCTGCGCCGTGAGGCCGGCGTGCGCCAGTTCGGCGACCCGTGGGAACGGCTCAAGCAATTGCCTGCTGAAGATCTGGCCGAGCTGGCCGAAGCCGAAAGCACCGAGGTGGCAGCCGTTCTGCTCTCCAAGCTGGACACCGCCAAGGCGGCGCAGATGCTGGTGCATCTGCCCGGGCCGGTGGCGCGCCGTATCACCTATGCTGTGAGCCACACCGCAAATGTGACTCCGGAAACAGTCGACCGTATCGGCCTGTCGCTGGCCGCCCAAGTCGAAGCGCGGCCCGAGCTGGCGTTTGACGAAACGCCGGGTCAGCGCCTGGGTGGTATTCTGACGGAGGCCGCCGCAGCCAAGCGCGACGAGGTTCTGACAGCTCTGGACGAAGAAGACGAGGAATTCGCGACCCGTGTCCGCAAGGCGATCTTCACCTACGCGCTGATCGGCGAACGGATGCAGAAGACCGATGTGCCGAAACTGATGCGGGTACTGTCTCAGCCGGATCTGGTGACCGCGATGGCCTTTGCCACCGACGAAGAGGACGTCGCCACCAACGACTTCCTGCTGGAGAACATGTCCAGCCGGATGGCCGACAACATCCGCGAAGAGGTGGCAGAGCGCGGCAAGGTCAAGCGCAGCGATGGCGAGGCGGCCTTTAGCATGATCATTTCGGCCATGCGCGACCTGGTTGCGACCGGCGAAATCGAGCTGGCCTCTGATGAAGAAGAAGAGGGCTGACCGCCGCCAAACTGAGCCTGCCGCCGCGTAACCGGCGCCTGCCGCTGCCGGCGGCGGGGCCGGAGTTGCTTGTGCCTGCTGAAACAGGTGCTTATGATACGGGCTTCCAGCCGCATTGCCGTGCCGCAGCCATCCAGACGCCATGCCCGTAAATCCTTCTGAGCTCTCCACTTGGAGCCACGTCAAATACTTTGGCAGCAACCTGTTCCTGCGCGGGCTGCTGCTGGGCATGCGGCTGTTTCCCTACCGGATGCGTGTGCCGCTGATGGGACGGCTGGTCACTGCGATGGGCCGGCTGGCTGGCTTTGACAAACGGGTGCGCGATAATCTGAAACTGGTCAGTCCGGAATTGTCCGGGCTCGATGCAGGCCAGCTCTACCGCGACGTCAGCGACAATGCCGGACGGATGATCGCCGAGCTCTATGCCGGCGAGATGTTCTATGACCGGGCCCGCAAGGCCCCCATCACCGGTCCCGGCCTGGACGCGCTGGAAAAAGCCCGGGCTGAAGGCCGCCCGGTCCTGCTGGCAACCGCCCACTTTGGCAACTACGACGCAGCCCGCGCCGCCTTGGTCGCCCGCGGCCATGCGATGGGGTCGCTGTACCGCCGGATGGCAAACCCCTATTTCAACGAGCATTACGTTGCCGCCATGAAGGCCAATCACGACCTGATGTTCGAACAGGGCAAGCGGGGCATGGTGGAACTTGTCCGTCACCTGAAAAAAGGCGGCATTGCCGCCATTGTCACCGATCTCCATGCGCAAGGCGGCGAGCTGATCGATTTCTTCGGCAAACCAGCTGTCACTTCAACGGTTCCTGCGGAACTGGCGATGAAGTTCGGCGCGGCACTGATCCCGGTCTACGCAGTGCGCCAGGCAAACGGTTTGGACTTCGAAGTTGTGATGAACGCCGAAGTGCCCCATAGCGACCCGCTGACCATGACCAAGGCGCTGAGCGCGGATCTGGAAGCCATCGTGCGCAAACACACTGGTCAATGGTTCTGGATCCACCGCCGCTGGAAGCACAAGGCCGCTTTTGCCAAACCTAAGGCAGAGGCCAAACCAGCAGCTGATTAACCCAGGCCGTCAATCGGCCCGCGCTGCGGCGACGATGCGCCCGAACGGCGCTTCCTGCACCAGAACTGCGGCAGGCTGGCTGCCCGGAGCGGGAACCGAGATCTCCAGGTCGCCTGCCCCGTCCCATTCGGCTGCGATTGTCCAATCCTCAACCACATTGGCATAGGACAGCGTGCGTCCGGCGAGCTCCCCGCGCTTGATGCTGACGGTCTGCTGCGGAGTGTAGCGGACCAGCTGCACGACCAGCTTGCTGTCCGGCATCTGAACCCGCGGCTGCAGCCGGATCACCAGTTCTTCGCCCCGGCGTTCAACGTCCAATGACACCGGGCGCGGCTGATCCTTGTGTTTGGCGATGGCATCAGCCACTTCCATGGCATCGGCGCCGACCACATCGTCCTGCCCCATGATGACCATCTGCGGCGTGTAGATCATCCGGCGGCCGCCCGCGTGGGCATATCCCTTTTGCCGCTTGGTGTGGGAAGGCCTGGCAAACTCATCCTTCCAGCCGATGTAATCCCAGTAGTCGACGTGCAGCGCCAGCGGCAGCACATCGTCGCGCTCTGCCAGCTTGTGCAGCAGCGCATCGGCCGGCGGGCAGGACGAGCAGCCTTGCGACGTGTACAGCTCCACCACCACAGGTTCCGCCGTGCTTTGGCCGTACACCGGCGCAGCCAGTCCAAGAGCTATTGCAATTGTCGCCAGAAGTTTCATGAATCGCCCACACTGTTTCTTAGGCATCTGGTCTAAAGATGTGGCTGCTGTAAGGCCAATCAATCATTTTTGAGCCGGGTGCGAGCGCCCCAAGCGTAAAAAATGTGTACAATCGCATACAAAAGTGCCGCCTGCGGCGTTTGGGCTATTGAATGCTTAATCTTCCTCATGCATTTAGCAGGCAGCGAATTCCCGATCTGAAATTCTTGAGGGAGGCCAAACATGCCTATCACCGTCGGTCAGGACAATGCCAACGCACGCAGAACGCTGAGCGTTAACGGCAAGTCGATTTCCTATTACTCCATTCCCGCCGCCACCGAGGCCGGCTTTGGCGACTTTTCCAAGCTGCCTGCTGCGCTGAAAGTGGTGCTGGAAAACATGCTGCGGTTCGAGGATGGCGGCTTCTCCGTCTCCACCGACGACATCAAGGCCTTTGCGGAATGGGGCGCACAGGGCGGCAAGAACCCGCGCGAGATTGCCTACCGCCCTGCCCGCGTTCTGATGCAGGACTTCACTGGCGTTCCCGCCGTTGTCGACCTTGCCGCCATGCGCGACGGCATCGTCGGCCTGAAAGGCTCGGCCGCCAAGATCAACCCGCTGGTTCCCGTCGACCTCGTCATCGACCACTCGGTGATGATCGACGAGTTCGGAAACCCGCGCGCGTTCCAGATGAACGTGGACCGCGAATATGAGCGCAACATGGAGCGCTACCAGTTCCTGAAGTGGGGCCAGAACGCCTTCAACAACTTCCGCGTTGTGCCGCCGGGTACCGGTATCTGCCACCAGGTGAACCTGGAATACCTGGCGCAGACCGTCTGGACTGATACCGACCAGAACGGTGAAGAAGTTGCTTACCCGGATACGCTGGTCGGCACCGACTCTCACACCACCATGGTCAACGGCGCCGCGGTTCTGGGCTGGGGCGTTGGCGGCATCGAGGCCGAAGCCGCAATGCTGGGCCAGCCGATCTCCATGCTGATCCCCGAGGTCATCGGCTTTGAGCTGACCGGAGAGATGGTCGAAGGCACCACCGGCACCGACCTGGTTCTGAAAGTGGTGGAAATGCTGCGTGCCAAGGGCGTGGTTGGCAAGTTCGTCGAATTCTACGGCGAAGGCCTGGACCGCCTGCCGCTGGCAGACCGTGCCACCATCGCCAACATGGCCCCGGAATACGGCGCCACCTGCGGCTTCTTCCCGATCGACGGCGAAACCCTGCGCTACCTGCGCAACACTGGCCGCGACGAGGACCGCATCGCCCTGGTCGAAGCCTACGCCAAGGAAAACGGCTTCTGGCGCGGTGCAGACTACAACCCGGTCTACACCGACACCCTGACCCTGGACATGGGTTCGATTGTGCCTGCGATCTCCGGCCCGAAGCGCCCGCAGGACTATGTTGCGCTGACCGACGCCAAGTCGGCCTTCTCGAAAGAGATGGAAGAGACCTTCAAGCGGCCCATGGGCAAGGAAGTCGCCGTCAAAGGCGAAGACTACACCATGGAGTCGGGCAAGGTTGTGATTGCGTCCATCACCTCCTGCACCAACACCTCCAACCCCTATGTGATGATCGGCGCAGGCCTGGTCGCGCGCAAGGCGGCTGCTCTGGGCCTCGACCGCAAGCCTTGGGTCAAGACCTCGCTGGCACCGGGTTCGCAGGTTGTGTCCGCCTATCTGGAAGCCGCAGGCCTGCAGGAAGACCTGGACAAGGTCGGCTTCAACCTGGTGGGCTACGGCTGCACCACCTGTATCGGTAACTCGGGGCCCATCCAGCAGGAGATCTCCGAAGCAATTGCCGAGGGCGATCTGGTGGCAACCTCGGTCCTGTCGGGCAACCGCAACTTTGAAGGCCGTATCTCACCCGATGTACGTGCCAACTACCTGGCCTCGCCGCCGCTGGTCGTGGCCTACGCGCTGGCCGGCACCATGGACATCAACCTGGCGTCTGACCCGATTGCTCAGGACAAGGACGGCAACGATGTCTACCTGAAAGACATCTGGCCCTCGACCCAGGAAGTCGCGGAACTGGTCGAACAGACCGTCACCCGCGAAGCCTTCCAATCGAAATACGCTGACGTCTTCAAAGGCGACGAGAAGTGGCAGGCGGTCGAGACCACCGACGCGGAAACCTATGACTGGCCCGCGACCTCGACCTACATCCAGAACCCGCCTTACTTCCAGGGCATGGGCACCGAGCCCGGCACCATCTCGAACATCGAAGGCGCCAAGGTTCTGGCGGTCCTGGGCGACATGGTCACCACCGACCACATCTCGCCCGCGGGCTCCTTTGCCACCACCACCCCGGCCGGCAAGTACCTGCTGGAGCGCCAGGTGCAGCCGCGTGAGTTCAACTCCTACGGCTCGCGCCGCGGCAACCACGAGATCATGATGCGCGGCACCTTCGCCAACATCCGCATCAAGAACGAGATGCTGGACGGCGTCGAGGGCGGCTACACCAAAGGCCCCGATGGCGAACAGACCTCGATCTACGAGGCCTCGATGGCGCATCAGGAAGCGGGCACCCCGCTGGTGGTGTTCGGCGGCGAACAGTATGGCGCGGGCTCCTCGCGCGACTGGGCGGCGAAAGGCACCGCGCTGCTGGGCGTCAAAGCCGTGATCGCGGAAAGCTTTGAGCGTATCCACCGCTCCAACCTGGTTGGCATGGGCGTCATTCCGTTCGAATTCACCGGTGGCGACACCCGCAAGTCGCTGGGCCTGACCGGCGACGAGACCGTGTCGATCAGCGGTCTGGACACCATCCAGCCGCTGCAGGAAGTGCCTTGCGCAATCACCATGGCGGACGGTTCGGTAAAAGAGATCACCCTGAAGTGCCGCATCGATACCGCGCCCGAGATCGAGTACATTGAGCACGGCGGCGTGCTGCACTACGTGCTGCGCAACCTGGCCAAGTCGTAAAGAATTGGCATTTCATGATGTTAAGGGCGCCTCTTCAGGCGCCCTTTTCTTTGCCGTGATCGAAAAGACTCCTTGGGCCGGCTCAGGACGCTGTCTCTTCCCCGCCCAAGGCCAGAAACCGGCCACGCCTGCCCGTCTATTGCGTGTAGTCCGCGCTATGGAGGATTTCCTCAATCCTGCCTTCCGCTCGCAACTCTGCAATGGCTTGGTTGAAGCGCTCCAGATAGGCGTCTGCGCCGGAAGCCCTGGACAAGCCAAAGTGCGAATATCTGCTGGAAATTGGTGTGCTGACGGCCGCAATCCTGTCCTGCCAGCCATTCTGTGCAACGTGATAGCGGCCAACGGCGCCATCGATGGCGATCACATCAATCCTGTCAAACAGAAGCATTTGCATCAGGCTCCGCACGTCGCCGCTGCGGACAATCGGATTGTGAGCTAAAAACGCCGCTTCCATCTCTTGGTCGATGACGCTGCCATTCACCATGCCCAGCCGCAGACCGGAAACATTGGTGTAATCCCCATTCACGGCGCCCCCATCCGGGTAGCGGCGCCGATTGTACCAAAACGTATTTGTCTGTTGGAAGGTGCCCTCGGTGAAGGCCAAATAGCTTTCCCGGTCCGCAGATTTGAACAGCGGAAGGATCCCGTCCGCTTCACCGGCTTTCGCCTGCGCCTGGCATCGCTGCCAAGGCAACAGCACTACAGCAGCAGAGACACCGTCGATGCGCTCGGTCACCGCTTTCAGCAACTGGACCTTCAGCCCTCCGGTCGGGATCCCGGAGTCTCCCAGCGTATACGGCGGATAGGGATCATAGCAGAAACGAAGAACCGTCTCCGCCTGCGCCTCGGCACCAATAATACAGCAGGCTGCCGCCCCGCTGAGCAGCGTTTTCATTAATCTGCCAGCAATGGCCAATTTCGTTGCCTTCCAGTGAGTCGGGCAAGGCTTCTGCCCTCTAATGGCCGGCATACTGCGCGACCCGGCTTTAACATTAAAGGCTGTTTCCTACGGCGCCGCGGCGCGAGTAACGCCTGCTGAAGGCCTGGCTTCCCGCACCGCCTACTGTAAACGGCTGCTTTGCAACTTCGGGGCAAGAAGAAATTAGAAGATACCCGCTGTACCGTTCAGTTCAGCTATGCAAAGGTGCATTTTAAAAGCATAATTATGTCCGCGCAGGACATCCAGACAGCCAGGCGCCAAAGCATGAAAGAAGCAGCTATTGCCGTCGTTTACCCGGATGAAGACACATTTGAAGACCACGTGCAGGCGGTGCTGGCAATGCTTCCCGGCACGCGCCGTTTTCCCGGCTGTCTCGAAGCCCATGCAGGGATCAACCGCGACCGCTTTGAGATCGCCATCTTCCACTTGTGGGAATCACTGGATCACTTGGACCGTTACCTGACCTGGCGGGCTGAAAGGGGCGATTTCGATGCTCGCAGCGCCACCATGCGCCGCGAGCAGGAATTCCGAACTTTCTCGGTCCCTTAGGGCCGCAGCCCCAAACCACGCTGCCGGATCAGGGCCAGGCGCGTTCGCCCTCCAGCACCTGGGCACTCAGCTCCAGATCGCCGGTGTTGACGAACCCGGGATGTGCAGCAGTCATCGCGGCGATCACTGCAGCTGAGCCCTCCAGCTTGTCCGAGGCCTCCTCGAAGGCGGCAATATAGCTGCGGGTGAAGGCCACGCTTGAGGCATCCTTGGCAGGATCATCCATGTAATGGCCCGGGATGATCCGTTCCGGGTTCAGCGCCAGGATCTGATCCAGCGTCCTCCGCCAGTTTTCCCGGCTTTCCGGCGTTTGGTTATCTGCCATCCAGACATGCACATTTTCGTAAACCGGCACTCCGCCAAGAACAGTCTTGGCAGACGGCACCCACAGGAAAGTATGCGCCGGGTCGTGGCCGTCCAGCCCCACCACCTGCACTTCCTCGCCATCGACCAGCAGCGTGCTGCCTTCAATGACTTTAGGCACAATCAAATCGCGCGGGGCGTTCTCGCCCAGGATCGGACCCCAGAAATCATTTTTGAGCTGGATTGTCTTTTCAATGCCAGCCACCGTCGCCGGGGTCGCAAGGATCTTCACATCCGGAAAAGTTTCGCGGATCCGGTCCACACCGAAATAGAAATCCGGGTCCTTGTGGCTGATGAAGACCGCGGTGAGGGTCTTACCGGTTGCTTGGATCATCTCGACCAGCTCTTCCGCATCGTCGCGTTCAAACTGTGCATCGACCAGGATCACTTCGCTTGGGCCCTCAATCAGCGAGGAGGTCACGGCAAACAGCCCGTTTGTACCCGGATTGTAGTCAGAGATTTTCAGGTCCGCAGCCAGCGCCGCAGTTGAAAGAACCGCTGCAAGCGCGGATGAAATAAGAGTTTTCATGATTTTTTCCTTAGAAGAACAGGGTCAGTAAGCAACAGTGAAAATCTGGCGCGGATGTTTCGGCGCCTCGGCCTCATCCAGCAGCGCAACCGCATAGTCCTCGGCCGAGATCCGGCTGTTGCCCTCGGCGTCCGTCAGGAATGTACGGCCGCCCAGGCGGAACGTCCCGGTGCGTTCGCCCGGCTCGATCAGCCCGGCCGGCGCCAGAACTGCGAAGTCCAGTGCGCTGGCAGCGATCTTCTCAAACGCCTGCCGCATACCCTGCGCCTCCGCGCGGTAGAGTTCTGGAACCACATCCGCCACCGGTGACCCGTCCGGCAAGTTCAGCGAGCCCGCGCCGCCAACAAGCAGCAGCCGCCGGCCCTGAAGCCCGGCGATCAAAGCCTCCGCATAAGCGTTGGCCTCGGCAATTGCATCGCCGGTGCTGCGCGGGCTGACAGCGCTGATGGTCGCATCCGCCTCCGCGGCCAACGCTGCCAGGCGCGCGGTGTCGGTCACATCCAGCTCTACTGCCCGCAGGCCGCCGCGCTGTCCGGCTTTCTCCGGGCTGCGCACGGCTGCGATCACTTCATGGCCGCGGTCCAGCGCCTCCGCCGTGATCCGCGACCCGATCATCCCTGTTGCGCCAATAATCAGGAGCTTCATTCCGCTTCCCTTTCATCCTATAGTTACTGATAAGAACCAGATAGGCGCCTGGGATTGGGGCCGGAATACGCATTTCCGCGTCACATGGTTACTTGAAAGGAACCTTCATGAGCCGCCGCCGCGCCATCGAATACGACTGCCCCGTCCGCGATGTGCTGGACCGGATAGGGGATGCCTGGTCGGTGCTTCTGGTGATAGAGCTGGCCAAAGGCCCCTGCCGGTTCAACGCGCTGCGGAGGGTGATCGAGGGGATCTCGCAGCGGATGCTGGCCGTTACCCTGCGCAATCTCGAACGCGACGGGCTGGTCAGCCGGTCGGTTCTCGACCTGTCGCCACCGCAAGTGGAATACGCGCTCACGGACCGCGGACAATCCCTGTTCGCAACCATCCGCCAGCTGGCCAGCTGGGCCGACGAGCATCAGCCTGGCATCCGCGCCTCCCGTGCAGCCTACGACGCGGCCCGCAGTGAAAGCGTCTGACGGCGGCTTGCACAGGATCTGTTCGCAAACAGCAGATTGCGCAATCCACCGCTGCCCGGAATAGTGGCGGCAGGAAACAGACAGACATCATAACCGGCTACCACGCCCACGTTTATTTCGACGCTGACACCGCCGCCCAGGCCCGCAGCCTTTGCCAGCAGGCTGCCGATCAGTTCGGGGTCAGCATGGGCCGCGTCCACGAAAGGAACGTTGGGCCGCACCCCAGATGGTCGTGCCAGCTTGCTGCGAGTCCCGAGCAATTCGCGGAACTGCTACCTTGGCTGGCGCTGAACCGGGGCGGCCTTATGGTCTTTGCTCATCCGGAAAGCGGCGACGACTTGGCGGACCACCGGGACCACGGGATCTGGCTGGGCACCGGGCTGGAACTGGACCTTTCCATCTTCGGTTGACCCTACCGTAAATTTACCGGAAATTGCCAATTGCATGGCAGGCTTCCGCTGTCAGCAGAAGACCGGAGCATATCTTGAAGGAAGGCGTGATCATCCTTCTCCAGGCCAGGCCGGAGGAATTTGATGAACTGTCGGCATTGGTAGCAGCCATGACCGCACAGGTTCGCGCCTACCCCGGCAATCTGCAGGCAGAAGTTCTGCTGGCGCGCGACCGCAACGAAATCTCGGTATTCCAGCAATGGGAAAGCGCTGAGGCGCTCAGCGATTACCTGATCTGGCGTTCCGGCCAGGAGGACTTCGAGCGGGTGCATGATCTGGCAGCCGCCGAGCCCGACTTCAGAACCTATACCATCCCGCTTCAGGACCAGCCCTAAGCCTAGCGGCCAGCCGCCTTGTCCATCGCCGGGCGGATCCTGCTTTCAATGACGCGTTGGGTAACCGGCCCGGCAAAGCGCAAGACTATCTTGCCGTCGCCATCCACCACATAGGTTTCCGGCACGCCGTACAGTCCCCAGTCAAGCGCCATCCGGCCGCGCTCGTCCCGGCCGATAGCCGTGTAGGGATCTCCCAACTCGTTCAGAAAAGCCTCGGCATTGTCCAGCTGATCCTTGTAATTGACGCCGTAGACTGGAATGCCTTCCTCAGCGAGCGCTTCAAGGTTCGGATGTTCGGCGCGGCAGGGCGCGCACCAGCTGGCCCAGTAGTTCACCAGCTTAACGCTGCCGTCGCGCAGGGTTTCATCCGTAAACATTTCCTTGCCGGGGAATTCTTCCATCACCACCGGCGGCGCGGGCTGGCCTTCACGGGCAGACGGCAGGCTGTCCGGATCCTCCCGGAACATCCCCACCAGCGCCAGGCCGACAAAGCCTGCGAACACCACTCCGGGAACCGCCATCAGCGGCGAGATCTTAGCCATTGCGCTTCATCCGCATTTCCAGGGTTTCCATCTCCCGGCGCACCTTGCGGCCGCGCCAGATCGTCAGCACCACCAGCGCCGCCAGCAGCAACAGCGACGCACCATAGGCCGACAACACCGTATCGGCGTATTTTCCAAGATCGGGCATCAGGCCTCCAGCCGTTCGCGCGCCATAAGTGCCTTGATACGGCGGGCGCGGATTTCAGTTCCGGTGCGGTAGAGCACCAGGGCAAGGAACAAGAGCACAAAGCCTGCCATGCAGACATAGAGCGGCGAGGAGAAGGCATCGTGAACGTTCTCCTTCTCATCCAGGGACAGCGACGCCCCCTGATGCAGCCCCTGGTTCCAGAAGTTCACCGCATAGCGGCTGAGCACCGCAAAGACTGAGCCCACCAGGCAGAGGATAGACGTCAGATCCGCCGCGGTGTCCGGATTGTCGATCGCCTCCCACAGGGCGATGTAGCCGAGGTAGAACAGGAACAGCACCAGGAAGGACGTCAGCCGCGGGTCCCAGGCCCACCAGGTGCCCCACATCGGCTGCCCCCAGATCGCACCGGTGATCAAGGCAATCAGCGTCATCACCACCCCGACAGGGGCTGCAGCACGGGCGGCCAGGGCGCTGACATGATGGCGGCGGATCACCCAGATCAGCGAAGCCACCAGCATCATGAACCAGGCATTGATCGCCATCAGGGCCGAGGGCACGTGCAGGAAGATGATCTTGACGGTGGAGCCCTGCCGGTAATCATCCGGCGTGAAGAAGAAGCCCCAGATCAAGCCCGCGGAGATCAGCACCGCAGAGCTGACCCACAAGGCCGGCATCACCTTCTCAGAGGTGGCCAGGAACTTCTTCGGGTTGGCGTATTCCCAGATCGACATGGTGGCTATTTAGCTCTTGTTCTCGGGTTTCTCAATTCACGGGCGCGGCATTGGGTCAGCGCAAATTGACGCGCAGGACAGCGGCGCTGGCAAAGGGCAACAGGGCGATGGAGGCGGCGGAGATCCCTGCCAGCAGCAAGAGCGGCGTCTGTACCGCCATGCCCTCGGCGCCGCGGCGGGCAACTTCGGAGCCAAAAATCAGCGTCGGCACATAGAGCGGCATAACCAGCAGGGACATCAGCAGGCCGCCGCGTTTCAGGCCCACAGTCAGCGCCGCGCCGAAGGTGCCGATGACGGACAGCGCAGGCGTGCCCAGCAGCAGCGAGATCACCAGCCACTGAAAGCCCTGCACCGGCAGGTTCAGAAGGACCCCCAGCACCGGCGCCGCCATGATCAGCGGTAGGCCGGTGGTGATCCAGTGGGCCAGCGCCTTGATGGTGACGGTGCTTTCCAGCGGCAGCGGCGCAGTGGCCAGGAGGTCGAGCGAGCCGTCCTCCCAATCCAGCGCCAGCAGCCGGTCAAGCGACAGCAGGCAAGCAAGCAGCGCCCCCAGCCACAGCACGCCCGGGGCGATGCGGGCCAGCAGTTCGGACTGCGGGCCGACAGAAAACGGCACCATCACAGTCACGATGAGAAAGAACGCAAGACCGAGGCCAAATCCCCCGCCCGCACGGAAGGCGAGCTTCAGATCCCGCAGAAGAAGCGCAATCACAGGAAGCCTCCGTCAAAGTCGTCAATCTCCGGCGGCTTGGCCTTGTAGGGGCCGACGTCCAGCACTTCCGCCTCCAGCCCCAGATCGATATGGGTGGCAATCAAGGCAGAGCCGCCCTGCCCCAGATGCGCCCGCACCGCCTCTGCAAACATCGCTACCGAGGTCTTGTCGAGGCTCACAGTCGGCTCGTCCATGATCCAGATAGGCCGTCCGGTGACCAGCATCCGGCTAAGTCCCAAGCGGCGCTTCTGCCCCGCGGACAGGGCTCCCGCCTGGCGGTCCCGCAAAGACTGCAGATCAAACCCGTCCAGCGCCTGTTCGATTCCATTGCGTCCGAATACGCTGGCCCAGAACGTCAGGTTCTCAGCCACTGTTAAAGTCGGCTTCAGCCCGTCGGAATGTGCTGCATAAGCGATCTGGTCCTCGGCGCCCTCAACCCGGCCCTTCAGCGTCGGCTGCAAGCCTGCGACGGTGCGCAGCAGGGTGGTTTTGCCGATGCCATTGGGCCCGCGCAGGATCAGCGCCCTGCCCGGCTCAAGCGCAAAGCTCACGCCCTCCAGCACCGGGATGCCGCCGCGGGCCACGCTCAGATCCGTCACATTCAAAGTCATGAATTCCGCTTATCCCATTGCACCGGCGCATGAAAAGACCATTAAACAGATGCCCGCTTTGCGGCAGGTCAAACACATCAGAAATTCATCTTCAGACCGGCAGAGCAGCCAGCGCTATCCGCCGGCCTTCGGACAAAAGCACGTTGTAAGTACGGCAGGCCGCGGGCGAATTCATCGCCTCTACCCCCAGCCCGGCTTCCTCCAGCGCTTTTCGCAGGTCTGCCGGGATATGGGCGATCTCAGGCCCGGTGCCGATGAACAGCACATCAATTTCCCCGGCCAGCGACAGCAAAGGCTCAGGCTCACCGAACCCGTCCCAGGCCGCGGTGCCCGCCGCCGATGTCAGCACCCCGCCCTGATACACCTGCCCGCCGATGCGGAAGAACCCGTCGCCATAGCCGTCAACCGGCTGCGCATCGGAATAACTCACTTCATTCAGGCGCATATGCGGGCTCCTTTCAGTCAAACACCGGGAGGCTGGATAGCACGGCCAGCGCAATCACGGAATAGGAGGCAAAGCGGTAGAGCTTCTCCAGCTTTGGATCAAACAGAGCCTTGCCGGTCAGCGTTGTAACCACATAGGGGATGCCCAGCAGCCCGGCCAGAATGAAGGCCTGCAGGCTGGCCAGCCCGCCGAAGATCAGGTTGACGGCAATAACTACGTCCAGCGCGGCCAGGAACACGATGGTGTTGGCCCGCACCCGCGCCACATCGCGCACATTGGCCAGGTAGAAAACAATCACCACCGGCCCGGTCAGCCCGGTCATGCCGCCGACAACGCCGGCCGCACCGCCAATGGCAAAACGGCCCGGCCAGCCAAGCTTACCCTGCCAACGCCAGCCCGAAATAACCGCGGCCAGTGTCAGCCCGATTACGCCCGCGGCCAGCCAGCGCAGGGTTAGCGGATCCATCTGCTCCATCACCCACAGGCCGGCAGGCACCGTCACCGCCGCCGCCATGGACAGCGCCCCGACCTCGGCCCGGTCGGCATTGCTCCAGGCCTGCGGGAACAGGGTGATGGTGGAAAACACCCCCATCAGCACCATCAGGAACACCACATCCGCCGACGGCAGGAACTGCGCCCCGACAGGGACAAAGATCATTGCGGTGCCAAAACCAGTGAAGCCGCGGACAAGACCCGCGGCTCCGATGGTGACAAGCAGCCAGAACAGCCCCGGTGTGGCCAGGGCTGCCTCGAACGCCTCAAGCATCGATGTTCGAGAACTGGTTGCCGGTGGTGTTGGCCTGTTTCGACCAGTCCCGCTTGACGCCCAGTTTCAGCAGGATGGTGGAAGCGACAAACACCGACGAGTAGGTCCCGACAATAACGCCCCAGATCATCGCAAACACAAAGCCGCGGATCACGTCGCCGCCCAGCACATAGAGCGAGATCAGCGCCAGCAGCGTGGTAACCGAGGTCATCACGGTGCGGCTCAGGGTTTCGTTGATCGAGAGGTTCAGTACCTCGGCCAGGTCCTTCTTCTTGTAACGGCGCAGGTTCTCGCGCACCCGGTCGAACACAACCACGGTATCGTTCAGCGAGTAGCCGACGATGGTCAGCAGTGCTGCAATGATTGCCAGGTCGAACTTGATCTGCAGCGCGGCAAAAACACCGATGGTCAGCACCACGTCGTGCACCAGCGCTGCAACCGCGCCCAAAGCAAACTGCCACTCGAACCGCAGCCAGATGTAGACAAGAACAGCCGCAATCGCCAAGGCGACAGCCAGCACCGCAGTCTGGATCAGCTCGCCCGAGACCTTGGGGCCAACGGATTCTACCGCAGCAAACTTGATGCCCGGCGCCACTGCGTCCAGCGACTGGTTCAGTTGCACGATCATCTCGCCCGAGATCGCCTCGCCGCCTTCCTGCGCCTGGATACGGATCTGCGACACATGCTGGTCGTCGTCAAAGGCCGGGTCGAACACCTCCGTGATCGAAATGTCGCCCAGCTGGTGCACCGACAGCGCATCGCGGTAGGCACCGACATCCACTGGCTCTGACGCCTCGGTTCGGATGGTGGTGCCGCCGCGGAAGTCGATGCCGAAGTTCAGGCCCTGCACCGCAAAGGATGCGATGCCGATCACCAGCAGCAGCGCCGACAGGCCCAGCCACAGCTTGGCCTTGCCAAAAAAATCGAAGGAGGTTTCCTTGGGAACTAGTCTCAGCCGCATATCACACCTCAATCGTTTTCGGACGGCGCCGTTCAAACCACATGACGATCATCAGGCGGGTGACAAAGATCGCGGTGAAGACCGAGGTCATGATGCCGAGACCCAGGGTGATCGCAAAGCCCCGCACCGGGCCGGAGCCCATGGCGAACAGGATCACCGCAGTGATGAAGGTGGTGATGTTGGCGTCCAGAATGGCGCTCAGCGCCTTGGAGTAGCCTTCGTCAATCGCCTTGGCCGGGCCGCGGCCTGCCTTAAGCTCTTCACGGATGCGCTCAAAGATCAGCACGTTGGCGTCCACCGCCATACCAACCGTCAAAACGATACCGGCAATGCCCGGCAGGGTCAGCGTGCCGCCAATCAGGCTCAGCATACCAAAGATCAGCGCGATGTTCAGGATCAGCGCCACATTGGCAAAGAGGCCGAACAGGCCATAGCTGAGTCCCATGAACACCAGCACTGCGATAAAGGCCACGATGGTCGCGATCTTGCCCGCATCAATGCTGTCCTGACCCAGTTCAGGGCCGATGGTGCGTTCTTCCAGGAACACCAGCTCGGCCGGCAAGGCACCTGCGCGCAGCAGGACAGCCAGGTTGGTGCTCTCCTCGATGGTGAAATTGCCCGTAATGATGCCGGAACCGCCCGGGATATGCGACTGGATCACCGGAGCCGAGACCACCTCGTCATCCAGCACGATGGCAAAGGGCGAACCGATGTTCTCAGCAGTGTAATCCCCGAACCGGCGCGCACCGGAAGTATTGAAGCGGAAGGTCACCGCAGGCCGGCCATTCTGGTCGAACGACGGCTGCGCATCCACCAGATCCTCGCCGGTTACAACGGCAGCGGATTCAATGGTGTAGTAGAAACCTTCCTCGTCCAGCGACGGGATCACTTCATTACCGATGCCCGGGGCTGCGTCCGGATCGCTGCCACGGCCTACAACCGGATTGAAGGTGAGCTGTGCGGTAGTGCCGATGATTGCTTTCAGTTCCGAGGCCGAGCCGATGCCCGGCACCTGGATCAGGATCCGGTCGGCGCCCTGGCGCTGAATGGTCGGCTCGCGGGTGCCCACCTCGTCAATCCGGCGGCGCACGATCTCCAGCGCCTGACGCACGGTGCGGTCGTCCGAGGCGATCTTCTCCGCATCGCTCAACTGCACCACCAGGATATCGCCCTCGGCCGAGACCTCGATGTCATTGGCCCCGACGCCAGTTAGCGTGGTGATCGGGTTTGCCAGTTCGCGCACCACTTCCAGCGCGCGGGCCATGCCATCGGGCTTGGACAGTTTCAGGCGAATCTGATCCGCTGCGCCCGGCTGGCGGCGGAAGGTGCCGACGGCGGAGCGCTCGGGCCGCAGCGCGTCGCGCACCTCCGGCCACAGCGCATCCATCCGCGCTTCATACACATCCTCGACCTTCACCTCGGCCAGCAGATGCGCACCGCCCCGCAGGTCAAGGCCCAGGTTCACCAGGCCCGACGGCAGATACGACGGCCATTGGCCAACCGCTTCCAGCCGCTCCGGCGTCTCGCCCTTGGCGATGATGTCGGCGGCGGCGTCATTGGCCTGTTCGACGCGGGTGTAAAACCCGTTTGGCAGGGCAAGCATGATACCGGCTGCGCATACCAGCCAGATCAGCACCCTCTTCCAGAGATCAATTTGCAGCATTGCCCTGCCTTTTCAGATCGTTGCGGGAAATGCTTAAGACGCAGGCTCAGTCTTGTTCAGAACCTGGGCGATGGTCGCCTTGACCACGCGCACCTTGACGCCTTCTGCGATTTCCACTTCGATCTCGCCGTCTTCTTTTACCTTGGCCACCTTGCCGATGACACCGCCCTGGGTGACCACCTGGTCGCCGCGGCGCAGGCCGTCGACCATCGCCTGATGCTGCTTCATCTTCTTCTGCTGCGGGCGGATCAGCAGGAAGTACATGATCGCGAAGATCAGGATAAGCGGGAGAAATTGGGCGACTGCGCCACCGTCCATGGGATATTCCTTCTGTCAAAGCGGCATGGGGTTTCACGCCGGAATTTTGCAGCGGAACCTATGCGTTGAGGGGAAGGGTTGCAAGGCTCACAGCCTCCCCAAAGAGGCCAAATCCGCGCCCTGGCACGGTTGTTCGGTTTTCAGAAGGCTCCCAGCACTCCCGGTTCAGTACAATTGGGTGTTTCCGGCTTCCTTGAAACCCGGCAGCGAGATTGCAGCCTGAGCACCGGAAACACGTACAGGCGGCCTGATGCAAGCCCCCAAACTGTGCAATTCAACGCTTCCAGAACCGTTTCGGCTTGGGCTTTTGTGCCTTGAGGTGCTTCTTCAGGTCGGTAAAACCGCCAACCCTAACGCCATCGATGAAGATAAGAGGCGTTGTGGTGATGTGGTGCTTGTCTTTGAAAGCATCGGTTTCGCGGCGTGTTCGGAGGATGTGCTCCTCAACTTCGAACTTTTCGCGATGCAGAAGATCCCGGGCGGCTGTGCCATAGCCACAGGTGTAGTTGGGCAAATCCATGCGGTAAAGTACGGCCTTAGGCATCTGAGCAGTCCCTCTTGTTCCCGGCCGATTTCGGGTGTTGCCGCCTCTGGCGCAAGACCGGGTTGATCACTTTGGCGTGGGCTTGAAGCAGCTATTAGCCTGCCCCCTTTGCCGCGGTCCGCATTCCTGCTTTTTGGCTGCACTATTTGCATTTCCTAAAATAGAACTGATCCGGATTTCGATTTGCACAAGCTGCAACTCAGGAACAGTCTGGATCCACTAGGCTCCCCCCTCTTCCCCTTTCTTCACCCTTGCGTCATAGGATGGGTCTACTGATTCAAATACCATTCAACGCTAGGAGAGACTCTCATGCATGACATCCGCGCTATCCGCGAAAATCCTGCCGCTTTCGACGCCGCTGTGGCGCGGCGCGGGGATGCGGGCGTGTCGTCAGAGATCCTGGCGCTGGATGAGGCGCGCCGGGCCAAGATCCTGGCCGCGGAAACCGCTCAGGCCGAGCAGAACAAGGCCTCCAAGGAAGTCGGCGCTGCCAAGGGCCGCGGCGATGAGGCCGAGTTCGAGCGCCTGCGCGCTCTGGTGGCCGAAAAGAAAGCCGAAGTGGCGGCAATGAATGCCGAGGCCAAGGAGCTTGACCAGCAGCTGACCGATATGCTCGGCACCATCCCCAACCTGGCGCATGACGACGTGCCGCTGGGCGAAGATGAGGACGACAACGTCGAAATCCGCCGCTGGGGCGAGCCGAAAGCGCTCGATTTCGAGGCCAAGGAGCATTTCGAGCTCGAAGGCGTGAAGCCGGGCATGGATTTCGAAACCGCGGCCAAGCTCTCGGGCAGCCGCTTTGTGGTGCTGTCCGGTGCGGTCGCCCGCATCCACCGTGCCCTGGCGCAGTTCATGATCAATACCCATGTGGATGAGAACGGCCTGACCGAGACCTGGACCCCGGTGCTGGTGCGCGAAGAGATGATGTACGGCACCGGCCAGCTGCCCAAGTTCGGCGAGGACAGCTACAAGACCACCAATGGCTGGTGGCTGGTGCCGACGGCTGAAGTCACGCTGACCAATATCGTCAACGGCATGACGGTTGAGGAAGGCTACCTGCCGCGCCGCTATGTGGCCCACACCCAGTGCTTCCGCTCCGAGGCCGGCTCGGCCGGCAAGGACACCTCCGGCATGCTGCGCCAGCACCAGTTCGAGAAGGTCGAGATGGTCTCGGTCACCCATCCGGACAACAGCCTGGAAGAGCACAAACGGATGACCCGCTGCGCAGAGGACATTCTGGAGCGTCTGGGCCTTCCCTACCGCACCATTGTGCTCTGCACCGGCGACATGGGCTTTGGCGCCCGCAAGACCCACGACATCGAGGTTTGGGTGCCCGGCCAGAACACCTACCGCGAGATCTCCTCGGTCTCGGTCTGCGGTGATTTCCAGGCCCGCCGGATGAACGGCCGTTTCAAACCTGCGGACGGCGGCAAACCCCAATTCGTGCATACGCTGAACGGCTCCGGCCTTGCAGTGGGCCGCTGCCTGATCGCCGTGCTGGAAAACGGCCAGCAGGCCGACGGTTCGGTCCAGCTTCCCGAGGTGCTGGCGCCGTATCTTGGCGGCAAGCTGACCCTGACTGCCGAGGGCACGCTGGTCTGACCTTTCGCATTTGCCAAACAAGAACCGGCGCCTGTCCAGGCGCCGGTTTTCTTTTGCAAGCAGTGCGGTAACGCTACTTCTTCGCCTTCTTCTTTTTCTTCTGACCAGCTTTGCCTTTCTGGCTGTATTTGCCATCCAGGATCGCTTTGGCTTTGGCTTTTTCCCTTTCAATGGCTTTCTTCGCCTTGGCCTTCACTTTCTTGGCCTTTTGCTTTGCCTTGACCTGCGCTGCTGCGAATTCAACGGCCAGGGACGCCGCTTTGCGTTTGGCTTTCAGGGCCTTGGCTTCCGCTCTGGCGGCCTTTTCTTCCGCGGCGGCGCGAGCGGCCTCAGCCTCGGCGAGCCTGGCATCCATCTCGGCCTGGGTGGTTCTCGTACGTGCCGCGGCCCGGCCGGCATCCGGTTTGCCATTCACCCGTTTGGGCCCGGCCGGCGCTGCCTTAGCTCTCTGCAGGTCTTCTGTATGCGTTCTGGCCGCTTCTTTAAGGCTGGCTGCCCGATTGGTCCCGATACCGGGAATGCTGCGAAGCTGCGCAACCTCAAAAGCTGCCAGCGCCTCAACTGTCTCCACACCGTTGGCGAGCAGGATCTTGGCCAATGCCGGCCCCACTCCCCGCAATTTCTGTATCGGCGTCATGCCCGCTCTGCCCCCCCTATTTGCTCAGCTCGCTTACCATTCTTCTATGCAAGACTTGCACGGTTCCGGTCAGGCTGGGAAGGGGACCAGGTATTTTTTCTCTTCATCCCAAAGCTTTAAAGATAGCGCCCCCAAGGCTTCCCGGAACCCGATGCGGCGCAAGCCAAATTCGGGCGGCAAGCTGTAGTGGCATTTGCGCAGCCGGTAAGACGGAATACGGGCATTGTAGTGATGGATGTCATGCAGCGTGATATTTGCCACCGCCAGATCAAAGGCCCAGCCGAAATCAAGGCAAGAGGATCCCTGCAGCGCCGCCACCTGAGGATTCAGATCCGGGCGGCGGTCCCAATAGGTGTCTTCGAAGTTATGCTGCAGGTAGACCAGGAAAACCCCGATCATGCCTCCCAGAAAGGAGAAAACAAGCCAGATCCAAACACCTGTCATCCCGGCAGCCAGGTACAGCAGCCCCAGCATCGCGGCGATGACCAGATTGTGCAGCACAACGCCCAGTATCCCGAACTGCAGTGTATTCTTGGGCCAGCGGTATCGGATGAAATAGGTAAAAGCAGCCCCAACCGGCACCAGAACAAACGGGTTGCGGTACAGCCGGTAGGCCAACCGCTCCCAGAACCCGGCTTCCTTCCACTCCTGCAGGGTCATGGTGTGGATCTCACCAGTCTCCCGGTGTTCAAGGTTGCCAATGTTGGAATGGTGCAGGTTATGGTTCTGTTTCATCACCTCAAACGGCGCAAAGGTGAAGGGCGAAAGCACATGGCCTGCGATCTCGTTTTGCAGCCGGGTTTCAAACAGCGAATGGTGGCCGGTGTCGTGCTGCAGCACATAAAGGCGCACCGCAGCAAAGGCAAAAACCAGACCAGCAGGCAGCAGAATGTACCACTGGCCGGCAAATCCTATGGCAACGGCCAGCGCAGAGAAATAAACCGCAAAGGTTCCGCAATAGCTGAGCAGCGCCAGCCGGTTGTCCTTCGCTGTGAACTTGCGAGTATGCGCCCTCAGATCCATGTATTCGCTCATAAATTTTCTGTGTGACAGCCGTGCGAAAGGCACGGCTCATCCAAGGTTAAAATTCAGATAATCCCTGCCGACCCAAAGACAAGGCCGCCAGCCGGTAACATTACAACCAAGGGGGTAGCAAACCCGACCTGCAAAAGGAATGCGGCCGGTTGCACAAGCCGGCTTGCAGGCAAAAGACCGCGCAATTGCAGCGCAACGCAAAAGCGCCGCCCGTCAGGGCGGCGCCGGGCCCAACGGGGCTGGTGCATTCTTTTGAATGTGCCGGGCCGGGCGGGAGAACACCGCCCGTTTCCCAGGTTAGCTGCCAGGTTTCTTCAGATGCTTGGCCAAAGCACCGGCGTTCTTTTGCCGCTTGCCCTTGTAGGGGTTCTTGTCCCCCTGGCCGCGCATATACAGACGGATCGGCGTGCCCGGCATGTCGAAATCTTCGCGCAAGCCGTTGACCAGGTAGCGGTTATAGCTGTCCGGCAGCTTGTCCGGATGCGAGCACATCACCACAAATCCCGGCGGCCGGCTCTTGGCCTGTGTCATATAGCGCAGCTTGATCCGCTTGCCTTGCGGCGCGGGTGGCGGGTGCTGTTCCAGCATGCCAACCAGCCAGCGGTTCAGCGCCGCGGTCGGCACCCGGCGGTTCCAAACCCCATAGGCGCGCATAATCGCTTCGTGCAGCCGGTTGAGTCCTTTGCCGGTCTTCGCCGACACCGTCACCAAAGGCGCCCCGCGCAGCTGCGGCAGAAGTCGGCCAAAGGCCTCTTTCAGATCCCGCAGTTTTTCCTGCTTGTGCTCCTCGGCGTCCCATTTGTTGACCGCCACCACAACCGAGCGCCCCTCGCGCTCTGCCAGGTCGGCAATCCGCAGGTCCTGCTGCTCAAACGGGATGCTGGCATCCAGCAGCACCACGACCACCTCGGCAAACTTCACCGCCCGCAGGCCGTCAGAGACAGACAGCTTCTCGAGCTTCTCCTGCACCTTGGCTTTCTTGCGCATGCCTGCGGTGTCAAACACCCGCATCGGCACGCCTTCCCAATTGATCTTGAGCGAGATCGCATCGCGGGTGATCCCGGCTTCGGGCCCGGTCAGCAGCCGGTCCTCGCCCAGAATCCTGTTGATCAGCGTCGATTTACCCGCATTGGGACGGCCCACCACGGCCACCTGAAGCGGCTTGGCATCGGTTGGAACAGGAACGACCTCTTCCTCGTCCTCGCCGATTTCCTCATAGACCTCAACATCAGTGACCGGGGAATGATCCACCGCCTCGGCCTCGAATTTCTCCGCCAGCGGCTGCAGGAGGCCGTAGAGGTCGGGCATCCCCTCGCCATGCTCGCCGGACAGCCGCAGCGGCTCGCCCAGGCCCAGCCCGTAAGCTTCCAGAACGCCTGCCTCGGCGGCGTTGCCCTCGGCCTTGTTGGCGGCAAGGATCACATGCGCGGATTTGCGGCGCAGGATGTCGGCAAATATTTCGTCGGTCGGCGTGACGCCAGTACGGGCGTCGATCATGAACAGGCAGATATCAGCCATATCCACCGCCCGCTCGGTCAAGCGCCGCATCCGGCCTTCCAGCGAGTTGTCGGTGGCATCTTCCAGGCCCGCGGTGTCGATCACCGTGAACCGCAGGTCGCCCAGCCGCGCCTCGCCCTCGCGCAGGTCGCGCGTCACCCCCGGCTGATCGTCGACCAGGGCCAGCTTCTTGCCCACGAGGCGGTTGAACAGGGTGGACTTGCCCACATTGGGACGGCCCACGATGGCGAGGGTAAAGGACATCAGACCAACTTTCTGCGATTCAGACGCGCCCCATAGCGCATCTGTGCGGCAACCGCCAGAGCTCAGCGGTACGCCAGCAAGTCACCCTTGGAAGAAACCACGTACAATGTACGCCCGGCAACAACCGGCGCTGTGGTAGCACCGCCAGGCACATCGGCTGTCCGCAGCAGGCTGCCATCCTCAGGATTGAAGAACCGCAGGAAGCCGTCATTGGACGCAATGGCAATCTGCCCGCCTGCAAGAACCGGGCCATAATGCACATAAACCGCACCGCGCTTGCCGGGTTTGTCTTTCAGGTATCCGGGCAGATCAACAGCCCAGATCACCTCGCCGCTGTCCGCATCAAGGCGCAGCAGCTGGTTCTGATCGCTTACCTGGAACAGGCTGCCGCCCGCCACCCATGCGGTCCCCGAGGCACCTTCGCGCGCGGTCCACAGCCGGTCACCGGACTCCAGATCAAAAGCCACGGTCCGGCCCGAGTTGTTGCCCGCGTAAAGCCGCTTGCCCGAGACCACCGGCGCGCCGGTCACATCGCTGATCCGCGACAGGGTCTGGCCGGTGCGCTGGCCTGACACGGAAGCACTCCAGCGCCGCAGGCCGCCGCGGCGGAAGGTGGCAATCAGATCGCCAGAGCCAAAGGCAAAAATGGCAAGATCCTTGGTTACCACAGGTGCCGGTGCGCCAAGGATGTTCGAGGCCGAAGGCGAGGCTTCGATCTGCCATGCGATACGGCCGTCTTTGGCATTCAATGCCCAGCCGGTGTCATCGCCTGCCACCAAATAGACAAGCCCGCCGCTCACGCGCGGCTGTCCTGAGCCTGTAGCCTCCAGCTCCTGGCGCCAGATCAGGCTGCCATCCGAGGCATCCAGAGCCGTCAGCACTCCAAAGCCGGAAGAGATATAAAGCACACCGCTGTCATAGGCCAAGCCGCCGCCGGTCGCCTGGCCTTCGTCATCCGCAGCCGGGATCAGCTCGCTTTGCCACAGAACCTGCCCTTGGGGCGATACCCCAGACACCTGGGCCGCGCTGTCCAGCGTATAAATGCGCCCGCCGCCTACAACCGGCGCCGCAGTGATGCGCTGGCGGCGGCCATCGCCTTCGCCGATCGACGCGGACCAAACCTGCTGCGGCGCTGCGGACAATGCAGGATGCGCAGTCCGGCCCGCCTCGGCGCCATGCCCCTGCGCCCAATCCGCATTTGCGACCTGTTTCGGCAGCGCAATGGCGCGGGCCTGGTTCACCACATCCTCAGAAATCCCCGGACGGATGTCTTCACGCTCGCCGCGCAGGATGATTTCCTCCTCGGAGCAAGCGGCCAGGAGGACAGCAGCTGCGCTGCCGCACAAAAGCGCCCGTGCCCGGGAGAAAGTCTTGTTTTTTGTCATTACCCTGCCCTGTCTTCTGCCGTTTGTGTTCCGCAATGTCCCATCCGCGGAGCGCCTGACCCTTTGGGTTACCCCTCTGGCGCAGCAGCATCCCCGACGGTGCCGCCAAGCGCCACAATCACCTGAGTTGCCCGTTCTTTCAAGTCTGCACTGACAGCAGCATCCGCCGCGATCTCCTGCAGCCTCGCAATCGCTGCCTGGCTGTCGCCGTCCTCGATATCCAGCAATGCCAGCTGTTCCGAGGCCAGCAGCGCCAGCGGTGCCCCCGGCTGGGCAAGCGCCTCGTACTGCAGACGGCGGTCCGCGACGCTCAAGCTGCCTGCCTGCAGCGCCAATGCCTTGAAGCTGGCGATATTGCGGTAGATCAGCGGCAGTTCGCCATCAACGGCCACCGCCACAAGCTCGGCAACAGCCTCCGCGGTCTTCCCCGCCTCCGCCAAAGTTCCGGCTTTCAGCATCTTCAGAATGGCGGCACCGCCGCTGCTGTCTGCAGACACGGCTGCCAGCGCTTCGGCCTGCTTTTCGCTGCCATCGATTTCCAGCGCCGCTGTAATCGCGTCGCCCAAGGCCTCGGCGGCCGCCTGATCCTGGGCCTTGGTGTATTCCCGGAAGGCCGCGCCGCCTACGATCAGCGCCACTGCAACGCCGCCGATCCAGCCATAGCGTTTCAGAGTCAGGTAGAGCCGGTCGCGGCGGACCTCTTCGGTCACCTCATCGATAAAGCTGTCGGTATCGCTCATGAAAAGCCCCTGATATGCGCCGCCCGGGCCTGCGCCCAAGGTGGTATTGAATGCGTCGCGCCCCTCATACCCCGGCTCTGAGGCCAAGCCAAGTGGCCCATTTGCAGCAGATTTCCCTCCCTTCGGCGCAGAAAAGCAAGAAATGTGAACTGAACCACTTAGTTTAGAATGGACATCGCCTATATGACGTCTATCACATACGCGCGAGTCCCACCGTGATATGGCCCGGCCAGCCTGTGGCCGCAGCCGCTGCACAGGGGATCAGACAGGAAACAGGAAAGGCCCGACATGCGTATCGTTCCAATGCTGACAGCAGTGGTGGTGACAGCCAGCCTCTATATGGTTGTTATTCAGCGTGACGATCTGATGGCCTTTGCCAGGGGGGAAGAGCCTGCGGACGCGGCTCAGGCTGGCTCTGAAACGGCAACCGCGGCGCAGCCAGAGCTTGCCCAGGCCGAAGATTCGCGAGTCGGCGTGGTGGCCCTGCAAAGCAAGGCGCGCACGATTGGCAGCGCTGTGATCCTGCGCGGCCAGACACAAGCGATCCGCCAGGTCGAAGTGCGGGCTGAAACCACCTCTACCGTGATTTCCGAACCCCTGCGAAAAGGCGCGCAGGTCAAGGCCGGCGATCTGCTGTGCCAGCTGGACCCCGGCACCCGCCCCGCCATGCTGCTGGAGGCCAAGGCCCGCCTCAGCGAGGCCCGTGCCCGTGTTCCCGAGTCAGAAGCGCGTCTTGAGGAAGCCCATGCGCTGCTTAAGGAAGCCCGGATCAATCTGACTGCTGCCTCCAAACTGTCGGAAGGCGGATACGCTTCTGAAACCCGTCTGGCCTCGGCCGAGGCGGCGGAACGGTCCGCCGTTGCTGGCATTGCCACCGCGCAAAGCGGTCTGGAAACCACCCGTGCCGGTATTGAGTCTGCAGCTGCTGCGGTAGCCAGCGCACAAAAGGAAATCGACCGCCTGGCCGTCACCGCGCCGTTCGACGGCTTGCTTGAAAGCGACACCGCAGAACTGGGCAGCCTGCTGCAGCCTGGCAGCCTTTGTGGCACCGTGATCCAGCTTGATACCATCAAGCTGGTCGGCTTTGTGCCCGAGGCGGAAGTGAACAAGGTAACGCTGGGCGCAGATGCCGGGGCCGAACTGGCCACCGGCCAGCGGGTTCAGGGCAAAGTGACCTTCCTCAGCCGTTCTGCGGACCCGAACACCCGCACCTTTGAGGTGGAGATCACCGTTCCCAACCCCGACCTGAATATCCGCGACGGACAGACCGCGGATATCGCGATCTCCGCGGCCGGCCGACTGGCGCATAAGGTACCGCAATCGGCGCTGACCCTGAACAACGAAGGCCGGCTGGGCGTCAGGGTTGTCGGTTCTGACAGCACCGTTGTCTTCTACCCCGTACAGATGCTGCGGGACGAGGCCGACGGCGTCTGGCTTGGCGGCTTGCCCGAAACCGCGGATGTGATTGTTGTGGGGCAGGACTTCGTCACCGAAGGCGTCGCCGTAGCGGCCACCTACCGGGAGAGTGAACAGTGATCGGCATCGTCAATTGGGCCGCCGGCCGTGCCCGGATGGTTCTGGCCTTTATAGCAATCTCGCTGCTGGTCGGCGGGTTTGCCTATTCCATGCTGCCCAAAGAGGGTGAGCCGGACATCGAAATCCCGGCCCTGTTCATCTCGGTCCCCTTCCCCGGCATTTCCGCCGAGGACGCCGAATCCCTGATGGTCAAGGTGATGGAGACGGAGCTGGCCGACCTCGACGGACTCGACAAGATGACCTCCACCGCCGCCGAGGGCTATGCCGGGGTGGCGCTTGAGTTTGAATTCGGCTGGGACAAGACCGCGATCATGGCCGACGTCCGCGACGCCATGGACAAGGCCGAGGCGGAATTCCCCGAGGGCGCCGAGAAATACTCGATCACCGAGATCAACTTCTCGGAATTCCCGATCGTCATCGTCAACCTGACCGGCGCCGTGCCGGAACGCACGATGGCTCGTATTGCCAAGGACTTGCAGGACGATATTGAGGCGCTGGACGCGGTGCTGGAGGCCGGCATTGCCGGCAACCGTGACGAAATGGTCGAGGTGCTGATAGACCCGCTGCGGCTGGAAGCCTATAATGTCACCGCGCTGGAGCTGATCAATGTTGTGCAGAACAACAACCAGCTGATTGCCGCGGGTGAAGTGGAGTCCAGCCAGGGCGCCTTCTCGGTCAAGATCCCCTCCTCCTTTGACGACGTGCAGGACATCTACCGGCTGCCGGTCAAGACCAACGGCGACCGTGTGGTCACTCTCGGAGAACTGGCGCAGATCAACTTCACTTTCGAGGACCGCGAAGGCACCGCACGTTTTAACGGTGAGGACACGGTGGCGCTGCAGGTGGTCAAGCGCAAAGGCTACAACCTGATCGACACCGTCAATCTGGTGAAGGAGACCATCCAGGCCTCCAAGGCCAAATGGCCGCCAGAGCTGCAGGCCGCGGTCGAGGTCGGCACCTCCAACGACCAAAGCCGGGTTGTCGGCTCAATGGTCAGCCAGCTGGAGGGCTCGGTCCTGACCGCGGTTGCGCTGGTGATGATCGTTGTGCTCTCCGCGCTTGGCAGCCGTGCTGCCCTGCTGGTGGGCTTTGCGATCCCCACCTCTTTCCTGCTGTGCTTTGCCTTCCTCGCGCTGATGGGCGTCACCATTTCCAACATGGTGATGTTCGGCCTGATCCTTGCTGTGGGCATGCTGGTCGACGGCGCCATCGTGATTGTGGAGTACGCCGACAAGCGCATCAAGGAAGGCACCGGCCCGATGCACGCCTATGTCGAGGCGGCGCAGCGGATGTTCTGGCCGGTGGTTTCATCGACCGCGACGACGCTCTGCGCCTTCCTGCCCTTGCTGTTCTGGCCCGGTGTTCCGGGCGAGTTCATGGGCATGCTTCCGGTCACCATGATCTTCGTTCTGTCCGCCTCGCTGGTGGTCGCACTGATCTACCTGCCGGTGATGGGCGGTGTCACCGGCCGCATCAGCCGCACCTTCGAAGGCGCCTCCCGCGCGCTGCGCATGATCGCGCCCTGGTGGCTGCGTGCCGCTCTGGTGCCGTTGCCGATGTGGGGAATGTTCGCCGGCGCCATGCAGATGCTGAACCCGGCCTACCTGCTGGGTGCAGGCGCGGGCATGGGCGGCGTACTGTTCGGAGGCCTGATTTTTACCCTGTCGGCCTTTGCTGCTTCCATCACTCTCAGCGCTGCCAAGATCGAACGCGAGCAGAAGGAAGCCGCTCCCGGCTACCGCCACACCCCGTTCGGCCATGTGATCAAGTTCATCGCCGGCAACCCGGTGATGCCGGTTGTGACCATTGCAGCCGTTGGTTTTGCCATCATGTCAGTTTTCGCGGCCTACGGTGAAAACAACCGCGGCGTCGAGTTCTTCGTGGATTCGGAACCGGAACAGGCCTCGGCCTACGTCCGCGCCCGCGGCAACATCTCGCTGCACGAAAAGGACGTGATGGTCCGCGCCGCCGAAAACATCATCATGCAGCACCACGCGGTGATCAACGTTTTCTCCTTTGCCGGCGACGGCGGCCTCAACACCGACAGCTCCGGTGCCCAGCTGCCTCCGGACACTATCGGACAGGTCCAGTTTGAGATCATCCCCTGGGAGGACCGGCCCACCCAGACCGAGCCTCTGGGCGGTTGGTTCGGCGGGCTGCTGACCGAATACCTGGGCGTTGAAAAGGAAATCATTGCCGAGGAATACGGTGGCAACACCGTGCTGGACGAGCTCAACGCCGAACTGGCCAAGCTGCCCGGTTTCGAGGTCGAGGTCCGCGCCCTGGCGCAGGGCCCCGCCACCGGCAAACCAGTGCACCTGCGCCTGCGCGGCGACGGCTGGGAAGATCTGACCTCCGCCACTCTGGCCGCGCGGGAGCATTTCGAGAGCGTCCCGGGCCTGATCCTGATCGAGGACAGCCTGCCCCTGCCCGGCATCGACTGGCAGATCGACGTCGATGTCGAGAAAGCCGGCCGTTACGGCGCCGATGTGGCCACTGTAGGCGCCATGGTTCAGCTGGTCACCCGCGGCATTCTCCTGGACACCATGCGGGTCGACAGCTCGGACGAAGAGATCGAAATCCGCGTCCGCCTGCCCGAGCAGGACCGGGTGCTGTCGACGCTCGACAACCTCAAGGTCCGCACCGCGGATGGGCTGGTGCCGCTGTCGAACTTCATCACGCGCAAGCCGGTGCCGAAGCTGGCCCAGATCAACCGGATCGGCCAGGAGCGTTATTATGACGTGAAAGCGGATGTGACTGCCGGCCTCAGCAAAGTCGAAGTCCAGGACTCGGACACCGGTGAGGTAACACGGCTGGCCCTGCTTAAGGAACTACCCGAAGGCAACGCTGCGGCTGGCGAAACGCTCACTGCCCCAAACGGCAGCACGCTGGAACTGGTTCATCTGACGGGCGCCGAAAGTTTTGACGCCGTGCTCACTGCATTGGAAGATGATGCCAGGATCGTCCCGGTGAACCCGAACGAGCGGATCGCCGTCATCACCGAATGGCTCGAAACCAACCCGCTGCCGCGCAGCATTTCATGGGAATGGACCGGCGACCAGGAGGAGCAGGCGGAATCCGGTGCCTTCCTGTCCAAGGCCTTTGCCGGCGCCCTGGCCTTGATGTTCGTGATCCTGCTGGCCCAGTTCAACAGCTTCTACAACTCGGTGCTGGTGCTGCTGGCGGTGGTGCTGTCCACCACCGGGGTGCTGATCGGCATGCTGGTGATGAACCAGCCGTTCTCGATCATCATGACCGGCACCGGCATCGTGGCGCTGGCGGGCATTGTGGTGAACAACAACATCGTGCTGATCGACACCTATCAGGAGTTCAGCCAGAAGATGCCCCGGATCGAAGCGATCATCCGCACTGCCGAGGCCCGCATCCGCCCGGTGCTCTTGACCACCATCACCACGATGGCCGGCCTGACGCCGATGATGTTCGGGGTCAGCCTCGACTTCATCAACGGCGGCTATTCGATCGACAGCCCCACCGCGCTGTGGTGGAAACAGCTGGCGACCGCAGTGGTCTTCGGCCTGGGCATTGCAACCGTGCTGACCCTGGTGCTGACACCGTCGCTGCTGGCGCTGCGGGTGTGGTTCTCCACCTATATGCGGGCCCTTGGCCGGGCACTGTCGCGGATCACCCGCGGCCGGTCCAGCCGCATCGCCCAGGACAGCCGCCTGTTTAAAAAGGCGCGCAAGCTGCCCTCCACTGAGATCCAGTGGGTCGACGAGCCGGCAGCACGGCAGTCCGGCTCCACGGCCGCAGAGGACGAACCCGAACCGCCACTGCCGCAAGGCAGGTTGCGCGCTGCCGAGTAACACAAAAAAGCCCCGCTCCGGCGGGGCTTTTCGCTGCTGCAGCCAGCTTCGGCCAGCAGGCAAAACTCAGTCGGTAAAGGTGTATTCACCCAGATCGCACAGATCGAGGCCGAAGTCCTCGGCCTCGGACCCGTCCGAGAATCCGCCGCGGATGTCGTAAACGCAAGTGGTCGCACCGTCGGCGATCTCAACGTCAATCTCGTAACCCGGCGCCAGATAGCCGCCTTCAAGAAGGTTTTCTTCCCAGCTGTCCGAAGACGCAGGCGACACGTTGAACTCCACAAGGTCAGCGCTGCTTTCATTCACCAGAAGGAATTGCAGATCCTCGGCAAAGGCCGGGGCTTGGAAGGCCAGCAGAGCAGCCGCGGCGGCGGCGGGCAGAAGTTTCTTCATCAATTCGTCCTTTCAGCCGGGCCGCACGGCGCCATGCCGCAGGTCCCGGAATAGATGCACTCTAGATGTACCACTGCACCGGTCAATGGGGAAACCGGCTGGTGGTTTCCCCGGCCCCTTTGCCCGGCGCACTGTTCACGCTTCCGCAGGGAAGATCTGATAGCTGCAGACAGAATTGGACAGCAACCTGCGGGAGAGTTACATGGCACGCCAACAGATCGTCTTGAAAGGGTTTGCTGCCGCCGCTGCACTGCTGTTGCTGGCCGCGGGAACCTACTACAGCCTCGGGCCTGACCGTACGGCAGCCCCCGCCGAAGCTATCGCCGTGATCGCTCCAGATGGCAAGGAGGCCCGTTCAACAGCACTGCTTGTGACCGGTGCCGGGGGCTGGGAAGGGGAACTGCAGGCCCGGGCGGAGCGTTTGTCGGAAATGCACACCCTGGTGATCGCCGTCGACGGGCCCGCACTGCTGGCCCGGGCCGACGGCAATTGCGCCGCTGCCGCGCCGCTTCTGGCAAATCTCGCCCGCCGCCTTCAGCAGCAAAAGGGCGCCCGCGCCCGCACCCCGGTGCTGACCGGCTATGGCGACGGGGCGGCGCTTGCCTTCTTTGCAGCCGATGCAGCGCCCGGACTGTTCAAAGGTCTGGTGACAGTCGGATTCGACGCCGCGCAAACCATATGCCCGGGAACGGCGCTGCAGGATGCCCGGGCAAGCAAAGCTCCGCTGCGCTGGCTGGACATTGCCGAGCCGGGCCTAACCTCTGCCGCCGAAGACATCGCCGGCGCGACCGCAGTGGAGACAGGCCCCGAACCCCGCCGCACATTCTATCAAAGCTACCTAAGGCTGGCAGGCACCGATCACGCCTTTGACACCGGAACGGCAGCCAGCGGCAAAGATCTAGACGGGCTGCCGCTTACCATCCACCAGGACCCCGGCGCCCCCGTCAGCGACACTTATGCCATTTTCCTCTCGGGCGATGGCGGCTGGGCAAATTTCGATGAGCAAGTGTCAGACCGGCTGGCGGCGCGCGGCATCCCTGTCGTTGGCATTTCCAGCCTGCGCTATATGTGGCGGGAAAAGCAGCCCGCCCAAATCGCCGCTGACCTGGCCCGCATCGATGCGCATTTCCGCCCGGTCTTTGGCCGCAGCAAATTGCTTCTTCTTGGTTTTTCCCTCGGCGCCAACACCCTGCCCTTTGCGGCCGCCGAACTGCCCGCGGAACTGCGCGAGCGTTTGGCCGGTGTCGGCCTGATCGCACCCGAGACCCGCACGGGCTTTGAAATCGTGGTCGGCGGCTGGCTGGGCCAGCAGACCGGTTCGGTGGCGGTTGCCCCGGCGATTGAGGCGCTCTCTGCCAGCTTGCCGCCGGAGCGGGTGTTTTGCCTTTATGGCAGCCGGGAAACCGTCAGCGCCTGTCCCCTTGCCCGGCTGCCGGGTATGCAATTGGTGGAGTTTGAGGGCGGCCATCACCTTGGCAACGATCACGACGGTATCGTCCGGGTCCTGGCGGCCGTTGAGCGCGCCAGCAATTGAGCCTGTAACTAATTGCGCCCCGGGCGGCGGCAGCTATCCCGTTGTCTTCCTGCGCTCACGCAAAACTCACAGAATAGAAATTCAACAAATTAACAAATAAAGAATCCACCCCAATAAAAACGTTCAATTTGAGCAAATAAGAAGGCATCCCGCCAGTTCCATTCAAAGGAGCCGCCAAAAACAACAACATTACCTCAAGACTCTGTTTTACATACATAATTCGACCAAGATCGCTCAACGAAACAAAACAATCCGATTTCCTAGACGCATCAATTGAGCCATTTGCGCCACTTAACGATGAAAAATGACGCATATCACCGAGGCTTATCACAAGCCTGATGCGCTCGCCCTTACCCAGGCGAATTGCGGAATTCACGTTATGTTATCGTTTACATGTAAATGAAAATTCGGAGCCAAAACTTTCCCGCTCCAGGTGTTCTTTCTTGTTAGGGAAAAGAAAATGTCATTACGATCGCAAATTCTGGCGCTGATCGCGATCCCGTTTATCGCCTTGGCCGGCATCGGCGGGTTCAAGGCGCTCGCTGACTGGGGACGGTTCCAAGCCGCCCAAGTCACACAGGCCGGAACCCAGGAATCCGTGGCCCTGATGAAAGTGGTCCACTATCTGCAAGTCGAACGCGGTTTGTCAGCCGTCTACCTGTCCTCCGGCGGTGAATCCGGAGCCTCTGACCTGGAAAGCACCCGGGTCAAAGCGGATCAGGCTATTCAAAACGTTCCGGAGACTGCGGCCGGCACGCTGAAGCATCTGAACGGTCTCGGCAGTTTGCGCAATTCCGTTACTGCGCTTGAACTCAAGCCTGGTCAGATGGGCGCGCAGTATTCCGGCGCCATTGCAAATGTTCTGCAAGACGTCAGCACCCAGCTGCTGCACCAGGAGAACGCCGAACTGGGACAGCTCAGCTCGGGCCTGGTCAGCCTGGCGTACGCCAAGGAAGCCGCCGGCCAGCAGCGCGCAGCGGGTGCCGCAGGCTTTGGCAACGGCAGCTTCAACTTGAACATCTACCGCTGGTACAGCCGCACCGGCGCTGTCGAAAAGCAACTGCTCGACATTGCAGGCCTCGCCCTGAACAGCATGCTGCCGGGCCTGAACATCCGCAAGGGACTGGAGCCCACCGGACTGCCCGGAATCCGCGAGCAGGTTCTGGAGGCCGGCCCCAGCAACCCGGCGCCGTCCTATACGTCCCGCGACTGGTTCGACCGGGCAACCAGCTGGGTCAGCTCTCTTCACGGTGTGGAGAACACCGTCGCCGACGCCATGATGGCGATTGCCGCAGAAGAAGCCTCCAACGCCCGTCAGGCGCTGATCATCACCCTGGCAGCTGTCGCGGTCTCCCTGATCGCCAGCGGCATCATCGGCCTGCGCCTGATCACTGCTTTCACCAAGCAATTCGGCGCCCTGCAATCGGACCTGGACAAGCTCGCCCGTAAGGAGTTCGACTTTGAACCTGCCTTCCTGCAGTCGAATACCGAAGTCGGCAAACTCAGCCGCTCGATGGAGCAGACCCGGGCGGCCCTGGCAGAGGCCGAGGACAAACTGGCCTCTATCGAAGCCAGCCGCATCGCCGACCGCGGCGCTGTTGTCGGCAAGCTGGACGACCATCTCGCCCGCCTGTCCAGCCGCGATCTTGAATGCACAATCAATGAGGCCTTCCCGGAGGAGTATGAAGACCTGCGCAAGAGCTTCAACACCACCGTGGAGAACTTGAAGGAAACCATTGAGCAAGTGATCTCGGCTACCGGCAGCATCCATAATGGCGCCACCGAAATCAGCACAGCATCGGACGATCTGTCCAACCGCACCGAAAGCCAGGCGGCCACGCTGGAGCAGACCGCCGCTGCGCTGGAGGAGCTGACCGCATCGGTGAAATCCTCGGCCGAGGGCGCGCGCGATGTCGAGAAGACGATGCAGGAAGCCCGCCGCGAAGCTGAATCCAGCGGTGAAGTGGTTCAGAATGCGGTCGCTGCTATGACCGAGATCGAGCAGTCTTCGATCAAGATCTCTCAAATCATCAGCGTGATCGACGACATTGCCTTCCAGACCAACCTTTTGGCGCTGAATGCAGGTGTTGAAGCTGCCCGCGCAGGCGAAGCCGGCAAAGGCTTTGCGGTGGTTGCATCGGAAGTGCGCGCTCTGGCACAGCGTTCCGCCGATGCCGCAACCGAGATCAAGGCGCTGATCGGTGACAGTTCGAAACACGTCAAGCAAGGTGTTGAACTTGTTGGTGAAACTGGCGACGCACTGACCAACATTGCGGGCCGGGTCAACAAAATCTCAGAGCTGGTCACCAACATCGCCGAAGGTGCATCCGAACAGTCCACCGGGCTTTCCGAGATCAACACCGGGGTCAGCCAGCTGGATCAGGTGACCCAGCAAAACGCCGCGATGGTCGAGGAGGCCACTGCTGCCGGCCATATGCTGCACAGCGACGCCAGCAAGCTGGCCGATCTGATGGGGCAGTTCAAAATCGCCGGTGTGGCTGTTTCGTCAGCCCGCAAGCCAGCGGCAGCGGCACCCGCCGTCCCCAGCGCACATGGCGGCGACATGGATTTCGAAGCGGCACTGCCGATGCCTGCCCAGGCGGCCAATGCCAAATGGGACGATTTCTGACCGCAGCCTGCGATCAGCAAGCAACAACCAAGGCCGGTCCCAGGACCGGCCTTGTGCATTCCGGCAGACGGGTTCCGTCAGGCTGCATCCTGATCGGCTTGCTGGCGCTGCCACAAGCGGGCATAGCGCCCCTGCCGGGCCAGCAGGTCTTCGTGCGTTCCCGTCTCGGCAATCTCTCCCTGTTCAAGCACCACGATCCTGTCGGCCTCGGCAATCGTAGACAGCCGGTGGGCGATGGTGATCACCGTGCGCCCCTGCCCGGCCCGCGCCAGTGCTTCCTTGATCTCTTGCTCGGTGTCGGTGTCCAGCGCCGAGGTCGCCTCGTCCAGAAGCAGCACCGGGGGGTTCTTCAGCAGCGTCCTGGCAATTCCCACCCGCTGCTTCTCGCCGCCCGACAGCTTCAGCCCGCGCTCGCCCACCTGGGTGTCGTAGCCATCGGGCAGGCCAGTTATGAAGTCGTGGATCTGCGCATCCCGCGCGGCCTGTTCGACGTCTTCCTGAGTTGCACCGTCCCGGCCATAGGCGATGTTGTAGCGGATCGTGTCATTGAACAGCACGGTATCCTGCGGCACCACGCCGATGGCCTGATGCAGGCTTTGCTGCGTCACACTGCGCACGTCCTGGCCATCGATTTTAAGCACCCCGCCAGTGACATCGTAAAAGCGGAACAGCAGCCGTCCGATGGTCGACTTGCCGGAGCCGGTGGAACCGACAATGGCCACCGTCTGACCAGGCTCGGCTTCCAACGACACGCCTTTCAGGATCTCCCGGCCCGGCTCATAGGCAAAGCGCACATTCTCCAGCGTGATCCGGCCGCCGTTCACCTTAAGTTTCGAGGCATCCGGCCGGTCGCTCACATCCGCAGGCTGCTCCAAAAGGTCGAACATTTCGCCCATGTCGACCAGGCTCTGGCGGATTTCGCGGTAGACGGTGCCGAGGAAGTTCAAAGGCACGGTGATCTGGATCATGTAGGCATTGACCATGACAAAATCGCCCACGGTCAGCGCGCCTTTTTCAACCCCGATGGCCGCCATAACCATAACGCCAATCAGGCCGGCCGTAATGATCACACTCTGCCCGAAATTCAGAGCCGCCAAAGAATAGGCGGTTTTCAAGGCTGCCTGCGCATAGCCCCGCATTGCGCCGTCATACCGCGCCGCTTCGCGCTCTTCGGCGACAAAGTATTTCACGGTTTCAAAATTCAGCAGGCTGTCGATGGCTTTCTGGTTGGCGTCGGTGTCCTGCTTGTTCATTTCCCGGCGCAGCTTTACCCGCCACTCGGTCACCGCAAAGGTGAACCAGACATAAAGCCCGATCGTGACAGCCACCACCGCAAGGTACCAAGCGTCGAACAGCACCGTCAGGATCACCGCAACCAGTGTCAGTTCCAGGATCAGCGGGCCGATGGAAAACAGCATGAAGCGCAACAGGAACTCGACGCCTTTCACCCCGCGCTCGATAATCCGGCTCAGACCGCCGGTCTTGCGGGTGATGTGATAGCGCATCGACAGTTTGTGGATATGGGTAAAGGTCTCCAGCGCCAGGCGGCGAAGCGCCCGCTGCCCGACGGGGGCAAAGACCGCATCGCGCAGCTGCTGGAAGCCGGTGGTCAGGATCCGCGACATGCCATAGGCCACTGTCAGACCGACCGCGCCCAAAGCCAGCGGCGGCACACCCTCGCCCGCCAGGCTGTCCACTGCCCCCTTGTACAGCATAGGCGTATAGACAGCGATAAGCTTGGCGGCCACCAGCACCGCCAGCGCCAGCACCACCCGCAGCTTCACGGCGCGGTTGCCTGCGGGCCACAAATACGGCCCCACCTTGCGCAGAGTGCGCAAGCCCGAGCGGCGTTCTTCTTCGGCGAGGTCTGCTTGCGTCGGCGCTGAGGCCTGATCGGTCTGGGTCATGGCTTATCCTGGCTAGACCCTCTGAGATACGCACCCGTTCACGGATTTGCGAGGGGCAGAAGTAAAAAACGCGCCGCAAGGGCGCGTTTTTGTTCCGTTATTCGGGAATGGTAAAGACCTGCCCCGGGTAGATCAGATCCGGATTGCGGATCGCACCCCGGTTCGCCTCGAACACCCGCACATAGAGGAAGCCGCTGCCGTATTTTTCCTGCGAGATCGCCCAGAGGGTGTCGCCCTTCTGCACTGTCACCGCGCGCACCAGCGGCGCGGGCTGATCCGGCGATACATCGCCGCCCGGCTGCGGCAGCGCCTCCGGCGCCTCGCGTTTGAACGGGGTTTCCAGGCGGCTTACCACTTCGCCGCTGATCAGCTCGATCTCGTCCAGGCGCAGAGTGTAAATACCTGGCTCGACGCCATCCAGCCGTCCGTTCCAGCGGCCATCTCCACCGGTTTCCAGCTCGGCAACAGGCGCGTTATCAACATACACCCGCACCCGGGATTGCGGACGGGCACGGCCCGACAGCTCGACGCCGCCGGTGCCATTGTAGCTGATCGAATCCAGCGCAACTTCGTCACTGAGCTCGGGATCGGAAGGGATGGCGGGCTGAACCACCTCGATTCCATCTGCATCCGCCCGCAGCACCGCCACAGCCTGGTTCTGAGGCTGCGGGGCAGCCGGATCGCTGGCAACCTCCGGATCTTCCGCCGGCACAGGCGCTTCGGCCGCAACGGCGGCATCCTGGGCTGGAGCCTCAGCCTCCGCAGCGGAAGTTCCCTCAGCTGCGTCTTCTGCCGCACCACTGCTTTGCCCAGCAGGTTCCGCACCCGCGGGCTGCTCGGCCGCAGCGCTGACCTCCGGGTCCAAAGCCGCGACCTGCTCAGACTCTTGAGCTGTCTCTTCAGATTGCGCAGTTTCTTCTCCCTGCGCCGCTGCCACGTCCTGCACCGCGTCTTCAGCCGCGGGCGCATCTTGGACCGAGGCAGCCGTTTCCGCATTTTCCACCGCAGCCGTCTGTTCTGACTGCTGCTCTTCCAGGCTGGCGACCGGATTTACCGGCGCAAGAATGAAAGAGGCATCCGACGCGCTCTGCTGCCCGCCATGCTCCGCCAGCAGCGAAACCACCCTGGCATCCGCACTCGGCTCAATCGTGGTCAGCGAAACAAATTCACCGCCTGCCGGAACCTCCACTTGTTCCAGAATTTCGCCATCCAGCAAAACCAGGACCCTGACGCCTTCCTGCGCCCGGCCCGCAATGACTGCCGCACCTTCACTGTCGACACGCACCAGATCCAGTTCCGGGGCGTCGAGGACAAAGATCTCTTCTTTGGCGTCCGGTTCGGGCAGCGCCGCTTGCGGAGCAACGTCCGCACCGTCTGCCGGCTCAGCCAATGCGATCTGTTCCCCGGTGCCCTCATCTGCTGGCTCCTGAGGAACGATAACCGTTTCGTCCTCGGCAGTTACGGGCAGTTCTTCCTCTGCTGCAACTGCCTCAGATCCACCCGCATCTGCCGGTTCCTCTGCCGCAACCGGCTCCGCTGCAGGTTCCGCATTGGCAACCGTCTCGGCCCCGTCCGTCTGATCTGTCCCGGCCGCTGCCACCGAATCCCCGGCGTCGCCAGATTGCGACAGACCGTTGTTTTGCAGCGGCTGGCCGGACTCATCCCCGTCGCCTGTAAACGTCCCGCGATCAGCCGCAGTCTGGCCGCCGGCCTGGCCGCCGTTTGCTGCGCCCGGCTCCGGCTCCCCCGAGCCGAACACGCCGAGCTGAAACAGCACCACGCCGCCCAGCACCACGGCTGTTCCAGCAATACCGCCAAGTGTGAGGGCCCCAAGACCCCCGCTTCCAGATGCATCCGCCATTGCGATCCCTTCAAGAGTTGCGGAATGTGGCCTTCCGCTTAGTTGAGCAAATCTAGCAATCCCGCTATCACGGGTCAAAACACCAATTGCGTTTCACCTTGAAATTCCACGGAAAGGCTGGCCGATGAGCATCAAATCTGTCTGTGTCTACTGCGGCTCCCGGGCCGGCGCGCTCCCCGCCTATGCCCAGGCTGCCCGGGAGTTCGGCCAGGCTCTCGCTGAAAACGGGATGCGGCTGGTCTACGGCGCCGGCGATGTCGGGCTGATGGGCGAAGTGGCGCGCGCGGCGCAGGCAGCCGGTGCCGAGACCTTTGGCGTGATCCCCGGCCACCTCGAGAAACGCGAAGTCGGCAAGTCGGATCTGACCACCTATGTGGTCACCGAGACCATGCACGAGCGAAAGAAGGTGATGCTGTGGAACGCAGACGCCGTTGTGGTGCTGCCCGGCGGTGCCGGATCGCTGGACGAGCTGTTCGAGGCGCTTACCTGGCGGCAGCTGGGGCTGCACGGCAAGCCGATTGTGATCCTGAACACAGCAGGCTACTGGGACAAGCTGCGCAGCTTGCTTGAGCATGTGGTGGATCAGAGCTTTGCCAGCCGGGAGACAGCAGACTACCTGATCTGGGCCGACACGCCGGCAGCCGCGATTGCTGCCCTGCGCGACACGCGTTCCTGACGCAGGGCAGAAAAGGAAAACACGGCCACGGCGCTCCAGATCAAGGCAAAGGCGATGCCGTGCCACTGGCTGAAGGGCTCGGCAAAGACCAGCACCGCAACCAGGAACTGCAAAGTCGGGTTCAAGTATTGCATAACCCCGACCGTGCCCAGCCGCACCCGCTTGGTTGCATAGCTGAACAGGATCAGCGGCAGACCCGTCAGGATGCCGGAAAACGCCAGCATTGCAGCATCCAGCGGCCCGCCCAGGAAGCCCGCGCCGCCTGTCGTCCAGATCACCGCCAGGGCCACAGGCAGGATCAGCAGCACCTCGGCTGTCACCGACACGACCGGTCCTAGCGGCAGTTTCTTTTTGGCCACGCCATAGAGCGCAAAGCTCACCCCGAGAACCAGCGCAATCCAGGGGGCCACCCCCAGCCCAAAGGCCAGAACCGCAACCGCCAGCGCCGCCAGGCCAATTGCCGCGCCCTGTGCCCGGGTCAGCATCTCGCCAAAGACCAGCCGCCCCAGAAGCACGCTGAGCAGCGGAAAGATATAGTATCCCAGGCTTGCCTCGGTGGCGTGGCCCGTCTGCACCGACGAGATGAACACAAACCAGTTGAGCGAGATCATCGCCGTCGCGCAGACCAGCAGCACAGCGTTGCGCCCGCTGCCCAAGGCTGCCCACAAGGCACCGATCCGTCCCTGCAGCAGCAGGACACCGGCAAAGAACAGGAACGACCACAGCACCCGGTGCGACAGCACCTGCTCGGGCGCTACATGCGACAGCGCCTTGTAGTAAATCCCTGACAGCCCCCAAACCACGCAGGCCGCGATCATTGCCAGGATGCCTTTGGCCGACTCACTCATAGGCTGCCCTCCCCGGCAACGCATGAGCGCCGCGCGGGCCGCTTGCAAGACTCAATCGAACTTCCGGCTGTGGAACGGCGCGTTAATCCACCGCCCGCTCAACCGCTGCTGCCAGCTTCAGAACCTGATCCTGCAACGCCTCCAGATCGCTTTTGCCCAGCATCTGGAAGTGACGCCTGTCTACCTCGCCGACCTTGGCCATAACCTGTTCGGCGAGCACCTGCCCGGCTTGTGTCATCCGTACGATGCGGCTGCGCCCGTCTTCCGGGTTCGGCAGCCGCTCCACTGCACCGCGCCGCTCCAGCTCAATCAGCACCTTGGTCATGCCGCCCGATGTCAGCAGCGCCGAACGGTACAGCTCGGTCGGTGTCATCTGCCGCGGCGGCGCGGACGCCCGCAGCGTCACCAGCACCTCAAAGGCGGCAGGCGTCAGGTTGAACTCTGTCAATACCTGATCGGTTCGGGCCCGGATCAGCTCGCCAACCCGGATCAGCGCTATTGCCATCCGCGACTGCGTAAAGGACGCCTCCGGCCAATGCGCCCCGATGCGGTCCAACAGGTCTTGTACAGGGTAGATGTCAGTCATGGCGCCTCCTGCCGTGATTTTAGATTTATCTTTCCAGAAAGGCAATTCATCGATATACCTTTCCAGAAAGATAAAAGGAGCTGCCATGACCGACCTCGCCAACACCCTGATCGACACTCTTCCCAAAGCCGAACTGCACCTACACATCGAAGGCACGCTAGAGCCCGAAATGATGCTCGCGCTTGCTAAACGGAATAAGGTCCAGCTGCCATACAAGGATGTGGAGGAGATCCGTAAAGCCTATGAGTTCAATTGCCTGCAGGACTTTCTTGACCTTTACTACCAAGGCATGTCGGTAATGCTGACCGAGCAGGATTTCTATGACCTCACCTGGGCCTACCTGCTGCGTGTGCAGGCCGACGGGCTCACCCATGTTGAAATGTTCTTTGATCCGCAAGCGCACACCTCCCGCGGCGTCGCCTTTGAAACCGTATTGGGCGGCATCACCACCGCGCTGGAAGATGCCCGCAAGGAGATGGGGATCAATTCCAAGCTGATCATGTGCTTCCTGCGCCATCTGCCCGAGGAAGAGGCCTTTCACACCCTCACCTGCGCCTGCAAGCACAAGGAGCACATCTTCGGCGTCGGCCTCGACAGCACCGAACAGGGCCACCCGCCCGCCAAGTTCGCCCGCGTGTTCGAGGCCGCCCGCAACGAAGGTTTCACTCCGGTGGCGCATGTCGGTGAGGAAGGCACTGCTGAAAATGTTCGCGAAGCGCTGGATATTCTGAAAATCGACCGCGTCGACCACGGCAACCACGCGCTGGACGACCCGGCCTTGACCCGCCGCCTGGCAGAGCAGCAGACCCCGCTCACCATGTGCCCGATCTCCAACTGGCGGCTGAAGGGCATCCCGTCGCTGGCGGCCAGTCCGGTGAAGAATGCTCTGGACGCAGGTCTTCTGGTCACGGTGAACTCAGACGATCCCTCCTATTTCGGCGGCTACCTGAACGACAACTACCGCGCGGTGCATCAGCATCTGGAACTCACCGAGCAAGAGATCATAACACTGGCCAAGAATTCCTTTGCAGGTTCCTTCCTGAGCGACAGGGAGAAACAAGCCCAGCTCGACAGGATTGATGGGCAATGCGAGATGCTGAAAAAGAGCCTCTGAAACGCAAAACGCCCGGCCAATCGGCCGGGCGTCTCAAAATCGCATTGACTGGAATTACATCCGCGAGGCGACGTTTTCCCAGTTGACCAGGTTGTCCAGGAAGTTGGTCAGATAGGCGGGACGCTTGTTGCGGAAGTCGATGTAGTAAGAGTGCTCCCACACGTCGCAGCCCAGCAGCGCGGTCTGGTTGAAGCACAGCGGGTTCACACCGTTTTCGGTCTTGGTCACAGCCAGCGAGCCATCAGCATTCTTGACCAGCCAAGCCCAGCCGGAGCCGAACTGGCCTGCGCCGGCAGCGGAGAACTGCGACTTGAACTCGTCAACCGAGCCAAAAGATTCCACCAGAGCCTTTTCCAGCTCACCCGGCATCGCGCTTTCGCCCGGGCCCATCATTTCCCAGAACTGGTTGTGGTTCCACAGCTGCGAGATGTTGTTGAAGATGCCGTTCTGGGCCACCGCATTTGCGTCGTAGGTGCCTTTGATGATCTCTTCCATCGACTTGCCTTCCCACTCGGTGCCGGCGATCAGCTTGTTGCCGTTGTCGACATAGGCCTTGTGGTGCAGGTCGTGGTGGTATTCCAGGGTCTCGGCCGACATGCCTTTGGCAGCCAGAGCGTCATGTGCATAGGGAAGATCGGGAAGTTCAAAAGCCATTGGGGCCCCCTGTGAAATAAGTTTGCGTTCCTGCGCAGATACATGCTGTGTGCACGCTATCAGGTCAAGAGCCAAGGCGCGCTATCCAAGCAAGGTCTATGTGCATTTTTCCGCACAGGAACCGCCGCTGCATGAACCGGCTGGAGCGTCCGCAGCCCACAAAGTCAGAATTGCAACTGATCCAGGTCACGTATGCCGCTTCGCTGAATCTGTTCGCAGGTCAACTCGCCTCTTTGGCCGGCTTGCAAGTGAATTCACCATTGATCCTTTGGCGATTGGACATCGGCACAGTTGCAAACATCCTGCCAGTCATATCCGTACTATCAACGTCCATTCGATAGTTTACTGGTGTATTGAAGTTCAAAGTGGTTGGGACGCTGGACTGCCATTTTACCCGCAACCGTTCCGAAGATTTCCTTTTGACTTTTGCCTTTGCTGTTGCCGTATGCGGCTTCCCGCCCAGTTCGAGAAGTTCAGGGATAAAAACTTCTGCCGAAGCGGAATCTTTGTGGAACGTCAATTCCAAGTAATAGGGCAGCCAGTTCCCGTAGGCATTTGAGGTAACTTCACATCCATACGTCGTGTTCGGTGCCAATGCGCCTGCCTGCACCGTCTGTGCAAGAAACGCTGCGCCAACTAGAAAATTTGCCAGTACGAGATGCTTCAAAGTTCTCTCCCAAATGTTACCGATTGGACGCTGTCAGAATCCAATTCCTAGCGTCGGCTTATAGCTGTCAGGCTGAGGTAGACTCTCTCAGTCCGTTTTGACTTTGCATTTCCCACGGGCGCGCGAGAAATTGGCAAACCCCGAGAAGGTGGCCCGAACCGAGAGCGTGCGCTTGCTTTCATTAAAAACGGCAGCAAAATGCCCGATTGTTGTGCTGACCCGATTGCGGACCGGCACCGCATCTACTGTCCAGCTCAGATCAAAAGCATGTGCTTTCCGCGGACTGATCCTAGCCTCAATCGGTTCTCCTGCTGCCTCGTGAATGAAGGCGTCATAGACTTTTGCTCCTTGCCGGTCTTTGTCCAGCAGAACCAACACCCTTGGCGGGACACCGCCATCGTTGGTGTTTGGTTTCATTTCACAGTCATAGACGATCTCAGCCGCAGCCGGCTGGAAACCCAAACCCGCCGCACAGGCAAACGCAGCCAGCACAAAATGCTTCATCGGGTAATACTCTCCACGTTGTTTCAATCTCTGCTTGCAATCATCACAATTATCTTTGCAAGCGAAACTCCAGCAGTCCAAGTATCAACCTCTGGCTTTGCGGACCGGCCGCAACACATGCGGGTCAATGCCACTCGGACCCGTTCTGCGCCAACTGCGACATGGTGCGCTGCAGCTGGCAGCTGCCCGATCCGCGCGGCAGCTGAGCGCCGTCGCCAGTGCGAACCGATTGAATGCTCATCTTCAGATTGGCGGTGTTCAGCACCGCCCGAAACCGCGGCTCGGCCTTGCCCGCTTCCGCCGAGACTGCAAGCCCGGGCAGAGACCAGCTAAGCGCAAAAGATGTTTCGCTGCGCTTGACCACCTTGGCAGGGACCGAGACGCCGAACGCCGCATCCTCGACCTTTGCCGCAGTGAAATCTTCCGAAAAGTGCACTTTGATCCGGCTGGGAATCCAGGAGGCGCCGGAAATCGGTTTCAAGTTGCAACTGAAGCTGGTGTCCGCCAGCACACCTGCACCTGCCAGCGTAAAACCAAGTGCTAGAACCCAGCATTTCGGCAGACCCATCAGCCGCTCCTCGAAACCGTCTACAGGGCTGCCACCGAGAACCAGGCAACAGCCGCAAAATCAATCAGTTGCAGTGACTGCAAAAGGTAGTTTCCCCTAGGTAAGACCCGACAAAAAAACGGTGCCCCGGGATTTCCAAGGCACCGTAAATGACGCATCATGGCGTCACAAGCAAAAAGCGAGTGATACTTTTAATAAACACCCACTTTACTTTGCGGATGCGCAGCGGCGCTCAGAAGTTTGAACACATATTCGCCGACCGAGCGGAAGCAGACGATGTAGAAGCTGCCGTCCTCGTTCATCCAGAAGGCACCAGCCACCTGGGCCAGGCGCGAGCGGCGGAACTCGCCGGGGGTGAAGGCGTCGCCGTCAAAGTCCACGGGGCTCACCTTGCCCAGCACCTCGCGCGCGCCCTCTCCCGACAGGCGGAAGAAGCCGCGGGCGTCGGAGACGTTCACCGCCAGCGCATGCTCACCTGCCAGCGCTTCAGCCAGCTCAGCGGTCTTGGCGACAGCATCCTCGTAAGGCACCAGCAGCAGCAGCTCATCCGGGGACATCCAAGCAGCCGCGCCGTTTTCGGCAACCGAAATGGTGCGCTGTGCCGGAACCTCGGCGCCGGTGGCTGCTTTGACGGCCGCCTTCAGCGCTTTGGAGTCCAGATCGCCGCGCAGGGTGATCATGCCCTGCAGGCCCGCGTCCTCGACCTTGGCGATCCCGGTATACTGGGCGCCGTTCAGTACGGAAACAGCCTTAGACATTCTGCTTTTCCCCTTCCTTGTCGTAGAAGACCGGGTCAACGATCTTGGCTTTGTAGGTCTTGCCGTCGGTGCCCGGGAACTCGATCACTTCGCCCATGCGCTTGGGACCGTGCTTGACCAGGCCCATGGCGATGCCGCGGCCCAGGGTCGCGGAATGGTAGGTCGAGGTCACCCGGCCGATCATGTTGCGCTGGCCGTTGGCGTTGACGCCTTCACCCACTGCATAGGCGCCGTCGGGCAGCACCGAACCGTCCACGGTTTCCAGGCCAACCAGCTGCCAGCGCTCCGGATCGACCATGTGCGAACGGGCTTGCGCGCGTTTGCCCAGATAGTCTTCCTTCTTCTTCGACAGCGCCCAATGCAGACCCAGATCCTGCGGGATCACGGTGCCATCGGTCTCGTCGCCGATCATGATGAAGCCCTTCTCAGCACGCAGGATGTGCAGGGTCTCGGTGCCGTAAGGCATGACGCCGAATTCCTTGCCTGCTTCATACAGCGCATCCCAGAACGCCTGGCCTTCAGAGGCCGCAACCGCGATCTCGTAGGACAGCTCGCCCGAGAAGGAGATCCGGTAAGCCCGGGCGTCGAATTCGCCGATCTTGCCGTCACGCCATTCCATGAACGGCAGCGCCTCTTTCGAGACATCCATGCCGCCGCCCGCTGCTGCGTTCAGCTTCTCCAGCACCTTGCGGGCGTTGGGGCCGACCACAGCAACCTGAGCGTACTGCTCGGTCACGTTCGCAACGTAGACTTTCCAGTCCCACCATTCGGTCTGCAGCCACTCTTCCATCCAGCCGTGGATGCGCTCGGCACCGCCGGTGGTGGTATGGCACAGCCAGGTGTCCTCGTCGATGCGGGCAACCACACCGTCGTCCATCAGGAAGCCGTTCTCGGTGCACATCAGGCCATAGCGGCATTTGCCGATCTTCAGCGTGGACATCATGTTGGTGTACATCATGTCCAGGAACTTGCCTGCGTCGGGGCCCTTGACCACCAGCTTGCCGAGGGTCGAGGCGTCCAGCAGGCCGAGGTTCTCGCGGGTGTTTTTCACCTCGCGGTTCACCGCGGCATGACGGTCCTCGCCCGGGCGGGTGATGGCGAACGGACGGCGCCACTGGCCAACCGGTTCCCAATCCGCGCCGTTCTGGTCCATCCAGTCAGCAATCGGCGTCTTGCGCACCGGCTGGAAGATCTCGGCCCGTGCCTCACCGGCGATCGCGCCCAGCGAGATCGGGTGGTAAGGCGGACGGAAGGTGGTGGTGCCCACCTGCGGGATTTCCGAGTTCAGGCTGTCGGCCAGAATGGCCAGGCCGTTGATATTGGACAGTTTGCCCTGGTCGGTCGCCATGCCCAGCGTGGTGTAACGCTTGGTGTGCTCAACGCTTTCATAGCCTTCGCGGGCCGCCAGCTGCACGTCCGACACTTTCACGTCGTTCTGATAATCCAGCCAGGACTTCATGCGCAGCTTGATGTCAGCCTTGGCCGGCATCAGCCAGACCGCTTCCATCTGCACTTCCGCCTCGGACTCGCCTTTGGCAGCCGCCACGGTTTTTGCCGGGAAGCCGGCCTCTTCAGCCGCCTTGGCACCAGCCGCCGCCGCGTCTTCCAGCAGCGCGCCCAGGCCGAATTCGCCGTTTGCGGCACCGGCCGGAACCACAAAACCGGTTCCGTCATGGCCCAGCGGCGGACGGGAGGCATCGGGGCGGAAGTTGGCGTTCACCTCGTCCCAGATCAGCTTGCCGCCGCAGTGGGACCACAGGTGCACCACCGGCGACCAGCCGCCGGACATGGCAACTGCGTCGGCCTGCACGGTTTCACGCGCGCCGCCTTCGCCGTTCTGGGCGCAAATGGAGACCTCGGTCACGCATTTGCCGTCCTTCACCTTGGCGATGGCGCGGCCCAGCTCGACCCGGATGCCCTTTTCGCGGACGGCTTCCATCAGCGCGCCGCCGCCGGTTTCGCGGGTGTCAACCACGCGCACCACTTCGACGCCTGCGTCATGCAGCACCAGCGCGGTGCGGTAGGCGTCGTCGTTGTTGGTGGCAACCACAACCTTCTGGCCGGGGTTGATACCCCAGTTCACCACATAGTCGCGCATTGAGGCCGCCAGCATCACGCCGGGAACATCGTTGCCTGCAAAGGACAGCGGACGCTCGATCGCACCGGTTGCGGTGACGATGCGGGTTGCCCGGATCCGCCACAGACGGTGGCGCGGGCCGCCCTGGCCCGGCGCATGGTCGGTCAGGCGCTCATAACCCAGGGCATAGCCGTGGTCATAGACGCCCGAGCCCATGCAGCGGTCGCGCAGGGTGACGTTGTCCATACCGCGCAGCTCGGCCAGGGTCTTCTCGATCCAGACCTCGGGCGCTTCACCGTCGATGGTGCCGCCGTCGACCGGCGCGCGGCCGCCCCAGTGGCTGTTCTGCTCCAGCACCAGAACCTTGGCGCCGGTGGCCGCTGCCGCCTTGGCCGCCTGCAGGCCAGCAACACCGCCGCCGATCACCAGCACATCTGCGAAGAAATAGAAGTGCTCGTAGGTGTCGGCGTCCTTCAGCTCCTTGTCGGGGGCTGCGCCCAGACCTGCGGACTTGCGGATGATCGGCTCATAGACGTGCTTCCACAGCGGACGCGGGTGGATGAACATCTTGTAATAGAAGCCGGCGGTCAGGAAGCGCGACAGCTTGTTGTTCACCGCCAGAACGTCGAACTCCAGGCTCGGCCAGTGGTTCTGCGACTGCGCAGTCAGACCCGAAAACAGCTCGGTGGTGGTAGCGCGCTGGTTCGGCTCGTAACGGTCGCCCACGCCCAGTTGCATCAGCGCATTGGGCTCTTCCGAACCCGATGCCACAACGCCGCGCGGACGGTGGTATTTGAACGACCGGCCCATCATCACCTGGCCGTTGGCCAGCAGTGCGGATGCCAGGGTATCGCCGGCGTAGCCCTGCATGGACTTGCCGTTGAAGGTGAAACCGATCTGTTTGGAGCGGTCGATCAGCCGGCCGTGTTTGGCGAGACGCGTGCTCATGTGCTCAGACCTTTCAAAAGAAAAGCGGATGTTTCAGTCAGGCGGAGGATCATTTCTGCTCGTCCGCAAATTCACGCCAGGTCCAGCCCGGGCGCTTGGCAGCGATCTTGTCGATGATCTCCTGCGTCGGCACAGAGGTCTGGGCGGTGTAGGTGCCGAAAACCTCTAACGTGGTGGTGCAGCGCGCCGCGTGGAACCACTTGCCGCAGCCATTGGCATGGCGCCAGCGTTCAAAGTGAACACCTTTGGGATTTTCGCGCATGAACAGGTAGTCATGGAACTCATCATCCGAGGAGCCGGGGCCAAAGCGCTTCAGATGCGCTTCGCCGCCCGCGGCCAGTTCGGTTTCTTCGGCTTTGACGCCGCAGTAGGGACATTCAAGGATCAGCATAGGCGGAACCTCCAGCTTGAATTTTCGGCGCGGCTACCCACGTGAATCTCATGTTGATCTGGATTCTCGTTGCGGTTGCCGCAGCTTTGCTTCTTCTCGGTTACATCGATTGGCGTCGGCATGAACGCGACCACCCGGAAGGCAAGTTCAAAGGCCCTGCGCCCGTCAGGTTTGCGAAGCACATGCTTTGCCACCTGTTTGACGGAGCACTGAGTGCCTTCTGACTTGCCACCCCCCATCAGTGCGCCACACCAGCGGCGACGCTCTCGTCGATGAACTTGCCTTCTTTGAAGCGGTTGATCGAGAACTCCTCGGTCAGCGGCGAGTGGCCGGTGGCCATCAGCTCTGCCATCGCCCAGCCCGAACCCGGGATCGACTTAAAGCCGCCGGTGCCCCAGCCGCAGTTGATGAAGCAGTTCTGAACCGGGGTCTTGGAAATGATCGGCGAGCGGTCGCCGGTCACATCCACGATGCCGCCCCACTGGCGCAGCATCTTCAGGCGGCTGACCATCGGGAAGGTTTCGACCAGGGCGCGCACGGTTTCCTCGATATGGTGGAAGCTGCCGCGCTGGGTGTAGTTGTTGAACCCGTCGGTGCCGCCGCCGATGACCATCTCGCCTTTGTCCGACTGAGACATGTAGCCGTGCACGGTGTTGGCCATCACAACCACATCCATGCACGGTTTGATCGGCTCGGACACCATCGCCTGCAGGGCCACGGATTCCATCGGCAGACGGAAGCCCGCCATTTCCGACAGCACCGAGGCGTTGCCGGCAACGATCATGCCGATCTTGTCGCAGTCAATCGGGCCTTTGGTGGTGTCGACACCCACGGTGCGGCCGTTTTCGGTGCGCACACCGGTGACTTCGCATTTCTGGATGATGTCCATGCCCATGTCGGAACATGCACGCGCGTAACCCCAGGCCACGGCATCGTGACGGGCGGTGCCGCCGCGTTCCTGCCACAGGCCGCCCAGCACGGGGTAACGGGGGCCGTGCAGGTTGATGATCGGCACGATCTCTTTGACGCGCTCCGGGGTGATCCACTCGGTCTGCACACCCTGCTGCTGGTTGGCATGCGCGGTGCGCTTATAGCCGCGGATCTCATGCTCGGTCTGCGCCAGCATGATCACGCCGCGCGGGCTGAACATCACGTTGTAGTTCAGGTCCTGCGACATGGTCTCATAGAGGCTGCGCGCCTTTTCATAGATCGCGGCCGAGGGATCCTGCAGGTAGTTCGAGCGGATGATGGTGGTGTTGCGGCCTGTGTTGCCGCCGCCAAGCCAGCCTTTCTCGATAATTGCGACATTGGTGATGCCGTAATTCTTGCCCAGGTAATAGGCGGTGGCGAGGCCATGCCCGCCCGCACCAACGATGACAACATCGTAATGGCGTTTGGGTTCCGGCGAGCGCCAGGCGCGCTCCCATCCGGTGTGATAGCGCAGGGCTTCCCGCGCAACAGCAAAGACTGAATAGCGTTTCATGAGCGAATCCGATGGTTCGTGTCTGGTAGCGGGTATGCCCTAAACGCATGGCTGACCCGTGCCGTTTATCGTCCCCTTTCTGCGTTATTGCGACATATCTTAATGACGCATTGCGGCATGCCCCGCGCCGGCGCGGCAGTTTGGCCCTTTTGTTCAGCCCGCCCCGCATATAGATGAAATCCAAACTACGGAGACACTATGGTTTTCTGGATAGTCACCGCATTCATCGCCTTTGCGGCAGCCCTCCTGCTGGCAATGATCCTTGTCCGCGCCCGCGAATTGGGCGAGCCGGCCGCAGCCTACGACCTGCGCGTTTACCGCCAGCAGCTGCGCGAAGTGGACAAGGACCTGGCCCGCGGCGTCATCGTCGAGGCCGACGCCGAGCGCATCCGCACCGAGATTTCCCGCCGCATCCTGGCCGCCGACGCCCAGCTGCAAAAGCGCAAGAGCGGCCCGGCACAGCCCAAGGGCCTGTCCCTGGTCTTTGCCGGTGCAATGGCGCTGCTGATCACTGGCGGCACATTGGGGGTATACTGGCAGCTTGGCGCACCGGGCTACGGCGATCTGGGCCTTGAGGACCGCATCCGCCTGGCAGGCGAGCGCGCCGAAAACCGCCCCTCCCAGGCCGAAGCAGAAGCCGATGTGCCCGCCCTGCCCAAGCCTCAGGTTGAGGAAGGCTATGTTCAGCTGGTTGAACAGCTGCGCAAAACCGCAGGCGAGCGTGCAGACGACCCTCAGGGCCAGGCCCTACTGGCACAGCACGAAGCCAACCTCGGCAACTTCAAGGCGGCTTATGAGGCCAAGGAGAACTACATCCGCCTGGCCAACGGCCAGGTCAACGCCCGCGATTTCACCGAGCTGGCGGAGCTGCGGATCATGGCAGCAGGCGGCTATGTCTCGCCGGAAGCGCAAACCGACCTGCGCAAGGCGCGCGCCATTGACCCTGAGCATGGCCCTGCCCGCTATTACTGGGGTCTGATGCTGGGCCAGATCGGCCGCCCGGACCTTGCCTACCGCGAGTGGGCCGAAACCCTGCGGAGCGGCCCGGCTGAAGCCCCCTGGATCCAAGGCATCCAGGGCCAGATCGAGGAAATGGCCTTCCGCGCCGGCGTGCAGCATCGCCCGATCACCCCTGGCGGCGGCTCCGCCCCCGCTGCCCTGCCCGGCCCCAGCACCGAACAGATGGAAGGCGCGGCAGAGCTGTCTGCAGAAGAACAGCAGGAGATGATCCGCGGCATGGTCACCCGCCTGTCGGACCGCCTGGCATCCGAGGGCGGCAGCGCAGATGAATGGGCCCGGCTGATCGGTGCCCTTTCCGTGCTGGGCGACACTGACCGCGCCCGCACCATCTATGATGAGGCGCGCACTGTGTTCTCGGCCGACCCCGAAGCGCTGGCCCTGATCGACACCATCGCCGCCCAGGCAGGACTTGCAGAATGATCCACGACGCTTTTGAAGACTTCGCCGCTGCCCTGCCGCCGATGAACGCGCTGATGGGGCTGGACCTTGGCACCAAGACCATCGGCGTTGCTGTCTCGGACCGCATCGGCGCCGTGGCCACGCCATTGGAAACCGTCAAGCGCAAGAAATTTTCGCTGGATGCCGCACGGCTTCTGGAGATCCAAAAGGAACGCGATATCAGCGGCATCCTGCTAGGCCTGCCGCGCAACATGGACGGCTCTGAAGGCCCCCGCTGCCAGTCCACCCGTGCCTTTGCCCGCAACCTCGCCCAGCTCACCGATCTCCCGATCGGTTTCTGGGACGAACGGCTCAGCACCGTGGCGGCAGAAAAAGCGCTTCTTGAAGCAGATACGACACGCAAACGCCGTGCAGAGGTTATCGATCACGTCGCGGCCTCCTATATTCTCCAAGGCGCATTGGACCGGATGCGGCATTTGACGAATGGATGATCGATGACTGACGACGTTTGGAAACGGGACGAAATCCAGTCCCCCTGCATCAAGATCTGCGTCGTCCATCCGGAGGCACGCATCTGCACGGGCTGTTACCGCTCCATTGACGAGATCCGCGACTGGTCGAAGATGACCAATGACGAGCGCGCTGACATCATGAGCGACCTCCCCGCCCGCGCCAGCAAACTGGTCAAGCGCCGCGGCGGCCGCGGCGCAAGGCTAAAACGGAGCTAACGCGGCGCGCGGCAAAGCCGGCGTTTAGGCACCAGGCGGGAAAACATTGCCCCAAAGTTCCGCACGTGAACAATTGGGGCAGTTTTCCTGTCGTATCGCAGCCGGCAGGCTATGATGCTGCTTGCCGGAGGACTTCAGGCTGGAACGCCTCCTGGCCGGCTCCGCTCCAGTTCTGATCCCAAGCCTGATCCAGCGCGGTCTCAGCAGCGCTGCTGCCGCCTGCCAGCTCAAAACTTGCCACGGTGCTGCGCAGGCGGCTGGCGTCCTGAAGCAGCTTGCCGGCCGTTTCCGACGACTCGTTCACCAGGTGCGTGTTCTGCTGGGTGTTCTGGTCCAGGCTCGACAAAGACGAGGACACCTCGTTCATTTGCAATGCCTGCTCCTGCGTCCGGTCGGACACCTCGGCAATCAGCTTGCTGATGTTGGTGACCTCATCCTTTACCGTCGCAATGAGGCCGCCGACCTTGCCAGCCAGGCTTTTGCCTTCGGACACCCGGGCGTTGCTGGTCTTGCTCAGCCCGCCGATCTTGCCGGCCGCATCCGACGTATGCTGGGCCAGCGTTCGGACTTCGTTTGCCACCACCGCAAAACCGCTGCCGGTCTGCCCGGCGCGCGCTGCCTCGACGCCTGCGTTCAGCGCCAGCAAGTTGGTCTGGAAAGCGATATTGTCGATCAGGTCGGAGATCTTCAGAATCTCCTCCGACGACGCCTCAATCTCCTCCATCGCGGCCATCACCTTGTCGAACCCTTCGGCGACTTCAAACGCGCTGTCGCTCGCAGACTGCGCCGCGCCGCGAACTTTCTCGGCGCTTTTGGAGGTCTGCTGCACCGATTGCGTCACTGATGCTGTCACTGCGTTGGCTTCCTCCAGCGAAGCAGCATTGTCTGTCGAAGACTGCTGAACATTGTGCATCATTGTGGAGAGGGACGACGCGCGGCCATCCAGCGAGTCGGCACCGCTGCGGGCACGGGATACGATCCGCTCCAGCTCTGCCCGTGCAGTTTCGGCATGGGACAGGATCTCGGCATAGCGGCCTTCAAGATCGGTTTCCGCCCGCTGTGAAAGGTCGCCACGGGCGATCCGCTCCAGAATTGCGGAGATCTCGAGGAACGCTTTGTCGAGCTGCTCCATCAGCCCGTTGGCCGAGGTCACGATTCCGCGGCCGTCGCCCTTGGCACTGTCGATGCGGCCGCTGAAATCGCCGCGGCGCGCCATTTCGGTGATGTTCTGCACCTCATCCGCCAGCATCGAATTGCTGCGGGAGGCCTGAATGGTCTGCTCCAGGCTGCGGGCCAGTTCGCCAAACTCATCCTTGCGCCCGGCGCCCGGCACTCGGGAAACCTCTTCGCCGTTATAAAAGGCATGCATGGTCTGGGTAATCCGGGCCAAGGGACGCAAGATGCTGAGGATCAGAACGGTTCCGGTCAGAAGGGTAATGAGGACCATGGCCGTTGTTGCGTATTTCGAGGCGGTGCTTGCGGCAAGATAATCTGCCCGCAACTGATCGATCCTCCCGGCAATGCGCAGTTCCGGCGAGGCCAGGAACTCATCAAGCGGCGCCATGATGTCGGCTTTGTACTGATGATATTCCTTCGAATGCATCAGATCCCGCGCCAGGGCAAAGTCGGGTTCTCCCTCGACGGTGTAGTTCCCCGCGTTGTCCGGAAAGAGCCCTTTCACCGCGTTCATGGCCTGCACTTCCAACGCAACAAGCCCGTCGGAGTTGGCCTTGGCCTTTTCCAGCAAAGCAAATTCCTGCTCGGTGAAACCGGCATCCCGCATCAGGTCCTCCAGCGACCGGGTGAGGCCGCTGCCGGGCGGAACCGGGCGGCCCGCAGCCACGAAATCCCAGTACACCCGGTGGTAGTCCGCGGGGCGCTCCTTTTTGCCATTCCGAATTGCAAGAATATCCATGTACTGCTGTTCGTAAGACGCATCGCCCGTGACAACATATGTCCGGGCAAGCCTGGTCAGGTCATCGCTGGACTGGCGCAGCTCGTCGGCCAGCAAATATGACTGGTACTGCTGCTCATAGGCTCGGGTCAGGTTCTCCTCCGCAGCAGAGCTGAGCCGGGTTGTCACAAAGACGGCAGAGGCACTCAAAAGCCCGGCAATGGTTAGGGCAACCCCTAGAATTGATATTCTTTGACGGGTAAACACGATGCTTCCTCACAAGTTACATGTTCGCAATACGACTTTTACGCGGGAGTGAATACCAGCGGGTTAACTCTCGTCTCACGGTGCTTTTATTCAGAAAAACGTATGTTTAGGGGAAATCTGGATCAGAAAACCAAGGGGAAGCGTTGCCGCAATTTAAGATTTCCAGAATACTCATTCACATTCAGTTCGCAAAGCCTCTCAAAAAAACAGAGCAACCATCTGAAATAAAACATGTATCCTTGGCACGACGGCCATACCTTAGCGTCCAGCTCCATGCAGGATCTCGTTTTGAAAATTCCAAAACTTCGCACGGTCAGGATGCACAACACTATCTCCAGAAAAGCGTCCAGACCTTTGCGAAACCATGTTATAACCGTTTTACGAGCATACATTCCCGTGGCATTTCATCCAACCGGAAGAAAGTTTATGATCCGGCGGCCTTCTCCAGCGGTCTTGGCTTTCGGGGATTCGCTGGGGATATTACAACTTTTGCAATATAAACGGTGGCCTGCTTGAGGCCGAACCCACGCCGCCATCCGGCTTTCCCGGCTACCGGTGCCAATCACAAAAAACATGTGCGTTTCAGCCAATCCGGCCCGCCCAGGAGAAAGTGCAGTTTCCGCTCCTCCGGCGAACATGGCGGCGCGAAACCCAAAGGGGCTTCTCTGCCGGTCGCCAGCACCGCTTACCCAGCCACTGCCTCCGCCAGCCATCCCTTAGTCCAGTCCGCAAGTTCCGGACGGAAATAGGCGATCATGCGGCCCTCTTCCGGCGCCGTCGCCCCCTCGCCCCAAGGCGCGACCCCGTGCAGGCACAACCGGTGCATCAGATAGGACTCGCCAGGCTTGGCATGCACGGTGATCCGCGGGCAGGTCTCGAACACTTCGGCGCGGGCCGCAGTGTAGGCGTCGGTCACATCCACATCTACCCAGCCGGTCCTGGGCACACCCTCAAATGCGGCGGCAAAGGCGCGGCGCATGATGTGGTGGCTGCCCTCCCAGATCACCAGCGGCGAAGCGTCCGGGCTGCTTTCATTGAGCGGAATGCCCAGCACCCAGGCATGCGGTTCCTCCACCTTGCGTCGGCGGTGCTCGCCGTACATTTTAACCCCGTCCACATGCGCCGCATCGCGTTTGATGCGGTAGCGGAAGGCGGCCTCGCCCTCACCCGGGCGCGGGCGCGGGTAACCGGGAAAGACCGAGGACACCTGTGCCCGGTGCAACGAGGGTATGGAGCCAATGTTGCGCCTGATAAAGTCTACCGGCGCTCCGGCCAGAGGCGGGCCGTCCTGCAGCCGTCCTTCTGAATCATTCGGCAAGGCATCGACACCGATGAACCAGGTACGCTCGCATTGAAACCATTCGGCGCAGGCCGGGTCGTCCAGCGACCGGATCCCGTGCTTCAGCGCATCCGCAGCCCAATCGGCCACTTGGCGGTCGTGGTCGAAACGCACCCAGCCCTTGCCCCGGTAGTGCTCCAATTGCTTTTCCATAATCTTCAATACCCAAACGCCTTGCGCAGCATGTTAAGCGCCACCAGCACCAGGAACGCACCGAACACCCGCTTCAGCGGCTTCGGGTTCATCGCATGTGCCAGTTTCACGCCCCAGGGTGCCGTCACCAGGGTCATCGCAATCACGATGAAAAAGGCCACCAGATTGACCGCACCGATCGTGAACGGCGGCCGTGTGGCCGGGTCCACCTCCAGCAACAGGAAGCCTGCCACCGATGGCACCGCAATGATCACGCCAAAACCTGCCGCTGTTGCCACCGCCCGGTGCACCGCAACCCCGTGCAGGGTCATCAGCGGCACCCCGAAGCTGCCACCTCCAATCCCCATCAGGACCGACAGGAACCCGACCGAGGGCGAAAGCGCCATCCGCTTGCCGCCCCGTGGCATGGTTTCGTCCAGCCGCCATTCCGAACGTCCCAGCCCCAGGTAGCAGCCGATCACCAGCGCCAGCCCGCCAAACACGCCCTGCAGCACCGTGGAGCGCAGGGCCGAGGCCGCAAGCACACCGACAATTGCGCCCAATGCGATGCCAAGCCCCCAGCTGCGCAGGATCTCCCAGTCCACAGCGCCCTTCTTATTGTGGCTCATCACCGAGCGCACCGAAGTAACGATGATTGTCGCCAAAGAGGTCGCAAGGCAGATCTGCATCAGCTGATCGCCGCCGTAGCCCAGTGTCTGGAAGGCATAGAAAAACGCGGGCACCAGCACGATGCCCCCGCCGACACCAAGCAGCCCGGCGAGAACGCCCGCAAAAGCGCCGATCACCACCAGAAGCCCCGCCATCTGCATCAGCAGTGCAGGCTCCGGCCATAGGGCAGCGGTCACGGCGGGATCGGTCATGCGGGCACCTCGGAGTTATGCGTCACCGGCAAAGGGTTAGCTGCCGCCGCCAGCCAGCACAAGGCAATAGCACGCAAGGGCGCTGCGTCAGGCTGCCGCCTGGCTTGCCACCTGTGCCAGCGCCTGTTCCACCAGTTCCGGCCCGGCGCCCGAGCGGCAGGCACCCTCGGACAGCATCCGCCGCCACTGCCGCGCGCCGGGCTTGCCCGCAAACAGCCCCAGCATATGGCGGGTGATCTGGTTCAGCTTGGCACCTTCCGACAGACGCGCCTCGATATAAGGCAGCATCTGCAGCACCGCCGTCGCGGGATCGCTTGCCGCACCGCGGCCGTAAATCTCGGGATCAGCCGCACAAAGCACATCGGCCGGCTGGTGATAGGCCGCCCGCCCCACCATCACGCCATCCAGGCCACGGTCCAGATGCCCTTTGGCCTCGGCCAGCGTCGCAATGCCGCCGTTGATAGAGATGTGCAGATCCGGAAACGCCGCCTTCATCCGGTGCACCAGGTCATAATCCAGCGGCGGAATGTCCCGGTTCTCCTTGGGGCTCAACCCTTGCAGCCAGGCCTTGCGGGCATGGATGGTCACCCGCTGGCAGCCGGCCGTGCGGACTTTCTCCAGGAAATCCGGCAGAACGTCTTCCGGTTCCTGCTCATCAACGCCGATGCGGCATTTGACGGTGACTTCGACCTGCACCGCTTCGCGCATCGCAGCAACGCAATCGGCCACCAGCTCCGGCGTCTGCATCAGCACAGCGCCAAAAGCCCCGGACTGCACCCGGTCGCTGGGGCAGCCGCAATTAAGGTTGATTTCATCATATCCCGCCTCAGCCCCCAGCCGCGCGGCCTCGGCCAGTTCTCCCGGGTCCGAACCGCCGAGCTGCAGCGCCACCGGATGCTCTTCAACGTTGAAGTCCAGCAAATGCAGCGCCCCGCCGCGCACCAGCGCCGGAGCGGTGACCATCTCGGTATAGAGCAGCGTCTCCCGGCTCAGCAGCCGGTGCAAATAGCGGCAGTTCCGGTCGGTCCAGTCCATCATAGGCGCAACGGAAAGACGTGCAGCCTGGTGCAGGGGGGCAAAATCTGTCATGCCGCGCCATATAGGCCCTGCGCCGCCATCTGCCAAGCCGATCTGACTTGCTGAGTTCCCTGCGCCCCGCCGCTACCCGGCCAAGGACGGCAGGTAGAGAACGATCCCCGGGAAGGCGACCAGCAGGGCAATGGTCACACCATCCGCAATGAAGAACGGGGTCACGCCGCGGAACACATCCTGCACGCTCAGATCATCGCGCACCCCCGCCACCACAAAGCAGTTGAGGCCGATAGGCGGGGTGATCAGGCAGAACTCAGCCATTTTCACCACCAGGATGCCGAACCAGATCGCGCACATGGTGCCGCTCATGCCAAAGGCGCTGTCTGCTGCGGCGACGCCCTCGCCGCCATTCAGCGCCATCACCGCCGGGTAGACCACCGGCAGCGTCAACAGCAGCATGCCGATGGCATCCATAAACATGCCCAGCACCGCGTAGGCCAAGAGGATGCAGATCAGGATCACCATCGGGCTCATCTCCAGCGAGGTGATCCAGTCGGAAAAAGCCCCGGGCAGATCCGCAAAGCCCAGGAACCGCACATAGATCAGCACCCCCCAGATGATGGTGAATATCATCACCGTGAGCTTGGCGGTTTCCAGAAGAGCAGATTTCAGTTCCGCCCATTTCATGCCTTTGAAGACTGCCATGCAGAAGACCACAAAGGCCCCCAACGCGCCGCCCTCGGTTGGCGTCCCCCAGGCGTCGCCGCCAAAGGGGTTGTAGACAAAGCAGATGATGATCACGACGACAAAGATGATCGGCAGCGCACCGGGCAAGGAGGCAAACCGCTGCCCCCAGGTGAAGCCTTTGACCGGCGGGCCGACGGATTTGAAGATCACTGCGATACCGACAATCAGCAGCCCGTAGATCACCGCCGAGAATGCGCCCGGGATGAAACCTGCGAGCAGCAGCTTACCCACGTCCTGCTCAACGATGATGGCGTAGATCACCAGGATCGCCGACGGCGGGATCAGCGAAGCCAGAGTGCCGCCTGCAGCCACGACGCCGGCTGCGAACTGCTTGTTGTAGCCGATCTTCAGCATCTCGGGGATGGCGATGCGGGCGAAGACGGCTGAGGTAGCCACAGAGGCGCCGGACACGGCGGCAAAGCCAGCAGTGGCAAAAACGGTGGAGACCGCCAGCCCGCCTGGAAGCCAGGCAATCCAGCGCTTGGCGGCTTCGAACAGCGCCCTGGTAAGGCCTGAGTAATATGCCAGATAGCCGATCAGGATGAAGGTGGGGATCAGGCTGAGGGCCTGGCTGGAGACCTTGGAATGCGGCACCTGGCCCGCAATTTTGACCGAGACGGTCAGCGCCTTGCCGAACCGTGCCGGATCGTAGCCAAACTTGGCCCAGAAGATCCACACCAGACCGATGAGGCCCGCCAGGCCGGCTGCAAAGGCCACCCGCATCCCCAGCACCACCATCAGCAGCAGGCCGCCCGTGACCCACAGTCCGATTTCAATGGGTTCCATATGCCTTACCCCTGCCCGCCGGTCTTGTTCTCGTTGCTGTCATGGCCTTCCAGCTGCTCCGCTTCCGCTGCGGCCTGCTCTGCCGCGCTCTGGATCAGCGGCACCGCCACCGGCGCCTCCAGCCCCAGCACAAAAGCGCGGCCGTAGCCCCAGATCTGCAGCAGCAGCCGCAGCCCCAGCACCGCAAAGGCCACCGGCGCCAGCAGCTTGGCGGGCCAGATCGGCAGGCCGATATCGATGGAGCTGTCGCGGCTCCACCAGGGGGCGGCGAAGTCGAAAGAGCGCAGGAAATGCGACCAGCTGCCCCAGACCAAGGCGGCGATCAGCAGGAAGATCAGCAGGACAGAGATCAACTCAAACAGCCACAAAGCACGGCCCCGCAGCGCGCCGATGAAAATATCCATGCGGATGTGGGCGCCGTCGCGCTGCACAAAGGCTATGCCCATGAAAGCGATCAGCGGCATGATCTGCTCGATCCAGTCGACATAGCCGGGCAGAGGCGCGTTTGCGGCATTGCGCCCGCCAACCGAGACCACGGCGAGGATCATCAATGAGAACACCGCGATGCCGCTCAAGAGCGCCAGCAGACGTTCAGCCTTCAATAAACTTCGGTCCAGCCTGCTGATCAGGCTGCCGTCCTCCAGGACTGCTGCTCCAGCCGCCATGCCCTGCCCCCATCTGTCTGTGTCGTCAAAGACAGAAAGGGCCGGAACTTTTCGCCCGGCCCTCTCCATGTCAGTTCAGGCTCAGCTGCCCGAGCGGTGGTCGCTCAGTGTCTTTTGAACCAGGTCATACAGTTCCTGTGCCGGCAGGCCCTGGGCGGTCATGTCCTCGATCCACTGAGCGCGGATCGGGTCGGCGGCCACTTTTCGGAACTCGGCCAGCTGATCGTCGGAGATGGTGACTTTCTCGACGCCTTTCTCGGCCAGAACGCTGTCCCATTTCGCCAGCAGTTCACCGTAGTTAGCCAGATAGTGATCAATCGCCTCCGCAATCGAGCTGTCCAGCGCCTCGCGCTCGGCGTCGCTCAGGGCGTCATAGGCATCGGTGTTGACCACCACCGGGCAGTTCACGGTGCCCGGGTTGAGGTTGGCAGTCCACCAGTCGGCGCGGTTAATAGTGCCGAACGCCAGATGCGCGTGCTGGGCAAAGGCGACGGTGTCGACCACACCGGATTCCATCGCGTTATAGGCCTCAGTCGCAGTGACCGAAGTCGGCACCGCGCCGACGGCCGAGAACGCCTTGCCGATGCCGCCGGTGGCGCGCACGCGCATGTCCTTGAACTCGGCCAGCTCATCCCGTGGCTCACCGGTGCCGACAATATTGTACTGCGGCATCGGCGAGGTCATCAGCAGCTTGGCGTTCCAGCGCGCCAGATCCGCCTGCACCGCCGGATGCGCATAGACCGCGTTGGCCACGGCCACTTCTTCCTCCAGCGTGTTTACGCCCAGGAACGGCAGTTCCAGCACGGTGATCGAAGGGTTCTTGTCGCGGTGGTAGCCAGCGCAGAACTGCGCCATCTCAAAAGCGCCGATGGAGATCCCGTCGAGGTTCTCCTTGTTCTTTGAGAGGCCGCCATAGCTGATGTTCAGGGTGAACTCGCCGCCTGTCTTCTCAGAGACCAGCTCAGCCAGTTTCTCCACATGCTCGGTAAAGGCGCGGCGCTTGCCCCACAGGGACACGTTCCACTCGGTGGCCGCAGCCTCGCCTGCCATAGCAACGCCAGCAGTTGCCGCAACAGCAGCAGTCAGAAATTTATTCATGATGTAACTCTCCCGGATTGCGCCCTTTTCCGCTGTGGCGGGTGCCACCGGCGGGCGCTTGGGCGTCAGGCTAACGGCTTGCCCGCGCGCTGCCAACCCCCAGGGCGGAAAGGTTACGCAGCGACTCGCGCCAGACGCGCGGCCCCGGACCTGGAGCTCCTGTTAAAGCGGCAGGTGGCACAATATGCCGCAGTGCAGAAGCGGCATGTTTCCGCCAACAGCGCACGCCCTGCCCCAAGCAGCCCTATCAGCCCCGTAAATCAGTCGCAAAGTCGTTTACATGTAAGTGTTTGATTTCGCGTTATCTGAAAATCAATATCTCCAAAAACTTTACAGATTAATAGCCTCAAGGGAAATTCGTTCACAAGCAAATGCTTAAAAACCGGTCAGTTATTCACAAATTTTCAGCCTGCTCTATTATCGATGCCCAGGAGGAAACGGTTTGACAGCCGCGGCACAGCGTTGTCGTTTGTCTTGCCAATATAATTTCTGGGAGGAAACCGCATGAACGCGCTGCACGCAGACGCTGTCTATCCGCCATCCGACGAAACCGTTGCCCGCGCGCATGTCAATGCCGCGAAATACCAGGAGATGTATGAGGCCTCGCTGGCCGATCCGGACGCGTTCTGGAGCGAGCAAGGCAAGCGCATCGACTGGATCAAGCCCTTCACCCAGGTGAAGGACGTGAACTACAACTTCGGCAATGTTTCGATTAACTGGTACGGCGACGGCACCCTGAACGTTTCCGCCAACTGCATCGACCGCCACCTGGAAACCCGCGGCGACCAGACCGCAATCATCTGGGAGCCGGACAATCCGGAGGATGAGGCGCAGCATATCTCCTACAAGGAGCTGCACCGCCGCACCTGCCGGATGGCCAACATTCTGGAGTCGATGGGCGTGCGCAAGGGCGACCGGGTGGTGATCTATCTGCCGATGATCCCCGAAGCGGCCTATGCCATGCTGGCCTGCGCCCGCATCGGTGCCATTCATTCCATCGTCTTTGCCGGCTTCTCCCCCGACGCGCTGGCGGCCCGCATCAACGGCTGCGACGCCAAGGTTCTGATCACCGCGGATGAGGCCCCGCGCGGCGGCCGCAACACGCCGCTGAAATCCAATGCCGACGCCGCTCTGCTGCACACCAAGGACACGGTGAAATGCCTGGTGGTCAAGCGCACCGGTGGCCAGACCACCTGGGTGGACGGGCGCGACCACGACTACAACGAGATGGCGCTGGATGCGGATGATTACTGCGCACCGGCTGAGATGAACGCCGAGGATCCGCTGTTCATACTCTACACCTCCGGCTCCACCGGCCAGCCCAAAGGCGTGGTGCACACCACCGGCGGCTATATCACCTATGCCGCGATGACCCATGAGATCACCTTCGATTACCATGATGGCGACGTCTACTGGTGCACCGCGGATGTGGGCTGGGTGACCGGCCACAGCTATATCGTCTACGGGCCCCTGGCCAATGGCGCCACCACGCTGATGTTCGAGGGCGTGCCGACCTACCCGGATGCCTCGCGCTTTTGGCAGGTCTGCGAGAAGCACAAGGTGAACCAGTTCTACACTGCCCCCACCGCCATCCGCGCGCTGATGGGCCAAGGTACTGAGTTCGTTGAAAAATGCGACCTCTCGGCGCTGCGCACCCTGGGCACTGTGGGCGAGCCGATCAACCCGGAAGCCTGGACCTGGTACAATGACGTCGTCGGCAAGGGCAAATGCCCGATCGTCGACACCTGGTGGCAGACCGAGACCGGCGGCCATCTGATGACGCCGCTTCCGGGCGCCCACGCAATGAAGCCGGGCGCGGCGATGAAGCCCTTCTTCGGCATCCAGCCGGTGGTTCTGGACCCCCAGTCCGGTGTCGAGATCGAAGGCAACGGCGTTGAAGGCGTGCTCTGCATCAAAGACAGCTGGCCGGGCCAGATGCGCACCGTCTGGGGCGACCACGAGCGGTTCGAGAAGACCTATTTCTCCGACTACAAGGGCTACTACTTCACCGGCGACGGCTGCCGCCGCGACGAGGACGGCGACTACTGGATCACCGGCCGCGTCGACGATGTGATCAATGTCTCCGGCCACCGCATGGGCACGGCTGAGGTCGAAAGCGCGCTGGTGGCCCACGCCGCCGTGGCCGAGGCCGCCGTGGTCGGCTACCCGCATGAGATCAAGGGCCAGGGCATCTACTGCTATGTCACCCTGATGAATGACCGGGAGCCGTCCGAGGAACTGCGCAAGGAGCTGCGCACCTGGGTGCGCACCGAAATCGGCCCGATTGCCAGCCCGGACGTGATCCAATGGGCGCCGGGCCTGCCGAAAACCCGCTCCGGCAAGATCATGCGCCGCATCCTGCGCAAGATCGCCGAGAACGACTTCGGCTCGCTGGGCGACACCTCGACCCTGGCCGATCCCTCGGTGGTCGAAGACCTGATCGAAAACCGTGCGAACAAGGGGTGATTGACCGATGAATATGGCAGTACTCACCCGTCCCGCCGTGCTGATCCTGCTGGGGCCTCCGGGCGCCGGCAAGGGCACCCAGGCACGGATGCTCGAAGAGAAATTCGGCTATGTGCAGCTGTCGACCGGCGACCTGCTGCGCGAAGCGGTTGCCGCGGGCACGCCTGCGGGCCTCGCCGCCAAGGCGGTAATGGAAGCAGGCCAGCTGGTCAGCGACGAGATCGTGATCAACATCCTGCGCGACCGCCTGACCGAGCCCGATTGCACCAAGGGCGTGATCCTCGATGGCTTCCCCCGCACCACCGTGCAGGCCGAGGCGCTGGACGATCTGCTGGCGGAAACCCAGCAGAAGATCAACGCCGCGATCAGCCTGGAGGTGGACGACGCTGCCATGGTCGAGCGCATCTCCGGCCGCTACACCTGCGGCGGCTGCGGCGAAGGCTACCACGACAGCTTCAAGCAGCCCGCCGAGGCAGGCAAATGCGATAAATGCGGCGGCACCGAAATGAAGCGCCGCGCCGATGACAACGCCGAAACCGTTGCCAGCCGGCTGGAAGCCTATCACGCGCAAACCGCGCCGCTGATCGCCTACTACGGCGGCAAGGACGTTCTGAAAACCACAAATGCCATGGGCGAAATCACCGACATTGCCCAGGACATGGCGGCCATCGTGACCGAGGCCACCGCCTAACGAACAAGAAACGGGGCCTGCCTGACACGCAGGACCCCGTCCCCCGGACATTGGAATACCCATCGGCACCGCCCAGGCGGACCGGAGGAGTCATGCCTGCACGCCCGTGAACCCGGCGGCAGGCAAACGGAGAGAGTCTGCCCGGTCCCCCGCGGCGGCTCAGGAGGAAGAAGGAGGAGCCGCCATGGCGGACCAAACCACAAACGCCGCAAAGGCCGCCGAAGCCGATAAGGGCTATTGGGCGGCCAATGTGCGCATCATCATTATCAGCCTGGTGATCTGGGCTGTTGTTTCATTCGGCTTCGGCATCCTGCTGCGCCCGCTGCTGTCCGGCATCAGCGTCGGCGGCAGTGATCTGGGCTTCTGGTTCGCCCAGCAAGGCTCAATCCTGGTGTTCCTGGGGCTGATCTTTTTCTACGCGATCCGCATGAACAAGCTGGACCGTGAATACGGCGTGGAGGAAGAATAAGATGGACCAGTTTACCATCAACCTGCTGTTTGTGGGCGCCTCCTTTGCGCTTTACATCGGCATCGCCATCTGGGCCCGCGCGGGCTCGACTTCTGAATTCTATGCCGCTGGCCGGGGTGTTCACCCTGTTACCAACGGTATGGCCACCGCGGCCGACTGGATGTCGGCGGCCTCCTTCATCTCGATGGCGGGCCTCATTGCTTTCACCGGCTATGACAACTCCACCTTCCTGATGGGCTGGACCGGCGGTTACGTTTTGCTGGCGCTGCTGCTGGCGCCCTATCTGCGCAAGTTCGGCAAGTTCACCGTGTCCGAGTTCATCGGCGACCGCTTCTACAGCCCGACCGCCCGCGTGGTGGCTGTGATCTGCCTGATCGTCGCTTCGACCACCTATGTGATCGGCCAGATGACCGGCGTTGGCGTGGCTTTCGGCCGCTTCCTGGAAGTTTCCAACACCGCCGGCCTGCTGATCGGCGCCTGTGTGGTCTTCGCCTACGCCGTGTTCGGCGGCATGAAGGGTGTAACCTACACCCAAGTGGCCCAGTACTGCGTGCTGATCACCGCCTATACCATCCCGGCGATCTTCATCTCGCTGCAGCTGACAGGCAACCCGATCCCGGCCCTGGGCCTGTTCGGCGACCACGCCGCTTCCGGCGAGCCTCTGCTGGCCAAGCTGGACGCAATTGTGACCGAGCTGGGCTTCAAAGAGTACACGCTGCATCACGCCGACACCTTCAACATGGTGCTGTTCACCCTGTCGCTGATGATCGGCACCGCCGGCCTGCCCCACGTGATCATGCGCTTCTTCACTGTGCCGCGCGTGGCTGACGCCCGCTGGTCGGCCGGCTGGACCCTGGTGTTCATTGCGCTGCTGTACCTGACCGCTCCGGCTGTTGGCGCCATGGCCCGTCTGAACATCACCGAGATGATGTGGCCGAACGGCGGCATCGAGGGCGGCGCTGTGACCGTTCAGCAGATCGAAAACGATCCGCAGTACGACTGGATGGCCACCTGGCAGAAAACCGGTCTGCTGGCTTGGGAAGACAAGAACGGCGACGGTGCGATCCAGTACTACAACGACAAGAACCCTGATCTGCAGGAAACTGCGGCAGCCAACGGCTGGGCCGGCAATGAGCTGACCAAGTTCAACCGCGACATCCTGGTTCTGGCCAACCCTGAGATTGCCAACCTGCCGGGCTGGGTGATCGGCCTGGTGGCGGCTGGCGGCCTGGCGGCGGCCCTATCTACCGCGGCTGGCCTCTTGCTGGCGATCTCCTCGGCTGTCTCGCACGACCTGATCAAGGGCTCGATCAACCCCAGCATCTCGGAAAAAGGCGAGCTGCTGTCGGCCCGTATCGCCATGGCTGTTGCCATTGCTGTTGCGACCTACCTGGGTCTGAACCCGCCGGGCTTTGCCGCGCAGACAGTGGCGCTGGCCTTTGGCCTGGCCGCCGCTTCGATCTTCCCGGCGCTGATGATGGGCATCTTCACCAAGGTGAACAACAAGGGCGCCGTGGCCGGCATGCTGGCAGGCCTGATCGTCACCCTGATCTACATCTTCCTGCACAAGGGCTGGCTGTTCATCCCGGGCACCAACTCCTTCACCGATGCAGATCCGCTGCTGGGCACCGTCAAATCCACCTCCTTTGGTGCGATCGGCGCGATGGTGAACTTTGCGGTGGCCTTCATGGTGTCGAAATCGACCGAAGCCATCCCGGCCGAGATCGAAGAGCTGGTCGAAAGCGTCCGCATCCCGCGCGGTGCAGGTGCCGCACAGGACCACTAACCTCCCCTGGGCGGGCCCTCCCTCGGCGGCCCGCCACCTCCCTGATGGTCCCGTCCGGCACTTTGGCTGGCGGGGCCATTTTTCTGATTTCAAAGGTGCTGCCATGTCCCTTGATGAAACCGGCCTGATCCGCTTCCTGTCCTCGGTGCATCCCTACGACAGCCTGGAGCCCGCATTGCTGAGCGGCCTCGCTCCGAAGTTCCGCCAGATCCAAGCTGCAGCCGGTGATCCGGTCTACGTGCTGAACGAAGAACTGGAGGGGCTCTATCTGGTTCATTCCGGCGAGGTCGAGGTGACCGATGAGAACAGCATCCCGGTTTCGATCCTCGGCCCCCGCAACTCTTTTGGCGAGCGCGGTCTGACCCGCAGCGGCCGCGCAGTGACCTCGGCCCAGGCGACCACAGATACCCTGCTCCTTTTGCTGCCAAAAGCAGACTTCCACGCCCTGATGGCAGAGCATGCGCAGATCGCTAAATTCTTTGATCGCCGCCGCCCCGGCAGCCGCGAGGGCAACAGTCTGGCCACCACGCGCGTTGAAGCGATCATGGCGCGCGACCCGGTCACCTGTTCCGGCGGCCTCACCTGCCAAAGCGCGGCACAGCTGATGCGCAACCATTTCATCTCTTCGGTCTGCGTCACCGACGGAGACCGTCTGCAAGGCGTCCTTACCACCCGCGACCTGACTGGCAAAATTCTCGCAGCGGGCAAGCCCTTCTCCACCCCGGTCAGCACAGTGATGACCCCGGACCCGCTGACGCTGGCACCCTCCGCCATCGGCTCTGACGTTCTGCACATGATGATGGAGCACGGCATCGGCCATATCCCGGTGACCGAAGGCGGCAGGCTGGTGGGCATTGTGACCCAGACCGACCTGACCCGTTTCCAGGCCGTGAGTTCCGGCGAGATGGTCTCTGCCATTGCTGGCGCCGCTTCGGCAGCGGAAATGGCAAAGGTCACCGCAGAAATCCCTCGCCTGCTGGTGCAACTGGTTGCAGGCGGCAACCGGCATGAGGTTGTGACCCGGCTGATCACGGACATTGCCGACACTGCGACCCGCCGCCTGCTGGCGCTGTCCGAGGAAAAACTCGGCCCGCCGCCGGTACCCTATCTGTGGCTTGCCTGCGGCTCGCAAGGCCGGCGCGAGCAAACCGGGGTATCTGATCAGGACAACTGTCTGATCCTTTCTGACGAAGCAGCGCCGGAAGACGAAAGCTATTTCGAACAGCTGGCCGCTTTTGTCTGCGATGGGCTGAACACCTGCGGTTATGTCTTCTGCCCTGGCGAGATGATGGCCTCAAATCCGCGCTGGCGGCAGCCGCTGCGTGTCTGGCGTGAATACTTCCGCGGTTGGATCGCCAAGCCGAACCCGGAGGCACAGATGCTGGCCTCGGTGATGTTCGATCTGCGCCCCATCGGCGGCGAAGCCAACCTGTTCGAGGACCTGCAGCGGCAAACACTGGCGGCAGTCCGCGCAAACTCGATTTTCACCGCGCATATGATTGCCAACTCGCTCAAGCACACGCCACCGCTGGGGCTCTTGCGCGGTCTCGCCGCCATCCGTTCTGGCGAGCACCGCAACACGCTGGACATGAAGCACAACGGCGTGGTGCCGGTGGTGGACCTTGGCCGGATCTATGCGCTGCAGGGGGAACTGGCTGATGTGAACACCCGCGCCCGGCTGGAAGCCGCTGAGGCCGCCGGCGTGCTCAGCCCCTCCGGTGCTCGCGATCTGATGGACGCCTACGACCTGATTGCCCAGACCCGGCTGGAGCATCAGGCGGCACAGATCCGTGCGGGTCAGGCGCCGGACAATTACCTGGCACCGTCGAGCCTCTCAGATTTTGAGCGAAGTCATCTGCGCGATGCGTTTGTTGTGGTAAAGACAATGCAATCGGCGGTTGGGCACGGCAAAGGTATACTGGGCTGACACCTGCGCGTGTTGACGCCGGGGATGCCTCCGGCGGGAGTATTTTTGGCAAGATGAAAGAGCCGGCCGGGCTCTGAAGAGGAATTGGCATGTTTCTGGAACTGATTGCGGTGATCTTTGCAGGCATTGCGGCGGCGGGTGTGGTGATGCTGCTGGGCAAGTCCCTAGGCGAGCGGCTGCCGCGCTGGTTGGCGCCGGTTGCGGCGGGGCTGGCGATGATAGGCGTCACCATTGCCTCGGAGTACGGCTGGTATTCCCGCACCGCGTCCGGCCTGCCCGAGGGGCTGGTGGTGGCGGAAACGGTTGAGAACCGCAGCTTCTACCGTCCGTGGACCTATGCTGTGCCTTACGTTGACCGCTTTGCCGCCATTGATACCGCCACGATGAAAAGCCACGCGGACCACCCGCAGGTGCACCTGGCCGAGATCTATTTCTTCGGCCGCTGGGCCGCGGTGACCAAGCTGCCGGTCTGGCTTGATTGCGGCACCGGGCGGCGGGCGCTGTCTGCCGGCGCTGCTGAATTCAGCGGCGGGCTGCCGGAGGGGCTGAACTGGATTGAACCGGGCGCCGGTGATGCGATCCTGGCCACTGTTTGCGGAGGATAGCGATGCTCACCCGGCTCAGCCTGCGTTTGCGGATTTTCCTGTTCTTTTGCCTGCTGGCGCTTGGCGGCATTGCTGTCACCTGCGGCGCCCTGTGGCTGGGCTTCGCCCGGGCAGGCCAGCCGGAGCTGGCAGATGCGTTCCTGTTCTCAGGGCTGCTGAGCATCTTTGCAATCCTGGGACTGTGCGCCGCGGTTTGGCTGCTGTTCGATGAAAACGTCGCCAAGCCGATCGAACGCCTGGCGGCCGAGATGCGCGCACGCGCGCATGCTGGTGTGACCCGGCAAATGGACACACACGGCGCCCGCTATCTTGGCGACCTGGCCGCCGCGGCGGAGGGGCTGGCCGGGAAACTGGGAGAATCCGCCCTCAATGCTGCCGAGGCCATTGCCCTCGAGACTGCGCATCTGGAAGCCGAGAAAACCCGCCTTGCTGCGCTGCTGACCGATATTCCTATTGCCACGCTCATGGCCGGCCCTTCGCACCGGATTGTGCTGTATGACGGCCAGGCAGCTGCAGTGCTGGCGCAGGAGGCTCCGCCCCGGCTAAATGCGCCGCTGTCCAGCTATCTGGATCAGACCGGGCTTGAAGCGGCCTATGGCAGGATGGTGCGCAGCGGCAAGGAAGCCGCAGCACAGGTCAAAAGCGCAAGCGGTGCTCAGGTATTCGATTTGCGGCTGAAACCGCTTGGCGGCGCTCCGGGCTACATCATCCTGTTTGAAGGCTCCCATCCCGGCCTTGCGCCAGAGGACACACGGCCCCTGGTTTATGATTTTGCCCTGCTGGAGGGCAGTCAGGCCGCAGGAGGAGACCAGAAACTTGCCGGTCTCAGCTATGTTGTCTTTGACACCGAAACCACTGGCCTGCTTCCCCATAAGGATGAGATCGTGCAGATCGGCGCACTGCGGGTGGTGCGCGGCCGGATCATCGACGAGGAGCAGTTTGAAACCCTGGTGGATCCGGGCCGGCCGATCCCTGCCGTGTCGGTCAAAGTGCATGGCATCAGCGATGCGATGGTGCAGGGTGCGCCGGATATCTCCGAGGCCGCGCGCAGCTTGCACCGGTTTGCCTCGGATGCCGTGATGGTAGCCCATAACGCCCCCTTTGATATGGCTTTCCTGCACCGCCACGCGAAACGCGCAGGGGTCGCTTGGGATCAACCCGTTCTGGACACCGTGCTGCTGAGCGCCGTTCTGTTCGGCGCGTCGCAATCCCATACGCTTGACGCGCTGTGCGAACGCCTGGATGTGACCATTCCGGCGGCAGTGCGCCATACCGCAATGGGCGACGCCCGCGCCACCGCCGAAGTGTTTTGCAAGATGCTTCCCATGCTGGAGGCGCGGGGCCTCAGCACGTTTGGTGCAGTGCTGGAAGAGACCCGCAAGCACAGCCGCCTTATTGAAGACATGAACTAGGTAGACAATCGGCGCCATGCGTGGCAGGTCACTGTCCGGAACGAACAAGAGGCGCGCGGCATGGCCGAAACCAGCTTTATTCCCGGGCCGGAGACTGCCCGGATCTATCGCGATGCTCTCGGCAGCTTTGGCACCGGGGTGACCGTGATCACCACAGTGACCAGCCGCGGCCCGCTGGCCATTACCGTCAACAGTTTCACTTCCGTTTCCCTGGACCCGCCGCTGCTTTTGTGGTGCCCGGCACGGGCTTCCATGCGCCATGATTCCTTTGCAAAGGCAGACAATTTTGCCATTCACGTGATGGCCGAAGATCAGCTGGGACTAGCCAAGCACTTTGCCGCACACGGAGAAGATTTCACAGCCGCTGCCTGGCAGCCGAATGCCCTCGGCGCGCCGGCTCTGGACGGGGTGATTGCCCGTTTCGACTGCCGCAACTATGCCGCCCATCCGGCCGGTGATCACACCATCATCATCGGCGAGGTTGCCAGCGTCACCACCCGCCCGGGCAAGGGGCTGATTTTCAAGCGCGGCCAATACGGCGGGTTTCTCGAACAAGGCTGAGGGCCGCTGATACCTCAAGCAGGGCGTTGGATTCTTTCAGAAATTCCGGCCCCTTTTCCCCTGCCGGATAAGGGCTGCCGCTCAACTGGGGTCTTCTGCCTGCACCGGGCCACTGGCCGTTTCCTCTACGTTCCCCAAGTTGTCATTCCTGCCAGCCAGCAGATGCGGCAGCACCGCCGCAGCCGACAAATCCATTGCCGCCTCCATACTCAGCGCGCGTTGCGGGCAGATCGTAATGCACAGGCCGCATTGAAAGCATTGCGATTCAACAAAACTCAATTCGCAGCCGTTTTCAGTAAAGCTGAGAGCATCCGAAGGGCAAACCCAAACACAGCTGCTGCAATGGTTGCACAGCTCTTCATCCAGGCTGATGGACCCGTAAGGCGCCTGGTCCGGCAAGGAGACACGATCCATGCTGGCGGGCAGCAGCGCCGCGGCGCTGGCCCGGGCAGTATCCCGGCGGCTGCCCATAGCCAGAACGTCCGGCGTCACCGAAGGGAAGGGAAACACGCTTGCCGCCAGCCGCCGGGACAATCCCGTGTCGCGGTCAAAAACCAGCACGCGCCCCAGCCCGCCAAGCGCCTGCACCAATTCGACTTCGCGCCGCTGATGCGGAATATCCTGTTCGCTGGCGCATACCTGCATATGGATGACATCAAACCCGCTCGCCAGCGAGTGCAGAAGATCCGTGTGGCCGATCCTGCTCAGGCAGCAAACCGATACAGGAATGATGTCGCATTGCCGGCTGTTCAGATCCGCCAGCTCCGCAGGCTCAGCCTCATACAGCACCAGAACCTGACCTCTGCCGGTCTGGCTCTTGCGCACATAAGCCTCCCGGCACAATTCCATCAATGGCAATTCGCAGCCTTGGTCCATCACAGCCAGGAGGGCTGAGCATCCTCGCACCGGCTGCCGCGATCGGCACACGGCACGTTCCGCCTGAGGGCAAAGGCACAGGTAATGCGGCGGGTAGCTGGATTGCCTCTGCCCATCGGGGGTATGAGCACATATCTCTCCCATGAGGTGAGGGTACCACAAAAAACCACGCCCAAAGCGTGTATTTTGGAATCACTGCCAATTTATTGCAATTTTAACCAAACTGCTTTGGCTCAGGGCGGCAGATCTTTCCGATGCAGCAAGCGCCGCAAGGCAAAACACGGTGAAGAAAAGCCGTACTAGCGGGCACCGCTTTACTCAAAGCCGATCATACGTCTTCGGGATTGAAGTCAAACACTGCGGCGCGAACGCCTGATAGTCCGGACGAAAGGCCGGGTGAACACCACGCGGCCTCCCATCAATAAGAACAGGGGTTGTCCGATTGGACTGCGCCTGTTGAGAGGGGGCAGAAAGAAGGAACCGGTTAAAGCCCCCTCGCCCAGCATATTGTTCTGTGCCAGGCTGCTCTCCATCGCAGGCAGCAGCCTGGCCGTTGAGCATCGGCCGGTGTGCACATCTTCTGCAACCACAGCCCGGAAATCAGAAAACCCCGCCAGGCATCAATGCCAAGCGGGGTCATAGATTTAGAATCCTCAATCAGGATGCCAGACGTTACTTCAGCGCTGCATCCGTGATGGCATGAGTCCAGGCGCCTTCCGGAGCCTTAGTGATCACCGGATCGGAGCCGCCGCCCATCAAGGTTGCTACCGTGCGCTCGTAATCCGCCGGATCCAGCGCGCCGTTGCTGCCTGCGGTCAGCTTGGCAATCTCACCCATCATCCGCTTCTGGTGGGTCTCGGTCTGGGCACCGGAGGCATCATTGTCCAGAACGATTTCCGCCGCCTCATCCGGGTTTTCCTCAGCGTATTTCCATCCCTTCATCGACGCACGCACAAAGCGTTCCATCTTGCCGGTGAACTCCGGATCGCTCAGCTTCTCCTCCAGCACATAAAGACCGTCTTCCAGCGTCGCCACGCCCTGGTCTTCGTACTTGAAGGTGATCAGCTCATCCGCACCGACACCCGCATCAATGACCTGCCAGTACTCATTGTACGTCATGGTCGAGATGCAATCCGCCTGGCGCTGCAGCAGCGGGTCGACATTGAAGCCCTGCTTCAGAACTTCCACACCGCTGTCGCCCTTGCCCTCGGTCGAAATGCCCAGCTGACTCATCCAGCTCATGAAGGGGAATTCATTGCCGAAGAACCACACACCCAGGGTGCGGTTGGCCAGATCGGCAGGTGCAGCGATACCTGTGTCCTTCCAGCACGTCAGCATCATGCCCGAAGATTTGAACGGCTGGGCAATGTTGACCAGCGGCAAACCCTTTTCGCGCGCGGCCAGTGCGGCCGGCATCCATTCCACCGTCACATCGGCGCCGCCGCCGGCAATCACCTGGGTCGGCGCAATGTCCGGGCCGCCCGGCAGGATAGTGACGTTCAGGTCCTCTTCTTCATAGAACCCCTTGTCCAGCGCCACGTAGTAGCCTGCGAACTGTGCCTGTGTCACCCATTTCAGCTGCAGCGTCACGTCGTCCGCTGCCTGGGCCGCACCTGCCGCCCCCAGCGCCAAAGCCGCTGCCGTCATAATGTGCTTCATTGGTAAGTTCTCCCTATTGATTTTCGTTTGTCCGGGTTTCTTTTTGTTTTCACTTTCCCGTATGTGTTGTATCTGCTCAACCCCTCTATTCAGCCCCGCTGGGACGGGTGCCAGAAGGTGAAGCTCTTCTCGATCAGCGCAACCAGCCCGTAGAAGGCTGACCCCGCAAGGGCAGCCACCACGATCTCAGCCCAGACCATGTCCAGCGCCAATTGGCCAACGCTGGTGGAAATCCGGAAGCCCATGCCGACTGTGGGCGAGCCGAAGAACTCCGCCACAATTGCCCCGATCAGCGCCAGCGTGGTCGAAATCTTCAAACCGTTGAACACAAACGGCAGCGCCGCTGGCAGCCGCAGCTTGAAGAAACTCTGCCAGTAGCCGGCGGCATAGGTCTGCATCAGGTCGCGCTGCATCTGGTCGGTCTCGCGCAGGCCCGCCACGGTGTTCACCAGCATCGGGAAGAACACCATGACCACAACCACCGCGGCCTTGGAGTGCCAGTCGAATCCGAACCACATCACAAGGATCGGCGCGGTGCCGACAATCGGCAGCGCCGCCACGAAGTTCCCCACCGGCAAAAGCCCGCGGCGCAGGAAATCGCTGCGATCGACCAGGATCGCGGTCAGAAACGCCGCGCCGCATCCGATCACATAGCCGCCAAGCGCGCCTTTCAGGATGGTCTGGGCAAAGTCCTCCCACAGGATCGGAATGCTGGAGGCAAAGCGTTCGGCAATCACGGAAGGCGCAGGCAGGATCACCAGCGACACTTCCAGCCCGCGCACCAGCAGCTCCCAGACCACCAGCACGGTGACGCCAAAGATCGCAGGCACCAGCAATTGAACACCACGCGTCGCCGCCGCCGGGCTGTTGGCCAGGCGGCTGTTCAGCCACCAGCCCAGACACCAGACGAGAACAGCAAGGACAACCATCACCATGACGCACCCTCCTGCTTCTTTCTGGGCCAAATACCCCGGGTGAGCCGCGCAGCGGCGAGGGCAGAGCCCTCCTTCCAACGCTCAATCATGCCCGCACCCCCATCCGGTTCAGCACCAGCTTTTCAATCAGCCCCAGCAGCGCCACCAGCGCCGCCGCCAGGATTGCCGCCGCAAACAGTGCCGACCAGATCTGCACGGTCTGCCCGTAATAACTGCCCGCCAGCAGCCGTGCGCCAAGTCCCGCAACCGCACCGGTTGGCAGCTCACCCACGATGGCGCCCACCAGCGATGCCGCAATACCGATTTTCAGCGAGGCAAACAGGTATGGCATCGAGGACGGCAGCCGCAGCTTCCAGAACCCTTGGGACGTCGAGGCGCTATAGGTTTTCAGCAAATCAAGCTGCATCGAATCCGGTGCCCTGAGCCCCTTCACCATGCCGACAACCACCGGGAAAAAGCTCAGGTAGGCCGAGATCACCGCCTTGGGAATGATCCCCTGCACCCCGATGGAATAAAGCACCACAATGATCATCGGCGCCAGCGCGATGATCGGAATGGTCTGGCTGACAATCGCCCAAGGCATCACCGACATATCCATCACCCGGCTGTGCACGATGCCCACCGCCAGCAGGATGCCGAGACCGGTGCCGATGGCAAAGCCTAAGAGGGTGGCGCTCAGCGTCACCTGCGCGTGATAGATCAGGCTGCGTTTCGAGGTGATCTTCTTTTCCACCGTGGTCTTCCACAGCTCCACCGCCACTTGATGCGGCGCCGGCAGACGCGGGCGCTCCTGCACCCAGGTATCGCCAATGGCAAAGGTGTTCGTTGCCACCAGCCCTACTTCACTCATGTCCCGGCGCGCCTTTGGCGTGGCAGGTGTTACTTCGGCCCCTGCCCGCTCAGCCGCATCCAAAACACCCTTGATGTTCATCGGCACGCAGGCGGCGTACCAAAAGGCAATGATAGCAGCGAGCACAGAGAGAACGGCAACAAGGCTTTTCATACCCTTGCCCTCCCAATCTGGCAGCCGCCCGGTACACTGGGGCGGCACATGGGCTGCACGCCCGGCGCCGCCCAGTTTCTAAGGCAAAACTCAGTCATCGGCATGCCCCGCCCTAAGCCCCTCACGCACCCGATGCGCAATCTCGATGAACTCAGGGCTGTCGCGGATATCCAAGGGACGTTCCTTGGGCAAGGTGCTGTCGATCACATCATGTATGCGCCCGGGCCGCGGCGACATCACAACGATCTTTGTCGACAGATATACTGCTTCCGGGATCGAGTGGGTGACAAAGCCGATGGTCTTGTTGGTGCGCGCCCAGAGCTTCAAGAGCTGTTCATTCAGGTGGTCGCGCACGATCTCGTCCAGCGCCCCGAAGGGTTCATCCATCAGCAGGATATCAGCGTCAAACGCCAGCGCCCGTGCGATGGAGGCCCGCTGCTGCATACCGCCTGACAGCTGCCAGGGAAACTTGCCGCCAAAACCCGACAGCTCAACAAGTTCAAGCACTTGCTGAACGCGCTTCTCCTGTTCCGCTTTGGAGTATCCCATGATCTCCAGCGGCAGCTTGATGTTCTTGGCAATGGTCCGCCACGGGTACAGCCCCGCCGCCTGAAACACATAGCCATATGCCCGGTTGCGGCGCGCCTCGTCCGGGGTCATGCCGTTCACGGACAGGCTGCCGCCAGTGGGTGTCTCCAGCGCAGCAATGCACCGCAAAAACGTGGTCTTGCCGCAGCCGGACGGACCGATGAAGGAGACAAAATCGCCCTTATTGATCTCCAGGCTCACATCCTTCAGCGCGTGCACCGGGCCGTCGTTGGTCTCAAACGTCAGATCCAGGTGTTTTGCCTCGATCACGCAATCTGCAGGACCTGTTGAGGAAGCGGCGGCCTCGGGACGGATTGCCTGGGTGGTCGTTTCCATATTCATATCTTCGCCTTGATTTCACACAGGAAAACGGGCCGCCGTTACCGGCAGCCCGTTCCTGATTTACACGCCTGTCGCCGGGATGCCGCTGCGCTCCACCGGACGCGGAGCGGTCAGTTCTTTCCAGGTCGACAGCGCCTTGTTCACCGTGGTGTTGGGCGCGCGCTCGACAAACTTGCCGTGGCCCTCCTGGCAGCGGATATCGCCGTCATGCACCGCCACATGGCCGCGGGTCAGGGTAAAGCGCGGCAGGCCCTTCACTTCATGCCCTTCGAACACATTGTAGTCGATTGAGGACTGCTGGGTGCCTGCCGAGATGGTCTTGGTCTTAGCCGGATCCCAAACCACCAGATCGGCATCGGCACCGACCAGAACCGCGCCTTTTTTCGGGTAGCAGTTCAGGATCTTGGCAATGTTGGTCGAGGTGACGGCCACAAACTCGTTCGGTGTCAGCCGGCCGGTTTCCACCCCATGAGTCCAGAGCATCGGCATCCGGTCTTCCAGGCCGCCGGTGCCGTTCGGGATCTTGGTAAAGTCACCAACCCCATAGCGTTTCTGCTCGGTGGTAAAGGCGCAGTGATCCGTTGCCACCACCGAGAGCGAGCCCGACTGCAGACCGGCCCACAGGCTGTCCTGATGCTGCTTGTTGCGGAACGGCGGCGACATCACCCGGCGAGCAGCGTGATCCCAGTCCTTGTTGAAATACTCGCTCTCATCCAGGGTCAGATGCTGGATCAGCGGCTCGCCCCAGACCCGCTTGCCCTGCATCCGGGCGCGGCGGATAGCCTCGTGGCTGTCCTCGCAAGAAGTATGCACGACGTAGAGCGGCACGCCCGCCATATCGGCAATCATGATGGCGCGGTTGGTGGCCTCGCCTTCCACCTGCGGCGGGCGGGAATAGGCGTGAGCCTCTGGGCCATTATTGCCTTCTGCCAAGAGCTTAGCGGATAGCTCTGCCACCACATCGCCGTTTTCCGCATGCACCATAGCAATGCCGCCCAGCTCCGCCAGCCGCTGGAAGGAGGCGTAAAGCTCGTCATCATTCACCATCAAAGCGCCCTTGTAGGCCATGAAGTGCTTGAAGGTGTTGATACCGCGTTCCTGGATCACGGTCTTGATGTCGTCAAAAACCTGCTCGCCCCACCATGTCACCGCCATGTGGAAGGAGTAGTCGCAGTTGGCGCGGGTGGATTTGTTGTCCCAGCGCTTCAGCGCGTCCAGCAGGCTCTCGCCTGGATTGGGCAGTGCAAAATCCACCACCATCGTGGTGCCGCCCGCAAGCCCCGCGCGGGTGCCGGACTCAAAGTCGTCCGAGCTGTAGGTGCCCATGAAAGGCATCTCAAGATGGGTATGCGGGTCGATCCCGCCCGGCATCACATAACAGCCGGTGGCATCCAGTTCCTCATCGCCCTTCAGGTTCGGGCCGATCTGTGTGATCACCCCGTTTTCGATCAGCACATCCGCCTTGTAGGTCAGATCGGCGGTCACGATGGTGCCGTTTCTGATGACTTTACTCATGGTTACAACTCCCTGAACCGGGGCGCATTTTCACGCCTCCATTTGTCTCTTCCGCCGCTGCGCGCCGTCTCTTCCTCTTGCCGGAAATATCCCGGGGGTCTGGGGCCGGCCCCCAGCTATGAAACGATTTCAGCAGTTTCGACCACCGCGTGGAACAGGACATTGGCGCCGGCTTCGGCCCATTCCTTGCTGATCTCTTCCGCCTCGTTGTGGCTGAGGCCGTCAACGCAGGGGCACATCACCATTGCAGTCGGCGCCACCCGGTTGATCCAGCAGGCGTCATGGCCTGCCCCCGAGATGATATCGAGATGTGAATAGCCCAGCCGCTCTGCCGCGCTGCGCACCGCGGTGACGCAGCCGTCGTCAAAGGCAACGGGATCAAAGCCACCGACCTTTTCGAATTCGATGTCCACCCCCATCGCCTCGGCAATTTCGCTGGCCTTTTCCCGCAAACGGTTTTCCATATCCGTGATCACGTCCAGATCAGGGCTGCGGAAATCAACGGTGAAAACCACCTTGCCCGGGATCACATTGCGCGAGTTGGGAAAGACGTCGATATGCCCCGCTGCCCCGACCGCGTGCGGCGCATGGCTCCAGGCAATCACGTCCACTTCCTCCAGGATCCGTGCCATCGCCAGGCCTGCATTGCGCCGCAACGGCATCGGGGTGGAGCCGGTGTGGGCGTCTTTGCCAGTGACCGTCACCTGGGTCCAGCTGAGGCCCTGGCCATGAGTTACCACGCCGATGTCCTTGCCTTCCGCCTCAAGGATCGGGCCCTGTTCGATGTGCAGCTCAAAGAAGGCATGCATCTTGCGGGCGCCGGTTTCCTCTTCGCCGCGCCAGCCGATGCGGCTCAGTTCATCGCCAAACTTCTTGCCTTCAGCATCCTCCCGGTCATAGGCCCAGTCCTGAGTGTGAATACCGGCAAACACACCCGAAGACAGCATAGCCGGCGCAAAACGCGTACCCTCTTCGTTGGTGAAGTTGGTCACCACAATCGGATGCTTGGTCCTGATATTCATGTCATTGAGCGAGCGGATCAGCTCCAGCCCGCCGAGCACCCCCAGCACCCCGTCATACTTGCCGCCGGTCGGCTGGGTATCCAGATGCGAGCCAACATAGACCGGCAGCGCCTCCGGGTCGGTGCCTTCGCGCCGGGCAAACATGTTGCCCATCTGGTCGAGCCCCATGGAACAGCCCGCGTCCTTGCACCATTTTCGGAACAGGGCGCGGCCCTCGCCATCCTCGTCCGTCAGCGTCTGGCGGTTGTTGCCGCCCGCGACACCAGGACCGATCTTGGCCATCTCCATCAGGCTGTCCCACAGCCTGTCGCCATTGATTTTCAGATTCTGTCCAAGCGACGTCATCTCCAGCTTCCTTCCCTGTTCGCCCGTCTTTGCAGGCTTCGGCCGGCGTATTCGCCGTTTCCGGTGGCTTTGAGTGCTGGCCTGTCACTGTTCCGGTCCGGCTGGATCCGGCCAATGATTTGACCAACTGGTCAAACTCACGCTATCACGGGTTCACACTCAGTCAAGAAATTGCCGCATGCCTCTTGAAAAAAACGGTGCTTTTGCCGGAAATAGGTAAAATTCCGCACTTCAGCTGGCAGGTGCGGCAAAAACAGACAAGGACGGACATGCCCGCAGACCGCGCGCCCACCCGCATTCAGAAAAAGAATCGCGCCGCCATTCTCGAAGCCGCGCTGGACGTTTTTTCCAGCCATGGCTTCCGCGGCTCCACCGTGGACCAGATCGCCAAGGCGGCGGGCCTCAGCAAACCGAACCTGCTGTATTATTTCCCCTCAAAGGAAGCTATCTTCAATGAGCTGATGGCCGGGCTTTTGGACACCTGGCTGGACCCGCTGCGGGCGCTGGACCCTGAGGGGGAGCCGCTGGAAGAAATCCTTGCCTATGTGCAGCGCAAACTGCAGATGAGCCGGGATTTTCCGCGCGAAAGCCGACTTTACGCCAATGAGATCGTGCAGGGGGCGCCGCGTTTGCATGACGTCATTGCAAGCGATCTGAACGTGCTGGTGGAGGAAAAGGCGCGGTTGCTGCAGGGCTGGATGGATGCCGGCCGTATCAACCGGGCCCACCCCAAGCATCTGCTGTTTTCGATCTGGTCGCTCACCCAGCACTATGCTGATTTTGATGCGCAGGTGCGTACGCTGATGGGGGATGAAGACCCCTTTGACGCGGCGCCGCAATACTTGGAAACTCTTTACCGCCGGATGCTTACGCCGCAGAGCTGACTTTCCGCCAGCGAACGTTTTCACCGAAAGGGAAACGCTCCCGCGCCCGCAGGTGCCATCAGCAATGCTGATACCCCCTTGGCGGCCTTGGGCCCGGCGCCGCGCTATGCGCGGCGCCGGGCCCAACGGGAGACGGTCTCCTGCAAAGGAGGCCGGCGACGGGCGGGAGAAGTCCCGAAGCCGGAACTGACGATGGATCACTCGGCGGCGGTTGCGGCCGGGTTGTTCGGGTGGGTGGTCCAGTTGGCGTAATCGCCCGAAACCACCTCGCCGGTGCGCTCGTCGATCTGGCCTGCCGCGACCTCCTCCATAGTGATGCAGCCTTCAACCGGGCAGACATTCACACAGAGGTTGCAGGCGACGCATTCGTCGTCCTTCACAGTGAATACCCTGTCTTCGCTCATCGCAATTGCCTGGTGCGAAGTGTCCTCGCAGGCGGCAAAACAGCGGCCGCATTTGATGCAATCGTCCTGATTGATCTTGGCCTTGGTCACATAATTCAGGTCCAGATACTGCCAGTCGGTGACATTCGGCACAGCCATGCCGATGAAGTCCTGCGTGGAGGTGTAGCCCTTCTCATCCATCCAATTGGACAGACCCGAAATCATCTCCTTCACCACGTTGAAGCCATAGGTCATCGCGGCGGTGCAGACTTGCACGTTGCCTGCGCCCATCGCCATGAACTCAGCCGCATCGCGCCAGGTGGTCACGCCGCCAATGGCAGAGATCGGCAGGCCATGGGTTTGCGGGTCGCGGGCGATTTCGGCGACCATATTCAGCGCAATCGGCTTCACCGCCGGGCCGCAATAGCCGCCGTGCGTGCCCTTGCCGCCGATGGTCGGCTCCGGCGCCATGCTGTCGAGATCCACCGAGGTGATCGAGTTGATGGTGTTGATCAGGCTGACCGCATCGGCATTGCCCGCATTTGCAGCCCGCGCCGGGTGGCGGATGTCGGTGATATTCGGGGTCAGCTTCACAATCACCGGCTTGGAGTAGTATTTCTTGCACCACTCGGTGACCATCTGGATGTATTCCGGCACCTGCCCCACAGCAGAGCCCATGCCGCGCTCGGCCATGCCGTGCGGGCAGCCAAAGTTCAGCTCGATTCCGTCGGCGCCGGTGGCCTCCACCTGCGGTAGGATATCTTTCCAGGCCTGCTCTTCGCAGGGCACCATGATCGAGACAATGACGGCGCGGTCCGGGTAGTCCTTCTTGACCCGGGTGATTTCCTCAAGGTTGGTCTGCAGCGGCCGGTCGGTGATCAGCTCGATGTTGTTGAGGCCCAGCAGACGGCGGTCAGCCCCCCAGATCGCGCCGTAGCGCGGACCGTTCACATTGACGACTGGCGGACCTTCAGAGCCCAAGGTTTTCCAAACCACGCCGCCCCAGCCAGCTTCAAAAGCGCGGCGGACGTTGTATTCCTTGTCGGTTGGCGGCGCCGAGGCCAGCCAGAACGGGTTGGGGGATTTGATCCCCAAAAATTCTGTTGTCAGATCAGCCATTTGATCTCTCCTCTTAAGGCTAGCTTGGGTCGCAGCTGCGCTGCGCCCGAGCTGGCTCAGCCCATCAGGCTGGAGTGAATGTCCATTGCAGCATCGCGGCCTTCGGCCACGGCGGTCACGGTGAGGTCCTCGCCGCCCGAGGCGCAGTCACCCCCGGCCCAGACCCCGGCCAGCGAGGTGCGCCCGGTCTCCGAAACCTTGATCTTGCGGCCCTCAAGCTTCAGCGCATCGGGCTGGCCCTCCAGGGTCTGGCCAATTGCCTTGAACACTTGATCGGCGGCCAAACGCACGGTCTCGCCGGTGCCGGAGACCTTGCCATCTGCAACCGCAGTATACTCCAATTCGATTTCGGCGGCTGCGCCATTTCCGTGCACCGCCTTGGGCATGACGTTGAACATCAGCTTCACGCCCTTGGACGCGGCCAGATCCTGTTCGAACCGGCTTGCGCCCATGTCATCGCGGCTGCGGCGGTAGGCGATGGTGACGTTTTCGGCGCCCAGCAGTTTCGACTGCACCGCGGCATCCACAGCGGTCATGCCGCCGCCGATCACCACCACATTGCGGCCCACCGGCAGCATGGTCAGGTCCTCGGCTTGGCGCACATCGGCGATGAATTCCACCGCGTCGCGGACGCCATCCTTGTCCTCGCCCGGGGCGCGCAGGGCGTTGACCCCAGCTAGGCCAATGGAGAGGAACACGGCGTCATACTCCGCTGTCAAGGCGTCCAGTGACAGTTCCGCGCCCAGCTTCTTGCCGTAATCCATTGTAATGCCGCCGATTTGCAGCAGCCACTCAACTTCGCGCGCGGCAAAATTATTGGTGGACTTATACGCGGCGATGCCGAATTCGTTGAGACCGCCGGCCTTGGACTTGGCGTCATAGATCACCACGTCATGGCCCAGCATGGCCAGCCGGTGCGCTGCCGCCAGGCCTGCGGGTCCGGCGCCGACCACGGCGGCCTTCTTGCCGGTCGAGGCAGCGCGGGTGAAGGGGTGCTCCCCCTTCTCCATCAGCGTGTCGGTGGCGTAGCGCTGCAGGCGTCCGATCTCAACCGGCTTGCCTTCGGCGGTTTCGCGCACACAGGCCTCTTCGCAGAGCGTCTCAGTCGGGCAGACCCGGGCGCACATGCCGCCCAGGATGTTCTGCTCCAAAATGGTGCGGGCGGCGCTTTCGGCGTGACCTGCCTGGATCTCCCGGATGAACTGGGGAATGTCGATGCTGGTCGGACAAGCGGTCATGCAGGGCGCGTCATAGCAGAAATAGCAGCGGTCCGCCGCCACCGCGGCCTCATGCGCGTCATAGGCTGGATGCAAGTCCGAGAAATTCTCGGCGATCCCGGCAGCGTCCAAACGCGCTGCCTGAATGCCGGATGCCTGATGGCTGGTCGCCATTGGGTGTCTCCCTGATTGTCTGTTCTTCTTGCCTATCAGAGTGCCACAGTCTGATTTTTTATCAACTGGTAAAATTTTGATCATGGCAAAAAATAAGCCGCCCCGGCAGGAGCGGCTTGCAAGGATTTGTTTTTACGCCAGAAACTTTTCGGCGCTTTAAGCACCCATTTGCGCGAGATGACCGGTTTTCATCCAGACTTGCGCCCCTTCCGGGCCTGCAATGGCGTTGAACCGGCTGCCGGGCGGCAAGCGCAGCCAGTCCCAGCGGCTGAACTCCTCGCCGTTTTCACGGTAGCTTCCAGCCACCACAAAGGCCTCAATCCCGCCGGGCGCGCCTAAGCTGACCGCCTGCCCCGGCCCCCAGTTTTGCAGCGTCACGGCCTCGGCGGTATCCTGGAACAACTCCTGCACTGGAGTACTGGCGCTGGTGGCAACGGTGACTTCGGTTCGGTCATCCGGATCGAACTGATGCAGCTTCACCAGGATCACCGCCCCCTCTGCGGCGGCAGGCGTGTGGCTGGTGGTTGGAGGATTGCGGACGTAGGTGCCGGCCGGAAAGTCGCCGTGCTCATCCTGGAACACGCCGTCGAGCACCAGAAACTCCTCGCCGCCATCATGCACATGCGGTGCGAAAGCGGATCCCGGCGCGAAACGGACAATGGTGGTGGCCCGGGCCACCTCCTCGCCGATCCGGTCTAGCATCTTGCGCTCCACCCCGGGTGCCGGGCTCGCCACCCAAGGCGTGTCGTCGAAATGCACCGCGGCACGTTTGCTGAAATCGGCGTTGATCCGCATGTGGCTCTCCCTTTGCTGCCGCAAGACATGTGGCGGCTTGCACAGCCCGGCGGAAGAGCGATCACGAAACCGTGTGATCCAGGATTTAGAACGGCAGTACCGCTGTTGCCTCAATTTCCACCTTGGCTTCATCCTCGACCAAAGCCGAGACCACGACCATGGTCATTGCCGGAAAGTGGTAGCCCATCACTGCGCGGTAGGCTTGGCCGACCTCGGCCTGATGAGCCAAATACTCTGCCTTGTCAGTCACATACCAGGTCAGCCGGGTGATATCCGTGGCACTGCCCCCTGCCGCCTCAACCACCTCCAGGATGTTGCGCAGCGCCTGGCTCATCTGGCCGATAAAGTCCTTCGCCTCAAACACCTGGTCCGCCGTCCAGCCGATCTGACCGCCGACAAACAGCAATTTGCCTTCGGCCACCATCCCATTGGCATAGCCCTTGGCTGGCTTCCATCCTTCGGGATGCACGCTAATGGCCGGCATGGAGGGCTCCTTTGTGTTGATGCTCCTGCGGCTGACCTTACCTGCAGGGCCGGATTTATTTCAAGCTTAAAATTTATTCCGGCGGCAGCCCAAATGAAAGGGGCCGCGCAGGTCACCCCTGCGCGGCCCGATATCCGGTAAGGTCAGGCTGGATTACATCCCCAGCGCTTCCTTGTACATTTCCAGCACCGCCTCTTCTTCGGCGATATCGTCCTGGTCACGCTTGCGCAGCGCGATGATCTTGCGCATCACCTTGGTGTCATAGCCGCGCGCCTTGGCTTCTGCCATCACCTCTTTCTGCTGCTCAGCGATGGTCTTTTTCTCTTCATCCAGCCGCTCGAACCGCTCGATAAACTGGCGCAGTTCGCCCGCGGTCACACGGTAGTTTTCGCTTTTTTCGTCTTCGGTGATATCCATCCCGGGCTCCGTCGGCAGGTGCTGAGTTGTTGTCGTCGGAGCAAGGGGATAGCGCCCCGTCCGCCGCGCCGCAAGCGGGGAAAGCAGAACCGGAACCCCGGGCAGCAAAATCCGGCACGCCGGGCAGGACAGCTTGCGCCAGCCGCCAGGATCGGCTAGGCGCGCTTGAACTTATGAACCCGCAGGAGCACGCTTATGTTCGATCTCATCGTCTGGACCGGAGCCGCAGTGTCCGTCGCGGGTCTCCTGGGGCTGATCTGGTGCATCATCAAAGTTGCCAAGGCCCGCCGCCAGAATCTGGGCGACGAGGCCTTGCGCGCTGTGGTGCAATCGGTGCTGCCCTATAACCTGGGGGCGCTGTTGCTGTCGGTCCTGGGGCTGATGCTGGTGATGGTCGGCATCTTCCTGGGCTAAACCCGGCGATGCCCGGCCGATACTTCAAACCGGCATGTTGTCAAACATTTCCTCGACCGCCTCTTCGCAAAGCGCCGCCTCCAAGCGGCGGAACCGCCCGGGAACCTCTTCCCCTTTCTTACGCATGTAATCGAGCAGCCGGATGAATTCTGGCCGCATCGCCAGCCGGTCCGCGCCAGTCTCACTCAGAATCCGGGTCTCCAGCGCTTCTACGGTATGCAGCAGTTCTTCCTTGGTCATGAGCAGTCCTCCCTACGTCATGCGATTGTGCCAGTATTTCGCAACAGGAATACGAAAACCCGCGAAAATTGAGTGCAATGCTTCATATTTGCGCAGGTTTCCCGGCCCTTTGACGGTTTGACGGGCAATTGCTGCGGTGCGGCCAGGATACCGCAATGCAGCAACACCCTGCCTTGACACATATCATGCCGCTGCGATGATTTCCGGAAGCGCCAGCCGGTGCCATCGGAGGCTTGCAAACACATTCCTGAATTTATATATGTATTTTCGAACTAAGGGAGAGTGACAGATGACCCCCGCCGTCAAGGCCTTCTTCGACGAAGCAACCAACACTGTTTCCTACGTGGTGCGAGAGCCCGAAGGCTCTGCCTGCGCCATTATCGACTCGGTGCTGGATTATGACCAGGCGGCCGGGCGCACCTGCACCGCTTCGGCGGATGAAGTCATCGCCTGGGTTAAAGCTGCGGGACTGCGGGTGGAATGGATCCTGGAAAGCCACGTGCATGCCGACCACCTGTCCGCCGCTCCTTACCTGCAGGAACAGCTGGGCGGCAAAATCGGCATCGGCGACCAGATCACCGTAATCCAGGACACCTTCGGCAAGATCTTCAATGAAGGCACCGAATTCCAGCGCGACGGCAGCCAGTTCGACCAGCTGTTCCGCGAAGGCGATATCTTCATGATCGGCCAGTTGCGCGGAGAGGTACTGCACACGCCGGGCCACACGCCTGCCTGCCTCACCTATGTCATCGGCGACGCGGCCTTTGTCGGCGATACTTTGTTCATGCCGGACTTCGGCACCGCCCGCTGCGATTTTCCGGGCGGCTCCTCCGAGGATCTCTACAACTCGATCCAGAAGATCCTGGCGCTGCCGGACGAGACCCGGATCTTTGTCGGCCACGACTACAAGGCGCCGGGGCGCGATGACTATGCCTGGGAAACCACCGTGGGCGAACAAAAGGCGCTGAACGTGCATATCGGCGAAGGCCGCAGCATCGAGGAGTTCACCGAAATGCGAGATGCCCGCGACGCGACGCTGGGAATGCCACGGCTGATCCTCCCGTCGCTGCAAGTAAACATGCGCGCAGGCCAGATGCCGGAACCGGATGAGCAAGGCGACGTGTTCTTGAAAATCCCGGTCAACAAGATCTGACCGGAGCGAGCGGGGAAATCACATGGAATCGGATTGGATCTGGGGGCTCGCCGGCGGCGGGCTGATCGGGCTTGGCGGCGCGGTCTACCTGCTGGGCAATGGCCGCATCATGGGCGCCAGCGGAATCTTAGGCGGTCTGGCGGACCGCAGCGGCTGGAGCACAGCGGCTGAGCGGATCGCTTTCCTCGCCGGAGTGGTTCTGACGCCGCTGCTGATCATCTCGCTGACTGGCAGCACGCCAGCCACGCACGTCACTGGAAATGCTGCAGTGCTCATTATCGCTGGGCTGCTAGTGGGCATCGGCACCCGGGCCGGCAGCGGCTGCACCTCCGGCCACGGAGTCTGCGGTATCTCCCGCCTGTCGCTGCGCAGCATTACGGCCACACTTGGCTTTATGCTGGCAGGCATCCTCACCCTGGCAGTGCTGCGCCAGCTGCTGGGGGTGATCTGATGCTGCGGATGTTTTTTGCCCTGACCGCTGGAAGCCTGTTCGGCGCCGGACTGATGCTGTCCGGCATGACCGACACCGCCAAGGTACAAGGCTTTCTTGACCTGTTCGGCGCCTGGGATCCTACTCTGGCCTTTGTTATGGGCGGCGCCCTGCTGCCTATGGCGCTGGCCTGGCGGCTAGCAAAGTCGCGCGCGCCGCTGACCGGCGGCAGCTTTCCTGCCCCACCGCAGGCTGGACTGGACCGGCGGCTGATTCTCGGCGCCCTGCTGTTTGGCGCGGGCTGGGGGATGGCCGGGCTTTGCCCAGGGCCGGCCATTGCCTCGCTCAGCTACAACGGCTGGCAGGGCGCGCTGTTCCTCGCCGCGATGATCTGCGGCATGATTGCCGCCCCTGGGCTCATCCGGCATCTGGACCGGCGCCCCGCAAACGCGTAAAGGGATTGGCATGGATGCACGCGTAATCACCCCCCGCTATTCGGTCTCGCCGCAGATCTCGGCTGAGGACCTGCCCGCCATTGCCGCCGCAGGCTACAAGACGGTGATCTGCAACCGTCCGGACGAGGAAGTGCCGCCCAGCCATCAGGCTGAAGCCATCCGCGCCGCCGCCGAAGCCGAGGGGCTGCGGTTCGAGGTGCTGCCGCTGACCCACCAGACCATGACACCGGATAACGTGGCGCTGCAGCGTGAACTCTACGAGGGCTGCGAAGGCCCGGTTCTGGCCTATTGCGCCTCTGGCACCCGCTGTTCAGTTGTTTGGGCGCTGAGCCAGGCCTGCGATATGTGCGCCGATGATATCCTCGAAAAAACCGGCGCAGCGGGCTACCAGCTGGATGGCCTGCGGCCGGCGCTTGAAACACTGGCGGAGGACTGATCCCCGCCAGCGCACGCCGACTGCCTGCCCGGGCAGCCGGTGTCCACTGCAGGACGCCTGAACAATCCCTGCCCTCGGAGCGTCTTCGCCGCTCGCATGTGTTCTAAAAACAGTGCCGCTATTCTTCCTGACTAAACCGGAACACAATCGAGGCTGAGCCAGCGCTCCAAACCCGGCGAAATACTTGAGTTTGTCCGTGCTGTATCCGGGGCACTGCTAGCAGGCGCTGCGCCGCACTTCACCCGGAGCAACCCGGCACCGGCGTGGCAATGTCTGCGCAGCTGTACTGCCGGATCAGCTGTTTTCCGGCAGGACCCCGTCCAGCCCCGCCAGTTGCGAGATTTCCGCAGCTGCGTCGCCAGCATCGAAATCACCCATTCCGCCGCCCGGCAGGTCAGGCAAATCGGGGAGGCCGCCATCCAAGCCATCCATGGCCAGCGCGCCGTCACCGCCAAGCCCGCCCAGATCCATCGGATCCATGGCTCCATCCAGGCCGCCGTCCAGCCCGCTCATGAGATCCGCAGCACCGCCGTCAAAATCCATGCCGCCGCCCAGTCCCGGTGCAGCCTCCAGCACAGGCAAGCCCGCATCATCCATCGGGTCCTGCAGCCCTTGGGCCGCGATTCCCATATCAATGGCCGGAGGCATCGCCGCGGCCGGCTCCGGCCCTGCTCCGTCTGAGAATCCGGCATCCAGCGCACCCGCATCACCTACAAGCTTGGTCCTCGGCTGATTCAGCCGCACCGCCCGTGATCCGTTCATCTGGCCCAGGCGCCCCTGAGCAATCGGCTGGCCGCCAATGGTCAGCAGATCGGTTTCATAGAGGAAGGCCTGATCCAGCGGCAGGGTGTCGCCAACTTTCAGACCCGCGAATTCGTTCAGCGGCACCCGCATCTTGCACAGAACTGCCGACAGCTCTGCGCGGATCGATCCCATGTTACCGCCCAGCGAGGGGCCATTGGCACCGTTGCCGCTGCTCTCCTGCAGCTCTTCGGCGGTAGGTTCGGGAAGAATCAGCTTCATCACGCCCTGCATGGCTCCGCAGGCGAGATCCAGGGTCAGCTCGATCACCCGGTAATCCTCGGCCTCCATCCCCAGCACCAGGCTGCGCACATTCTCGACCTGGGCGCCAAAGCGGTAGCCGGTAAAGATTGCCTGATCCGCATGCCCGTCCAGCATCGCCACCACCTTGGTAAAGGTGCGTTCCAGGAACTCGGACGTCATTGCCGCGTCAGTAGGAGTATAGTTGCGTTCATCCGGGGCTTTGCCCATCACGGTGCCAATCGTCTGCTGCTGGATCAGCGCCGTCACTGTTGCGGCATCCATGCTGGCCGCGCCCATACGTCCATGCGGGCAATCCAGCACTACCAGCAGATCCTTGTCCGACAGGTTCTGGGCAAGATCTTCGGGAATACGGTTGGCCTGGCGTGCCGCCAGCACCGCCATCGGCAGATCGCACAAGTCGGCTGCTGCGCGCGCAACAGAGCGGCGCAAAGCCTTCAGCGTCAGGGAACTGCTGAGCGCCCCTACGCCTTCCTTTGTCGCTGCGAGCTTGCGTGCCAGCACTCCCTGCTTGCCGCTGCCCGCCTCTGCTGCTTCTGTTTCAGACATAGTCTGGGTAACCTGCCTAATTTAGCGCCCCGTTTTCATGGTTTTACCTGAAAGGAGGTTAACAACTTCTGTACTTTGGAGCGCCTCACGCCGCCTTTTCACTCGCTGCAGGTATGGAAACCCGGAAAGCGCCGCCATTGTGGCCGGGCAAATAGAAAACATCGCCTCCCAACCGCTGCATCACTTCGCGGCAAATCGCCAGCCCAAGCCCGGCACCGCCGGCGCGCTCAGGGCTAACCCGCGAGAATTTCTCAAAAATCATCTGCTGGAAATCCGCAGGCACGCCGCTGCCGTTGTCAGTGAAGTCGATCAGCAGCTGGCCGCCGGCGGCCGTGGCTGTGATGGTCAGCTCCGGCTCCTCCGCATCGCAGTATTTTTGCGCATTTGCGATCAAGTTGATGAAGACTTGCGCCAGCCGGTCGAGATCCGAAGAAATCCGGAACCCCTCTGCCTCGGGCGCGCGGCGGACCTTGAGCCCGCGTTCCGATCCGGCCAATGCGGTAGAGACCGCATGATCCAGCACTTCTGTCAGCGTGCCTGCCGTCATGTTCAGGCTCACCTGGCCGTTTTCCAGTACACTGAGGTCCAGCAGATCGTTCAGCAGCCGCGTGAGCCGCAGCGTTTCGTCATGAATGATGCCCGCATAATGGCGCTGCTCCTGCGCATTCAGCTGGCCGTCATCGCGCAGAATCTCGGAAAACGCACGGATCGACGTCATCGGTGTGCGCAGCTCATGGCTGACCTGGCTCAGGAAAGCATCCTTCTGCTCGGAAATCTGAGTGAGCTTCTCGTTTGTTTCCCGCAGTTTGCGGGCCGTAGCGGATAGCTCGGCGGATTGGGCTTCAAGGCGGCTGGAATATTCCAGCATCTGCGCGGTCTCATCCGCCACCGCCAGCAGGTCCTGCACCGAAACCGAGGAGCCGCCAACAATCTGGCCGATCATCGCGTGTGCCGCAGCGGCGCCAATGGAGGCGCTGAGTTCACGCTCCAGCCGCTCCAGAAAGGCTGGTGTTGGTTCCGGCAGCGGGCCGCGGCCGCCCTGGCGCAGCCGCTCGCGCTGGAAAAAGGCCTGCGCCTCATGGGCGCCCAGGATGCGCTGCGACATAATCATCAGGTCTTCGCACTGCGCCACCGAGCCGGTCCAGCCGCGCGGACCTGCGGAATGCTCAAACACGTTGACGAATTGCGCGCCTTGCAGCCGTTCGATCGGGCTAGGGAAGCTCATCAGCGAGACCAGACAGAAAGACAGCGCATTGAGGCTCATCGACCACATTACCGCATGCACGGTCGGATCCAGCCCTTCGATCCCAAACAAAGCCTGCGGGCGCAGCCAGCTGAGCCCAAACAACCCCTCCCGCAGGATGTGGTCCGGCAGCAGGCCTCCGCCCAATGCCGGCAGCAGCATGGTGTAAAGCCAGATCGCGAACCCCACGGTCAGCCCGGCCAGGGCACCGCTGCGGGTGGCGCCGCGCCAGAACAGCCCGCCCACCAGAGCCGGCAGGATTTGCGCCACACCGGCAAAGGAGATCAGGCCAATGGCAGCCAGCGCCGCGGCACCGCCGGAGAGGTGGTAGTAGAAATACCCCAGCGCCATAATCACAGCGATCGACACCCGGCGCGAAAACAGCACGATATCGCGCACATCGCCCGAGACCGAGGCTTGGCGGCTCTGCAGCCGCAGCCACAGCGGCATCACGATATGGTTCGACACCATGGTCGACAGTGCCATCGCCGCCACGATCACCATCGAGGTCGCCGAGGAGAACCCGCCCAGGAACGACAGCACCGCCAGCCCCTGCTGCCCCTGCTGCAAAGGCACCGTCAGAACAAACATGTCCGGATTGGCGCCCGCGGGCAGCAGCTCCAGCCCGACGACGGCGATCGGCACCACAAACATCGAGATCAGCAGCAGATACAATGGAAACGCCCAGGAGGCGATCCGCAAGTGGCGCTCGTCCTCGTTCTCGACCACCATCACCTGGAACATCCGCGGCAGGCAGACAAAGGCCGCCGCTGCCAGGAAGGTGATCGTGGCCCATCGGCTGCCGTCCACATTCCACTGACCGATCTGCGAGGCATCAATGCGCTGCAGGGTTTCGCCTACACCGCCGGCCACGCCCCAGACCACAAAGACGCCGACCGCCAGCAGTGCCGCCAGTTTGACGATGGCCTCCAGCGCCACGGCGGTGACTACCCCATGGTGGCGCTCGTTCGCATTAAGGTTGCGGGTGCCGAACAGGATGGCAAAGACCGCAAGCCCCACCGCCACCCAGAGGACGGTGGAGGATTCATTGTAGCTGCGCAGCGGATCAGCCTCAGCAAAGATTGCAAAAGACAGCGTAATCGACTGAAGCTGCAGAGAAATATAAGGGGTGACACCAATCACCGCGAGGATGGTCACGCCGGTCGCCAAAAGGTTCGACTTGCCATAACGCGAGGACAAGAGGTCGGCGATGGAGGTGATCCGCTGGCTGCGCCCGATCCGCACCAGCTTGCGCAGACCCCACCACCAGCCGATCATCACCAGCGACGGGCCAAGGTAGATGGTCACAAACTCCAGCCCCGAACGTGCCGCGTATCCCACTGCCCCGTAGAAGGTCCAAGCGGTGCAATAGATCGAAAGCGACAGCGTGTAGAGCAGCGGAGAGCGCATCCAGGCGGCGCTTTTGCCGCGGGTTGCCATGCGGTCGGCCCAAAAGGCGATAAAGAACAGGAAGGCCACATAAGCCAGGCAGACAAAGGCAAGCACGTTGAGGGAGGCCATCAGCTGTCCTCCGTCCCGCCGGGCGCCCCTGCCCCGTCCGGCCCGCCGCCCGTCCAATGATCAGCCCATTTCTGAACTGCCAGGCTGAAGGCGAAACAGGCACCGATCAGCGCAACCCACACCGCAAAGACATAGATGATGGCAGTGGACATACTGACGCCATCGCGCGCTGCCGGATGAGTCGAGGCTTCGGGCCACAAAAGCGGCAGTGCCAGCAGCACGGCGCCCAGCACCGGCAAGAGGCGGGCAATATCCATCAGCCTGCGGCGGCGGTAGGTCTGGCGTTCCGCGCGGGTGCCGGTCTGCTCCTCGCCGCCGGTCCGGGTCATCCCTGGCTGGCCTGGGCGTGCAGATCACGCACCGCTGTCAGCACCTCGGCATTGGAGAAGGGTTTGGTCATAAAGCGGGTAACGCCGGCCTTTTCGGCCATCTCGCGGTCGCGCATCTGGCCGCGGGCGGTCAGCATCAGCACCGGCAGCGCCTGCATGTCCTCTTGCGCGCGCAACTCCCGCACGATCTCCAGCCCGCTTTTGCCCGGCAGCATCAAGTCCAGAATCACCAGGTCGGGATCGGCGTCCTGAATCACTTCGACCGCCGTGGCGCCATCGGTATGCGCATCCACGCTCCAGCCGTCGCGCGTCAGCAGAAACCGGATGGCCTCAGTGATATTCGGCTCATCCTCGATCAGAACAACATGCCTGCCCATCAGCAGAATTTCCTCCCGGCGCTGTCCCCCGGCCTCGCCGGTCCGCAGACGCATTCAATTTCACGCAGGTTACCCGCGAGGCCTTAGTGCTGTCAAAACTCTTCCTTCAGAATCGAAGGCTCGCGCCGCGCGGCACACCCCTGGCGCGGGCAGATCCGGCAGCTGGCGCCAACCGGCTGCGGATCCTCCGCGTCCTTGCCGCCGGGCAGGATCAGCATCACTGCCCGGTACATCGGGTCCTGACCGAAATCCGGTATTTCCTGCGCCCAGGCCACTGCCATGCAATCAAAGGCAGCTGCATTGCGGCCATGCTGCACAACGTTGCGCCGCACCGGCACATTCGGATGCACCAGCGCAGTATACAGCGGCCAAAGCGGACAGGAGGCCCCGAACCGCGGCATCGCAAAACCGGTCACAGGTTTACGGAACAACAGGGTGCCGGAGGCATCACAGATGACCATCCCGGCCTCCTGCCCCAGCATCTCCTCCGGCAGCGCGGCCAACCGCCGCAGCACCTGGGGCAAGGTGCAACCAAAGCGCCGCGCCAGCGACACCGGAGCAATACCCTCGCTGGCAAGCGCCTGCCCGAGATCTTTCAGCGGCAGAGCCCGTGCATCGGCCTGATATTGCTCCAATGCCGCTAGCGCCAGGCTGCGGGCGGCATCGCTGACCAGCAAGGGCGCCTCCTGCAGCAAATCTTCCGGCGCTGCAACTGCTTCCTCCAAAGCCGGGAAATGAAATCCATTTTCCTGAAAGAACGCTTCCGCCTCTTCCTGCGGCATGCCGCGGCGGTCCTCACCGGTGTCGCCCTCATCAAGGAAGTTCACCAGCTCCCGGCTGCTCTCAGCCAGCCGCAGGGAGTCCTCGTTGAGGTTCTTGTGGAAACGGTCCAGCCACTCGGCTTCCAGCTCGCCGGTCTCCGCCAGGATCGAGGCGGTGGAGCGGATCGCGGCGGCGGTGGACAGCACCTCATGCACCGAGGCCGCCAGATTAGGGTCATGGGTCAGCCGGTCCGACAATGTTTCCACTGTGCGCTCAAGCGTGGCAATACGCCGGTGGCCGGTGGCCAGCACCTCGGCCCAGCCGGGGAACCGTCCCGCAAATTCATCCACCCGGTCCAGCTCCGCCACCGGCACGCCGCTGTCCGCCGCCGCCTCGCGCAGGGTCGAGATCAGCGCCGCCTCCGCCCCTTCGCTCAGCATCGAGGGCTCCACCCCCAGAACACCGGCAATATCGACCAGCAATTTCCCGCCGATTCTGCGCCGGTTGTGCTCAATCAGGTTGAGGTAGGAGGCCGAAATCCCAGCCTCCCGCGCCAATTCGGCCTGACGCAGTCCAAGAATGAGCCGCCGCTCGCGGATCCGGCTGCCGGTCAGGGTGTCGCGTGCCATTCCGCTGGCTCTCCCAAAACACTTCCAATTCAAGGGCTTTCTGCAACGCAATATAAGTTTGTTTACAGAATGCCACAGAATACTGTTCAGTTATTTACAGAATTTTCAAGTGATAAAAGGGTTTTATTGCCTGAATTTACATGACCCCCGCATACTGATTTTGCACGAATTGTGCTGGTACCGCGCAGAAGTGAGGAGCTGCAAGGGACCAATCATATTAGGGAGGAATACATGTCTAAACTCGACGTTTCGCGCCGTGGTCTTTTGCGGACCGGTGCCGTGGCAGGCGCAGGGCTTGCGCTGCCGACAATCTTTACAGCGCAAAGCGCGCACGCATTTACCAATGAACCGACCGGCGGCACCGTCACACTCGGCTTCAACGTTCCCCAGACCGGCCCCTATGCCGACGAAGGCGCCGACGAGCTGCGCGCCTATGAGCTGGCGGTCGAGCATCTGAACGGCGGCGGCGACGGCGGCATGATGAACACCTTCAGCTCTAAGGCGCTGCAAGGCAACGGCATCCTGGGCAAGAAGGTGCAGTATGTCACCGGCGACACCCAGACCAAGTCCGACGCCGCCCGCGCATCGGCAAAGTCGATGATCGAAAAGGACGGCGCCATCATGATCACCGGCGGCTCGTCCTCCGGTGTGGCTGTGGCGGTTCAGGCGCTCTGCCAGGAGGCAGGCGTGATCTTCATGGCGGGCCTGACCCACTCCAACGACACCACCGGAAAGGACAAGCGGGCCAACGGTTTCCGCCACTTCTTCAACTCGTACATGTCCGGCGCCGCTCTCGCGCCGGTATTGGCCAATGCCTATGGCAAGGACCGCAAGGCCTATCACCTGACTGCGGACTACAACTGGGGCTACACCACCGAGGAAGCGGTCAAATCTTCGACCGAAGCCATGGGCTGGGATACGGTTGCTGCAGTAAAAACCCCGCTGACCCAGACCGACTTCTCGTCTTACATCGCTCCGGTCCTCCAGTCGGGCGCCGACACGCTGGTTCTGAACCACTACGGCGGCAACATGGTGAACTCGCTGACCAACGCAGTGCAGTTCGGCCTGCGCGACAAGCAGGTGAACGGCAAGGACTTCCAGATCGTTGTGCCGCTCTACTCGCGTCTGATGGCCAAGGGCGCCGGCGCCAACGTGAAAGGCATCTTCGGCTCCACCAACTGGCACTGGACGCTGCAGGATGAGGGCTCCAAGGCGTTTGTCCGCTCCTTCGGCACCAAATACGGCTTCCCGCCGAGCCAGGCCGCGCACACCACCTATGTGCAGACCCTGCTCTATGCTGATGCGGTGGAACGCGCCGGTTCCTTTGCACCCTGTGCTGTCGCCGAAGCGCTCGAAGATTATGAGTTCGACGGACTGGGCAACGGCAAGACGCTGTATCGCGGCGCCGACCACCAGTGCTTCAAGGACGTGCTGGTCGTGAAAGGGAAAGAGAACCCGACTTCGGAATTCGACTTGCTCGAAATCGTCGAAGTCACCCCGGTTGAACAGGTCACCTATGCGCCTGACCACCCGCAGTTCTCCGGCGGCGCCCTGGGCACCTGCAACAACGGCGCATAAGCGGCCGCTTGATCTGCACCTGAACAGACGGGCGGCGGGCTTTCCAAGTGATAGCCCCCGCCCCCTGCTGCTCCCGCAAAAGCCGCCCTGTGACGGGCCCTACCGCTTTATGCACTCACACTTTCAGAGGGTGGGACAATGGACGCCATAATCCTCCAAATCCTGAACGGGCTCGACAAGGGCTCAGCCTACGCGCTGATCGCGCTGGGCCTGACACTTATTTTCGGCACTCTGGGCGTCGTGAACTTTGCCCATGGCGCATTGTTCATGATCGGTGCCTTTTGCGCCGTAACCCTGAGCCGCATCCTGACGCTCAGCCACACAATCATAGACGAAACACAGAAGGACTTCCTCGGCAATCCGCTGAAAGTTGAGGTCCCCTACGTGCACGACATGTTCGGCCAGGCCACAGGTGATGCAATCATCGATTGGGCAGTGCCGCTGTCCGTGCTTTTTGCCATTCCGATCATGATCCTGGTCGGCGTGGTGATGGAGCGCGGCCTGATTAAGCATTTCTACAAGCGCCCCCATGCGGACCAGATCCTTGTGACCTTTGGCCTCGCCATCGTGCTGCAGGAAGTCATCAAGTACTTCTACGGCGCCAACCCGATCCCGACCCCGGCCCCCGCGGCCTTCAAGGGCTCGCTGGACTTTGGCGCAATGCTGGGCTTTGACCCGAACCTGATCATCTATCCCTACTGGCGGATCATCTACTTCGGCTTTGCCGCAGTGATCATCGGCGGCGTCTTTGCCTTCCTGCAGTTCACCACCTTCGGCATGGTGGTCCGCGCAGGCATGGCCGACCGCGAGACCGTCGGCCTGTTGGGCATCAACATCGACAAGCGGTTCACCATCATGTTCGGCATCGCCGCCGCCGTCGCGGGCCTGGCCGGTGTCATGTACACGCCGATCAACTCCCCCAACTACCACATGGGCATGGACTTCCTGGTGCTGTCCTTCGTCGTCGTGGTTGTCGGCGGCATGGGCTCTTTGCCCGGCGCGGTGCTGGCAGGCTTCCTGCTGGGCGTGCTGGAAAGCTTTGCCTCGATGCGCGAAGTCATCGACATCATCCCGGGCATCAACCAGATCATCATCTATCTGGTCGCCATCATCATTCTGCTGACCCGCCCGCGGGGCCTGATGGGCCGCAAAGGCGTGATGGAGGACTAAGACCATGTTCAACCTGAACAAAAAAGACCTGAGCCTCCTGATCATCGTCGCGGTGCTGACCCTGTTCGCACCGTTCATCCTGAACCCCTTCCCCGCCGGCAGCGCGATGGCACAGTTCAACGCGGGCTATCCGGACCTGATGCAGCGGTTTGTGATCTTCGGGATCTTCGCGATCGGCTTCAACATCCTCTTCGGCCTCACCGGCTACCTGTCCTTTGGCCATGCGGCCTTCCTGGGTGTCGGCTCTTATGCAGCTGTCTGGATGTTCAAGCTGCTCAGCATGAACGTCATCCCGGCGATCCTGCTGGCGGTGATCGTCTCCGGCCTTTTCTCGCTGCTGATCGGCTTTGTCTCGCTGCGCCGCTCGGGCATCTACTTCTCGATCCTGACGCTTGCTTTCGCGCAGATGATGTTTGCCCTGGCCTATTCGGTGCTGACGCCCATCACCGGCGGCGAGACCGGCCTGCAGCTGGCCCTGAATGACCCGCGGATCCTGGGCGTGAGCCAAACCGCAGAAGGAAACATCCCGGTTCCCGGCCTGTTCGGGCTGGAGATGCGCGACAGCGCGGATCTTGTCATCGGCGGCTGGGTTTTCACCTTCAATGTCGGCTACTACTTCTGCGCACTGGTGCTGCTTGCCTCCTTCTACCTGGCGATCCGCATCTTCCGCTCACCCTTCGGCATGATGCTGCGGGCGGTGAAATCGAACCAGCAGCGGATGAACTATACCGGCCTGAACACCCGGCCCTACACGCTGGCAGCCTTTGTGATCTCCGGCATGTATGCAGGCCTGGCAGGCGGGCTGATGGCCTCGATGGACCCGCTGGCAGGCGCTGAGCGTATGCAATGGACCGCCTCCGGCGAGGTAGTGCTGATGACCATCCTGGGCGGTGCCGGCACGCTGATCGGCCCGGTGCTGGGCGCAGGCTTCATCAAGTACTTCGAGAACATCTTCTCCAAGATCAACGACAACGTCCTGCACAGCTGGTTCAGCTTTCTGCCGGACGGCCTGGAAGATGCGGTGGTCTTCATCATCCATCCCTTCATCGGCAAAGGCTGGCACCTGACCCTGGGCATCCTGTTCATGCTGGTGGTGATCTTCCTGCCCGGCGGCCTCGTCGAAGGCGGACAGCGGATCCGGAGCTGGCTCAAGAACCGCAAGACCAAAGACAACGGCTCGGCCTCCCATGAAACCAACCCTGCGGAATAAGGAGACAGACAGATGAGTATCCTTGAAGTCAAAAACGTGGGGAAACGGTTCGGCGGCCTGCAGGCGCTGTCCGAGGTGAACCTCAGCGTAAAGGAAAACTCGGTGCACGCGATTATCGGGCCGAACGGCGCGGGCAAGTCCACCCTGCTGAACTGCCTGGTGGGCAAGCTGATCCCCGACACCGGTTCGGTCATGTTCGACGGCCAGTCAGTGCTGGGCCGTGCCCCGTACGAGATCAACCAGATGGGCATTTCCCGCGTGTTCCAAACGCCTGAGATCTTCGGCGATCTGACGGTGCTGGAAAACATGATGATCCCCTGCTTTGCTAAGCGGGACGGCGCGTTCGAATTGAATGCCCTCTCCGCAGTGCTGAGCCAGAAGGACATCCTGGAGAAGGCCGAGCACATGCTGGAAGAGATGAACATGGCGGACAAGCGGCACATGCATGCCGCCGCCATGTCCCGCGGCGACAAGCGGCGGCTGGAGATCGGCATGTGCCTGAGCCAGGAACCGCGCCTCTTGCTGCTGGACGAGCCCACCGCCGGCATGGCGCGGGCCGATACCAACAACACCATCGACCTGCTGAAGCAGATCAGCGACGAGCGCGACATCACCATCGCCATCATCGAGCACGACATGCACGTGGTGTTCAGCCTCGCCAACCGGATCACCGTGCTGGCCCAGGGCACGCCGCTGGTCGAGGACGACCCGCAGAACATCCGCGGCAACCCCAAGGTGCGCGAAGCCTATCTGGGCGAGTCGGCGTAAGGAGGAACCAAAATGAACGTCAAACCCGATTTCTCCAAGAACGCCAATGTGGCCTCCACCGCACCGGCTTTTCTGTCAGTCTGGGATGTGCACGCCTACTACGGCGAGAGCTACATCGTGCAGGGCATCAACTTCAACGTCCATGAGGGCGAGATCCTGGCTCTCTTGGGCCGCAATGGTGCCGGCAAGACCTCAACCCTGCGCTCGATCGCCCGCACCGGCTCGCCAATGGTGACCCGCGGCGAGATCTGGCTGGACCACAAGCCGCTGCACAAGATGTCCTCGTATGAGGCCGCCGCCGCGGGCCTGGGCCTGGTGCCCGAAGACCGCCGCATCATCCCCGGCCTGACGGTGGAGGAAAACCTGCAGCTGGCGCAGATCGCGCCACCCATCGGCTGGTCGCTGGAGCGTCTCTATGACCTGTTCCCGCGCCTTGGCGAACGCCGCAAGCAGGAAGGTGTCACCCTGTCCGGCGGCGAACAGCAGATGCTGGCAATAGCCCGCGCCCTGGCCCGCGACATCAAGGTGCTCTTGCTGGATGAACCCTACGAGGGCCTTGCCCCGGTGATCGTGGACGAGATCGAAAAGACCCTCATCCACATCAAGGAACAGGGCATGACCACCATCATCGTCGAGCAGAACGCGGTGCGTGCGCTGGAGCTGGCCGACCGCGCGGTGATCCTGGATACCGGCGGTATCGTCTTTGACGGCACCGCCGCCGAGGTGCTGCTGAACGAAGAACTGCGCTCCGAATACCTAGCGATCTGAACCTTTAAAGAATTCATCTCCGTCGTGCCGGCCACCCGCGTGCCGGCACTGGCTGACTGAGGCCGGCTCTTCCCAGGGCTGGCCTCTTTTTTCGCCTGAGCTGCCCAGGCGTCTGCAATCACCTGTTTCCGCGCCATAAACCCTGGTTATACGCACCTGATTTGCGGCCTTCTGCAACCCTGCGCCTATTCCGCTCTGCCGCCGCTGCGCCGAAGTCTCTGACACGGCCCGCGGGTTTTGCTGCGGGACCACGACCAACGCAGAAAGGACCATACCATGCGCACTTCCCTGAAACTCCTCGCCCTGGCCATTGCCCTGCCCGCAGCTGCCGCTTCTGCGTCCGGCGGCTCCGTCAGCCCTGAAGCCGAAATCAAGCTCCGCGACCTGCTGACCGGCCAAGGCTATGAGGTGACCGAGATCGAAGCCGAGGACGGTATGTTCGAGGCCGAAGCCACCAAGGACGGCAAGGCCTATGAATTCTACATGAATGACCAACTCGAAATCGTGAAGATCGAAGAAGACAGCGACGACGACTGATCCCAGCCCACTGCTCCGGGCACCTGCAACCGGCGCCCGGGGCGGGAAGGATAGACCATGCACAATTCTTATGTCTGGGATCCCCTGGTGCGGCTGTTTCACTGGCTGCTCGCCGGCAGTTTCATTGCCAACGCCCTGTTCACGGATCCCGACGGCACCCTGCACCAAAACATCGGCTATTTCATTGCCGCCCTTGTCGTCGCCCGCATCCTATGGGGGCTGATCGGCAGCCGCTACGCCCGGTTCTCCAGCTTCCCGCCAGACTTCAAAGCGGCAGCCGGGCAGCTGGAAGACATTGCCGTCTGGCGCAGCGGCTGCCGCAAGGGCCACTCGCCCCTGGGCGCCCTGATGATCTACAATCTGCTGGCCACCATACTGGGCATCGCCCTGACCGGCTGGCTGCTGACCTTCGCCCCTTTAAGCACCGCTGTCTGGCCGGAAGCGCTCCACGAAATCCTGGTCCATTGGGCCGAGGCCTCGGTGCTGCTGCACGTCGCTGCGGTGCTGTTCGAAAGCCGCCGCACCAAAGTCAATCTGGCGCGGGCCATGGTCACCGGCTACAAGGAACTGCCTGACACCAAAGCGGAGCCCAGCCAATGAGCCAGAACCGGCAAGACCCGGCCAAGCCCTGGATCCTGATTGCCGTCATCGCCGTGCAGGCCCTCTGCGCGGCGGTGTTCCTAGGCGACATGTTTGCTGATCTCGGCGGGCTCGAGGGCGCTGAGCCGGAACAGGGCGAAGGGCCGCACGCCTATGTTGAGGGACTGGCTGCCATTGCCCTGCTGGCCGCCATCGTGATCGAGGTCCGCATCCTGCTGTGGCTCTTGCGGCGCAAGGCGCATCTGGAGGAAAGCCTGAGTTCCGCCCAGGCCGCGGTACAGGATGTGATCGACGCCGAATTTGCGAACTGGGGCCTGACACCGGCTGAGCTTGACGTGGCCAACTTCCTGGTCAAAGGCCTGTCGACGGCCGAGATCGCCGCCATGCGCGGCAGCGCCGAGGGCACTGTCAAGGCGCAGCTCAACGCCATTTACCGCAAGTCCGGCACCAGCAACCGCTCCGAACTGATGAGCCTGATGATTGACACCATGATGGGGCAGCGCCAAGCGGATCCGGACGCAGGGGAAGCCGTCCGCTCGGCCTGACGTCCCCTACAGCATTTTGCGCAACTCTGTCTTCAGTACCTTGCCATAGTTGTTCTTGGGCAGCGCCTTGATGCGGAGATAGGCCTTGGGCCGTTTGAACCGGGCGATCTGAGTGTTGCACAGCTCATCCAGTTCACCGTCCGGCGCGCCGCCGACGACAAAGGCCACCACTTCTTCGCCCCAATCCGCGTGCGGACGCCCCACGACCGAGACTTCCTGCACATCCGGATGCATCAGCAGCACCTCCTCTACCTCGCGCGGGTAGACGTTTGAGCCGCCGGTGATGATCAGATCCTTGGACCGGTCCTGCAGCGTCAGATAGCCGTCCGCATCCAAGACGCCCATATCGCCGGTCATCAGCCAGCCATTTACCAGAGTTTTCGCTGTCGCCTCAGGGTTATTCCAATAGCCGGGCATCACTGCATCGCCGCGAACCATGATCTCGCCATGACTGCCCGCGGGCAGCAGCTCGCCCTCTGGCGTGCCGATACGCACCTCAACCACGCTCTGCGCTGTGCCGACGCTGGCCAGGCGTTCCTTCCAGCGCGCATGAGTACGGTCCTGTACATCGTGCCGCGAAAGCGCAGTAATCGCCATCGGGCATTCCCCCTGGCCGTAGACTTGCACGAAGACTGGGCCAAAATGCTCCACCGCCTCCATGATATCGGCCACATACATCGGACCGCCGGCATACACCACGGTGCGCAACCCGTCGCCTTTGCGGCCCAGTTGCTTGGCCACCGCCGTCATCCGTGTGACCATCGTCGGCGCGGCAAACATGTGGACCCGGCCAAAATGCGCGGCGAGGTCAAAGATCTCTGCTTCGTCAAACCCGCCCGACACCGGGCAAATGTGGGCGGCGCCCGCCAGCACATGCTGGATTGCATAGATCCCGGCACCATGACTCATAGGTGCCGCATAAAGCGCATGATCCTCGGCACTCACCTGATCCACGTCCGCGAAATAGGCCAGCGCCATGTTCATCAGCATACGGTGGGTGATCATCACCCCCTTGGGCCGCCCGGTGGTGCCCGAGGTGTAGAACAGCCAGGCCAGATCTCCGGGCGCGCGGGAAACCGGATCTGCTACTGGGTCAGACCGCAAGGCAGCCGCGTAGTCCGCGCCGGTGATATCCACGCAGCGGGCGTCAGCCTCTGCATGCGCAACCGCATCGGTCAGCCCAGGCGAAGTAAAAACCAGCCGAGCGCCCGAGTTCTGCAGGATGAACTCGGCCTCCTTGCCGTGCAGCTTGGCATTGATCGGCACCGCCGCCGCGCCGGCCGTCCAGATGCCATAAAGCGCAATCAGATAATCCGGGCAGTTCTTCATGAAGATGCCAACCCGGTCGCCGGGCCGAATACCCTGCGTCTGCAGCCAGCCCGCCACCGACGCCGCTCGCGCACGGAAACCGGCATAATCCGCCACCAGGTCCTGACCAAGGTATAGCGCAGGCCGCGCACCCTCTGCCGCTGCAACACGCTGCAGCCATACTGCCAAGTTCATATGCCCATCCTCTCCGACTTGCCCCGCGCCGCGCAACGTGGCACGCAGAGGCAGCCCCCTTCAATTCCGCAGAAATACCCGGGTAGAACTACCATATGAGCGATCTTGCCTTTGACCACGCCCCTGTGGGCCTCGCGGTGCTGGAACGCCGCGTCATCACCCGGTGCAACCTGCAGTTTGCCGCGACCTTCGGCGGCGACCCCGGTGAATACACCGGAATGCCGGTGGCAGAACTCTACCCCAGCCGGGAGGATTACCAGCGCATCGGTGCGGTGCTGCAGCAGCCCGAGGCGCAATCCGGCAGCTACAACGACGAGCGCATCATGCGCCGCCGCGCAGGCGAACTGTTCTGGTGCCGGGTGCGCGGCCGCTCGGTCACGCCCGAGGCGCCATTTCAAACCGGGGTCTGGTCCTTTGCCGATATTTCCGAGGACCGCCCGGTTGTCTCGCTCACCCCGCGCGAGCGTGAAGTGGCGATCTTCACCTGCAAGGGCCTCTCGGCCAAGGAGATTGGCAAGCAGCTGGATCTGTCCTACCGCACGGTGGAAAGCCATCGCGCGCATCTCTTGCAGAAATTCGGTGCCCGCAAGCTGCCCGAGCTGGTAGCCAAGCTCACAGGCATGCCGCTCTGACACAAAAAACCGGCGGGCAATTGCAAATCCGTCAATCTGTCTCCATGTTACGCCATGCATCGACAGCGCTTCACTTGCAGGAAAGCTTGCCGTATAAGCGCGCTAATTTCCTGCCTGGCGGGCCTTTCAGGCCCAATCAGGCGCGTCGGAACCGGCTTGAGGACAAAATGACGAACAAATCTCACGAAGCGGATGTGGCCTTCATCAAGGCGCTGGCGGAACTGCTGCGCGACAACGACCTGACCGAACTGCAGGTGAAGCGCGAATACGGCGAAGAGGACAGCCTGAATGTGCGCGTCTCCCGCCAGACCGCCATTGCCGCGCCGGTGCAGGTTGCCGTGCCTGCCGCTGCTGCCGCGCCGGCCCCTGTTGCCGCCGCTGCAGCCCCCGCCGCTGCTCCGGCTCCGGCAGCAGCTGCCGCCACTGACGATCCCGCCAGCCACCCCGGCGCCGTGACTTCGCCGATGGTCGGCACCGTTTACCTGGCCCCGGAACCCGGCGCCGCTGCCTTTATCTCGATCGGCCAGCAGGTCAGCGAAGGCGACACCCTGCTGATCGTCGAAGCCATGAAGACCATGAACCACATCCCGGCGCCGAAATCCGGCACCGTGAAGCGCATCCTGGTCGAAGACGGCGCCGCCGTGGAATTCGGAACCCCCCTGGCCATCATCGAGTAAGGATCTGCAATGTTTGACAAGATCCTGATTGCCAACCGGGGCGAAATTGCCCTGCGCGTGATCCGCGCCTGCCGGGAAATGGGCATCAAGTCGGTTGCGGTGCATTCCACTGCTGATGCCGACGCGATGCACGTGCGCATGGCCGATGAATCGGTTTGTATCGGCCCGCCGTCGGGCACCCAAAGCTACCTGTCGATCCCGGCCATCATCTCGGCCTGCGAGATCACCGGCGCCCAGGCGATCCACCCGGGCTATGGCTTCCTGTCGGAAAACGCCAACTTCGTGCAGATCATCGAGGACCACGGGCTGACCTTCATCGGCCCCTCGGCCGAGCATATCCGCATCATGGGTGACAAGATCACCGCCAAGGAAACGGCCAAGAACCTTGGCATTCCGGTTGTTCCGGGTTCCGACGGCGGTGTTCCGGACGTGACCACCGCCAAGAAGGTGGCCGCGGACATGGGCTACCCGGTGATCATCAAGGCCACCGCCGGCGGCGGCGGCCGCGGCATGAAGGTTGCGCTGAACGAAGCCGAGCTGGACATTGCATTCTCCACCGCCCGTTCCGAGGCCAAGGCCGCCTTTGGCAATGACGAAGTCTACATGGAGAAATACCTCCAAAAGCCGCGTCATATCGAGGTGCAGGTTTTCGGCGACGGCAAAGAGACCGGCATCCACCTGGCAGAACGCGACTGCTCGCTGCAGCGCCGCCACCAGAAGGTCTTTGAGGAAGCCCCCGGCCCCTGCATCACTCCGGAAGAACGCGCCCGCATCGGCAAGATCTGCGCCGATGCCATTGGCAAGATGGGTTATGCCGGCGCCGGTACCGTCGAGTTCCTCTATGAGGACGGCGAGTTCTATTTCATCGAGATGAACACCCGCCTGCAGGTGGAGCATCCGGTGACCGAGGCCATCTTTGGCGTCGACCTGGTGCGCGAGCAGATCCGGGTGGCCGAAGGCCTGCCGATGTCCTTCACCCAGGACGATCTGGAGATCAACGGCCACGCCATCGAGGTCCGGATCAACGCCGAGAAACTGCCGAACTTTGCCCCCTGCCCAGGCAAGATCACCGCATTTCACGCCCCCGGCGGGCTGGGCGTGCGGATGGATTCGGCACTCTATGACGGCTACTCGATCCCGCCCTATTACGACTCGCTGATCGGCAAGCTGATCGTGCACGGCCGCGACCGGACCGAGGCGCTGGCGCGTCTGAACCGCGCCCTGGGCGAGCTGATTATCGACGGCATCGATACCACCGTGCCGCTGTTCCATGCGCTGTTGCAGGAGCAGGACATCCACACCGGCGACTACGGCATCCACTGGCTGGAGCGCTGGCTGGAAGAAAACACACCGGGGTAAAACCTCACGGGGCGCGCCGCTGGCAGCGCCCCGTTTTACATTTCCGCTCATTTTCCGTTTATACTGCCCGCTACCATGAGCTTGACTGCGGATCTCTTGCTGCACGCCTATTCCGCCGGTGTTTTCCCGATGGCCGAACACCGCGACGATCCCGAAGTGTTCTGGGTCGACCCCAAGCGGCGGGGAATTCTGCCATTGGACGGCTTCCGCATCTCCCGTTCGCTGGCCAAACGCATCCGCAATGGCGGCTTCCAGGTCACCGTGAACCGGGATTTTGCCGGCGTGGTGGACGGCTGCGCCGACCGCGCGGAAACCTGGATCAACAGCGAAATCCGCAACCGCTATCTGGACCTGCACCTGATGGGCAACGCCCATTCTCTGGAGGTCTGGCTACACGGCGAATTGGCAGGCGGCACCTATGGCGTCTCGCTTGGCGGCGCCTTCTTCGGTGAAAGCATGTTCTCCCGCCAGCGCGACGCGTCCAAAGTGGCGCTTGCCTATCTGACAGACCGGCTGGTGCAGGCGGGCTATGTGCTCTGCGACACCCAGTTTCTCACGCCCCACCTGGCCTCATTGGGCGGGATTGAAATCACCCGGGCCCGCTACCGCGCCATGCTGCGCGAAGCTCTGTCTAAAGATGCGGATTTTGCCAGGCCTGCAGTGCCAACGCCTCAGCTGCTGCTGCAGCGCATGACCCAGACATCGTAACGGCTGTGGTCCAGCGCATTCAATGCCGGGCTGGAGGCAATCATCCAGCCCTGGAAATGGGTTGCGCCATCGTTGGGATCACGGACCGACAGGAACGCAAACGCATCCCCGGTCGGGTTCTCCGCCGGATAGCGGCAGTCGGCCACGGTGACCAGCAGGCCGAACATCTCGGCGCTGGCGCCAATGGCCACCTCAGCGTCCATCGTGTGGCCGTTGACTTTGTCCAGTGCCCGCAGAACCGCAGCATTGCCCTGCGCCGCCTGTTCCTGCCCCCAGGCAGGCACAGCCAGCAAAGCAGCCGCGAATGCAGCGGCAAGACGCCTCAAGACTCGTCCCCGCTTCCGGCCACAAATTTCACTAGCAGCGAAATCAGGCTGACAGCGCCCTGGGTGTCCTCGATCTCATCGCCCGCCTCAAAGGCAAAGGGCGAGCCGCCCGGCATGATCTCGACGAAATTACCGCCCAGCAGGCCTTCGGAAGAGATGACAACTGCGCTGTCGTCAGGGATCTCGATACCGTCCTGCACCGCAAACCTAGTGTCTGCGCGGAAAGTCTCGGGGTTCAGGTCGACACCGGTCACAGTGCCGATCTTGACCCCGGCCAGCCGCACATCGGTGCCCACGCTGACCCCTTCCAGCGAGCGGAACGAGGCACTCAGATCATAGGTTGCGCCTGCGCGCGACAAGCCGGCCGCCTGGCCGGCATATACGGCAAAGCCAATGGCTGCAGCCAGCACAACACCGCCGGCAAAAACTTCAGTAGGATTGTGGGACATGTAACCAGCCTTCTGGCAGATGTTTTATTCGGGCACCCAGGCTTCGTAATCGCTGCGTTCCTTGGGCGCACCGCCTGCCCGGATCGAACCTGCCGGCGCATAGGCCATCATGGTGCCGGTCAGGTTTTCCTGATGCGGCTTTTCCCAGGCCTTGTGCTTCAAGGGCTTTTCGCTCGGCACTTCGTCAAAAGTGCGGTGCAGCCAGCCGTGCCAGTCAGGGCTCACCCGCGAAGCCTCGGCCTCGCCGTTGAACATCACCCAGCGCTTGCTGTCATCCGCATTGCGGTAGAACACGTTGCCCTGGTCATCCTCACCCACCTTGACGCCTTTACGGCGGGTATAAAGCGCCGTGTTCAGGGTGGAGCCGTTCCACCAGGTCACAGCGCGCAGAAGAGAGTTCAGGATTCCCATGGGTGCCTCCGGATTTTTCCAGCTCTGATATGGCCCAATTTCCCGCCGGGGTCCAGTGGCTTGCGCCCCGGCCGCGCGATGACGCAAAACTTCTCCGGTTGTTGCACATTCAGGCCACAATACCCGCGCATCTTCCTCGCGATTAGTTAATTTCTTGTATCGGAAAAATTATGAGACTCATTCTCTCCCTTGTCGCGTCACTGGCGATGACCGTTGTTATCGTGGACCTGACCGACGCCACCCAGTTGCTGATTAAGAGCGGCACCGCCCAGCATCAGGGCGCCAAGACCATCAAACTGCAGCAAGAAGAGGAAGAAGGGTTCTTCACCTCGGCAGCCGCCAAGACAGTGCGCGCAGCCAAAGTCATGCTGGGCATTCGCGATGAGGAACCCCCAAAAAGCGAATTGCAGCAGTTGATGGACCGCCGCCGCAAGGAAACCACGCCGAAACAGGGCTTTTTCTTTTAACTGATTTGGCCGCAAGGCAGAAGTCCGCCGTATTGCCCGCCCGCACTGCAACCCGCTGCAGGCCGTCCACGCGCAAAGCCGTCTTGGCCGTCCGTGGCGAATCTCTCCGCAACCGGCTCTGGCAGTGAATGGGGATAGTCGTAAGTCAGAGGGCCTTCGCGATGCAGGACCTAAGTCCTGGAGCCCGCCAGGGCGGCCAAAACCCGTGCAACCGTTTCCTGCTGCAGCCCGAAGGCCTTACCAGTTTATCTTTGACGGCAGCCCAGACCTTCCTGGCACCGCCCCAAAAACCCATCGCTGCGGCAATCCTGGCGACGAGCGCAGCGGGCAGCTTCTGCTACGTTAGCTTGGCCCGGCTTGTCCACCGGGCCAGTGTAAGTGCCGGTGTCACCCTTGCGGCGCCAGCGCGGTCACTTCGATCTCAATGCGGAACTTGGGATCGATCAGATTGCACTCGATCATTGTCGCCGCCGGCGGGTTGGCGCCAAAGGCCTCTGCCAGAACCGGCCAGCAGGGTTCGAACTCGGCCGCATCCGGCAGGTAGTAGTTGACCCGCACCACATCGGCAAAACCGGCACCCGCTTTCTCCAGCGCGGCGCCAATGGTTTCCAGCGCCGACTTGCACTGGGCCACAACATCGTCGCCCTGCCCCACGGTGCCCGCCACATGCACAAACCCGCCGGCCACAACAGCCCGGCAATAACCAATCTTGGCCTCGAATTCTCCACCGGAAGAAATCCGCTTGATCATGTCTCTCTCCTCAACATGAAAACGGCGCGGAAATGACCGCGCCGCTTTGATAAAACGTTCTGCCTGTCAGCCCGCCGAAGCCGGCTCCTTCTCGGCATCCGCGTGGATCATCAGCGGCTGCGCGTCCGAGGTCACCGCCTCTTCGTTCACAACCACCTTGGTCACGCTGTCCATGCCCGGCAGGTCGAACATGGTATCCAAGAGGATATCCTCCATGATCGAGCGCAGGCCCCGCGCGCCGGTCTTGCGTTCGATCGCCTTGCGGGCAATTGCCTTCAGGGCCTCGTCGGTGAAGTCCAGCTCGGTGTCTTCCAGTTCGAACAGGCGCTGGTACTGCTTGACCAGGGCGTTTTTGGGCTGGGTCAGGATGATCACCAGCGCGTCTTCGTCCAGGTCTTCCAGCGTTGCCAGAACCGGCAGGCGGCCGACAAATTCCGGGATCAGGCCGAATTTCAGCAGATCTTCCGGCTCAAGGTCCTGGAAGATCTCACCGACGCCGCGCTCGTCATTGTCGCGCACATCGGCGCCAAAGCCCATCGCAGAGCCCTTGCCGCGCTGCGCGATTATCCGGTCGAGGCCTGCGAATGCGCCGCCGCAGATGAACAGGATGTTGGTGGTGTCCACCTGCAGAAATTCCTGCTGCGGATGCTTGCGGCCGCCCTGCGGCGGAACGGAGGCCACCGTGCCTTCCATCAGCTTCAGCAGCGCCTGCTGCACACCCTCGCCCGAGACGTCACGGGTGATCGAGGGGTTTTCAGACTTGCGGGTGATCTTGTCGACCTCGTCGATGTAGACGATGCCGCGCTGCGCCCGCTCGACGTTGTACTCAGACGCCTGCAGCAGCTTCAGAATGATGTTCTCGACATCCTCGCCCACGTAACCGGCCTCGGTCAGTGTGGTCGCATCCGCCATGGTGAACGGCACGTCCAGGATCCGCGCCAGCGTCTGCGCCAAGAGCGTCTTGCCGCAGCCGGTCGGGCCGATCAGCAGGATATTGGATTTCGCCAGTTCGATGTCCGAGCCCGCTTTCTGGGCGTGGTTCAGACGCTTGTAGTGGTTGTGCACCGCAACCGACAGCACCCGCTTGGCAGTGGCCTGGCCGATCACATAGTCATCCAGCACCTGGCAGATGTCCTTGGGCGTCGGCACACCGTCGGTGGCCTTCAGCCCCGAGGCCTTGGTTTCTTCGCGGATGATGTCCATGCAAAGCTCTACGCATTCATCGCAGATGAACACGGTGGGGCCTGCGATCAGCTTGCGTACTTCATGCTGGCTCTTGCCGCAGAAGCTGCAATAGAGAGTGTTTTTGCTGTCGCCGCCTGAATTCGTCGCCATGGTCTACCTTTCAGTCCGCCCAGTCTTCTGCGCCTGTGCTTCTGCGCCCGCGCTTTGGAGCAATCCATCTTTCGGCCAGCTTAAGCCACTGCTTAGGCCGCCACAATGTGAAAGTGTGCCCCAATTATTCCGCAGGGGCACACGGGTGTTCACAAAAGAAAGCTTACGCTTCCTGGTCATCGCCCTTGGCACGGTTCTCGACGATCTCGTCGATCAGGCCGAATTCCTTGGCGTCCTCGGGCGACATGAAGTTGTCCCGCTCCAGCGCATCGACGATGGTGTCGTATTCCTGGCCGGTGTGCTTGACGTAGATCTCGTTCAGGCGCTTCTTCAGCTTCAGGGTTTCCTCGGCGTGGATCATGATGTCGGTCGCCTGGCCCTGGAAACCGCCCGAGGGCTGGTGCACCATCACGCGGGAGTTCGGCAGCGAGAAGCGCATGCCCTTCTCACCGGCCGTCAGCAGCAGCGAGCCCATCGAGGCCGCCTGGCCGATCACCAGGGTCGAGACCTTGGGCTTGATGTACTGCATGGTGTCATAGATCGACAGGCCCGAAGTCACCACGCCGCCAGGGCTGTTGATGTACATCGAGATTTCCTTGGACGGATTTTCCGCCTCAAGGTGCAGCAGCTGCGCCACGATCAGCGAGCTCATCCCGTCGTGAACCGGACCATTCACAAAAATGATCCGCTCCTTCAGCAGGCGGGAAAAAATGTCATAGGCCCGTTCGCCCCGGCTGGTCTGCTCAACCACCATCGGGACCAGGGTGTTCATGTATGTTTCTCTGGGATCAATCATTTCGACCTGCCTGCGTTGATTTATGTCCGGCACCATACCCGACAGAGTATTACCCGAGTCTTAGTATCGCCACTTTTGACCTGCAAGGGGCGGCGGGCAATTTCACGCTGCCGCAAACCTGCGTCCGGTGTCGCAATCCGCTGGAACGCTGTCGCTATTCTCGGGCTGCGGGACGCATCGGCGCCTTAGGAACCTCAATCAAGTCTGAATTCCGTGCCGGGGTCCCGCCATGACCGATGACAGTTTCGTTCAGAAAGGCGCCGCTGCCAATCTCGCCGTTCCGTTCGAAGGCGAGCCGCAGGATTTTTATTTCCTGCTTTTGCCCAAAGCGACCATGCTGCCGGTGGCCGCCGCCATCGAGCCGCTGCGCATTGCCAACCAGGTAACCGGCACCCGCCTGTACCGCTGGTTCATCATGACCGAGGACGGCGCGCCAGTGCATTGCTCCAACGGCATGGTGATCACACCGGATCAGCCGCTGCAGCCGCTGCCCTCAGATTCGCTGGGCTTTGTTTGCGCCGGCGTCGAGCCGCATAACGCGGCCAGTGAAGTCACCCTGAACTGGCTGCGCCGGGAAAGCCGCTTTGGCCGGTCCATCGGCGGCGTCTGTACCGGGGCCTTTGCGCTGGCCCAGGCCGGTCTGATCAAGAACCACAAGTTCACCCTGCACTGGGAGAACCAGCCCGGTTTCCTGGAGAGCTACCCCAGCCTGACGCCATCGCCCAACATTTTCGAAATCTCCGGCCCCCTGATGACCTGCGGCGGCGGTAATGCCGCGACCGACATGATGCTGCACCTGATCGAGGAGCGCCACGGCAAGCAGCTGGCAATCATCGTCGCCGACATGTGCCTGCACGTGCGCTCAGGCGGTCAGGCGGCGCCGCAGAAATCGAACTATGCGGTGGCCATCGGCAGCCGCAACCAGCGCCTGCTGAACGCGCTGCAGCTGATGCAGGAGTCGATCGAGGAGCCACTGTCGATCGGTGAGCTCTGCGATAAGCTGGACATTTCCCGCCGCCAGCTGGAGCGGCTGTTCTCGCGCTACCTGAACCAAAGCCCGATGCATGTCTATTTCGACATGCGCCTCAGCCATGCCTTTGCACTGATGAACGAAACCTCGATGAGCGTCACCGAAATCGCGCTGGCCTCCGGCTTTAACTCAGCCACGCATTTCTCGCGCCAGTTCAAGCGAAAGTTCGGCGCTTCCCCGCATTTCTTCCGCAAGGGCTGGAGCTGACGGCGCCGGTTTGATCCAGCGCAAATCGCATCCGGTTCAGCCGGCGTAAAGGAGCACCTCAAACACTCCTTTACGCCAGGCCTGACTGATGACCACCAAGCGCTCTGAACTGCTGATGCCCGCGGGCAATCTGCGCAAACTGAAGATGGCCGTTCTATACGGGGCTGATGCCGTCTACCTCGGCACCCCCGACATGTCCCTGCGCACCAAGTCCGAGTTCTCGCTGGAAGAGGTGATCGAAGGGGTGAAGTTCTGCCACCGGCACGGGCGGCGCGCCTATCTGACGCTGAATCTGTTCTCCCACAACAAGGACATCCCCAAGTTGGACGAGTACATCGAGACCGTCCGCAAGGTGCAGCCGGACGGGCTGATCATCGCCGACCCGGGCGTCTTCCAATATGTGAAGGAGCGCGCGCCCGAGATCCCGCTGCATGTTTCCACCCAGGCCAATATCTGCTCCTGGCTGTCGGTGAAATTCTGGCAGGACCAGGGCGCCGATCTGGTGGTTCTGGCGCGCGAAGTCTCCTATCCGGAACTGGTGGAGATCCGCGGAAAATGTCCGGATATCAAGCTCGAAGCCTTTGTGCATGGCGCCATGTGCATGACCTATTCGGGGCGCTGCCTGCTGTCTAATTTCATGGCTGAGCGCGGTGCCAACCAGGGCAACTGCGCCAACTCCTGCCGCTGGAACTACGGCGTCCGGATGCGGCTGAAGGACGGCACCGTGCAGGAGCTCGACATCAACGAGAGCAACGCCGGCATGTTCGAATTCCTGCTGGAGGAAGGCTGCCGCCCCGGCGAGCTGATGCCTATCGAAGAGGACGGCCGCGGCTCCTACATCCTCAATTCCCGCGACCTCTGCATCATGCCGAAACTGGACGACTACCTGAAAATCGGCGTCGACAGCCTCAAGGTCGAGGGCCGCGGCAAGTCGGAGTATTACGCCGCCATCGTTGCCCGTGCTTACCGCATGGCGATTGACGACTACTATGCCGATCCCGAGCGCTGGGACCCCAAGCCCTACATGCGGGAGCTGGAGGCCGTCGGAAACCGCGGCTACACGCTGGCCTTCCACGACGGGCGGCTGAACAACCTGGCGCATGACTACGAACACACGGCATCACTGGCGCAATGGGAATATGCCGCCGTGGTGACCGAAGTGGCCGAGGATGCCTTCCACGTTCTGGTGAAGGCCAAGCTGACGGCGGGCGAAGTGCTGGAGTTTGTCTCACCCATCGCCCGCGAAACCGTGCTGCTGCGGGTCTATGACTTTGAGGCTGCCAAAGACGGCACCCGCACGGAGGTGGTGCACGGCAGCACTCAGACCGTGATCCGCCTGCCATTCTCCCTGTTCGATCACGAGGACATCGAGGTCCTCAAGGCCCGTTTCCCGGCCTATACCGTCCTGCGCAAGGAACGCGCCCTGACCGAGGAACAATGGAATCGCATCCGCTTTGACAAGCTGACGCAAACCATTGAAGTATCAGGCAAAGGCAACCCAAAGGCCTACGCCCGCCGCCGTGACGCGCTGGCAGACAGCATCGCGCAGGACAGTAACGAAAAACGCTTCAAGACCAACCGCATCGGCACTGAGGGCTGCTGCGGCAAGGGCTGCAACGGCTGCCTGATCTTCTGGCAGGACCCGCAATATGAGCTGGCCCGCATTGCTCTGCAGAAACGCAAGCAGGGAGAAATGCTCAGCCGGGCCGAAGCCTCTGAATTAAAGCTGGCAGCAGGTGAAACCATGTGACGGGGGCGCCAGCAGCGCCCCCTTTCAATCCATGGTCAGCCGAACATGTCGGAGGTAATCCCGGCATACCAGCCGATGCTTTCCTCATAAGTCGCCTGGCGCAGCTCAGCGTCTTCGCCGGTCTGGCTGATGAACCCGTCCACCTTGGCAATCTTCTCATCCGTCGCCTGATAGGTCGCCCCCACCTTCACACCGTCATTGGTGCCGATCAGCGACCAGCAGGTGTTGGAGAATTTCGCCGGGAACACTTTGCTGTCAGTCAATGCCCCGCGCACCGCCATCGCCGCCACCTTGGCCTGGGAATTGGCCGAGAAGCCGGATTTCGGCATGTCGCCCTGCGCGCAGGCATCGCCCAGCACATGGATATTCTCATCCAGCCGGCTCTGCATCGTGTGGCCGCTGACCGGCGCCCAGTTGCCCTCGGTGATGCCGGCCATCTCGCAGATCCGCCCCGCCTTCATCGCCGGGATCACGTTGCAGGCATCCACCTTGGTCACTTCGCCGTCAATGGTCACCGTCATCGCATCCGGGTCCACCGAGACATTGCCGCCGCCGAACTCCTCGCCGATCCAGTCGATCATGCCGTCGTAATGGCTGCCCCAGCCCTCCTGGAACAGCGCCATCTTGGAGAACTTCGGCTTGGGGTCGGCAACAATGATCTTGGCCGTGGGGTTCCGCTGCTTCAGCACATGCGCCACCATCGACACCCGCTCATAAGGTCCCGGCGGGCAGCGGTAGGGGTTGGGTGGAGCAACCATCGCAAAGGTGCCGCCTTCCGGCATCGCCTCGATCTGCGCTTTCAAAAGTTCCGACTGCGAGCCCGCCTTATAGGCATGCGGCATCTTGTTCTGGGAAGTGATGTCCCAGCCCTCCACCGCGCCGTCGACAAAATCTATCCCCGGCGACAGGATCAGCCGGTCGTAGGGCAGCATCCCGCCGCCCGCCAGGCTGACGGTCCTTGCATCCCGGTCGATCCCCACCGCCCAGTCATGCACCACATTGACGCCGTACTGGCTGGCCAAAGTGCCATAGCTGTGGGCAATGCCCGCCAGGTCCTGAAAACCGCCGATATACAGATTGGAGAAGAAGCAGGTGTAGTAGGTCCGGGTCGGCTCCACCAGGGTGACGTCAATCGCGCCCTTGCTGTCCTTGGCAATATAACGCGCCGCAGTCGCACCGCCTGCACCGCCGCCGACAACCACGACACGCGGCTTGCCCGCGCCCAGAACCGCCGGCGCCTGCAAGGCCGCCGCCGCAGCCGCTCCGGTGCCAAGAAACTTACGTCTGTCTACAGCCATTTTACTACCCTCCCTTTCAAAACAACAAAGCGCCGGAGATCACTCCAGCGCACCAAAATACGCGGCCAGTGCTGCGATCTCCTCGTCCGACAACCGCCCCGCCATCATCTGCATCACCGGATGGGGCCGGATCTTGCGTTTGTAGGCGTGCATGGCGATGACAAAGTCCTCATTCGGCCAGCCGATGACCGAAGGGATGCCATCATAATCCCCGTCGGTCTGGTGGCAGGTGGTGCATTCGCTTGAGAGATACTCGCCATAGTCCCGGTCCCCCACAATGGCGAGCGTCTCAGGCGGCAGCGCCACTTCAACCTTGCGCACAGTCGGCTCGGCCTCCGGTATGTCCTGCGGGTTGTCCGAGAACCGGCGCAAGTATGCCAGCACATCCCGGCGGTCCTGCGGTTCCTTGAGGCCGCGGAAGGCCATCCGCGTGCCGCTCACCAGCGCCTTAGGGTTTTCCAGATAGGCGTCCAGATGCTCCAAGTCCCAGACCATCCCGTCCTTGCGGGCACGCACGATGCTATTGGAATACTTGAAATCCTCGAACTGCGCCACCTTGCGGCCGAAAACCCCGTTCAGCAGCGGCCCGTTCTTGTGGCGGGCCCCTGGCCCGACCTCATGGCAGGACGCGCATTGCTCAAACACGTTTTCGCCCCGCTCTGGATCGCCGATCGGCACGGCGCCCTCGCTGGCCTGGGCCGCGCCTGCCAGCGCAGCCCAGACCGGGATAACCAACGCCAGACGGCGCTGCATGTTACTGGGAATAGGACTTGAGGTAGGCAATCACCGCCTCGATGTCCCCTTCCTTCTTCAGTCCTGCAAAGGACATCTTGGTCCCCTTCATGTATTTCTTCGGTTTCGCCAGAAAGGCCGCCAGTTCGGCCTCATCCCAGACCAGCCCGCCTTCGGCCGCAGCCTTCATCGCCTTGGAGTAACGGAACCCCTCCACGTAGCCGGCAGGCGCTCCGATGATGCCGTTCAGGATGGGCCCGGTCTTGGACTTGGCCCCGTCGCCGACCTGGTGGCAGGCCTTGCACTTCTTAAAGGTCTTCTCACCTTTCGCCACCAGTTCCGGGTCTAGAACAGCTGCCACTTCGACAGGCTCCTCCGCCTCCTCAACCGGCGCGGCATCACCCGAAGCCGCGGCGCTCTCTTCCTCCGGCGTCACGTCCAGCACCATGGCGCGCATGGTGATCTCGACGTCGTCCTTGCAGTTCTCCATGCACGGCTCCGGGTTCCAGAAGTGCTTCTCCGCCTCCAGCCGGTCATCCAGGATGAAGCCTTCCGCATTGGGCAGCTCCACATCTGCAAAAGTCCCGTCCGACAATACGAACTCGTCATCCACCAGATCGTTGGAATAGAGGATATAAGCCACAATAGCATAAACCTCGTCCGCGGTCAGAGACTGCGCATCGCCAAACGGCATCGAGCGGTTCACATAGTCCCAGGTGGTCGAGAGATACGGCCAGTAGCTGCCCACTGTCTTCAGCGGATCGTCATGGTCCAGCGTGTCCTGCCCGCCCGCGAGCTTGGGCCAATTGCCGACACCTTCGGCAAAGTCGCCGTGGCAAACGGCGCATTTCTCGGCAAAGACCTCTTCGCCGGTGAACACATCGCCCGAGCCTGCGGGCAGGCCGGTGCCATCGGGGGCCACATCCAGATCCCAGGCGGCAATTTCCTCCGGCAGTGCAGGACGGCCCAGGCCGAACTTCTCTGCAGCCGCCGGTGAAACAACTGCCAAAGAAAAAATAGCAGCTGCAACAACGTACCGCCCGGCCGAAAGGCCGGGCAGCGCCCGTCCGCCCCCCCGGGCGGGCGCTACGCTTTCCGCCCGCGGACGGGAGCTGCCCTCAACGCCCATTTTCACCCCATTAAGATACTTCGACATTTTCCGCCTCCCCGTTAGCCTTGACCCACCAGGTCTGGATGGCGTTGTTGTGATAGATCGAATTCAAGCCGCGCACCTCGCGCAGCTGCGCCTTGGAAGGCTGGACGTAACCGGTGGAATCCTTGGCACGGGCTTGCAGCAGCATCTCGGAACCGTCCCAATTGATGTCCAGGTAGAACCGCGTCAGCGCCTTGTCAGTGCCAGGCGCGGCCAGCCGCGCCTCCTGCCAGCTCTTGCCACCGTCCAGCGAGACATCCACGCCGGTAACCGCACCACGCCCCGACCAGGCCAGCCCGGTGATCACCAGCGGCCCCGGCCCATGTTTGATCGGCGCCTGCGGGCTGGGGCTGGTGACAACGGATTTCGCATCCATCTCCCAGGTCCACTTGCGACTGACGCCGTTGGCCAGCGTGTCGGTATATTTCGAAGTCTCCTCGCGGCTTTCAACCGGCTGGTCCATGACCTCAACCCGGCGCAGCCATTTGACCCACATGTTGCCTTCCCAGCCCGGCACCACCAGCCGCACCGGATAGCCATGCTCCTTGCGCAGCGCCTCGCCGTTGGCCTTGAAGGCGACCAGCACGTCGTCCATCGCCTTTTCCAGCGGGATCGAGCGCCCGTTCGAAGACGCATCCGCACCCTCCACATAGACCCACTTGCCCTCGGGGCTGACGCCGGCCTCTTCCAGCAGCGTCCGCAGCGACACGCCGGAGTATTCCATATTGTGGATCATTCCATGGGTGAACTGCGCGCCGTTCAGCTGCGCACCGGCCCATTCCATGCCTGAGTTCGCGGCGCATTCGCAGAAATAAACGCGGTTTTCGCGCGGGAAGCGCTCCAGGTCTTCATAGGTGAACACCAGCGGCGTCTCGACCAGCCCGTTTATCATCAGCCGGTAGTCTTCCTTGCGCAGCTCGATGGCGCCCGAATGGTGGCGCTCAAAGGCACAGCCCTGCGGCGTGATTGTGCCGTCCAGCGCGTGGATCGGGGTGAAGTTGATCGAGCTGATGGTGTCCGCCGTCAGCCACTCCACGTTGCGGCGCACCACGTCGCCCTCGTATTGGATCGGCATGCCGTAAGGCGTGGCATCCACACCCTCGCCGAGGCCTGAGGCCCATTCCTGCACTTCTGTAATCAGCGGATCGGGCGTGGCCGCCTTAGCGGCACCGGCGGCAACAGCCCCTGCCCCGGCAGCCGCCGCTCCGGTCAGGAACTGGCGGCGCGAGGGCGCCAGGCTCTTGGCGTCATCACTCATCTTTCTTTGCCTCCTTATATCGATAAATTCACTTTCGTGAATTCAACTGAGCAAAATTTTTTACGGTTCCCCGTCAGGGGAAGATTGTCCTGCCCCGCCGGGGCGGGCGCCGCTTAAGCGCCTGCCACCTGCACGGAAGTGTTCGGGTTCAGGGTCACGGTGCCAAGCTTGCGGATATGATCCTCGACCACATCCCAGATCATCGGCCCTTCGGTGCCCTCGTTCACGCTGGCCCAGCCGGCCACGACGTAGGATTTCGCCGGATCGATCGCCTCGCCGGTCTTCAGAAGCGTCATATCGGTGATCCGCTCGCCTTGCGGCTTGGTGATGTCGATCCGGTAACCCATGCCGCCGATCCGCACCATGTCGCCGCCCTGCTGGTAATAGGGGTCCGGGTTGAAGATGTTGTCGGCTACATCCTCAAGGATCACTTTGATGAACTCGCCGGTCATCTCCGACCGGTAGGCCTGCCCGTAAGACATCGAGGTCACGTTCCAGATATCCTCGCGGGTGATATTGTCGCCCGGCACCAGCGACGGTCCCCAGCGCACGCCCGGCGACATGGCAATATCCGCCTCCCGCTCGCTCAGCAGCGCATCGCAGATCAGGTCGTCCCAGGTGCCGTTGAAGTTGCCGCGGCGGTAGAGCAGCGTATCGGTCTGGCCGATCACCTCCTCCAGCTGCGCCTTAAAGGGCGCGCGCTCCGCATCAATCAGCTGCGCCACTGCCGGGTCCGGCGCGATCACATCCGAGAACACCGGGATCAGCTTGTGCCGCAGCCCCATCAGCTGGCCGTCGCGCACATCCAAATCAACACGGGAGACAAATTTGCCATTAGACCCAGAAGCAATGATATGGGTTTTGCCCACCAGGACCGGCTCGGGCAGCGCGTCATGGGTGTGGCCCGACAGGATCACGTCAATCCCCTGCACCTTGCCGGCCATCTTCTTGTCGACGTCAAAGCCGTTGTGGCTGAGCACCACCAGCAGATCTGCGCCGGCCGCGCGCACCTCATCCACCATCGCCTGCATGTTCTCATCGCGGATACCGAACGAATACTCCGGGAACATCCAGCCCGGGTTGGCAATCGGCATATAGGGGAAGGCCTGGCCGATTACCGCCACCTTGGCACCGCCGCGTTCGAAGAACTTGTAGGGTTTGAACAGTTCGGCCGGCTCGTCCCACTCGGCGTCAAAGATGTTCTGGCCAAGCGCCGCAAAAGGCAGGCCCTCGACGATCTCATTGACCCGCTCAGAGCCCAGAGTGAACTCCCAGTGGAAGGTCATCGCATCCGGTTTCAGCGCGTTCATCACATTGACCATGTCCTGGCCTGCCGTGTGATGGCAGGTGTAGGAGCCGTGCCAGGTGTCGCCGCCGTCAAACAGCAGCGCATCGGGGCGGTCGGCGCGGATGGCGTTGATGATCGTTGCCATCCGGTCCAGCCCGCCGACGCGGCCATAGCCCTTGGCGAGCGACGAGAAGTCATCATAGGTCAGCGCATAGGCCGAAGGGCTGCCGTCAGCGATGCCATAAGCCTTGCGGAAGTCGGCGCCGGTGATATGCGGCACATGGCCCTTGTTGCCGCCGACACCCAGATTGATCGACGGCTCGCGGAAATAGATCGGCTTCAATTGCCCATGAATATCAGTCACATGGATCAGGCTGATGTTGCCGAAGGTGTCAAACTCCAGAAGCTGGTCCTGGGTCAGCGACTGCTGCGCAGCCAGCCGCGCCCAGTTGCCAAAGCCTGACGCCCCCACCATGGCCGAGGCGGCCATGGAAACCTGCAGAAAATCGCGGCGCGAGATCATGTGTACCGGTATCCTGTGTGCTTGCGCGACATATTCGCACAAATGAATGTTTCAAAAGAGACACGCCCCGCGCCTGTCAACAGGCGCGGGGCGCAAAGATCAGTTGCGGACAGAGGGTGCTTCGACCGACAGCCCGTTGCCGCGCGAGGCCACATAGAGCTCCAGCGCCACGAAGTCCGCCGAACCCGGCTTGTAGGTCTCGGCGCGGGTGTCGCGCACGCAGCCCTTGAAGCGCGCATGGGCGGTATTCAGCTTGGTGTTCTTCAAGCGGTAGACCGGGAAGCCGTTGATCTGGCCCTGGCTCAGGTGGTCGGCGCGGATCATGTTGCCATAGTTGTCTTCATGGCAGTTCGCACAAGACAGCTCCAGCTGGCCGGTGCGGGTGTAATACATCTCCTTGCCCTTCTCCCAGGTCGACTGGGCCGGGCCGTCGATGGCCACATCCACCGGCATACCGCGCGACTGGACCGAGATCAGCGCTTCCATCGCCGACATCTTGCCGCCTGTGTACTTCCACTTCTCGGCACCCATGTGGTTTTCGCGGCAGTCGTTGATCTGCATGTTCAGGGTGCGGACTTCACCGGCGGCCTCGCTCCATTTAGGATAGACCGCGCGCACGCCTTTCATGCTTTCCTCGACATCATCGTGGCAGGAAGCGCAGGACTTGCCCTCGGAGCCTTCGACAGTGCTCCAAGCATCCAGGGCCTGATCGACAAAGATCATCGCCGGGTTTTCAAAGTCGTCCATCTGCAGGGCCTGGGTTTCATCCTTGCGGAAGTGCCAGCCCGACATCACCTCGTCCATCACATCCGCGATATGCGCAGGTGCGGCGGCCTTGGTGACCATCTCGATTTCCTCGTTGACCACCAGCGTGTCGTCATCGGGGCCTGCACCTGCTGCCATAGGCAGCGCCAGCACGGCGGCAATTGCTGTGATTGCCTTCTTGTTCATTCCCTGTCCTCCCTTGGGTGCCTGCTCTGCCCGGCGCAAACCGGACAGAACGCGTGCCTAAAGATCCGGAACGGATCAGCCGATGGCGATTTTTTTCTTGGTGTCGTAGACCGAGCCGTCGTCGTCATACCAGGTGAAGACAAATTCACCGGCTTCCGGCACGACAGCGTCGAACTCGAAATAGGGGTTGGTGGAGATCGCGGGCTCCATCGCCACGTCCAGCACGGTCTCGCCGTTGAAGGCGCAGGTGAAGCGGTTGATGATCGAGCGCGGGATCAGGTTGCCTTCCTTATCCTTGCGCTGGCCGCTTTCCATCTTGTGGCTGATCAGGGTCTTGATGGTGACCGTATCGCCGGCAGCAGCGGTTTTCGGGACCTTGACGCGGGGTTTAACACCGGATGCCATGTCTTTAATTCTCCTTAAGAATTCCGTTCAGGGAGCAGGCAGCCTCAGCCGCCGCAGCCGCCGATGGTCACTTTGACGGTGGCGCTTGCCTTGGCGAAAGAGCCATCGGCCAGCTTGGCCACCGCAACAACGTCCTGGGTGCCCGCAAGGCGGATCCGGGTCGAGGCCGACTGCTGCGCCGCACCGGGGCCGAAGTTGAAGGTCGCCACACCGGGTTCCGGGTTGCCGGTGGCCAGCACCAGGATCGCGGTGGCGCCAGGCGCCTCAACCGAGATCGGAACAGTATTGCCGTTCTCGGCAATCTCGGGCGCGTTCAGGGTGACGCCGCCCTCGGCCATATCGGCACCGCCGGTAAAGGCAGCGATCCGGTCGTCTGCTGCGGCGTTCACCTGGAACGGCAGCACGGTTACCACGGCAGCGCCCAGGCCCAGGGCCAGGGTCTCACGGCGTGAGAACTCCATCATATCTCTCCTATTCATTCACACAGGCTGCAGCACCGGACGCGAGGCCCGGCCCGCGCCTCACTCTTCTTTCAGCGTCGCGAGGAACGCGACCACATCCTCGATCTCCTGCGCCGTCAGGATCGGCGGCAGCGGCTCGGCCCCGGCCTTGCCGGTATAGGCGTCGCCCGGGCGGGTGAAGCCGTCGACCTTGTAGAAGGCCGGCATCATGGTGCCCTCAAATGTCATCTTGGCATTGGCCACCAGGCCGCGCAGCTCTTCCTCGCTCCAGCGGTCGCCTGCGCCGTCCAGCGACGGGCCGATCTCGCCATGGAACGGCACATCCGCCAGCGCGCTCAGCTGATGGCAGGCCACGCAGTTGCCCTTGGACTTGGAGCCGACCACAACGGCGCCATTCTCCACGTCCCCGGCAACCCCGGTCAGCGAGGCGGCCACTTCGCCGTATTCGCCGTACTGCACCGCTTTCGGAGCAACCTCTCCGGCCATCGCCGCGGCACCCGCCAGGCTCAGCGCCAGTGTCAGAGATGTAAGCTTCATGTATCCTCCCAATGGCTGCCGCATCTGTGTGCGGTTGCTTCGTTGCTGCATACCGTAGGCCACAGCCGGACCATTACGCAACAACAAATTCATTATTGTGAATTTTTGCATTTTGTGCGCCGGACCCCTAGTCTGCGGATCCATTATTGCGCTCTTGGATCATCCGCGCGTGGTAGCGCTGGAAATCTTCCCCGTTATCAAGCGCATACCGCTTTTCATTGACCCATGTAAACATGTCCAGCGTGGTTCCCGCGCCAAAAGCGCCCGGCATCATCGCTACCGCCGCTTCGGGGGCTGTGGCTTCTTCGGCAACCTCCTCCGGCAGGAACAGAATCGTCGGTGTGAACAGCACTCCCCATTTGCGTGCCATCTCTTTCTCCGGCAGCGCTTGGCCGTCGAAATCGGTGACCTCCACATCGCCATAAAGGTTCAGCTGCACGACAAAGAAGTTCTCTTCGATGTACCGGCTGATTTCCGGCCGGGGAAAGGTCTCCTCATGCATCTTGGTGCAGTAGATGCAGCCACGCTGTTCAAAGATCAGCGCCAGCCGTTTGCCCTCGCCATTCGCCTCATCCAGATCCTCGCGCAGATCCTTGAAGGTCTCCCGCATCCAAGAGGTCTTGTGCAGACCGTCATCCCCCAGTTCTGCCGCAGACAAGGGAATGGCCATGGGCACGGCCAGCACCGCCGTCATTAACACTTTCGCAAGACTTCTCAGCATGTTGGCCTCCACATTTCATTTATCCAATTGAGCTGAACCCCGGCATCCAGCGGATCATCGCCTCGGCAATCAGCCGCACCCCGCCGGTGGCGATCAGCACCGCAAACAGCACCAGCATCGCGCCCATGCCCTTTTCGACCCAAGCAAAGGCCGTGCGGTGCCGCGCCACCCACCCCAGAAACGGTTTGGCAAACAGCGCCGCCACGACAAAAGGCGCTGTCATCCCCAGCCCGTAGACCAGCAGCAGCACCCCTCCGCGCCAGATGTCGCCCATGCCCGACGCGATCATCAGGATCGAGGCCAGCGCCGGCCCCACGCAAGGTGTCCAGCCAAAGCCAAAGGCCAGCCCCATCAGATAGGCGCCCAGCACAGTCGAGGGTTCCGCCGCACTTTCTAAGCGGGCCTCGCGGTACAGCAGCGGGATCTTTACCACGCCCAGGAAATGCAGCCCGAACAGCAGCAAGAGCGCCGCCGCACCATAAGACAGAACCTCCAGATACTGTCCGAACAGCTGCCCCAGCGCCGTCGCCCCCATGCCCATCAGCATGAACACTGTGGTCACCCCGGCGGCAAAACAAACCGCCGACACCAGCAGCCGCCGCTGTGCTCCTGCGTTTATTGCACCGTCTCCGCGCAATTCCGCCATCGACAAGCCGCCCATGTACGAGAGGTAAAACGGCACCATCGGCAGAATGCAGGGGGTGAAAAAGCTCAGCAAACCTGCGATCAAGGCGCTAAACAAGGTAATCTCGAGCATTGCCTCCCCCTGGCCCACGCGAACGTTATCCGGCCCTGGCTTGTGTCATTCACATATTCGAATTATGTTGTATTATGCAGACCCGTCAACAGGTGGAATGACATAGATGCGCGTGATCCGGCAACTGGCTGCAGCCGCGGCCCTGACCCTCACTGCCCTGCCCGCCTGGGCGGCCGAGCTGGTAATGGTCGAGCAGCCAGGCTGCGAATGGTGTGCCCGCTGGGACGAGGAAATCGCCCCGATCTACCCCAAAACGGCCGAAGGCAAGCACGCCCCGCTGCGCCGGGTCGACCTGCGCAATTTGCCGGATGACCTGCAGGTGAGCCGCAGGGTCATGTTCACCCCCACCTTTCTGGTGGTTGAGGACGGCAAGGAACAGGCCCGGCTCGAAGGCTACCCGGGCGAAGATTTCTTTTGGCCTTTGCTTGCAGATTTGCTAACGGCCCATACAGGGTTTGTTGATAATACGCACACTCAGGGCGGCAGCTGACGGCCCGAACGGGGCAAAAAGAGGAGTGCGGCGCCCGCGCGCCGCTCAGGAGACGACAGATGGCACTACCGCAGTTTTCCGCGGACATGGATCCGGCAGAAATGGACAAGATGGTCGACAACGCGACCAAGGCCTCCAATTTTCTCAAGGCGATCAGCCACGAGGGCCGCCTGATGATCCTGTGCCACCTGGTTTCGGGCGAGAAATCGGTGACCGAGCTGGAGGAGCTCCTGTCGGCCCGCCAGGCCGCCGTCTCCCAGCAGCTCTCCCGCCTGCGGCTCGAAGGCCTGGTCATTCCCCGGCGCGAAGGTAAGGCAATCTATTACCGCCTGGCTGACGACAAACCCCGCCGGATGCTGGAAACAGTCTATGACCTGTTCTGCAACGATGGCAGCTAAACACCTGAAGTAAGTCAATGTTTGAGCTCCTGACAGAACACCAGCTAGCCGCCTTTTTCGGGCTGCTGGGCGGTGTTCTTCTGGGACTGGCCGCACGGCTTGGGCGGTTCTGCACCCTCGGCGCGATCGAAGACCTGCTCTATGGCGGCTCTTCGCTGAGGATGCGGATGTGGGGTGTGGCGATCGGTGTGGCCGTCACAACCAGCTTTTCTCTGATCGGTCTTGGGCTGGTGGACGCCGGCCAATCCTTCTACCTCTCGATCCGCTGGATGCCCGCCGCTTCGATCCTCGGCGGGCTGATGTTCGGCTATGGCATGGCGCTCAGCGGCAACTGCGGGTACGGCGCCATCGCCCGGCTCGGCGGCGGCGACCTGCGCAGCTTTGTGATCGTGCTGGTGATGGGGGTATCAACCTACGTGGTGCTGGCAGGCCCCCTCGCCCCATTGCGAAACATCTTCTTTGAGCAGCAGGACGTCACCACCGACATCCCCCCGGGCCTGGCCCACTACGCCGCCGCCTGGAGCGGGCTGCCGCTGGCCGCAATAGGCGTCACTGCCGGCATACTGATCCTCTTCGCTTCCCTCGCCAATGCGGAAATCCGCAAGGACAAACAAGCCCTGTTCTGGTCCGCCGTCGTGGGCATTGCCGTCACCTCGGGCTGGGTCGGCACCACATACGTCAACACCGAAGGCTTCGAGGCGCTGCCGGTGGTCTCCCATTCCTTCTCTGCCCCCTTGGGCGAGACCATCCTTTGGACCATGACCGGGTCCTTGCGCCCGCTGTCTTTTGCTGTCGGCTCCATCGCCGGGGTCTGGACAGGCGCCTTTATCGGCTCGCTGATCAAAGGCCATTTCCGCTGGGAGGCCTGCGAGGACCCGCGCGAGCTGCGCCGCCAGATCATCGGTGCCGCCATCATGGGCGCAGGCGCGGTGATCGCCATGGGCTGCACCGTCGGCCAGGGCCTCAGCGCCTTTTCCCTGCTGGCAGTTTCGGCACCAGTCACCATGCTAGCAATCTTTGCCGGCGCCGCCATCGGCCTGCGCCAGCTCATCGAAGGGTTCCGGCCCGCAGAGTAACCCGCTGTCCCCGCGGGGACAGGCCGCCAAACCTGCCTTTGCCCCAAAGGGGAAACGGCCTGCTCTTCTTCTGGCGGGAAATATCCCGGGGGTCCGGGGGCAGCGCCCCCGGGCTGCAAACAGGCAGAACCTAAAGCCCGCCTCATGTGACAATTCAGTTAATCAGCATTAACCTTTATGCATCTGTTACAAGCCTGCCCATGATGACCCGGGTCCGCCGCATTGCGGCAAAGACTGATGAGAATTTGGAGCCAGCCATGGACCGCAAGCAGATCATTGAAGACCCGGAAACCGGCAACAAGGCAGAAGCCTTTGAAGCCTTTGATGATATTCCCTCCAACCCGCGCCTCAGCGGCTCCATTGGCGATGTGATTGCCTCCCGTTATGGCCGCCGGGAGATGCTGACGGGCCTGCTCGGCGTTTCCGCCTCGGCTGCTTTGTTCGGTGCCTCGGCCCTCGCCGCGCCGCGCCCGGCCGGTGCTGCAAACGCCGCGCGCGAAAGCCGCTATGCCTTCAATGAACTGGCCTGGGGAAATGATGAAACCCATCATGTGGCCGAAGGGTATGAGGCGGAAATCCTGCTGCGCTGGGGCGATCCGGTTGTTGCGGACGCCCCGGAATTCGACGTGATGAATCAAAGCGCCGAAGCGCAGTTGCAGCAATTCGGCTACAACAACGATTACACTGGCTTCCTGCCGCTGAACGCCGACGGCTCCCGCGGGCTTCTCTGCGTGAACCACGAATACACCAACGAGGAGATGATGTTCCCGGGGCTGGGCCGCCAGGACAAGGCCGAATTCGCCGGCATGACCAAAGAGCTGGCGGATATCGAGATGGCCGCGCATGGCGGCACTGTTGCAGAGATCATCCGCGGCGCGGACGGCAAATGGGCCGTAGTCCTGAACAGCCCTATGAACCGGCGCATCACACCGCTGACCACCGCGATGACCCTGGACGGTCCGGCGGCCGGCCATGCCAGGCTGCAAACCAGCGAAGACCCTTCGGGCACCCGCGTTCTCGGCACGCTCAATAATTGTGCCGGCGGCATGACGCCCTGGGGCACATGGCTGATGGCCGAAGAGAATTTCCACGGCTATTTCTGGACAGACAAGCTGGATGCGGACGGAAAGCCGGATCTGTCGGACCAGCCCGAGGCTGCGCAGATGAAACGCTACGGCGCACCGGGGCTCTGGTATGCCTGGGGCAAATTCCACGGCCGCTTCAACATCGACAAGGAACCCAATGAGCTGAACCGCTTTGGCTGGGTCGTCGAGGTGGACCCGCGCGATCCGGCGGCCATGCCGGTGAAACATACCGCACTTGGCCGTTTCCGCCATGAAGGTGCTGAAACCACCACTTCGAAGGAAGGCCGTTTGGTGGTCTACATGGGTGACGACGCGCGGTTCGAATACCAGTACAAATACGTCTCCGCCGGCACGGTTTCAAAGGACCCGGCCGCCAACTCCAAGTTGCTGAGCGACGGCACCCTGTACGTGGCCCGGTTCGACGAGGGCGGCACAGTCCACTGGCTGCCGCTGGTGCATGGCACAGGGCCGCTGACAGCCGAAAACGGTTTTGCAAGCCAAGCGGATGTTCTGATCGACGCGCGGCTTGCGGCCGATGCCCTGGGCGCCACTCCAATGGACCGCCCGGAAGATGCCCAGCCGCGCGGCGACGGCACCGCCTATATCATGCTGACCAACAACACACGCCGCGGCGCATCGCAGCTGGATGCAGCCAATCCGCGCGCAAAATCAGCCTTTGGCCATATCATCGAGATCAAAGAAGACGGCGGCGACCATGCAGCCACGAAGGGCACCTGGTCGATCCTGGTGAAATGCGGCGATCCGCAAATTGCCGGGGTTGGAGCCGAGTGGAACCCGGAAACGTCGGAAAACGGCTGGTTCGCCTCGCCGGACAACTGCGCCTTTGACGCGGACGGGCGCCTGTGGGTCGCCACCGACCAGGGCAGCAAATGGGGCAAGACCGGCAAATCGGACGGGCTTTACGGAGTCGAGACCGAAGGCGTTCTGCGCGGCCACTCCAAGCTGTTCTTCCGCTGCCCGGCCGGCGGCGAACTCTGCGGACCGGTTTTTACGCCGGACGGGGAAACCCTGTTTCTGGCGGTGCAGCACCCCGGAACAGACGGGACTAAGGCGCTGAAAGGCTTTGAGCGCGCCTCGACCTTCGAGGACCCCGCCACCCGCTGGCCGGATTTCGACCCGAACATGCCGCCCCGGCCCTCGGTTGTTGCCGTGACCCGCAAGGGCGGCGGCAAGATCGCCATCTGAACCGAAATCCGCTGTTATCAGGCGGAGCGCGCCCCGTTCGGGGCACGCGCAGGCTTCAGCCCTGGCGGGCGGATTGCCGCTTGCCGCACAGGATTGTGAAACACCGCCCGGCCTGCTTGGCTTAAACAAGGACCCAAGCAAACCGGAGACATTGCATGTATTTCAAGCGCCTGACAGCCGTTCTTGCCCTGGCAGCCTCTGCCGCGGCCGCAGGAAACATCGCGCCGCGTGATGGCTGGGCAGTGCATGAAACCTCCAAGACCTATGAACAGCTGATCCAGGATGTCAGAACCGCCGCCAAGGCCGAAGGCATGGGCGTGGTTACGCAGGCAGGCCCGACCAAGGCCGCCGCCGCCCGCGGCATCACCATCCCCGGCAACCGGGTGATTGGCCTCTTCAACAATGACTTCGCTGTGAAAATCCTGGCGCTCTCCACCGCTGCGATGATCGAAGCCCCGGTCCGCATATATGTGACCGAAGAAGCGGACGGCAGCGCCACTCTGGCCTACAAGCTGCCCTCCTTTGTCTTTGCGCCTTACGCCGGCGAAGGCGGCGAAGAGCTGGTAAATCTGGCGGCCCAGCTTGACCGCCGCTTTGCACTGATCGCCGAGCGGGCCCGGAAATAACCCTTGCCGCTTCTTTCTGGTCTCAAATACCTAATCCCCTCATTTGCGCCAAATTCCGCCGCAGCAATTCTCACACTGGCGTGAGAGGGCTTGCGCGCGCGCACAGCCTCGGCAATCTGGCGGCAAATCAACGGATTGGACAGACAAGATGACAGAACCCTTGCGTGCGGCTGACGTTCTGGCCCGGCGGCTTTACGAGGCGGGCTGCCGCCATGCATTCGGCATGCCCGGCGGCGAGGTGCTGACCCTGGTGGATGCGCTCACCAAGGCAGGCATCGCTTTTCATCTGGCCAAGCATGAAAACTGCGCGGGCTTTATCGGCGAAGGTGTGCATCATGCCGATGGCGCGCCGGTCATTCTGGTCGCAACCCTTGGGCCTGGCGCGCTGAACGGCATCAATGTGGTGGCCAACGCCCATCAGGACCGGGTGCCGATGCTGGTGCTGACCGGCTGCGTCGATGCCGCCGAGGAGCAAAGCTACACCCATCAGGTGCTCGACCACCGCGCTGTCTTCACGCCGATCACCAAGGCCACCTTCCGGCTGGACGCTGAAGCGGCTGACCTGATCGCCGACAAGGCTGTTGCCATTGCAACTGAACCGCGCAACGGGCCGGTTCATATCGACGTGCCAATCTCAACCGCAGACGCGCCGGCCAGGGAGCGGGGCATCCGCCGCGCGCCTGCAAGTGCAAGCGCGCCAAGCGGCGAAGCATTGGCGCAGGCGCGTGCCTGGCTGGCGGCCTCGGCGCGGCCAGTGGCGGTGATCGGCCTTGATGCGCTGCAGGAAAATGCCGGGCCCGCTATCCGCGCATTTGTCGAGAAACATCAGATCCCGTTCATCACCAGCTACAAGGCCAAGGGGATCATCCCCGAGCACCACCCCCTCTGCCTGGGCGGAGCGGGCCTGTCGCCGCTGGCCGACAAGCACCTGCTCCCGCTGGTGCAGGAGGCGGATCTGGTGCTTTCCATCGGATACGACCCGATTGAGATGCGGCCCGGCTGGCGCAACGTCTGGGACGTGGAAACCCAGAACGTCATCGACATCGCGCCCGAGGCCAACACCCACTACATGCATCAGGCGGGTCTGAACTTCCTGACTGCGATTGCCCCCACAGTGGATGCGCTCTCGCTAGGCACCCCGGCACGTGAGACTTGGGACAATGGCCGCCCCATCGCCGTCAAAGCTGCCTTGGCCGAAGCCTTCCCGCAGGACAGCACCTGGAGCCCGGCTGGCGTCATCGCCGAATGCCGCGCCACCCTGCCGCCCGAGACGCTGGCCACCGCCGACAGCGGCGCGCACCGGATCCTGCTCAGCCAGATGTGGGGCTGCCAGGAACCGCGCGGGCTGATCCAGTCCTCGGCGCTCTGCACCATGGGCTGCGCGGTGCCGATGGCGATCGGGCGCAAGCTGGCGCAGCCGGAGCGGCCGGTGGTCAGCTTTTCGGGCGATGCCGGCTTCCTGATGGTCGCAGGCGAGCTGTCTACCGCTGCCGAGTTGGGAGTGGCACCCATTTTCGTAGTCTTTGCCGATGCCAGCCTTGCGCTGATCGAGCTGAAACAGCGCCAGCGCCAGCTGGCCAATGGCGGTGTCGACTTTGCCGAGCATGACTTTGCTGCCATGGGCCGAGCATTCGGTGGCAACGGGGTGACCGTCACCAGCCAAACCGAGCTGCGCACCGCCCTGCAAGAGGCCATGAAATCAGATAAATTCACCGTCATCTCGGCAGTGATCGAACGCGGAGGCTATGATGGCCGGATCTGATCTTCTCCCCCATGGCGCGCTGAAGGGCGTCAAGGTCCTGGACCTCTCGCGCATTCTGGCAGGCCCTACCTGCACTCAGCTTCTGGGCGACCTTGGCGCCACGGTGATCAAGGTAGAAAACCCCAAGACCGGCGGCGATGACACAAGGCAATGGGGACCGCCCTATGTGGTGGACGCGGGAGGCCAGCAATCCGACCTCTCGGCCTACTTCATGTCCGCCAACCGCAACAAGCGTTCGGTCGCCATCGATATCGCTACGGAAGAAGGCCAGCAGGCCATCCGCCGCCTGGCGTCTGAGGCCGATATCCTGATCGAAAACTTCAAACCCGGCGGGCTGGCCAAATACGGGCTGGACTATGCCAGCCTCAAGGACGATCTGCCCGGCCTGATCTACTGTTCGATCTCCGGCTACGGCCAGACCGGCCCCAACAGCCACAAGCCCGGCTATGACATCATGGCCCAGGGGTTTGGCGGCATCATGTCCCTGACCGGCGAGCCCGAGGGCCAACCGATGAAGGCCGGCGTCGGAATCGCCGACGTGATGTGCGGCATGTATGCCTGTATCGGCATCCTCTCTGCCCTGCATCACCGCGAAAAAACCGGTGAGGGCCAGCAGATCGACCTCGCCCTGGTCGACGCGCAGATCGCCTGGCTGATCAACGAAGGCGTTGCTTATCTGAACACCGGCAGCATCCCAAAACGCCGCGGCAATGAGCACCCCAGCATCATGCCCTATGGCGTCTATGAAACATCAGACGGCCATGTGATCCTGGCAGTGGGCAATGACAGCCAATTCCAGCGCTTCATGGAGTTCCTGAAGCTGGAAGGACTGGCCGGGGATCCGCGCTTTGCCACCAACCCTGCCCGGCTGCAAAACCGCGATGCGCTGAACGCCGTCCTCATCCCCACCGTGCAGCGCTACTCCACGGATGAAATGCTCGCGGCGATGGAGGCCCGCAAGGTGCCCGCTGGACCGGTGCAGAATCTGGAAACGCTGTTTGCCACTGATCAGGTCGAGGCCCGCGAGATGTCCATCCCGATGGAAACTGCGGCAGGCCCGGTGAAACTCCTGGGCAACCCGCTGAATTTCTCCCGCACGCCTGTAACATACCGGCACGCACCGCCCCGCTGCGGTGAAGGAACGGAAGAGATTCTGGGCGCGGATGCCCCCTTCGGGACCGGCTAAGCCCCTAAAACACGGCAGCTTTCCGCCAAGTGTTACAATTTCCGGCAAATCACCGCCAAACCGGTGGTGGTTTCGCCGCCCGTTAACCATTCCTGTTGCAGAAATTTCGACGGAAATCTTACACATCCGGCGAAATTTACCGCCAAACACACACAGGCCATCACCAAAGCGCGAGCGGGGTTCGCCGGCACCAATCTGATGATCTAATCTTCAGCAGGACACGGAAACCGCTTTCATAATCAGAACAAAGATTGGACTCCCATGACGCATGATATCTTCGGCCAAGACAGCAGCCTGACCGATGCAGCCGCGCTGCAGGATTGGAATGCGGTTCAGTTGGGTGTTCTGGCCCATGCTGCCGTGACGGCCGATCATCTGGGCGCGGTGCTGAAGGCAGCGCCGGATTTTGCCCTGGCCCATGCGATCAAGGGGCTGTCGCTCTTGATGCTGGGCCGCCGCGAGCTGCTGCCGACCGCACAGGAAGCCCTGCGCGACGCCAAGTCCTTTTATGAAGGTGCCCTGCCGCGCGAGCGCAAATATGTCGACGCACTTGAAAACTGGCTGGCCGGGCAGCCCAGCCAGGCGATCCGCCGGATGGAAGAAGTGCTGGACGTCTTCCCGCAGGACACGCTGGCGATGAAGCTCAGCCACGGCATCCGCTTCATCATGGGCGATCCCGAAGGCATGCGTGCCTCAATCGAACGGGTGATGCCGGCCTATGCTCCTGACCACGCCGGCCGCGGCTACCTCCTGGGCTGCCACTCATTCGCCCTGGAGGAAACCGGCGATTACGAGCGCGCCGCCAATGCCGGCCGTCAGGCCCTGTGGATGGCGCCGGACGATGCCTGGGGCCTGCACGCCGTGGCGCATGTGCATGACATGACCGGCAACGCCAAATCCGGCCTCGAATGGCTGCACGGCCGCGAGGAAGCCTGGGCCCATTGCAACAATTTCCGCTACCACGTCTGGTGGCACAAGGCGCTGATGCATCTGGACCTGGGCCAGATGGACGAGGCCATTGCGCTTTATGATACCGAAGTGCGCAAAGACAAAACCGACGACTACCGCGACATTTCCAACGCCACCTCGCTGCTGGTCCGGCTGGAACTGGAAGGTGTCGACGTCGGCGCCCGCTGGGAGGAGCTGTCGGAACTTTGCGCCAACCGCACTGAAGACGGCAGCCTGATCTTTGCTGATCTGCATTATTTGCTGGCGCTGACCGGCCACCGCAAGGAAGATGCCCACAAGATGGTGCAGCGCATCCATGCTGACGCCGAAAAGGGCGGCTCGGAGGCTTGCGACCGTATGGGCAACCCCGGCTGTGCTGCCGCCGACGGGCTGGAAGCCTTTGGCGAGGGCAATTACAAATCGGCGTTCGCGCATCTGTCGGCTGCCCGCGGTACTATGCAGCTGGCCGGCGGCAGTCACGCGCAGCGCGATGTTTTTGAACGGATAACCATTGATGCGGGCCTGCGCGCAGGCCAGCTTGACGCGGTCGAAACAATCCTGGATGACCGCCGCAGCAAACGCGGCGGCGCCGAGGACAATTACGCACTGGCCCGCCGCACCCTGATCGCCCAGGGCCGGGACAATTCCGGCGCTGCCAGCGTTCCCGCCGAATAAGACCTCAAGGACGACACCACTCATGTCCAGCGTTGCGCCCTTCCCCGGGCCTCAGACCGATCCCAATGCTGCCAACCGGCCTGCACCGCCGCCGCAAGCGGCACAGCCGCGCGTGCGCGATCCGCGGCTCGACTTCTACCGCGGCATTGCCATGTTCATCATTCTGATTGCCCATATCCCGGGCAACCGCTGGACCGGCTGGATCCCCGCGCGGTTCGGCTTTTCCGATGCCACCGAGATCTTTGTGTTCTGCTCCGGCATGGCCTCAGCGATTGCCTTTGGCGGCTCCTTCGACCGCCGCGGCTGGTTTTTGGGCACCGCCCGGGTGATCTTCCGCTGCTGGCAGGTGTTCTGGGCCCACATCGGCCTGTTTGTCTTCATCGCCGTCTCGATGGCCGCCATCGACCTTTATGGCGGGTTTGAAAAGAGCTATGTCAACTCGCTGAACCTTGGCCATTTCTTCAAGGACCCGATGACCCAGCTGGTGGGGCTGTTCACCCTCACCTATGTGCCCAACTACTTTGACATCCTGCCGATGTACCTGGTGGTGCTGCTGATGATGCCCCTGATCATGGGGCTGGAGAAGGCAGGCCTCTGGGCCGTGGGCATGGCCTCGGTGCTGATCTGGCTGACCGCCAACCCCTATATCATCGGGCTGGGCCCCGACGGGCTGTCGCTGCCGGCGGAACCCTGGTCCGAGCGCGAATGGTTCTTCAACCCCTTCGGCTGGCAGCTGCTGTTTTTCACCGGCTTTGCCTTCATGAAGGGCTGGCTGCCGAAACCGCCGGTCTCCAAGGTTCTGATCGTCCTTTGTGCCGCCTTCCTGATCCTGTCGGCGCCTTACGGCTCCTGGAAAGTCTTCACTTGGGTCAAGGCCGCAAGCCCCGAGCTGGCAGACCTGATCAAGCCCGGCCGCGACGCCATCGGCGAATGGCGCGAAAAGACCGATTTCGGCCTGCTGCGCTATACCCATTTCCTGGCGCTGGCTTATCTGGGCTGGGTGGCAGCGGGCGAAGGCGGCAAACGGCTGATCGCCTCCGGCTCCTCCGCCGCTGCGCGGGTCTGGGAAGTTCTGCTGAAGATCATCACCAAGGTCGGCCAGCAGTCGCTTGCGGTGTTTGTTTTCTCGATGGCGCTGGCGCGTTTCATCGGCTTTGCGCTTGACCAGACCGACCGCGCGGTTATGACCACCGCATTTGCCAATCTGGTTGGCTTTTCTTTAATCATTGGTTGCGCTTACGGCGCTGCCTGGTTCAAGTCGCAGCCGTGGAGAGCCAAGAAATGAGCGCTTTGACCCGCCGGTCCTTTCTGACTGCTGCCCTGGGCAGCACCGCCCTGGCCGCCCTCTCCGGCTTTGCCAGCGAGGCGATGCCCTTCACCCATGAATTTGTGGTCGCCAAGGCCCGCGCACTGGCGGGCAAGGCTTACGCCGAACGCCCAATGGTGCCGCAAGACTGGCTGGATCAGTCGTATGACGACTATAAGGCGCGCTGGTTTCGTACATCGGATGCGCTATGGTCAAAGACTGACCGCAGCTACAACGTCGACTTCTTCCTCCCCGGCCTCTACTTCCCGCGCGCGGTGCAGGTGCATGCGGTCACTGATGGCATGGCCGAGCATGTGCCGTTCGACATTGATCTGTTCGACAAGAACAAGAAGGCGCCCGATCTCACAACCGAGGGCCACCTGGGCTATTCCGGACTGCGCCTGCGCACCGATCTGGGCCACCCCACCAAGAAGACTGAGTTCGCGGTGTTCCAGGGCGCCAGCTATTTCCGCGCCATCGGCATCGGCAACAACTACGGCCTGTCCGCCCGCGGCCTGGCCCTGAAAACCGCCGACCCTGAGGGCGAGGAGTTCCCCGAATTCACCGACTTCTGGCTTGAAGCCCCCGCCCCCGGCCAGCGCTCGATGGTGGTGCATGCGCTGATGGATTCACCCTCTGTTACCGGCGCTTACCGCTTCACCATCACCCCCGGCAGCAGCGCGGTGATGGATGTGGAAGCCACTCTGTTCGCGCGTGAGGAGCTGACCCACGCAGGCCTCGCGCCGCTGACGTCGATGTTTCTGTTCGACTCCACAAACCCGGGCCGTTTCGACGACTTCCGCCCAGCAGTGCACGACAGCGAGGGTCTCCTGGTCGTGAACGGCAACGGCGAGACCCTGTGGCGGCCCCTGGCCAACCCGAACCGCCTGCAGGTCTCGTCTTTTGTCGACACCAATCCGCGCGGCTTCGGCCTGATGCAGCGGGCCCGGAAATTATCGGATTTCAATGACCTGGAAGCCTTTTACCACAAGCGCCCCTCGCTTTGGGTCGAACCCAAGGAAGACTGGGGCAAAGGCGCTGTCACTCTGGTCGAGATCCCGGCAGACAAGGAAATCTACGACAATATCGTCGCCTACTGGCGCCCGCGCGAACCCTATGCGGCCGGGTCCGAGATCAACCTGAATTACCGCCTCACCTGGGGCGAGGAGCCGGTCCTGTCAATGCCGCGGGTGATCAACTCCGCCACCGGCGAGCGGATTTTTGGCGGCGATGGCCGCATCGTGACCGTCGACTTTGAAGCCCACCCGCTGTTTGACGGCGGCCCGGAGACGCTGGATATCCATGTTTCCTCGCCGCAGGCCGAAACCAGCGAGGGCGTCTTGCAGCGCAACCCGGAAACCGGCGGCATGCGGCTGGCATTCTACTTCGACCCGGGCGAACGCACCCACGCCGAGCTGCGCGCGCAGCTGCTGAAGGACGGCAAGCCCGCCTCCGAGGTCTGGCTTTACCGGTGGACGTCATGAGCAAACAGGAGCTGATGCCCCCGGAGCAGCCGCTGGAGATGCCCGCACAAGACTTCTCCGCCGACTTCCGCGATGCGGCCGCACCCGGCGGCCAAGCCCCGCGCCAGGTGGCGCTGTGGCGCATCCTCGCGTTTTCGCCTGCTATGGCAGCCACAGCGGCACTCACTTGGGTGATGCAAGGCTGGTTCATGGAAGGCGGTTTCTCGGCGCTTGAGCTGGTGCTGCTGGCGCTGATTGCCTTCAACTTCTTCTGGATCGCCTTCACCGTTTCTACTGTGCTACTGGGGCTTTACGGACTGTCACGCAGGGAACGCACCACCGCCCGCGGCCCCGCACGCCCGATGAAGGTTGCGCTCTTGATGCCGGTCTACAACGAGGTGCCCTGGTATGTTCTTGGCAATGCCCAGACCATGCTGCAGGAACTGCACGGGCGCGGCGGTTTGCACGACTATGCGATGTTCATCCTGTCGGACACCCGTGACGACGCCATTGCCGAGCAGGAGCGTGCCAGCGTCGAGGCGCTGCGGACCATGCTGCCGCCGGGGGCCGAGCTCTACTACCGCCGCCGCCCGGATAATGAGGGCCGCAAGGTCGGCAACATCTCCGACTGGGTGCGCCGCTGGGGTGCGGATTACGAAGCGATGCTGGTGCTGGACGCCGACAGCCTGATGACCGGCCGTGCGATTGCCCGGCTGGCGGATGCGCTGGCGCGTGACCCCGGCGCGGGCCTCATCCAAAGCTACCCGCAGCTGATTGGCGCGCAATCAGTCTTTGGCCGCATGCAGCAGTTTGCCAATGGCGTCTACGGGTTGTCGCTGGCCGAGGGGCTGGCCCGCTGGGCCGGGCATGAGGGCAATTACTGGGGCCACAACGCCATCATCCGCACCCGCGCCTTTGCGGCCTGCGCCGGCCTGCCGCTGCTGCGCTCGCGTTTCGGCGGCGGCGAGAAGCTGATTATGAGCCATGATTTTGTCGAGGCGGGCCTGCTGCGTCGCGCGGGATGGTCGGTGCGCTTCCTGCCCCGAATCCGCGGCTCCTACGAGGAGACGCCGGCAACGCTGATCGACCACATCCTGCGCGACCGCCGCTGGTGCCAGGGCAACCTGCAGCACCTGAACCTGCTGGGCGCGAAAGGCTTTAGGGCGGTCTCTCGCTTTCATCTGTTCCACGGCGCCATCGGCTATCTGATGGCCCCGGTGTGGTTTGCCCTGCTGGTGCTCTGGGCGGTGATCGGCCTGGGTGAAGAGGCTTCCGTCATCAGCTACTTCAGCGAATCCAATCCCCTGCGTCCCAGTTGGCCGGACATGTCCGAGCCCAAGCATGTGCTGGTGATCCTGCTGATCTACGCCATGCTGCTGGCGCCCAAGATGCTGGCGGCTGCGGCCTTGCCGATGACAGGCAGCCGGTTCTCGGAGTACGGCGGAGCGGTGCATTTTGTGCTCTCCTTCCTGTCGGAAGTGGCGCTGGCGATCCTCTATGCGCCGATCCTGATGGTGCAGCAGATGATCGCCGTGTTCCGCACTGCGCTTGGCCTGCAGCGCGGCTGGGCCCCGCAGGCGCGCGACGGCGGCAGCTACTCCCTGCGCACGCTGGTGGTGTGCCACGCGCTGGAAACGGTGAGCGGCGTGGCGCTTTGGGCGGGGATCCTGTCCGGAACCGTGTCGCTTTGGCTGGCACCGATTGCTCTATCACTTGTCCTGGCCATTCCGCTTTCAGCGCTGTCCGGGGTGAAAACGGTCAACCGCATCCGCAACTGGATGGCCACCCGCGAAGAATTCACCGAGCCGCAGATTACCCGCGCCGCCCGTGCTGCCCGTGCCGATTTAAAAGCGCTTCTGGAGGGCACCGGCGCCCGCGGCACCCCGGCTGAGTAAGCGCCCCCAGTCGCAACGGAACACTCCCGCGCCCGCAGGCTGCCCCGGCTGCGCCGGACCTGCCCTGGCGGCCTTGGGCCCGGCGCCGCGCTGACGCGCGGCGCGGATGCACCCTCACCTCGCCTCAGCTCCTCATACGGCACCAAGGAAACAATAGCGCCGCAGCGCGCCCGCAGGGGGCGCTGCCTGGCCCAACGCTTTGCCGGAAATCTTTGATTTACGGGCAAAGGGGCGGGAGAGCTGCCCTTGCCGCAGCGGTTCGCTTTTCAGCGCACCGCCGGCTCAGCCTCGAACCAATCCGCCATCAGACCAGCCCAGCCTTTTGGCACCGAATGGCCTCCGTCAAACAATACCAATTCGATCGTGGCTCCCGGACCGCAATCCCAGCGGCGGCGCAGCTGATCATCCTCACTCCAAGCCCTGCCGGGGGCATGGGACGCACAGCCATTGGCCTCACGCCAGGTCTCAAGCGCCGCAAAGACGTCGCCCTGCTCCCAACGCCCGCCGCCGAGGATGCGGCCTTCCAAAGGAACCACTTCGTCACGCCAGCCATGCACCTGCAAGAGCCGCACCGGCCCTTCGCAAGCTTCAGGCTGCGGCCGCCAGAAAGCACCGGACACTGGCGCATAAGCCGCAAAAGCTGCCGGGTCGCGGCAGGCCAGATAATGCACCATAAAGGCACCGGCCGAGAACCCAGCCAGCACAGTCTGCGCCGACGAAGTGCCAAACCGCTGCGACGCATCGGTCAGAACCGATGCAAAGAAAGCACCCTCGTCCCGGCCTTCATCAAAGGGGCCGAACCCCCAGTTCTGCGGTCCGGTGCCATCGCGCTTGCGCCCCTCAGGCGCAACCACTGCATAGCCGCGGCCGGTAAGCCCCTCGACCAGAGCCTTGTTGCGCAGCACCTGGCTGCCGCTGCCGCCATACCCGTGCAGGAACATCACCACTGGCGTGCCTTCCTCTGCAGCTTCCGGAAGCACGATATGGTAGCTGCCCTGATCGATCTCGCAGGCCCCCGCTTCGGCACCGCAGGCGGCAGCAGCGGCCCCGCCCCACAAGGCGATCAGACCGGCGGCAGCGCTGGCTTTCAATCCCTTCATCATCCCTCCCATCGGGCCACAGGCAGGTTGCTGGCAATCCAGCCAGGCCCGGCACTGGAGCCAAGCATGCCCTCGGGCACATCAATCACATTGGTGAAACCCGCCTGTGTCAGGGCCAGTGTCAGCCGCGCCGAGCGCACGCCGCGGGCGCAAATCAGCGCCACCGGCGCAGACGGATCCGGTCCTGCCACTTCTTGCAGTGCCGCAATGAAATCCTTGCGCCGCATGTCGATCTGATGACTGCCGACCGGCACGCCGGAGCTGCGCCATTCCTGCGGCGTGCGGATATCCACCAGGGTAATCTCGCCCTTTTGCGCTGCCGCAAAGGCTTCGGCCGTTGTCAAACGCGGGTTGTCGTGATCCGGCGGCTGCCGGCGCTGCCACCAGAGGCCCGCTGCCGCCGCCGCGGCCGCACCGCCCAGCACAACAAACCGCCGGGACCATCGTGGATGTTCCATCTGCGATCCGGCCATGAACCCTCCTAGCCAGCTTGCCGCACCGGCCTGCCGCCAGTGCTTTCCCCTGCTCTAGCAGGCTGCGCCGTTTCATTCACCACCAAGCCGCCGATTCCGCTGGTCAAGTTCTTGTTATTGCGCCGCGCCTGCCCAAGTATGCCGGTGAAAAGCGTATTCGATCCGCGCCAGCCTGCGGCAAACTTGCCGCAACCCGGGCTGCGGGGGTGGTTCTGGGCGCAAAAATTGCTTAGCACTGGTTCAAAAACGACGCGCCAACCCGACAGGAGACCTGCACGTGTCCCTATTCCTGATTGCGGCCCTGCCTTTCCTCGGAGCCGTTTTCCCCGCTCTGCTGATCCGCGCGGGGCGTAATGCCGCGGCCTCTGCTGCCGGGCTGACAACCTTTCTCGCCTTCACTGGGCTGATGCTGCACATCCCTGCCATTTTCAGGGGCGAGACCGTTTTTGCCGCCGTCGACTGGCTGCCCGCCCTTGGGCTTAATGCCCATTTCTTCCTGGACGGGCTGGGCTTCCTGTTTGCGGCAATGATCTTAGGGATTGGCCTGCTGATCATCCTCTATGCACGCTTCTACCTGTCGCGCGAAGACCCGATGGGGCAGTTCTACAGCTATCTCCTGCTGTTCCAGGGCGCCATGGTTGGGATCGTTCTGTCCGACAACATCCTGCTTTTGCTGGTCTTCTGGGAGCTCACCTCGCTCAGCTCCTTCCTGCTGATCGGGTACTGGAAGCATCTGCCCGAAGGCCGACAGGGCGCGCGGATGGCGCTGACCATCACCGGCTCGGGCGGGCTGGCCATGATCGCGGGCATGCTGATGCTGGGCCATATCGCGGGCTCCTACGACCTCAGTGTCATTCTGCAGAACAAGGAAGCGATCCAATCCTCGGACCTATACCTGCCGGCGCTGATCCTGATCCTGCTGGGTGCCTTCACCAAATCTGCGCAGTTCCCGTTCCATTTCTGGCTGCCGCACGCAATGGCCGCGCCGACGCCGGTCTCGGCCTATCTGCACTCAGCCACCATGGTGAAGGCCGGCCTGTTCCTGATGGCGCGGCTTTGGCCCGTCCTGGCCGGCACGCCCGAGTGGTTCTATATCGTTGCAACCACCGGCTTGGTCACAATGCTGATTGGCGCGGTGATTGCGCTGTTCAAAGATGATCTCAAGGCGCTTTTGGCGTTTTCCACTGTCAGCCACTTGGGCTTGATCACCATGCTGTTGGGCTTTGGCACCAAAATCGCCGCCGTGGCTGCCGTCTTCCACATCATCAACCACGCCACCTTTAAGGCTGCGCTGTTCATGACTGCAGGGATTGTTGACCACGAGGCCGGCACCCGCGACATCAAACGGCTGGGCGGTTTGCGTCATCTGATGCCGGTCACTTTTACCATCGGCATGGTGGCGGCGCTTTCGATGGCCGGCATCCCGCCGCTGAACGGCTTCCTCTCCAAGGAAATGATGCTGGAGGAAGCGGCCCATACTGTCTGGAACGGCTCGCACCTGATCGTACCGGTTCTGGCAGGTATCGCAGCGCTGTTCTCGGCAGCCTATTCCTTCCGCTTTGTCGTGCATGTGTTCCTGGGACCCAAGCGCGACGACTACCCTGGCCACCCGCATGACCCGACGCCGGGCATGTGGATCGGCCCGGCCTTCCTGGTGGTGCTGGTGGTGCTGATCGGCCTGGCCTCGGCCTATATTGCCGGCCCCATGGTTGCCACCGCTGCCGGCGCTGTAATCGGCGGTGCAGAACTGCCCTACTACTCGCTGAAGCTGTGGCATGGGCTAACCCCGGCGCTCTACATTTCGATCTTTGCGGTCGCTGGCGGCGCGGTTCTGCTGGCACTGCATAAACCGCTGGAGAAGATCTGGAACGCCCTGCCCCGCCCCGAGGCCAAGACCATCTTCGAGGCGGCTATCCGCGGTTTCACGCTGCTCAGCCGCGCCCTGACCGAAGGGCTGCACAATGGCATGCTGACCCGCCACGCGACGGTGATGGTCACCTTCACCGTGGCAATCTCCTATCTCGCCTATCAAAGCGGTACCCTGGGTGCGGCGACGCGGGCAGTGCAGCAGCCTGGGCTTCTGCCGCTGGTCGGCTGGTTTGCCCTGGTCGTGGCCACGCTGTTCATCGTCGCCAAGCACCGCAACCGCCTGCTGGCACTGGTGCTGATCGGCGTTGTCGGTCTGGTGGTGTCGCTGTCGTTCAACTACCTTTCGGCGCCTGACCTGGCGCTGACCCAGATCTCGGTCGAGGTGGTCACCATCATCCTGATGCTGCTGGCGCTGAACTTCATGCCCAAGGAAACCCCGGTTGAAACACCGGCCTTTATCCGCATGCGCGACGGCGCCTTGTCGATTGTGGCGGGCCTGGGCTCGGGCGGGCTGATCTATGCGCTGATGATGCGCGACTTTGCCTTCCCGACAATCTCGGACTTCCACCTCGCCAACTCCTACAAGGGCGGCGGCGGCACCAATGTGGTGAACGTGATCCTGGTCGACTTCCGCGGCTATGACACCTTTGGCGAGATCATCGTGCTGGGGATTGCCGCCGTGGTGATCTTTGCCCTGACCGAAGCGGTGCTGGGCTCCAAGGTGCGCGCCTATCTCTTGAACCGCGAGCCCGACCTGCCGCAGGCCGGTGATGCGCATCCGCTGATGATGGTGGTAGTGACACGGGTAATGATGCCGCTGGCGCTGATGGTGGCGGCCTATATCTTCTTCCGCGGCCACAACCTGCCCGGCGGCGGCTTTATCGCAGGCCTGATCGCCGCGATTGCAATCATCATGCAGTATATGGCATCGGGCTTCAGCTGGGCGGCGGAACGCCAGCGGTTCTTCTACCACGGTATTATCGGCTCCGGCGTGCTGATCGCTGCGGCCACCGGCATCGGTGCCTGGTTCAACGGCATGCCGTTCCTGACCAGCGATTTCGGCTACATCCACTGGGCGCCGCTGGAGGAGTTCGAATGGGCCACCGCGGCACTGTTCGACCTGGGCGTTTTCCTGGCGGTGGTCGGCGCAGTGCTCTTGGCGCTGGAGAGCTTGTCGCGCTTTGCCTGGCAGCCTGGGATGAGCAGCGAGCACGCGATGGACATCAACCCGGCCCGCGACGACGCGGCTGAAAAGACCGGGACGGAGGGATAAGCATGGAACTTCTCGTCGCCTCTGCCGTCGGCATCCTGACCGCGGCCGGCATCTACCTGATCCTGCGCCGCCGCAGCTTCCCGGTGATCCTGGGGCTGTCGCTGCTGACTTATGCAGTGAACGTGTTCCTGTTCGCCACCGGGCGGCTGGTGTCCGGCGCACCGCCGATCCTCAACAAATACGAAGAGGTCGCCTATACCGACCCGCTACCGCAGGCGCTGGTGCTGACCGCCATTGTGATCTCGTTCGGCATGACCGCGGTGGTGGTGATGGTGGCGCTTGGCGCCTACCTCACCTCGAAGAATGACCGCACCAATATGCCGGCCGAGCCCGAAGGCGCAGGAGACGATCTATGAACCACCTCCTGATCATGCCGGTGATCCTGCCGGCCCTTGTTGCGCCTTTCATCATCATGGTGGTGCGCCATCACCTCGACCTCACCCGCATCTTCTCGGTCGCCAGCACCGTGCTGCTGGCCGCGGTGGCGCTGGCACTGGCGGCACAGGCCGCCGACGGCACTGTGATGGTCTATGAGCTGGGCGACTGGCCCGCGCCCTTTGGCATCGTCCTGGTGCTGGACCGGCTGTCGGCGATGATGATCGTGCTGACTTCGCTCCTGGCGCTGCCGATCCTGCTTTACGCCATCGGCTCCGGCTGGGATGCACGCGGCGCCAACTTCCATGCGCTCTACCAGTTCCAGCTGATGGGCATTATGGGCGCGTTCCTGACCGGCGACGCCTTCAACCTGTTTGTCTTCTTCGAAGTGCTGCTGATCGCCTCTTATGGTCTGATGATCCACTCTGGCGGCGGCCGCCGGTTTCAGGCCGGCGTGCAGTATGTGGTCTACAACCTATTGGGCTCGACCCTGTTCCTGTTTGCGCTTGGCACGCTCTATTCAGTGACCGGCACCCTGAACATGGCCGACCTCGCGGTGAAAGTAGCGCAGATGCCTGCTGAAGACACGGCGCTGCTGCGCGTTGGCGCGGTGATGCTGCTCTTGGTCTTTGCCATCAAGGCCGCCCTGCTGCCGCTGCACTTCTGGCTGCCTTCGGCCTATACCAACGCGCCGATGCCGGTGGCGGCGCTGTTTGCCATCATGACCAAGGTCGGCGCCTATTCGATCCTGCGCATGTACACGCTGGTCTTCGGCCCCGAGGTCGAGGCCACCGCGGGCCTTAGCGAAGCCTGGCTGCTGCCCGCAGCCCTGCTCACCCTGATGGCAGGCGCCGTCGGTGTGGTCGGCTCCAAGAAGATCGGCCGGGTCGCCGCCTTTGGCGCCATCGCCTCGATGGGCACGCTGCTGATTGCGATCTCGCTGTTCACCCAGACCGCCGCAGCCGCCGCTCTGTACTATCTGGTGCATTCCACCCTGGCCGCGGCGCTGCTGTTCCTGGTCGCCGATCTGGTGATGGAGCGCCAGGGCCATTGGATTACCCCTCAGCTGCCAATGCCGCAGATCGGGCTGATCTCAGCGCTGTTCTTTGCCGCCGCCATCGCGCTCACCGGCATGCCGCCCCTGTCGGGCTTCCTGGGCAAACTGCTGGTGCTGGATGCTACCCGCAGCGCCGACCTGGCCACCTGGATCTGGGCGGTGATCCTGATCGGCTCGCTGATCACCATCATCGGCATGGCCCGTGCGGGATCGCTCTTGTTCTGGAAAGGCTACGGCCTGCCGCATGAGGTCGAACCAGAAGGTGAAACCGGCGCAGAAGCCGTTGCCGCCCGCCCGGCACAGCTGCCCTTTGTGGCTTGCTTCGGCCTGCTGGCAGGCCTGGTGGGGCTGACCGTCTTTGCCGGTCCCGCCACGCATTACGCCGAAGAAACCGCAGCGCAGCTTTATGCGCCCGCAGTCTATATCGAAGCCGTACTTGGGGAGGAAGCGCAATGAAACTGCTCAGACGGCTGGTGCCGCATCCCTTTCTGACCCTGCTCCTGACCGGAACCTGGCTGCTGCTGGTCAACGGCTGGTCGCTGAACTCGCTGGTGTTCGGTTTCATGCTGGGGCTGCTCATTCCCTTTGTCACCCAGCCCTACTGGCCCGACCGCCCGCGGATCAGCCGCCCGTTCAAGGCGGTGGAGTACGTCTTTGTGGTGCTCGCCGACATCATCCAGGCCAATATCGTTGTTGCCCGCATCGTGCTGTTCAAGCCAAACAGCCAGCGGCAGCCGAACTGGATCACCGTCCCGCTGGACCTCAAAACGCCTGAGGCGATCACCGCGCTGGCGGGCACCATCACCATGACCCCCGGCACCCTGTCGGCGGATGTCTCGGACGAGGGCCACTGCCTGCTGGTGCATTGCCTGGACGCCCCCGACCCCGAGGCAGTGCGCGATGAGATTAAACAGCGCTACGAGCGCCGGCTGATGGAGATTTTCGAATGATCGAAACAGCTTCCCAACTCGCCTTCGGCTGCTTTGCCCTGGCGGTTCTGCTGAACCTCTGGAAAGTGATGACCGCGCCGGAGATCGCCGACCGGATCCTGGCGCTCGATACCATGTTCATCAACGCCATCGCGCTGATGGTGCTTTATGGCATGGCGCTTGGCAGCGCGATCTTTTTCGAGGGGGCGATGATCATCGCCATGCTCGGCTTTGTTTCCACCGTGGCCTATGCGCGCTTTATTCTGCGCGGCAATATCATCGAGTGAGGACGCACCATGGCAAGCCTGTTTGAATTCCTTGTTGCAGCCTTTCTGGTGATGGCCGGGATCTTCGGCCTGGTCGGCTCTTATGGTCTGATCAAGCTGAACGACCCGATGTCGCGGCTGCATGCCCCGACCAAAGCCACCACTCTGGGGGTCGGCGGCGTCCTGCTGGCCTCAATGCTCAACGCGGCGGCGTTTGGCAAATACTTCTCGGTGCACGAGCTGCTGATCACCCTGTTCCTGTTCCTGACCGCGCCCATCACGGCGAATTTCATTGCAAAGGTGCATATTCACCGGCAAGAGAGCCGCGAAACCATGCCCTCGGCGGGCGAGGATGACCATTGGGCCACCCATGACACGCCTGAGGACGAGGAACAGAGAAACGCAGGCCGTCCCGACGCAGCCCAGTAAGGGCCGCCGCTTTGCAGATGCCGGCCCGCTGCAGAGGCAGATAGAGATATGGACACCTCCCGCTTGCCGCTGACCCGCGATCTGGTGCTGGTGGGCGGCGGCCACACTCATGCACTGGTGCTGCGCAAATGGGGCATGAAGCCGCTGCCCGGCGCCCGGCTCACCGTCATCAACCCAGGCCCCACCGCGCCCTATTCCGGAATGCTGCCCGGTTTTGTGGCGGGCCACTACGAACGCGACGAGCTGGACATTGACCTGGTGCGCCTTGCACGTTTTGCCGGCGCGAGGGTGGTGCTGGGCGCGGCCGAACATATCGACACCTCGGCCCAGCTGGTGCATGTGCCTGGCCGCCCGCCAATTGCCTATGACGCGGCCTCGGTCGATGTCGGCATCACCTCGGCAATGCCAGACCTGCCAGGCTTTGCCGAACACGGCATCCCGGCAAAACCTTTGGGTTGGTTCGCGGCCCAATGGGACATTTTTAGGGGAGGCCATGGTCCGCTGCTTGTTAGGGAGATCGGCAACGGATGGGATACCTACAGGGAAGGTGAAGGCCCGGCTCATGTGGCCGTGATCGGCGGCGGTGTTGCCGGCGCGGAGTTGATCCTCGCCATGGCCTACGCTCTGAAACAGCGCGGCCGGCTGGCCCAGGCAACCCTGATCGACAGTGATGATGCCTTGCGCGCCATTGGGTCTACGGCCCGCGCCAAACTCCACCGGGCCCTGGCAGAGCATGGTGTCCGGCTGGAAGAGAATGCCCGGATCGAGCGGATTGAAGACGGCTTTATCCTTCTTCAGGACGGGCGCGAGATCCTCTCGGACTTCACCACCGGCGCTGCCGGCGCCCGGCCCTATGAGTGGCTGGCGGGCAGCGGGCTGAAGATGCAGGACGGGTTCATTCGGATCAGTGATACCCTGCAAAGCTCTGTCCCCAATGTCTTTGCCACCGGCGATTGCGCCCATATGGACTTTGCCCCGCGCCCCAAGGCCGGCGTTTATGCGGTACGCCAGGCCCCGGTGCTGTATCACAATTTGCGCGCTGTGCTGACCGGCGATCCGCTGCGCAGATACAAGCCGCAGAAGGACTACCTGAAGCTGATCTCTATGGGGTCCAAAGAGGCGCTTGGCGAACGCTTCGGCACCACCCTTGCAGGCCCGTTGATGTGGAGCTGGAAGGACCGTATTGATCAGGCCTTCATGGAGAAATTCCGCGACCTGCCGGCCATGGACACGCCGCCTTTGCCGCCCGAGCACACGCAGGGCATGGAAGAGGCGCTGGGAGATAAGCCCATGTGCGGCGGCTGCGGTGCCAAAGTGGGCCGCGGCGCGCTGCTCTCCACGCTGTCCGGGCTGGAAATTTCCGGCCGCGCAGACATCACGCCCCTTCCCGGCGACGACGCCGCCCTGCTGGCAACCGGCGGCGCTCAGCAAGTGATCACCACCGACCATCTGCGCAGTTTCTGCAATGACCCGGTAATGATGGCACGCATCGCCGCGGTGCATGCGCTTGGCGACATCTGGGCCATGGGCGCCGAACCGCAGGCCGCCACTGCCAATCTGATCCTGCCGCGGATGTCGCCGGATCTGCAGGCCCGCACCCTGCAGGAGATCATGGACGCCGCCTCCGGGGTCATGCAGGCCGCCGGGGCGGCCATCGTCGGCGGCCATACGTCTCTGGGGGATGAGCTGACCATCGGCTTCACCGTCACCGGCCTCTGCCGCCGCCCCGCAATCACCCTGGCAGGCGCCCAGCCGGGCGATGCGCTGATCCTGACCAAGCCGCTGGGTTCCGGTGTTCTGATGGCCGCCGAAATGGCCGGAGAGGCCAAAGGCGGTTGGATTTCTGCCGCGCTGGAACAGATGAGCCAGCCTCAGGGGCAGGCTTCGCACCTCCTGCAAGATGCCCATGCCATGACCGATGTCACCGGTTTTGGCCTTGCCGGCCATCTGCTTGGGCTTTGCGAGGCCTCAGCGGTGGGGGCCGAACTGAGTTTGGGACAAGTTCCGCTGATGCAGGGGGCCGCCGAACTTGCTGAGCGCGGTATCCGGTCTTCGCTGTTCCCGGCCAACCAGGCCGCCCTGCCCGAGCTGAAAACACGGGGCTGGCAGGATCTGCTGTTTGACCCGCAAACCGCAGGCGGGCTGCTGGCGGCGGTTTCTGCTGAGCAAGCGGACCAGCTGCTCGGCCAGCTTAGCGCGGCTGGGTTCCCGGCGGCCATAATTGGCAGGATCACGGAAACTCCGGGCGCCATAACGCTTGGAGCCTAGCGGCAGTTTTATATTGCCCCCGTCTCCAGCTGCGCAAGAACGGTTGCATCAGCGGAACGGATCAAAGCGCTCCCCGGCCGGCGGAAACAGGATCTCGACATTTCCCTCCGGCCCGGAAGCAAGCTCCCTCAGATGGGCAAGAACTTTGCTGTTCGGCTCAAAGAACGTGGGAACCAGCGGCTCGCCCGGCTCAGGAAGCTTCTTTTGGTGATTGTCCCAGTGGATCAGGAAAACACGCTTTGCACCTGCCGCTTTGACAGTGTTGGCCCAATAGGCCGCCCGCTCCTCCCTGTCCTGGCTGCCAAGGCCGCCAATGCTCAGGAAAACCACGTCAGCCTTTACCCCATTGCTGCTGAAGACGGCACCGGGATCGCCTGCACTTCCGGCAAACAGGATCTTCTTGCCATTCGGCGCCTCGGCCAGCACCGAGACGCTGGTGCCTTCGCCCATATCCCAGATTGAGGCCGGAAACTCAAAAGTTGCAGGCGTTTCCGGCTTGATCCTTCTGGAGATAGGGTTCTCGTTGTGCCTGGTTTCGTAGAGCTTAAGACCAATGGTGGAGACCGGCAGCGGTTTCGGCGGGTTGCCCAGATACGCCTTGAGGTCGACACGCCTGTCCGGCTGCCGCTGAAAATCCGCGCCGTTATCGCTCAGCAGTTTCCTGGTCGCCTCCCATTGCACGTCCAGAGAGCTGTCCCTGACAATCGGAGCTCCTGCCCAGGCGGCAAAGTAGGAGGCATCCATGGCATGATCATAGTGGCCGTGCATCGTCAGGACCAGCGCCAGCCCCGGCTTGCCAGGGCTGCTGCACGCCTCGGGTTGGCCCTCTGTATTCCCTGCATCCGGAGATTTGCAGATTCCAAGCAAATCGATCCAGCGGTGGATCTGTTCCGGATTTGGCTCAATCCACCGGAACAGGTAGTGCCATGGGCGGCTCACATACCCGTCAATCAGCACCTGCTCCTGCGCGGTTTCCAGCAAAAAGGATGACGTCCCCAAAAAGGTGACAGTAAACCCGCTGTCCGTCGCTCCGGCCGGAAAGGTCTGTTTGGCGGCACGCCGGAATTCCGCATTGCTGCAGGCCGCAGCGCTCAGCAAAAGCGCTCCAAGCAGCAAAACCCAGCAGGCCGCGCGGCCAGTTGAAAAGACTGTTCCCCTTGATGCCATTGCCGTCCCCGCTTCCCGATCCTTGGGTCAGATTTTGGCCCACCATGAGATATCCTCAGGCCGGAGCGAAGGGTCCCGGTCCGGGTCTCCGGGATTTGCCCGGGGATTGTTTTTGATATCCGGCGCCCTGGCAAAGAACCGCTCCAGCCTCTCAAGATTGGGCGTACCGGGCCGCAAGCCAAAGAGATCAGCAGCCCTTTCCCCCATGATTTGCCGCCGCGGCTCTCCCTTCGGCAGCAGGCTGCGCAGCCGGCCGAAGTAAGCCTTGCCAACCAGTGCCGTCCCCGGCATATGCCAATCCGAACCATAGACAAGCTGCCGCGTCACCTGCGGATTTCCGGCCAGGAAACGCTTGAACGCCTCAGCATAGGCCGCGCCGTTCTTTTCAGAGAAAAAATTCGACAATTCAGACAGGTCGACATAGAAATTCCTGTTCGTCCGGACCAGTTCAGCCGTGCTTTTCAGCCAGGCCGACGGAACTGCGCGCAGGGTTCCGCCGGCGTCGCGTTCCGCAACAAACGAGCCCGAGAAATGGCCGAAGATGACCCGCGAGGCCGGCAGATCAGGCGCCCGGGCATCGGCTGCCTCCATAGCCGCGATCCAAGCCTTGGGCGAGGCGGTGTAATCCTCAGGCGGTCGGTAGTTCACACCTTTGAGCGCCGCCGTTTCCAGCCTGTCCTCAGCCACGCTGGGAACCCGGTGCGCGGTGCCGAACGGATAGAACCACTCCCCTTTGGCGGGATCTCCGATCAGCCCCTCAGGGCGCTTGCGCGGCGTGTCCGCCTGAGACGGGCGCCAGCCGGTCATGCAGCCCTTGTTCGCCACGGTCAGCCCGATATTGCCATGGCTGAGGATCGGAACATTCGCCTCTTTGCAAAAGTCCAGCAGTTCCTCCATGTATTCGTCGTAGGCTGTGAACCGGTCGTACAATTCGCGGTCGGGCTTGTTTTCATACCGGCGGGAGCGGTTGCTGCAGCCAAAGGCAAGGTTGTCGATTGGGGAGAACCCCGAGGACGGGTGCACCTTCACGCCAACAAAGCCCAGATTGGTGATGGCATGTTTCAGCCACCAGAATTGCGACTTTTTACTATCCGTATCCCTCGGCCCTCTGCCCTGGCGATGCCGGTCGTCATACTCGCGTTCCGGGCTGAAGGACGCCAGCGGCAAGAAACGCCCGCGGGTGACCAGGGCAAGATTGGAATAGAACGCGATCTGATTGCGGTAGTTGATCCTGGTTCTGCCTTCGTAGAAATCGACCATCGACGGCAGGAAAAGGTCAACATCTGGAAACAGCAGCATCATCTGTGCTGCGTTGCGCAGCCGGTTGGAAAAGAACCCGGTGATCTGCCGGTCCCGTCCGGCGCGGATCAGCCCGGCCTGATAGCGGTCGGCAAAGGAGCACAGATCGTGGCCCGACGCCCGGGCAGGCAGGTTGTGCGGGTCGCCGAGGGGCTTTCGAAGCTCGTAGTCAATCTGGTTGCTTTCCGAGCGGGCGGATTGAGTTGCAACACCAAGAACAGAGCTCAGCGCCTGCGCCAAGGTCCCGACCATCCAGTCCAGCCCCGGGGCGGTATGCGTCTCATCAAGGTTCAGCACCCGGTTTGCAACAAGTTCACGGGCCGAGCCGTCTTTTTGATTTAGAAGATGGCAATGCGCGTCAATCACCAGTTCGCGGCCGTCCGGCGGATTGCACACCTCATAGCTGCCGTATGATCTTTCCAGGCTTGGGCCGCAGCCGGCCAGAAGCGCCAGGCTGCTGCAGCGGCCAATGAAACCTCGGCGGGAAAATGGCATCTTAAATCTCCTGAAAAATGTGCAGTCAGGCTATTCAGCGGCCGCCACCCGCGCAATCAATAAGTGTACCCGCCTTCGGCCCACGCCGGCCGGGATCGCCTGACCAGTGCCCGCCTTCCAGCCGCACGGCATCCCCGAAGCGCCGCGCCCCGCATCTTTCTGGTTGCAAATACTCCCGCCGGAGGCGCGCTGTGCGCCAGCACAGCGCCATGCCCAACGGCCGCGGCGCATCGGCAGATGCGCCAGCGGCGGGCGGGAGAGCCCGGCCCGGCGCAGCCCGGCTTCAGAGCCCGGCCATAATCCCGGCAATCCGTTCGGCGGCTGCCGTCAGCCCGGCTTCGTCCAGCGAGGCCGCCTCCACACCGGCAATGACCTCAGCGCCGATGGCGGCCCGGGACTTGCGGTAGGCCGGATCATAATGCTCGGCCATCAGCGCCTCGGTCAGCCCGGGCTTGTCGCCCTCGGCAATGCGGGCAAACCAGCCATCCACAACCGCCCCCGAGCGATGTGCCCGCAACGGCCCCAGCTTATCGCGCAGCCGGTCCGCATCCGACAGGATATCGTCATAGGCCTCAACCAGATAGCGGCAGCGTTCCGCCGCCGGAACCTGCAATTCGATCCGCGGCGCGGGCTTCATCGCGTCCCAGACCGCCGGCGGGATGATCCGCTGGCCGATCTTGTTCGACTCCGCTTCGACCAGCACCGGACGGGAAGGATCCAGCCGCATCAGCACCCCCGCCACCGCAGATTCAAAGCCTTTCTGAGAAGGCTGCGGCGACGGCATATCCCCCAGCAGCGAGCCGCGGTGGTTGGCCAGCCCTTCCAGGTCCAGCACCTGCACCCCCAGTTCCCCGGCCCGTTTCAGCACCTCGGTCTTGGCCGATCCCGTATAGCCGTCCAGCGCCACCAGCCGGTGCGGCAGTGCGGTCTCATACATCGCCTTGTGAACCAGGCGGCGGTAGCTTTGATAGCCGCCCTCCACCACTTCGGCGCGCCAGCCGATCTGCTGCAGCATCCAAGTGAAAGACCCCGAGCGCTGACCGCCGCGCCAGCAATAGACCAGAGGCTTCCAGCTGCCCTCGTGATGGCTCAAATGCTGCTCGATATGGTTGGCCGCATTGCGGAACACCAGCGCCGCACCCAGCTTGCGCGCCTTGAAAGGGCTATCCTGGACGTAAATTGTGCCAACCTCGGCGCGTTCGTCATTGTCCAGTACCGGCAGGCTGATCGCGCCGGGAACATGGTCTTCGGCAAATTCCGCCGGGCTGCGCACGTCGATCACGGTGTCGAACCCGTGGCCGTAGAACTCTTGCAGGGATGTGAATTTCAACGCCATGCCCTGCTCTAGCGCGCACCATGAGCAAGGAAAAGCCGCAAATGCCGCAACCGCGGCAATAAGGCTTGCGCGCAATGCGCACCGGGCTTTAAGGCAGGCGGAGCAAACAGACCGGCCCGGGCAGAACGCCCGCGGCGCCACAGCGGCAAGGACCTAGATGCCATGGACATCGACCCTTTGGACATTCACACGCTGCCCGGCCACCTGATCCGGCGGCTGCACCAGATATCCGTCGCCCAGTTCATGGAACGCATGGCGGCGGAAGGCGTCGACCTGACACCGGTGCAGTTCTCTGCCATGGCGGCCATCCGCAGCCATCCCGGGATTGACCAGGCCTCGGTAGCGGGCCTCATCGCCTATGACCGCGCCACCCTGGGCAAGGTGGTGGACAGGCTTGCGGAAAAGGGTCTGGTGGCGCGCAAAGTGTCCAAGGCGGACCGGCGCGCCCGCGAGGTCCGGCTGACCCGAGCGGGCGAGACGCTGCTGGAGCAGATCCTGCCGGTGGTTCAGGCCGCGCAGCCCGGCATACTGACAGGGCTGTCGGACAGCGAGCGCGAGACCTTCATCTCTCTGCTGCAAAAGGCCACTCTGGCCGCCAATGATCTCAGCCGGGCGCCGCAGCGCGACCTGTCGGCCAGCCAGGCCGCCGAATAACCTCAGATCAGCTGGCCGCGCGGGATGTCCCCGTCTTCAAACGGCTCGATCAGCTCAGGCCCTTCAGCCCGGTTTGAATTCACCGCCGGGTCAACCCGGTGCCAGGACAGAATGCCTTCGTCTCCCGGCTGCATCAGCGCGGCGGCGCCATGGCCTTCCTCGCCCAGCCATTTGCCCCAGTCGCGGGGCTCCAAAATCAGCGGCATCCGGTGGTGGATGCCCGAGAGCCCTTCATTGGCTGCGGTCGTCACAATTGCGCAGGTCTTCACTGGATCAGCGCTGCCCCAGCTTTGCCAGACCGCGGCAAATGCCAAAGGCGCCCCGTCGCTGCGGTGGATGTACAACGGCAGCCGGGCACCGCTCTCCGACTTGGTCCATTCGTAAAACCCCGTTGCCGGGATCAGGCAGCGGCGGCTGCGGCAGGCCGCCTTGAAGGCCGGCTTTTCAGCAATGGTCTCCGCTCTGGCGTTGATCAGCAAAGGCCCGGCGGTTTCCGACGCATACCAATGCGGCAGGAAGCCCCAGCGCATGGACACCAGCTGCCGCCCCGCCTCACCCGCTTGCACCGCATGCACCGCCGCCGTCGGGCAGACATTAAAGTCCGGCACCTTCGGCAGATCATTTGCAGGCTTCGCCGCAAACAGCTGCGCCATTGCATCATTGGGCAGGGTTATGGCAAATCGTCCGCACATGCTGATTTTCTAGCCCAGGATGCATACCGCATGCAAAACCTCCTATGGTCAAAAGCAATTCAGCCGCACCGACAGAACGATAGACAGGCCCATGACTCTCCAGAATGATCTCCAGGCAGCCTTGGGCTTTCTCAACCAGGGCAAATTCAAACAGGCGCTGAAACAGGCCAAGGCCGGCACCAAGCGCCACAAGACCCACCCGGATTTTCCAAACATCGCGGGTATTTCCCTGTCGGGCCTGGGCAAGCATCGCGATGCGGTGCCCTATTTCAAGAAGGCGCTGGCGCTGGCACCCGGCTTTCACGACGCCCGTAAGAACCTGGCGCAGACATTGCTGTTCCTGCAGCAGGGTGAAACGGCGATGAAGCTGGTGGAGCGGGTGCTGAAGGATCAGCCCGGCGACCAGGCCGCATTTTACCTGAAAGCCCAGGCTCAGCTGGTGCTGAACGACGCGGAGGCCGCGATCGAAACTGCCACTGCAGCGCTGGCCCGCGACCCGCGCCAGCCCCGCTTGCTGCGCCTGAGGGCAACCGCCTGGAGCACGCTTGGCGACGAGATGGCGATGCTGGAAGACTACCAGGCAGCGCTGAAAGTCGACCCGAACGATGCCGACGCGCTGCAGAACATCAGCCTGCCGCTGGCCCGCCTGATGCGGCAGGAAGAGGCCACAGCAGCGGCGCACAAGGCCGTGGCAGTTGCACCGCAGAACATCGAGGCGCGGCGGCGGCTGGCCAGCCAGCTGATCTCCAACGGCGAAACCGAAGCTGCCCGCGAACAATGCCTGGCGCTGATGGAGCTTGACCCCAAGGACACCCAGGTGCTTGAGATGCTGGCCCGTCTCAACAGCCGCGAACAGAATGCCGAATTGCTGCCGGTGGCGCAGAAAGCGCTGAAGACCGCCCCGTCCCGCTCGCTGGACCGCGCAAATATCAGCTTTGCCCTGGCCCGGATCACCGATCAGGCCGGCGACAAGGAGGCCTTTGCCCCCCATAACGACGAGGCCAACGCCTGCATGGCCGCGCAAACCCCCTATGATTACGAGGAAAGCGAACGCCAGTTCAGCCGGATCATGGCAGCCTTTCCAAGAGAAATCACTCCGGCAGATGCGCAACCCGACGGCCCCCGCCCCATCTATGTCGTTGGCATGCCCCGCTCCGGCACCACGCTGACGGAAACCGTGATCGGCCTGCATCCGGATGTCTTTCCCCTGGGCGAGCGCGGCGTTCCGGCCTTCCTGCTGCACCCTTATCTGGACAAGGATCAGGACTTCACGCCCGAGGCGGCCCGACAGTTCATATCAGAAGACATCCGCCGCCTGCCGGAGATGCCCGCAGGCACCGCAGCTTATGTCGACAAGATGCCCGACAACTACCGCCTGCTCGGCCATCTGCTGACCGCCTACCCCGAGGCGCGTTTCGTCCATCTTTGCCGCGATCCGCGCGATGTCGCGATGTCAATCTGGCGCGGCTATTTCTCCGGCAGTTCGCTCACCTATGCCTATGACCTCAAGGCGATGGCGCACCGGTTCAACCTTTACGGCCGCCTGATGCAGCACTGGCGCCAGGTGATGCCGGGCCGGATATATGATCTGCGCTACGAGGATCTGGTGGCGGACATTGATGGCGAAAGCCGCAAGCTGGCCGCGTTCTGCGGGCTGGACTGGGTCGAGGACATGGCCCACCCGGAGCGGCACGAGGGCCAGGTTCTGACACTTTCCAACACCCAGGTGAGGCAGACGGTGCACACCCGCTCGGTCGGAAAATGGGCGCAATATGCCGATGTTCTGGCGCCGTTCATCGATGGGCTGGACCCGAAAATCTGGCCGGAAATCAAAGCGTAACGCGCACTACCTCGTGTAAGCCTTGCGTGCCAGTTCGATACGCGCGTCCATCATCGACATCTCTTTCAGAATGTCTTGCCGGCGGCTTCGGTCGCCGGTTTCACGCAGCTCCGCCCGCAGCCGCTGCAATTCGCGTGACAGGCTCACGAACTCCGGCACCCCGCCGCTTTCACGCACCAGGCGGTTAACCAGCTCGTTCTCAGGGTCATCGCATTTCGGCAGCGGCTTGCCGGCGCCTTCGAGGTCGTCAAAGGCGCCGTCCTTCTCGGCGGCTTCGATACGGGCGTTGATGAGGTCGATCAGCGGATGGTCCATGGCCCGCATTTTGCCACGGCTGCACGGCAGGTAAAACCCTCGGCTGCAACTACCCGGCGGGACGGAAGTTGCAGGGTGGAACCTGCCCCTCTCCTACTCAGCCGCCTGCGGGGCCGGGTTGGCAATCTGCCAGGCCTCCAGCGCCTCGATCTGTGCAATCCAGCGGTTGATATTGCTATAGCCCTGAACCGGATACTGGCAGGGCTCGCGGTAGCACAGGATTGCCCCGACCGAGACATCAGCGGTGGTCATCTGGTCCCCCACAAGCCAATCGCGCCCCTGCAAATGCCCGTCCAGCACCTTGGCAAACTTATGGAAGTCTTCAGCCGCGGCTTCCATATCAATGTCCTCCCGCCCGAAGAAATGGCGTGAGATGAACTTGCTGCAGGCCGGGGTCCAGTGGCATCCCTCCCAGAACTGCCAGCGCATGATGTCGTAGCGCGCGTTCGAACGGGGCCACAATGACGTATCATGGTCCGTGCACAGGCGGTTGATAATCGCATTGGATTCCCACAGCGATCTGCCGTCGTCCTCCTCCAGCACCGGCACCTTGGCATTGGGATTGAGGGCCAGCAGCTCCTCCTTAAACTGATCCCCTGCCTGCAGGTCGACGATGGTCTGGGGCAGATCCAGCCCCAGGAGACTATTGACCACCAGCAGTTTGCGGGAATTCGGAGAGGGTGGAAAAACATGCAGTTTCATCAAAGGCCTCCCTGGCACCATTATTTAACACTATTGTTAAATATCAAGCCGGGCGCCTCCCGTCAACCGGTTGCCCGGACGCGTCCCACCGATGGCTCCCAACTTTAAGAAACCCGTATCAAAGGTTTCTAAAATATAAAAAAATTACGTCAGCCACTATGTCCCAATGTTTCGCGCGCGAAACATTGGGACAGCAAGTGCGACCTATTCAGACCGGCTGATCCGCCCGTCGGTGTATGGCGCATAAGCCCCTTGTTCGGCGAGGTATTCGGCCAGGACATCCGCCACATCCGGCCCGAAGTCATAGGCGTTCTTGTCATCGCCTTCGAACATCGCAAAACCATCGCCGCCGTTGCGCACATAGTCGTTTGTGACCACCAGATAGGTCTTCTGCGGATCAATCGGCACAAAGCCCGCCCCGCCGGCCACCATCACCTCGCGCACCCGCCCGGCATTGGGTGCAACCGAGGCATCCCAAGTGAACTTCAACCCCGCAACCTGCGGGAAACGCCCTTTGATATCTTCCACCTGGCTGACCCCGTTCTCCAGCGCTTCAACCAGCACCTCCCCGGTGATCTCAAAGGTCGAGAGCGTATTCTGGAACGGCAGGATGGTCAGAACCTCGCCCATGGTCACCTCGCCTGAATCCAGGCTGGCGCGGATACCGCCGGAGTTGGCGATGGCGATGGTCACGCCCTGATCCTTCACCCGGTCCAGCATTGCGTCCGCCACCAGGTTGCCCATCTCGCATTCCCGCACCCGGCAGACCGAGCGGTCCCCTTCGATGGGGGCAGCAGTCTCAGCAACCACCTTGTTGCGGATTTCATCCAGCGGCTGCGCCAGTTCGGCAATCCGGTCCAGAGTGCCCGCATCCTCTGAGACGGCTGCATCCATGATCAGCGGCTCGCCCGTGGCACTGATGACGTTGCCTGCCTCATCAAAGGTCACGTTCAGCTCGCCCAGGAACTTGCCATAGGCGTAGGCCTGCACAATCTGCACCCCGTTCACCTCGGTCGGATACGGGCCCGCAGCCTTGTCCGAGACATTGGACAGGTAGGTATTGGTATGGCCGCCGACGATCACATCAACCCCGGCAGTCTCCGCCGCCACCTTCTGGTCCACGCCATAACCCGAGTGGCTGAGCACGATGATCTTGTTCACCCCATCCGCCATCAGCCGGTCGACTTCAGCCTGCACCGCTGCCACCGGATCGGAAAAGGTGACGTGCTCGCCCGGGCTGGCAAGTTCATGCGTGTCCTCGGGAGTCAGGCCAATGAGGCCGATCCGCTCGCCGCCGCGGGTGATCACCGTGGATTTCTTCAGCACCCCGGCCAAGGCAGGCTCCGCCGAAACATCCGCGTTGGACATCAGCACCGGAAACTCCACCGCGTCCATGAACCCGCGCAGCACCTCGGGGCCGTCGTCGAACTCGTGGTTGCCCACAGTCATCCCGTCATAGCCCAGCTTGTTCATGAACTCAGCCGCCATCCGGCCCTTGTAATAAGTATAAAACAGCGAGCCCTGGAACTGGTCGCCGCCATCCACCAGAATCGAATTGCCGGCCCGCGCACGGGCCTCGGCAATGGCCGTCACAAGCCGCGCGGTACCTCCGAAACACTTGCCTTCGGCCTGGTCTTCCGCATCGCAGGCGCTGTCGTATTTGTTGATCGGCTCGAACCGGGAATGAAAGTCGTTGGTGTGCAGGATAGTCAGTTTGTACTCCGCCGCAGCCATGCCCGCCGAAAGAGCCAGCGCTGCAGCAGATGAAAGAATCCGCGCGATCATGAGATTTGCTCCCGTTGTTTTGGCCTGATGGTGCGCGCAATGGCCATGCCCGTCAAAGGGGAAAAGCCAGACTGCCGCCTCTCCCTGCGTCAACGGGCCTGCCCCGGTTCGCCTGCCAGATCCCCGGCACAGGCCAATCCCCCTTGATTCATCAGCAAACGCAGGGCATCAGGCCCTCATGCTGATTTACAAGATTTTCCGGGCGGACGAATGGGCCGCTTTGCAAGCGGCGGGCGAAACCCAGGGCGCGCCGGTTGATGTCGCAGATGGCTTTGTCCATTTCTCCACTGCAACCCAGGCGGCGGAAACCGCAGCCAAGCATTTTGCCGGTGCCGAGGGGCTCACCCTCCTGGCCTGCGATGCCGGGGCGATGGGGGAAGACCTGAAGTGGGAAGTCTCCCGCGGCGGTGCCGAGTTCCCGCATCTCTACCGCAACATCCGTCTGAGCGATGTGGTCTGGTCCAAGCCGCTGCCGCTGGTGGGCGGCGCGCACCATTTCCCGGAGGAGATGGCATGAAACTGACCGAGAAGCTGGCGCTGGCCGCTCTGCACAAGGTTGATCCCGAGGCTGCGCATGGGCTGTCGGTCAAGGCGCTGACCATGGGGCTGACGCCAACGCCCGGCCCAGTGACCTCGGCGCGGCTGAAAACCTCGCTGGCAGGGATTGAGCTGCCAAACCCGGTGGGGCTGGCCGCAGGCTTTGACAAGAACGCCGAGGCACTGGCACCGCTTTCAAAATCCGGTTTCGGCTTCATCGAGGTTGGCGCCGCGACGCCCCGCGCCCAGCCCGGCAACCCCAAGCCGCGGCTGTTCCGGCTGACCGAGGACAAGGCGGCGATCAACCGCTTCGGCTTCAACAACGAGGGCATGGAAGCCATCGGCGCCCGGCTGGCACAGCGCCCGCGCGACGCGGTGATCGGCCTGAACCTCGGCGCCAACAAGGACAGCGAGAACCGGGCCGCGGATTTCGCCGAGGTGCTGGCTCATTGCGGCGCGCATCTGGACTTTGCCACCGTCAACGTGTCCTCGCCAAACACCGAAAAACTGCGCGACCTGCAGGGCAAGGCAGCCCTGTCGGCGCTTCTGGCAGGCGTCATTGAGACCCGCGAAGGCCTCAGCCGCCGGGTGCCGGTGTTCCTGAAGATCGCCCCGGATCTGGACCGTGCTGGCATTGAGGACATTGCCGCTGTCGCCGTGGAAACCGGTATCGACGCGGTGATTGCCACCAACACCACCCTGTCGCGCGACGGGTTGCAGAGCAAGCACAAGGGCGAGGCTGGCGGGCTGTCCGGCGCGCCGCTGTTTGAGAAATCCACCCGGGTTCTGGCACAGCTGTCGGAACTGCTGGACGGCAAAGTGCCGCTGATCGGCGTTGGCGGCATCAGCACAGCAGAGCAGGCCTATGCCAAGATCTGTGCCGGTGCTTCGGCCGTGCAATTCTACACTGCCATGGTCTATGGCGGTCTTTCGCTGGCAGGGGACATCGCCCGCGGGTTGGACGCGCTGCTGGCGCACGACGGGTTTGACAACGTCGCGCAAGCGGTTGGAACAAAACGGAAGGATTGGCTGTGATCACCTATTGGCATTACCCGAAGTGCTCAAAGTCCCGCGCAGGCCTGGCGCTGATCGAAGAGCGCGGCGCTGAGGTTCAAACCCGCGCTTATCTGGAAGATGCGCCCTCGGTTGAAGAGCTGAAGGCGGTGCAGGCGGCCCTTGGTGTGTCCGCGGTTGAAATGATGCGGACCGGCGAGAAGGTCTTCAAGGAGCTGGGCTTGAGCAAGGACAGCGCCGAGGAAGATCTGCTGGCGGCAATGGCCGCGCATCCGATCCTGATCGAGCGCCCGATTGCGATCAAGGACGGCAAGGCGGTGATCGGCCGCCCGACCGAGGCAATTGAAACGCTGCTGTAAGCAGTTGCGGCGGGCCTGCCGGCCCGCCTAGCGCTATTATGCACCCACCTGCGCTTCAAGGCGCGGGTAGCGCATGCCCAGGGTCACACCGCGGGCCACGTTCAGCACCATCAGTGAGGCCCACAGACCATGGTTGCCGAACACCGGCACCAGCAGCAGCAAGGCCACCACATAAGCCGCGACCGACTGCAGCATTGCCCACCGCATATCACGGGTCCAGGTGGCGCCGATGTAAATACCGTCGAACATATAGCTGGCAACGCTGAGGGCCGGCATCACCACAGCCCAGATCAGGAACACCCGTCCCGCTTCGCGCACGTCGGGTGAGGTGGACATCAGGTCGATCAGCCAAGGGCCCCCGGCGGCAAAGGCTATACCTAGCAGGACTGATCCTCCCACGCCCCATTGCGAAGTGATGACGGATGCCCTGCGAACCCGCTCACGAGCCTTGGCGCCGACGGCCCCGCCCACCAGCGCCTCGGCTGAAAAGGCAAAGCCGTCCAGCGCAAAGGCGGTGATTTCAACGAACTGCAGCAGGATCTGGTTGGCAGCCAGGTTCACATCGCCAACGCCGGAGCCGATGAACAGGAAGGTGGTAAAGGACCCGGTGAGCAGCACCGAACGCACCATGATATCGCCGTTCACCTGCATCATCCGCTTGAGCCTGGCGCGGTCGAACACCCGGCCCCAGTCGCGCCATTGGTCGCCAGCAAAAGCGTCCCGGCAAAGGTACAACCCCAGCGCCAGCCCGGTCCACTCGGCGATCAGCGTGGCAATGGCAACGCCTTCAACGCCCCAGCCGAGGCCCAGCACGAACCATAGGTCGAGAACGATATTCAGCCCGTTCATCCAGACCTGCAGCAGGAACACGCCACGGGTGCGCTCAACCGCAATTAGCCAGCCAGTGACAGCGTAAAGTCCGATGGTGGCAGGCGCCCCCCAAATGCGGATTTCAAGGTAGTCGCGGGCCAGCCCCTCGACCCCGGCACTGGCGGGCGCCAGCGCAAAGGCACCCCAGAACACTGCTCCTTGCGCGATGATGAAGACGGCACCGGCGGCAAAGGCAAGCAGCAGGCCGCGCATCAGCAGCGCGCCGGTTTCGGCCCAGTCGCCCTCCCCGCGGGCCTGGGCCGCCAATCCGGTGGTGCCCATCCGCAGGAAGCCGAAGATCCAGTAGATCGTAGCCAGGATCACCGCGCCGATGCCAACGGCGCCGATCGGGGCGGCCTCGCCCATCTGGCCGACAACACCGGTGTCGACGGCGCCCAGAATGGGCACCGTTGCATTCGACAGCACAATCGGCAAAGCGATCTTGAGCACCCGCTTGTGGGTGATGTCGGTGTTCGCGCTGATCATGTTCTCAGCCTTCGCCGTTCTGGTCCTGCGGCATCAGGAAATGGCCGGTGGCCTGGGCAAAGAGCTTGTCCTTGTGATCCTGCCAGGCCTCCACATGCACCGAGGCATAGCGGCGGCCGGAGCGGTTCACCCGCGCCCGTGCATAGGCATCGCGCGGCAGGCCCGAGCGCAGGTAGTCGACGGTGAAGTCGATGGTCTTGGGCTGGCGCGGCAGGTTGCCCTTGGCCATTTCCGCTGGATCAAGCTCGCCGGATTCGATGCGCGGCCACAGATGCGACCAGTTGAGGGTAATCATCGCGGTGATTTCCAGGAAGGCGGCAGTCACCCCGCCGTGGATTGCAGGCAGGAAAGGATTGCCGATCAGCTTGTCGTCGAAGTTCAGTTGCGCCGTCAGCTCATCGCCGCGGCGGTCGAAGGTCACGTTCAGGAAGCGGATATATGGCACCGAGTCGACCAGTGCCGACAGAGCGGCATCGCGGCGCTGCTTGACCACCTGCATGGGTTCGGGACGGGGGCGGCTCAAAACTTGCTCTCCACGGTAAAGGCGCCGGCTGCTGTGGCGACGGGGCGGTCTTCGTCCTCGTCCATGGCCACGGCGCGGACAAAGGCAACGGTGCGGGTGATCTGGTGGCAGGTGGCGCGGGTGGTGATCGTCTGCCCCGGCGTTGCGGGGCGCATGTAGTCGATGCGCAGATCGATGGTGGCAGTGCCGCCAGGCGCCGAAGGGTGCGCCATCACCGCGGCGCCGCAGCAGGTGTCCATCAGGGCGGAAACCGCGCCGCCGTGGATCACCCCGGTGGCCGGGTCGCCCACCAGCTTCTCGTCATAGGCCATGCGGATCTCGGCCGTGCCGTCGCCCAGCGCGGTCAGCTTCATGCCCAATTGCTTGGCATGGGGGATGGCTTCGATGAACTGGCGCGCGAACTCTGTCTTGTCGGCCATGTGGCTGTCCCTTCGGATTGTCTGCCTCATCTTTGGCCTTGGCATGGCCCAAGCGCAAGTGTGCCGCCGCGGGAGGTTGCCATGTTCGCTGCAAGTGCATAGGTTCCCGGCAAGGGAGAAGATGGATGGCCGACAACAGATTGTCATTCAAGGAAATGTGCGCCGAGTTCGAGGTCACGCCGCGGACGCTGCGCTACTATGAATACATCGAATTGCTGCAGCCGGACCGCGAAGGCCGGTCCCGGTTTTACGGCGCGCGCGAGCGGGCCCGGATGAAGCTGATCCTGCGCGGGCGCAAGTTCGGCTTTCAGCTGGAAGAGATCCGCCAGTGGCTGCTGATCTATGAGGAAGAGGGCAACGACGCCCAGAACCATGCCTTTATGGAAATGGCCGACCGGCAGCTGGTGGAGCTGGAAAAGCAGCGCGAGCAGATCAACGAGGCCATCGATGAGCTGAGCGCTTTGCGCGAGACCACCCGGGCTCTGCTGAAGTAGGTCAGGTCCAAAATTCCAACGTTGCGGCCCCGCCCTTTGAGGCGGGGTTTTCTGTTGCAATGGGGGCAGCTGGATTCGCCGGTTTCCGGACCGCGCCCGCCGCGGGATGCGCTGGTTTTGCGGGCACCGCCGCCGTTACGTTGCGTCACTTTATGTGCGTTTTGCGAACCCCTCACAGTTTCGAAAGTGACGTGACGTACAACTTACGTAAACGTAAAGTCAGTCTTGCAAGCTGCCCCCACCGCGCACAGCTTGTCTTTGCACCAAGCCGTAAGAGTAACGACGATGACCGAAGAAACCATGACCATCCGGGAAATGTGCGAGGCCTTTGACGTAACCCCGCGCACCCTCCGGTTCTACGAAGCCAAGGAACTGCTGTTCCCGATCCGTGAAGGCCAGAAGCGCCTGTTCACCAAGCGCGACCGCGCCCGGCTGAAGCTGATCCTGCGCGGCAAGCGGTTCGGCTTCAGCCTGGAGGAAATCCGCCAGCTGCTGGACCTCTATCATGTGGACACGCAGCGGCTGACCCAGCTGACCAAGACCTATGAGATCGCCCAGGAGCGTCTCGCCGATATGGAACGCCAGCGCGAGGAGCTGACGGAAGCCATCGAAGACCTGAAGGAGCAGCTGGCCTGGGGCGAGAAGATGATCGCCTCGATGAAGGCCGGAGAGACAGCCGCCGAATAGGCCGCCCTGCCCCTGCAGACGACCTGAAACAAGAAACCCGACGAGGACCGAGATGCCAGCCTACACAGCCCCTGCCAAAGACGCCCAGTTCATTCTGCACGACGTGCTGAAGGTCTCCGAAAGCAGCACGCCCGGCTACAGTGAGCTGGAGCGGGACTTCACCGGGGCGGTGCTGGAGGAAGCCGGCAAGGTCGCCAGTGAAGTGCTGCATCCGCTGAATACGGTGGGCGACACCGAGGGCTGCCGGCTGGAGAACGGTGTCGTCTATACGCCCACGGGGTTCAAGGACGCCTTCGAGCAGATGAAGGAAGGCGGCTGGCCGGGTATCGACATGCCGGAGGCCTTCGGCGGCCAGAACATGCCCTATGTTGTCGGCACAGCCGTAGGGGAGTTCTTCTCCGCCGCCAACCAGGCCTTTACCATGTATCAGGGGCTGACCCATGGCGCGGCCTCGGCGATCCTGGCGCATGGCACAGAGGAGCAGAAGGCCACCTATCTGCCCAATATGGTCAGCTGCCAGTGGACCGGCACAATGAACCTGACCGAACCCCATTGCGGCACCGACCTGGGGCTGATGCGCACCAAGGCCGAGCCGCAAGCGGATGGCAGCTACAAGGTCTCGGGCCAGAAGATCTTTATCTCTGCCGGCGAGCACGACATGGCGGAGAACATCGTGCATCTGGTCCTGGCCAAGATCCCCGGCGGGCCGGAGGGCATCAAGGGCGTCTCCCTCTTCATTGTGCCGAAGTTCCTGGTGAATTCGGATGGGTCTCTGGGAGAACGCAACGGCGTTGCCGTCGGCAAAATCGAAGAAAAGATGGGGATCCACGGCAACTCGACCTGTGTGATGAACTATGACGGCGCCACCGGGTATTTGCTGGGCGAAGAGCATAAGGGCATGCGCGCCATGTTCACCATGATGAACGAAGCGCGGCTGGGCGTCGGCATGCAGGGCCTGGCGCAGGCCGAGGCCGCCTATCAGAACGCAGTCGAATACGCCAAGGACCGGCTGCAGGGCCGCGACGTGACCGGCGCCAAGAACCCGGACGGCCCGGCCGATCCGCTGATCGTGCATCCGGACATACGCCGCTCGCTGATGGATCAGAAGAGCTTTACTGAAGGCGGGCGCGCGTTCCTCCTGTGGGGGGCCACCCTGATTGACCAGGCCCACCGCGCCGGTGACAAGGACGCCGACGGGCTGATCTCGCTGATGACTCCGGTGATCAAGGGCTTCCTGACCGATCAGGGCTACGACATGACCGTGCAGGCGCAGCAGGTCTATGGCGGCCACGGCTACATCGAGGAATGGGGCATGTCGCAATACACCCGCGACGCCCGCATTGCGATGATCTACGAGGGCGCCAACGGCGTGCAGGCGCTGGACCTGGTGGGCCGCAAGCTGGGCCAGCATGGCGGCAAATACGTTCTTGCCTTCTTTGATCAGGTCAAAACCTTCTGCCAGGAAAACAAAGACATCTCAGAAGCTTTCACCAAGGACTTCGTTAATCCCCTGAAGGCGGCCTCCAAGGACCTGCAGGCCGCGGGCATGTTCTTCATGCAAAACGGCATGAAGGATCCCAACCACGCACTGGCGGGCTCTTACGACTTCATGCATCTGTTCGGGCAGGTCTGCCTGGGCCTTATGTGGGCAAAGATGGGCAAGGCGGCGCAGGAAGCGCTTGACGCGGGGTCGCCTGACGCGGCGTTCTATGAGACGAAACTCGCAACCGGCCGGTACTATATGGCACGGCGGCTGCCCGCGACCAAACTGCATCTCGCCCGTATCGAAAGCGGCGCGGATGCGGTGATGGCGCTGGACGCAGACGCCTTCTGACGCCATCGGGCGCCCTCCCCCGGGCGCCCGGTCCTAGCCCCGGCCGGTGCCTTTGACATTTTGAGGACCAGATATGCCGAAACGTTTCCGCCTGACCCGCCGCTTGCCGATCGCCATGACCGAGGACGGCTACCGCAGGCTCAAGCGCTTTGCCCATGAGGCCGGGCTGGATGAGGGAGAGGCGCTGTCGTTCCTATTCGAGAACTTCGACAGCGTGACGGATCACGAGAATCTGGGCCACCGGCTGCGGCTGTTCAACGCCGAGCTGGAGGCCCGCAAGAGATAAGCCCCGACGGGCACCAAGGGAGAGCCATGACCAGCACACGTTCCGCATGGATGACGGATGAGCACCAGATGCTCGGCCAGATGACAGCCCAGTTCATCAGCAATGAATGGGCGCCAAGGTTTGAGGCCTGGCGCAAGCAGGGCATGATGGATCGGGAGACCTGGACCCAGGCAGGCGAACTGGGTCTGCTCTGCCCATCGATCCCGTCCGAATACGGCGGCGCCGGCGGCGATTTCGGCCATGAAGCGGTAATCCTGATGGAAGGCAGCCGCGCCAATCTGGCCAGCTGGGGCAACGGCATCCATTCCGGCATCGTGGCGCATTACATCCTGGCCTATGGCACCGAGGAGCAGAAACAGCGCTGGCTGCCGAAGATGGTCACCGGCGAGCTGGTCGGCGCCCTGGCGATGACCGAGCCCTCCACCGGCTCCGACGTGCAGGCGATTAAGACCAAGGCCGTGAAGGACGGTAATGCCTACCGGCTGTCCGGCCAGAAAACCTTCATCACCAACGGCCAGCACGCCAACCTGGTCCTGGTGGCCGCAAAAACCGATCCCGGGGCGGGCGCCAAAGGCGTGTCACTTGTGGCGGTGGAGACAGACGGCGCCGTAGGTTTCAGCCGCGGCCGCAACCTCGACAAGATCGGCTGCCACGCGGCGGATACGTCCGAGCTGTTCTTCAGCGAGGTGGAACTTCCGCCGGAGAACATCCTGGGCGGCGCTGAGGGCCAGGGCTTTTACCAGATGATGCAGCAGCTGCCGCAGGAGCGGCTGATCATTGCTTGCGGTGCCGTAGGCGCAATGGAGGGCGCAGTGGACCGCACCATCGCCTATTGCAAGGAGCGCGAGGCCTTTGGCGGGCCGCTGCTGCAGTTTCAGAACACCCGCTTCAAACTGGCCGAATGCCTGACCAAAACCCGCGTCGCGCGCGCCTTCCTGGATGAATGCATCCGTGAGCATCTGCAAGGCGCGCTGACCGTCGAGAAAGCGGCAATGGCGAAGTACTGGCTCACCGATACCCAGAGCGAGGTGCTGGACGAATGCCTGCAGCTGCATGGCGGCTACGGCTACATGCAGGAATATGCCGTGGGTGAAATGTGGGCCGACGCGCGGGTGCAGCGGATCTACGGCGGCACAAATGAGATCATGAAGGAACTGATTGCGCGGTCGTTTTAGGCGCAAAAACCGCGATGCAGTCGATGGAGGCAGATGATGGCCTTTGAGTATTTGGGGAAAGATGAAGACAAAAAAGTGCCCCTGCCCCCAAGCCTTCGCCAAATGGGCAGGGGCGTCTTCACCTTTCACGGCCATCGGCTCTCCAGCCTGTACCGCAGGTCAAGGTTAGCAAACACCGCATGGATGCGGGTTAATGCAGCATCATCTTTCCAAAAATACTCCACGGGGGTGCGGGGGTGTGAAACCCCCGCTCCAACAGCAGAAACAGGGAACACCAGATGACCATCAAACTTCATTGCTTCGGCGAAAGCGGTAACTCCTACAAGGCCGCGCTTGCGCTTGAACTCTCGGGCCTCGCGTGGGAACCGGTCTTTGTCGATTTCTTCAGCGGCGCGGCCCGCACCCCGGAGTTCCGGGAGTTTTCCGCCATGGCCGAAGCACCGGTGCTGGTGGACGGCGATCTGACTCTCAGCCAGTCCGGCGCGATCCAGCAGTATATCACCGACAAGACCGGTAAATTCGGCGGCCGCCCGGAAGACAAATACGAGGTGCTGCGCTGGGTGCTGTGGGACAATCACAAGATGTCCAGCCAGGCCGGCATGACCCGCTTCCTGATGAATTTCCTGCCAGAGAAACACCGATCGGCTGAGGTCGTGGCCTTCATGCAAGGCCGCTTGAAGGCCGCCTATGCCACGCTGGAGCACCACCTGCAGGGCCGCGACTGGATTGTGGGCGACGGGCTGACCAACGCCGACATCAGCTGCTGCAGCTACCTCTATTATCCCGAGCCTTTCGGTTTTGACCGCACAGAATGGCCTAATATCGACGCCTGGCTCACCCGCATCAGCGAGATGCCCGGCTGGAAACATCCCTATGACCTGATGCCCGGCAAGCCGTCGGACCGCGCCTGAGGAGAAAGCATATGACCGAAGCCTATATCTATGACGCTTTGCGCACGCCGCGGGGCAAGGGGCGCAAGGATGGATCCTTGCATGAGGTGACCTCGGTGCGCCTGTCGGCCTTGACGCTGAATGCGATCAAAGCGCGCAACAACCTGGAAGGCCACGCCGTCGAGGACGTGATTTGGGGCAATGTCACTCAGGTGATGGAACAGGGCGGCTGCCTGGCGCGCTCGGCGGTGCTGGCCTCGGACCTGGATGAACGTATTCCGGGCCTGGCGATCAACCGGTTCTGTGCGTCGGGCATGGAGGCAGTGAACCTGGCCGCCAACCAGGTCAAAGGCGGCGCAGGCGATGGCTATATCGCAGGCGGCGTGGAGATGATGGGCCGGGTCGCCATGGGCTCTGACGGCGCTGCGATTGCAGTGGACCCAAGCCTCGCGATGGACACATATTTTGTGCCGCAGGGCATCTCGGCTGACATTATCGCAACCGAGTACGGCTTTACCCGCGACCAGGCGGACGCACTGGCGGTGGAAAGCCAGCGCCGGGCCAAGGCGGCCTGGGACGACAACCGCTTTGCCAAGTCGGTAATCACGGTGGAGGACCAGAACGGTCTGCCGATCCTCGACCATGACGAATACATGCGCCCGGGCACTGACATGCAGGCATTGGGCGCGCTCAATGCTTCGTTCCAGCAGATGGGCGAAGTGATGCCAGGCTTCGACAAGGTCGCGATGCTGAAGTACCCGCATCTGGAGCGGATCAACCATATCCACCACGCGGGCAATTCTTCCGGCATCGTTGATGGCGCGGCGGCCGTGCTGATCGGCAACAAGGAGTTTGGCGAGCGCCACGGGCTGAAACCGCGGGCGCGGATCAAGGCCACCGCCAAGATCGGCACCGACCCGACCATCATGCTGACCGGCCCGGTGCCTGTGACCGAAAAGATCCTGGCCGACAACGGCATGGCCATCGGTGATATTGACCTGTTTGAGGTGAACGAGGCGTTTGCAAGCGTGGTGCTGCGGTTCCAGCAGGCCTTTGACGTCGATCCGGAACTGGTGAACGTCAACGGCGGCTCGATCGCCATGGGCCACCCGCTGGGCGCCACCGGCGCGATCATCATTGGCACTCTGCTGGACGAGCTGGAGCGGCAGGACAAAGAAGTAGGCCTCGCCACGCTGTGCATCGCCTCCGGCATGGGTGCTGCCACCGTGATTGAGAGGGTGTGATGCCAAAGCTTGATCTTTCACAGCTGCCCTGGCGGACCGGCTCGGGCTACCCTGGCAAACTGGCGGAGCCTTGCGCGGGCCGCAGCGTGCAGCCCTTGGGCGACCCCGGCGGGTTGACGCAATACGGGGTCAATATGGTGCGGCTGGAGCCCGGCGCGGCCTCTTCCCTGCGCCATTACCACATGGAGCAGGACGAGTTCGTGATGGTGACCGAAGGCATCTGCACGCTGATCGACGACGATGGCGCGCATGAGATGATGCCGGGCGACTGCGCCGCCTTCCCGGCGGGCGAGGAGAACGGCCATCACCTGGTGAACCGCTCGGACAAGCCCGCGGGTTTTCTGGTGGTGGGCACCCGCACCCCGACCGAGACCGGATACTACAGCGATTTGGACATGATGGTGAAATTCGCGGGCGGCGATTTCACCTTCACCCGCAAGGACGGCAGCCCGCTGACGGCAGAGCAGACCGGAGAAGACACATGAGCGATTTCAAATACGAAGTGGACGCGGACGGCATTGCCGTCATCACCTGGGACGCCGTGGGCAAGAGCATGAATGTGCTGACCCGCGAAGCCTTTGGCCTGGTTGAGGAATATGTCGACCGGGCATTGGCAGACGAGGCGGTGAAGGGCATCGTGATCACCAGCGGCAAGAAGGACTTTGCCGGCGGCATGGACCTGAATGTGCTGGCCACCATCCGCGAGGAATCCGGCGATAACCCTGCGAAGGGGCTGTTCGACTTCACCATGGGCGGCCACCGCATCCTGCGCAAGCTGGAGCTGGCAGGCATGGATCCCAAGACCAAGAAGGGCGGCAAGCCGGTGGCCTGTGCGATCAACGGCACCTGCGCCGGCATCGGCACCGAGATTGCGCTGGCCTGCCACCACAGGGTGATGACCAGTAACCCCAAGGCCAGGATCGGCCTGCCGGAGATCATGATCGGCATCTTCCCCGGCGGCGGCGGCACCACGCGCTATTCCCGCATGGTGGGCGCGATGGCGGCGGCCCCGGTCTTGCTCGAAGGCAAGATGATGGAGCCGAAGAAGGCCAAAGGTGCGCAGCTGATCGACGCGGTTGAAAATGATGCGCTGGCGGCAGCCAAGGAATGGGTGCTGAACGCCAAACCCGCCGATCTGGTCAAACCCTGGGATGCCAAGGGCTACAAGATGCCGGGCGGCGCGCCCTACCATCCGGCGGGCTTCATGACCTTTGTCGGTGCCTCCGCCATGGTGAACGGCAAGACCCAGGGCGCGTTTCCGGCAGCCAAGGCGCTGCTGTCTTCGATCTACGAGGGGGCGCTGGTCGATTTCGACACCGCGCTGAAGATCGAGGCGCGGCATTTCACTTCGATCCTGATGAACCCGTCGTCGTCGGCGATGATCCGCAGCCTGTTCCTGAACAAGCAGGCGCTGGAGAAAGGCGCGGTGCGGCCCAAGGATGTGCCGGATCAGTCGGTGAAGAAAATCGGCGTGCTGGGCGCAGGCATGATGGGGGCGGGCATCGCACTGGTTTCAGCGCAGGCAGGCATGGAAGTGGTGCTGATCGACCGCGACCAAGCCGCCGCCGACAAGGGCAAGGCCTACTCTGAGGCCTACATGGACAAGGGCATCAAACGCGGCAAGGCAACAGCTGAGAAGAAAGAGGCGCTGCTGGCGCAGATCACCGCCACCCCGGATCTAGACGCGCTGAAAGGCTGCGACCTGATCATCGAGGCGGTGTTTGAGGACCCCGGTGTGAAAGCCGAGATGACCCAAAAGGTCGAGGCGATCATCCCGGAGGACTGCATCTTTGCCTCCAACACCTCCACCTTGCCGATCACCGAACTGGCCAAGGCCTCCAGCCGTCCGGAACAGTTCATCGGCATCCATTTCTTCTCGCCCGTTGAGAAGATGCTGCTGGTAGAGATCATCAAGGGCAAGGCGACGGGAGACCGGGCTGTGGCCAAGGCGCTGGATTACGTTCGCCAGATCCGCAAGACGCCGATTGTGGTGAATGACGCGCGCTTCTTCTACGCCAACCGCTGCATCATCCCCTATATCAACGAGGGCATGCGGATGATCACCGAGGGCGTCTCGCCTGTCCTGATCGACAACGCCGCGCGGCAGCTGGGCTTCCCCGTGGGTCCAGTGCAGCTGACCGATGAGACCTCGATTGACCTCGGCGCCAAGATCGCCCGCGCCACTAAGGCTGCAATGGGCGATGCCTATCCGGAAAGCCCGGCGGACGACCTGATCTTCTGGATGGAGGAACAGGGCCGTCTGGGGCGCAAGGCCAACGCAGGCTTCTTCGACTATGACGACAAGGGCAAGCGGGTTGAGTACTGGAAAGGCGTGCAGGAGAAATACCCGCAAGCTGCCGAGCAGCCGGATCTGATCGCGGTGCAGGAACGGCTGATGTTTGCGCAGGTGCTGGAAGCGGTGCGGGCCCTGGAGGAAGGCGTGCTGATGGATATCCGCGAGGGAGACGTGGGCGCCATCCTGGCCTGGGGTTTTGCGCCCTGGTCCGGCGGCCCCTTGAGCTGGCTCGATATCCTGGGCACGCCCTACGCGGCAGAGCGCTGCGACGCGCTGGCAGCAGAGCACGGCGAACGTTTCGCCTGTCCGGCACTGCTGCGGGAGATGGCGGAGAAAGGCCAAAGTTTCTACCGCCGCTTTTCCCCGGACCAATCAGCGGCAGCCTGATCTACGGAAAATAGGAAAACGGCCAGCGCAACGCTGGCCGTTTTTGATTATACTAAAACCTGTTACCGGAAGTACTTCAGGTTACATCCTGGCGGCAGGACGCTCGGCGCCCACCGCGGCGCCGTCCCCGGGCCAGTATTCCTCTTCGGCCATCATCGACAGCACAAGCCCGCGTGCCTCTTCCGGCGGCAGCACCCGGTAAGGGCTTTCTTCGTTGAAAACGCGGCCGCACATCAGATTGCGCGGCGCAGTGGAAAAACCAAGCATGCCGGCCTCAAGATAGATCACCTGATCCTGGGCAAAGCGCGGCGTCACCAGATCCAGCTGGGCGCCTGGATGCATGCGGCGGATACCACGGTAGCCCTCCAGCGCGCAGGCCGGCACCACCGCAAAGGGATCGCCCTGGGCGTCCTCCACCAGCTCGCTTTCCAGAAGCACACCCTGATCCGGCATCAGCCACAGCGGCACCCGGTTCATCAGCGCATCACGCGGCACAAGCAGCGGACAGCGGGCCGGATCCAGCTCCCCCTCGCCCGGCAGGATCGTCTCGCGCTGCAGTTCCACAATCGGCTGCATGCCATGATCGAAGGTCAGCACCTTGTCGCCAACAGCCAGAGCTTCCACCTCGCGCCAGCCCAGGTTGGACGCCACATGGGTGCCTGCAAGAAATCCGCCCTGCCCGACGGAAACCAGGGAGAAACCGCTGTTCATTGCCCGTCCTTGCGGCAAAAGCGAGCGTTTCAGGAGCCAATCCAGCATCCGGTGTCCTTTCCTGCGGCTGAGGCGGCGAAACCTCAGGCAATTATGGTTAATGCTTCAAAACTGCGGCCGTATCGGCGCGGAAGTGCGGCAAGAACCGGTCATTGTTCACGCAACAGTGCCAATCTGTGCGCGGTCTGCCGGATTACCCGGCCAGCGCACCGCAAAAGCACCGTTTCATGTCACCGGGATAGAACCGAATCGTTAAAAGAGTATTCAAATTGCGCGATGTCGGCGGCACAGGCCTCAGCAATTGCTCCGGCTGCAGCATCATCGTAATAGGGCCGCCAGTCCCGTTCCCGCTCAGTCTCATTGACCCGCGGCAAATCCAGCGTGAAGCCCAAATGCGCGAACAAAGGCTGGGCGTCCTCCTGAAAATGTTCCAGCCGGATATACAGGCTGCACTGTTCACTCCCGTCCGCATGGCGCATGTACGTTGATACGGGGCTGCCGCGGAAGGCCGCGATGATCTGCGGGTGCTGCACAAAAGCGCGGAACTCAAGGGATTGCGCCAATGCGATGGCTGGATGAGCAAAGCGCTGCGACTGCAGCCAATGGTAATAGCTCACCGCCCTGTCCCAGGGATTGCGCACCAGGGTAAAGGCAAACAGGCCATGCATGGTGCCGTCCGGCACCAGACCCTCGATATCAGCCAGTGTAGAGTGCTTCCACAAACGCCCGCGGGTCTGTGCGTCCCGCAGGCGGCGGCGGCGCTTCAGGGCTTTGGGCGTATCGCCGAGCATCATGTCATCCGCCATAGCACGCGCCTCCAGCGCAAGCGCCAAAGCCGTGCCTCCGGTCTTGGGGATATGGATGAAAACGTATTTACGGCCCAGCGACAGGATCATGCCCCGACCCTAGGCAATTGATGCCGCAAAGGAAACACCGGCAACACGCCTGACGGCGCATACCTCCGGCGGGGGTACCTCCGGCAAGAGGAAAAGACTGCACCTTCCCGCTTCTTTCTGGTTCTAAGTACCCCGGGGTGAATTGACCCGCCAGGGTCAAGAGGGGCAGCGCCCCTCTCGGCTGTCACTTCGAACGCAAAGCAATGGTGGAACCGGCCGCAATGATCAGCCCGATCCCCAGCACCTGCCAGAAATCCAGCGCCTGGCCGAAAACAACCCAGGCAAAGGCCGGGCCGACGATCATCACCGAGTATTCGAATACCGAAACAAAGGAGGCCTCTCCCAGCTGATAGGCCTTGGTGATCAAAAACACTCCGCCGACGGCGGCAAAACCCTGCAGCAGAACCAGATGCCAGATCTCCCACAGTGGCCAGACCCAGCTGCGGGTGATGAAACCTTCGGACCCTTCCGGCACCGGTTGCGGCCAGACTTCGAGCCCGGCCAGCGCCAGCCCGCCGAACAGGGCCTGCACCAGCAGATAGGCAAACAGCATGGCAACCGTGCTTTCCCCCTGGCACATGCGGCCCGTCGCGATGGAGCCGAGCGCATAGAACAGCCCGCCCGCCACCGGCAGCAGAATCAGCCAGTCAAAATCTGACGGATCCGGCTGCAGCACCAAGAGCACGCCCAGAAACCCGGCAAAGACGGCAGATACCCGGACAATTCCAATCCGCATCCGCAGAAACAGCACCGAAATCACCACGATCATGATCGGCGAGGTGAACAGCCCGGCCAGTGCCTGGGCAATCGGCATCAGCGCCACGGCTGAGAAATAGAACACCATCGACACCGCCAGCAGCACCGCCCGCAAGGTAACCGGCCAGATCCGCCGCGGTGCCAGGCCGCCCAGCCCCGCCCGCGCCATCAGCCACAGCAGCGGCAGCGCCACGATGGTCCTCAGGATGTAAAACTGCCCGAGCCCGATATGCTCGGCCATTGCGGGCACTGCGTTGTCGGTCATGCCAATGATGACCATGGCCGCAACCATCGCCTGAGCTGCGGCAGCGTTTGAGCCATTTGCGGCAGAAAGAACAGCTGTTTGTTTCATAGGCTTTCCATTGCCCGCAACTTTCCGCAATATCTGTTCTCTAAACGACACCTAAAGTGATTCAGGGGAGGAAACTGATGGGGTGGATGGCGGATGAAACCGGTCTGGAAAAGACCGCCGCGAATTATGTGCCGCTGACGCCGCTCAGCCATCTGCAGCGGGCCGCGCAGGTGTTTCCGGATCATTTGGCCGTGGTTTACGGCAAACACCGCAAGAGCTATGGCGAATACCACGAGCGCTGCACCCGGCTGGCCTCAGGACTGGCAAAGCTCGGCGTGAAGACCGGTGACGTGGTCGCCACTCTGCTGCCCAACATCCCGGCCCAGGCCGAGGCGCATTTCGGCGTGCCGGCCTGCGGCGCGGTGCTGAACACCATCAACACCCGCCTGGACGTGGGCACCGTTTCCTACATTTTCGATCACGGCGAAGCCAAGGCGGTGCTGGTCGACCCCCAGTTCCTGGAGCTGGCGGAGGCCGCGGTAAAGGAGATGGAGGGTCCCGCACCGGTCCTGATTGAAGTGGCGGATGAACAGGCAGGCTGGCCCGCCTCCGGCCGTCACGCGGAATATGAGGCGCTGCTGGCCAGCGGCGATCCGGACTTCGGCTGGATCATGCCCGAGGATGAATGGGAAAGCCTGGCGCTGAATTATACCTCCGGCACCACCGGGCGGCCCAAGGGCGTGGTCTACCACCACCGCGGCGCCTATCTGATGACAACCGGAACCGTGATCTCCTGGCGGATGACGCTGCATCCGGTTTATCTGACCATCGTGCCGCTGTTCCACTGCAACGGCTGGAACCACACCTGGATGATGCCGGTCATCGGTGGCACCCTGGTCTGCTGCCGCGATATCACCGCTGCAAACATCTATGACGCCATCCATGATGAAGGCGCCACCCATTTCGGCGGCGCGCCGATTGTGCTGAACATGATCGTCAATGCGCAGGACGAGGAACGCAAACCTTTTGATCACACGGTAGAAGTCTTCACCGCAGGCGCCCCGCCTGCCCCGGCGACCCTCTCGAAAATCGAGGACCTGGGCTTCAACGTCACCCATGTTTACGGGCTGACAGAAACCTTCGGCCATGTCACCGAATGTTATTGGAAAGCCGATGAATGGGACGGGCTCGACAAGGCGGGCATCGCCGGCAAGAAGGCGCGCCAGGGCGTGGCGATGCCGATGCTGGAGCCGGTGGTTGTGCGCGACAGCGAGCACAATGTGCTGCCGATGGATGGCGAGAGCCAGGGTGAGATCGGCCTGCGCGGCAATGTGGTGATGAAGGGCTATCTGAAGAACCCTGAAGCCACCGCCGAGGCTTTCAAAGGCGGCTACTTCAACTCCGGCGACCTCGCCGTGCAGCATGCCGACGGCTACATCCAGATTGCCGACCGGGCCAAGGACATCATCATTTCGGGCGGTGAGAACATCTCGTCGGTCGAGGTTGAGGGCGTGCTGATGGCGCACCCCGATGTGCTGCTGGCGGCAGTGGCGGCGATGCCGGACGAGAAATGGGGCGAGGTCCCTTGCGCCTTTGTCGAGCTGAAGCCCGGCGCCAAAGAGGACGCTGCGGCTCTGATCGCCTTCTCCCGGGAAACCCTGGCGGGCTTCAAGGCACCTAAGAAAGTGGTGTTCCAGGAGCTGCCGAAAACCTCCACCGGGAAGATCCAGAAGTTCGAATTGAGGAAAATCGCCAAGTCTTTGTAACTTTTCACGGCGAAACAGCATCCGGGGGCGGCAAAGCAAATTGCCGCCCCTGTTTTATGTGATTATTCTGTCCCCAACGATAAGGATGGGGGCCGGGCTGGCTGCATGACGGCATTGAAGGAATTCGAGCGGCTGGAGGCCGCGGGCCTGTGGCGCGCGGATCCTGAGGCGCAGCGGCGGGATGTGATCATCTCGCTGGGCGATGCGACGCTGACCATTTCCGGCACGAATGACAGGCCATTGGCCCATTGGTCGCTGGCCGCTGTCGAGCGGGCCAACCCCGGCGAATTCCCAGCTCTGTTCCACCCTGACGGCGATCCCGGCGAGACGCTGGAAATCACCCAGGACGAAACCGCCATGCTGGAGGCGATTTCCCGAGTGCAAAAGGCCATCGGCCGCTCGCGGGCGCGGCCAGGGCGGCTGCGGGCAGTGAGCATCCTGGGCACCTTGGCGCTGGTTTTGGCACTGGCAGTTTTTTGGCTGCCCGGCGCAGTGACCCGCCATGCAGTGAGCGTGGTGCCCGACATTAAGCGCAAGGCCATTGGACAGGCGCTGCTGGGCCGGATCGAGCGGGTCTCAGGACCTGCCTGCGCCACCCCCGAAGCGGCGCCCATCCTTGCCAAACTGGCACAGCGCACCGGCGTGCGGCAGCTGGCGGTGCTGCGTTCGGGCATTCCCGGCAGCCTGCATCTTCCTGGCGGTATCGTGCTGCTGAACCGGTCCTTTGTTGAGGATTTCGAGGATCCCGCAGTGGCGGCCGGCGCCATCCTGGCCGAGCGTGCCCGCGCCGGCGCCCGCGACCCGATGGCTGAATTGCTGGAGGCCGGTGGGTTCCTTGCCACCTTCAAGCTGCTGACCACCGGTGAGCTGGACCGCCCTGCGCTGGACGCCTATTCCGAGGCTACCCTGGCCAGCCCGCGCCCAGACCTGCCGGATGAGGTGCTGCTGGCCGAGTTCGCCCGGGCCGCCCTGCCCTCGTCTCCTTACGCCTATGCGCTGGATATCACCGGCGAGACGGTCCTGGGGCTGATTGAGGCTGATCCGATGGCAGGCCGCGTGCTTAAGCCGGTTTTGAACGACCGCGACTGGGTGCAACTGCAGAACATCTGCGGCTGATCTCGGCCAGCAGTTTCCCAAAAGCAAAGGCCGGGATTGCTCCCGGCCTTTGCTGTTTCAGAGATTACTGGATTATTTGCTCAGCTTGGCGCCGCTGAAACCTGCGTTCCGGGCCTTGGCCAAGGCCGCTGAGGCTTGGCCGCTGTCGCTGAACGGCCCGGCGAGGACCACCTTGTAGGGCTGCCCCTTGCGGCTGACAGTCCCAAGACGAACCGGCAGGCCGGTGCCCGCCAGCCGGCGCGCGGCGGCTTTGGCTTGATCCGCATCTGCAAAAGTCGCTGCGCGGACATAGCTTGCGGACGCCGCCTGCTTGGGTGCAGCGGCTCCTGGCGCCGAACGGGTCGACAGACGCAGTGCCTGGGTCCGGGTCTCGGCCGGGCTGCGGCGCGCTTCCCGCGGCAGCTTCACCGTTGCACGGTCCAGCGGCAGCTCGACCAGCCGGCGCGGCACCCCGTTGGTCCAGATCTGCGCCATCTGTGCATCCCCTTCCGGCGTGCGCACACCACGCATCGGGTTCAACCGGTTATCCGTGCGCTCCACCTCCTGGTATCCGGCCGGCGCCTGGGCAAAGCTGGTCACCACCGCCGCACGCACCGTGCGCTCGGCGCGCTGCGGGTTGAGGCGGCCGTCGGTCCAGACGGGGCGGTACCCCTCGGGCACCGTGAAACTGTTGCTGAGACGGCGGTCCTGATAGATGTGCTTTTGCACCACCCGGGTGCTCGGTGTCAGCTGCAGCGAGGACTGCGGGCCGCCGTAAGTGACCGGCGAGACCGTCTGCGGGCCGCAGCGGGCGCCTGTGGCATTGGTGTACTGGCGGCTGATCTCCGAAATCCCTTCGCAGCCGCTGGCCGCAGGCGCAACTGCCGGCGCCGCGGGTGCCGGAGCGGGCTTCGGGGTTACACGCACAACTTGCTTGGGGGCTGCCGCCGGTTTGGGCGCCGCCGCAGCCGGCGCCGGGCGGGCGCTGGTGGTTTGCCGTGTGCGGCGTGGCTTGGCTGTGGTGACCACCTTCGGAGGCGTGCTGGCCGCAGCAGCCGCAGGGGCCGCGGGCCTGGCCGGGACCGGCTTGGCAGGCGCGGGTTTTGCCGCAGCTGTTTGCGCTGGCTGCTGACTGGGTTCCAGCGTGATCAGCTCCGGCGGCGGCGCGGTTTGCTGCTGCCGGGTTGCGCCCGCCACCTTGGTCGGTGCAAAGCCGCAAATCTGCTTGCGCGAGCGGGTCACCCGCGGCACCCAGGTAATATTGCCGTCAATCCCCGCCCGAATGTAGATACATCCGCGGCTGTCCACATACTGCTTGCCCTTGAAAGAAGCAGGCGGGTATTCCGCCGGGGGACTGGTTTCGCGCTGGGTTTGTGCCTGTAGACCCGCTGCGCCCGTAGTCCCCGTGATGATGGCCAGTGCAATAATTCTAGTTATTTTCATTCCTGCGCCCCACGATATATGGGTGCAGGATGCCCGAATCCCGCCTGTGAGTAAAGATTCCGTGGCAACAATAAGGCCGGTTCACGGCAATTTTTGCGCCAATTGGAATTAATTTGCGCGCGCTGCTGGGATTGGCCCGCGGGCTGCCAAGGCACTGCGGCGCACCTTGGCAGAGCCGGGTTACTTGGTGCCGAACATCCGGTCGCCGGCATCGCCCAGGCCCGGCAGGATATAGCCCTTCTCGTTCAGCTGCCGGTCCAGGGAGGCGGTGACGATCGGCACATCCGGATGCGCTTCCTTCATACGCTCGACGCCTTCGGGCGCGGCCAGCAGGCAGAGGAAGCGGATATCGGTGGCGCCTGCCTCTTTCAGCAGGTCGATGGCAGCAGCCGAGCTGTTGCCGGTGGCCAGCATCGGATCGACCGCGATCACCAGCCGGTCCTTCAGCCCTTCCGGCGCCTTGAAGTAGTATTGCACCGGTTTCAGGGTTTCCTCGTCGCGGTACAGGCCGACAAAACCGACACGGGCCGAGGGCACCAGCTCCAGCACCCCGTCCAGCATGCCGTTGCCTGCGCGCAGGATCGACACCAGCGCCATTTTCTTGCCCGCCAGGATCGGCGCTTCCATTTCCTCCATCGGGGTATCGATGGTGGTGGTGGTCAGCGGCATTTCGCGGGTGATCTCATAGGCCAGCAGCTGGGTGATCTCGCGCAGCAGGCGGCGGAAGCCCTGGGTGGAGGTTCCCTTATCCCGCATCAGGGTCAGCTTGTGCTGCACAAGCGGGTGATCAACAACGGTCAGGTGGTCGGTCATGGGACACTCCTAAAATTTGGTTTTGCGCGCTTTTACGGGCTTGGCCGCGGCAGGCAAGCGTGTTTTGACCATCGGGTCAAAGAAAACTCTTGCCGGGGCCTTGGGCCGGAACGTTCAGGTGGGCGGCGATGGAGGCCGCCACATCGGCGAATTTGACCTGCCCGACACTGCCGACGTCAAGCCCTGCGATCAGAACAGGCACCTGTTCGCGGGTGTGGTCGGAGCCGGGCCAGCTGGGGTCGTTGCCGTGATCGGCGGTGAGCAGCAGCATGTCGCCCTGGCGCAACTTAGGCAGCAGGCGGCCCAGTTCCGCGTCGAACCACTCCAGCGCGCGGGCATAGCCGGAGATGTCGCGGGGGTGGCCGTAGACACTGTCGAACTCAACAAAATTGGCGAAGGTGAGGCTGCCATCCTCTGCCGTGTCCACTGCATCAAAAAGATGCTGCATCAGCTTGGCATCCGGGCCTTTTTTCAGGGTGTCGATGCCGGACATAGTGAAGATATCACCGATCTTGCCGATGGCGTGGACCGTGCGCCCTGCGTCCTGCACCCAGTTGGTCAGCACCGGCGCAGGTGGCGTGATGGCATAGTCGCGGCGGTTGGCGGTGCGGGTGAACCCCTGCTCCGGCGATCCGGTGAAGGGTCTCGCGATGACCCGCCCCACCTTCATGGCGTGCAGCCGCGGGGCAACCTCCTCGCAAAGCGCCAGCAGCCGGTCCAGGCCGAAGCTCTCTTCATGCGCGGCGATCTGAAAGACGCTGTCGGCGGAGGTATAGCAGATCGGCTTGCCGCTGCGCATGTGCTCGGCACCGAGGTCATTGATGATTGCTGTTCCCGGCGCATGGCTGTTGCCAAGAACGCCATCTGTGCCCGCCTTGGCGGCGACAAAAGCCGTCAGATCTGCGGGAAACGACGGCGCCGCATCGGGGAAATAGTGCCAGTCCCAGGGCACCGTAAGCCCGGCCAATTCCCAATGGCCCGAAGGTGTATCCTTGCCCGGGCTGTACTCGCGGGCGCACCCCCAAAGCCCTTGCGGCTCCCCCTCCAGCCCCGGGAAGGGTACGGAGGACGCCAGCCGCATCGCGGCCCCAAGCCCAAGGCGCTCCAGATTGGGCAGCTTCAGCGGACCGCTGCGGCCTTCCTCCGCCTGCCCGGCAGCGCAGGCCTGGGCGATATGGGCCAGCGTGTTGGCACCGAGGTCCGGCAGATCGCCGTTGAAGAACTTTCCGGCATCCGGAGCACCGCCGATGCCCACGGAGTCCATCACCACTAGGAAGGCTCGGGCCATCAGGAGATCCTTTCGTGAACCAGCGGCGGCAGCTCTGCGGGCTTCTCCTCAATGGCAATGGCGGCAAGGACAGCGGCTTCTGCGGCCTTTGCGTCATCCTCACTGGCGGCATGGATGCATGCGATCACATTCCCTGCCCCGACCTCTTGACCGAGGCGGGCCATGCCGGAGAGCCCGACACCGGGATGGATGCGGTCGCTCTCCACCATCCGGCCGCCGCCCAGGCCGACAACAGCTAGGCCAAGCGCCTCGCCGTTGATCGCCGCAACATGTCCCACGGCCGGGGCTTTGACCTCGCGCTGAACCTCAGCGCCCGGCAGATGGGCCTGCCAGTTTTCGGCAAAATCAGCCGGGCCGCCCATTGCCGCAATCATGCGCCCAAAGATTTCAGCCGCGCGGCCATCGTCAAGGGTGGCGGCAATCCTAGCCGCGCCGTCCTGCGCATCGCTGGCAAGGCCCGCGAGAACCAGCAATTCGCCGCCCAAAGCCGCAGAAATCTCGACCAACCGCCCCTCTGCTTTGCCGGTCAGGAGCCGCATCACTTCCGCCACTTCCAGCGCATTGCCCAACGAGGGCGCCAGCGGCTGATTCATATCGGTGATCAGCGCGGACGTCCGGCAGCCCGCGGCATTGGCCACGTCGCACATGGATTGTGCCAGCGCCCGTGCCTCTTCGGCTGTTTTCATAAATGCGCCCGAGCCGATTTTCACATCCAGCACCAGCGCGTCCGGAGAGGCCGCGAGTTTCTTGGACAAGATCGAAGCGGTGATCAGCTCAATGCTTTCAACTGTCGCGGTGACATCGCGGATGGCGTAGAACCGTTTGTCCGCAGGCGCGATCTGCGCGGTGGCGCCGACAATGGCGCAGCCCACGTCCTGCATCATGCTCTTCAGGCGGTCTTCCCTGACCTGGGTATTGACGCCGGGGATCGCCTCCAGCTTGTCCAGAGTGCCGCCGGTATGGCCCAGCCCGCGCCCCGAAATCATAGGCACATAGGCGCCACAGGCTGCCAAAGCCGGGGCCAGCAGCAGGGAAACACAGTCACCGACGCCGCCGGTGGAGTGTTTGTCGAGCACAGGGCCGTCAAGATCCCACTCCAGCACATCGCCGGTATCGCGCATTGCCAATGTCAGCGCCCGGCAGCCCTCGGTGCCGATGCTTTGGAAACAGGCGGCCATGGCAAAGGCTGCAGCCTGGGCGTCGGTGACGTCGCCATTGGCCAAGCCATTGGCAAACCAGCGCAACTCATCCTCGCTTGGCACCTCGCGGCGCCGCAATTTGGCGTTTATGGCGCGGGCATCCATCAGCTGCGCTCCATGTGGCCCGCGTCGAAGGCACCGGGCAGCAGATCGCCAATGGTGGTTTCCCGCTCGGCGCCGTCGGTGGTGCCCATGGTGACCTTGACGCCGCCCGCGCCGAATTCTTTGAGCTTCTGCCGGCAGCCTCCGCAGGGCGGCACCGGTGCCGGACTGTCGGCGATCACATAGACTTCGGCCAGTTCGGTCTCTCCCGCGGCCACCATCGCGGCGATAGCCCCCGCCTCGGCGCAGGTGCCTTCAGGATAGGCCACGTTTTCCACGTTACAGCCGACATAGATCTGGCCCGAGGCCGAGCGGATGGCCGCGCCAACCTTGAAGTTGGAGTAAGGCGCGTGGGCGTTTTCGCGGACGGCGGTGGCGGCGGCTTTGAGGCTCATGGACGATTCCCCGTTTTTTTGATCATCTGGTCAAGATGTCGCAGGATAGCGGGACGCGCAGGCAAAGGGGAAGCCCTGGAGGACCGATTTCTTGGCGAATTCACGTCCCCCCGGTTCTCAAGCCGACCGGGTTCGCGCCCATTCCTCTGAACGGGCACGAACCCCTGCAAGTGTCAGCCCAATGTTGTGTTAAACTCGCCCGGCAGAGTCACTTCCAGCAGTTCGACGTCGCTTGACGGATCGCTAAGGCGGGTCTTCATGCCCGGCGGAATTACAAAGGCATCCCCCTGCTCCAGCCGGAAAGGCTCGCGCCCCTCCCCCTCCAGCGTCACTTCACCATTCATCACAAAGGTAAAGTGGATGTCGGTGTCATGCGCGGCCCATTGCGGGTCGCCCTCGCCCCGGCGCACCACCTGCACGCCTGCAACGCCCTTGGTGTTCTCGGCAATGGTGGTATCGCGGCAGATGTAACCCGGCAGACGGAACGGTATCCACTCGGCGCCTTCGGCCTTGTTGTAGACAAAACGCTGGCCCTGCCATTCCCGTTCGGGACGGTAGTGCGGTGTCGGCAGTGTCATTTCATGATCAATTTCAGTGACATGCTCGGCTGGCACGCCGATCTCGATCACCTGCACGTTGTCGCTGGCCTCCAGCACCCGGTGACGGATCTCCGGTGGCTGGATGAAGCAGTCGCCCGCGGTCAGGCGCATCTTTTCACCCTGATCCTCGTAAACAACATCAACCCAGCCGTGGATGCAGAAGATCAGCTGGAAGCCAACCCGGTGGAAATGCACCATGTCCGGCACCGGGCCGCCGTCAGGGATGCGGATGTGGCTGGCAATGATCGAGCCGCCCAGCCGGTCCGGCACCAGATCGCGGTAATGCATGCCTGCACGGCCAATGATCCAGGGCGCCTGGTCCTTCAGGCGGCGCACCACAAAGCTGTGCACTGTTTCCGGCATCACCATCGGCGGGTGGCGTTCCTCAATCTCAATCCGAGTGCCATTGGGCGCAGTCAGGCGGCGCTGGCCTTCGGCAAATCCATCAGGATCTTCCGCCAGAATGCGGATTGTGCCGGGGCTTTCCTCTGCCCCCTTCTCAACCCTGAGCCTCAGCCCGTGGCCGGAAAAAACGGCAATGCGCGGGTCATCTGCCGGGTAGATTGAGTCCATTTTCATACCCAACACTTTGGTAAAAAACGGAATATCGTTGCGCAGTTCATCTGTCGGCAGGCGGAATTCGGCGATTACGTCGCTCATTTTTCACTCCCAATTCATTTGGCAGGAGAGTGACGGTGCGGCAGGGTTTATGCAAGAACCCGCCGCCGCCTTTGCCGCCGCGTCCATTTGCGTCAGTTTGGGCTAGGTTTCCGGCAAGAAAAATGGTTTAACGCTAAACAATACCCTTTTCCGAGGAGCGCCAGATGTCCGATTCACAGAACCTGCGCCAAGCTGCGCTCAACTATCACGAGTTTCCGCAGCCGGGTAAGCTGGAGATCCGCGCAACCAAGCCGATGGCCAACGGTCGCGATCTGGCTCGCGCCTATTCACCCGGCGTGGCCGAGGCCTGTACCGAGATCAAGGCGGATGAAGCCAATGCCGCCCGCTATACCTCGCGCGGCAATCTGGTTGCGGTTGTATCCAACGGCTCGGCGGTTCTGGGGCTCGGGAACATCGGCGCGCTGGCGTCCAAGCCGGTGATGGAAGGCAAGGCGGTGCTGTTCAAGAACTTCGCGGGCATCGATTGTTTTGACATTGAAGTAAACGAAAGCGATCCAGAAAAGCTGGCAGATATCGTCTGTTCGCTGGAGCCCACGTTTGGCGCTATCAACCTCGAAGACATCAAGGCGCCGGATTGCTTTGTCGTGGAAAAGCTGTGCCGCGAGCGGATGAACATTCCGGTCTTCCATGACGACCAGCATGGCACTGCGATTGTGGTGGGCGCGGCGGCCAAAAACGCGCTGCATGTGGCGGGCAAGAGCTTTGAGGAGATCAAGATCGTCTCCACCGGCGGCGGCGCGGCCGGGATTGCCTGCCTCAATATGCTGCTGAAACTGGGCGTGAAGCGCGAAAACATCTGGCTCTGCGACATTCACGGGCTGGTCTATGAGGGCCGCGAAGAGGACATGAACCCGCAGAAGGCGGCCTTTGCCCAGGCCTCGGACAAGCGGACATTGGATGAGGTGGTGGACGGCGCCGACCTATTCCTTGGCCTCTCCGGCCCCAATGTTCTGAAGCCCGAGATGGTGGCGAAGATGGCAGCGCGCCCGATCATCTTTGCGCTGGCCAACCCGACGCCTGAGATCATGCCGGAGGCTGCCCGGAAGGTGGCACCGGAAGCGATCATTGCCACCGGGCGCAGCGATTTCCCCAATCAGGTCAACAACGTGCTGTGCTTCCCCTTCATCTTCCGCGGGGCACTGGATGTGGGGGCAACCGAGATCAATGACGAAATGCAGATCGCCTGCGTCGATGGCATTGCCGAGCTGGCGCGCGCCACAACCAGCGCCGAGGCTGCGGCGGCTTATAAGGGCGAGCAGCTGAATTTCGGCGCGGATTACCTGATCCCCAAACCCTTTGACCCGCGCCTGGTTGCGGTTGTCTCCTCTGCCGTGGCGAAGGCCGCGATGGAAAGCGGCGTGGCCACCCGCCCTATCGAAAACATGGACGCCTACCGCCAGAAGCTGAACCAGACGGTGTTCAAATCCGCCCTGCTGATGCGCCCGGTGTTCGAGGCGGCCCGCGCCGCCGCCCGCCGCATTGTCTTTGCCGAGGGCGAGGATGAGCGGGTGCTGCGCGCCGCCCAGGCGATCCTGGAAGAGACCACCGAGACACCGATCCTGATCGGCCGCCCGGAAGTGATCGAGAAGCGCTGCGAGAAGCTCGGGCTTGATGTACGTCCGGGCCGCGATTTCCAACTGGTGAATCCGGAACACGATCCGCGCTACTATGATTACTGGAACAGCTACCACAAGGTGATGCAGCGCAAGGGTGTGACCCCGGATCTGGCCAAGGCGATCATGCGCACCAATACCACCGCCATCGGTGCCATCATGGTGCACCGGGGCGAGGCGGACAGCCTTATCTGCGGCACCTTCGGCGAATACCGCTGGCACATGAACTATGTGCAGCAGGTTCTGGGCGGCAACAGCTATTCCCCGCATGGGGCGCTGTCGATGATGATCCTGGAGGATGGCCCGCTGTTCATCGCGGACACCCATGTGCGGATCGAGCCGACGCCGGAGCAAATCGCCGAGACCGTGATGGGTGCTGCCCGCCATGTGCGCCGCTTCGGCATTGAGCCGAAAATCGCGCTTTGCTCGCAATCGCAGTTCGGCAATATCTCCTGCGACACCGGCAGCCGCCTGCGGGACGCACTGGAGATCCTCGATGATAAACGCCGGGATTTTGCCTATGAGGGCGAGATGAACATCGACACCGCGCTGGATCCTGAGCTGCGCGGCCGGATCTTCCCCAACTCGCGGCTGGAAGGCGCCGCCAACGTGCTGATCTTTGCCCATGCGGATGCGGCTTCGGGCGTGCGCAACATCCTGAAGATGCGGGCTGGCGGGCTGGAAGTGGGGCCGATCCTGATGGGCATGGGCAACCGCGCGCATATCGTCTCGCCCTCGATTACCGCCCGCGGGCTTTTGAACATGGCCGCCATTGCCGGAACCCCGGTGGCGCACTACGGTTAACCCCGCGGCTGGGAATTTCCGCTGGCCGCCCTTCCCGGGAGGCCAGCAAAGGGGACCAGCCATGAGAGGGCATTGCCACTGCGGCGCGGTGCATTGGGAGAGCCAGGCCGAGGCGGCCTGGAGCTGCTACTGCCACTGCGCCGATTGCCGCCGCAATTGCGCGGCGCCTGTCACCGCATTTTTCGGACTGCCGCGTGAGGCCGTGGCATGGTCCGGTGCCGAGCCGTCGGTCTACAAGTCCTCGGAGGATGTCGAGCGGCTGTTCTGCAGCACTTGCGGCACCCAAATGGCCTATCGCAATGCCAAGGACACGGCGAATATCCACCTTTACTCGGCAACCCTGGAAAGCCCCAGCGATATGCCGCCCCGGTTCCATGTCTTTCATTCCGAACATGTCACCTGGCTGGACCTGAAAGACAGCCTGCCCCGTTATGCCAAGTCCTCGGGCGGGTGATTCCCAGACCGGCTCCAGAGTTTGCAGCAGCGGAATTTGCAATTTTGCAAACTCCCCCGTGCGCGCCAGCGTTATTCTGCAGCAAAGCCCGGTTTGCAAAGTGGACAGCCTGCTAACCCTGGCTTTCCTGTAAACATTTTACACACCCCTCGAATTCAAGGCGTGAAGCTGTAAATTCCTTGACCAACCTTGCGTGAGAACGGCTCAAAACTTGCCCGTTTGCCGCATTCTCGCCTACGCAGAGAGCAGGAGGAGATGAACACCATGGGATATCAGGACATTTACGCCGGCTGGAAACAGGACCCGGAAGGTTTCTGGATGGAGGCAGCCCAGGCGATCAGCTGGGACGAGGCCCCGAAGCAGGCGCTGTTTGACAAGGGCGACGGGCTTTACGAGTGGTTTGCCGATGCCAAGGTGAACACCTGCTACAATGCCGTTGACCGCCATGTCGAGGAAGGCCGCGGCGAGCAGACTGCGATCATCTATGACAGCCCGGTCACGCAAACCAAACGTGCTATCTCCTATGCCGAGCTGCGCAACCGCGTTGCCACCCTGGCCGGCGCCCTGCGCGCCAAGGGCATTGAAAAGGGCGACCGCGTCATCATCTACATGCCGATGATCCCTGAGGCGCTGGAGGCGATGCTGGCCTGCGCCCGGATCGGCGCTGTGCATTCGGTGGTGTTCGGCGGCTTTGCCTCCAACGAGCTGGCGGTGCGGATCGACGATGCCAAACCCAAGGCGATCATCGCGGCCTCCTGCGGCATCGAGCCGGGCCGCACCGTGCACTACAAGCCGCTATTGGACGGTGCCATCGACCTGGCCGCGCACAAGCCGGATTTCTGCGTGATCTTCCAGCGCGAGCAGGAAGTGGCCGAGCTGGTCCCGGGGCGTGACGTCAACTGGCACGGTTTCCAGTACGGCGTGGAGCCTGCCGAATGTGTGCCGGTCGAGGGCAACCACCCCTCCTATATCCTCTACACCTCCGGAACCACCGGCCAGCCCAAAGGCGTGATCCGTCACACCGCCGGCCAGCTGGTGGCGCTGAACTGGACCATGAAGAACATCTATAACGTCGATCCCGGCGATGTGTTCTGGGCCGCCTCGGATGTGGGCTGGGTCGTTGGCCACAGCTATATCTGCTATGCGCCGCTGATCCACGGCAACACCACCATCGTGTTTGAGGGCAAGCCCGTGGGCACGCCGGATGCAGGCACCTTCTGGCGGGTGATCTCCGAGCATAAGGTGAAAAGCTTCTTCACCGCGCCGACTGCTTTCCGGGCGGTGAAACGCGAGGATCCCAAGGGCGAATACGTCAAGAAATACGACCTCTCCTGCCTGAACCAGGTGTATCTGGCCGGCGAGCGCGCCGATCCCGACACCATCACCTGGGCGCAGGAACAGCTGGGCACGCCAGTGGTCGACCACTGGTGGCAGACCGAGACGGGCTGGTCGATTGCCGCAAACCCATTGGGGATCGAGGAACTGCCGACCAAACTGGGCTCCCCCGCCGTGCCAATGCCCGGCTATGAGGTCGAGATTCTGGATGAAGGCGGCAACCCGGTGGCGCCGGGCGAGCTGGGCGCAATTGCGGTGAAGCTGCCGCTGCCGCCTGGCACGCTGCCGACCCTGTGGAATGCAGAAGAGCGGTACAAGAAGAGCTACCTAAATACTTTCCCCGGCTACTATGAGACCGGCGATGCCGGCATGAAAGACGAGGACGGCTACCTCTACATCATGGCGCGCACCGATGACGTGATCAATGTGGCAGGCCACCGGCTCTCGACCGGCGGTATGGAAGAGGTTCTGGCAAGCCACCCGGACGTGGCGGAATGCGCCGTGATCGGCGTCGCTGACAGCCTCAAAGGCCAGATGCCTGTTGGTTTCCTGTGCCTGAATGCCGGTGCGGACCGCGACGATGCAGAGGTGGTGTCCGAAGTCGTCAAACTGGTGCGCGAGAAGATCGGCCCGGTTGCCGCCTTCAAACTGGCGGTTGTGGTGGACCGGCTGCCCAAGACCCGCTCCGGCAAGATCCTGCGTGGCACCATGGTGAACATCGCCGATGGCGCGCCCTGGAAGATGCCTGCAACAATCGACGACCCGGCGATCCTGGACGAGATCACCGTTGCGCTGCAGACCATCGGCTACGCAAAAGCCTGACCGATCAAAGAACCTGAGAATTACCGGATCCGGGCGGCCCTGCCGCCCGGTTTTGCTTGCAACTCCGCCCCGCCTGCCTAGGCTGCGGCCAAGGAGGCACAAGCATGGAAAACACCGGCATCTGGCGCCTGAGCGCCACCGAACTGACAAAGCTCACCCGCACCGGCGGCGTCAGCGCGGAAACGGCAGTGCAGGCCTCCATCACCCGGATGAATTCGGTCAATCCGGAGCTGAACGCAGTTGTCGAGGATTTGAGCACCGAAGCGATGGAGCGCGCCCGCGGCTTGGACAAGGCACGCGCGGCAGGCGCCGTGCCCGGGCCGCTGCACGGCGTGCCGGTCACCATCAAGATCAATATCGACCAGAAAGGCCATGCCACCTCCAATGGCGTGACCGCTCTGAAAGACCTCATCGCCCCCGCCGACGCGCCGGTGGTGGAGAACCTGCAAAAGGCCGGTGCGGTGGTGATCGGACGCACCAATACGCCGGAATTCTCCTTCCGCGCCGATACCGACAACCCGCTGCACGGGCGCACCCACAACCCCTGGGGGCGGCATATCTCGCCGGGCGGCTCCTCCGGCGGTGCAGGTTCTGCGGTGATGGCCGGGATCGGCGCCCTGGGCCACGGCAATGACATCGGCGGCTCCTTGCGCTTTCCCGCCGCCGCCAATGGCGCGGTTACCGTGAAGCCGGGCCTGGGCCGGGTGCCGGCCTGGAACCCCAGCCAAAGCGCCGAGCGGGGGCTGCTGGCGCAACTGATGTCTGTGCAGGGGCTGATCACCCGTTCGGCGGAAGACCTGCACTTGTCGATGCCCAGTCTCATTGCGCCGGACCCGCGCGACCCTTTTCATGTGCCTATGCCCTGGCGCGGCGGAGCGCTGGACGGCCCCATCAAAGTAGCCTTCACCAAAAACACCCATGGATACGATTTGCATCCCGAAGTCGGGGCCGCGCTGGATTTCGCCCGCGATGCGCTGACCGACGCGGGCTACGCGGTCGAGGAAGCGGAGCCGCCCAATGTGTTCGAGGCCGGGCGCACCGGGTACCGGGCCCTGATGGGGGAAATCTATGCTCTGATGAAGGGGGACGTGGATGCGGCAGGCTCGCAAACAGTGCGCGATATCTTCTCGGTCTACTTCCAGGAGTTCCCACCATTCGCCGGGGATGAACTGTTGCAAATGATGGCCAAGCGCACCCATTACGCGCGTCAATGGTCGCTGTTTCTGGAAGAATATCCGCTGGTGCTGTCGCCGTTCCTGCCGCAGCCCTTCTTCAAGCCCGACCGGGATACCGAAGGGGCGGAAGGAGTACATGAGGTGCTGGGCTGCGCCGTATATTCATATGCAATGAATTTCCTTGGGCTGCCCGCCGCCTCGGTCCCCGCCCGGCTGGCAGAGCTGCCGGCGGGGCGCCAGCCGGTCAATGTCCAAATCGCCGCCCGCCGCTGGCGTGAGGATCTGGCGGTGGATGCCTGTGCTGCGATCGAGGCCCGGGCGGGCCGTATGTGCCTGCCGCTATGGGAGATGATGGACTCGCAGTCCGCAAGCGGCCGGTAAAACAAGGCAGCCCGGCGGCCGGCCAGGCAGTTCAATTGCTGCACAAATGCCAGAGATGCGACGGATCGAACTGGGGGTCTTACTCCCGGCTCAGCCGGTCTGCCCCAACGGCCAGCAGCCTCGAATCCCGGGCAATTTCGAATGCTCTCAGAGCACATAAGGTCCCGGGGAACGGACTGAACCGCCCCCGGGGAACTTCCAACCCAGATTACTCGTTATAAAACGTGCTCGACTCGTCGCATTCAGCGAACCCGGCATTCTGGCGCGGGTTCTGCGGGCATGACCGGCAAAAACTATCAACTGGAACGAACAAAACACGCCGGTACGGCTCTGTGGCACTTCAGCCCGTTGGCAGGTGTCATCCACATCCGCCTGTGGGTAAATGATTGCACAGAATCGTTACCCCAAAGTTCACAAATTCGTGAAGCCTCCATTAAACCTTCAGGTAAACTGCTCGGAAATAAGCCTTTCCTCCAAGCCGTGGCCGGGGTCGAACAAGATCTTGTGGCGGATTTCCGGGTCGGTCCTAATCTCGACCCAGTCGATATCCGCCACCGAAATCGAATCCGCGTCAGCCATTACGGGGCGTTTGCCCGCCTCCAGCACGTCGAACCGCACCATCGCATTGCTGGGCAGCAGCGCACCGCGCCAGCGCCGCGGCCGGAAGGCCGCAATCGCCGTCAGCGCCAGAACATCCGCGCCAATCGGCAGAATCGGGCCGTGAGCGGAGTAATTATAGGCTGTGGAGCCGGCAGGCGTGGCGACCAGCGCCCCGTCGCAAACCAGTTCCTCCATCCGCATGCGCCCGTCCACCGAGATCCTGAGCCGTGCCGCCTGCGGCCCTGCCCGTAGCAGCGAGACCTCGTTGATGGCCAGCGCCTTATGCACATTGCCGCGGCGGTCCATTGCGGTCATCGACAAGGGGTTGATGATTTCCTGCTCGGCTTCCTCAAGCCGTTCGATCAGCCCGTCCTCGCGGTATTCATTCATCAGGAACCCGACAGTGCCGCGGTTCATGCCATAGACCGGCGCCGGGTGGTTCACCATTGTGTGCAGGGTGCGCAGCATGAAGCCGTCGCCGCCCAGGGCCACGATCACATCGGCCTTTTCCGGCGTCTCCTGGCCATAGCGGCGGCTCAGCGTTTCCAGCGCCTCTTGCGCCACATCCACTTCGCTGGCCAGAAATGCGATTCTCAAACTCATGAAATCTGTTTCCGGTGTTAGGCAACTGGTTCCGAAACAATCACAGCTTTCCGCCAATGACCATAGTTGCCGTTCTGTCGCAGGGATATGTCGTTTTACGGGGTTACGGCGCAAGGAAGTTTCCGATAGGAAATCCCTCAATTCTGATCCCTACTCTAACGGAGCCACCATGACTGAAGCGACCCGTGACCCCGGCTTTTTCACCCAAGCGCTGTCGGAGCGCGATCCTGAGCTGTTCGGCGCGATCACAGCCGAGCTGGGCCGCCAGCGCGACGAGATCGAGCTGATTGCCTCGGAAAACATCGTCTCCGCCGCGGTGATGGAAGCCCAGGGCTCCGTGCTGACCAACAAATACGCCGAAGGCTACCCGGGGCGCCGCTACTACGGCGGCTGCCAGTATGTCGACGTCGCCGAAAACCTGGCGATCGACCGCGCCAAGGCGCTGTTCGGCTGCGAGTTCGCCAACGTGCAGCCGAACTCCGGCTCTCAGGCCAACCAGGGTGTGTTC
>NZ_JWLC01000024.1 GCF_000813745.1 Leisingera sp. ANG-M1 | reverse complement strand
TGTGGCGCCCGCAAGGCTGATGAGGAAGGTGAGGATTGCCACGCCGCTATCCTTTGATCAGAGCCAGCATTTCAGCGTGCAGTTCAGGGGTGGCTGCAGAGATCACCCGCCCGTCGGACTCCAATCCCAGCGGCTGGCCGTCCCAATCGGTGATCACCCCTCCGGCTGCTTCGATCACCGCGGAAACCGGCAGGAAATCATAGGGTTGCAGGTCATAGTCGATCACTGCGTCGACATGTCCCGCGGCCAGCAGCGCATGGGGATAGCAGTCATAGGCAAACCGCCGGGTCTGGCCTGATTGCATAAGCCGATCAAACAGCTGCGGATAGTCGCGGTGGATCTTGTCGCCTTCGTTGACATAAAGAACGGACTGGTCCAACCGGGTCTGCCGCGAGACCTGGACCGGCGCGCCGTTCAGCGTTGTGCCCTTGCCGCGCACCCCCAGAAAGGTCTCGCCCAAGGCAGGCATGCCGATCACCCCGACCTGCGGCACGCCGCCCTTCAGATAGCCGAGCAGGAAGCCGAAAAGCGGATGGCCGGACAGGAACGAGCGGGTGCCGTCAATCGGGTCGATGATCCAGACGTCGTCCTTGTCCGCGCCCTCGAACCCGTGTTCTTCGCCAAAAATCCCGTGATCCGGGAAGTTGCGCTCCAGGTAGGCGCGCACTTCTGCCTCGACCCCTTTGTCAGCCTGAGTAACGGGGCTTTCATCTGCCTTGAACTCGATCCCGAGGCGGCCGCGGAAATAGCCGCGGGCAGCATCTGCCGCAATCTCCGCAATCCGCACTGCGTGCTCTGCGTAGTCCTGTGTCATCAGCATCGGTCCCGGGTCCATCCCTTTGGTTTGAGCCAGGGAAGCAGCAGGTCAGAAACTGACCGGCCTGCGGCCCCAACGATACCCGGATCGTCCGGGCTGACTGGTGTGCCGGAGATTTGACCGTTTCCACACATGGGTCCGGCGAATCCCAACTTGACGGTCAAAATTCTCGAAAGTGTGGGTTTGGTCAACAAAAAAGTTGGATAATGACTGAAATTTGGCGGCAACCACCACAAACCCGGCCAAAACCGCCGAGAAGTCCGAGGGGTTTTGACCGGAATCAAAATGGGCCTATAGGAGATCTCATAATGGGACTTTTGAAAAACCCACTTTGCCGCAAGATGGGCGCAGGGCCTTGCCGCTGCCAGTGTGCAGCCACCCTGCGCGTGCCCGGACAGGAAACATCAGTACAGGAAGCAGCCGGATGACTCACTTTCATGCCTTCCAGGACAGTCAGCCACTGCTGCAGCGGCGTCACCGCCGCTACTTCAACGCAGCGATCCTGCTGACCGAGGGGTTTTCGCTGCTCAGCCTGACCTCGCTGACCGACGTTCTTGACGCGGTGCAGACCGCTTCGCCGTCGGATTGCGTTGATGTTTCGCTGCTGACGCTGGACGGCACGCCGGTGCGGTCGCGTTCCAAAGTGCTGGTGGCGCCGGACGCCGCTCTGGCAGATAGGGGACGGCAGGACAGCATGCCGAAACCTGACGTCTATGTGATCTGTTCCGGCGCACAGATGAGCGCGGCCGCCGCCGCCGCCGCGCTGGAACTGGTGCGCAAATGCCGGGCCTCCGCGACCCCGGTCTGCGCAATTGGCGCGGCGATCCGGGTGATCGCTCAATCCGGCCATATCACCAAGGGTACCGACCATTGGTCGCGCATCCCGGCAAATCGCGAAACTCTGCCCCATATCGAGTTCGAGGATTCGATCTTTGTCCGCGACGGCAACCTGTTCAGCTGCTCGGGCGAGCTGGGCGCGATGGACTTTGCTCTGAACTGGGTGGAAGGCAATATCTCGGCGGAGACGGCGGGGCGGATCCGCAACTATCTGCTGCTGCAATCAGCCCGCAGCGCCGACCGGAACCAGACCTGTTCTGCTGCCGACCGTTTCCGCGGCGCGCCTGTCAAACTGCAAAAAGCCATCGACTTGATGCTCGCCAACATGGAAGAGCCGCTGACTGTGAACGAAATCGCTGCCACCATCGGGCTGTCCGTGCGCCAGGTTGAGCGGATGTTCCTGCGGCATCTCGGCACCTCGCCGGTGCGGTTCTACCGCAAGCAGCGGCTGGAGCTGGGCCGCAGCCTGGTCGAGGACACGAATATGCCGGTCACCGAGATCGCCCTGGCCTGCGGGTTCAAATCGCTCTCCTCTTTCATCAAGCTCTTCCGCAACAGTTTCGGCGCCACCCCGGTCACGTTCCGCGCGTCGAAAGCCGCCTGAGGCAGGAACCCGGCGCACCCTCCTCTCCTGACGGCTGGCCCGAGGCCGGCCGATTTCTCCTCTCGCAGGTGCGCCAGTCTGCCGTTTGCCCTCCGGGTTTGTCCCGGAGGGCCTTTTCTTTGGGGCAGCGGTCGGCTCAACCCTTCATCCTGCTGCCGTCCGGATCATAGGGCGCACGCGCCAGCACCGCCGCCTTATACCGCCGGTCCGCCACTTCGACTTCGAAACTGCGGGCGCGGGTTTCGGCCAGGCTCTCACCCGGAGCAATCGCCACAATAGCAAAGCAGAGGTTTTTGCCGGTGCGCGGCCCCTTGGCGCCAGAGGAGGTCAGTCCAACCCGTCGCCCGCCTTCCCATACTGGCTCGTCATGCAGCAGCAGCGCCTCGCCTTCCACCTCCAGCAGGATCTGGCGGCGGGTGAGGCCGTCCTCTTTCTGCTTCACCAATGCGGTGCGGCCCAGGAAATCGCCTTTGGTCCAATTGACCGCAAAACCGATCCCCGCCTCCAGCGGCGAGATGTCCGGCCCCAGGTCGTGGCCCCAATGCTTGAACCCCTTCTCGATCCGGCAACCGTCAAAGGCGTGGATCCCAAGCAGCCCTGCGCCTTCAGCCCGCAGAACATCAAACAGCGCCGGCGCCTGCGCGGATGGCACCGAGACCTCCCAGCCCAGCTCGCCAACAAAGCTGATCCGCGTGGCGCTGGCCTCGATGCCCCCCACAGTGACCGGGCGGGCCGTAGAGAAAGGAAACGCCTCCCAGCCATCGCCGGACAGTTTCTGCAGCAGGGCCCGCGAGCGCGGCCCCATCACCCCGATCACGGCTTCCGCCTCGGTCACATCCGTCAGCGCCACGTCAAACCCTTTGAGGCGTGCCTGCTTCTGCAGCCAGTACAGATCCTTGCGCCGGGTCGCAGCGCCGGAAGTCACCCGGAAGCTGTCGGCACCCAAGCGGGTCACGGTCAGATCCGCCTCCACGCCTCCACGCTGGTTCAGCCAGGCGGTATAGACTGCACGGCCCTCGGCCGCATCCATATCGGCCGTGCTGACCCATTGCAGCAAAGCCAGCGCATCTGGCCCCGCCACATCAATCTTGGTGAACATCGAAAGGTCGATCAGCGACACATCCGCCGCCATCTCCTGCGCCTCGCGGTCCGCCACATGCTGCCAGCTTTGCGGACCCACGGAATAGGGCAGCGCTTTCTCCGCCTCATCCTGCGCAAACCAGCGGGTGCGCTCCCAGGCGCCGCCGACGCCCCAAACCGCCCCGGCCTGGTCCAGTTGTTCATGCAATGCCGACAGGCGCAGGTTACGGCCCGAAATGGGCTGTTTGAACGGCCAGTGCATGGCAAAGTTGTTGCCCACGGCCTCGCGCATCTTGTCTTCCATGAAAGTCTCGCCCGACTGCAGCGGATCGCAGCGCAGGATGTCGATGTCCCACAGGTCGCTGGGTGCCTCGCCGCTGATCATCCAATCGGCCAGCGCATCCCCCACCCCAGCCGAGGACATGATTCCCACCGAGTTCAGCCCGGTTGCCACAAACAGATTCTGCAGCTCCGGTGTCTCCCCCGCCAAGGGGCGGCTGTCGGCGGTAAAGCTTTCCGGCCCGTTTAGGAAGTGCTGAATGCCCGCGCTCTCCAGTCCCGGATACATAGTGAGCGCCGCCTCGATAAAGGGCTCCGCCTGCTCCCAGTCATCTTCCATCTCCAGAAACGGCCGGTCGCCCTCGGCCCCGTGCGGATCCCAGGGCTTGGCATCCATCTCGAACCAGCCCACCAGCAACTTGCCCGCGTCGCCCTTCATATAAACATGGGTTTCCATGTCTCGGAATACCGGGAAAGGCTTGGGGAAGCCCTCAATCGGTTCGGTCACCACGTACATGTGCTTGACCGAATGCTGCGGCAGCACCACGCCGGCCTCATCGGCCAGTTTCTTGGACCAGGCGCCGGCGCAGAGCGCCACCTGATTGGCCAAAATCTGCGTCCCGTCCGCCAATTCCACCCCGGTCACCCGGCCCTCCTCCTGCAGCAGTCGCGCCACGCTGACCCCCTCACGGATTTCCACCCCCCGGCTGCGGGCGCCCTTGGCATAAGCCATAGCCAGGTCCACCGGATTAACCTGCCCGTCCTCCTTCAGCGTCAGCGCGCCATGGATGCCCTCGGCACTGATGCCGGGTACCCGGGCGGCAACCTCGTCGCCGGAGAGCATTTCCGGCGTCATGCCCGTGAATTCCGCCATCGCGTGGATCCGGTGCAGCTCGTCCATCCGTTCTGGGCGCCGTGCGATCCAATAGCCGGTGGTCTGCTGATACCCGGTCGCCAGCCCGGTCTCCCGTTCCAGCTCCGGAAAGGTCTGCAGTGCTTTGCTCGCCAGTTTGGTCATGTTGAAAGTGCTGCGCAGCGGTCCCACGATCCCGGCCGCATGCCAGGTGGTGCCCGAGGTCATCTGGTTCCGCTCCAGAAGCAGAATGTCCTCGGCCCCTTTCTTGGCCAGATGATAGGCGAGGCTGAGGCCGATCACCCCGCCGCCGATAATAACAATATTGCGCTGTTCAGGCATGGCGCCCTCCGTTTGTTTCCTTGCTCTGAGGATGCCGGAAAGCGAAGAATGGAACACGTGGCCTCAACATAGGTGGACAACAACCATTTGTATTTCCTTTGTAAAATTCAGAAGTTCACTGTGCTTTGTTTGATAACTCCCCTCAGAAGCGCTCATCCATGCTTTTTAAGCATTCATTTTCGTGTAGTTTCCGGATGACGCTCGACATGGATTGCAATCAATGCCGCCAGAAACCGATTCCTTCCTTTTCCCGGTGATGAATGCGCTGGCCGCCTTCCGCGCTGTGGCGTCTCTCGGCTCGGTCAGCGCGGCAGCGCAAGCGCTTGGCACGTCGCAATCCAGCCTCTCGCGCCACGTGCAGAACCTGGAAGCGCACCTTAACTGCCCGCTGTTCCTGCGCCGGAACCGCCGTATGGAGCTGACCGCTGCGGGACAACAGCTGTTTGCCACTGTGGACGCAGGCCTTGGCGCCATCTCGCAAAAGGCGCAGGAGCTGCAGCGCCAGCAGGGACCAGGCGAGATCCGCATCCGCTGCGGTCACGGCTTTGCCCAGTTCTGGATGCTGCAGCACTACCCGCGGCTGCAGCGCTCCTTCCCGCAATTGCAGATCAATCTGTCGGTCGGCCCGCTGGGCGTCCGCCCCGAGGACGGGGTGCCGGACCTGGACGTGCGCCTCGGTCCGCATCCGGACCCGGAGTGGCACTCGGACCTGCTGATCCCCGAAGATATCTGCCTGGCCGCATCCCCGGCGCTTGTTGAAAAACACGGGCTGACCGCTGCCGGTCTGCAAGATCTCACCCGCCTGCCCCTGCTGCACTTGGACCGCGGCGAATACGGTATCCTCTGGTTCGGCTCATTCTTCGAACGTTTCGGTGTTCCGTATCAGCCGGACCCGTCAACGCTGTTCTTTAACAGCTACCCGCATGTGGTCTATGCCGCGATCGAGGGCCGCGGCATCGGTATGATCTGGCGCGGGTTGGATGACGGCGCCCTGGACAGCGGCGAGTTGGTGGAGCTGCCGGGAACCGCCTTGCGCACTGAGAACGGCTATTTCCTCACCTGCCGCAAAGCCATCAGCCAAGAGCCGGAAGTCTTGCGGGTACGGCGCTGGCTGATCAACGCCTGCGCCCGGGGCGGGCCGCCCCGGCGCCTGCCCTAGGCGCAGATTGCTATTCCCGGCCCGCGCCCGCCCGCATTCGCATCACATTCAGCCGCGCGCCGATATCCAGCAAGGGCCGCGGCGGCAGGATCGCAGGCGGCGCCAGCTTCTGCGCCTCGCTCAGGGCGGCGGATGGCACGCCAGCGTATTGATCCACTAGCAGCTTGGCCAAGCCGGTGCCGCGGGCAATGCCGCCTGCGTTGAAGCCGCCCACCGCCAGCACATTCGGTGCCGGCTGAGCAAAAACCGAGGAGAAATTGCGGCTCACCGCCACCACCCCGGACCAGGTATGTTCAATCTCCAGCTCCGGCAGCATGTGCCAGCGCGCCCGGATCGCCTTCAGGTGCAGCTTGCGGCGGGCGGCCAGGTCGCTTTCGCTCATGGCCAGGCCGGGCCAGTATTCTGCAGTGTTGCGCATCATGATGCGGCGGTCGCTCGTGTAGCGGATCGTGGCCCCCATCCGGTGCGCGGACAGGATGCCCCAGGGATCAGGGTCGCCGATCCGATACCGCTCGGCGGTGTTCAGCGGCCGGGTCATGCTTGCAGTCAGGGTCAAATGCATCATCCGGCCCCGGAACAGGCCAAACTCACCCAAGAGCCCGTTGGTCGCCACCACCGCTTTGTCCGCCGTCACCCTGCCCTGGCGGCATTGGATCCGCACCTGATCGCCGTATTCGATCTCCTCAACGGGGGTTTCCTCCAGCAGGCGCACGTTCTCCGGCAGATGCAGCACCAGCCCGCGGATCAGCGCAGCGGGCTGCACCAGCGCCGCCTGCTTGGTCCAGATCCCCTTATGGTAGTAGGGAATGCCCAAGCGCCGGTTCAGACGCTCGCCCTCCAGCCATTCATAGGGGATGTCCAGCTGCTGCAGGATCTCCTCGAATTTCTCCAGATTGCCGGCATGGCGCGGTTCGGCGGCGCAGTGGAACTTTCCATTGCCGTCCCAGGTGTGCTGCAGCCCGTAAGCCTCCACCGCCTCGCGCAGGTACTCAAGCCCCGCCATGTTGATCACATAGCTGGTCAGCGCCTTGGACTTCATCGTCTCGTCATCGCCGACCCGCCCCGGGGAGGTGTCCACCGCAAAGCCTGAATTGCGCCCGGCCGAGCCCTCGCCCGCCCGCTGGCCTTCGATCACAACGATATCCGCCTGCGGGTACAGATCCGCCAGCCGGCGTGCCGCCGCCAGCCCAGCGAAGCCTGCACCGATCACCACCCACTCGCAGCGCAGATCGCCCTGCAGCCGCCGGATATCATTGCGTTTTGGCAGCGTCTCAACCCAGCCGCAGCTATTGTCGTTCAGCGCCACCTTCGAGACCTTGGCGCGGCCGGACTTCACCAGATGCCTGTACATCACTTTGCCTCCAGCTTGCGTTTGATCAGCCCTGCCGCCACCAGCACCGCCAGACTGATCAGCACCAGGATCGTCGAGACCGCGGCCAGAGACGGGTCAATTTCCAGCTGAATGCCCTCCCACAGCCGTTTCGGCAGGGTGCTGACCCGCGGGCTCGACAGAAACAGCGCAATCAGCAGCTCGTCAAAGGAAACCAGGAAGGCAAACAGCCCTGCCGACAGAAATCCCGGCATCGCCATCGGCACCGTCACATGCAGCACCGTGCGGATGCGGTTTGCGCCGAGGTTCCGGGCAGCATTTTCCACCGACACGTCGATGCCGCGGAAGGACGCGGTCATGATGGTGATCACGAACGGGACCGCCAGCACCGAATGCCCCAGCACAAAGCCAAAAGTCGTGCCGGTCCAGCCGAGATAGGAAAACAGCCGGAAGATTGCGATGGCCGTCAGCAGGCTGGGGATGATGATCGGGAACAGGAAGAAGGAATTCAGCAGCCGCTTGCCCGGAAAATCCCCGCGCACGATGCCATAGGCGGCGGCGCTGCCCACTGCCAGCGAAACGATCACCGTCAGGAAAGCCACATAAAAGCTGGTGAAGGTCGCGGCCAGCCAGCCCGGCTGGGTGAAATACTTGTCATACCACTTCAGCGAGAAGCCGCGCGGCGGGAACTCCAGCACCGAGGTCGGTGAGAAGGAAATCGGCGCGACGATGAAATTCGGCACCGCCAGGAAGAACAGCACCAGCGCCACGATGAGATACAGCAGCGCCTTGCCCGGGGTCATCGGTCCATCAAGTTTCATCTCTCAGCGCCCCTCATAGATCTTTTCGGCGGAAAGGAAGCGGTCGTAGAGGGCATAAAGCGCCACTGTCAGCACCAGGAGGATGGTCGACAGCGCAGCGCCAAAGCCCCAGTCAACGCTGTCATTGATCTCCAGCTCAATGATCTGTGCCAGCATGGTGTTCTGCGGTCCGCCCAAGAGCGCCGGGGTGACAAAAAAGCCAAGGCTGAGAATGAAGACCAGCAGCACGCCCGCGCCAATGCCCGGCAGCGACAGCGGCAGATAGACCCGCAGAAAAGTGCGGCGAGTGTTGGCCCCCAGGTTGGCGGCAGCATCCATCAGGCTCTGCGGAATGTTCGTCATTACCGAATAGAGCGGCAGGATCATGTAGGGCAGCATGAAATGCACCATCCCGATGGTAACCGAGAACTGGTTGAACAGCATCGGAATGGGGGCATCGGTCAGCCCCGTTTCCATCAGGCCGCGGTTGATCACCCCGTTGCGGCCCAGCAAAGCCATCCAGGCGAACATCCGCACCAGGATATTGGTCCAGAACGGGATCAGCACCAGTGCCGTCACCATCATCTTCACCCGGTCCGAGCCATGCGCCATCACAAAAGCCACCGGATAGCCGATCAGCAGGCAGATCAGCGTTGTTTCGCCGGACACCACCAGTGTGCGCCACAGGATCTTCATATAGACCGGGCGGGTGAAGGCCTTCTGATAATTCTCCAGCGTGAAATGCGGATCAAACAGGCTCTGGGACAGGAACATACCCAGGGGCACCAGGAACATCAGAACAAGGAACAGGAGGGCCGGCGCCAGAAAGGCGAGGAAAACCAGCCGCTCGCGGCGCTCCAGCCATTTCAGCTGTGCCGCCGAGGGCGGGATCAGGGTGGTGTCACGTGGCATGAAAAGTCCGTCTTTGCTAAAGCGGGCCCGCCCTCCCCGGGGAGAGAGGACAGGACGGGCCCTGGGAGAAGCGGCGTCAGCCGAGCTTCCATTCCTTCCAGCGGTCCAGCATCGGCAGATAAGCCTCGCCCCAATAGCCGTAGTCGCAGGGCAGCTGCACATCGGCAAAGGTGGTGGGCAGCAGCGCCGCGCGCTCCGGGTTCACCTTCTGGATCGCATTGTGGTTGACCGGGCCGTAAGTAATGTGATCGCTCAGGCGCCAGTTGATGTCCTCATGGCTGGCCCAGGCGATGAACAACTGCGCCAGATCGGCATTCGGCGCGCCTTTGGGGATCGCCCAGGCATCGCCCATCAGCTGGGCGCCGTTCCAGACGATCTCCAGCGGCACGCCTTCGTCGCGGATCACATCCAGGCGGCCGTTCCAGGCGGTGACCATCACCGCCTCCTTATTGGCCAGCAGCTGCGGCGCCTGAGCGCCCGCGCTCCACCAGATCACATGCTCCTTGATCTCATCCAGCTTGGCAAAGGCGCGGGAGAGTTTCTCCTCTGTCAGCGGATAGATCTCCGCCAGCGGCACCCCGTCCGCCTGCAGCGCATAGGCCAGCGTGGCAATCGGATTGTCGCGGATTGCCCGCATGCCCGGGAAGTCTGCAGTGTTCCACAGATCCGCCATCGAGGAAGGCTTCTTCTCTGTGAACACATCGGTGCGATAAGCCAGCACCTCGGAATAGCTCAGGTTGCCAATGCCCCATTTCGGCGCAAATCCCTTGAACACATGGGTTTTGTCAACAATGCCATAGTCGATCTCCTCCAGCGCGCCCGCCTTGCCTAGCGGGGTGGAGCGGTAGGCACCGATGTCGACCAGGTCCCAGCTCACATTGCCCGCTTCGACCATGGCGATGATTTTGGGGTCCTTGGGGTCGGTGTCTTCGACAATCTCAATGTCGAACTCTTCGGCAAAGGGCGCAAAGAACGCCTTGCGCTGCGCTTCCTGGAACGAGCCGCCCCACGAAGCGACAGTCAGGCTGCGGCCCTTGTGTTTGGCCAGCTCCGCCTTGATTTGCTCCAGGCCAAGGCCTGCAGCGCGGGCCGTGCCCGGCGCCAGCGCCAGGGCGCCGAGGCCCGCAGCAGTGCCTTGCAGGAATGCGCGTCTATTCAATGTCATAGTAGTCTCCTGTCGGTTTTCGAAGGTTTTCAGGGGGGAGGGGAAATGGCTCTCAGGCCGCTTCGACCAAAAGCATGTCGTCGATGTTCCAGCCCAGCGTGACCTTGCTGTTCACCCGCAGCGTCTCATCCGGCAGGTTGCCCGGCACCCGCGCCGTCAGCCGCTGGCCCGAGACCAGCCGGACCAGGTATTTTGTCGAGTTGCCCACATAAAGGAACTCTTCAATCACCCCCTCGGCGCGGCAATCCGCGGGCTCTTCTCCGCGCAGGATGCGCAGGCTTTCCAGCCGCAGGGTGAACGTCGCCTCAGACGACGGTCGGGCAAATCCGCTGCGCATCCGGCCCGCGAAACTCTGTCCGCCAGCGTCGATGGTGATGACCTCGCCGCCGCCATCGGTGACACGGCCGCTGAGCAGGTTGGTTTCGCCGATGAAATCCGCCACAAACCGGTTTGCCGGCGCCCGGTACAGCTCATCCGGGCGGCCGGTCTGCATGATGCGGCCGTCGTTGAATACGGCAATCCTGTCCGACAGCGTCAGTGCTTCTTCCTGATCGTGGGTTACAAACAGGATCGTCGCACCGATCCGGTGGTGCAGCTGCTTAAGCTCAAACTTCATTTCCTCGCGCAGCTTCGCATCCAGCGCCCCCAGCGGCTCGTCCAGGAGCAGGATCGAGGGCTCAAATACCAGCGCGCGCGCCAGCGCAATCCGCTGCTGCTGGCCGCCTGACAGCTGCTTGGGCCGCCGGCCGCCGTGCTGCCCCAACCGCACCAGATCCAGTGCCCGGGCCACCCGCTCACGGATCTCGGACTTGCCCAGCCCGCGCATCTGCAGCGGAAAGGCGATATTGTCCGCCACGCTCATATGCGGAAACAGCGCGTAGTTCTGAAACACCATGCCGATATTGCGTTTATGCACCGGCACCGGCACGATCGAGCGGCCATCCACCAGAATGTCGCCCCGGGTCGGCACCGTGAACCCCGCCACCATCATCAGCGTTGTCGTCTTGCCCGAGCCCGACGGGCCCAGGAAGGTCACGAATTCACCCTGGCCAATGTCCAGGTCAACCGCTTCCGCTGCCTGCACCGGCCCGTAATGTTTCGAGAGATCCGAGATTTGAATTCGTGAGCCGCCCTGCATCGTGTGAAGCTTTCCCTAGTCCATGTTGCAGCACGTTTCGGTTCGTTACAAAAGTAAGGAATGCTTTTTACATTTCCGTTACACTTGCCGTCATTTGCGCTGTTCAATACATAGATACACAGGAATTGGACTTCTCCAAAATCGTAAGATTTTCGGTAATAGTAAGCTCTACTTATTTTGAGGAACGGCATGAACGAAAAACAGCTGCGTGCCTTCAAGCTGGCGATCGAAACCGGCACCCTGGCCCAGGCAGCCCGGCTGATGCATGTCTCCGCTCCCGCCGTCAGCCAGATGCTGACGGCGCTGGAAGAGGAGCTGGGGTTCTCGCTACTGCACCGCCGCCAAGGCCAGGTAACACCGACACCGCACGGGCTTTACTTCCTGCGGGCGGCGGAGCAGGCAGTTTCAGCGCTGGAATCCGCCCGCGAAACCGGCCAGATGCTGCGCACCAACCCGCTGGGCCAGATCCGGGTTTCGGTCTCGGCCGGCATGTCGCTGCGGATCGTGCCCCGTGTGGTGGCCCGGTTCCGTCAGGACTATCCCGCCTGCCAGGTCTCGGTTCAGGCCCGCACCTCCCCCCGCACCTTGGATCTGGTTCTGCACCAAGTCGCCGACATCGGCATCGTCGACGCCCCCTTTCAGGAAGGCCGCGGCGACGGCATCTCCTTCCGCATCCCGCTCGGCTGTGTGTTCCGGGAAGACCATCCGCTGGCGGCGCTGGAGACCGTCACCCCGGCGGACGCGGCCCCTTACCAGCTGGTGACGCTCAGCGGCAATCTGAAGCCCACCCAGTCGCTGCTGGCCGCCTTTGGCGAGGCCGGCCTCGCCCCCAGTCTGGCGGCCGAGTGCAACTTGTTCTCATCAGTCATCGCCACCGCCCTCTACTCCGATCTAGTGGGCTTTGCCCCCGGCCAGTCGGAGAGCCACACCATGGATCTGCCAGACATGGCCTTCCGCCCGTTTGAACCGCCGGTGTTCTATGAATGCACCGTGCTGGAGTCCGAGGCCAAGGATCTGGTCACCGAGCGCAAACGCTTCATGCAGCTCTTGCTGGAGGAGCTGAGCAAGGAATACGGGCCGCCGGTTCCGGAACTGTAGCGCCGCCCTACCCCGGCCCGGCCAGATGCCGGGTCGCCATCGAGAACAGCTCGGCCTGCGACGAAATTCCCAGCTTGGAATAGGCATGGTGCCGGTGCACTTTCACGGTGCCTTCGGCAATGCCAAGATAGGCAGCCGCCGAAGGGGTTGAATGCCCCTGCAGGATCAGCTGCACCACCTCCCGCTCGCGCGGGCTGAGCATACCGGTGCCGAAAGTTTGCATCCGGTCTTCCCAGCCCTCCGGCTGATACCCCTCTGCCGGCTTCTCCGCCTGCCCCCACTGGCGCCGGATCGCGGCAGAGATCACTGGGAAGACCGCGTTCAGCCTGTCCGTGTCCGCGGGCTCAAACCGCTGCGCCCGGGCAAAACGGGCCAGGGACACGATGAACCAGCTGTCGGCACCGTCCGGCACCAGCACACCGATTTCATCGCTGATACTGATCTTGCGGTAGAAGGCGCGGTAGTATTCCGAGCGGTAAAACGCTTCGGGCGCCAAATCCATCAGCCGGTAAGCCCCCGGTGCACAGCCATTGCGGCAGGCCTGATAGAGAGGATCCAGCAGGTAAGGGCCGCTGGCATAAAACTCTACTGTGATCGCCGCCTGCAGCTCGTCCAGGTCCTGATAGAGCGACACCGGCGGCATCGCGCCCTCGTAGTGCGAGGCGATCATCGAATCGAAACTGCAGCCCAGCGACAGGATCTGCCGCAATGCCTGCGGAAAGCGCTCGGTGCCGATCATTTCGGCCAGAGCCGCCGTGGCAGCAACCCAATCGGAGGCAAGCGCGGGGAAGGCGGGATCGTCGCTCATCTCTATACCTATAGATATATATCCTTAGCTAAGTTTACCGGCATAAGCGCGGATTTCAAACTGGGTTCCAAGCAACTTCCAAGCCAAACGGAGCCCTCACATGACATCCACTTCCAGCGTAAACCCCGTGCAGGGCGATCTGGCCTTCACCCGCGACAGCGACCGCGGAGTGATTGCCGAGGCCAGCTATGCCGGCGCGCTCAGCTTCATGCGCCGCCGCTATACCCGCGATCTGAGTGCCGCCGATGTGGCCGTCATGGGCGTGCCCTTTGACCTCTCGGTTTCCAGCCGCTCCGGCACCCGCCTCGGGCCCCGCGCGGTGCGCTCAGGCTCCAGCCATATCTCCTGGTCGAAACCCTGGCCCTGGGAAGCCGACCCCTACGAGGCGCTGCGCGTCGTGGATTACGGCGACTGTGAGTTCGATTACGGCTATCCTCACAAGGTGCCGGAGGAAATCGCCCAGGCCGCCCGCGACGTGCTGGCGACTGACACCGCACTGCTGTCCATCGGCGGCGACCATTTCATCACCTATCCGCTGCTGAAGGCGCATGTGGAAAAGCACGGCCCGCTCAGCCTGATCCAATTCGACGCCCATTCCGACACCTGGGCAGATGAGGAGGGCCGCATCGACCACGGCACCATGCTGTGGCACGCGATCCGCGAAGGGCTGGTGGACCCGTCCCGCTCGGTCCAGATCGGCATCCGCACCCACAACCCCGACCCGATGGGCATGAACATCATCGACGCCATCGAAGTCCAAAAATCCGGCCCCGAAGCGGTGGCGGAGAAAGTTCGTTCCATCGTCGGCGATCACAAGACCTATGTGACTTTCGACATCGACGCGTTGGAGCCCGCCTCTGCCCCTGGCACCGGCACACCTGTGATCGGCGGCCTCTCGCCCTACCAGGCGCAGGAGATCATCCGCGGGCTGGCGGGCATCGACGTGGTCGGCATGGACGTGGTCGAGGTCGCGCCCGCCTACGACATCTCGGAAATCACCGCCATTGCCGGCGCCACCATCGCCAACGATCTGCTCTGCCTCTACGCCGTCGGCAAATCCGGCCAGCGCTGAGGCATATCCAACAGGGAGGAAAACATGTCCAAAAACAGCCTCATGACTGCAACCCTGCTGGCCGCCGCCCTGGCGGCGCCGGCAAATGCCGGAGAGCTCGCCATCTACAACTGGGCGGATTACTTCGGCGAAACCTCGGTCTCCGGCTTCGAGGAGGCCACCGGCACCAGGGTCACACTCGACTATTTCGACAGCAACGAGGTACTGGAGACCAAGATGCTGGCAGGTGGCTCGGGCTATGACGTGATCTTCCCCGCCGCCTCCAATGCCGAGCGCCAGCTGCAGGCAGGCGCCCTGCACCCGATCGACACCTCTCGGCTTCAGAACTACGGCAACCTGCGCCCAGAGATCCTGGCCTCGCTCGACAAGGTGCCGGGCGGGCGCAAGCTGGGGGTGCCCTATACTTGGGGCACCATCGGCATCGCCTATAACCCGGCACTGGTCGCCGCGCGGCTGGGAGACATTCCGGTCGACAGCTGGGACCTGCTGTTCAACCCGGACTATGCCGCCAAACTCAAGGACTGCGGCATCGGTGTGCTGGATTCCCCGGTCGAAATGCTTTCGGTCACCCTGAACTACCTCGGCGCCGACCCCTACTCCGAGGACAAGGGCGAGATCGCTCAGGCGCAGGAGCTGCTGGCCACGGCAGCGCAGAACGTCAGCTACTTCAACAACCAGAAACCCTCTACCGACCTGCCCGCAGGCAATGTCTGCCTGGCAGTGATGTATTCCGGCGATGCGGGCATCGCCCAGGCCCGGGCCATGGATGCGGGTAACGGGATCGAAATCCTCTACGCGATCCCCAAGGAAGGCACCCTGATGTGGATCGACCTGATGGCCATCCCGGAAGACGCGCCCAATGTCGACGAAGCCTACGCCTTCATCGACTACATGCTGCAGCCCGAGGTAATTGCGGATGTGTCCAACACCGTCTTCTTTGCCAACGCAAACGCGGCCGCCGATGCGCATGTGCTGCCTGAGGTGCTGTCTGATCCAGGCATCTACCCGGATGAAACCACCCTGGCCCGGCTGTTCCCGGACAAAAGCCTCGGCGCCAAAGCCCTGCGCCAACGCACCCGCGCCTGGACCAAGGTGAAATCGGGGATTTGATTTCTAAAGGGGCCGTTCTGCGGCCCTTTCTGCCAGCTCCGGACGGACGGCGCCCGCCAGCGAGAAATGAACCGGGAACATCGCGGTCAGGAAGCGGAACACAATCCGCACCGCTTCCTCCCGGTCGAACCGGTCCGGGTGCAGCAGAAAGTCGGTCCACATCCCCTCCAGCATCGCCAGCGTGCCATGGGTGGCGTCCCGGGCAACGCCCGCCGCATCTTCGCAACCCGCTTCCCGCACGATCCGCACAAAGGCGTTGTGGATCATGTTGCGCAGCCGTCCGTCGCGGGTGTCCGAATACTCGGCAATCACTGTCCTGTTGCGGGCCTCGCCGCGGAAGGCATACCAGATGCTCACGTTGCGCCGGTTCAGAACCCGTTCGCTCAGGTCGCCCCGCACGATCATCTCAACCCGCTCCTGCGGGCTGTCGCCTGCCGTCTGCAGCAGCGCCTCGATACCGTCGTAATACTCTTCCGAGGAATGGCGCGCGGCGGCATGCACCAGGTTGTCCTTGCCGCCGAAGTGCAGGTGGATCATGCCGCGCGACAGCCCGGCCCGCTGGATGATCTCGCTTACCGAGGTTTCCGAGATCCCCTTTTCGGCCACCGACTCCAGCACCGCCTCGATCAGGGCAAGGCGGTTCTGCTCGCGGTTCTGTTCCCTTTTGCCGGTCATCCGGCCTCCGATCCATCAATCGCTTCTGCGTTTGGCCCGCGCTGATATGCGCTTTGCCAGCCTGCATCAAGCGGCCCGTTTCCCCAATCTAGGCACATCCCGGCAATTTCTCCAAGCAAAATGGACGTTTGTACATTTTTTTCAAAATCCTGTTGACAGAAGGCCCTGCCAGCCGTCAGATTTTGATGGACGATTGTCCATTTTTTGATGGACTGCCTCGCCCGCAGACCTTTTGCAAGCAAGGGAGTGACATGGCCGGATTACTCAGAACCGAGGCTGGCAAAGGCCTGGCGCTCAGCGCGCCTGCGTCGCTTTATGTGGGGCTGCTGGTTGCGGCGCCGCTGGGCATTCTGGTGGCCTACAGCTTCTGGACCCAGACCTATGTCGAGATCGACAAGACGCTGACCTGGGCCAATTACCTGGAGGCCGCCACCGATCCGCTGGTGCGCCATCTGATGCTGCGCTCCATCCTGATTGCCGGCGCGGTGACTGCGGCAACGGTGGCGCTGGCCTACCCGATTGCCTATTTCATCGCCTTCCGCACCCAGAAGAAAACCCTGTGGCTCTTGCTGATCACCATCCCGTTCTGGTCCAGCTACCTCTTGCGGGTGTTCAGCTGGAAACTGATCCTCGGCTTCAACGGAGTGCTGAATTCGGCGCTGATCTCGCTGGGGCTGATTGACGAGCCGCTGACCTTCCTCCTCTATAACGAATTCGCCGTGGTGCTGACCCTGGCCCATGCCTGGGCGCCCTTTGCGATCCTGCCGATTTACGTGTCGCTGCAAAAGATCGACCGCTCGCTCTTGGAAGCCGCCACCGATCTCGGCTGCTCGAAACTGGAACGCTTTGTCCGCGTCACCCTGCCCCTGACCGTGCCGGGCATCATTGCCGCCAGCCTGATCATCTTCATCCCCACTGTCGGCGACTACGTGACCCCGTCGCTGGTCGGCGGCTCGCAGGGCAAGATGATCGCCAACCTGATCCAGGTGCAGTTCGGCCCCGCCAACAACTGGCCGCTGGGCGCCACTCTGTCGCTGGTCGCCATGGCTTCGGTCGGCTTTGCCGCCATCCTGTTTGCCGTCCTGGCCACCGCATTGGGGAGGAGGATCCGTTGAGCACTCCGATGAGCGAACCCCTGAACAAACCGCTGAGCCCCGCTGTCAGCAAAGCCCGGCGCAAGCCCATCCGGTTTCCCTGGCTCCTGGCCTACGCCGTCGGCTACCTGATTTTCCTGTATCTGCCGGTGCTGCTGCTGCCGCTGTTCTCCTTCAATGACGGCACCATTGTGGCCTTCCCGATGAAGGGGTTTACGCTGAAATGGTACGCCCAGCTGGGCGAGCAGGACACATTGCTTCAGGCGATGATCAACTCGCTGACCGTGGGTGCCGTCACTGCGCTGGTGGCAACCTCCTTGGGCCTCTTCGCCGCCCGCGCCTATGTGCGCTACCGCTTCAAGGGGCGCGAGCTGTCGGAAGGGCTGGTGATGCTGCCCCTGGTCATCCCCGGCATCATCGTGGCGTCGTCGATGCTGGTCTTGTTCATCTCGCTAGGGCTGAAACCCTCGCTCACCACGGTGATCCTTGGCCATGTCTTTGTGGCGCTGCCGTTTGCGGTCTCGATCATGAAATCCGCCTTTGACGACTTTGATCAATCGCTGGAGGAAGCCGCCTTCGACCTCGGCGAAAGCGTTATCGGCACCTTCCGCCGGGTGACCCTGCCGATTGTGGCGCCGGGCATTGTTGCCAGCCTGCTGGTCACCTTCACGGTGTCGTTCGACGAGTTTGTGCTAGCCTTCTTCCTGTCCGGCAACCAGCCCACCCTGCCGGTCTACATCTGGAGCCAGATCCGCTTCCCGGCCAAGCTGCCGAACACGCTGGCGCTCGGCTCACTCTTGCTGCTGGCCTCGGTGCAGCTCTTGCTGACCGCCGAATACTTCCGCCGCCGCTCCACCAAATCCGCCAGTAAATCCGCCTGAATGAGGACCATCAGATGACCGATCAGAACATCATCGAAATCTCCGGGGTGGAAAAGCGCTTTGGCACCTTCACCGCGGTCAAGGATCTGAACCTGACGCTGAAAGAGGGCGAGTTCTTCTCGCTCCTCGGCCCCTCCGGCTGCGGCAAGACCACGGCGCTTAGGATGATTGCGGGCTTCCAGGACCATGACGCGGGCAGCATCCGCATCGCAGGCCAGGACATGGCCCATATCCCCGCCAACAAGCGGCCGGCCAATATGGTGTTCCAGTCCTATGCGATCTTCCCGCATCTGAACGTCGGCGACAACGTGGCCTTCGGCCTGCGCAAGCTGGGCCTCAGCAAGGCGGACATGAAGACCCGCGTCGCCGAGGCGCTGGAGATGGTCGAACTCGGCGGGCTGCAGGCGCGCAAGGCGGATGAGCTCTCCGGCGGCCAGCGCCAGCGGGTGGCCTTGGCCCGGGCCCTGGTGATGCGGCCTAAGGTGCTGCTGCTGGATGAGCCCTTGTCGGCGCTCGACAAGAACCTGCGCGAAGCGATGCAGCTGGAGATGCGCCGTCTGCAGCAGAAGCTGGGCATCACCTTTGTGATGGTCACTCACGACCAGTATGAGGCGATGACCATGTCCGACCGCATCGGCGTGATGTTTGCCGGCAAGCTGGAGCAGGTCGACCGCCCCGAGGTGCTCTATGCCCGCCCCTGCAACCGCCGGGTGGCGTCCTTCATCGGCGGTATGAACTTCCTGGATGCGCGGGTCACCGGCGACAACGGCGCTACGGTGGATGTCAACCTGCAGGGCTTCGGCCCGCTCACCATCGATGTGAACCCCAACGCCCCGGCCCGCAGCCCCGACCTCTTGGCGGGCATCCGCCCGGAACAGCTGGAGATCGGCGCGCAGCGCCCCGAAGGATATGACGCCTGCCTGCAGGGCACCGTCAGCGACATCGCGTTTTACGGCGAAAGCGTCCACTACTACGTGCGCGCCGCGGGGGTGGAGCAGCCGATCTCAGCCGCCGTCCCCAACTACTTCCACACGGTTGATCACAAACGCGGCGATCAGGTCTGGCTCGGGGTGCAGAACGCCTCAGTCATCGACCTGGGCGCCCGCGACGCCTGAGCACATCAGGCCACAGGAATAATAGGGAGGAAAACAATGAAACACTTCAAAACGGCCCTGGCCGCGGCCACTGCCTTAACCGCCTCGGCCACCATCGCGTCCGCCGATGCCGCCAGCCTGTCGGTCTTTGACTGGTCCGGGTACGAGGATCAGGGCTTCTATGGCGACTACGTCGCAAAATACGGCGGCGCGCCCAGCTATACCTACTTCGGCAGCCAGGAAGAGGCCTTCACCAAGCTGCAATCGGGCTTTGCCGCCGACCTCGCCCATCCCTGCACCGACGGGCTGCGCAAATGGGTGGCTGCGGGACTGCTGAAACCCATCGACACGTCGAAAATCAGCAACTGGGATAAACTGCTGCCGCAGATCAAGGACGTGGACGGCGTCACCATCGACGGCAACACTTATATGGTGCCGTTTGAATGGGGCAACACCGGGCTGATCTACCGCACCGACCAGATCGCCGACGCCGATATCTCGCTGCAGCTGCTGGCCGACCCCGGCTACCAGGGCAAGATCGCCATTCCCGATGCCGCCTCCTCGGCCTATGCAATGGCCGCACTGGCCACCGGCGCCTCCAGCTATACCGACATGAGCGAGGAGGAATTCCAGAAGGCCTCGGACTTCCTGCGCTCGATCCACCAGAACGTGCGCTTCTACTGGTCTGACGCCGGCCAGCTGGATCAAGCTCTTGCCAGCGGCGAGGTCACCATGGGCTGGGGCTGGAACCAGTCGGAGCTGAACCTCATTTGGAACGAGACCCCCGCCAAGATGATGCGCGACGTGGACAAGGGCATCGCCACCTGGGTCTGCGGCTATGTGCATCTGAACTCCTCGACCCAGAGCGACGAGCAGGTCTATGACATGCTCAATGCCCTCAGCGCCGAGGCCAGCGGCAAATACATCATCGAAAGCTGGGGCTACGCGCATTCAAACGCCGATGCTTTTGCTGCAGCCGACCCCGAGCTGGTCAAGACCTACGGCTTTGCCGACGTGAACAGCTTCTTCGAAGGCAGCCTGTTCTTCGACGCCGTCAAACCAGAACTCGAAGGCCGCATGCTGAAAGAATTCGAGCGCATCAAAGCCGGCTTCTGATCCCCTCCCGGCGGCAGGCCACAGCGCCCGCCGCCGCCAAAACACTCTCTGACTTAAAGGATGTGCCAGCATGCCAGGCGCAAATGGGTATTCCGTTCTGTTCGAGCCGGTGAAGATCGGCCCTGTCACCGCCCGCAACCGCTTCTTCCAAGTGCCCCATTGCACCGGCTTGGGCCATGTGCGCCCGCAGGCCGAGGCCGCAGTACGCGCGATGAAGGCCGAGGGGGGCTGGTCGGTGGTCTCCACCCAAGAGACCGAGATTCACCCGACTTCGGACCTGGGCCCCTATGCCGAGCACCGGCTGTGGGACAAGCACGACATCCCCGCCCTGCAGCTGATGACGGAGCAGGTTCACGCCAAGGGATCGCTGGCGGCAATCCAGCTGGCGCACAACGGCCATCACGCCACCAACCACCTGACCCGCGCCCCGGCGCTGGGGGTCAGCGACCGGCCCATTGATGCGGTCTTCCCCAAACAGGCCCGCGCCATGGACAAGCAGGACATCCGCGACCTGCGCCGCTGGCACCGCGACGCCGCCTTGCGCGCAAAAGAGGCCGGGTTCGACATCGTCTATGTCTACGCGGGCCACCAGATGACCCTGGCGCATCACTTCCTGCTGCCGCAGTACAACACCCGCTCCGACGAATACGGCGGTTCGTTGGAAAACCGCGCCCGCCTGACCCGGGAACTCCTGGAAGACACCCGCGAAGTGCTGGACGGCCATTGCGCCGTCGCCTTCCGCTTTGCTGTCGACCAGATGATGGGCGCCGATGGAATGCAGGCCAGCGAAGAGGGCCGTGCCGTGGTCGAGATGCTGGCCGATCTACCCGATCTTTGGGACGTCAACGTCGCCGATTGGAGCAACGACAGCCAGACCACCCGTTTTCAACCCGAAGACGGCTACCAGATTCCCTACACGGATTTCGTAAAGCAGGTGACCAGCAAACCAGTGGTCGGCGTCGGCCGCTTCACCTCGCCGGACCTGATGGCCTCTCTGGTCTCCAAGGGCGTGCTGGACCTGATCGGTGGCGCCCGCCCCTCCATCGCCGACCCCTTCCTGCCGAAGAAGATCGAAGAGGGCCGCATCGAGGACATCCGCGAATGCATCGGCTGCAATATCTGCGTCTCGGCCGACAATCTGGGCGTCTCCATCCGCTGCACCCAGAACCCCACGATGGGCGAGGAGTGGCGGCGCAAATGGCACCCCGAGAAGATCGCCCCGAAACAGCGAGAGGAAGCCGCCTTGGTGGTCGGCTCCGGCCCCGCCGGCCTGGAATGCGCCATGCAGCTGGCCAAGCGCGGCTATCAGGTCACCCTGGCCGAAGCCGCCAACGAGTTCGGCGGCCGGGTCCTGAACGAAAGCGGGCTCAGGGGCCTCTCGGCCTGGAAACGCGTTGCCGACAACCGCCTCTGGGACCTGCAGCAGCGCGCCAATGTGCAGATGTTCACCGGCAGCAAGCTCGGCGCAGCCGAGATCGTGGAACTGGGCATCCCTAGTGTCTTCCTCGCCACCGGCAGCACCTGGCACCGCGACGGGCGCGGCCGAACTTCTCCACAGTCTCTGGACATCAAGGACCTGCCCGTTTTCACCCCGGATGATGTCATGGCAGGCGAGCTGCTGCCGGACAGCGGAGCGGTGCTGCTCTATGACGATGATCAGGGGTATATGGGCGGGGTGCTGGCCAGCCAGCTGGCCGCTGCTGGGCGCAAAGTGATCCTCGCCACCCCCGGTGCGATTGCCTCTGCCTTTACCGAACTGACGCTGGAACAGCACCGGGTACAGGCCGAGCTGCTGCAAGCCGGCGTCGAGATCATCCCGCTGCACAGCCTGCAGTCAGCGGACGGCACCGGCGCGGACCTCGCCTGCGTCTATACGGACCGCCTCCGCCGCGTGGACTGCGCCAGCTTGCTGATGGTCACCTCGCGCCAGCGCAACACCGCACTATATGACGCCCTGAAGGCGAACTACGCAGACAGCTTCACCACGCTGGAACTGATCGGCGACGCCGCCGCCCCGGGCCTGATTGCCGATGCGGTCTTTGCAGGCCACCTAGCGGCCCGCAACTTTGAACGCGACCCGGCGGCGGCCGATGCCGAATGGTTCCGCCGCGAATTGATCTCTCTCCAAGACATGGGAGGCACCTGAATGCCCAGTGATGACCTGCAGACAATGCGCGAACTGATGCAAAGCTACCGCGAAGGCTTTGCCCTGGACCGCCATTTCTACACTTCCGAGGCCGTCTACGACCACGACATCAAGATGTTCTGGAACCGTAACTGGATCTGGGTTGGCCATGTGAGCCAGATCGCCGAGCCCGGCGACTATTTCCTGTTCGACTACGGCCCGGAGTCGGTCATAGTGGTGCGCGACCGCGAGGGCGACGTGCGGGCGCATCTGAACGTCTGCCGCCACCGCGGCTCCCGCGTCTGCCTCGAGAAACAGGGCACCGCCCGGGTGTTTTCCTGCCCCTACCACGCCTGGACCTTCGGCCTGGACGGGAAACTGCGCGGCGGCCGTTCCATGGGGCCGGACTTCGACCCGTCCGAATACGGGCTGTTCCCGGTGCAAGTGCAGATCTTCCAAGGTTTGATCTTCATCTGCGCCGACGAGAAACCGCCGCCGCTGGAAGAAGGCCTTGCCAAGCTGGCGCCGCTGTCGGCGCCGCTGCAGCTGGAGAACCTGAAACTTGCGCATGAGGCCTCCTACCCAGTGCCCGCCAATTGGAAGCTGGCGCTGGAGAACTACCTGGAGTGCTACCACTGTGCGCCCTCGCATCAGGAGTACTCCCGCAGCCACTCGCTGAAGGATCCGGCGGATGTCGAGAAATACGCCGATGACCTGCGCGCGCGTTCCACCGCCATCGGCCTGCCTGCCGAGGAATTCGACCAAACCGGCCCCAACGCCCCCGCGCCCGGCGCCGATCTCTACTGGCGCCGCTACCCGCTGTTCCCCGGCTACCAGACCGGCAGCAAGGACGGCGCGCCGCTGGCACCGCCTCTGGGAGAACTCTCAGGCCTCGACGGCGGCGCCACCGACCTGTCGGTCGGCCCGCTCAACTACTTCCTGATCTATGCCGACCACCTGGTCGGCTACCGCTTTGTGCCCCGCGGCCTGCAGGAGACCGATATCCAGATCGCCTGGTATGTGCGCGGCGGCGCCGAAGAGGGGCGCGACTATGACAAGGAGGCGCTCACCTGGCTGTGGCATGTGACCTCGCTCGATGACGAGCGGATCATCCGCCACAATCAGGAAGGGGTGAACTCCTACCGTTTCGTGCCCGGGCCGCTGTCCGAGATGGAGTGGGGCATCTCGGGGTTCTACAAAGGCTACTTCAGCATGATCTAACGGCTGGCCCTGGCGTACTGCAAGACAACTAAAAACACCCGGCCATAACCCCATGGCCGGGTGCTGAGTGGTCAGGCCTATATCACAACCTGACGGGAGATTAAGGCAGCGGGGCATGCGGTCATGCCCCGCTTTTGTTTCAACTCACTTCCTGCCCGCCACAATCCGGTCGAGGATCAGCGCGCAGAACAGGATCGCAAGCCCAGCCAGGATGCCTTGCCCCGCGGCGGCATACTGCAGCGCTTCCAGCACGTCCTCGCCCAGGCCCTTGGCACCGATCAGCGAGGCCACGACAACCATTGCCAGCGACAACAGGATCGTCTGGTTCACACCCGCCATGATCGTCTTATGTGCCAGCGGCAGGTCGACACGCCACAGCAGGTACCGCGGCGTGGCGCCAAAGGCGAGCGCCGCCTCGCGCACGGTTTCCGGCACCTGCTGCAAGCCCAGCACGGTAAAGCGGATCACCGGCGGGCTGCCAAAGATCATGGTGGCGACCACACCCGCCGGCTTGCCCGAGCCGATGAAGGCCACAACCGGGATCAGGTAAACAAACGACGGCATCGACTGCATGAAGTCCAGCACCGGCCGCACCACCGCGAACACCTTCGGACGCCGCGCGCAATAGATGCCCAGCGGAATGCCCAGGGTGATCGAGATCAACGCCGCTGCACCCAGCAGCGCAATGGTGGTCATCGCCTTTTCCCAGAAGTCCAGCAGACCCAGATAGGCCAGCGCCGCGCCGGTAAATATCGCCACCCGCGCACCAGCCGACAGGTACGCCAGCATCACGATGACCAGCGCCACCACCGGCCAGGGCGTATCAACCAGCACTACCTCGATCCAGTCGAGCAGCGTGCGCATCCCCGCGGTCAGCCCGTCAAAGAAGCCGCGGCCCGAGGTCTTGGTCCAATCAAACGCTGCCTGCACCCCATCACCCACATTCAGCCGCCAGTCGCGGTTGGTTGGGAAAGCATTCAACAGCGAGAATGCATCCGGCATGGCAAATTTCACCGCCGAAAGCACCACAACTGCCGCCGCCAGCACCGCCGAGACCGCCAGCCGCGGCAGCGACCAGCCGCTTGCCACGCTGCGGTCCGAGCGCCAGCGGGCAAACTGCCCCTCCAGCGTCCAGTTCGCCAGCGACGCCGCCAGGAACTTCACCGCCAGCAGCAAGGCAATGCCCACAACAAGATAAATGACCCCGCTGGCATTCGCCGCCGCGGCTGCCTCCTGCGCACTGGCCAAGGCGCCTTCCAGCGACTCCGCCGCGCGCTTCAGCGAGTCCAGCGAAGACGCGCCCGACGCCTCAGCCGCCGCGATCTGCTGATGGCGCAGTTCCAGCGTCTGGGCGATCTGCTCGGCCCGGATGCGGAAATCACGGCCCAGGTCTCCGAACAGGCCCAAACCGATCTGGATAAACGCCAGGGTTTCCAGCACCAGGAAGCCCAGGAACCAGGACCACAGGCCCCGCGCCCCGAACCACACCGGCCCCAGAACACCCGCTGCCCAGTTCAGGGTAAAGCGGTAGCCCGGCGCCTCCATCATGTAGCTGAAGACCTGCTGGTAGTAGGTCTGCGACTGGCCGGTGAACTCGCCCACCAGCGCATTCAGGCGGCCGGCGGTTTCCGGTTTGATCTGTGATTGGTCGATGTGTTTCATCACCACCTCCTTACGCCTGGCTGTCCTGAATGGCGCGGATCAGCCCCGCGCGGTTGATCACCCCGACGGTGCTTCCCGCATCCGCCACCTTGACGATCCCATGGCCGTCGACAGCCAGATCCATCAGGTCGCTCAGATCCATATCGGGCCGCGCCACCTTGGCATCCGCCGGCAGGGCGCCATGGGTGGCTTCAAACTCTGCCACTGGCTTCATTACTGAGTGGGCAAAGATCATGTTGAGCTTGGAGATACCGGCCACGAAGTCCGCCACATAGTCATCGGCCGGGTTGAGGATGATCTCCTCCGGCGTGCCGATCTGCACGATGCGGCCGTCCTTCATGATGGCGATGCGGTGGCCGATGCGGATCGCCTCATCCAGGTCATGGGTGATGAACATGGTGGTCTTGCCCAGTTTGCGGCTCAGCTCCATGAACTGGTCCTGCAGCTGCTTGCGGATCAGCGGGTCCAGCGCCGAAAACGGCTCGTCCATCAGCAGGATTTCCGGGTCCGAGGCAATAGCACGCGCCAGACCCACCCGCTGCTGCATACCGCCGGACAGCTCATGGGCGTATTTGTCCTCCCAACCGCTCAATTCTACCAGATCCAGCACCCGGTCGGCCTCTTCCCATCGGCGCGCCTTGCCGGTGCCGCGGATCTCCAACGGCATCGCCACATTGTCGCGCACCGTGCGGTGCGGCATCAGGCCAAAGTTCTGGAACACCATGGCAACGCGGCGGTTGCGCAGGTCGCGCAGGCCTTCGGCGTTCAGCCCCATCACATCGTCGCCATTGATGTAGATATGGCCCGCCGTGGGCTCCAACAGCCGGTTCACATGGCGCACCAGCGTCGACTTGCCCGAGCCCGACAGGCCCATCACGCAGAACAGCTCGCCCCGCTCGATCTGGAAACTGGCGTCCGCCACCCCGACCACGCAGTTGAACCGCTCCAGCACTTCCGGCTTGGTCAGCCCTTCCGCATGAATGGCCTTCAGCGCCTCAGCCGAGCGCGCCCCGAAAATCTTCCAGACGCCGCGTGCGTCAATTGCGATGTCACCCGCCATGGCCTCCCCCTGTCTTCATAAGTCTTGCAAAAGCCCCGCCGCCGCACGGGGCGGCAGGGCCAAAGGTTGCGATCAGTTGAGGCCGAGCCAGCCGTCGACAATCGCGCCATTTGCTGCCAGCCAATCAGACACCGCCGTGTCGATCTCCTGGCCCTGGATCACAACAGCGTAGGTAAGCTTGGACAGCTCGCCCGCATCCATGTCGATCTGGCTCAGGAAAGACGCCGCCGCCGGGTTCCGCTGCTCCAGCGATTTCGAATAAGCCACGGTCACCGTCTTCACCTGGTCGCCGGTGGTGATCGAAGAATTGGCGTACCAATCCGCATCCTGATCCGGCTGGATGATCTTATAGGCGCTCGGATCGTGCTCCGGCTCTTCGATCATCGTCACGTCATAAAGCGCATGCACATAGTGCGGCTTGTAGCAGTAAAAGACGACACCTTCCTTCTGGTCTACCGCATCCTTCAGCCGCGAATAGAACACGGTTTCATCCTCGGTCGACGGCTCCAGGAAGGTTTCGATGCCGTAATCGCGCACCTTCACCTTGTGCACGTTAGTCGAAGCCCAGCCCGAGGCTCCAACCCAGATCTCGCCCTTGCCGTCGCCATTGGTGTCATAGGCCTCCTGCGCTGCCGGGGTGGCAAGGTCGAAGACCGACTTCATGCCGTGCTCTTCAGCCATATAGGTCGGGGTGCAGAAGCCCGAGCGCCCCTCGTAGCTGCCCGTGGACAGCGCAACGGTGCCTTTCTGGCCGACATATTCGTCCGTGAAGGACGACTGGTTCGGCAGCCAGACGTCCGGGTGCACGTCGATATCGCCGCGGCCGCCGTCCATCGCGGCAAAGATCACCGCGTTGGCGCCGGGGGCATAGCCTGCCTCGCCGCCCAGGCGGGTTTCGATCACCTGGCCGATGATCCGGCTCATGATCTTGGCGCCAGGCCAGCTGGGCTCGCCCACCATGACCTTCTCCTGTGCCATGGCACCGGTGCCCAAAGCGGCAATTGCAGTGGCTAACGCAAGATGTTTCATCGTTTTCTCTCTCCTGTTGATGTGAGGTGAAGCGCCGCTCAGGCGCGGGCCCGCTTTCTTTGCGGGTCTATGAAAGGAATGTCGGTGACGGTGGCGCCCAGGCGCTTCATCCGCCCGTCCAGCTGGCCGACTTCCAGCCGGGTGCCGCTTTCAGCGTGCTCGACACCAAGCCGGGCAATGGCAATGGCGTGCTCCAGCGAGGGCGAGCGGGTGGCCGAGGTCACCACCCCCACCTGCCGTTCGCCGTCATAGACCGGGCTTCCGTGCAGCGGCACATCGTTGCAGCCCAAGAGCAGCCCCTTCAGCACCCGGCGCGGCTCGCGCGCATTGCGCTCCAGCGCGGCCTTGCCGGTGAACTCCGGTTTGGTCAGGTCGACGGCAAAGCCAAGGCCTGCCTCAAACGCATCCACGCCCGGCGCAAATTCCGCATTGGCGGCGGCCAGCCCGGCCTCGATCCGGATGACCTCCAGCGCGGCAGAGCCCATCGGGGTGATCCCGAACTCTTCACCTGCTTCCATCACCGCGTCCCAGATCGCCAGCGCATCCGCCTTGGCGCAGAAGATCTCATAGCCCAGCTCACCGGTGTAGCCGGAGCGCGACAGCATAAACGGCGCCCCCTCCCGGTCGTTCAACCGTGCCACGGTGACACCGAACCACTTCAGCTGGTCCAGCTGCGGCACATGCGGCTGGGTAAAGGCGATTTTACGCAGCAAATCCCGCGACTTGGGCCCCTGGATCGCCAGGTTCGGCATCGCCCCGCGCATGTCGTGAATACGCACCTGCAGTCCCATCTCCTGCGCCAGCGTCTCCAGCACCCGGCCGCTTTCTTCGGACCCGCAGCACCAGCGGAACAGGTCGGGCGCCAGCCGGAACAGGGTACCGTCATCAATCACCGTGCCCGCCTCATCGCACATCAGGGTGTAGGAGCCGCGCCAGACTGCCAGCTTGGCCACATTGCGGGTGGTCGCCCGCTGCAGCAGCGCCTCGGCATCGGGGCCCGCAATGTCATATTTCCGCAGGCCGCTCATATCCTGCACCGTCACCGCATTGCGGCAGGCCCAGTATTCGCCGGTGGTGCCATGCGACGGGAAGCTCACCGGCGCCCACAGATCGCGTGCGGGCGCAAAATGCTGGGTCAGCGGCTCAAGCCGGTCATGAAAGGCGGAGTTCTGGCTGATCGACATCGGGGCGTCTTCCTTTTCGCGGTAGGCAACAGCGCGGCGCAGGGGAGTTTCGGGGCGGTAGATGCGCACATGCACATCCGTCGGGTTCCAGCCGTTGATCGGGTCGATGTCGTCCGGGCAGGCGGTGGAGACGCAGACCAGATCCTCCAGCGCCCGCATTGCCACATAGTCGCCAGGGCGGGAGTGGGACTCCTCAGTCATGATGTGGTGCGAATGCGGATCGACCCAGGTGTTCCAGAAGAAATTGATCGCAGGCCAGGCCGACCGCCGCGCCACACCATAGGGCGCCAGCGCATGGGACATATTGTCGGAGCAGTTCACATGACCGGGAAAGCCGCGCTCCTCATAGCCGCGCGCGGTGCAGGCCAGGCCAAAGGTGTCATGCCGCCCGCAGGTATCCTGGATCACGTTCAGCAAGGGGCGCATGTCGCGGTCAAAGAACTTGTCCAGCAGTCCTGGCCCCGGATAGGACCGCCGCACCATCGAGCGGGTGGCGGTGCTGTCGATCATCAGCTCCTCGCCCCGCTCCAGCCCGTCAGCCCGGAAGGCAGTGAAGTCCGAGCACTGCTGCCCCTCAACGTCGATGATCTGGATGATCTCGCCCTGTTTCACTTCATAGGCAAATCCGGTGCCGCGGCTGACAGTGAATTCATCCCGCGTATCCCCCAGCAAAGGCGGCAGCAGCGGCGTGCGGCTCTCGGCAGGCTGCCAGGTAACTTTGGTGTTGGCAGGCGCCCTGCCCTGCACCAGGGCCTCGCTGCTGGCGGTATGCAACACCCAAACCGTCACTGCGCTGCCCGCCTTCAGGATCAGCGGCACACCGTTGGCTGCCAGGTTCGCCGCGGGAATATCCCCGGCCGCGCCGCCATTGGAGGCTATCCAGCCCAGCAGCTCCGCACTGTCGCAACCCGCCACCTTCAGCCGCGCCTCCGCCTGCAGCCCCAATGCTGCCAGCGCCGGACGGCCAGCGGCGTCAAAACCCGCGATCTGCACGCCTTCCGCCCCGTCCGCAATCTCCACTGACAGCAGGTCGCCCGCCTGCATCTCCTGGCGGATCCCGTCGCGCAGGGCGATCACCCGGGTGCTGCCCCGGGCCGCTTTGGCAAAGCCCGGGAAGGCCCGGCCGGGGCTGTCAAATCCGATGTTGTCTAGTCCGCGCAGGACTGTGTAGCGGGTCATCTCTTCTGCCGATTCCCAAAATGTAACTGGTTACATAAGTTGATGAAACCGGTTACATGTGTCAAGACTTTCATATCCGCCCCCTTGTGAGCGGCAGCAAAAGGCAGAGACGGCATGAGCAAAACCCAGCCCCAGAAACGCGCGAACTTACGGGATGTTGCTTCGGCCGCGGGGGTATCTGTGGCAACGGTTTCGCGGGTGATGAACGCACCAGACACGGTGGCTGAAAAGACCCGCAAACGGGTCGAGGATGCAATGAACAGCCTGCGCTGGGTGCCGAGCGCCGCAGCCCGTGCCATCAACACCGGCCGCACAAGGTTTGTCGGCGCCCTGGTGCCGACGCTGGACAACGCAATCTTTGCCCGCTTCCTGTCCAAGCTGGAGAACCAGCTCAACACGCACCGCCTGTCGCTGGTGGTCGCCACAACTGACGGCAGCCCCGACGTTGAAACAGAAAAAGCCAAAACCCTGATCGACATCGGCGCCGAGGGGCTGATTGTGTCAGGCATCACCCACGATCAGGCACTCTATGACCTGCTCGAGCGCAGCCAGCGCCCGGCGATTGCAACGTCCTACTATGATCCGGGCTTTGCCCTGCCCACAATCGGCTATGACAATGCCGCCGCCGCCGCACTGGCCTTGGAACATCTGACCAGCCTCGGCCACCGCCAGGTTGCCGTGGTCCACGGCCCCCGCACCAACAACGACCGCACACGCGCACGTCTGGACGGGCTGACCGGTACCGGGGCGGTCTTGCAGCTGTTTGAGACGGAAATCTCCCTCGCCGGCGGCTGCACTGCTGCCCGTGCCATCCTGCAGGAGCCGCAGCACCCGACCGCCATTCTCTGCCTCTCGGACGTTCTTGCGTCCGGAGTGCTGGCCGAGCTGCACCGCCAGGATCTGATCGTACCCGAAGACATCTCGGTCATCGGCCTCGACGATCTGCCGGGCTCCGCGCATATCTATCCAGAGCTTACCACCGTCCACCTGCCCGTCGCCCGCATGGGGCTTGCGGCAGCAGATGCCATCGCCGGGTGGGTCGAAACGCAAACCGTGCCGGAGCCGTTCTTGCTGGAACCTTCGCTGGTACTGCGGAGATCGACGGCGCGCCCGTCATAACAGGCGCGCCAGCGCGTCACTGCACCACCGCTTCATGCGCCAGGTCCAGGTGAAGTTTGCCGCCGGTGTAGGGGCTGGCGGCAATCGCCGCGTCATCCAGCTCCACCCCCAGCCCCGGCTCGGAGGACGGGAGTACATAGCCCTCTTCCCAAGTGATCGAGGATTTGAGACAGGACATGTAAGGCCCTTCAAAGGTGCCAATCGACTCCAAGATCAGGAAGTTCGGGCTGCAGGCGGAAATCTGGATGTTCGCGGCCGCCACCACCGGCCCGCAATAGAGATGCGGCGCAATCTGAGCCTGCCGTGTCTCGGCCATGCTGGCAATCTTCTTGGCCTCCAAAAGGCCCCCGACCCGCCCCAGATCCATCTGCAGGATTGAGGCCGCACCCGCTTCCAGCACCCGCGCAAATTCATGCTTGGTGCAGAGCCGCTCGCCGGTGGAAATCGGCACCGAGGTAAACCGGGCGACCTCGGCCATATCAGATGGGTTCTCCGGCGTGGTCGGCTCCTCGAACCACAGCGGCTCGTAGGGTTCCAGCCGCCGCGCCATCCGCTTGGCGCCGGAGACGGTGAACTGCCCATGGGTGCCAAACAGCAGGTCCGCCCGTGTTCCCACCGCCTCGCGGATGCGCTTCACGAACATCTCGCTGCGTTCCAGATCCTCCAGCCGCGGCTGGTGCCCGTCGTAGATCGTGTAAGGGCCGGCCGGGTCGAACTTCACCGCCGTGAAGCCCTCATTCACCCGCTGCAAGGCAACTTCGGCGGCAATGTCCGGATCATTATAGACATTGGGTGTATCCGGATCCGGATATACATCTCCCTCCGGCGGGTACAGATAGGTGTAGCTGCGCAGCCGTTCATGCACCTGGCCGCCCATCAGCTCATACACTGGCTTGCCCGCTGCCTTGCCGATGATATCCCAGCAAGCCATTTCCAGTCCGCTCAGCACCCCCATCACCGTCACATCGGGCCGCAGCGTATAGCCCGCGCCATAAGACTTGCGCCACAGCTTCTCGATATGATGCGGATCGCAGCCCTCGAACTGGCGGGCAAACATCTCCTCGGCCATGGCGCAGCACAGATCGGGGCCGAAGGTCGCGTTATAAATCTCCCCCACCCCGGTGATGCCGCAAGCGGTGGTGAGGCGCACAAAGATGAAATAGCGCCCGCCATGGCGCGGCGGCGGGTTGCCGAACACAAAGGTTTCAATGGTGTCGAGTTTCATTTGACGATTCCTGTCATTCAGCCGCCAACGGCCTGTTTTCATTGTCTTCCAGCACCAGATCCGCTGCCCTGTGCGCCAGCATCATGGTGGGCGCATTGGTGTTGCCCGAAGTCACATTGGGAAACGCCGAAGCGTCAATCACCCGCAAGCCCGCAACCCCATGCACCCGCAGCCGCGCATCCAGCACCGAGTCCTTCGCGTTATTGCCCATGCGGCAGGTGCAAGTTGGGTGAAACACGGTGCCTGCACGCGCGCGGAAGTTCTCCAGCAAGGCGGCATTATCCATTCCGATGATGTCGGGCGCCCGCCGCTCCCGCGTCACCGCCCTAATGGCAGGCGTCCCGGCCAGCGCTTGCAGCAGATGGCTCGCGCGCACCGCTGTGGCCCTGTCCTCCTCGGTCGACAGCGAGTTCGGCTCGATCAGCGGAGCTTGGCCCGGGTCGGCGGATTGAATGCAGATCCGGCCGCGGCTGGTCGGCCGGCTCGGCTGGACGCACAGCAGGAAGCCGTTATCCTTGTCGATCTGCGGCTTGCCATTAGCCTGCGTCGAATACGACGCCGGATTGCAATAGACCTGCACATCCGGCAGCGCCGCGCCTTTGGTGCGGACAAAACCGCTGCATTGGTTCACCGGCACGCTGAGCGGTCCCTTGCGGGTCAGCACATACTGCAGCCCCGCCTTCATTTGCCCGGCCCTGTGGCCCAGTTTATCGTTCAAGGTCGCAGTATTGGCCCAAAAGAAATGCGACACCGCCAGATGATCCTGCAGACCCTGTCCCACTTCCGGCAGGTCATGCACCACCGGAATCCCATGCCGCTGCAGCAGTGCCGCCGGACCGATCCCCGACAGTTGCAGAAGCTGTGGCGAGTTCACCGCGCCGGCGCTGAGGATCACCTCACGCGCCGCCAGCGCCAGTTCCTGCCAGCCCTTGATCTTGTAGGCCACGCCAACAGCCCGGCCTCCGGACGTCAGCACCTTCTCCACCAGCGCCCCGCGGACCACGGTCAGGTTGCCCCGCGTCATCGCCGGCCTCAAAAACGCATCTGCCGAGGACCAGCGCCGCCCGTCCTTCACCGTGCTGCGCACATAGCCCACGCCCTCGCCCGGCAGGGTATTCGCTCCGGCATCGGCAGGCGCATTCATGTCCTGCAGGAACGGCCAACCCATTTCCTTGGCGCCCGCCAGAAAGTTCCGGGCAAAGGGATGCATCCGCTCGCTGAGGTCAGTGACCCGCACCGGCCCATTCCCGCGCAGCCGGCGGCTTTGCTCATGCCACTCGTCATGGCTCTCCATCGCTTCATAGGTTTGCCGCACGGTGTCCCAGCCCCAGCCGGCGGCGCCTGCCGCTTCCCAGTCGTCAAAATCATGCGGCAGCCCGCGCACATAGGCCATTGCGTTGATCGAGCTGGAGCCGCCCAGAACCTTGCCCCGCGGCCAATAGGCCTCGCGCCCGTTCAGCCCCGGATCCGCCGCGGCCGAATAGCGCCAGTTCACCGCAGGATCCGAGAAGGTGAAGCCATAGCCCACCGGAATCTTGACCCAGAACCGCCGGTCAGTGCCGCCCGCTTCGATCAGCAGCACCTTGTAGCGGCCGCTTGCTGTCAGCTTGTCCGCCAGCACACAGCCCGCTGATCCGGCTCCGACGATAATGAAATCAAATGTTTGCGCCATGGCCGGCCCCGAGTCCCCAGATATCCCCCAGCTTGCACACTGGCGCATAATCAATTCAAACAATGCGTTTTACCCCTAAGGCCAAACTGTGCTTAAAGGTCAGCATGACCGATCTGCCCCATGTCACCTGGCTCAAGGCCTTTGAGGCCGCCGCACGGCTCAACAGTTTCTCGGCTGCGGCCGAGGAGCTGGGCCTTACTCCCGCCGCCATAAGCCAGCAAATCCGGTTGCTGGAAAAACACCTGCACACCCAGCTGTTCAAACGCCTGCCGCGCGGCGTCGCGCTGACGGATACCGGCCAGGCCTATGCCCAGCCGATCCGAAAATCCTTTGATGACATGCAGCGCGCCACCACTGGGCTGTTCAGCAAAAAGCGCAAGCGGGTGGTGAACCTGCGCGCCACCATCTCCTGCGCCGCGCTGGTGATCGCGCCGCAGCTGCCCCGCTTTCAGGCCGAAAACCCGAATATCTTCGTGCAGCTTTCCACCACCGTCTGGTCCAGCCGTTTCGACGAGGAGGCACTGGACATCGACATCCGCTACGGCTCCGGCGACTGGCAGGAAGCCCAGATCCAGCACCTCGGCCACGAAAGCGCCATACCGGTCTGCAGCACCGCCTATGCCTCAGCCCTCGGCGGCGCGCCATCGATCGAGGACCTTGCCCGCGCCGACGTTGTGCAGATCATCGGCTCTGAAACCGACTGGGGCCGCCTCGCCGACCTGCACGGGCTGACCCTGCAGATCACCACCGACTGGCTCAAGGCGGATTCTTCGCTGCTGGCGCTGCAGACGGTAGCGGCGGGCCACGGCGTGACCATGGTGCTGGAGAGCTTTGCCCGGCAGTACATCGAACAAGGGCTGGTGGTCGTTCCCACCACCTACAAATTGCCGAAACGGCGTTCGCACTACATGGTGATCAACGACCGTGCAGGTCAGCGGGACGAGGTGAAGGCAGTCAGCAACTGGATCACCTCGCTCTATCAGGCGATGACCTGAACTCTCTGAGCCGCCGGATATCCTCCAGCAAAGCCAGGCACTTGCGCGCCGCTGGGTTCTGCTCTCCAAACCGCGTCAGACGTGCATAAAGGAACGTGTCCCGGCTGAACCAGTCCCCTGGCAGCTCCTGCAGCTGGCCGCGCTCCAAATAAGGGTCGGCAAAGCCGCGCCAGCCCAAAGCCAGCCCCCGCCCCTGTGCCGCCGCCTCCAGCAGAAAGACGTAATTGTCGAAACTCTCTGCCTGCGGCCAGCCCGCATCGCCGTTTGCAGCCTGCCAGTCCTCCCAGCGCAGCCAGCCAAAGTTCTCCTGCCGCAACCCCAGCACGCCCGGAGGCGCACCGCGCCCCGCCAGTGCCGCAGACGCCTGAGCAATCACCTCAGGCGTCCCGACCGGCTTCACCTCTTCCGGGCAGACCACCACATGCTCCCGCTCCGGCGGAGTTTGCGAGTACTCAAAGACAATATCCGCTCCGGTATCTACCGCAGCCCCGGTCAGATTGTATTCGGCGGTCACAAACCTCAGCTCGGTCTCTGCCCCCAAAGCCGAGCGCAGTGCGCTGTGGCGCGGCAGCAGCAGCAGATGTGAAACCGAATAGGAGCAGGTAATCGTCACCCCCGTCTCTGGCTTGGCAAACTCCCCCGCCGCCCGCTGCAACCCGTCCAAGGCCTGCACCACAGAGGCATAAAACCCCTCACCTTTCCGTGTCAGCCGGATCTGCGCGCCGCTGCGGTCGAACAGGGGCGCCCCCAGCCGCAGCTCCAGATTGCGGATATGGCGGCTGATCGCCGGCTGCGAGGTGTTCAGCTCCTCCGCCGCCCGCGCAAACCCCTGCAGCCGCGCCACCGCCTCAAAAGCGGCCAGCGCATTCACTGAAGGCAGGTTGTATCTTCGCGTAGCCATATCAAATTGGATATGCCTGGATGCACGCGAAAGCAATAGACAGACTCACACCTCTGCCGCAGCGTGTCCCCCAAGCGCAAACTGGGAGAGGTGGAATGCCCGACTATAAAAAGCCCGCCCATTGGGCCAATCCGAAGAACAAGCTGTTCCCGCATCAGGTCGGCTTTACCAGCCCGCCGCATGACTTCGACGCGGCACCCTCGGACTTTCTGCGGATGGCGCCGCGCTCGGTCGGGGTGCATGGCCGGATGCTGCATGTGCCGGATTACGCCCACCAGCTGGGCCAGCGGCAGAAGAACTTTGGCCTCCTGGAGGAGTTCGTCGAATGCATGGCCAACAACGGCGCCGATGTCTGCGGCCAGGTCGGCTCCAACTGGGTGCATGCGTCCGGTTTGGGTGTCGAAGGCATCCGTGAACACTGCGAGATGCTGAGCGACAAGTATGAAACCCCCTTCCACATGGCCGGCTATGCCATGGTCGAAGCCCTGCGCGACCGCAACGTCGAAAAGGTTGCCCTGAACGCCTGCTACCACCCGGACAGCTGGTACAAAGGCACCGTCGGTTTCCTGAAGGAAGCCGGGTTTGACGTGGTCTGGGCCGGCAATTTCTATGACCAGGGCTGGTTCGAAACCCAGGAGGACGTCGACAATTGCATCTGGTGCTTTGACGAGGACCTGATCTGGAAGTCCTTCGACTACACCGCCGAACAGGCCCCCAAGGCCGACGCCTATCTGATCAACGGCATGAGCAACTACCGCCGCGCTTCCGATGGCATCGCGCAGCGCCCGGTGCATTACACGGCGGAGCTGGAGGAGCGCCTCGGCAAGCCGGTGATCGGCCATGACACAGCACTGTACTGGCGCATTTTCAAAACCCTGGGCCTCGCACCCGAAACCCCGCAGGGCTCCCTGCTGTCCTCTCTCTGATAAGGAATCCCTTGATGCATAAGATTGTCGCATTGTGGGCTGTGCCCCGCTCCACCTCCACCGCGTTTGAATGGATGATGCGCCAGCGCGGCGACCTCGATTGCCTTCACGAACCTTTCGGCGAGGCCTGGTACCAGGGCGAGGACCCGCTGTGGCCGCGTTATAAGGACGGCGAGAAAACCACCCCCGGCCTGACCATTGAAAGCGTCTGGGAAGACATCAAGGCCCGCGCTGAAAAAGGCCCGGTGTTCCTCAAGGATTTCCCGCATTATATCAACCATATGTGGGATCCTGAGTTCCTCAGCCACTTCACCCACGCCTTCCTGATCCGCGACCCGGCCAAAACCATCACTTCGATGTACAACAAATGGCCGGACTTCGATGAGCTGGAGGTCGGCTTCCCTGAGCAGCGCGCGCTGTTCGATCTGCTGACCGCCCTGAACGGCACCCCGCCGCCGGTGGTCGACAGCGACGACCTGCTGGAAAACCCCGAGGAAATGACAGAAGCCTTCTGCGAAGCGGTCGGCATTCCGTTCCTTAAGGAAGCGTTAACCTGGGAGCCCGGCGGCGATCCGTCTGCGCATAGCTGGTGGGACGGCGGCTCATTCCATGCCAATCTGGCGAAATCCACCGGCCTCACCCGCCAGACCCGCAAATACGTGGAGATCGAAAACACCCCGGAACGTGTCCGTCGCGTCCACCGCCGGATGCTGCCGCATTACGAAAAGATGCACCAGCACCGCATCCGCGTGCCGCAGATGGCCTGATCACCGCCCGGCATGGAAAGGCAAGCCATGACACAAGCCAGCCGTTTCAACAGGATCCTGCAGGACGGGCTCTGCATAGGCTGCGGCCTCTGCCAGTCCCTGCTGGGCACAGACAAGCTGCGGATGGCCCGGGGCGCCTCGGGCGATCTGCAACCGCAAATCCGCGGGGAACTGTCAGAGCAGGACGTGGACCTGGTCTATGCCACCTGCCCTGGCACCCGCTGCGAAGGTATCCCTCCGGCCGAAATCGAAGCTGCCCCGCATCAGGATCTGGTCTGGGGCCCCTACCACAGCCTGGTGCTGGGCTGGGCCGCTGACCCCGAGGTGCGGTTCGAAGGCTCCACCGGCGGGGTGCTGACAGCGCTTGGCCAGTTTCTGCTGCACTCAAAGCGGGTGAACTTCATCCTGCATGTGAACACGCCCAAGGATGAGCCGACCTTTGGCCAGCCCACCATCTCCACGACGCCGGCCGAGGTGCTGGCCGGAGCCGGCTCCCGCTATGGCCCGGCGGCGCCGCTGACCGGGCTGGCCGAGGCGCTAGATCGCGGGGAGCCCTTCGCAGTGATTGCCAAACCCTGCGACCTGAACGCGATCCGCAATCTGGCGCACAAGGACAGCCGGGTGAACGAGCTGATCCGCTACATGCTCACCCCGGTCTGCGGCGGCTTCATGCCGGATGCGGCGATGGGGCGGTTCCTGAAGGAAGAAGGCTTCGACCCGCAAGAGGTCACTGCCTTGCGCTATCGCGGCCGCGGCTGCCCTGGCCCCACCACCATCGAAACCCGCGGCGGGCAACGGCGCGACTACCACTACCTGGATTTCTGGGGAGAGGACGAAAGCAGCTGGTCGCTGCCTTTCCGCTGCAAGATCTGCCCCGACGGCATCGGCGAGGGCGCTGACATCGCCGCTGCCGACACCTGGCCCAAAGCCTCGCCGGACCGGGTGGCATCAGAAACCGATCCCGGCACCAACTCGATGATCATCCGCACCGCACGCGGAATGGAATTGATCAGCGCAGCAGTGCGCGACGGTTTCCTAGAGCTGGGGGAGGAAGTCGAAATCCCCTATATGGATGCAACCCAGCCGCATCAGGTTACCAAAAAACGCGCGGTTCAGGCGCGGTACGACGGTATGCGCGAGGCCGGCTCGCTGGCGCCCGAAACCATTGGCCTGCGGCTGGAGAAACTGAATGCGATGAACGCGCCCGAGGAGAACGCGCGCCAGAAACGCGGCGCCTATGAGCGGGCGATGGCGGCAAAATCTTAGGCTGTCCCCGCGGGGACAGCCGCAGATTTCAGCTTCCAGGTTCAGCCGGCCAGTGCGTCCAGCGATGCTGCCATGGCGCTCCATAGCTCTTCTGCCGGCTCGGTGCCAACCGAGATGCGGATGAACCCAGGCGCAACCGCGTCGCCCCAGCGGGCGCGGCGTTCGGCCGAGGTATGCACTCCGCCAAAGGAGGTCGCCGATCGGATCAGCGGGCAGGTGTTGATGAAGGCATCCGCCTGCTCTGCGCTGTCCAGCGTGATCGAGATCAGGAAACCGAACCGTGCCATCTGCTGTTTGGCCAATTCATGCGAGGGGTCGGATTTCAGTCCCGGAAAGCGGACCTGCTGCACCAGCGGATGGACGGCCAGCCGTTCGGCCAGCACCTCAGCCGTGCAGCACATCCGGTCAAAGCGCACGTCCAGAGTCTCCAATCCCCGGTGCGCCAGCCAGGCCTCTTGCGGGCCGGGGATGCCGCCGCCGAACTGCCGCCATTCGCGCGCGGCCTGCAGGATGTCGTCGTTGCGGGTGGCCAGGTGCCCCATCAGCACATCCGAATGCCCGCCCGGCGCCTTGGTGTCGGACGCCACGACAACATCTGCGCCCAGCTCCAGCGGCCGCTGTCCCAGCGGCGTCATGGTAGTGTTGTCAACGATCAGGATACCGCCGGCCGCATGGACGTCCCGTGCAATTGCCCGCAGATCACAGAGGTCCAGCCCGGGGTTGGAGGGGGTCTCCGCAAAAACAACGTCAAAACCTTCAAAGCCGCCGTTGGCAAAGCTGGTGGTCGGGCGCTGCTCGACCACAACGCCGAGGTTCTGAAGGAACCGCTCGCTGAGGCGACGTGTGACGTAATAACCGTCCGAGGGGATCAGGATACGGGAGCCTGCCTTGACCGTGGCAAACAGCGACGCCGAGATCGCCGCCATGCCGGAGGGGAAAGCCAGCGTCGGCGCCTCCTCCAGGTAGGCCAGCACATGTTCCAGCTGTTCCCAGGTGGCATTGTCCACCCGGCCATAGCTGGGGCCGCCGGTCCAGTCGCCCGGCAGGTGGTACATTGAGCTTTGCGTCAGCGGCAGCGCCACCGGCTCGCCTTCGGTCAGCGTATTGCCGCGCAGATGCAGCATGGCTCCGGCTTTGGGAGCGGTGGGTCTGTCCATGGGCGGGCGCCTTTCCTGAAATCGGGGTTTCAGGATTGATAGCGGGCCAAAGACAGAAAGAAAATCGGTTGCTGCAAGCCAGCAGGGTTTTGGAACAAAGTGCTAAGGGCAGTGCCCGGCCGCGAGCGGAAGCGTAGCGCCCGCCCCTGGGGGCGGACGGGCGCTGCCCGGCCTGCAGCCGGGCGGTGCAATTCCGAAACAGTTCACCCCATCCAGCGGCGGACCGGAGCGGCGGCTTCTTCCAGCGCCTGGCAGACCACATCAATCAGAGTCGGGCCGTCATGGGCAAAGGCTTCCTTGATCGCTTGATCCAGATCTTCCGGCTTCTCCACCCGCCAGGTCTTGACACCGAATGCCTCGGCCACCGCCGCGTGATTGGTGCGGTTGAAGTCGACATTGTAGTAACGCTTCTCGCAATCGTCGCGCTGGCTTGCCTTGATCCAGCCGAAGTTGGCGTTGGAGAATACCACATAGGTGATCGGCGCGTTGCAGCGCACCACGGTCTCCAGCTCGCCGCAGGTGAAGTTGAAGGACCCATCGCCCATCATCCCCACAACCTTGCTGGAGGGCCGCCCGAACCAAGCGCCGAGCGACGCCGACAGAGAATACCCCAGCGCGCCGTGCGCACGGTTGGTGATGTACTGGCGGCCCGGGTGTTTCTGCTGCGAATAGGCGTTGTAATAGGGACAGCTGGTGCCGGGGTCGGAAACCACAATGGCATCATCGGGCAGGTTCTGGTTCAGCGCGTGGATGATTTGCTCCGGAAGCACCTGCCCGGTATTGCTGTTTGCCAGTTCCTCGAACTTGGCAAACTTGCGCTGCTTGATGTCGGCCACCTTGGCAGCCCCGCCAAAGGAGGGCACGTCGCCTGCGCGGCCGTCCAGATAGGCGTTCACCGCCTGCAGGGCCAGTTTCAGGTCGGCGACCACGCCGACTTCGGTCGGGTAGTTGGCGCCGATGGTCATCGGGTCGTTGTCAAAATGCACGATACGCTGGCCGGGCTTGGGCGCCTCCCAGCGCGAGGTGGTGGTGGAGCCCGCGCGGCAGCCCATGAAGACCACCAGATCCGCCGCCTCCATCATCTCCCAGGTCTCATTGGTGCCGCCGTTGGAGCCGACCACGCCCAGCGACTGCGGGTGGGTGTCGGCCAGCGAGCCCTTGCCGGAGATCGAGGTGCCGACGGCAATGTCGAGGCGGGAGGCAAGCGTGCCCAGCTCCTCCATCGCGCCGGAGATCACGACGCCGCCGCCGCAGACGATCAGCGGCGATTTGGCGGTGAGGATGGCTTCCACTGCGGCCTCGGCTGCGCCCGGCTCGGGGGCCGCGCGGTAGGAGGGGTAGCTCTGATGCTTGGGATCGCCCCAGATGTCATCGCTCTGCACGGCGTCATACTGGATATCATACGGCAGCCCCAAGTGCGCCGAGCCGGAGCGGCCGGTGGTCATCGCCCGAAACGCCTGGCGCACCATGCGCGGGATGTGATCGGCGCGCTTGATCACCGTGTTGAACTTGGTCAGCGGCCCCATCAGGGTTTCCTGGTCGACCTCGGTCAGCGGGTACTTGCCGTAGGAGCCGACCGAGATGTCAGTGGTGATCGACAGCACCGCATAAGAGCTTTCGTTGGCCTCGATCAGCCCCGGAAGGATGTAGGTGGCGCCGCCGCCCGAGGGGCCCTCGCACACGCCAACCCGGCCGGTCACGCGGGAGAAGCCGTCGGCCATATAGGCGGCACTGCGCTCGTCGCGGGTCAGCACATGGGTAATGCCGTGCTCGAGCCGGTTCATCGCATCATAAAACGGCAGCGTGGTGTCGCCGCAGAGGCCAAAGATATGTGTGACGCCATGCGCCTCCAGAGAGCGCACCATCGCCTCTGCGCCGTTCAGCGAATTGGTCATCGTGTTCTTCATGGGTGCCCCCTCAAACCTGTATGAAACCTGCCCCGGGGAGATGCCCGGGATTCGTGCTCCAAACTGTATACAATTCTGTAGATAGATGTGAAGACCAAATTTAAGGATACAGGAAAACGGCTGGATCAAAGCGCCAGGCGCCCGCCCCGTCAGAGGAAAGGCCTGACCGGCGTTTCCCCGGGACAAGTCATTAAAGGATGGAGCGGGCGGGCGCGGGCCGGCCCCAAGTACCGCGGGCACAAGTGACGCGGGCCTCCGGATTTTCCCAAAATTCCGGCTACCCGGCAGCATCCATCAGGATGTCCTGCACGTACTCCCGCCAGGCCCCGGCAAAACTGGCCGCCAGCTGCGACAGCGGCCGCTCGCTGGGGGTCAGGATGGAATAGCCAAAGGGGATCTGCGGATCGAACGGCAGAAAACGGATTCGCTCGTCGCCCGCATTGCTGCGCCGGTAGCTTTCGGCGCTGAGCACATCGACCACGGCGCAGGCCTGCCCCGCTGCAATGAAGTGGAACAGCGGCAGGAAATACTGCGCGTCATAGCGCAGGTTGAACTCGGCGCCCGCGGCTAGGAAGGCCTGCGAGGTGGCTTGATAGGTGTTGTGATCCGGCTGCAGCGCACCCATCGGCTGGCCGTTCAGGTCGGCGGCGGTGATGACGTCCCGGCCAGCCAGCGGATGGCTGGCGGGTACCGCGCACAGGCAATTGCTGGGCAGCTCCTCGGCCGCATAGAGCTTCCGGTCACCGCGGAAGCGAGTCATGTCGCAGAAGCCGATGTCGAAACTGCTGGCCGCCACCAGGCTGCGTACTTGCGGCGAGGAGCGGGTGGCGAGCGTCACCCTCACCTCGGACTTGCCTGCCACAAATCGGCTAATGAATTCCGGCAGCAGATAGGTCGAGGGCCCCGGCATCGCCACGATGCGGATCGAGCCCTGCAGCCGGTCGCGCATATTGGCCAGATTTTGCTGCGCGGTCTCCATCCGCGACAGGATCTCGGTGGCTTCCTCCATCAGATACTGCGCCTCGGGCACCGGCACCAGGCGGCGGCCCTCGCGCAGGAACAGGGTCAGGCCCAGTTCCTCCTCCAGCGTCTTGATGGCAGCGCTGATCGCGGGCTGGGTGCGGTGAAGGTTGCGGGCGGCCTGGCTGACCGAGCCGGTTTTCATCACTTCATGAAACACCGCAAGCTGATGTGAGTTCATGAATCCGCTCCCTCCAGCGTAAATCCAACATAAATTCAATCTATACATACAGTATAATTTTAAATTTGTACTTATGCTTTTCCTTTCCCATGATGCAAGGATCGGAGGAGTGAGCTGCGGCAGGCAAGCTGCGGCCCGAAAACCAAGGGAAGAGACAATGGGACTTTTCAAGAAACTGACCGGTGCGGCACTGGCCTGCACCATGCTGACCGGCGCCGCAGTGGCGCAGGACATGACCTTTTTCCGCATCGGCACCGGCGGTGCAGGCGGCACCTATTTCCCGATCGGCGGCATCATTGCCAACGCGATTTCCAACCCGCCCGGCTCGCGCGAGTGCGGTGAGGGCGGCAACTGCGGCGTGCCCGGCCTGGTGGCGATGGCGCAATCGACCAATGCATCAGCCCATAACGTGAACGCGATTCAGAATGGCCAGATGGAAGCGGGCCTGTCGGGTGCGGCCACCCTGCACTTTGCCTATCACGGCAAGGGCAAGTTCGAAGGCAACGCCAAACCCGACCTGCGGGTGATTGCCAACCTCTATCCGGAAGATCTGCACCTGGTGCTGCCCGAAGGCCACAAGCTGGACAGCTTGGCCAGCCTCAAAGGCAAGCGCGTTGGCATCGCCCAGGCGGGCTCCGGCACTCAGATCGCGGTTGAGCTGATCCTGGACGACCACGGCGTGAACCGTGACAACATGGATGAAGCCGAGCTGAACAACGCCCAGTCCGCCGAACGCATCGCCGACGGCCAGCTGGATGCCTATTTCTATGCGGCAGGCACTCCGGTGGCAGCAATGATCCAGCTCGACAACACCAAGGGCATGGAGCTGCACAACTGGTCGGCGGAAGAGATCAAGATGGCCAATACCACCGTGCCCTACTACATCCCCTCGACCATTCCGGCCGGCACCTATCCGGGTGTGGATTATGACGTGAACACCGTTGCGGTCTCCGGCATGCTGGTCACCAACGCCAACATGTCCGAAGAGCTGATCTACGGCATCACCAAGGCGATGTGGTCCGATACCGCGCGCAAGCTGCTGGATAACGGCCATCCGAAAGGCAAGGCAATCACCCTGGAGACCGCGCTGGACGGTATCGAAGGCATCGGTGTGCCGCTGCACCCGGGTGCTGAGCGTTTCTACCGCGAAGTCGGCCTGCTGAAGTAATCTCTCCCCCTGAACTGCGGCAGCAGGGTGCGCCTTGCTGCCGTTTTTTATCTCCCGGTGCCCCTGTCTGCTGCCCCCTGACTGCTGCGGCGGATGCACGGCGTTTGCACCGGTGAAACTCCTGGAATTGGAGACCCCGATGTCCCTGGACACCCATCTCGACAACAAAGCGCTTGAGGAGCTGGAGAAGCAGTACGACTCCGCTCTGAACACGCGCGACAACGGACCCAAGCTGACCGGCGTCATCTATTGGGCCTCCATCGCCTTTGCCCTTTACCACCTGTGGACGGCCGGGTTCGGCACACCGGTGGACCATGTGCATATGGGCATTCACCTGGCAGGGCTGTTCCTGTTCATCTTTGTGGGCTTCCCGCTGATCAAATCGGCGCGCAGCCTGGAATGGCGCGGGCCGAACCCGCTGCGCCCCGGCAATGTGCCCCTTTATGACTGGGCACTCACCGGCCTCAGCATGGCGGCAGCGCTGTTCCTCTGGGTAAGCTGGCGCGGCTTTGACATGTTCGGGTTCGACATCGCCGAGCAGGCGCTGCGGCAGGGCAACCCGTCCGGCCTCGATGTGTTCTTCGGCTCGGTGCTGATCCTGACGGTGCTTGAGATCGCCCGGCGCACCATAGGCTTTGTGCTGCCGCTGATCATTCTGGTGTTCATGGTCTACGCGCTGTTCGGCCCCTATATGCCGGCGCAGATCCTCAAGCATCCGGGCGTGAACTGGCAGCAGTTCGTCAACAACATGTATTTCCCGTCCGAAGGCATTTTCGGCGTGACGCTGTGGGTGGTCTCCACCGTGGTGTTCCACTTTGTGCTGTTCGGCGTGGTGGCGCAGCGGATGGGGCTGGGGCAGTTCTTTGTCGACAATGCCATGCTGCTGGCAGGCCGTTACACCGGCGGCCCGGCCAAGGTGTCGGTGGTCTCCTCGGCCTTTTTCGGCACCATTTCCGGGTCTTCCATCGCCAACACCGTTTCCACCGGCTCGCTGACCATCCCCAACATGAAGAAGCTTGGCTACCCTGGCTATTTCGCAGGCGGGGTTGAGGCAGCGGCGTCGGCTGGCGGGCAGATCACGCCGCCGATCATGGGCGCGGCGTCTTTCCTGATGGCCGAATACCTGGAGGTGCCCTACACCACCATCGTGATTGCGGCGATTGTGCCGGCGATGATGCATTACATCGGGGTGATCTCGATCGTGCATTTCACCGCCAAGAAACTGGGCCTGACCGCTTATCCCAAGGATCAGCTGCCGAAGTTCCTGCAAGTCTGGAAAGACGGCTGGTACACGATCATTCCGCTGATTGCCCTGCTGCTTGTCTTGTTCTCGGGCTATTCGCCGAACATGGCGGCGTTTATCGGCCTCAGCCTGTGTGTGGTCACCGGTTTCTGCGCCTTCAACAAGCCTGCAACCATGCTGATCCCCTTTGTCTTGCTCGGATTCATATTGTGGAAGGCCTCGCCCTATTCCGGCGAAGGCTACAGCCCCGTGATGGCGGGAATGCTGGCAGCGCTGACCATCCTGGCCTGCCTTCACCGAAACGAGCGGCAGAAGTTCCGGGATCTGTTCGACAGCTTCCATGTCGGCGTGCAGTATGCGCTGGCGGTGGGTGCAGCCTCGGCGGCCGTGGGTATCGTGGTGGGTGTGATCAACACCACCGGCGTTGGTTTCCGCCTGGGCTTCATGGTCACTGGAGGTGCTGCAGATATGGCGGCGGCTCTGGCCCCGCTTCTGGACTGGACCACCATCGAGGCCTTCAGCCAGCCGTCGATTCAGCAGTTCCTGTCGCTGGTGCTGATTGCCATGGCCTGTATCCTGATGGGTGCCGGCCTGCCGACCACGGCGCTTTACATCATGCTGGTTGCGGTTGCGACGCCGGCGCTGAGCCAGCTGGGCGTGCCGCCGCTCGCCACCCATATGTTCGTGCTCTACTACGGTGTGATTTCCGAGATCACCCCGCCGGTCTGCGCCTCGGCTTATGCGGCGGCGGGGATTGCGGGCTCCAACCCGTTCCGCACCGGCCTCAATGCCTTCACCCTGGGACTGGGCAAGCTGATGGTGCCGATGGTGTTTGTCTATGCGCCGGTGATGCTGATCGTGCTGCCCGAATATTTCACGTGGCTTGGCTTCATCCAGGTGACCGGCACTTGCGCACTGGGCGTGTTTGCTATCGCCACGGCTGTGTCGGCTTATTTCCTGGCACCGCTTAGCGGCATCTGGCGGCTGCTGATGGCCATCGGGGGCCTGCTCTTGGTGGCGCCGTCCGGCGGCTCGGACATCGCGGCTCTGGTGATCATGGCTCCGGCCCTGGTGCAGCAGCTGGGCCAGCAGCGCAAACTGCAGGCCGAGGCCGCTCAATGAGCGGCCTGGCCACCCCAGACGTAACGGTCCTGGGGGCCGGGATCGTCGGCATCTGCTCGGCCCTTTCCCTGGCCGAGCGGGGGCTGCGTGTCCGGCTGATTGACCGCGATGCGCCGGGCCAGGCGACATCCTACGGCAATGCCGGCATTATCTCGCCGTGGTCGGTGGTGCCGCAATCGATGCCCGGACTGTGGAAGAAGGTGCCGGGCTGGCTGCTGGACCCGCTGGGGCCGGTGTCGGTAAAGCCCGGCTATCTGCCCAAGGTCGCACCCTGGGGGCTGCGGTTTCTGTCCGAAGGGCGCGAAGGGCGGATCCAGCAGATCTCCGATGCAATGGACACGCTGAACCGGAACTGCGTGGAGATGTACCGGCTGCATCTGGCCGGCACTGGGCATGAGGACTTGGTGCAGGACAGCTATTACGTCCACGCCTTCCGCAATGCGGAGGCTGCGGATCTGAGTTCCACCGACTACCGGATGCGCCGTGAGCGCGGGGCGGAGTTGGAGCGGATTGGCGCCAGCGAATTGCGCGATCTGGAACCCGCTCTGACGCCGGAGTTCCAGGCAGCGATCCTGATCAAAGGCCAGGCGCGGGCGACCTCTCCGGGCCGCATCTGCACGGTTCTGGCAGAGAAGTTCCAATCCATGGGCGGCGAGATCCTGGCCCAAACTGTGCGGGGCATCCTGCCCGCCGAGCGCGGCGGCTGGGCCTATACCACCGATGCGGGCCAGGAATGGACGCCGAAGCTGGTGCTGGCGATGGGTGTCTGGTCCGGAGAACTGCTGAAACCGCTGGGCATCAGGATCCCGATGGAATCGGAGCGCGGCTATCACGTGTCGTTCAAGAACCCGGGTGTTACGCTCAACAACTCGATCATGGATATGGACATGAAATTCGTGGCCTCCTCAATGGAGGAAGGCTTGCGGGTGGCGGGCACCGCCGAGTTTGCAGGCCTCGACCAGCCGCTCAATCAGAAACGCCTCGACGGGCTGGTCGAACTGGCCAGGGCGCTGCTGCCTGATCTGAATGCAGCCGACATAGACACCTGGTCCGGCCAGCGCCCCAGCCTGCCCGACAGCCTGCCCTGCATTGGCGAGGTCGAGGGCTTCCCGGACCTGATCGCCGCCTTTGGCCACAGCCATTATGGCCTGATGATGGCGCCGAAAACCGGGCGGCTGGTGGCTGATATCGTCAGCCAAACCCCGATGAACGAAGACCTCGCGCCGTTCCGCGCGCGGCGGTATGAAAGGATCAAGACATGACCATCCACCCCGGCGGGCAGAACATCTGCGGCGTCTCCATCGGCGTGCTGGCGCTGGAGAGCTATTTCCCCAAGCCGCCCGGCCATATCAAGAACCCCTCCAGCCTGCAGTTTACCACGCTGTATGAAATGCTGGACGGGATCACCGTGCCAAAGCTGCTGGCCAATCCGACAGGCGAGATGAAGGACCGGCTGATCGATGCCGCCAAGCGGCTGGAGGCCAAGGGCGTGCGGGCGATCACCGGCTCTTGCGGGTTCCTGGCGATTTTCCAGAAAGAGATCGCGGCGGCGGTGAATGTGCCGGTGTTTGTCTCCTCGCTGATCCAGGTGCCGCTGGCGCATCAGATGACCGGGCGCACGGTTGGGGTGATCACCGCCTCATCCGGCAGCCTGACCGAAGCGCACTTGAAGGGTGTCGGGGCGGAACATACGCCGATTGCGGTGCAGGGATTGGACGATGCGGAGGAATTCTCCACCGTGATCCTGCGCAATGAGCGCACCGCGATGGACCTGGCCAAGGTTGAGGCGGAACTGCTGGCCGCGGCCAAGGGCATGATTGAACGCAATCCGGAGATCGGCCCGATCGTGCTGGAGTGCACCGACCTGCCGCCTTATGCGCATGCGCTGCAGGCGGAGCTGAACCGGCCAGTGTTTGATATCATCACCCTGTCTGAGATGGTGCATAGGGCTGCGCTGCGTGTGCCGTTTTCTGGCTTCATAACCTAAAAAACGCTGAGGGCAGCGTCCGACCCTGGGTGGGTGCGTAAGCGCCCTCCCGTGGGGAGGGTCGGGCGCTGCCCGGCCTGCGGCCGGGCGGTTCGTCTCGTTATAGAAGCCTTGCCGGGCAGTGCCAGCTGCCACAGAGATTTCCGGCTCTGAGCCCCCAAATCTTTTGCATGTAGCGCGAGGTGCTGGCCATTAATCTGGCGCGGAAACCAAATTCCACCCGATAGGACCATCATGAGCCAGATCACCGACACAATCCTTGAGCAAATCAGAGACCGCTTTGCCCAGGTCGACAGCTGCCCGCAGCAGGGCAGCCGCATCTTCTTTGAAAACGCCGGCGGCGCGCTGACGCTGAAATCGGTGGTGGAGACCTCGGCCCAATACGCTGCCATCGCCGACAACCAAGGCCGCGACAACCCCGGCAGCCACGAGCTGGTGCGGGTGATCAACAAGGCCAAGGACGACATGCGCGTCTTCATGAACGCGCCGGGCGGCCAGTTCTTTGCCGGCGAAAGCGGCACCGAGCTGTTGTTCCGCCTGATCATGAACGCCTGCCTCGGCTCGGCTGAGGGCGGCACCGTGCTGGGTTCGACGCTGGAGCACCCGTCAACCCGCTCCGCCTGTGCCCGCTGGGCTGGGGTGGCGCGGCAAAAGCATGTGCTGATCGACCATGACGACGCCAGCGGTACTATCACCGCCGATGCCTATGCCAAGGCCGTTACGCCGGAAACCGTGGTGGCAACCATCGTCCATACCTCGCCTGTCACTGGCATGGGCGTGGACCTTGCCGCCTGCGCCGCTGCCATCCGCGAGGTGGCACCGGGCTGCCTGATCATCGTTGACGGCATCCAGCATGCCGCCCACGGGCGCATCGACCTGGAGGCCTATGGCGTCGACGGCTATGTGATCTCGCCCTACAAGATGTTCTCGCGCCATGGCTATGGCCTGGCCTGGATTTCCGACCGGCTGACCCATGTGCCGCATAACGCGCTGATCGACGGGCCTGAGGACAACTGGGAAATGGGCACCCGCGACACCGGCAGCTATGCGACGCTTTCGGATGTGGCCGATTACCTGGAATGGCTTGGCGGAGAAGTCAGCGATGCCACCGACCGGCGTGCGAAATTCGTAGCTGCGGGCGAGGCCATCCATGCCCATGAAAAGGCCCTGACCGATGCAATGATCCGCGGTACAGGCAACCTGCCCGGCTTGGCGGAAATGGAGGGCGTCACCATTCTGGGCGGTGCCGATAACCCGGCCAGAGAAGGGCTGGTTTCGCTGACCGTGGAGGGGGTTCCATCGGTGGATGTGGTAAAGCGGTTGAACGAACAAGGGATCCGCACCCATCTGCGCAAGGCGGATCACTACTCCGGCAACATCCTGGCACCGCTGGGCATGGATTCTTGCGTGCGTGTCTCCATGTGCCACTACAACAGCGTCGGAGAGGTCGCCAAGTTTCTTGGAGTCATGAAAGAGCTGACGAGCTGACACCTTTCAACCCAGCCGGGAAGTACCGAAACAGGCTGTGCTCTTGGATGGGGCGCAGCCAGCATCCTGTCAACGGGAAGGCTCCCTTGCGGCAGGCATGCCCTGACTATCCGGCCCGCTGCGCACAACAGCGATCATCGCCGCCAAGGCCAACAGGCCGAAAGGCAGGCAGGAAAGGAAGATCCACCTGCCGGCATCCGCGGCCGCGGCGGGCGTAGCTGCGGACACAAACCCGGCTGCGTTTGCGGCAATACCGGTATAGGCGGCACCCAGGGCGTAGCCCAGCCTTTGAACAGTGGGCATCGCCGCTGAGATCCGCTGCACCTCCGCCGGATCGGCAAGGGATGTTGTCCGCCGCAGGATGAACGTCCACGCCATGCCGAAACCAGCCCCATCCATTGCAGCGAACACCGCGATCAGCCAGACCGGGCCGTTTGGAATTGCATAGACAAATCCGGCAATGCTCAAGACAACCAGCGTGATCCCGGCCCCGATCATCCGCCGGTCCAGCCGTTCGGGCGACCCGCTGACCAGAACAGCCGCAATGGTCCACCCAATGGAAGAACAGGCCGCAAGAAAGCCGGCGGTCAGAGCAGAAACACCATGAATTGCGGTGACCAGAAGCGGTCCGAAGGCAGTCAGCGCAATAGTGGCCATGGACAAGGACAGGATCATCACAAAGGCGGCGCCGGTGGTATTGCGCAGGCTGAACGGGCGGTTTGGAAGCAGCCGGTCTGCTGCGGCACGGCCATCCAGCTGCAGGAAAACGGCCAGGCAAAGCAACCCCGCCGCAACAAGAACCGGGGTTTGCAGCGCTCCGACTTCAATTCCGCCGGTGGAAACCAGCAGCACCGCCAGAAACAGCAGCGCCAAGCGCCTGACAGGAAAGCTGCCCGCACCCTGCCCCTGCGGAGCGGGCAAATCCGGCCGCAGCGCAATCCAGGCCGCAAGCCCGAAGGCTTGAAGCGCAAAGAAGCCGAACCCCCAGCGCCATGTCGCATATTCGACAAAGAAACCGCCGATCAGAGGGCCCAGAAATGCCGAAATGCCCCAAAAGGCCGAGACCATCGCCAAAGCCCGCGCCGTATAGCGCCGGGGAAACATGACCCCCACGGCAACAAAAGACATGGAGACCAGCCCGCCGCCGCCAAGCCCCTGCAAACACCGGCCTGCCAGTATCAGAGCCATGTTCGGGCTGGCCGCGCTTAGCAAGCAGCCAAACCCGAACAATGCCGCGGCAAGGCTCATCGGCGCCCGAAGCCCGTGCCGCACTGTTAACAACGCGCTGGCAGCGCCAGCAACAACCGAAGCGATCTCGTAGAGAGACACCGACCAGCTCACCACACCGGCCCCGCCAACCTCGGAAACGATGGAGGGGAGCATTGTCGCAACGATCAGCGAGTCGGCTGCGTGCAGCCAAACCGCGAGACAAACCAGGGCAAGTGGCGGCGCATGGGCGCTTGTCAGAAACTCTTTCCACGGCACAAAGCTGTCTGCATCTGGATTGGTGCCTGCTGCTGTCATTTTGCTTTCCTCGTTCGGACAGCAGTATTGCTAGGGCCTCAACGTTGGTTGAGGTCAAGGGAAAAAATCAACTGTTGAAACAGGCACCAGGGCAGAACATGGCAATGCAGCGGGCCTCAGTATGCACCCGGTCGCCGGCAGTGGCGTCGGGGCGCAGTATTCAAACCGGCCGTAGGTCGGCTGCGGCCAGGAGAGGCCACGGCTGCGCTCGCGTCTTCTCCGCCCGCATGCCAGAACACCGCAGTCTAAGTGGCTTCCCTCCCCCGCCTGGCCGTCGTTGTGCCGGCCTACGCCCAGAACCGTTCCTGCACCCGGGCCAGGCGCGCTCCCTGCGGTGTTTCCACGGTCAGTTCGGTGCCGTCCTGCCAATGGCCCGCCTCCACCATGCCGATGGCCACATTGGTTGCGAAATCCGGAGACCAAGCGGCGGATGTGACCTGCCCTGCGCGCAGACCGTCTTTGAACAGCAGCCAGGCAGTGCGTGGTGGGATGACCGGTTCACCTGGGATCGAGATGGCCCGGATCTGCCGGGCCGGCCCGCTGGCCAGCTCAGCCGCCAAAGCATCACGGCCAATAAAATCAATACCTTCCGCAGGGCAGCAGAATTTGCCCAGCCCGCATTCCAGCGGGGTGTTCTCGGCCGTCATATCATTGCCGTAGCTCAGCAGCCCGCCCTCGATCCGCTCAATCAGATTCGGGCAGCCCGCGCGGACGTTTAGGTCTTCCCCGGCTTTGAACAGCGCCTCCCACAGCGCCATGCCGTGCCGGGTTCCCTCGACGTAGATCTCGAAACCGCCCTGCTTGGAATAACCCGAACGCGCGACCACAAAGGACGTGCTTGCGAACGGCAGCCGCTTCTGGCGGAAAAAGCGGATGTCATGCACCGCGCTGCCAAACATCCGCTCCATCAGCGCTTCTGCCTTGGGGCCTTGCACCGCGAGCGGCGACACGTCGGGCTCGAACACCTCGACATTCAGCCCCGCACCGATGGCCAGCCCCTTGACCCACAGCAGCAGATCGCTGTCGGCGATAGAGATCCACCACCGCGTATCGCTGTGCTTGACCGCCACCGGATCGTTGAGCATACCGCCCCGCTGATCGGTGACCGGCACATAGTAGCACTGGTCATCCTGCATCCGCGACAGGTCGCGCGGGGTCAGCATCTGCATCAGCCGCGACGCATCAGGGCCGTTCAGCTCAATCTGCCGTTCCACAGCGACATCCCAGACCTGCACATGGGTCTTCAGATGGTGGTAGTCGGCTTCGACACTCTCAAACACCGTTGGCAGCAGCATACGATTATAGACAGTGTAGCCTTTCACGCCGGCGGCCTCGACACCGGGGGTGAAGGGCGTGTCGCGCAAGCGGCGGGAATGGGAGATCATGTGGCTCATTCAGGTGCTCATGGTTTTGGCGGTTTCGCGAAGCTGAAACTTCTGGATCTTGCCGGTTGAGGTTTTGGGAAGTTCTGTGAAAACAACGGCTTTGGGCCGTTTGAAGCCGGCCAGATGTTCGCGGCAGAACTGGATGATATCCTGAGCTGAGACGTCGGAACCGGGGCGGAGCTCGACAAAGGCGCAAGGGCTTTCGCCCCATTTCGCATCGGGCATGGCAACCACGGCTGCAGCCTGAACAGCCGGGTGGCGGTAGAGCACCGCCTCCACCTCGACCGAGGAGATGTTTTCGCCGCCCGAGATGATCACATCCTTCAGCCGGTCGCGGATCCGGATGTAGCCATCCGGGTTCACAATTGCGCCGTCGCCGGACCAGAACCAACCGTAGGCAAAGGCCTTCTCCGTCGCGGCGGGGTCCTTGTAGTAGCCCTTCATCACAGTGTTGCCGCGCACCGCAATTTCGCCCTGGGCCGCACCGTCGCGGGCAACCGGCTGGCCGGTTCCGGCATCAATCACCGCAACTGCCTCGACCATCGGCATGGCAATCCCCTGCTGCGCCTGCTGTTCAGCCTGCTCAACGGCGCTCAGCCCGTCCCAGCTGTCCTGCCACAGGCACTGAGAAATGTGGCCGTAGGTCTCAGTCAGCCCGTAGACCTGGGTCACCTCGAACCCCATCGCGCGGGTCTTTTCCAGAACTGACGGCGGCGGCGGTGCGCCTGCCATCAGCACCCTGACTGCCGGATCGAAGGCCGCATCCGCTTCGGCCTCGGCCAGCATTTGCAGCACAATCGGAGCCGCCCCGAAATGGGTCACGCCGTTGCTGCGGATGGCGTCCAGAATGCGGTCCGCGGCCGGGGTTCTGGTGAAGACCATGGTGCCTCCCAGCATCGCCATCACCCAGGGGTGCCCCCAGCCGTTGCAGTGAAACATCGGCACGACGGAGAAGTAGACCGGGTAATGCGGCAGCTGCCAGGCCGCCACCGTCCCCAGCGCCATCAGATAAGCACCGCGGTGGTGATAGACCACGCCCTTGGGCCGTCCGGAGGTGCCCGATGTGTAGTTCAGCGCAATGGCATCCCATTCATCTTCCGGCAGGCCATGCGCAGCCGTCTCCGCGCCCTGTTCCAGCAAGTCTTCGTAAGACATGCCGCCAAGCGTTTCCGTGCATCCGGCCTCAGGGTCGGCAATTTCGATGACCGGGATCGAACGCCCCAGCAGCTTAAAAGCATTGGCCAGCAGCGGGATCAGCTCCTGGTCGGCGATCACAAGCCTGCTTTCGGCATGATCCAGAATGTAGGCAATTGTCTCTGTTTCCAGACGGGTGTTCAGCGTGTTGATCACAGCCCCGGTCAGCGGCAGTGCAAAATGAAGCTCAAACAATTCCGGGATGTTCGGGCACAGCACCGAAACCGTGTCGCCCTTGCCGATCCCCTGCGCCGCCAAGCCATTGGCTATGCGACGCACCCGGGCCGCGACGTCCGCCCAGCTGCGCCGCAGCCCGCCATAGATCACCGCAGTCCGGCTTCCGTGCAGGCTTTCCGCCCGGTTCAGGAACGACACAGGTGACAAGGGCACATAGTTGGCGGCTGTCTTTTCAAGGCGGGCATAGAGCTCTTGCATGGTCTTCCCCATTCGATGAATGCGCGGCTTTTGAAATTCAATAGTTCGCCTTTATGCTTTGGAGTATAAGGAAAAAATCACTGCTAGGATTGAAATTTTCAATGACAGAAACCCTGCCGCCCCTGAAAGCCCTTCGCGCATTCGAAGAGGCATTTGCGCGCCGGAGCTACACCGCCGCCGCCAAGGCGCTGAATGTGCAGCAGCCAGCCGTCAGCTATCAGATCAAGCGTCTGGAAGAGGATCTGGGTACAGCGCTGTTCACCAAGGAGCGCGGCCGCCTGGAGCCAACGGCAGCAGCCAATGAATTGTTTGATACCCTGTCGCAGTCCTTCGATGCCATCCGCCGAACATCCGACAGGCTGCGGCAAACGGCTTCGGCATCTCCGGTGACCATCGCGACCTACCCGGGCATCGGCGCCTACTGGCTGTCCTCCCGGCTGCCGGAGCTGTCTGCCGCCCTGGGGGTTCCGGCGAGGGTGGTGACGCTGGTCAAAGATGCCGATTTGCTGCGTGAGGAGGCTGATTGCCGGATCATTTTCGGCAAGGGCGATTGGCCCGGCCATGACGCCCGGCTGCTGTTTCGCGAACAGGTCTGCGCGGTGGCTGCGCCTGCGCAGGCTGAAAGGGTCCGGCGCGCACCGCAGGGGGAATTCCCGGCAGATCTGCCGGTGATTGAACAGGAAGACCCGGAACACCGCTGGATCGGCTGGGACGACTGGCTGCGCCAGACCAAATCCGGCCTTGCCCTGCCGGCCGGGCGCACTGCTGTCAACGACCACGGGCTGGCTTTGCACATGGCCCTGTCCGGCGCCGGTATTGCGCTGGCCTGGCTTGGCGTGGTCGAGGATCTGCTGGCCGGCGGAAGCCTCGTGCGGCTGTCGGAAGACACCGCTGTCTCTGAAGCAGGCTATTGGCTGATCGCCCGCCCTGGTTTCTTTGAAACGCGAAGAGGACGGACGATCCTGAAGGTTCTGACCGGGCCGCAGCCCGGCAGCGGCCGGACCTAGCTGTTGGGCCGCACCCGCGCCGCGGTTTTATTGGCAAAAGCCTCCAGCCGTTCGCGTGCGGCAGGCTGGGTGTTCACCACCCCGGCCACCACTGCCTCGGCATAGGCTGCATCCATTCCGGACATGTTGTTAAGATGGCTGATCGCCGAGCAGATCGCGTAGTTGGTCAGCGGCAGGTTCTGCGCCACCTTGTCCGCCAGCTCCAGCGCCTTGTCGAAACTGGAGCCTTCGGTGATGTACTGCGCCAGGCCCAGGTCGACGGCCTCTTGCCCCTGGTAGACCCGGCCGGTCAGGATCATGTCGATCATCCGGTATTTGCCGATCATGTCCGACACCCGGATGGTGGCGCCGCCGCCGGTGAAGATGCCGCGCTGGCCCTCGGGCAGGGCAAAATAAGTGGTCTGCTCCATCACCCGGACATGCGCCGCACTGGCCAGCTCAAGCCCGCCGCCGACGACTGCACCTTTGAGCGCTGCGATGACCGGAACCCCGCCGTATTCCATCTTGTTGAACGCCTCATGCCAGCGCAGGCAGACATGCATGAAATCGTCGGGGCTGCGGTCTTCCTTCCAGTGCTCCACCAGGTCAAGGCCGGCACAGAAGTGGTCGCCCTCGCCTGCCAGCACCACCGCCTTGACGCCGCCCTGATGGGCGTTGCTGAAAAAGCGGACCAGTTCCTCGATCGTGGCCACATCCAGCGCATTGCGTTTGGACGGGCGGTTCAGCGTGACGACATAGACGCCGTTTTCGCGCACCTCGATAGCAAGGTTTTCATAAGTCGTAGGGTCGGTTGCGTGGGACATGGGTCAGGCCTTTGCAATGTTTGGAAGGCACTGGGCGTGCCTGTGTCTTGTGTGGGTCAGATCTCGAAATCAGCGTCCAGCGCACTGGCGCTGCCATTGGTGATCCGGGAGCGTTCGGTGCCGCACTCCGCCAGGATGTGCTGCGCGAAAAACAGGCTGGTTGCGATCTTGCGCGACATAAAGGCATCCTCTTCGCCCTGCGCCAGCTTGGCTTCGGCTGCCAGCGCAGCGCGGCCCAGCTGCCAGCCGGCCGCCAATGTCCCGGTCAGCATCAGAAAGGGGACACTGCCGGCAAAACCTGCGTTGGGATCCTTTGGCGTAGTGTCCAGCAGCCAGGCAAGGCTGGCCTCGAAATGGCCGCGCGCCTCTGCCAGGCATCCTGCGATGGCCTGCGCCTTGGCGCTGCCGGCGCGCAGGGCCGTTTCAGTCTCTGCAATCATACCTGCAAACCGGCGGGCGGTTTCACCGCCGTCGCGCAGCACCTGGCGGCCCAGCAGGTCGTTGGCCTGGATCGCCGTGGTGCCCTCATAGATCGGCAGAATCCGGGCATCGCGGTAGAACTGCGCCACCCCGGTTTCCTCGATAAAGCCCATGCCGCCGTGAACCTGTACGCCGAGCGAGGCCGTTTCCACAGCCCGCTCGGTGCAGAAACTTTTGACCAGCGGCACCAGGAAATCGGCCATCGCTGCGGTTTCTCGGCCGCCGCTGCCGTGATGGGCCAGGTCCAGCCAGCCTGCGGTGGCCATGGCCAGGGCGCGGCCGCCTTCGGTCAGCGCCCGCATCCGCATCAGCATGCGGCGCACGTCCGGGTGTTCAATGATTGCAGCCGCCTCCTTGGAACTGCCGTCCACCGGGCGGCTCTGCACCCGCTCCCGGGCATAGGCCACAGCGTGCTGGCAGGCCCGCTCCCCCACCGCAACACCCTGAATGCCAACCGCAAACCGGGCCGCCCGCATCATCACAAACATATATTCAAGGCCGCGGTTCTCGTCGCCGACCAGGAAACCGGTGGCGCCGTCATACTCCAGAACGGCAGTCGGACTGGCGCGGACGCCCAGTTTGTGCTCAATGCTGACGCATTTCACAGCATTGCGGGCACCGAGGCTGCCATCGTCTTCTACCAGGAATTTGGGCACGATGAACAGGCTGAGCCCCTTGGGCCCTGCCGGGGCGCCCGGCGTGCGCGCCAGCACCAGGTGAATGATGTTCCCGGTCAAGCCGTGTTCGCCATAGGTGATAAAGATTTTGGTGCCGCTGACCGCATAAGAGCCGTCGGCACGCAGCTCAGCCTTGCTGCGCACCCGGCCCAGATCGCTGCCGGCCTGCGGTTCAGTCAAGTTCATGGTGCCGGACCACAGACCGGAGATCAGCGGCGCCAGGTAGCGCTCTTTCTGATCCTCCGACCCGGTCAGCAGCAGCGCCTCAACGGCACCATCGGTCAGCAGCGGACACAGCCCGAAACTGGTGTCGGCCGCATTGAGAATCTCTGTGGCCGCGGCACCGGCTGCGCGCGGCAGCCCCATGCCGCCAAATTCCACCGGGTGGGACAGCGATTGCCAGCCCATCTCCTGAAACTGGCGGTGCGCCTGCTCATAAGGCGCAGGCAGGGTCACGGCCGAGCCGTCAAATTCCGCCCCTGTCCCGTCCCCAACAGCCGAAAGCGGTGCGATGACCTCGGCGCAAAAACGGCCGAACCCCTCCAGCGCCGCCTGCACATCCTGCTGATCCACCCCGCTGTAGGCGGGCAAAGCGGCCACCTCCTGCCAGGCTGACAGCTGCTCGATATTGAACATGATATCGCGTACCGGCGCCTGGTAGGGCATTTCGGCTGCTCCCATAGAATTGTTTCCTTGTGCCAAATACATGTTGCCGATCAGCAGTTCCACCTCCATACAGGACAAGATCCTATCCAAAAGTGACAAATGGAGCAGGAACACCGCCCGATGCCCCTTTCAGGTTCCTCCAGCCTTGCCACGGTTTCCTCGCAATTCGCAGGTGATTGGCTGACAGCCTTGCGGAGCTGCAGCAGCAGCAGCCAGCTGTCTTCCTTTTTGCAGCGATCGGGAATGGACGCCGTCCACGGACAGCCCGCCCACCGGGTCACCCTGGATCAGATCGTGCGCCTTTATCAGATCGCCGCCGTCGAGACCGGCGACGAGATGATGGGGCTGTGGAGCCGTCCGGTCCGCTCCAGGGCCTTGCAGCACTTGCTGACCACGGTCCGAGAAGCCAGCTCGCTGCCCTCGGCCCTGCACAGGTTTTCTACCTTTTGGAACTTGCTGCTCGACGATTACAGGCTCAGCCTCGTCCACCATGACGGCAGCATTGAACTGCAGCTAACCCCTTATGCAGATCAGCTGCCACAGCGCTTTGGGCATATGCTGATCCTGAAACTGGCGCATGGGCTTTTGTCGTGGCTGGCAGGATACGAGGTGCCGGTCCGCTCGATTCAATTTTCCTTTGTTCGCCCGGAATTTGCAGCGGACTACTCGGTCATATTCCCTGCCAAAGCCGGTTTCCAGGCCCCCTGTTCTGCAATTGCCTTCAACACCGCGGAACTGGGTCCGCCGGGAGCCCGCAGCAGCGCAGAAATGAAGGCGTTTCTCGACCGGGCGCCGCGCGACTGGATCTTTACCAGCTTCCATGAACACAGCCAGTCGCTGAGGATCCGGGAGTTCCTTTACCGGACGGACTGGGCGCATTGCCATCTGGCCGGGGCCGCGAAGGCATTGAAGCTGACGCCAAGAACGCTGATCCGCCGGCTGGAGGCAGAGGACACCTCTTTTCAAGCCATCAAGGATGGGCTGCGGCGCGACATTGCTATCGGCGATTTGCAGGCAGGGATAAAGAGCATCGAGGAAATCTCTCAGGACGTCGGGTTTTCTTCCTCGGCGAATTTCCACCGGGCCTTCCGGCGCTGGACCGGCGCCACGCCAAGTTCCTACAGGCGGCTGCCGTCCTGAACATAACTGCCTGCGCTACTGCTTGCGGTCCGCTTGGCAACGGGCCCTTGGGCTTCGCAGCCTGGCAGGACGCACGCATCAAACTGGACGGCGGCTTACTCCGTGACCTGATGCAGTGGACCCTACGATGGGTTGTTCAAATGTTCTTTGAGGCAGATAGGTCCTGGATGCGCCCCGCGCTCAGGCAAGGGCCGAGAATCGCCCCTCCTTGACTTTGCTCAATTCAGCCGCCCCTTGCGAAGCTCCACCAGGCTCCGCAGGGCCACCAGCAGCGCTTCGCGGTCCCGGTCCCCTACTTGCGAAAACAGCGATACAGCTTCGCTCTGATCGCGCTGCAGTGCATCGCAAGATGCTGTAATATCGGGAGAAATCATGTGCGCCCTAGCGGCCAGCAAAGCCAGAGATTTCTCATCAAGACCGTCTGTGAAACTGGTCCAAAAGCCGAGACTCCGCCCAGACATTCTGCACGCCTTCTCAAGCAGCGCCAACTCGCCGCCGCTGCTGCCCGGGTCGTTTTGATCCCCGTCAGCGCAATGCAGTTTTGCGTCTGTCTGCTTCAATGGCCGTCCTAACTTTTGCATCCCCTGCACAAGCATTGATTGTCAGCTTTTACTTCACAGCTGTCAATCTTTTGGCTAGAAGTTCACATATGTAAACTTTCGAGGCCTCCAATGATCGCTGACCGGATTGACGCTGCTTGCAAGATCGCAGGGGTGAAGTTGAAAACTGCCTGCACGATTTCCGGACTCAACTACGGCACGCTGCGCAGCCAGATGCGGAACAACCGGGAGATACCGGCCTCTTCGCTGGCCCGCCTGTCGGCCGGCCTGCGCATCCCTATTCAGTTTTTCTTTGAATTTCCCGTTGAAGAACAAGCCGCTGCAACCAGCCTGAACCGGTGGCGGGCGGCAGAGCTCGCCAATACCGAACATGCCGCCTGCTCGCGCGCAGGCTTCAACGTGACAACCGACCACATCCTGGACTGGTTCCATCAGGAAGGCGGAGTGCTGAAAAACTGGGAGTGGTTCGAAGACCAGATCGACCTTTACGAGCCGATCAAACCCACTGACCGGATCATGCATCCGATTCAGATTGGCAAGCGCAGCTCAACTGCAGAACGGCTGATGCTGGCCGGCAACCGCGATTTCTACCGTATCGTCGGCTCCTTTGAGGAGAAAATCATCGCGCGCGCGATGCAGTCGCACAGGATGCTTGATGAAGTCCCCTATCTGGTCACGGATGAAGAGATTGATGTGATCATCAAGGCGCAAAGAGTGCGGGGCGGCTACCGAAAGGTGACGATGCGGGTGACCGACCCGAGAGGCGAGCCGGTCACTGCAGTTTTCTCAAAGCTTACCTGGCTCGACACTGCTGACAATGTGCGAGAAGTGGACCGCGTTGAGGCCTAGGATCATCTGATCGTTGGCCAGCCCTTCCGGCGCCGGGTCCGCCCAGCGTATCGCGTTGCGGTACTTGCCGTTGAAGCCATAATCATCAGCCAGGCGGCGATGCTTGTAGGCGATGATCGTGTACATCCAGTCAAAGTCCCAGCGCAGCGCTGCCAGCAGTTTCACATACTGGGCAAAATCCCCAAGCCGCCGGATCCCGCCGCGTTCGTCCGGCGCCACTTCGATGCCGCCGAAATAGATCAGCCGGCCCTGCAGCTCATCGACAAGCGGCTGCGAGACACTGGCCACAACCTCCTTGCGGCCGCCGTAACGCGAGGCCGCAAGGCCGCGGAAGTACCTCCCGAAGTCCTTGCCGCCGAGGTCGACGAGCTTGGCAGAGATGCAAGTGATGCAGCGGTCCGCCCGTTTCAGAAACAGCCAGAAAGCGCGGCCCGCGGCCAGTTCCTCGCCGCTGACTTCCGACATCGGGTGGATGCTCTTTTTGCCCACCTCGTGCAACAGGGCCGGCAATTCATCCGGGTTTGTACACACATAAAGTGTCAGGTTCTCGGCTTTGAACCGTTCCTCGATAGCCTGCATGTGAGCGCGAATGTTTTTGGGTTCCATGTTCTTCTCCCTTTGAAAAATGGAAGCGCGCACACGCACAGCGAGTGCGCAAAACAAGAATTCCCTCTTTTTGAGAGCAAAGCACTCTTTTCACATAATACCGGGCGTTTGAGTGAATATTTGACTGGCTACAGGAAGGGCAGCCCGGCCTGTGCTGCTCCGCATGTTTCGCGCCTGGGCCCGAGCTGCAGCGGTGCGGGCCGCGTGGGAAACTGGGACAATTTGCCTGCGCATTTTGCCTTGGCTTCACTGACTTTTAATCCAGCAAAGACTCCCTAGGGCAGTATTAAAAATTAACGCAAAAAACTCCTCTCAGGACACCATACAGGCAGTTTCGATTAATGGATGGTAGCTGCGTTTACGGAATCTATATCGGGCCCAATTAATGATGCTCGCACCGGTTGTTTGCAGTTATGCGCCTTTGGCTGCCAGTGCCCGTGATTGGAGGTTACATCATGACGAATTTTTCCCGCAGAAAAGCAATCGCCCTCACCGGCAGCACCGCGCTCGCCCTGTCGGCGCCGGGACTGCTGCGCGCCGCTCAGCCCATTCGGCTGGGGGCAACGCCGACAGCTGTGCTTGTCTGGCTGGCCGATGGCATGGGGCTGCTGCGCGACAGTCCCCATGATATCGAAATCGTCAAATACACTTCTGGCACCAAGACCGCGAAAGATCTGGTCGGTGGCAAGCTCGACCTGGCCACCAGCTCGGAATTCGCCTTTGTGTCCGTCGCCTTTGACCGTCCGGATCTAAGAATCCTGGCTTCTTTGTCGCGCTCGCGCACCATCGACGTTTTTGCCCGCGCGGACCGGAATATCCGCGCCTACACTGATCTTGAGGGTAAAACGGTAGGCGTCGTCCAGAACAGTTTTGCGCATTTCGTTCTGCACCGGGTGCTTTTGGAAAGCGGTGTCAAACTCGGCGCCATGCAACCGCTGCTGCCGCTGGAAATGGTTTCAGCCATCGCTGACGGTTCTATCGATGCAGGCGTTGTCTGGGACCCGTACCTGCGCCAAGCGGCCGCTGCCTTGGGTGACCAATTTGTTCAGCTGCCCCACCAGGAATGGCATAATTACGAGTTCGTCCTGCACGGGGCCGGAGGCTGGATCTCCGCCAACCAGCCCGCCGCCGGCGACATTGTCGGCCGGCTGGTGGAGGCCGCAGAATTTGCCGAGTCCGATCCCGAAACTGCGAAGCAGATCGTCGGACGGCGCCTTGATCTCGACGCCGGCACGATGGAATACCTTTGGCCCAAGCACACGCTTAAACTGACATTGTCCCAGGCTCTGCTCCGGCTGATGGAGGACGAGGCCTGGTTCCGGATCGACCTGGGGCTGTCGTCCGGCGCAGTGCCGAACTACCTGGACCTGATCGCGCCTGCTGCTCTGAAGGAAGCCGATCCCGATGCGATCAGCATCATCGGCTTGAACTGACATGCGCCTCGTCGAGAAGTCCGGCTTTGTTGCGGTCCTGAGCGGGCTGCTGCTGACTTCCGTCATCGGCCTTCTGCTGTGGGGAGACCTGAAGCAGACAGCAGCCCATAAGAACTATGACCGGGCAAATGCGATCAAAAGCCATGTCACGGCCTTTGGGGCCCTGGCAATGGAGGCCTTGCAGCGCCCTTCGAAGCGGATCCAGCAGCAATGGACCAACGAAGCGCAAAGGGTTCGGGACAGGCTTGCCGGTCCGATCGCGGACAAGGAAGCGGACGCGATACAGCTGGAAATGATCACAACAGAGCTGTCCCAGGCTTTTGGCGCAATCGGCTTTGACAATAAGAACGCCTCGCCGCAGCTGCGCCGAATCCAAATCGGCCGGCTGATCGCCAAGCTTCAGCAAATGACCGAACTGGCCGACCGCCTGGTCGAAAACTCGCAAGCCAACCGTGTCGAAGCCGCCCGCGTGTTCAAAACCTCGGTCTGGACGACGGTCGGACTGCTGATACTCGGCGTCCCGCTGCTGTGGCTGGGTTTCCGCAGCGCCGCCTTGAAACCCTTGAAAGAGCTCACCCGGGATGTGGCTGAGGCAACCCTGGAACGTCCTCTCAGCGCCGCCGCCTGGCAGCGGGCGGATGAATTCGGCCTGCTTGGGCGCGAGTTTGCCGAGATGCAGAACCGGCTGATTTCTGCCTTTGACGAGGTTGCCGACAAGGCCAGGCGCCTTGAGCAGAGCAACCGCAAGGCGCAGGAGGCTGCCAGCCAAGCACTGGAAGCTGAGCGGCGTACCAGAGACGCTTTGGACGCAGTGCGCGATGCCCAAGCAGCCACCGCCCAGGCCGCCCGCCACGACACTCTGACAGGGCTTGGCAACCGGACACTGCTTGAAGAACTGTCCTTGGAACTGACCGAGGCAGCGGGTGACAGCCGGCCGGATCCTTGCGGGACATTGCTGCTTGCAATCGATTTGGACCGTTTCAAGGACGTCAACGACACCTATGGCCATGCTGCCGGGGATGCGGTTCTGACAGCCTGCGGCCAGCGGCTGAGAAACCGGATCAAGGGGGACCGTGATTTTGCCTTTCGGATCGGCGGCGACGAATTCGTCCTGATCCTCGATTTCGATGGCAGTGAAACGCATGCTCAATGGTATTGCGATCACCTTCTGGACGAATTGCTTTGCCCCACGGAGTACAAAGGCATCGACCTGAGTGTCGGCGCCTCGATTGGCCTGGCTTTGCTGGCGCCGGGCGAACCTTTGCTGAATGCGTTGAAACGCGCTGATCTCGCCCTGTATGAGGCAAAACACAGAGGCCGCAATCAGGCGGTTGCCTTCAGTGCCACGCTCGGCGCGGCCCACGACGCCAAGCTCAGGCTCATTAACGACTTTAAAACCGCGCTTGAGCGCGATGAGATCACCATTGAAGTGCAGCCCCAGGTTTGCGCCAGAAGCTATGCCCTGCAGGGTATTGAAGTGCTGGCCCGCTGGGACCATCCAGAAAGAGGCCGTCAATCGCCTGCGGTATTTGTCGAGATCGCTGAAGAGCTGAAACTGCAGGCAGACCTGGACCGCAGGGTGCTGGACCTGGCTCTTGACGCCCGCAAAACGATTGAGGCGGAGCTTGGCTATATTCCGCAGGTTTCGGTGAATGTTTCAGCCCGCCGCCTGACCTCGCCGAACTTGCTTGAAGAACTCCGCAACCGCCCCGACCTTCCTGAGACCGGGCTGGCGTTTGAAGTTCTCGAAACGGCATTTCTGGACAGCGTGACAGGGGAGCTGGAATTGACGATAGCAGCCCTCAAAGACCTGGGCATCAAAATCGAAGTCGACGATTTTGGCACTGGCCACGCCAGTTTTGCATCTGTTCTGGCCCTGAAACCCGACCGCTTGAAAATCGACAGAATGTTTGTAACCGGGATCGACAAAGACACCCAGCGCAGGGATCTTCTTCGCGGAATAGTAGACATGGCCAACCATGTTTCTGTCAGCACGATCGTGGAAGGAGTTGAGACCTTTGGCGAGGCAGAGGCAGCTGCAGAGGTCGGCGCTGATACACTGCAGGGGTTCGCATTCGCCCGTCCTCTCAGCGTCGAGGATTTCATAGTCTGGGCGCAAAAACAGGAACTCCGGGTTGCTTGAAGACGCAGATGCGCCGCGGCAGCAGCCATCGCCGGAGTTAGAGGAGGATTGCGGACCCTGGAACGCCAGCCCGTCCTCCGCCGGGCGGGAGGGAGCCACTGCCCCTGTCAGCACGGATCAGATACAGCGCAATCCGCCAGCAGCAATCTGGCAAGGGCTTGCTGCGCGGCAACAGCCCCCCAGCGGCACAGATCACTTGCGGCATGGTACGGGACACAATGGCCGCTCGCGGCTACTGACCTATCAAAAATGCCACGTTCACCGCTCTGCCGGAGGTTTCTCTTGGACAGCGGGCGGCTGCAAAGTTTTTCTCATCAGCCTGCTTTCTGGCAACCCCAGGAAGACCGGCGCGCAGCTGGCTTCTTGTTTGTCAGATAGCAGCCAAAACGTCTGCGGAAGATGAAATGCAAAGCCCGTGTATGCACAATCGAAACGACTGCTCGCCGGAGAACCCAAGATCAGTGGGCTGCTTTCCATTCGCCCACATGTTCAGGAACTTCTCAATTGGCACCCATTTAATATGATCATAGCTCAGTGTGCGTTCAGGGAATGAATCTGCCCCCTGTTCAACTTGGACCAGCAGGTTGAGCATCTGAAGATCTTCGTGATCTTTCAATCCAGTGCCGTGGAATTCCGGGTAGTTTGCAGTCCCGATTTGATTGCCCGCAATCCGCGCTGTGAAAGTAAATTTACCGCCCTCGACTGCGTCAGCGAGGCCCAGCTTTCCAGCCAGAAGGCTCTCGACGGCGTAGATGATTTCACTGTGCCCGTTTGACGACTGGCTTGACGCAGTTTGCCCGCTGTAGATTGTCGTGCTTCCGGAACTCCCTGTGGCGGCCCCGGCGGCTATAATGTGCTTGGCGAGAGAGGTGGGAATTCTCTGGGTGGGAACGCTGATGACGTTTGGATGTGTCTTGTTGATCTCCTCGTTGCGAACACAAACCAGCACCCTGTCGTTTGCCGCAACCTCGCCAGACAGCGGCTGTTCAGAGTTTACAATCGTCAAGGCCAAAACGAATGGTGATTCATTTGCGATACCGTTCATCTTAATTCCCTTCAGCATGTTTCAATTTGCCGTTCGCAACTGCACCGCTGCGGCCAAGTGGCAACACTCTCTTGAACAAGCCTATTTCCAAAAGAAATTACGGCTCGCTCACATTTAATACTATCCTGAGTGGTATTAATTGTGTCACAGGACTCAATAGCAATCAAGGCGCGATTACATCTTCAAAAAACCCTCAAAACGGGTATCGCCGGCGTTCGAGATTTTGACTCACTGCGCAACCTGCGCCCTTCGTTGCCGACTTCGTCCGGGGATGGCCCGAAAGACGCCTTTCCCGCTTGCAGTGTTCAGAACCGGACGCGTAGTTGCAGCGGCTTTCCAGCCCGGGAGCTCAGACTGTGCGCGGCAGAAAATGGCAACAAAGCAACCAGCCCACTGTAAAGCTAGGCCGGTCTTGGCTACCGCAGCCGTGCCGCCCAGCAATGATCTTGCGGGCACAGGTCTTTGCTTCGGCGCCTGGGCAAAAGTTGTGCAGATACCCGTATCCGGACAGCGGCAAAATTTGATAGGGTCATAGAAGCTTAAAATCCGCTGCCGCACGGAAAGACGCTGCTGATTGGGTGCAGGGTCCGCCCGTCCCGGCGGTCAAAGACGCCTCAGGTGCAAGCCTGGACGGCCTAACCAAAACAATCGAGTCTTTTGCATGACAACAGCAGAACAGAGTATTCAGCAGGCACGCCCCCGTCCGCTCAGCACGGCCGGCTTGCCTGCGGGCCTGTGGTCGATGACCCATGTGTTCCGGCACGGCCAATGCGATCCGGCCGGCATCGTCTATACCCCCAAGTTTTTTGACGTCTTCAACCAGGTAATCGAAGCCTGGTTCTGCAAGCGCCTGGGCATCGGCTATTACGAAATTATCGGCCCCCGCCGCACCGGTCTGGGCTATGTGAATGCTGCAGCGACATTTTTCACCCCTTGCATGATGGGCGAAAAAGTCGAGATCTTTGTCGCTGTCACGGCAATTGGCAGTAAATCCTACCAGCTTCAGCTGCATGCAATGAAGAACGGCCGCGAGGCTTTGCGTGGAAATTTTACTACTGTAACCACTTGCCTGGACGAGCACCAAGCCATCCCAATCCCCCCGGATATCAAGGCCGCACTCGCCGCGTATGCAGAGCATAGCAGCTGATCCGGCGCTGCAAATCATCTGTCCGGAGGCGGTTTCCGATGGTTCGCCCGTTGCGGGGACAGCTTTGACGTGACCGAATACTGGCGGCCATAAGGCCGTTCTTTTGAGGGCTAGATCCATCTGATCAGACCATTTTGGGGTCTAAAAAGCAGAGCTTTCTGCGATACCGTCACTGTGATCGGGAAGAAACTCAACACCGCCTTGCTATTGGCCCGGGGCCTGCCGCGTTTGGCTGCTGAGATCCTGCTGATCAGCCTCAAGGAAAATCGGAGCAGGCGGTTTGCCTGCTCCGGCCTTTACGGAGCAAATCTGCTTGCTGCTCCGGATCAGACTTCGAAACGGTACTCGTCCGGCTGCCAAGCGTAGGCCGTGCCAGAACGCAAAACCCGACCGAACGTCGGGAAGGGAAGATGCGCAGAGGCAACCAGCACGCCTTCGCCTGCGGCCATGTCCAACAGGCTGGCGCGGGTTTGTTTTCCTGTTGCACCGTCGACGTCAAAGGCCAGGCCCGCCTCCGGGTGGGCAAACTGAACCGATGCGACACCGCAGGCATCCCCCCAGATCAGCAGATCCTCGCCACCCGAGGACAGGCGGTAACCGCTGTGGCCGGGGGTGTGCCCGTAGAGCGGCACCGCCGTGATGCCGGGGATTACCTCGGGCGCGCCCGAGAAGACGTTTATGCGGCCGTCATAGGCCTTTTTCACGCCGATGGCGGCGTCAAACCAGGATTTGGCAAAGTCCGGTGCGCTCGACTGCTCGTTTGCTGAAGTCCAGTAGCTGAACTCGAGCCCCGCAACATGAAGCTGCGCATTCGGGAACACAGCGGCGCCGTTTTCCAGAAGGGCGCCGATGTGGTCGGGGTGCATGTGGGTGATCAGAATGTCATCCACCTGGTCCGGCGTATGGCCAGCGGCGGCCAGCGCGGACAGAAACTTTCCGGCAGTTGGACCGAACAAATCAGCCGAGCCGGTATCAACCAGCACCAAGCGGCTGCCCTGATTGATCAGATAGGAGGTGACGCCGATCCGGATCGATCCGTTGTCTGGCAGTCCGGCAGCAGCCGCCAGTTCTTCGACCGAAGCCTGCTCGATGCCGCTCCAGAACCCGTGGGCAACATCAAGGTACCCGTCCAAAAGGGCCGTGACTTGAGCCTCGCCCACCTTGCGACGGTAAAAGCCTGGCGCCTGCCCTGCTGCCAGGGGCGCCTTGGCCGATAGGGCGCCGGGCAAGGCCGTGGCTGCCGCGGCTACGGCTGCCGTGCCAAAAACTTGTCTGCGTGTGATTTGTGTCATGTTCTATCTCCTTGCTAATCAATCGCAAGCAGCACCGGGCAAAACCGTATGCATGCTCAAACGCCATGCGCGCTCCAGCCAACCGGCTTCCCATGCTTGCACTGATTGAAGAGAACGATAAAATCGTGGAAACTAAACGAGAAGTACGCACCTTTTAGTGCCTATAGAGTTTTCACAAATGCTTGATGTTAAGCCTGACCCCTACGCAGCCCTCTGCCCCTCCCGCCAGATCATCGCGGTGATCGGCGACAAATGGTCCCTGCTGATTATCCCGCTTCTGCTTGACGGACCCAAGCGGAATGCCGAGCTGCTGCGGGCGATCGAGGGGATTTCGCAAAAGATGCTGACTCAGACTTTGAAACGGCTGGAAGACTACAATTTGATCACCCGCCGCGACTACGGCGAGGTGCCGCCCCGTGTGGACTATCGTCTTTCGCCGCTTGGGCAGTCTCTGGCAGCCGTGATCAGCACGCTCGACAATTGGGTGATTGAGAACTTTGACGGCATGATCCGGAAGCCGCAGAAATCTTGAACCCGCCTATTCAATCTGTCACAAGCAGAACCGCCCCGGCAGGGGCGGCTTATTTGCATAGGGGAGCCGGCAGCTCGGGCCGGGGTTCATTGCCGCTGGCGCCATTGCTGCTCATAGGTCTCAAAAGCTTCCGCGAACCCCTCCAGCGGCCATGCTAGGTTGAAACGCCGGCCATGCCGGCCGGTGAATTCAAAGTGGAAAACACCGCCCTGTTGCATCGCCTGCAGAACCGCAGCCGATTCTTCCGCATCCAGGCTGCAGTCCGCCCACAGCAGGCACCGGCGGTCCTGCATCTGCCAAACGGTCCGGCCGTCTCTGTCTATCCGGAAACCATCCGCTGCAAAGGCCGTTCCCGGCTCAGGGCCGAACATGACATCATGCCTGCCGCCTGCTCCGCCCCGCGGCGTCACGAATGTGAACATGGCGCCAAACGCTGGGGCTTCGGCATAGACATCCACCCAGCGGATGTAGCACCTCCGTTTCAAGGCCCCCTGCTCCTCACGTTCATCGCAGATGGTGTTCCAGATGCCATGCGAAGAATAATGCGTGACCCGCCAGTTCCCCGCGGTGTCACGCCCTTGCAGGTCTTGCGCTCCGGCGGCACCCGCAATCAGCAGGCCGATGCCGCCGGCCAGGCCGCGCAGCCGGCTCATCCGCTTTGGCCTGCCAGTTGCCGCGCTGCCTCCATTGCCGCACGCCAGTCATGGCCATGGACTGACACAATCCCACCAGCCTGCGAAACAAAGAAGATCGGCGGATAGACAAACTTCAGATGAGGAGCCGCGAGACGCAGGATTGGATCACGCTCGCCGTAGACACCCGGGGTCGGCACATCCCGCGTCCGCGGGATCACGTTGTCCTCTACCGCGAAACCCAGCGCGTTCCCTTCTGCCCTGACCTCAGCCAGGTGGTCCCTTTTGAAAGCCATGCAGGGCGGGCAGTCCTCGGCGCCATAAAAGTGGAACGTGACCGCCCCGGCAGCGTTTGACTGACCGCCCGCGGCCACGGCCAGCGCAGCCATTGCAGCGGCACAAAACATCCGTCTCTTCATCATCTTATCTCCTGTTTTGGAAAATTCTCATTCGGGTGCATCCGGGGCAGATACACGCAGCAGCTGCTGGACCACCGGAGCAATTGCCTGCCCTAAGCGGCGTTGAGCCTCGGCAGACAAGTGTACGCCATCAGCCCCGTCGGCACTGATGATCTGTCCTGCGTCGAACATCGGTATGCCCGTCCATTGCGACATCAGGCTGAAGGCTGATGCCAGACGCTCCGAAGGCTCCTCCGCAGCGCCAAAGAGATATCCCAGCGCCCCCTTGTGCGGATCTATCAGGGGAGGCGGTGCAACGACGAGAACCTGCCGCACCCCGCCTGCACGCAGGATCCGGGCCAGTGAAAAGGCTGAGCGCGCTATCGTCTCAGCATCCCGCTGCAGCCCCGCCTGAAGGTCATTTGTGCCCAGCATGATGACTGCGAGATCCAGCGGCATATGCTGCGCCGCCACCTGAGGGATAGAGGTGCGAACCGCCAAACCGATGTTGTCCAAAGGCGCCCCGTGCTGCAAATCGGTCCGGCGTCCAATGCGGCCCTCCTCAATGACAACCGCCTCTTCCAGCTCTGCGCCCATAACAGCGCCCCAGCGGCTGCCGCTATCATGCCGGGCACCAGATGCATTCGAACCCCATGTATTGCTGTCACCCAGCACCAGGATACGTGCTTCCGCCAAAGCCAAGCTCGGCAGCAGGTAGATAGCGATGGCAATCAGGTGTTTGCGCATGAGAAGCTCTCCGTTCGGCGACGCGCTTTCAGGCAAATCTACCGCCCGCCTTCGGCTGTATGCAGAAGGCACTTTTTGGTAACTATGCCAATCCGGTTCACATTTGCGGGAGCTTCAGCCCTTGGCGGCGTCTGAAATCCAGTCCACGAACTGCCGCACGGCCCGCTTCCGCATCGCTGAAGGAGAGCGCAACACCCGGTAGTGGTAACCCGGCAATTGCGGGCCTTCGAGCTGCACAAGGCTGTCTTCGAACTCGGAGGAATTCACAATCGTCCGGCTCAGCAGAGCAGCACCATGACCGCGTTTAAGCGCGTCGAAAGCCAAGTTGTAGGCATCAAAGCTCATCCGGCGGAATGTCTCGAAACCATCCCGGCCAGCGGCTGAAAACCAGGCTTTCCAGGACGGTGCCGTCAGCGCGGAATTCTCCCAGCGGACCTCGATCAGGCGCTGCTTGGTCAGCATTTCAATCCGGGCAGCCCTGCCCGGCTTCAGCAGTGATTTGCTGACGGCAGCAACATAGTACTCCTGATAAAGCGCGATTTCCGCGCTGCCTTCGGGAGGCTTTGCACCATAGCGGATCGCCACATCAATTTCGCTGCCGCTCAAATCCGCAACCCCTTCGCTGGCATAGATATTCAGCGTCAGCTGCGGAAAGGTCTCGTAGAACTGGCCCAGCCTGGGCTGTAGCCAGTAGCGGGCGAATTCGCGGGTCGTTGAGATGTTGACTGAATTGGCGTCGATGTTGCCATAGGTCTCCTCAAACGCGGCTGCCAGGCTGTCCATGCCGCGGGTGATATCCGGCAGCATCCGGGCACCCTGGTCTGTCAGCGTGATATTGCGGCCCGAGCGCTCGAACAGCTTGATGTCCAGCAATGTTTCCAGATGCCGGATCTGATGGCTGACGGCAGTCGGTGTCACCGAAAGCTCATCCGCAGCGTCCGAGATGCTCTGCAGCCTGGCGGCAGCTTCAAAAGCGCGGATCGCGTTCAGAGGTGGCAAGCGTCTTTTCATCTCACCCTTTCATGGCATGGACGGCGGTGTCAGACAAAGTTGAAATATCTGCATGAAAGGGATTGAAACTGATTGGGGTCCGGGCCGCCTGGCAGACAGGAGGCCCGGGGCCGCAGCGTCAGTGAATGTCGGAATAGGTGATGCTGACGCTGTCCACGTTCACCAGATCCAGAAACGGCTTGTTCACCGGGTCCGCAACAAATTTGTCCAGAGCGGCACGGCCAGCCTCTTCGCTTTCCCAGTAAACGACTTCAATCCAGACACCGTCAGCCTGAAGCGCCACATGGCGGTCAACGAAGCCTTCGTAATTGGCGTGCAGGTTTGCGTTCACCGTGCCCCCGGCCGCCGCGGCAGACATAGCTTCGACGGTGACGCCTTCCTTGGCCTTGAAGGTGACGTATTCTATGGTTCCGGCTTTCGTCAGGTCTGCGGCCATTGCGGTGGTCATAGCTCCTGCGGCCATGGTTGCTGCAAACACCGCGGTCTTCAGGCCGGTTGCAAATTTCATCATATCGGTCTCCTCCTGTTGCATGATGGGATTGAGTGTGGTGGCATTTGAAAGTCAGAGATTGCGCACTGCCTCAGCGATGGCCTTGCCCAGTTGCGCATGCTGATCCCGGCTCATGTGCAGCCCATCGGCGCCCTGGGCATTGCCTACCGCGGCGCCTGCATCAAAGCTGGCGATCCCCGCCTTGTCCGCGGCGGCTTTCAGTGCGGCACCCAGCGCTTCTGATTTGGCCTTGCCGCCTTCGAACATGGCCGCGAAATCCGGATGCGGCATGTCGTCGACAGGGGCCGGCGACACGACCAGCACCTCGGGCGCGCCGTAGTGATACGCAACACCACCCGCGCAGCCCTGCGCGACTCTGGCCACCTCGATGATGGCTTCGGCAATATCTTCGGCTGAGCGGTTTGTTTCCGCCTTCAGATCGTTGGTGCCCAAAGCGATGATCAGCAAATCCACCGGCATTTCGCGGGCGATGGCGGCGGGCAGCGTTTTGGCGCCATTGAACATATCCGCTTTGATGGCATTCCAATCCATGGAGTCATCAAGGTTGGTTGCCCGTACGGTCAGCCCGTCCACTGCGACCTGATAACCGCTGCCCAGCTCAGCGGCCATCACCCCCGCCCAGCGTTCGCCATCGGCGCAGCGGGTGGAGGGGAAGGCCTCTTCCACACCGATCCAGCCCCAGGTGTTGCTGTCGCCGTAAACAAGGATCTTCTTCTGTGCCATTTCAGGCTTCCTTTCGCTTATTCTGCAATGATGTGGCCGTCTTCCGGGTGCCAGCTGGCGGTCACCCCTGCCCCGGTCTCAAGATCAAGGCTCTGCATGTCGCGCTGCTGCAGCTGAACCGTGATCTGAGTGCCCGCGCCGGTTTCCAGGCGGAGATTGACCAGCGCACCGACAAACTCCTCGCCGATGACGCGGCAGGAGACTTCGTTGTCTGCCCAGCCGGCCGCCGGGGTGATGGAGATCTGATCCGCCCGGACAACCAGGCTGACGTTCTGCCCCGGCGTAAGGCCGGAGCTTTGGGCCGCGTCGCATTTGAAGGTGCCATCGGCGCTCTCCAGCACCAGCTCGCCGTTTTTGCGCGTCCGCACGGTGCAGCCGAAAATTGACGACCCACCCAGGAACTCCGCCACAAAGGGCGTCGCCGGGCGCAGATAGATGTCTTCCGGGCTGCCGGCCTGCTCGATCCGGCCCTTGTTCATGATCACCACGGTGTCCGCCATCGAGAACGCCTCGGAATGGCTGTGGGTGACATAGATGAAGGTGATGCCCAGCTCGCGCTGGAGCCGTTTCAGCTCGCCCTGCATTTGCACCGACAGATGCGCGTCCAGGGCCGACAGCGGTTCATCCAGCAGCAGCACCGAGGGTTCAGTAACCAGGCAGCGCGCCAGGGCAACCCGCTGCCGCTGGCCGCCGGACAGCTGGTCGATGCCGCGGTCTGCATATTCGCCCAGGCCCAGTTTCTTCAGCCAGACCTGTGCCCGGTGCTTGCGTTCCGCCGCGCCCACGCCGTTCATCCGCAGGCCGAATTCGACGTTTTCGCGCACCGTTAGGAAGGGGAACAGCGCCAGGGATTGCCAGACCATCGGCATTTCGCGCTCCCAGATCGGCAGGTCGTTGATCCGCCGTCCCTGGTGCAGGATGTCACCGCCGCTGGCCTCTTCCAGCCCGGCCAGCATCCGCAGCATGGTAGATTTGCCGCAGCCCGAAGGGCCCATGATGGCGATGAATTTCCCTTCTTCGATATCCAGGTTGAGGTTTTCCACCGCCACCGCCGGACCATAGGTCTTGCGGAGGTTTTTCAGCGAGATATGGGCTTGGCTCATGGCACGCTCCTGCGGCTGCGGCGCTGCGTCACGCGCGGGTTGAAGGGGGGAGAGAGAGTTCATTTTGCGTCCTTCGTCAGGCGGCGCAGCACCAGGAACTGGGCGCCCAGGATCAGGGAGATTGAGGTCACGAATGTGATGGAGCCGATGGCATTGATGCGTGGGCTGACGGCGGATTGCAGGAAGCTGAGGATCCGTACCGAGGACGTTTCCTCCAGCCCGCCGACAAACCAGGTGACCGCGTATTCATCGAAGCTCACCGCCATGCACAAAAGGAAGGCAGCCAGCACCGAGGTTTTGGTCGACGGGATGATCACCGCCCGGAACGCACGCCAATTGGACGCGCCCAGGTTCTGCGCCGCGAATTCGAGGTCGCCGTCGATCTGCGAAAACCGCAACCGGATGATCGCCATCGCAAAGGGAGAGGTCAGCACGATGTGGCTGACGATGATGGCGGGCAGCGTGCCGGACAGGCCGATGCGGGACAGATAGGCCAGCATCGCCAGGCCAATCACCACCAGCGGGATCAGCGGCGGCATCAGCGCAAAGACCAGCACCAGCTTTTTGCCAAGGAAGTTGAACCGGTAGTCGGCATAAGCCGCAGCAAAGCCCATCAGGGTGGCCACTGGCGCCACGATCAGCGCGATTTTGATGGTGTTCTTGAAGGCATCGATCACCAGCGCATCCGCCAGGATCAGCCGGTACCATTCCAGCGTGAAGCCGCCGAGAGGAATGGTCGGGAACCGGTCGGAGTTCAGCGAGAACACAAAGTTTGTCAGGATCGGCGCATAGAGGAACACGAGGGCCAGGCCGGTGAAGGCAAGGGTCAGACGGCGGGTGGTGCGGGTGACACGCATGGGTCAGGTCCTCCGGTAGGCATAGGCGATCGAGGCCAGCGCGGTGAGCAGCAGCGTCGCGATCATCATTAGGGCGACGACGGCGGCGCGGGGCCATTGCTGGCCGGATTTCACGGTGTCAGCGATCAGGATGGACAGGGTCGTGAACTTGCCGCCGCCCAGGTAGGTTGCCGTCACGAAATCCCCGAAGCTGAAGATGAAGGCAAACAGGGCGCCCAGCACGATCCCAGGCCGGGCAGCCGGCAGCACCGTGGCAAACAGCACCCGGCGCGGGCCGCAGCCAAGGTTGTAGGCCGCATCAATCAGGGTCCGGTCCAGCGACAGGAGCGAGATCGATTGGATCACGATCACCAGCGGCAGCGTCAGGGTGACCAGCCCGATCATCAGCGCCAGCGGTGTGTTCAGCAGGCTTCCGGTCTCAATGCCGATGGCCGCCATCAGCTTCATCACGATGCCGTTTTCGGTCAGATAGATCTGCCAGGAGTAGATACGCACCAGGTAGGAGGTGAAGAAGGGCACCACAAACAGGCCCAGTAGCACCATCCGGGCGCGCGGGCTTAAAAAGAAACTGATGGCCAGCGCGCAGGGCAGCGCTACCAGCGTAGCCAGCGCCGCGGCGCTGGCGGCGATTGCCGCGGTACGCGCATAGGCAGACCAGAAATACCCGGCGGTCAGGATCTTCTGCCAGTTCTCCAGCTGGAAATCCGGCGTCAGCAGAAAGTTCTTCACATCCCAGAAGCTGAGCCAGATCAGCAGGACCATCGGCCCCAGAAAGAACCCCGCCAGCCAGACCGGCAGCGGCAGGCTCCACATGGCGCCATAGGCGGCCCGGGACAGGCGCCGGGCTTGTAGGAGAGAAGTCATGGTATGTGTCCTTCGGCTCTGGGAAGGGTCGTGAGAGGTCCCGCTGCCAATCGGAGCCCGGCAGCGGGACCAAAAGCACCTGAGAGGGGAGATCAGGCGCTCTTGTAGGCGGACCAGAAGTCGTTCCAGTCACCCAGATCCTGCTGCACCGGCAGCTGGCGGATGTGGATGCGGCCCTTGCGGATCAGGTCGATGGCGTTGCCGTCACCCTTAAACATTCCCAGATGGCGGGCATCTTCAGGCTTCTCGGCAATCATCCGTTCCCAGCCGGCTTGCGACGGGATAATCGCGGGGAACACGTTCAGATTGGCCAGGTTGTACTGTCCGGCAGGGCTGGAGGCGTGCTGGATGAACTTGCGCGCCAGCTCTGCCTTGCGTGATCCGCGTCCGATCGAGAAGCTTTCAGTGAACTGGATGCCGCCCTGCTCCGGGATAGTGGTGGTGACATTGGCGCCATCGCGGCGCAGCACGCCGGTAATCCACTCGCCGATCCCCGGCATCACGGTGACTTCCCCGGATTTCAGCGAAGACAGAACGCCGCCATAGTCGTAGAAACCACGCACCTGCGGCTTCAGACTCAATGTGGTTTCCTGCAGCTTGTCCCATGCGCCGCCGCTGATGTCATAGGGCTGCGCGTTGCCGTTGCGCAGGCTCAGCACGCCGAGATTGGGCAGGTGCCAGTCGAAATGGCCGACCTTGTCGTGGTGCTTGGCGTCCCACAGCATGTCATAGGACATCGCCTCTTTGACCGAAACCGCGTCCAGATTGTGGGAGATCCCCAGGAAGCCGAAGCGGCTGATCACCGCATAGAGTTCGTCATCATGCCAGTGGCCCGGGAACTTGTGGAACTCCGGATAGAAGTCATCAAACGGGTAGTCGGCCGGATCCAGCTTCTCGACAAAATTGGCACGGACCAGCTGCTGCACATATTCGGCATCCGCGTGGATCAGATCATAAGTCCCCGCCGGGGACTGCGCCAGAAGGGCCAGCATCTGTTCGCCGCCGACATAATACTTCGGGGTGATTTTGACGTTGTGCAGCTCTTCGAATTCGGCAACCGCATCCGGTTCCGCCTGGCCGTACCAGGCCAGCATCGTCATTTCGGTAACGGATTGCGCCCGTGCGATCATTGGTATCGCCAGCGCACCGGCTGCCATGGCACTTGTCTTTAGAAGACCCCGCCGTGTGAGATTATTCTTGGCCATTTCCGGCTCCTCCCTTGCGTGATGAAGGAAGTATCCAGCCCGGCCGCCGGCCCAACAATCGAGCAGAACTCAGCCGTTTCAAAGATTTTCTCAGCCTTTGGACGCGGCCAATCCGTGAATTTTACAGGCTGCAACCCTTGGCAGCTGCAAACCGGCCGCCGAATCTCAACCCTGGGGCATGAATTGCTGGCCATAGGCGCTGTCCCGGAACAGGTCCGCCTCGCTCAGCAGCCAGTCCTGAAACGCCTTGATCTTCGCGGTGCGGGCCCGCTCCACCGGGCAGACCAGGTAATAGCTGCGATCCTTTAGCACCTGCGGGATGGGGGCGGCAATGCGCCCCCGTTCAATCTCGCGGGATGCTGCGATCACGCTGACAAGGGCGACCGCGCGGTTGTCTATGGCGGCCTCAATACACATGATTTCATCGCTGAAATGCGCGATCGGGCGGATCTGGCAGGCTGGCACCCCGGCTGAGGCGAACCACGCTTGCCAGTTTGGATCGCCGTCTTCGAACCCAAGCCATTCATATTCGACCAGATCCCGGCTCAGCAGGTCTTCCGGGGTTCTGATCATGCTGCTCAATTTACGGGCGCAGACCGGGGTCACAAAGTCATCCAGCACCCAGGCCGCATGGGCGCCGGGGTCGGGCGTATCCGTGTATCTGATCGAAATATCAACGGAGTACCGCGCAAAATCCAAAACGCTGTCCGAAGCGATGACTTTGACATCGAGCTGCGGATACAGGCGGCTGAATTTCGGTAGCCGGGGGCTGAGCCAGCTCCAGGCAAAAGAGCGCGTGGTGGTCACCACCAGCTCGCCCTCGATTTCATCCATGCTGAGCTGCGCCACGCCCTGGTTCAGCTGGCTGAAAGCATCGCTGACAAAGGGGCTCAGAATTTCGCCCTCAGCAGTCAGCTTCAGCGACCGTGTCAGCCGGTGGAACAACGAAATACCCAGCTGTGTTTCCAAGGTCTTGAGCCGGTGGCTGATCGCGGTGGGTGTCAGCGACAGTTCCTCTGCCGCCAGCTTGATGCTCATATGCCGGGAGACGGCCTCGAAGGCCTGAAGGCTGGTCAGGGGCGGCAGGCGTTTCACGGCGTGAACCTCTCTTTTCAAGGGGCAGGCCCCTCCCGCGCGGAAGAGGCCTGCAGGTTCAGTCTGGAGTTAGCCGCGCCTCGCACGCAATACGTCCAAACCGGCCGCCACAACCAAAACGATACCAGTTGTCATGAGACTCAATTCAGTTGGCACATTCATCAGAATCAGCCCGTTCGACAGCATCCCCAGCAGCCAGACACCGAGCACGACCCGCAGGACCGAGCCCTTGCCGCCGGTAAAAGGGATACCGCCCAGCAGAACCGCCGTCAGAACACTAAGCTCAACCCCGATGCCCAGGGTGCCGGCGGGGGCCGAGTTGATCCGCGAAATGCTCATCAGTGCCGCAACCGCCACAAAGAAGCCAGTGGCTGCATACAGACCCACGCCAATGGCCTTGACCCTGAGGCCGACCAGGAAAGCCGCCCGCCGGTTCACCCCCAGCGCCACAATCTGCGGGCCGATAGGCAGCAGGGCCATGACCGCCGCCCCAAGAGCGATGACTGCAAGCATGATCCAGGTCAGGACCGGAAGGCCGAAGATCCGCTCGTAGCCGATGACCAGGAATTCCTCCGGAAAACCGAAGATCGGGTTCGGCGCCAGCCATTGGGCCAGCCCGCGGATGAGGGTCAGCGTGCCCAAGGTCACAATGATCGGGGACATCCCGATTGACGACACAAGCACCCCATTGATCAGCCCCGCGCCTGTTCCAACAGCCAAGGTGAGCAGCACCGCGCCTGTAATCCCCAAAGGTTCAAAGCTGAGCCCGGCAACAACACCGCAAAGCGCCAGGGTGGAGCCGACAGACAGGTCGATCTTGCCAGCCATCAGCAGCATGGCGAAAGGAATGGAAATCGTCATCAGCGCTGACACTTGCACCGAGATCGCGATCCAGTTGTTGGCGGTCATGAAGACCGGCGCTTTTACATAGAAGAACAGCGCCAGCAGGGCGATGGCTGCCGGCAATGCGGCCGCCACCGCGATCTCGAACCAGTCGCGTTCGGCTTTTTCGTCAGCCGCCGCCGCGGCCCGTGTCAGTCCGGTATCTGTCATTGCGTCAATTCCATTTCCTTTGCTTCAGGCTCTGCAGCCGCTGGATCCTGTTGCGCGCTGTGCTCTGCGCGGTGAGCCAGCTCGATCAGCATTTCTTCATCCTGCGGGTTGTCGATCAGGGCCACTTGCCTGCCGCGGCCCAGCACCAGCACCTTGTCGGCCAGCAAACAGATCTCGGTCGCGTCCGACGAGGCCACCGCGACTGCCGTGCCCTTGCGCTTCACATCCGCCAGGGCCTCGTAGAGCTCGTGCCGGGCGCCAATGTCGACGCCCTGGGTCGGCTCATCCAGCAGCAGCAGCTTCAGCCCTGTCCCTTCGACCAGCCAGCGGCCCACCATGATCTTCTGCGCATTGCCGCCGCTGAACCGTTGCCCCTGCAGTCGCGGGTTGGGCGGCTGGATGTTCAGCCGGCGGGCGGCGCGTTCGAACTCCCGGCCTTCGCGGCGGAAATCGCGCAGCAGCCGCGGCATCGGCGAGCGTCCGAAGTGCGGCACAAGCAGGTTTTCGACAGCAGCAAAACTGGCAAACAGGCTCTGCTCCTTGCGGTCGCTGGCCACCAGGGCGACACCCTGCGACAACGCCTCGCGCGGCGCAGCAAAGCTGACATCCTGCCCGTCGAGCTCTATCCGGCCGCTGGATTTCGGCGCAGCACCTGACAGGCATTCCAGCAGTTCGGTTCTGCCCGCCCCCATCAGCCCGTAGATGCCAAGAACCTCGCCTGCCCGCAGTTCGGCGCTGACAGGCCCGACAAATCCGGTGCTCAAACCATCCATCTTCAAGACAGCGGGACCACTGGGCGTGAAGCCAGGCCTTTCTATCCCCTTCAAAAGCGCATCCGGGGAAATTGCATCCGTCATGTCGGCGATGGTCACCTCCTCCACCGGCCGTGTCCAAAGGATACGCCCGTCCCGCAGGATGGTGACCTGATCCGCGACCTTGTGGATTTCATCCAGAAAATGCGTGACGTAGATGACTCCGATCCCGTCCTTGGCAACCGCCTGCCGGATCACCGCATGCAGCGCCTTGGCCTCCTTGTCAGAGAGCGAGGCCGTCGGCTCATCAAGAATGAGAAACCTGGGTTTCAGCCGCAGCGCACGCGCGATTTCCACCACCTTGCGCTCGCCGACGCCCAGCGTTCCAAGTTCGGCCCGCGGATTGATACCTGAAACCCCAAGCCGCGCAAGCAGCTCCCGCGCCTTGCCGTTCTGGGCGCGGCGGTCCACCCTGCCGCCGCGCTTGATTTCATGTCCAAGAAAGATGTTCTCGGCAACGGTCAGCCCTTCAAAGACCTGAAAGTGCTGATAGATGATCGCCACGCCCAGGTTCTGCACCTGCCGCGGCGTGGCATCGCGCAAGGAAGCTCCACCCGCAAGAATATCGCCCTTGTCCGCGTCCTGCGCTCCGCTGATGCAGTTCAGCAGAGTGGATTTGCCTGCGCCATTTGCTCCCAGGAATGCCAGAACTTTTCCGGCCTCGACCTGCAGGTCCACCCCTTTGAGTACGGCAACAGAGCCATAGGATTTGCGAAGATCCTTCACTTCAAGACGCATTTCCGCCTCCTTGCCGGTTCCACGCATCAGTTTTCGTAATTCGAAAGAAGGAAGTTCAGCAGCGGCTGGTCGGCCTTGCTGGCCAGCACAGTGGGCGTGTAGGCAAAGCTCGGCCCTTTCTCGCGCACGGCATTCAGTGCTAGATCAACGATATTGGCGCCCAGTTCATTGATCAGGATCGCCGCGGAGGCCCGGTAAGCCCCGCCCTCGTTCACTGCACTCAGCCCTTCCAGAGAGCCGTCCTGGCCGCCGACAAACATCGCGTCCGCATCTGCATCTGCCAGTTTGATCGCCCGCATGGCGCCAACCGCCGCGTCATCTGCCATGCCGATGATGATATCCAGATCCGGATGCTGCTGCAGGACCGTTTCCGCAACCCGCAGGCCGTTGGTCTGATCAGCCGCGTCCTGTTCCGACACCACCTCAATACCATTTTCCGAGAAGATCCGGATCACCTCGGTCCAGCGCGGGGCAAGCGAGGGCAGCGGAGTCAGCGTGGTCACAAGCGCCTTGGCATCGGTCACACCGTTTTCCTTGGCCCAATCAACGGCTGCCTGAGCCACGATCTGGCCGGACTGGGCGTGATCAAAGCCGACAAAGCCATCCGACCCGTCCATTTTGCCCAAGTATGTCAGCCACCTGATCCCCTGCGCCTGGGCCTGGCGCTGCAGCGGCTGCAAAGCTGTGGGCTCAATCGGCAGAACAACGATGGCGTCAACGCCAAGAGTGATCCAGCCCTGGATCGCATTGATCTGCTGCTCCAGATTATTGGCCTGTGTGTTGTCATGCAGGACAGTCACGCACCCCAGCTGAGCGGCGCGTTCATCGGCAAACCGGCGCACCTGCTTGACGATTGCAACCTCTGAAACCGAGTGGCTGTAGGCCACCTGGTAGGTTTGGCCGCCGGCGCAGGCATCCGCTGCGGCTTCCCGGATCTGTTTGATGGTGACTTCTTTGACCTCATCGGCCTGAGCCAGCGTGCCAGCGGCAAGGCCGATCGCAAGGGCCAGTTTTTTTGTGATGGTCTTCATTGGATTTCCCTGTTGTTTGCGGGCTGCGGACGGCTGCCTTTGGCGGCAGCTCTTGATTTGGGCGGGATCAGCAGACCCCGCCCGGCGGCCGGTTCAGAATTCAAAGAGGTTCGAGTATTTCACCGACAGCGAGTCGCCGTTGACCAGCGCCAGGAAACCCTTGGTGCGCGGGTCTTCGACAAATCGCGGCAGGGCCGCTTCGGCATCTTCCTGCGAGGTCCAGTAAACAACCTCGACCCAGGAGCCATCGGTGTTTCTGGCCAGGTGGCGGGCAACGAACCCGTCATAGCCTTCCAGCACTTCGTCCATGGCCAGGGTTTCGCGCAGGAACGCATCCGGGTTGGCGCCGTCGATCAGGTTGAACTCAAGATATTCGACAACAACTGCCTTGTTGATCGGCAGCGCCTCTGCCATGGCGCCGGCGGCGGCGGTCACAGTCATGGCAGCGGCAAGCGCTAGAGATTTCAGCATTTTCATTGGTATTCTCCTGTTGGTTGGGCAAAAGGCGGCCGGCACGCCGCGGGGTCGCCAGCGTGTGGGATCCGGCCCTAGAGGCAGTCCGGACCGTTAGAGGGCAATCCGGCTGTAGTGCTGCGCCCACGGGCGCAGGCGTTCAAAGACCGCAGCGGCAGCCAGCACGTCGCCGTCGGCTTGGCGGCGTCCGGCAATGTGCAGGCCAACCGGCAAGCCGGAAGCACCCAGGCCCGCGGGAACCGACACAGACGGGTGGCCGGTGAAGTTGGTCAGGAAAGTCGGGCACCAGCCGATCAGCGGATCAATTTCCACACCGTTGATTTCGCTGGGGCCTTTGGTGTTGCCATCCGCGGTGTTCTTGACCGGCATCGCGCTCACCGTGGGTGAAACGATCAGGTCGTATTTCGCAAAAGTGGCCTGGTAGGCATCGAACACTTCCGAACGGACAGAGAGGTCGCGGTAGAGATCATCCGCGCTGTAGCCCGGCCCGACGCGCTCCACCCAGTCAAGCAGGTCGGGCGCCAGTCCATGGCGATGCTCTTCGGACAGCAGGTCAAGACCTGAAGCCTTGATGGCGTCAAAGCTGTGGCGCATGATCGGCACAAACAGGCGGCACCAGATGTCGCTGTATTCGCGCTGGTCTCGGGTCAGGCCGATCTTGATCTCTTCCACTTCGGCGCCAGCCTGTTCGAACACTTTGACAGCATCAGCGACGACGTCGCTCACCTCGCCTTCGATCGGGAAGACATCCAGGTCCGGGCTATAGCCGATCTTCATCCCCTTGATGCCGCGCAGGGCTGCATCCGAGAAGTCGTTGACCATCTGGTGGCAGTTCGGGTCGCCGGGATGCGCACCTTGCAGAATACCCAGCGACAGGATCGCATCCTCGACATTGCGGGTGATGGTGCCTTCAAAGATGTAGGGCAGCGTGTTGGCAAAAGCATTCGGGCGCACCAGCAGCGGCGTGCGGCCTGCCGAGGCCCGGTAGCCGACGGTGTTGGTCCATGCGGCTGGAATTCGGATCGACCCGCCGCCGTCGGTGCCCTCGGCAACCGGCAGCATGCCTGCGGCAACCGCGGCGGCGGAACCGCCCGACGAGCCGCCGGCATTGCGGTTGGTGTCAAACGGGTTGGCAGTCGGGCCAAAGGCCGCGTTGTCCGTGGTGCCGCGATAGCCCATTGCCGGGCTGTTGGTCTTGCCGACAAAGATAGCGCCTGCTGCTTCCATGCTCTCAACGAAGCCGCATTTCATGTCGGCAATGTTGTTCTTGAGCTGCGGAATACCTCCCAAAGTGCTCGGCCAGCCCGGTTTGAAGTCAAACAGGTCTTTCATCGCAGTCGGCACACCATGCAGCGCACCCAGCTCATCGCCGCGGGCGACAGCCTCGTCTGCGGCCTTGGCGGCATCCCGCGCCTCGTCAAAGGCGGTAAAGACAAACGCGTTCAGTTTTTCGTTGCCCGCTTCGATCCGCGCAATCGCGGCCTCCATGACCTCTGACGCGGAGACACGCCGCTCGCGGATGGCAAGCGCTGTTTCGGTTGCGCTCAGCTTGGCAAGGTCTGCCATGTTTCAACTCCTCCCGTTGATGTGCCCGGTACCGGCAGTTTCCGGCCCGGCTTGCCAACAGGATGGCGGAGCTGGGGATTCCAACAACTGAGAAAAGCTCAGGCCATGGGTGAAGAGGTTTTCCACAACAAAAACAATGAGTAACAGGTTTGCTTGTTGCCGTGAAATTTGCTGACCGGTGCAAGCTGGAAAACCGGCGCAGACTGGCTGTCAAAAGCACAAAACACGGTGCGGAGACAGCCGCTCCGCACCGTGTGTCTGTTGTATCGTCCTAAGGCCGAATGCCAGGGACGCAGGCCAGTTACTCAGCCTTTTCAGGCGGCTTGGGCTTGAAGGCACCGGCCACGCCTTCCGGGAAGAAAATCACCGTAACCACCACGGCCACCCCGAGCAGCAGCAGCCGGTAGTCATCGAAGCTGCGCAGCAGCTCGTTCCCTATGACCACGGTAAACACCCCGGCTATGGCCCCGGGAAAGCGCCCCATGCCGCCAATCGCCAGCATGACCATTGCCATCAGGAAGAACTCTGTCCCCAGCACCTTGGGTGTCACCACAGAGGTGTAATGCGCATAGATCCCTCCGGCGACGGCCGTGAAAACCGCCGAAACGACAAAGGCCAGCAGCTTGTATTTATACTCATTCACCCCGATTGCCTGAGCGAATGTTTCGGCGTCCCGCATCGCGATGAAGGCCAGCCCCATGCGCCCGCGCAGAATGACGAAATAGATCAGATAGACACAGACGGCGCCGAAGGCGAGAGACACCCAGTACCAGGTCAGCTTGTCGATGGAGGACACTTGGAAGCCGAAAAGGTTGAGCCAGGGGATTCCCAGCAGTCCGGTGTTGCCACCCATGCCGATGGCTCTGCCCTGCTGGATCAGAGGCGGCAGCGCCAGATGCACCGCAAAGGTAAAGAGCGCCACATATTCGCCTTTCAGCCGCAGGCTGGGCACGGCCACCAGCACCCCGATCCCGGCACCGACCAGCGCGGCAGCGCCAATGGCCAAGAGCGGGGTCAGCCCGGCATAGATCGACAGCATCGCCGAGCCATAGGCGCCAAAGGCAAAGAACACGAGCTGCGCGTAGTTGAAAATCCCGGCATAGCCCAGAATCAGATCCCAGCTGGCGATCACGATGCACCAGATAAAGACCAGAATGAAAATGTGCCGGACATAGCTGTCGCCCAGAAGCCCTCCCAGCAGGGCAAGCCCGCCGACGAGCGCCCAGAAAATCAGGCTGCTGCGGCCCAGACCGGCGCCGGTGAATTGCGACGTAATTGATGCGGATCGGTCAGCCATCTTAGTTCTCCCAGACTCCGAACAGGCCTTTGGGGCGGATCATCAGCACGGCGATCAGCATCACCAGCCAGGCCGGCATGGCCCAGCTCGGGCCGATGTAGAAAATGACAAAGGCCTCGAGGATCGCGAGGATGAAGGCGGCAACAAAGGCACCCTTAGTACTGCCCAGCCCGCCAAGAACCACGATCACAAAGGCCTTGAGAAACGGCGCCCAGCCACCCAGCGGCGAAACCAGGAACACCGGCGCCAGCAGGATCCCGGCGATTCCGGTCAGCACCACCGACAGGGCGAAGGTCAGCGAAAACACCTGATTGACGTTCACACCCACCTGATTGGCGCCCTGCATATCCTGGCTGACCGCCCGGACGGCCTGACCATAGCGGGTGGCAGAGAGGAAGTATTCCAGCGCGGCGACCAGCCCAAGGGATATGGCAAAGATCCAGATCCGGTACCAGGACAGGGTGATCCCGCCGATTTCCAGCACGCCTTCGGTGAACGGCGGAATGGTTTTGGTGCCGGGACCAAAGACCAGCTGCAGGCCGTTTTCCACGATGAAGGCGAGGCCCAGCGTCACCATAATGGTGTTGATCTTCCAGTTTGCGCTGCCCCGCAGCGGCCGGATGATCAGCCGTTCAATACCGATGCCCGCCGCTGCCAGAATCGGGATGGCAACCAGCACTGCCAGCCACAAAGGCAGGTTGAAATGCCCTACGACCAGGAACCAGGCCAGAAAGCCCCCCAGCGAATAGAGCGAGCCATGGGCAAAGTTCAAAATGCGCGAGGCGCCGTAAACCAGCGACAGGCCAACTGCGACAACGCAATAGACAGCCCCCTGGGTGATCCCGCTCAGCAGGATTTCAACGATCTGTGTCATAGAGCCTCCTGCAGGCTGCGGCTGTCTGCTTCGGTGACCACGCCCTCTTCAATGGAATAGACCCGGTCGATCATCCCTTCGAGCAGCGCCAGGCTTTGTTCGACCAGCAGCACGGTGAGCCCTTCGCGGTTCAGCTGTGACACGGTGCGCAGCATGGTTTCCGTGAGGTTCGGCGCCAGTCCCAGAGAGGGTTCGTCAATGGCAAGAAGCGACGGGTTGGACATCAGACCCCGCCCCAGCGCCACCATCTGCGCCTCGCCGCCGGACAATGAGCGGCACAGCTGGCCGCGGCGCTCCGCCAGGCGCGGATACAGGCTGAACACGCGGTCCAGGTTATCTTTCTCCCGCCTGCGCGCTTCAGGCAGATAGGCGCCAAGCTGCAAGTTCTCCAGCACGGTCATATCGGGAAACAGGCGGCGGTCTTCGGCCACATAGACCAGGCCCCGGCCAACCAGATGCGGCGCCTTGCGACCGGCAATGTCCTGGCCGTCAAAAGTTATTTGGCCGGATTTTGCAGGCACCAGCCCGCAAATCGTCTTCAGAAGGGTGCTTTTGCCATGGCCATTGGCCCCAGCCACGGCAACCAGCTCCCCCTTGTTCACGCGCAGCGATGCATCATGCAGCACATGGAAATCGCTGTAGAAGGCGTTGACGCCGTTCACCTCAAGCATCGTGTTTCTTTCCAAGATAGATTTCGACCACATGGTCGTCGTTCAGCACCACTTCGGGGCGGTCCAGCATCACAAACTCGCCGAAATTGATGATCAGGATGCGGTCAGCGATCTCAGCCAGCGCCCGCGTTTTGTGCTCGACCATCACGATGGTGATCCCCAGCTCCTCGCGGACGTGACGGATCACCTGCAGGAATTCGACGATTTCCTCGGCGTTCAGCCCGCCAAGCGGTTCATCCATAAAGATGATTTCCGGCCCCGTTGCCAGTGCCGCCCCCAGCATGATCCGTTTGCGGGTCAAAAGATCAGCCTGCGACGCCGGAAGGTTCAGCGTGTCCTCGAGCTGGGTCAGGTAGAGGATATCCTGGATCGGGATATCCGGCGCTGACCCCCGGGCCTCGCTGCCGAACATCTGCCCGGCCAGAAGGTTTTCCCCCACCGTCACCGACGACAGCAGCGTCGGGATCTGGAACGTCTGGGCAATTCCCAGCCCGCAGCGGCTGTGGCGTTTGAACCCGGTCACGTCCTTGCCATTGAACAGCACCCTGCCCCGGCTTGCGTGCAGCCCGCCGGTGCACACGTTCATCAAGGTTGACTTACCGGCGCCATTCGGGCCCGCCACCCCCAGAATCTCGCCCCGCTCGATCTGAAAGGACAGATCCGTGAGCGCCCGGAACGGCCCGAATTGTATGGTTACGTTTTCAAGGGACATTTGTGTCATGAAGAGAGCTTTCTGGACGGTTTGCCTGCATCAGGCCTGCTGTCTGAAAAATGCCGCGCCTCCGGAGAAGGGGGGAGAGCGAAGGCGCGGCAGGTGCCCGGACCGTTACTTGATCCAGGAAGGAGTCACGATGTCGGCGACCTTTTGATCGCCCACCACAACACGGACGCGCTCGTTGTTCTGCACCTGGAACAGCTGCGCAGGCTGGGTGTCCGGCCCGTTGTCAATGAAGTTGCGGTCGTTGAACGCAAAGGTTCCGACCAGCCCCTGGTACTTCATGGTGCGGATGGCCTCGGCAACGGCCGCATGGTCTGAGGCATCGCCTACCTGTTCGACAGCGGCAGCCCACATATTCACCATGTCATAGACCGCAGCGGCCAGGCTGACCGAAGGCTCGCTTCCATAGGCAGCCTTCCAGCTTTCAACAAATTCCGCACCGGCCTCGTTTTCCTGATGCGCATTCAGGGTGAAGGCCAGCAAGCCTTCCGCCTGCCCCTGGGCGATCACATCGTCAAGGCCGGTGGTCGCGCCGATATACCCGACGTTCAGCAGCGCCTTGCCTGCGGGCTTGTCCTTGTATTGCGACAGGAAAGTGGTGGCGACGGCAGGCTCCAGCGCCTCCAGGTGGATCAGCGACGGTGCGGCCTCGCGGATCTGCGACTGAATACCGGTCCATTCCACGGTGTCATAAGGCACTTCCTGCACATAGACGACGTCCCAGCCTGCTTCTTCGGCGGCAGCGGCCATGGATTTGGCGTTGTTGATGTCCCATTCGAAATCGCCATGCACAATTGCCAGGCGTTTGGTCTCAAACGCGTGGCCGGTTTTCAGCACCATGTCGAACTGAGCCCGGCCGTAGTTCAAGCCGACGTCGGAGGCATTGAAGATCGCGTTGCAGCGCATCCGCTCGGCCAGGTCGACAACGCCGATCACCGCGTCATTGTGGATGTAGGGAATGCCGTAGGGGCAGAAGGCAGGAATATCCGGCCCCATGCCGCCGTAACCGTTGATCAAAGCGCTGACTTGTTCCCGCTCGATCAGATTGGCGGCGGCCGCCGCCAGCTTATCCGGGGTCAGGTCGCCGATATCGAAGGTCACAACCTCGACCTGATTGCCGAGCAGCCCGCCGCCTGCGTTGATTTCACCAACCGCCAGATTGATTGCCTGCTCCATCGTTTCACCATCCGCGGCGAAATAACCGGTCAGCGGAATCGGCGCGCCAAGCGAAATGGTATCGGCATGGGCCGCGCTCCCTGCCGCGGCAATAGCACCGGCAAGCAGACCGGCCTTTGCCCGGACCTTTAGAGAATTGAAAACCATGTAAGTTCCTCCCGTTGGAACAGCTGTGTTTTTGGCAAGGCTCCGCCCCGGGCGCACAGACGCCCTGCCGCAAACCGCAGACTGCGGGCAGGCTTACAGATCCTTGCTGAACAGAGGCCTGTGAGGCCGCAGAGCGCCCATGCCGGACGCTGTGCATCCCGACACTAACCGCGGCCCGCGGGATCCGCGCCTGAAATCTCCTCATCCAAGGGCTGAGGTTTCGTCGGGTGACAGAAACGGCCCGTGCGCCTCACTTATTCGGGAAATTCAAAAGGAGGTTTCCATGACCGATCAGGAACGCAACAAGGCCACAGTGGCTGACATCTACGCCACCTGCTGGAACAAGAACGATATGCAGCGCGTCGACGAGATCTTTGACGAAGACGTGCGCCACGGCCTTCTGCTGGATGGCTGGCCTTCCGGCCGTGATGGCTTCAAAAAACTGGTGGCGTTCTGGCGCGAGGCGTTCCCCGACATCCACGAAGACGCGATTGACCTAGTGGCCGATGGCAACACCGTGATGTCCCGCTTCCGCCTGCGCGGCACCCACCAGGGCGACTTCTATGGCATTCCCGGCACCGGGCGCAAAGTCGACATCTATGGTGCCGAGTGGTTCAAGTTCGATGAGAACGGCAAGGTCACTGATTACCTCTATCACGAAGATACCTTGGGCCTGTTCTTCCAGCTGGGCGTCATGCCGCTGCCGCATCTGGCCATTGCCGGTGTCGACGGCTCGCAGAAGTAAAGCCGCTGCCCATGGACCTTTCCAAGCTGCCCTCGGTTGTTGACGGCGAGACGCTGTCAAACAGCTTCCTCGGCAATGCGGTTGAGCTGTGCATTGTCACCGATGACCACGAGAAAACTATGGAGGGCCTCTGCCGGCTAGGGATTGGCCCATGGGCCGTTTACACCTTTTCGCCGGAAACGGTATCGGACCAGACATATAAAGGCGAACCCTGCAAATTTGCGCTCAAAGTCTGTTTTGCCCAATCCGGCAACATGATCTGGGAGCTGATGCAGCCGCTTTGGGGGCCTTCGATTTTTCAGGACTTCCTCGACAAGCACGGCCCGGGGTTCCACCACGTGGCCTATGACTGCAACGATATACCTTGGGAAACCCGTATCAGCGAACTGGAAAAACGCGGTTTCAAGATGGTGCAGTCCGGAAAATGGCAGGGCCAGAACGCCTTTGCCTTCTTCGATACCGAAGACGTCACAGGCACCACATTCGAGACTTATCATTTCCCCGAAGGCTGGGACTATCCCGAGCCGGAAAGCTGGTTCCCTGCCCCGCCGCCTAACGGGGCGGACTGGTAACAAGCTCCCCCAATTACCGCGGTGCCCGCTCCGGCCGACGCCGCCTTTTTTCAGGAGACAGCAAGATGACTCATCCCGCGACAGTGGGCTTCAGCGGCCAGACCGTCATGGTAACCGGTGCCAGCCGGGGGATTGGCTATGGCGTGGCCCGCGCCTTTGCGCAGCATGGCGCAAACCTGCACATCCTCGCACAGGGGGAGGAAATACATGATGCCGCCCGCCAAATCGCAGATGAAACCGGTCAAAGCGTGACCGGCTGGACCTGCGACATCACCGACAGTGCCAGGGTTGATGAGGTTTTTGCGCAGGCAGGCCCGCTGGGTGTGTTTGTCGCCAACGCCGGGCTGGAGGCTGTCACCCCGATCAGCGACCGCAGCGCGAGGGCCGAGACGCTGTTCCGCCGGGTGACCGAGATCAACACCATCGGAACCTATCTGACCACCCGCGCCGCGCTGCCGCAAATGGGGCCTGGCGGGCGGATTATCATCACAGCATCCATTTGGGGCAGTACCGCAGTGCCAGAACTCAGCGCCTATGTGGCCTCCAAACACGCCAACATCGGCTTCATGCGCTCTATTGCCAAAGAGCTTGGCCCGCACGGCATCCGGGTCAACGCAGTCTGCCCGGGCTGGGTCATGACCGGCCCTGCCCGGAACACACTGCAGGAAATGGCACGGGAGCGCGGTGCGGCCGAAGATGTCATCGCCCAGGAAATCAGCGCGGAGCAATCCCTGCCCGGGGTGCAATCTGCCGATGATGTCGCGCTCAGCTATCTTTATCTCGCGTCCCCGCTGGCGGCCAACATAACCGGTCAGACTCTGAACGCGGATCGCGGTGCAGTGCAGGGCTGACCACGCTCAGCTTAGATTTTCTTCTCTCTGGCCTGAAGATTCCTCAGTTTTCGCGGGCGGGCCTTTGGTGTGTGCTTTGGAAAACCACCACGACAAAGGTCTGCCCGCCATGATCCCCTCCGCCACCACATTCGACCCCGGCCAGCCAGACGGCACCAACCGCAGCATAGAGATTGCCATCTCGGCCGATGGCACGCCTGAACCCGGCAAGCTGTATGAGATCCCCGCCCGCTGCGGCTTGGCCGTGCGGGTCAGCAAGGGGCAGACCCTGACAGTCATCAATCCTGCCGGCTTCCAGGTCTGCGACTTCTGGATCTTCGCGGCGGATGACCTGAACGAATACAGCTCAATGGAGCATCTGCACACCTCGCTTGGCTCAATCTTCCCGAAGGTGGGCGACGGCGTGGTCTCGAACCTGCGCCGCCCGCTGATGACCATCACCGAAGACACCTCGCCCGGTGTGCATGACACCGTGATTGCCGCTTGCGATCACAACCGCTACCGGCAGCTTGGCGTCGATGACTACCACGACAACTGCACCGATAATCTCCGGCAGGCGTTGATTGCGATTGGCCTGCGGGCGCCAGCGGTCCCGGCTCCTTTTAATCTTTGGATGAACGTGCCGGTGCAGCCAAACGGCAGCACCAGTTTCGAGCCCCCGGTGTCTAAACCCGGCGACCAGATGTCATTCCGTGCCGAAACCGACGTGATTGCGGTTATGTCGGCCTGCCCTCAAGATGTGACGCCGGTGAATGGCGAAGGCGCCTCGCCGGAACGGCTCGAATTCCGCGTCACCAGCGGTTGAGGCGGTTTCGGGATGGATGATCTGCTGCTGACTGGCCGCTGGGTGGTGCTTTCCGCCACAGATGTGTGCCAGGACCATGCGGTCCTGGTCCACCATGGGCGCGTTGCAAAAACCGGACCGGCAGCGGACATGCGGGCGGCTCATCCGGGCATACCGGAATGGGGCGGCCCTGACTGCGCCATTCTGCCGGGGCTGATCAACGCGCATCACCATTGCTATGGGCCGGAACTGCTCAACCACGCGGTTGCCGACGACTTTCTGGAACCTTGGATGTTCAGCGGCCCCGCCATGACCGGGCTGTCCAACTATGCCTCGACGGCTTACTCAGCTTTTCGGCTGCTGCGTTCGGGGGTGACGGCTGTGGTGGACATGTGTGCCGCCGGGCCGTCGCGGGCAGTTGCCGAAACACGGCTGCATGAAAAAGCGGCAGCCTACCGTGATGCCGGGATAAGGGCCTCCATCGCCCCTGGCGAGCGCTGGCAGAACCGCATCGTGCATGGGTCCGGAGAGGAAGCCGCCTTCCTCGCAACTCTTCCGCCAGGATTGCGCACCCGGCTGCTGGAAAGCGAGGCCCGCAGGCAGAGACTGGCACCTGCAGAATATCTCGCCCTGATCGGTACTCTGGTGCCGCAGGGGAACGGCTTTCAGAATTTCTGGTTCGGCCCCACCGGCCCGCAGTGGACCCCGGATGGGCTGCTGCAGCAGATCGCGGCGGCGGCTGAACGCCTGGATACCCGTATCCAGACTCACGTGCTGGAAAGCCACTATGAGAGCATCGAAAGCCCGCGCATCCGCGGCGGCTCAGTCATCCGGCATTTCGAAAACACCGGGCTGTTGACCGGGCGTTTGTCTCTGGCGCATGCGGTCTGGGCAACCGGCGAAGACATTGACCGCCTCGCCCGCAGCGGAACCCAAGTAAGCCATAACCCCAGCTCCAACCTGCGACTGAGATCAGGGATCGCGTCGGCTGCTGCCATGGTGGAAGCAGGGGTAGCAACTGCCATCGGCATGGACGGCACTTCGCTGGCCGGCGACGAGGATATGTTTGCCGAAATGCGGCTGGCGCTCAACCTGAACCGGCCGCCTCATAGCACGGCACAGTCGCTGACAGCTCAGCAGGTCTTCGCAATGGCAACAGAACACGGTGCGCGCCTCATGGGCCGGGAAGATGAGCTGGGCCGGCTGCACCCAGGGTTTTGCGCAGATGCGGTGGTTCTGAATCTGCAGCGTCTCCTGGCCCCCTGGAGCAGCACCGCTGCAGATCCGCTGGAGCTGATCGTGGGCCGCGCCAAGGCAGATGATGTGCGCGACGTTCTGGTGGGCGGCCGGCCGGTTCTGCACAGCCGTATCTGCACGGGGATAGATGAGCGGTCCCTGATGAACCGCGTGCAGCAGGAAGCAGACGCCAACCCGCCCAGCCCTGCGGCCCGGCAGCTGCAACGCGATCTGCGCCCCTACCTGATGCGCTGGTACGCGCGGTGGGACGCCTGGGCCGCCGACACTCATCCGCCGGTGACGCGCTACGGCGCCCGGCCCTCGCCGACAGGAAAGGACCTGCAATGATCCGCAAGCCCATCAAATGGCCGAACGGCGCGCGTTGCGCCTGTGCCATCAGCTTTGACATTGACGCTGACAGCCTCATCCATATCTCCCGCCCCAAAGACGGCCACGACCGGCTCTATCCCATCTCGATGGGCAGATACGGCCCTACGGTTGCCATCCCGCGCATTCTGGAAACCTACCGCCGGTTTGGTTTGAAACAGTCGTTCTTTGCCCCTGGATGGGTCGTCGAGCAATACCCCGGCGCCATGGAGATGATCCTGAAGGACGGCCATGAAATCGGCCACCATGGCTATCTGCACGAAGACCCCACCGCACACGGGCCTGCCGAGCAGCGGGAGTGGTTCGAGAGGGCCTTGGACAGCCACAAACGGGTACTGGGCAACACACCCAAAGGCTACCGCGCGCCTGTCTACAATGTGACGCAGACGGTGATCGACCTGCTGATCGAACACGGGTTCGAGTACGAAAGCTCACTGATGGCCGATGATGTGCCCTACCTGATGAACACCTCCGCCGGGTCGCTGGTTGAGCTTCCGGTCCATTGGGGCACCGACGATTGGCCGCCCTTCGCCCACTATGATGAGATCGGCTATATGATGCCGGTGGCTGGGCCGAGCCGCGGACTTGAGGGGTTCTGGGAAGAATTCGAGGCGCAATATGAAGCCGGCGGGTTCTGGCTGGCGATCTGGCACCCCTTCCTGACCGGGCGTCTGGCGCGCTGGCGGCAGGTGGAGACCTGGCTGGAAGATGTGCTGGAGCGCGGCGATGTCTGGTTCGCCCCGCTGCATGAAATTGCAACCCATGTCCGCACCGAGGCCGCGAAAGATCCAAACGCCGTCCGGGTGGAAGAACTGCCCTATTACACCAAACCGGTCCTGTTCTGATGTCAGCTGTCACCCGTCTTGCCCGCGCATTGGGCCGGGCCGATCAGCCCGATGCCGCAGGTATTTTCATCCGCCGCAACGATGCTGCGCTTTTTGAGCTGGCGCGGCAGTCTGACCGGCGGCGGGCAGAGGGAGGCTTGCTTGGCCCGCTCGACGGCAAAATTGTTGTGATCAAGGGCAATATCGCGCTGGCCGGCCTGCCGACCACTGCCGGCTCGCTGAGTTTCATTGCCCAGGCTGAAGCAGCAGACGCACCGCTGGTTCAGCGCCTAAAGGCGCAAGGGGCCATCCCGATGGGCCACGCGAACCTGTCGGAGTTTGCCTTCTCCGGGCTTGGCCTGAACCCGCATTTCGGCACCCCGCGCAATGGGTTGGACCCGGATCTTGTGCCCGGCGGCTCCTCCTCCGGCTGCGCCTCGGCCCTGGCGCTTGGCATCGCGGACCTTGCGATTGGCACAGATACCTCCGGCTCTACCCGTGTCCCGGCCGCCTACCAGGGGCTGTTTGGCTTCCGTCCGACCATGGGCCGTTATGACAGCAGCAGCATCCTGCCGCTGGCCCCGTCGCTCGACACACCAGGGCCATTGGCGCGGGATTTGAACGGGCTGATAGCTCTGGATGTTGCTTTGCGGGGCAACATGCCGACATCCTATTCAGCCCTGCCCCAGCGGATCGTCATTCCTGACATTGCCAGCCTGGGATGCCTGTCTTCTGAGATTGAGGGTTTGCTGCTCGCAGCCGCCGCACGGATGCGTGAAAGCGGCTGGTCTGTAGAGATCCGTCCTTTTGCCGCGCTGGAAGAAATCCGCGCGCTTTTTGAACGCTTCGGAACACTTGTCGCCGCCGAAGCGCCAGGCACCCTGGCCCGGTTTGCCCGCCTCAGCAATCCGGCGATTGATCCCAATGTCCGCCGCAGGCTTCAGGCCGCGCTGCCGGTTAAACCTGCAAATGCCCGGCAGCTAATGGCGGCGCGCAAGCGCCTGCAAGCGCTCGCCAATCGGGACCTGCAGGATGCCCTGATGCTGTTGCCAACGGTTCCGTCAGCCCCGCCCCGTCTGGACACAGTTTCCTCCAACGCCGCCCGGTTCGCCCAGGAAAACACCAGGGCCCTGAGCCTGACGATGCCGCTTGCCTTTCTGAACATGCCGTCCCTTGCAATACCTGCTGACGCTGCCAGGCCCGGGCATTCGTTAACCCTTACCGGCCCTGCCGGCAGCGACAGCAGCATTCTGGCCTGCGCCGGAACACTTGCACCGCTGCTTTCACAGCTCACGACGGAGACACCAGCATGACAGCCGCCAGCCAAACCGCAGCCGACCGAGAGGAGATCGCGGCGCTGATTGCCCGCCAGTTCCGCGCCTTGTGCTGGGACGAAGAAACACCGCCCAACACCGCCGCACTGACCGGAGCTTACCTGCCGGAAGCTCAGCTCTTCGCCTCCGCCCGCCCGGCCCGGGCCCAGTCCGCACAGGACTTCGCCGCTAGAATGGCCGGACTGCGCGACAGCGGCCATATCCCAGTGTTCGAGGAGAAAGGCTGCGGCCTGCACATCTGGGTTGCCGGAAGCGTCGCCGTCGCAATGGCCGGCTGCGAGATGCACGAGAACCGCACTGAAGTCACTGAAGACATCAGCGCCTTCCTGCTGATCCGGAACCCGGGCGGCTGGGCAATCGCAGCCCAGGCCTGGGACATCTTGCCATCAATCGCCTCGGCTTTTGCCGCAACCGGCCTTGTCGCCGAACCTTTTGACGTCTGAACATCTATTCCACAGGAGCAAACACATGCCCAAATCCTTGCTTATCGTGCACTCCAGCGCCCGGCAGAACCGCTCGCACACCCGCGGTCTGGCCCGCATCTTTGCCGAAACCTGGACAGCCAGCGGCGGCGGTTCCATCACCGAGCGCGATGTAGGCCTGACCCCGCCGGGCATCATCAACGAAGACTGGATCGCTGCGGCTTTCACCAGCCCGGAAGAGCTGCAGGACGAGCAGCGCGCCCTTCTTGCCGAATCCGATGCTCTGATCGAAGAAATCAAGGCCGCTGATGTGATCGCCCTTGGCACCCCCATGTACAACTATTCGATGCCAGCCGCTCTGAAGGCCTGGTTTGACCTGATCGCGCGTGTCGGGGTGACATTCAGCTTCGACCTGGCCCGCGGCGACACCCCGATTGAGCCGATCCTGTCCGGCAAGAAGCTGATCGTCCTGTCCTCCCGGGGAGAGTTCGGCTTCGCTCCCGGCGGCGAGCGGGCTCATTTGAACGGTCTGGATCCGGCCTTGGCGGCCTCGGCCCACTACCTGGGCGCCGATGCCGCAGAAATGGAAACCGTTTCTATCGAGTATGAAGAGTTCAAGGATGAGCGCTGGGAAAACTCTTTGGCGGCAGCGCAGCGCCGCACTGCAGAACTGGCCGCGGCTTTGTCAGGTGAGTGATCAGCTGCCTTAAGCCTGAAGCCTTTGCGAGGGTCCTTAGTGTCCCTCGCAAACCATCTGAACGGGGTGCTTCTCTACAGCCTGGGCAAGGCACAATTCCTAACCAGCCAATGGATGAATCACGAAAACATCAACCGGCCGCATCCTGCATTGGAAAACAACTTGCGCCGGAAACCATTGTTCCGACGGATCAAAGGCCAGTCATGCACAGGCATTCAAACCGGGGCACTCAGCCACGGTTTATTGCGTTAAGCTCTCTGTACAATGTCAGCCAACCCGGCGCCTTCCTTGGAAAGCGGCGATCCAGAGCAGGCCGCGGGGCCAGAAAGCCGGGTTACAGCACCTGCAGCAAGAAGTCCCCTACCGTTCGCGACACCGGCTGGACGATGGCTGGGTCGTCGTAGATGTCGGTTTGGCCCATTGAGCCAATCTCATGGAACTGTTTGTCCGCAGCCGGCACTGCACCGTAGAACTTTTGTGCCCAGCCGGGGTTCAGAGCATTCTCACCATGCGCCATCAGGAAAGGCATGGTTATGTTCGCCGCCGCGGATTGCACATCGAATTGCAGGAAGGGCTCGCGCGACATGACCGCGAATGCGTTGGTGTAATTGGGGTGCGCCGCGCGGCCTGCGTAATAGTCGTAGGTCGACTGCAGTGTCATCGCTGCGTCACGGTCAAGCGCAACGGCGGGGATGCTGCGCACTTCGCCCGTTGCTTCATAGTGCAGCCGGGCGGCGCGGCCTTCCTCGACCTTCCGGGCAAAACCTTCCGGATCTGCAGCCTTCATCGCGGGCACGTCCCGGTAATAGCCCGCAATTGCTGCGAAGCCCCGGACCTCAGTGCGATCTTTGAGAGCGTGGGCAACATAACCGCAGCCGAGACAAACGCCGACGGCCGCGATCCGGCTGCTGTCGACGCACGGCGCATCCAAGAGGACGCCCAAGGCGGCGCGCAGGTCTTCGATCTTGTGCTCGTAGAACTCATACTGGCGCGGTTCGCCGCCGCTTTGGCCGTAGTGCCGGTGGTCGATCGCCAGAGCAGCAAAGCCGCAGTTTGCCAGCGCGGCAGCATAGGTGCCGGTCACCTGCTCCTTGACCGAGGTCATCGGCCCGCCCACGATCAGACCGGGAAAAGGACCGTCTCCAGCGGGCAGATGCAGATCGCCGATGAGAGACACGCCGCCGGCGGTGAACTGGATTTTCTGAACTGGCATTTTGGCCTCCATTTCTGTTGGGCCGGGCCCTCGCTGCATCACCCGGCCAAAGCCCAGATTCAGGTCCGCATGCCGCCTTCGCGGGATCCTTCGACACAAGCCTCGGCGATGCGGCGGATCCGGGCGGGAGTGAAAATGCCGTTTTCGCCGAGGCTGGTGATCCCTTCCGCCTCCAAGCTGGCCAGGATCCTGGGCACTGCCAGCCCGTCCGTCACTCCGGCGTCCCGCAGGCTCAGCGGCAGGCCGAGCGTCCGGTAGAAGTCCTCGATCCGTTCGACCACTTGCAGTGGTGTATGCCGCTCCATTCCAAAGACGTTCTCGCCCAGCATAGCCAGTTTGCCTGCCTTTTCCGCCAGACTCTCACGCAACAGGGCGGGCTGGATGATGGTGAGGGTTCGGGCGTGGTCGATGCCCCAGAACACGGTCAGGCTGCGGCAGATCACATGGCTGGCAAAGTCCCCGGGCACGCCAAGGCCAAGGATACCGCTGAGCGCTTGGTTCGCGGCCCACATCATGTTCTGGTTCCACTCCAGTGTTCCAACCTGATCGATATCGTTTGCCAGCGAGACCAGGGTGCGCATCACTGCCTCGGCGTAGCCGTCCTGGATCGGTGCCCCCACTGGGTAGGTCAGATATTGCTCGCAGCAATGCACAAAGGCATCGGCCAGACCATTGGCCAGCTGGCGCCGCGGCAGCGACGAGAGGACCTGCGGGTCCATGATAGCGAACTTCGGCACCACCAGATCGGAGGTCAGCGCCAGTTTCAGGCCGCGAGCCTTGTCTGAGATGACCGCGTAGGCATTGGTCTCCGAGCCGGTGGCTGCGGTGGTCAGAACAACGCCGACGGACAGGGCTTCGACGACCGGGGCGCTTCCATCCAGCAAATCCCAGCCGTCGCCGCCGTAGAGGCTGGCAGCCGCGATGTATTTGGCGGCGTCGATGACCGAACCGCCGCCGACAGCCAGGATCAGGGAGATCCCCTGGTCGCGCACCAGGCTGACTGCCCGGGTCAGGGTTTCGTATTCCGGATTCGCCTCGACCCCGCCGAACTCGCGGATGTCATGCCCAGACAAGGAGCTGATAACAGCGTCATAGGTGCCATTTTTCTTGATCGAACCGCCGCCGTAAAGAACCAGTACCCGTTCATCCAGCGGGATCGCGGTGCTCAAGCCGGAGATTTTGCCGACGCCGAAATGGATCCGGGTTGGGGCGCTGTATTGAAAGTTGAATGTGTGGGACATGGGCAGGCCCTCCTGATAGCCGCCGGGGTGGCGAAGCGTCGTGTCAAAGCGGCAAGGGCCGGGCCGCGGGTGCCGGCCTTTGCCCAAATGCGGTTCAAGCGCGGTGATAGAGGAAGGCGGCGTTGGTCCCGCCGCCCTGGCCCACCGCTAGCTCGATGTTCAAATGCGCCATGGCTTCCAAGTAGCGGGCGGCGCTCAGCTTGGTGATGGCGACCGGGGCAAAACCCGCGTCCCTGGCCAGCGCCGCAACATCAGCCACAGCTTCGCTGTCATCGCCAGCCGCGAAGGCGGTGATGTTCTGGCCGCCGCGGCTGATGGCGTCCGGGTACATAACGTCGGCAAAGATTGTGTTGAAGGCTTTGACCACCTTTGACTGCGGCAGGAGTTTTGCAATCTCTTCACTGGCAGAGGTCTCCTGGCCTAGCAACATCGGCGACCATTCGTCGTTCAGCGGGTTGGTGGCGTCCACCACGATCTTGCCGGCCAGCGTAACGGCCAGCGGGCGCAAAACTTCTGCTGCAACATGGTAGTGGACCGCGACGACGACGATATCGCCATGGGCTGCGGCGTCCTGCAGCGAAATCTCGCCGCTGCGGCCGCCCATCAGGACGTCATGGCCGCCTTGGGTGAAGAGGGCTGTCAGTCTGCTGCCAACATTGCCAGTGCCGAGAATACCGATTTTCATCTTTGGCTCCTTTCGGGATTGAATTGGTCCGGAAAATGGGCAGGGTAGTACCCATCGTCAATTAGGTACCCAGAGGTAACTATGGAGATTATTCCCGAGGGCACACCAGATGCCTTTGTTGCGGCCTGCCCGTCGCGCGAAATCCTTGCCCGTTTGGCGGAGAAATGGACCTTTCTGATTGTCATTGCCTTGCAGCACGGGCCGATGCGCTTTGGCGCCCTGCGCCGCAAGGTGGAGGGCGTGTCGCAGAAGATGCTGACACAGACCCTGCGCAACCTGGAAAAGGATGGGCTGGTGACCCGGCAGATCTATGACGAGATGCCGTTGCGGGTGGAATATGAGCTGACCGCGCTTGGGCGGGAACTTGTGCCATTGAACCAAGCCATCAAGGACTGGGCAGAGCGCAACATGCGGCAGATACTTGAGGTGCGCTCAAGCGGCGCTTAGGGCCAGGATCCGTCGCCGACAGGGCATTTCGGTACGAAATGTCCTGGGAGGAGCCAAGCTGGACGCCATCTGCTGCAGCAGCCTGCGCACAATCGACCGCTCGGTTGAAATTAGCCTTCGGCAACCTGCCGTCGTGCCACAAGGTCAAAATTTCCCCTCCTATAGCGCTGCAACCATGTTTCTGAATGCATTGGGAAATAAGAGCAGCAACGTAACTGCACTCGCCCGTTTCACTTCCTCTCAGGCGGTTTTTCCGGCCTAATAGTCCACCAGAATGAGGGAACCAGGCAGCTCTGCACCAGCTTGCATTGTGGGAATGCCACACGAGCAGCATGCCACGGTTAGGCCTGTGTTCTGGCTTGCATCAATTTTGTTTTCCCCAAGCCAAATGTTCGGGCAATCCGCATAAAATTCCGGCGCAGGCAGGTTGTTTGAAAACCACGCGGCACCACTCGCCTTTACAGCTTTCTTCCAGCCTCATCATGCTGTGCCGCATGCCAGATACCTTGTCCATTATCGTTGTCGAAGCTGACCGTGAGCGCGCGTTCATGATAGTGGACGGACTGCGTGAAGCTGGAGAATTCGACATACACGTCATCTCTGAACCGTCACGGCTTGCGCGCCAGATCCAATTGCAGGACCCCGATGTTGTCCTAATCGACATTGAAAACCCGTCCCGCGATGTTCTGGAAGAATTGGCACTGGCATCCGGCCCCAAAGACAGGCCTGTTGCAATGTTTGTGGACCGCAGTGAAGACGGCATGACTTCGGCTGCCGTGGAAGCCGGGGTTTCGGCCTATGTGGTGGATGGGTTGCAGCCTGCACGGTTAAAGCCGGTTCTGGATGCTGCTATCGCCCGCTTCCGGATGTTTCAGCGCATGCGCACAGAACTGGCCGAGACCAAACGCGCCCTGGAAGAACGCAAGGTCATCGACCGCGCCAAGGGGATGATCATGAAGGCCCGGGGCATCGGCGAGGACGAGGCCTATGCGCTGCTGCGCAAGGCGGCAATGGATCAGAACAAGCGTGTCGCCGAAATTGCACAGGCACTGGTCTCTGCAGCGGGGCTGCTGGCATGAGCCTGACGCGGATCCCCACAGGCTATGTCCCGCTGACCGATGCTGCACCGCTGATTGCGGCGCAGGAAATGGGCTTTGCCGCCGAAGAACGGCTGACGCTGGATCTGCACCGTGCCCCCTCCTGGTCATCGCTGCGGGATATGCTGGCCTTTGGCCGGGTGGACGCCGCCCATATGCTCGCGCCGGTGCCGGTCGCTGCGGCGCTTGGCCTCGGCGGCGCCAGCGCGCCCTTGTCAGTGCTGTCCGTGCTCTCTGTAAATGGCACCGTCATTGGCGTCAGCAGCAGCCTGGCACGCAGGCTGATTGATGCCGGCTACAGATTTTCCTTCGATGACGCCCTTTCTGCCGGAAGAGCCCTGACTGCTGCAGCCGGCCCGAACCTGCGGATTGGCGTCCCGTTCCCCTTTTCCATGCATGCGGAACTGCTGACCTACTGGCTGAAGGGCCTGGGGACAGACACACCCGCTGGCATAGGCATCCGCACGGTCCCGCCACCGCTGATGACCGAGGCTATCCGCAACGGGGAAATCGATGCCTTCTGCGTCGGCGAACCTTGGGGTTCGATGGCGGTTGAACAGGGGATAGGCGCGCTGCTGCTGCCTGGCCAAGCGATCTGGTCCTTTGCGCCGGAAAAGGTGCTGACTGTCCGCAGCACCTGGGCGGAGACCGAACCCGGCCTGACCGGCCGCCTGATCCGGGCGCTGTGGCGCGCAGGGCGCTGGCTGGCTGACCCGGCCTCCTGCGGGCTGGCGGCCGAAATCCTGTCCTCCCGGCGGTATCTCGATCTGCCAGCCGAAATCATCGAACGGGCTCTCTCGGGGAAATTCACGGTCTCGGCGCAGGGCCTGCAGCGTGGAGCGCCTGGTTTCATCGGGTTCCATGATGGTGCCGCGGGCTTTCCTTGGCGCAGTCAGGCCCAGTGGATCGCCCTGCAGCTCGCACGGCGGAACGGTTTGGACGGCGAGACGGCTCTTGCGAAGGCTGGAAGCGTTTTCCGCAGCGACCTGTACCGCAACGCCTTGCGCGGGACCGGTGCGGATTTGCCCGCTGCTTCTTCGAAGCTGGAAGGCGCGGTCAGCTCTCCGCTGCTGGCCGCCGGAGAATCAGAAACCGTCAGCCTGCTGAAGAACCGGTTCTTTGATGGCCGGGTTTTTGACCCTCTTGCTGCCCCGTGATGAATTATCAGGCAGCTTTCCGGCACCTTACGCTGCAATGCAGAATTTTTTGCTGCAGCAGCAAAGAAACCATTGGCGCCCCGCAGCACTTCCGGCAGTCTGAAGTCAGACAGGCAACGGAGCCTGACTGAGAATTTTCCCGAAGACCGGGTTTCACTGAGCAAAGCCGCTCGACCCACCGCCACTCCTCCCGGCGGTGCGTGTCAGCGGCTTTTTTTCTGTTCCGCCCCCAGGGCCGGACACAGCTAGGAAAAGGAAACAACCCGATGAAGAAACTCATCATGGCGCTTGCGGCCTCAACCGCACTGACCGGTCCGGCGCTGGCCGGAACCCTTGATCTGGAAAAAGATGTGCTGACCTTCGGCTTCATCAAGCTGACGGATATGGCGCCGCTGGCCGTGGCTTACGAGCAAGGCTTTTTCGATGACGAGGGTCTGTTTGTCACACTGGAAGCGCAGGCGAACTGGAAAGTTCTGCTGGATGGGGTGATCGACGGGACCCTGGACGGCGCTCATATGCTGGCGGGCCAGCCGCTGGCAGCCACCATCGGCTATGGGACCGAGGCCCACATCATCACGCCGTTTTCCATGGACCTGAATGGCAACGGCATCACGCTCTCCAACGAGGTGTGGGAGATGATGAAACCGAACTTGCCTACGGACGCAGATGGCAAGATCGCGCACCCGATCTCCGCATCGCACCTGAAGCCGGTGATCGAAGACTTCAACGCCAAGGGCAAGCCTTTCAACATGGGCATGGTGTTCCCCGTCTCCACCCACAATTACGAGCTGCGCTACTGGCTGGCGGCCGGCGGTATCAATCCTGGCTACTACTCGCCAGAAAATGTGACCGGCCAGATCGGTGCGGAGGCGTTTCTATCGGTGACCCCGCCACCGCAGATGCCTGCGACACTGGAGGCCGGTACCATCTCCGGCTACTGCGTGGGTGAGCCTTGGAACCAGCAAGCGGTGTTCAAGGGCATCGGCGTTCCGGTCATCACCGACTACGAGCTGTGGAAGAACAACCCGGAGAAAGTGTTCGGTATTTCTGCCGAGTTTGCTGAGGAGAACCCGAACACCACCCGTGCCGTGGTCAAAGCACTGATCCGCGCCGCCATGTGGCTGGATGAAAATGACAACGCCAACCGCCCGGAAGCGGTCGAGATCCTGTCCCGCCCGGATTACGTCGGCGCGGACTATGAGGTGATCGCCAACTCGATGACCGGCACCTTCGAGTACGAAAAGGGCGACAAGCGCGAGGTTCCCGATTTCAACGTGTTCTTCCGCTACAACGCCACCTATCCGTTCTATTCGGACGCCGTCTGGTATCTGACCCAAATGCGCCGCTGGGGACAGATTGCCGAACCCAAGCCTGACAGCTGGTACGACGCGGTGGCCCGTTCGGTCTACAAGCCCGAAATCTACCTCGAAGCCGCAAAAATGCTGGTCGATGAGGGCCTGGCAAATCCCGATGACTTCCCTTGGGACAGCGACGGCTACAAGGCCCCGACCCCGGCCGAGGATATCATCGACGGCATCCCCTTCGATGGCAAAACGCCAAACGCCTATATCGACAGCCTGCCGATCGGCCTGAAATCCGGTCAGACCGTCGTCGGCAACGCCGTACAGGGCTGACA
>NZ_JWLC01000023.1:4510-16209 GCF_000813745.1 Leisingera sp. ANG-M1 | reverse complement strand
CACCCCCGGCCTGGCGGTGGTGCTGGTGGGCGAGGATCCGGCCTCCCAGGTCTATGTACGCTCCAAGGGCAAGCAGACCGTCGAGGTCGGCATGAACTCCTATGAGCACAAGCTGGAGGCGGACACCTCGGAAGCCGACCTGCTGGCGCTGATCGACCAGCTGAACAACGATGCATCGGTGCATGGCATCCTGGTGCAGCTGCCGCTGCCGGGGCACCTGGACGAGGATCTGGTGATCAACTCGATCGCGCCGGAAAAGGACGTGGACGGCTTCCACATCTCCAACGTCGGCCTTCTGGGCACCGGTCAGAAATCGATGGTGCCCTGCACCCCGCTGGGCTGCCTGATGATGCTGCGCGACCATCACGGCTCGATCTCGGGCATGGACGCGGTTGTGATCGGCCGCTCCAACATTGTCGGCAAGCCGATGGCGCAGCTTCTGCTGGGCGACAGCTGCACCGTGACCATCGCGCATTCGCGCACCAAGGACCTGCCCGAAGTGGTGCGCCGCGCCGACATCGTGGTGGCGGCCGTGGGCCGTCCGGAAATGGTGCCGGGCGACTGGATCAAGGAAGGCGCCACCGTGATTGACGTGGGCATCAACCGGATCGAGCGCGACAGCAAGAACGTGCTGGTCGGCGACGTCGACTTCAACTCGGCGGCCGAGCGCGCCGGCGCCATCACCCCGGTCCCCGGCGGCGTCGGCCCGATGACCATCGCCTGCCTGCTCGCGAACACCGTCACCGCCTGCTGCCGCGCAAACAACCTGGCCGAGCCCGAAGGCCTCACTGCGTAACGCAGAACAGCACTGGCTGAACAACCCGCTCCCGCCGGAAACCTCCGGCGGGAGTTTTTTATGGAAAGATGAAAAGCGCGGGGCTGCCCAGCTAACGGGTACAGCAGCTTGCCGGGGTCAGTGCCCCAGATAGGCAATGCCGCCAAAGGTGACGGCGACGCTGATCCATTGGGCGCGGTTCATGTTTTCACGCAGCACGAGCCAAGCGAGCACAACAGTGACCAGGCCGAAAAGCGAGGCGCTAACCGAGGCGAATTCCGGACGCGGCAAGGTTCCGGCGTAGATCACCAGTCCGAGAGCAAGCGCGTCCAGTGCACCCATCAGAACCAGCAGCGGCAGCACCTTGCGCGAGGGCAGCTGCACCATCCGGGCCAGCCATGCTAGGCCCAGCAGCAGCAGGATCGCAGCCAGACGGGTCACGATCAGGACCGGCAGCTCGGCGCCGGCATGGGTGGCGGCCTGGCCGGTTGCAAAGGTCAGTGCAAAACCGATGGCACCGGCTACGCCCCAGGCAGCTGCCTGTAGATTGACCGGGCTGCCGTCGTCTTCGGTGGAGAAAACCGCAATGCAGCCGACGCCGCCAACCACGGCTGCCACGGCCAGCCAGTGGCCGGTGCCGATGGGCTGGCCCTGCAGCATCGCCATGCCCAGCGACAGCACCGGGTAGGCGCCAACCAGCGGCGCCACCAGCTTGACCGGCCCAAGCGCGAAGGCGCGGTAGAGTGCATAAGAGCCCAAGGCAAATAGAGTGCCCGAAAGACCGGCCAGCCAGGCGGCTTGCAGGGTCATTGCCTGCCAGTCCCCCAATGCGGCGGCGGCCCCGGCAACCAGAATCGCTCCGGTGCTGAACACGATGAGCATGGCTGGAAGAATGCTGGTTTTCTGCGAGACAAACCGCACACAGAGGTCATGAATGCCCCAGGCCAGGGCCGCGATCAGACCGAGAAGCAGCGAGTGCATGCTGTTATCCTTTCGTTTGCGGCATTCACCCCCAGGAAAATGCCGCATCCCGGGCAATTGCCATTTTTCCGCAGAAAATCAACATGTTTGTTGATTATAGTGGAGGAGCGGAATATTCTTTTCAATAAATAAATATTCCGACCGTGCAATAAATGGCCGGAGTCCAACAGGAGATGCGCGATGAATGACATGAGCTTCCCTGAGGTTGTCAAGGGGCCTCCGAAGCCCTCCGGGCTGTATCAGCCGTCGGTGTTTTCGCTGCCCAAGGGAACCGAGCGTTATGTGGTCGAAGGCTGCGGCGCGATCCTCATCCGGGTGGAGACTGGCGACACCGTGACGGTGATCAACGATGAGGGCGGCCAGCCCTGCGAGATCGTTGCCGCTGAGGACAAGGGGCGCATCGATGCGGGCCTCATCGGCGCTGCCGCCAATAGCAATGCAAGCGGACTGAAAGCGCTGCTGACTTCCTCGGATCAGTCCCTGCGCGGATTGCGCATGGGGATGGAGGCGCGCGGCATCGACTTGGCACAGGGCGGCGCGGTGCGGTTTTTCGACAGCACGACGCCTGCCAAGGCCGAAGAGAGCTTTTCCGCGCAGCGTGACGGGGTGGTGATCATCGCGGCGCCCGGCGGCATCATGGATTTTGAGAAGCAGGACACCGCGACCTCGCTGACCGTAATGGTCAAGCGGGCGGTGATCAAGCAGGTGGCGCGGTTTGAACTGCCCGATCCTTTGGCCGAGCCGGTGAACGAAGTGCGGGTGCATAGCGCAACCGCCGAGAGCTACTTTGTGAAGGCTGGCGACTACATCCAGATCATCGATGTGGATGGCCGCCAGTGCACCGATTTCCAGTGCTTTGCCGCTCGTAAACTGGACAAGGGGATTGAGCACGCGCTGGATGTGACCACTACCCGCACGCTGATGGGCCATGCCTATCCGATGCCGGGGCTGCATGCGAAATACTATGATCAGGACATGCTGCCGCTGGTAGAAGTGGTGCAGGACACTGTGGGACGCCATGATGCCTTTGCCCTGGCCTGTGCGGCGAAGTATTACGACGATATCGGCTATCCGGGCCATGTGAACTGCTCGGACAACTTCAACCGCACACTGGCCCAGCACGGCGTGACGCCGCGGGCGGGCTGGATGGCGATCAACTTCTTCTTCAACACCGGGCTCGACGATCACGGCGTGATGTATGCCGATGAGCCCTGGACCCGGCCCGGCGATTATGTGCTGCTGCGGGCGCTGACCGATCTGGTCTGCGTGAGTTCCGCCTGCCCGGATGACACCAGCGCTGCCAACGGCTGGAACCCCACTGACATTCATGTCCGCACCTACAGCGGAGAAGAGACCTTCAAGCGGGCGATTGCGTTCCGCGCGACCCCTGAATCGGAGCCCAAGATGACCAAGGAAACCGGTTTCCACGACCGCCTCAGCAAGCTGACCCGCAATTTCATCGAGTACAACGGCTTCTGGCTGGCCAATTGCTATGCCGAGACCGGGCCGCTGGAGGAGTATTGGGCCTGCCGCGAGAAATCGGTGGTGCTGGACCTGTCCGCGCTGCGCAAGTTCGAGATCACCGGACCTGATGCCGAGGCGCTGTGCCAGTATATTTTCACCCGCAATATCAAGAAGCTGGCGGTGGGGCAGGTGGTCTATACCGCGATGTGCTACCCGCATGGCGGCATGATCGACGACGGCACTGTGTTCCGCCTGGGCAAGGATAACTTCCGCTGGATTGGCGGTTCGGATTACGGCGGGGAATGGATCCGCGAGCAGGCTGAGAAACTGGGCCTGAATGTGCTGATCCGCTCCTCGACCGACATGCAGCACAATATCGCGGTGCAAGGCCCCGAAAGCCGCGATCTGCTGAAGAAGATTATCTGGACCATGCCGCATAACCCCAAGCTGGAGGAACTGGGCTGGTTCCGCTTCACGCCGGCGCGGATCGGCGGTGAGGATGGCGTGCCTGTGGTGGTGTCACGGACCGGCTACACCGGCGAGCTGGGCTATGAGATCTTCTGCCACCCGAAACACGCCAGCGAGGTCTTTGATGCGGTCTGGGAGGCCGGCCAGGCGCATGGCATCCGCCCGATGGGGCTGGAAGCGCTGGACATGGTGCGGATCGAGGCCGGGCTGATCTTTGCAGGCTACGACTTCAGCGATCAGACCGACCCGTTTGAGGCCGGTATCGGCTTTACCGTGCCGCTGAAGTCGAAAGAGGATGATTTCATCGGCCGCGACGCGCTGATCCGGCGCAAGACCACACCGGCGCGCAAGCTGGTGGGGCTGGATATCGACTCGGCGATCGACGTGGGGCATGGCGATTGCGTCCACATCGGCCGGGCGCAGATCGGCGAGGTGACATCGTCGATGCGCTCGCCGCTGTTGGGCAAGAACATCGCGCTGGCACGGGTGGATGTGGCCCATGCGGACGCCGGTACCGAGGTGGAAATCGGCAAACTTGACGGACATCAAAAACGCCTGCCCGCCAAGATTGTACCCTTTGCCCATTACGACCCCAAGAAGACGCGGCCTCAATCCTGAGGCCTGCGGTCGCCCGCGGGGCAGGGAGGACAGATGGCAGAGAAGCTGATTGATCAGATCGGGGGCGAGGACGTGGTCCGCGCCCTCGTCGAAAGGTTTTACGACATTGTCGAAGAGACTGAAGCCGGCGCGCAGATTGTGAAACTGCACAAGCGCGGCCACGGTATGGATCATGCCCGGATCGAACAGTTCAACTTCCTGTCCGGTTTTTTGGGCGGCCGGAAGTATTATCAGGAAAAACACGGCCATATGGACGTGAAGCTGATGCACGCGCATGTGCCGGTCACGGAAGAGGACGCCGAGAACTGGCTGAAATGCATGGATCAGGCGCTGGCGGATCTCAAGCTTGAAGGGCCGCATGTGGACCGGCTGAAAATGGTGTTCCGCCGGGTGGCGCTGGTACTGGTCAATGATCTCGCTGAATGGGGCGAGAAGAAGGTTGCGGCCAGCGTGTAAAGCCGCAGGCCTATGCAGGGCGCCGGAAGCGTGGAAGCCTCCGGCGGGAGTATTTTCGGAAAGATGAAAGCGGGAGCGGCCTGGCCTTAGCCCGGCATGCGCAGGAAGACCTGCACGTCGGCCACATTGGTGCCGGTGCCGCCGGTCATCAGCAGCGCGTCTGCGGCCTTGAGGGCGGCATAGCTGTCGTTATTGGCCAGCAGCGCTTCCGGATCCTGTCCTGCGGTTTTGATGGCGTTCCAAGTTGCCGGGGTGGCGATACCGCCTGCGGCATCGGTTGGGCCGTCGCGCCCGTCGGTGCCGCCTGACAGGAACAGCCAGTCGCCGCTGAGCCGCTCGGCGCCCAGTTTTGCCACACGCAGGGCCAGTTCCTGGTTGCGGCCACCGAGGCCGGTGCCGGTGAGCTGGACCGTGGTTTCGCCGCCGAAAATCAGCGCAACTGGTTTGTCCTGAGGGGCCAATTCTGCGGCTTTGACAACGGTCTCTGCGGCCTCTGCCACATCCCCCACCAGCCGGTGGGAAACCAGCTTGGGGCTCCAGTCCTCTGCTGCGGCTGCCATCATTGCCTTGAGGCTGTGGCGGTTGGAGCCGATCAGGGTGTTTGCGGCCGGGGGCGGGGTATCCTGCGCCGTCTCAGCGGCACTGAGATGGGTTTTGACCGTTTCGGGGGCGCTGTCCCAGATATCTGCGCGCTGCATGATCTCGCGCGCCTCTGCGGGCGTGCCGATTGGCGACACGGTCGGGCCGGAGGCAATGGCGCGCAGGTCGTCACCGATCACGTCCGACAGGATAAAGGCCTGCACCTGTGCGGGCGCCGCGTGGCGCAAGAGGCCGCCGCCTTTGGTGTCCGACAGCTGCTGGCGGATCAGGTTCATCTCGTTGATTTCAAGGCCGGAGGCGAGCAGGAGTTTGTTCACGGCGGCCTTATCCGCCAGGGTCAGGCCGGGGGCAGGGGCGACCATCAGGGCGGAGCCGCCGCCGGAAATCAGTGCGATCAGCCGGTCGTTGGGGCCAAGAGAACGCGCCAGCTCTATGGCGGCCTGGCCTGCAGCAGCGCTCATTTCATCGGGCACCGGATGGCTGCCGCAGATCACCGTGGCACCGGGAATTTCCGTGTGATTTTCGGGGTTTGTGATGGCCAGCGCCGAGGCCGCATCAGGGATCAGCTGCAGCGCCTCGCGCATCATCGGCACCGCGGCCTTGCCCACCGCGAGCAAAACGTTGCGGCCGCCCTCTGGCAGGGGCGCGAGGGGAGAAGATGCCAGTTGGGCGCGCAGGGCTTGCGCCGGATCTGCCCGGTCGACAGCGGCCTGGAACAGGGTCTTGGCGGTGGTCAGCAATTCGCTCATCTGGATCTCCCTGGCACAGCGGCGTTCAGCCGCCCCGGCTGGAACCGGGACGGCGGAATGTTTTGAACAGGATTAGCGGCTTAGTTGCCGGCGATCTGCTTGGCTTTTTCCACCAGCACTTCTGCCTGACGGATCGAGGCATAGTCAATCAGGCGGCCATCCAGCGACACCGCGCCTTTGCCGGCGGCTTCAGCTTCGGCCATGGCTTCGAGGATGCGCTGTGCTTTGGTGATTTCCGCATCCGACGGCGACATCACTTCGTTGGCCAGTTCGATCTGGCTGGGGTGGATGGCCCATTTGCCTTCGCAGCCCAGGACCGCGGCGCGCTTGGCGGCGGCTTTGTAGCCTTCCTTGTCCTGGAAATCGCCAAACGGGCCATCGATCGGGCGCAGACCGTTGGCGCGGGCGGCAACCACCATGCGGGCCAGGGCATAGTGCCACATGTCGCCCCAGTGCACATCGCGTGAGCCGTCTGCGGCCGGGTCGGTCAGCACCGAGTAATCGGGGTTCACGCCGCCGATAATGGTGGTGCGGGCGCGGGTCGAAGCGGCATAGTCGGCAACGCCGAAATGCAGCGATTCATTGCGCTTGGAGGCTGCGGCAATTTCACTCACGTTCTGCATGCCGAGCGCGGTTTCGATGATGTGCTCGAAGCCGATCCGCTTCTTGTAGCCCTTGGCGTCTTCGATCTGGGTGACCAGCATGTCGACGGCATAAACGTCGGCGGCGGTGCCCACTTTGGGGACCATGATCAGGTCCAGGCGTTCGCCTGCCTGTTCAACCACATCGACTACGTCGCGGTACATGTAGTGGGTGTCCAGGCCGTTGATTCGCACCGACATGGATTTGTTGCCCCAGTCGATCTCGTTCAGGGCCTGGATGATGTTCTTGCGGGCCTGGTCTTTCTCGTCCGGCGCAACCGCGTCTTCGAGATCCAGAAAGATCACATCGACGTCAGATTTTGCAGCTTTTTCAAACATTTGCGGCTGAGAGCCGGGGATGGCCAGCTCGCTGCGGTTCAGGCGGCCGGGGGCCTGTTCAATCGTATGAAACGACATGGGTTCGCTCCTCATTCGGTATGGGTTTTCGTCCTCTCCTCCCTAGGCATTCCTCATGAGGGTGTTTCCTGTCAAGAAAAAAGTTTTCATTTAAATACATTCGCGCGTGGGTGCGCCTGCGCGTCGCGCTCACGCGTACACGCGCGTATGCGTGCTCGCGTGCGAGGCGCGGGGGGTCATTCCTCGAGATGGAAATCACCCTTGGCGGCGCGGTTGGCGTAGAAGAACGCAATCGCCTGGGCGCGGTTCTTGACCGAGAGTTTTTCGTAGAGGTTCGACAGGTGGAATTTCACCGTGTTGGTGGAGATCCCCAGCTCCTTGCTGAGCTCCTTGTTGGTGAGCCCCTTGGACAGCGCCTCGAGCATGGTGCGCTCGCGGCGCGACAGCTGCTCGATCGGATCGGTCTGCAGGCCGCGGACGTCGAGGAAGGGGAACACCATCTTGCCCTCGGCCACCGCGATGCAGGTGTCCAGCAGCCCCTCGACAGCGCTGGAGCGCGGCGCGAAGCCGGCCGCGCCCGCGCTCATCGCTTTGCGCGGCACGTCGCTGCTTTCGTCGGCATAGACCACCAGCCGCGGCGCGTTGGCCTGGTCGCGCAGCACCTCGATCAGCTTGGCGCCGCCAAGCGCGGGCAGGTTCCAGTCGATGATCCCGACCTGAACCGGCACCCGCATCACCGTGCCGAGGAAGCCTTCGGCGGTGGCGGAGGTGGCAACCAGCGAGAATCGCGGATCCTTGTCGAAGATTTCGGACATCGCAGACAGCACCAGCGGATTTGCGTCAGCGAGCATGACCGAAATCGGGGAAACTTTGTCGCTTATAGGAGCCATTATGTGTCCTTTTGTAATAAACCACCCAAATGGGTAGGGTCGATTTCGGTATACAACGGTATTTTTACCGGTTTGGGTAGGTTTTTTCCTATCCATTCAGATACCCAAAAGCAGGATATAGGAATGTTGCGGGTTTTGTCGACCTGGGTTTTCCTTGGGTTAACAGATGTTGCACGACAGGAAACAAACCTTCCCGCAGTGAAGATCGCCGCGACGAAGGCCCGGGACCTCCGGCACATCGCCGACTTGAAACCAGCGAGGTCTTACCCCGATGACTGAACCCACGATCTTCCCCAGCCTGGAAATCCCGGAAACCCTGGCCGCAGGCCCTGGCCCGGGCAATACCGACCCCCGCGTGCTGCAGGCCTTTGCCAACACCGGCCTGGCTGACCACATGCAGGCGGACGTGCTGCGCGGCATGATCGAGTGCAAGCAGATGCTGCGCGATCTGTGGGGCACCACCAACACCTACACCTACGGCGTTGGCGGCACCGGTTTCTCGGGCCTGGACTGCATGCTGAACGCGATCCTGCCGGGCGACACCGTGGTGGCCTTCCAGAACGGCACCTTCTCGGGCATCGACGCGATGACCATCCGCATGAAAGCCGCCACCCGCGATGAACTGGCCGCCGACGCGATGAACCCGCAGCCTGCCTCGGTTACCGTGGTTGACGTGCCGCATGGCGAGTCGGTCTCCGGCAAGCTGGTGGAGCAGGTGCTGGCCGAGAAAAAACCGAAATGGGCCTTCATGGCGCATTGGGAGACCGGCTCGGGCCGCATCAACGACCTGAAAGGCTTCTCGGACGCCTGTGTGAAGCACGGCGTGATGGGCCTGATCGACGCGGTATCCTCGCTGGGCATCGAGGATTTCTCGATCGACGATTACCCGGGCGTTGCCGGCTGGGCCTCCTGCCCGCAGAAAGGCGTGCTCTGCCTGCCGCTGACCTATGCGCCGGTGTCCTTCACCGACCAGTACATCCAGACCGTGCGCGAGAACGGCTGCCATTCCTACGTCCACAACCCGATCCTGGAAGCCCGCCACTGGGGCATCGTGGACGGCGAGGACGTTGCGGCCGGCACCTACCACCGCACCCACTCGGGCTATGCTGTTGCTGCCTTCCACGAGGCGCTGCGCATCACCCTGCAGCACGGCCGTGCCCAGAAGGCCCGCGACTATGCCTTCCATGAGAAAGCGCTGCGCGACGCCGTCACTGCGATGGGCTGCGACGTGACCTCGAACATGACCAGCCTGGTGGTTCTGAACCTGCCCGGCGATCTGGCAGGCCGCGAAAAAGAGCTGGTGGGCAACTGCCGCGCCGTTGGTTTCGGCATCTGGCCGACCCTGTCGGAGCCGGTCCAGGTCCGTATCGGCATCCTGAACCAGATCACCCCGGCGGCCATCACCGACATCGTCAACCGCTTCGGCAAGGCGATGAACGACATGGGCGCAAACGTTGACATGGCGGCAATCAACGCCCTGCTCGACAAGCATTACGCACCGGAACTGGAACCGGCTGAGTAATAGAATTCCGACATCCATGAGGAGGAGAGGACCATGGATATCCACGAGTATCAGGCCAAGGAAGTTCTGAGCAACTTCGGCGTGACCGTTCCGCCGGGCGCGCTGGCCTACAGCCCCGAGCAGGCGGCCTACCGCGCGCGGGAACTGGGCGGCGATAAATGGATCGTCAAGGCCCAGGTTCACGCCGGCGGCCGCGGCAAGGCGGGCGGCGTCAAGCTGTGCAACTCGGAAGCCGAAATCTATGAGGCAACCGAGAACCTGTTCGGCAAGAAACTGGTGACCCACCAGACCGGCCCCGAAGGCAAAGGCATCTACCGTGTCTATGTCGAAGGTGCAGTGCCGATCGACCGCGAGATCTATCTCGGCTTCGTGCTGGACCGCTCCAGCCAGCGGGTGATGATCGTTGCCTCGTCCGAAGGCGGCATGGAGATCGAAGAGATCTCCGCCGAGCGCCCCGACTCCATCGTGCGCTCGACCGTTGAGCCGGCCGTTGGCCTGCAGGACTTCCAGGCACGCGAGATTGCGTTCCAGCTGGGTATCGAGCCGGCAATGACGCAGCAGATGGTGCGCACCCTCAAGGGCTGCTACCAGGCGTTCTCCGAACTGGACGCCACCATGGTTGAGATCAACCCGCTGGTGGTCACCTCGGACAACCGGGTCATCGCGCTGGACGCCAAGATGACCTTTGACGACAACGCCCTGTTCCGCCACCCGCAGATCGCCGAGCTGCGCGACAAGTCCCAGGAAGACCCGCGCGAAGCCCGTGCGGCCGACCGCGGCCTGTCCTATGTCGGCCTCGACGGCAACATCGGCTGCATCGTGAACGGTGCCGGTCTGGCGATGGCGACCATGGACACCATCAAGCTGGCCGGCGGCGAGCCTGCCAACTTCCTGGACATCGGCGGCGGCGCCACTCCGGAACGGGTGGCCAAGGCCTTCCGCCTGGTGATGTCCGACAGCAATGTGCAGGCGGTTCTGGTCAACATCTTCGCCGGCATCAACCGCTGCGACTGGGTTGCCGAAGGCGTCTGCCAGGCGCTGAAGGAAGTGGAGGTCGACGTGCCTGTAGTGGTCCGCCTTGCAGGTACCAACGTAGAGGAAGGCCAGAAGATCCTGGCCCAGTCCGGCCTGCCGCTGATCCGCGCAACCACGCTGATGGAAGCCGCCGAGCGCGCCGTTGGCGCCTGGAAAAACGACCTTGATCAAAACACTCGTGTGAGGGCCGTCAAATGAGCATCCTTCTTGATCGCGAAAGCCGTGTCATCGTCCAGGGCATCACCGGCAAGATTGCCCGGTTCCACACCAAGGACATGATCGAATACGGCACAAACGTCGTCGGCGGCGTGGTGCCGGGCAAGGGCGGCGAGACCGTCGAAGGCGTGCCGGTCTTCAACACCGTGAAAGAAGCGGTGGAAGCCACCGGCGCCGATGCCTCGCTGATCTTCGTGCCGCCGCCGTTTGCTGCGGACTCGATCATGGAAGCGGCAGATGCGGGCATCCGCTACTGCGTCTGCATCACCGACGGCATCCCGGCCCAGGACATGATCCGCGTGAAGCGCTACATGTACCGCTATCCCAAGGACAAGCGGATGATCCTGACCGGGCCGAACTGCGCGGGCACCATCTCGCCGGGCAAGGCACTGCTGGGCATTATGCCGGGCCACATCTACCTGCCGGGCACCGTGGGCATCATCGGCCGTTCGGGCACCCTGGGCTATGAAGCCGCGGCGCAGCTGAAAGAGCTGGGCCTGGGAGTTTCGACCTCGGTCGGCATCGGCGGCGACCCGATCAACGGTTCCTCCTTCAAGGACATCCTGGAATGGTTCGAGAAGGATCCGGAAACCGAGGTCATTGCGATGATCGGTGAAATCGGCGGCCCGCAGGAAGCGGAAGCGGCGGATTACATCAAGAACCACGTGACCAAGCCGGTTGTGGCCTATGTCGCCGGTCTGACCGCACCCAAGGGCCGCACCATGGGCCACGCGGGCGCGATCATCTCGGCCTTCGGTGAATCCGCCTCCGAGAAGGTGGAGATCCTGTCGGCCGCTGGCGTGACCGTCGCCGAGAACCCCGCCGTGATCGGCGAAACCATCGCAAGCGTGATGAAAAAGAACGCCGCCTGATCCTGCCCTGGATCTGGCGCACTGCTCCACCCTTGGCCCGGGGCAATGGCGGGGG
>NZ_JWLC01000023.1:0-4015 GCF_000813745.1 Leisingera sp. ANG-M1 | reverse complement strand
GGAGCACCCTAATAAAGAAAAAGCACGTCAGGGAGATGAAATCATGGCAAAGCCGAAGGTACTGGTGACCCGCCGCTGGCCCGCCGCAGTAGAGGCTCAGCTTTCTGAAACCTTTGATGCTGTGCTGAACACCGGTGACAAACCGCTGAGCGAAGCGGAACTGCGCGACGCGATGAAGTCCTATGACGCGGTGCTGCCGACGGTGACCGATACCGTCTCGGCCAAGGCCTTTGACGTTGCCAAGCCGCAGGCCCGTATCCTTGCCAACTACGGTGTTGGCTACTCTCATATTGATATGCATGGCGCTGCCGGCCATGGCATGACCGTGACCAACACACCCGACGTGCTCAGCGAATGCACCGCCGACATCGCCATGACGCTGCTATTGATGGTGGCCCGCCGCGCAGGCGAAGGCGAACGCGAGCTGCGTGCCGGTGAATGGACCGGCTGGCGCCCGACCCATCTGATTGGCACCAAGGTCTCCGGCAAGACGCTGGGTGTCGTCGGATTCGGCCGCATCGGCCAGGAAATGGCCCGCCGCGCCCATCACGGCTTTGGCATGAAGATTGTGGTGCAAAACCGCTCCCGCGTGGCGCCCGATGTGCTGGCCCGCTTTGGCGCCACTCAAGTGGACAGCCTGGAAGAGCTGATGCCGCAGTGCGACTTTGTTTCGCTGCACTGCCCGGGCGGGGCCGCAAACCGGCACCTGATCAACACCCGGATGCTGAATCTGATGAAGCCGGACGCATTCCTTATTAATACCGCGCGCGGCGAAGTGATCGATGAACTGGCCCTGTCCCGCGCGCTGTGGTTCGAAACCATCGGCGGCGCGGCGCTGGACGTGTTCGACGGCGAGCCGCACATCAACCCGGACCTGTTGGATTGCGATAACCTCGTGATGCTGCCGCACCTGGGCAGCGCCACCCGCGAGGCGCGCGAGGCGATGGGCTTCCGCGTGCTCGACAATCTGAACGACTTCTTCGAAGGGCGCGAGCCGCGTGACCGGGTGATGTAATGGGAGATCCGGCTGAAAACACCCATGCGGCGGTCGAAGATACCGGTTACGCCGCTGAACTGCGCAGTGAATTGCATGCCCTGTGGCTGGACGTCCTGCGCCAGCGCGCCCCGGAAGTGGCAGAGCGTGCTGCCGGCGAGGCGCCTTGGGACCTGTCCGACGGGCAGCCCGCCACTGCCTATATGCAGGCCTTCAACATCTGGTTCCAGCTGCTGAAGATCGTCGAGGAAAACGCCGCCATGCGCGACCGCCGCATGGCCGAAACCCAGGACGGCCCGGAAGTGGTCGAGGGCAGCTTTGCCCGCGCGCTGGACCTAGCAGGCGAACTCGCCACGCCGGAACGGCTGCAGGAAGTCGCCAGCCAGTTTTCGATCGGCCCGACCCTGACCGCGCATCCGACCGAGGCCAAGCGGGTTACCATCCTGGAAATCCACCGCCGCATCTACCGCGGGCTGGTGTCGCTGGAAGCCAAGCGCTGGACCCCGCGCGAACGTGCCGATCTGCTGGAAGATCTGCGCTCAGAAATCGACCTCTTGTGGATGACCGGCGAGCTGCGCCGCGACCGCCCCAGCCTGCAGGACGAAATCCAGTGGGGGCTGCAGTTTTTCCGTGACAGTCTCTATGAGGCAGTTCCGCAGCTGTTCGACCGCTACATTTCCGCTGCCGAGCCACGTCTGGGCGCGACTGCGGACGCTCCCTGCCTGAAATTCCACTCCTGGATCGGCGGCGACCGCGACGGCAACCCGAATGTGACCGTTGAAGCCACCGCTGATGCGCTGGCGGCCAACCGCGCGGCCATTCTCAAGCGCTATCAGAAAGCGCTGACCACGGCGGCCGAACGGATTTCGATCTCGGCCGCCGTGTTTGCCCTGCCGGACAGTGCGTCCGCACGCCTCGCGGGCATCATCGAAGCCGCCCCCGGCATGGCCGACCTCGCGGCCCGTAACCCCGGCGAAGTCTTCCGACAGGCGCTGACCGCGATCCTGGCACGCATCCGGGCCACTGCTGCCGAAGAACCCGGCACCTATCCGCATTTGGGCGACTTCATCAGCGACCTGACCCAGGTCGAGGAGGCGCTGGAAGAAATCGGCGCTAGCCGGCTGGCGGCTCGCTACGTGCGCCCGATCCGCTGGCAGGCCGACGTCTTCGGCTTCCGCACGGTGACGCTGGACGTCCGTCAGAACTCGACAGTGACCACCGAAACCCTGACCGAGATCTGGTCCCGTTCCAGCGAGGTGCCGGAGTTCGGCAGCCCGGAGTGGTCAGCCCGCCTGCGCAGCGAGCTTGGCAGCGCCTCGCTGGCCTATGTGATGCCGGACGAGCTGAGCCCGCAAAGCGGCGAGCTGCTGAAACTGCTGCGCCTGATGCGCGATGCAGGCGCCGGCGAAGACCCGCAGGCGATGGGGCCCTTCATCCTGTCGATGACGCGTTCGACCGATGATCTGCTCGGCGTCTACCTGCTGGCGCGCTATGCGGGCTTCGGCGCCGAAAAGGCCGCGCTGAAAGTGGTGCCGCTGTTCGAAACCATCGGTGACCTGCGCGCTGCTCCCGGAATCCTCAACGGCCTGTTGGACGTGCCCTTTGCCCGCCGCTCGCTGAAATCCGGCGACAACCGGATCGAGGTAATGCTGGGCTATTCCGACAGCAACAAGGACGGCGGGTTCCTCTGCTCCACCTGGGAGCTGGAAAAAGCGCAGCGCCTGATCACCCGCACCCTGGCCGCGCATCGGATGCAGCCGGTGTTCTTCCACGGCCGCGGCGGTTCCGTATCCCGCGGCGGCGCCCCGGCCGAGCGTGCTATCGCTGCCCAGCCCGCTGGCACCATCGCCGGCCAGATGCGGATCACCGAACAGGGCGAAGTGGTCAGTTCAAAATTCGCTAACCGAGGCACTGCGCTGCATCAACTGGAACTGATGGCCTCCTCCGTGCTGCGTCACTCCCTGCAGGAAAACACCCCGCCGGTGAACCCTGAGCATGACGACGCCTTCGAGGCGCTGGCGGGCATGTCGCAGGCGGCCTATTCCAACCTGCTCAATGCACCGGGTTTCCTGGATTACTTCCAGCAGGCCAGCCCGGTGGAGGAACTGGCGCGGCTCAAGATCGGTTCGCGCCCGGCCCGCCGCTTTGGCGCCGGATCACTGGACGATCTGCGTGCGATCCCATGGGTCTTTGCCTGGTCGCAGAACCGCCACATGATCACGGGCTGGTATGGTTTCGGATCAGCAGTTGCCAGCTTCCGCAAGTTTCGCGGTGAGCGCGGCGAAGCGGTGCTGCAGGACATGTTCTCCAATTCGCCGCTGTTCCGCCTGGTGGTGGACGAGGTCGAAAAGACCCTGCTGCAAAGCGACATGGAGATTGCCGCCGACTACGCGACGCTGGTGCAGGACGCAGAAATCCGTGAGCGGATCTTTGGCTCCATCCGCAAGGAATACCAGCTGGCCTGTGAAGCCATCGCCTTCCTGACCGGAGACAGCAGCCTTGCCAGCCGCTTCCCGCGTCTGCGGTCCCGTTTCGGCCGGGTCGAAAGCATGCTGCGCGAAATTCACAAAACCCAGGTGCGCCTCCTGCGGGAAGAGCGCGCAGGGCAACCATCAACAGTGCCGGTGCCGCTGCTGCAGTCGATGAACTGCGTTGCTGCGGGCCTCGGCTGGACCGGATAGACAGGAGCCCCGAATGTCCAAAGACCTCTTTTTCACCCAAGCGCTGTCTGAGCGCGATCCTGAGCTTTTTGCGTCGATCACGGCCGAACTGGGCCGCCAGCGCGACGAGATCGAGCTGATTGCCTCGGAAAACATCGTCTCCGCCGCAGTGATGGAAGCCCAGGGCTCCGTCCTCACCAACAAATACGCCGAAGGCTACCCGGGACGGCGCTACTACGGCGGCTGCCAGTATGTCGACGTCGCCGAAAACCTGGCGATCGACCGCGCCAAGGAACTCTTTGGCTGCGAGTTCGCCAACGTGCAGCCGAACTCCGGCTCGCAGGCCAACCAGGGTGTGTTC
>NZ_JWLC01000022.1 GCF_000813745.1 Leisingera sp. ANG-M1 | reverse complement strand
CGTCGGCGCCGGCGTTGTGTCCAAAATCATCGAGTAATCAGGTCTCCTGATTGCACGACAGAAAGGGCCGCTCATCCGAGCGGCCCTTTTTCTATGCGGCATGGCAGGGCCCAAGACCGGATGGGTGCAGCCAAATAGTGAAGCCAGCGCAGCAAAGCATCTGTTACTTTCGCCTTTGGCGGGTATTGTGCCTTTGTGAACTGCTGGTGCATTTGATGAAGATTATCTCTGCTGCATTGATTTGCTTCCTGGCTTGGCCGGGGCTGGCGCAAGCCAAACCTCTGATTACGGATTCCCAAAAAAGCTATGCGCGGCTTTGCCTGGATTACGAGGACAGCCCCAAGCGCCTGGTTCAAATCTGTGAAAAAGCGCTGCATCAAGGGGGGCTTTCACCCAGGCAATGGGAAGACATCATGGATTCGCTTGCCTGGGCGCTCTACGACCTTAACAGGGACCGCGAAAGCCTGGCGGTTTTCAATGAGATCCTAGAGCAGAACCCGGCGTCGCCCTGGGGGCTTGCCGGCCTTGGATGGTTTGCTTTCTTCGACGAGGAATACACCAAGGCGGTGTCCTATCTGGAAGAGGCGACTGCGTCTCGCCTGACCGGGAAGAACTTCGTTTTGCTCGCGCTCAGCAGGTACCGGACTTCGGTGATCAGCCTGGATGAAGCCGTTTTGCAGGTGGAGGCAGGGCTGGCGCTGGTGCCCCGGTTTGATTGGGGCTGGCGGGAATTGGGCTGGCTGCTTGAGGATGGCGGTGAACTGGAAAAGGCTTTGGAAGCCTTTGAAACAGCGGTCAATGTCAATCCGGAGAACAAATTCGGCCACTACGGGGTGGCCTGGGTGCAAGGGGAGCTATCGAACTGGCAGGAAACCCTGGATGCAGCAACCAGAGCCTTGGAGCTGGACGCCGATTATGCCGCCGCCCTGTCTAGGCGGTCGCTGGCCTACTTCAAACTGGGGCACTCCCGCAAAGCGCTGCAAGACGGTGAGACCCTGGTGGAGCTGCGGCCTGGAGAGGCAGATGGCTATGTCCGCAAGGCGCGGGCGCAAGACGCGCTGGGATGGCGCCGTCTGGCTCTGGATACGTTGCAGAAGGCCGAGGCGCAGGTCGGGTTCAGCCCCTACATGATTTACTGGAGGGCGAGCCTGCTCCACGATGAACAGGATTATCCCGCGGCTTTGACGCAGCTGGACAGGATTTTTGAGGATGCCGGCACAGTTCCGGATTTTCACGACCTTGAGCTTAGAGCCCTGGTTGCGCTGGACATGGGGAACCTGGAATTGTCGCGTGCCAGTGCCGACCAGGCTTTGGCGCTGGAAAAGGAAAACCCTTGGGCCTGGTACTTGGAGGCGCGCCTTCTGCTTGCGGAAGGGCATTCTGAGGACTCCGTCCAGGCCTTTGCAAAAGCCATGGAACTGGGACTGCCAAGGGACCAGGTGAAGACCTTTGTCAAAAGGCTCGTCCGGTACGGCCAGTTCCTCAAGGCAATTTCCGTCAAAGGCAGGTATTCGGAAAGCTAGGCTTGCGGCTCAGCGGTCCGGCTGCCGTCCCGTCGCTGCGTCAGCCTTGTCAGTGATTTCATCAAGCGACGCCCCCAGGCTCTGCACCAGAGCCTCGAGTTCTGCATCCGAGGGCTTCTTGGGCACTTCTCCTGTCCATTCCTGGCACAACAGCACACCGCGCGAAAACGGCAGCGGCAGCATCTGCTTGTCCCAGGTTGGCAGCTTGATCACCTTCTTCTCGGCAAAGGACACGGTGAACACCCGGCAGCCGGTCATCCGGGCCCAGACAATCGGCACGGTCGAGGAAATCCGCGCAGGCCCCCGCGGCCCGTCGGCGGCGATGCCGATCGAGCAGCCCTCCCTGGTACGCCTGAGTACTTCGCGCGACAGCGCCACATGGCGCTTGTGGCTCGACATCGGGATGGTCTCGAATCCGAGCCGCACCAGGATTTGCCCGGCCAGCCGCCCGGCGCGCGCCGATGACGTGAGCGCGCAGATGCGCCCCAGAGATGTATCAAACAGATACGGCGCCATGATCAGCCGCTGGTGCCACAGCACAAAAATCACCGGCTCGCCGCGGCGCACGCAGGCGTCCATTTCTTCAAAGCCGCTGCGGGTCCAGCGCGAGGTTCGGAAGGCGAATCGCACATAGGCGGCAAACAGCCCCTCGATGGCGCGGTTCACCCGGGGGCTGTCGGCGATTCTTTTTCTCAGGCTCACGGATCCCGGCTCATTCCTGCGGAGGGCGGGGCCAAGGCCCTGCGAATTCACACCCTCTTACTGCATCGCCCGGCCGGGGCAAAGCCTGCCGCCGGGAAACCGCTTTGCCGGGCGCAGAAAATCCGTTTTTTCCTCTTGCCAGCGCAGCGTGGCTGCCGTAGGACATGCCGCACCACAGGGGTATAGCTCAGTTGGTAGAGCGACGGTCTCCAAAACCGTAGGTCGCGGGTTCGAACCCTGCTGCCCCTGCCATTTCCCAGATACCGGATGACGCCTTCAGGCCCGCCAGTCAGGCAGGCCTGCAAACGCCTGTTCAGGCGCGTTAGCTGTCCATCCCGGAAAGGTTCAGATGGTCCGGGGCCAGCCCCTGAAGGTAGCGGCTGTAAGCGGCATCAAAGGCGTCCTCGACGTGCCGGGTGAACAGCGCAAGGTTGAACAGGGGGGCGCGGTCCTGCTGCTCCAGCAGTTTTTGGCGCAAGGCGGAGCAGGCTTTGGGATCGGCTGCCAGGCGGGCTGCTGTTTGCTCATATTCAGCAGGGCTGGCAGCAATGAGTTCCGGCAGCCCGGCTGCGTTCAGCAGGCTTGCGCCGGTTCTGGATGCAAGCTGCTGTCCGGGCAGGGTCAGGACCGGCAGACCGGCAGCAAGTGCGGCGCTGACGGCCTCGCGGGCATTGACGGTGAAGGTGTCCAGGAACAGATCAGCCAGCGGCAGGCGGGACAGATGCTCTGCCGCCGGGGCAGCCGGGGCAAAAACCAGCCGGTCCGGGTCGATCCCCTGAGCAGCCGCGGCGCGGCGCAGGTTCGAGACCGGGTGATCGCCGTTGTCCAGCAGCCAGAGCACGCTGTCGGGAGTGTCTGCCAGCAGGCGCATCCAGGTGCCGAATTCAAGCGGGGTGATATTGCCAGCACCGGCAAAGCAGCAGAACACAAACCCATCTTCCGGCAAGCCGTAGGCGGCGCGGTCTGGCTGCTCGGCTGATGGCTGCGGGGCCGGGGCGACGGCCAGGTGGCTGTCCGGCAGGCGCAAAAGGAATTCGTTGTGGTACCGCTCGCTGCCGGGCGGGCACGCGGAGGCGTCGCTGAGCAGGAAGTCATACGCGGCCGTGCCCATAGTGCCGGGATAGCCGGGATAGGAGACATGCAACGGCGCCAGCCGGGCTGCGAACAGGTGGGTCCGGTTGCCTTCCATATAACCCGTGAGATCCACCGCGATATCCAGGGCGTCGGACTTGATGGCAGCAATCATTGCCTCTTTTGAAAGGCCGCCGAAGCTTTGCAGGCTGGATACTGTCTGGCGGAGTTCTTCTGCTGTCTCCGCAGCCAGGCCGGGGCCAATGGCATAAGCGTGGATTTCGAACCGCGCACGGTCGTGAGCAGCAAGCATGGGAGCGTGCTGGCGCACCGCCGCTTCCGCCTGACGGCTGGAGAAAATGTACCCGATGCGCAGCTTCTGCGGCCGGTGCGAGGGAGGAGCGGCGGGTTGCAGTTCGGCGGCAGGGAACAGATCGCTTGCATAAGCCTGAGCGCGGGCCCGCAGCAGATCGGGGTTGTCTTCCATCAGCATCAGGGCGCTGGGGTCGCAGCCGCTTCCCCTGAACCCGAGCAGCCGCCGGTAATCCCCGTACTCCTGCTGCCAGCGCCAGTCATTGAGCATGGCCAGGACATGCAGGCGCCGGGTGCGGGCGCGGTCGTCGGCCGGGGCATTCTGCAGAATCCGGTCAAAGCAGGGCAGTGCATCAGCATACCGGCCGTCTTCCTCGTGCAGCAGGCCAAGCTGGAAATGTGCTTCAGCCAGGTCCGGCGCCAGCCGGGCTGCCAGCGCATAATGCGTCCCGGCCTCCTCACGCGCGCCCTGTGCGCGCAGCAGCCCTGCCAGGGTCATATGCACGGAAGCGTCCTCCGGAGCCAGGGAGACCGCCTGGCGCAGCGCGGCGGCGGCTTCGGCGGTTTTGCCTTGTTCCGTCAGCGCTTCGGCCTTGCTGTGCAGGGCAGGCAGGCAGTCCGCATCCAGGCCCAGGGCCTTCTGGAACAGGGCCATGGCGTTGTCCAGCTGGCCGCGCGCCATATGGACACGGCCCATTGCGGCATAGGTGCCCGCCGCCTTCGGATCCAGCCCGCAGGCCTTGTTGAAGCAGGTCGCGGCATTGTCCAGATGCTCGGCGGCCAGGTGGCAGCGGCCCAGGAAGTCCCACAGGAAATGCGAGTCCCGGAAAGTCTTGAGCAGGGCGCCGCAGCTTTCGGCAGCATCAAAATGATGCCCGGCGGCCAGCGCGGCTTCCAGTTCCGCCTTGGTGTCGGCCGACGGCTCCCGCTGCGCCCGCAGGCGGCCGCGCAGCGAGTCCAGCGCCTGCAGCGCCCGCGCGTTCTTCGGATTGCGGGCGAGGATTCCGGAATAGGCGAGCACCGCATCTTCGAGTTTGGAATCGCGTTCGAACTGTTCGGCCTGGGACAAGGAATATGCAGGTGTCATGGCATCCTATCTCATTAAAACACACGGGTTATGCCCACGCGGCGCTGTCATTCTGCCGGGGCTGCTGCGGACAGTTTTGCAGGAAGTGGATTAAAATTGGATTGACCGGGCCCGCTCTGGCTGCGCTCCCCCTGAGGCGGGGCTTGAATTTGCCTGGCGCAAGGGTTAAATCGCCCCCACTGCTAGCAGAGAGACACCCCCAGTATGGCGACTATCAACCCAGTTCAGTTCATTCAGCAGGTCCGTGCCGAAGTGTCTAAGGTCGTCTGGCCGACCCGGCGTGAGGTGCTGCTGACCACAGTCATGGTGTTCATCATGGCGGCGCTCACCGCGGTGTTCTTTGCGCTGGTCGATCTGCTGATCCGCTGGGGCCTGCAAGGGCTCCTGGGGATGTTCGGCTAAGCCTGCGGCAGACGACCGGCTTCAGGGCGGCCGTTGCTGCGCAGCACTTGATCTTGCCAGCAATGGGCGGTACCTGAACCATAAGATTTGAGGCGGGCGTGCGGCGATTCGGGTTGCACGCCGCTTTTTGTTGGAGAGCGCAGCTTTGGCTGCAACAGGATGATCAGGCGGCGGCGCGGCAACGGCCGGCCCGGCAACACAAGGACGACGGTTCATGGCGAAACGGTGGTATTCGGTCAGCGTTCTTTCGAACTTCGAAAAGAAAATCGCAGAGCAGATCCGCACCTCGGTCGCAGAACAGGGCCTTGAGGACGAGATCGACGAGGTTCTGGTCCCGACCGAAGAGGTGATCGAGATCCGCCGCGGCAAGAAGGTCTCGACCGAGCGCCGCTTCATGCCCGGCTACGTGCTGGTGCACATGGAGATGTCCGACCGCGGCTATCACCTGATTTCCTCGATCAACCGCGTCACCGGCTTCCTGGGCCCGCAGGGCCGCCCGATGCCGATGCGCGACGCCGAGGTGCAGGGCATCCTGGGCCGCGTCGAGGAAGGCGTCGAGGCGCCGCGCACCCTGATCTCCTTCGAGGTTGGCGAGAAGGTCAAGGTCAACGACGGCCCGTTCGAGGATTTCGACGGCATGGTCGAAGAGGTCGACGACGACAACCAGAAGCTCAAGGTCACCGTGTCCATCTTCGGCCGCGAAACCCCGGTGGAGCTGGACTTTACCCAGGTCACCAAGCAGGGGTGACGGATTGGCGGGCAGATAGCCCGCTCTTGCGGGCTAGAAACTTCTCAGCGGAATTTGCAATTGCCCGGACCATGTGTCCGGGCTTTTCAGTCTGAAGGCGCCACTATCCGTATAAGCTTATAGCCATCATTGAGATCTTTGGTGATGTGGCGCTTCTTCGTGATGATGTTGAGCTCGTTTCTGTGGTAACGCGCCTTTAGCCTGTTGGTGTTCGCATTCCGGATCACCAACCGGTTCCGTTGGCTCCCACGGGCTTCAAAGTGCTTTAAGTAAGAGCTTCGGAGTTTGCCCGTTCTCATGTCTGCGACAGAGCGGCGGTGTGTGCAGGTTTTGCTGCCAGATTGATTGCAGTCATAGGGTTCAAAAGTGTGTCTCTGGTGAAACCTTAACTTCTCCCGCTGAACCAGAAGCCCGTCCCGATTGTAGTATTCTACCCAATAAGGCTCGGGCTCAGGAGTGCCGCGGCGGACAGAATACTTTTTCATTACGTGCCGCCCTGCAATCATGCCCGCATAACGAGCAAGCCAGGAGCCTCCGCCGCCTATGCTGTCATAGTGAAATTCCGTCCCTACTCGGATTTCCGAGAATTTGATGCCAAGGTTTTCGGCAGTTGCAGGCAGGGGCAGAAACACGAGTATAAGAAGAAAGAGGTTTATGCGTAGCATTTGGAGAATCCCGAAAACTCTTGCCTGATTGAACTTCACGGTGCCTAATTTGCTCTCGCCAAGGCCGGATAGACAACACAAATTGCGCCTTGTCACCCCCTGCGTTCCCCTGTACATGCCGCCCATATCGCCTTCGGGCGAGATTCTCTCGTGGGAGATCAAGGGATCGCGATCCTGAAATCCGACCACGCAACATGCACTGGGTGAAACGCGTTTCACTCGAGTTGAAAGGAAAACCAAATGGCTAAGAAGCTTGTTGGTTCGATGAAGCTGCAGGTTCCTGCAGGTCAGGCAAACCCCTCTCCGCCCGTCGGCCCGGCCCTGGGTCAGCGCGGCATCAACATCATGGAATTCTGCAAGGCGTTCAACGCCAAGACCGCAGACATGGAGCCCGGCGCGCCGTGCCCGACCGTGATCACCTACTATCAGGACAAGTCCTTCACCATGGACATCAAGACGCCGCCCGCGTCTTACTACCTGAAGAAGGCTGCCAAGATTAAATCCGGCGCGAACAACCCGTCGCGCGAGACCGTCGGCACCGTGTCCGTGGCCCAGGTGAAAGAAATCGCCGAAGCCAAGATGAAAGATCTGAACGCCAACGACATCGACGCGGCAATGCAGATCATCCTGGGCTCCGCCCGCTCCATGGGCATCGAGGTGAAGTAAGATGGCAAAGCTCGGTAAACGCACCCGCGCCGCGCGCGAAGCTTTCGCAGGCAAAGAAAACCTGTCCGTGGAAGAAGCAGTTGCCCTGGTGAAAGCCAACGCAACCACCAAATTCGACGAGACCGTTGAAATCGCCATGAACCTGGGCGTCGACACCCGCCACGCAGACCAGATGGTCCGCGGCGTGGTCGGCCTGCCGAACGGCACCGGCAAAGACATGCGCGTTGCAGTCTTCGCCCGCGGCCCGAAAGCAGACGAAGCCAAGGAAGCAGGCGCAGACGTGATCGGCGCCGAAGACCTGATGGAATCCATTCAGGCCGGCAACCTGGACTTTGACCGTTGCATCGCAACCCCGGACATGATGCCGATCGTCGGCCGTCTGGGCAAAATCCTGGGCCCGCGCAACCTGATGCCGAACCCGAAAGTCGGCACCGTGACCATGGACGTGAAAGCGGCCGTGGAAGCAGCCAAGGGCGGCGAAGTCCAGTTCAAAGCTGAAAAAGGCGGCGTTGTGCACGCAGGCGTCGGCAAAGCCTCCTTCGACGAAGCCAAGCTGGTCGAAAACGTCCGCGCATTTGTGTCGGCCGTGGCCAAAGCCAAGCCGTCGGGCGCAAAAGGCGCTTACATGAAAAAGATCAACCTGTCCTCGACCATGGGTCCGGGCATCACGGTTGACGTGGACAACGCTGTTTCCGAGTAATCGGACCCTCGCGTTACCCTTTCAGGGCCCGGGCCGCGCAAGCAGCCCGGGCCTTTTCGTTTCGCTTTGCGCGATCCGTTCCGCTCATCGGTTTGGGGGCTGCACGGGCGCTGCCGGCCGCTCTTTTGCGTTTTTCGCGGAGTCGTGTTAGGGTCCCGCCTCAAAATACAGGGCGCTCAGCTTTGCAGGGTGCCCGATTAGGAGTTGGAAAACTCCCTAAAACCTTCTAAAGACACTCCTGCAGCCCAGCGTGCGATTCGTCGTGCGCTGTTTTGCATTTCGTCCAAGATGGTGGGTGGCCTTTCGATCGGGCCTTAATTTCCCTCCTGAGACGGGTAAGACCAGGAAGATCGAGGGTTTTCATTCCCTCGGGCGACTTTGGCTCATCCCGTAAAACGGACCTGAACGCCGGTTCTTCGGGATCGGCAAATATGAGCCGGGATGCATGTCATCCCTAACTTGGAGAGAACTGTGGATAGAGCCCAGAAAGAGAAAGTGGTCGAGGAACTCGGCCAGATCTTCGAAAGCTCTGGCGTCGTGGTGGTTGCTCACTACGCCGGTCTGACAGTTGCCGAGATGCAGGATCTGCGCGCACGTGCCCGTGACGCGAACAGCTCCGTGCGTGTTGCCAAGAACAGGCTCGCCAAAATCGCCCTCGAGGGTAAGCCGTGTGAAAGCATGGCCGACCTGCTGACAGGGATGACCGTTCTGACCTATTCGGAAGACCCCGTGTCCGCTGCAAAAGTGGCCGAGGACTTCGCCAAGGAAAACAAAAAGTTTGAGATCCTTGGCGGTGCAATGGGTGAGAATGCTCTGGACCGCGCAGGCGTCGAAACTGTGTCCAAAATGCCGTCCCGCGACGAGCTCATCGCTCAGATCGCAAGCTGCATTGGCGCACCTGCTTCGAACATCGCCGGCGCAATTGGCGCACCTGCAAGCAACATCGCAAGCATCCTTTCGACCATCGAAGAGAAGGCGGAAGCTGCGTAAGCGGTTGGCACTGAATGACTGGCGTGGGGAAACATCCCGCACGTTGGAACACACATACTGTAAACGGAAAGAGCTGATACAATGGCTGATCTGAAAGCACTCGCAGAAAGCATCGTGGGTCTGACCCTGCTGGAAGCACAAGAACTGAAAACCATCCTGAAAGACGAATACGGCATCGAGCCCGCAGCAGGCGGCGCAGTTGTCATGGCAGCTGGCGGCGACGCCGGCGGTGCAGCTGAAGAAGAAAAGACCGAATTCGACGTCGTTCTGAAGAACGCCGGCGCTTCCAAGATCAACGTGATCAAAGAAGTCCGCGGCATCACCGGCCTGGGCCTGAAAGAAGCCAAAGAGCTGGTCGAAGCAGGCGGCAAGATCAAAGAAGGCATCGACAAAGCCGAAGCCGAAGAGATCAAAGGCAAGCTGGAAGCAGCTGGCGCAGAAGTCGAGCTGGCCTAAGCCCGTCTTCTGGTGCATCGCTGATGCATCGAAATTTGGCTGGGTCCGGATTTTTCCGGGCCCAGCCGAACCTGTCTTAGAAAGGGCCCTAAGTCCGGGGCGTTTTTTCAGGCGAGGTTCAAGGGATCGGGAGGCTGCCTTCGGGACGGTGGCCATGAATTGATCCGAACGCGCTGTCTCGTATGGGCAAGGTGCCGGGGCCCGGCGGCAACCTTGACCGGTGAGAACTCGAAAGGTGACATCTGACATGGCTCAATCGTTCCTTGGCCAGAAACGTCTACGCAAATACTACGGCAAAATCCGCGAAGTGCTGGAGATGCCGAACCTCATCGAGGTGCAGAAATCTTCCTACGATCTGTTCCTGCGCTCCGGCGATGCAGCAGAGCCGCTTGACGGCGAAGGCATCAAAGGCGTCTTCCAGTCGGTCTTCCCGATCAAGGACTTCAACGAAACCTCCGTTCTGGAGTTCGTGAAGTACTCGTTCGAAAAGCCGAAGTACGACGTCGAAGAGTGCATGCAGCGCGACATGACCTACAGCGCGCCGCTGAAGGTCACCCTGCGCCTGATCGTGTTTGATGTGGACGAAGACACCGGCGCCAAGTCGGTGAAGGACATCAAGGAACAGGACGTCTTCATGGGCGACATGCCCCTGATGACCCCGAATGGCACCTTCATCGTGAACGGCACCGAGCGCGTGATCGTGTCCCAGATGCACCGTTCGCCGGGCGTGTTCTTCGACCACGACAAAGGCAAGACCCACTCCTCGGGCAAGCTGCTGTTCGCCTGCCGCATCATCCCGTACCGCGGCTCCTGGCTGGACTTCGAGTTCGACGCCAAGGACATCGTCTTTGCCCGTATCGACCGCCGCCGCAAACTGCCGGTGACCACCCTGCTGTACGCCCTGGGCCTGGACCAGGAAGGCATCATGGATGCCTATTACAACACCGTGCAGTTCAAGCTGGAAAAGTCCCGCGGCTGGGTCACCCCGTTCTTCCCGGAACGCGTGCGCGGCACCCGCCCGACCTACGACCTGGTCGACGCCGCCACCGGCGAGATCATCTGCGAAGCCGGCAAGAAGGTCACCCCGCGCGCCGTCAAGAAGATGATCGAAGAAGGCACCATCACCGAGCTGCTGGTTCCCTTCGAGCACATCGTCGGCAAATATGTCTCCAAGGACATCATCAACGAAGACAACGGCGCCATCTACGTCGAAGCCGGTGATGAACTGACCCTGGAATACGACAAGGACGGCGAACTGATCGGCGGCTCCCTGAAAGAGCTGCTGGACGCAGGCATCACCGACATTCCGGTTCTGGACATCGACAACGTCAACGTCGGCCCCTACATGCGCAACACCATGGCGCAGGACAAGAACCTGGACCGCAACAGCGCGCTGATGGACATCTACCGCGTGATGCGCCCGGGCGAGCCGCCCACCGTCGAAGCCGCGTCGGCCCTGTTCGACACCCTGTTCTTCGACTCCGAGCGTTACGACCTGTCCGCCGTTGGCCGCGTGAAAATGAACATGCGCCTTGCGCTCGACGCCGAAGACACCCAGCGCACCCTGCGCAAGGAAGACATCGTCGCCTGTATCAAGGCGCTGGTCGACCTGCGTGACGGCCGCGGCGATGTCGACGACATCGACCACCTGGGCAACCGTCGCGTGCGTTCCGTCGGCGAGCTGATGGAAAACCAGTACCGCGTCGGCCTGCTGCGCATGGAGCGTGCGATCAAAGAGCGGATGTCCTCCGTTGAGATCGACACCGTGATGCCGCAGGATCTGATCAACGCGAAGCCTGCTGCGGCTGCCGTGCGTGAATTCTTCGGCTCCTCGCAGCTGTCGCAGTTCATGGACCAGACCAACCCGCTGTCGGAAGTCACCCACAAACGCCGCCTCTCGGCGCTTGGCCCGGGCGGCCTGACCCGCGAGCGCGCCGGCTTTGAGGTCCGCGACGTTCACCCGACCCACTATGGCCGGATGTGCCCGATTGAAACGCCGGAAGGCCCGAACATCGGTCTGATCAACTCGCTGGCCACCTTTGCGCGCGTCAACAAATACGGCTTCATCGAAACGCCCTACCGCGTTGTGAATGAAGGCCAGGTGACCGACGAAGTGCACTACATGTCGGCGACCGAAGAGATGCGCCACACCGTGGCGCAGGCGAACGCAACCCTGGATGAGAGCGGCAAGTTCATCAACGACCTGGTGTCGACCCGCCAGTCCGGCGACTACACCCTGGCGCCGCGCGAAACCGTCGACCTGATCGACGTCTCGCCCAAGCAGCTGGTCTCGGTCGCAGCCTCGCTGATCCCGTTCCTGGAAAACGACGACGCCAACCGCGCTCTGATGGGCTCGAACATGCAGCGTCAGGCGGTTCCGCTGCTGCGCGCCGAGGCGCCGCTGGTCGGCACCGGCATCGAGGAAAAGGTCGCAATCGACTCCGGCGCGGCCATCCAGGCCAAACGTGCCGGCATCATCGACCAGGTCGATGCGCAGCGTATCGTGATCCGCGCCACCTCCGACCTGGAGCTGGGCGACGCGGGCGTTGACATCTACCGGATGCGCAAGTTCCAGCGTTCCAACCAGAACACCTGTATCAACCAGCGTCCGCTGGTGAAGGTGGGCGACACCGTTCAGAAAGGCGAAGTGATCGCCGACGGCCCGTCGACCGATATGGGCGAACTGGCTCTGGGTAAGAACGTGGTCGTCGCGTTCATGCCCTGGAACGGCTACAACTACGAAGACTCCATCCTGATCTCCGAGCGCATCGCGCGCGACGACGTCTTCACCTCGGTCCACATCGAGGAGTTTGAAGTCGCCGCCCGTGACACCAAGCTTGGGCCGGAAGAAATCACCCGCGACATCCCGAACGTCGGCGAGGAAGCCCTGCGCAACCTCGACGAGGCGGGCATCGTCTACATCGGTGCCGATGTGGAGCCGGGCGACATTCTGGTCGGCAAGATCACTCCGAAGGGCGAAAGCCCGATGACCCCGGAAGAAAAGCTGCTGCGCGCCATCTTCGGCGAAAAAGCTTCCGACGTGCGCGACACCTCGCTGCGCGTGAAGCCGGGCGATTACGGTACTGTTGTGGAAGTCCGCGTCTTCAACCGTCACGGCGTTGAAAAAGACGAGCGTGCGCTGCAGATCGAGCGTGAGGAAGTCGAACGTCTGGCCCGTGACCGGGACGACGAGCTGACCATCCTGGACCGCAACATCTATGCGCGCCTGCGCGGCATGCTGCTGGGCAAAACCGCGGTCAAAGGCCCCAAAGGCGTCCGCGCCGGTGCCCCGATCGACGAAGCCCTGCTGGACTCTCTGTCCCGCGGCCAGTGGTGGATGCTTGCCCTCGAGGACGAGCAGGATGCCCAGGTCGTTGAGGCTCTGAACGAGCAGTACGAAGCACAGAAACGTGCTCTGGACGCCCGTTTCGAGGACAAGGTCGAGAAGGTCCGCCGCGGCGACGACCTGCCGCCGGGTGTGATGAAGATGGTCAAAGTCTTCATCGCCGTGAAGCGCAAGCTGCAGCCGGGCGACAAAATGGCCGGCCGTCACGGCAACAAAGGTGTGATCTCGAAAGTGGTGCCGATGGAGGACATGCCGTTCCTCGCCGACGGTACCCCGGTCGACTTCTGCCTCAACCCGCTGGGCGTGCCGTCGCGTATGAACGTCGGTCAGATCCTGGAGACCCACATGGGCTGGGCCGCACGCGGCCTCGGCATCAAGGTGGATGACGCGCTGCAGGAATACCGCCGCTCGGGCGACCTGACCCCGGTCCGTGACGCGATGCACCACGCCTATGGCGACAACGTCTATGACGAAGGCATCGCTTCGATGTCCGAAGGCGAGCTGATCGAAGCTGCAGGCAACGTGACCCGCGGTGTGCCGATTGCGACCCCGGTCTTCGACGGCGCCAAGGAAGACGACGTCAACAACGCCCTGGTGCGTGCGGGCTTTGACCAGTCCGGCCAGTCGATCCTGTTCGACGGCCGCACCGGCGAGCAGTTCGCGCGTCCGGTGACCGTTGGCATCAAATACCTGCTCAAGCTGCACCACCTGGTGGACGACAAGATCCACGCGCGTTCCACCGGCCCGTACTCGCTGGTCACCCAGCAGCCGCTGGGCGGTAAGGCGCAGTTCGGCGGTCAGCGCTTCGGTGAGATGGAAGTCTGGGCTCTGGAAGCCTATGGCGCCGCCTACACCCTGCAGGAGATGCTCACCGTCAAATCGGATGACGTCGCCGGCCGGACCAAGGTCTATGAGTCGATCGTCAAGGGCGAGGACAACTTCGAAGCGGGCGTTCCGGAATCGTTCAACGTTCTGGTCAAAGAAGTCCGCGGCCTCGGCCTGAACATGGAACTCCTGGATGCGGAGGTTGAGGAGTAAGGGCCCCGCGCCCTTCTCCCGTCCCCCCTTCCGCAAGATTTGAGGTATCAAAATGAACCAGGAAATCACCAACAACCCGTTCAACCCGCTGACCCCGCCGAAGGTCTTTGATGAAATCAAAGTCTCGCTGGCGTCGCCGGAACGGATCCTGTCTTGGTCCTATGGCGAAATCAAAAAGCCCGAGACCATCAACTACCGGACCTTCAAGCCCGAGCGCGACGGCCTGTTCTGCGCCCGCATCTTTGGCCCGATCAAAGACTACGAATGCCTGTGCGGCAAATATAAGCGGATGAAGTACCGCGGCGTCGTCTGCGAGAAATGCGGCGTCGAAGTCACCCTGCAGAAAGTGCGCCGCGAGCGCATGGGCCACATCGAGCTGGCCGCACCGGTTGCGCACATCTGGTTCCTGAAGTCGCTGCCGTCCCGCATCGGCCTGATGCTGGACATGACCCTGCGCGATCTGGAACGTGTTCTGTACTTTGAAAACTACGTCGTCATCGAGCCGGGCCTGACCGACCTGACCTATGGTCAGATGATGACCGAAGAAGAGTACATGGACGCCCAGGATGCCTATGGCATGGACGCCTTCACCGCCAACATCGGCGCTGAAGCGATCCGTGACATGCTGGCCCAGATCGACCTGGAATCGGAAGCCGAGCAGCTGCGCGCCGAACTGGCCGAAGCCACCGGCGAACTGAAGCCCAAGAAGATCATCAAGCGTCTGAAAGTCGTGGAATCCTTCCTGGAATCGGGCAACCGTCCGGAATGGATGATCATGACCGTGATCCCGGTCATTCCGCCGGAACTGCGCCCGCTGGTTCCGCTGGACGGCGGCCGCTTTGCGACCTCCGACCTGAACGACCTGTACCGCCGTGTGATCAACCGGAACAACCGTCTGAAGCGGCTGATCGAATTGCGCGCGCCTGACATCATCGTCCGCAACGAAAAGCGGATGCTGCAGGAATCCGTTGACGCGCTGTTCGACAACGGCCGCCGCGGCCGCGTCATCACCGGCGCCAACAAGCGTCCGCTGAAATCGCTCTCGGACATGCTGAAAGGCAAGCAGGGCCGCTTCCGTCAGAACCTTCTGGGTAAGCGCGTCGACTTCTCCGGCCGTTCGGTGATTGTGACCGGTCCGGAACTCAAGCTGCACCAGTGCGGTCTGCCCAAGAAGATGGCGCTCGAACTGTTCAAGCCGTTCATCTACTCGCGCCTTGAGGCCAAAGGTCTGTCTTCGACCGTGAAGCAGGCGAAGAAGCTGGTGGAAAAAGAGCGTCCCGAAGTTTGGGACATCCTGGACGAGGTGATCCGCGAGCACCCGGTGATGCTGAACCGCGCACCAACGCTGCACCGTCTTGGCATCCAGGCGTTCGAACCCACGCTGATCGAAGGCAAGGCAATCCAGCTGCACCCGCTGGTCTGTTCGGCCTTTAACGCGGACTTTGACGGCGACCAGATGGCTGTGCACGTCCCGCTGAGCCTTGAGGCCCAGCTGGAAGCGCGCGTCCTGATGATGTCGACCAACAACGTTCTGTCGCCCGCAAACGGCGCACCGATCATCGTTCCTTCGCAGGATATGATTCTGGGTCTCTACTACCTGACCCTGGAACGCGAAGGCATGGTCGGCGAAGGCAAGATCTTTGGCACCATCGACGAAGTTCAGCACGCGCTGGACGCCGGCGAAGTGCACCTGCACTCCAAGATCACCGCGCGGATCACTCAGATCGACGAAGAGGGCAACGAAGTCCTTCAGCGGTTTGAGACCACCCCGGGCCGTGTCCGTCTGGGCGCACTGCTGCCCAAGAACGCCAAAGCGCCGTTTGAACTGGTCAACCGTCTTCTGCGGAAGAAAGAGGTTCAGCAGGTCATCGACACCGTCTACCGCTACTGCGGCCAGAAAGAGTCGGTTATCTTCTGCGACCAGATCATGACCATGGGCTTCCGCGAAGCGTTCAAGGCGGGCATCTCGTTCGGCAAGGACGACATGCTGATCCCCGACACCAAATGGCCGATCGTGGACGACACCCGCGACCAGGTGAAAGACTTCGAACAGCAGTACATGGACGGCCTGATCACTCAGGGCGAAAAGTACAACAAAGTTGTCGATGCCTGGTCGAAGTGTAACGACAAGGTCACCGAAGCGATGATGGGCTCCATCTCGGCGGTTCAGAAGAACGAGGACGGCTCCGACAAGGAACCCAACTCGGTCTACATGATGGCCCACTCCGGTGCGCGTGGCTCGGTTACTCAGATGAAGCAGCTGGGCGGCATGCGCGGCCTGATGGCCAAGCCGAACGGCGACATCATCGAGACCCCGATCATCTCGAACTTTAAAGAAGGCCTGACCGTTCTCGAGTACTTCAACTCGACCCACGGTGCCCGTAAGGGTCTGTCGGATACCGCGCTTAAGACGGCGAACTCGGGTTACCTGACCCGCCGTCTGGTGGACGTGGCGCAGGACTGCATCGTGCGCGACCACGACTGCGGCACCGAGCGTGCGATCACCGCCGAAGCGGCTGTCAACGACGGTGAAGTCGTGGCGACCCTGGGTGAGCGTATCCTGGGCCGTGTGGCTGCCGACGACATCAAGCGTCCCGGCACCGAAGAGATCATCGTGGCTGCAGGCCAGCTGATCGACGAACGCATGTCCGACGCCGTGGAAGAGGCCGGCGTGCAGTCGACCCGCATCCGCTCGCCGCTGACCTGTGAATCGGAAGAGGGCGTTTGCGCCATGTGCTACGGCCGTGACCTGGCCCGCGGCACGCAGGTGAACACCGGCGAGGCCGTCGGCATCATCGCGGCGCAGTCGATCGGTGAACCCGGCACCCAGCTGACCATGCGGACCTTCCACATCGGCGGCGTTGCCCAGGGCGGACAGCAGTCGTTCCTGGAAGCCTCGCAGGAAGGCAAGATCGTCTTCGAAATGCCCAACACCCTGGTCAACGCCAACGGCGAGACCCTGGTTGTGGGCCGCAACATGAAGCTGATCATCCAGGACGAGCACGGCGAAGAGCGCGCCAGCCACAAGCTGGGCTACGGCTCCAAGCTGTTCGTCAAGGAAGGCCAGGATGTTGCGCGCGGCGACAAGCTGTTCGAATGGGACCCCTACACCCTGCCGATCATCGCCGAGAAGCCGGGTACCGCGAAATACGTGGACCTGATCTCGGGCCTGGCAGTCCGCGACGAGACCGACGAAGCCACCGGCATGACCCAGAAGATCGTGATCGACTGGCGTGCGGCTCCGAAGGGCTCCGACCTGAAGCCGGAGATCATCCTGGTCGACAGCAACGGCGAGCCGGTGCGCAATGATCAAGGCAACCCGGTGACCTACCCGATGTCCGTGGATGCGATCCTGTCCTGCGAGGACGGGCAGCAGGTCATGGCTGGCGACGTTGTTGCGCGTATCCCGCGTGAAGGCGCCAAGACCAAGGACATCACCGGTGGTCTGCCGCGCGTTGCGGAACTGTTCGAAGCCCGCCGTCCGAAGGATCACGCGATCATCGCCGAAATCGATGGCCACGTGCGCTTTGGCCGCGACTACAAGAACAAGCGCCGCATCGCGATTGATCCTGTGGACGACTCGCTCGAGCCCGTCGAATACATGGTCCCCAAGGGCAAGCACATCCCGGTTGTGGAAGGCGACTTTGTCCAGAAGGGCGACTACATCATGGACGGCAACCCGGCGCCGCATGACATCCTGTCCATCATGGGTGTCGAGGCACTGGCGAACTACATGATCGACGAGGTCCAGGACGTCTACCGCCTGCAGGGTGTGAAGATCAACGACAAGCACATCGAGGTGATCGTCCGCCAGATGCTGCAGAAGTGGGAGATCTCCGACTCCGGCGACACCACGCTGCTGAAAGGCGAACACGTCGACAAGCAGGAGTTTGACGCAGCCAACGAGAAATCGCTGGCCCGCGGCAAGCGCCCGGCTCAAGGCGAACCGATCCTGCTCGGCATCACCAAGGCGTCGCTGCAGACCCGCTCCTTCATCTCGGCGGCCTCCTTCCAGGAGACCACCCGGGTCCTCACCGAGGCTTCGGTGCAGGGCAAGAAGGACAAGCTGGTCGGCCTCAAGGAGAACGTCATCGTGGGCCGCCTGATCCCGGCCGGCACCGGCGGCGCGACCCAGGCTGTTCGCTCGATTGCACAGGGCCGCGACAATGTGGTTCTGGAAGCCCGCCGCGAAGAAGCCGAAGCCGCTGCAGCCCTGGCTGCGCCGGTGATGGACGAGGACGTGATGGGCGGCGGCGACGATCTGGATATCCTGGTCGAAACCCCGGAGAGCCGCGACTAAGCCCCGGCTGCATAGCTTCAGAAAAGCCCCCGCGTGACATCACGCGGGGGCTTTTTCATTTCTTCCGCCCCGGCTATCTGTTGTGCAAAGCGGGACCCGGACAGAACACAGGCCCAAAGGGCAGGGAGCGGGAATGGATCTGAGGCTGCGGATGATCGGTCTGGTGCGGTTTTCCGTGCTCAGCACTGATTATTATTCAGAGCGGTTCGACAGCCTCGAAGAAAAAGCGGCGCATCTGTTCTCGCCGGACCGGATGGAGCTGCGGTTCCGCTTGTTCGAGCAGCTTTGCCTGCGCTCCCTGAACCAGCAAAGCGACCCCAGCTTCCGGCTGATCGTTCTGACATCGGCCGATTTGCCGGAACCCTATCTGAAGCGGCTGCTGGCGCTGACCGGGCCATACGGCAATATCCTCTGCCATGGGGTGGCGCCGAAAATCCACTACCAGCAGCTGAAAGAGGCCTTTGGCCTGGTCAACCTGCGCCGGGCCACCCACCACCTCCTGTTCCGGCTGGATGACGATGACGCGGTGGACAAGGATTTCGTCAAACGGACCAAGGGCATTGCCCGCGGTATGATCCCCTTGCAAGGGGGCGGGGAGACGCCTTTCTTCATTGCCCATAACCGCGGCTTCTATCTGGAAAAGGGTGCCAGCGGCGCCCGCGTCTTCGACACCTGCGAGCGCTCGCCCCTTTCTGCCGGCCTGGCGCTGGCAGCACCGGCGGGGCACACCAGCAATCCCTATACCTACAACCACCGGAAAATCGCCCAGCACTGCAATACGTTTTCAGATGCGACCGTGCCGGCTTTCATCCGGACCATTCACGGCGACAACAAGTCGAACCCGGCCAAGATGGGCTTGACCGGAAAATGGCGTCCGAAACACGTCGAAGCCGCTTTGCAGCAGCATTTCGGCTTCACCTCGGACGAGCTGAAGGATCTGCTGCAATGACGCCCAACCAGACCGGAGCGCTGCTGATGGCGGGCAGCATGGCGGCTTATACCTTCAACGACACGCTGGTGAAACTGGTGGGCGGCGCGCTGCCCTTGCCGCAGATCCTGACCATCCGCGGGCTGGCAGCCAGCTGCCTGATCTTATTGCTGGCGCTGCGGCTCGGCAGCCTGCGCCTGAACCTCTCCGGAGCGGCCTGGGGGATGCTGGCTTTGCGCTGCGTGTTCGAAGTTGCCAACACCTATCTGTTCCTCACCGCGCTGATGCTGATGCCGATCGCCAATGTCACCGCGGTTCTGCAGGTTCTGCCGCTGGCGGTGACCCTCAGCGCAGCGCTGTTCCTGCAGGAGCCGGTCGGCTGGCGCCGGCTGGCGGCCATTGCGGTGGGGTTCTGCGGCATGCTTCTGATCGTGCGCCCGGGGCCCGAAGGGTTCAGCGAAGGCGCCCTCTATGCGCTGGCCGCCGTTGCCTGCATCACCGCCCGCGATCTGGTCACCCGGCGGATGCCGCCCGAGGTGCCGTCAATGACCGTGACCCTCTCGGCCTCGGTGTCGGTGCTGCTGTTCGGCATCGCGGCTTCGGCAACCACGGAGTGGCAGCCGATGGGCAGCACCGAAATCATGGCCCTGATGGGCGCGGCGCTGTTTATCCTCGCAGGCTACCTGTTTTCGGTGATGACCATGCGGGTGGGCGAGGTCGCGGTGGTTGCTCCGTTCCGCTACAGCGGCCTGATCTGGGCGCTGATCCTGGGCTGGGCGGTGTTCGGCGAATGGCCGGATCTGCTGACTCTGGCGGGTGCCGCCATTGTCGCGGGCGCCGGCATATTCACCCTTTACCGGGAGCGCCGCCAGGCCCGCAGGGCCAAGGCATAGCGCGCGCCGCTAGGGTTTGAACACCTCTTTGACGTGATCCTCCCGGATCGCAAAACGGGTTTCAAACTCAGCCCTCTGCGCATCGGTCAGCGGCAGGGTTTCCACTGGTTTGGCCCGGCGCTGGCGCGAGTCGTTGAACCCGTTATGGCTGCGGACCCACATCGGGGAATCGGTGATTGTGACCGAAGGCATATGGTGGTGGATCCGGTGGTGCGCGAAATTCATGATCGTGCGGCGCACACCTGAGGCCGCATACATCCCCAGTGCGGCGGTCGCATAGGGGCTGATGGCGGGCTCTGCCTCAATGCCTGCTGCACCAAACTGCGCGACGTAGCCCCGGTTGAAATCGATGGCAGCGGTCGGGCTGTTCTCGAACAGCTTGGCGCAGTCCTGCGCTGTTTGCCGCAGCCGCTCCACAAAATCGATGGCCACGGCGTCATCGTCGTCGGCCCGGAATTGCAGGCAGGGCTTGTCCAGATCGCCGCGGGCAATGTTCAGCAATTCCTTCATCACTTCCCGGTGGCGGCGCGGCGGCTCCGCGTGGACGGCCACCTGCGGCATACCGGCTGTCAGATCGTGCAGCCGCTCGAGGTGTCTGCGGGGCAGGCTTTTCCCGATCAGCATGATCAGATCGAAATCCTGGTCGCTCTGCTTGCGCAGGCCGGGCAGGGCGACGGTTTCCAGCAGCCGGAACCGCTCCTCCATCCGCTCTTCGGCATAGAGATAGGCGATGCGCTCCTCGATCGTTTCATGCTCGATTTGAAAGCCGCCAATCGCCGGGTAGGAAAACCGGCACAATCCGATGACTTGCATGCTGAAATCCGCTTTTGCCAAAATCCGCTGCGGCGACTATGCAGGCCCGCCTGCCCCAGGGCAAGCGCCACGCCCCGGCCGCTGTTGACAACCTGCGCGACTCCCCATATACGCGCGCCTATCCGGCACCCGGAGTGCGTCTTCGAAAGCCGAATTCAAAATTGCAGTGTCTCAAGGCCTGGGCACCTTTACCACCCTGGCCCTCTGTAACCTCACCGCGTCGTCTCACCTCGGAATGGGAGCGATTGCGGTTTTTGCGCTTGTGGACGCACAGGTGCAGCGAAATCACCCGCACGCGCCGGCGTGCATGACAAGTTGCGAAACGGGGAATACCTGAATGCCAACGATCCAGCAGCTGATCCGCAAGCCGCGTCAGCCGAAACGTAAAGTTTCGAAGTCCCAGCACCTCGAGCAGTGCCCGCAGAAGCGCGGCGTCTGCACCCGCGTGTACACCACCACTCCGAAGAAACCGAACTCCGCTATGCGGAAAGTTGCGAAGGTCCGCCTGACCAACGGCTTCGAAGTGATCTCCTACATCCCCGGTGAAAGCCACAACCTTCAGGAACACTCCGTGGTTCTGATCCGCGGCGGCCGTGTAAAAGACCTTCCGGGTGTCCGTTACCACATCCTGCGCGGTGTTCTGGATACCCAGGGCGTTAAAGACCGTAAGCAACGCCGTTCGAAGTACGGCGCGAAGCGTCCTAAGTAAGAAGGAGAGGCTGATATGTCACGTCGTCACGCCGCCGAAAAACGCGAAGTTCTGCCCGACGCCAAGTTCGGCGACCGCGTTCTGACCAAGTTCATGAACAACCTGATGATCGACGGCAAAAAGTCGGTTGCAGAGAAAATCGTCTACAACGCGCTGGACCGCGTTGAGACCAAGATCAAGCGCGCCCCGGTGGAAGTGTTCCACGAAGCGCTGGACAACGTTAAGCCGTCCGTTGAGGTCCGCTCCCGCCGTGTTGGCGGTGCGACCTACCAGGTTCCGGTTGAAGTCCGCCCCGAGCGCCGTGAAGCGCTGGCCATCCGCTGGCTGATCACCGCCGCCCGCGGCCGCAACGAGAACACCATGGAAGAGCGCCTCGCAGGCGAGCTGCTGGACGCTGTCCAGTCCCGTGGCACCGCGGTCAAGAAGCGCGAAGACACCCACAAGATGGCAGAGGCGAACAAAGCCTTCTCGCACTATCGCTGGTAAGCCGGAGGACACAGACCTATGGCACGCGAATATCCGCTCGAACTGTACCGTAACTTCGGTATCATGGCGCACATCGATGCAGGTAAAACCACCTGCTCCGAGCGCATCCTGTATTACACTGGCAAATCCCACAACATCGGTGAGGTGCACGACGGTGCAGCCACCATGGACTGGATGGAGCAGGAGCAGGAACGCGGCATCACCATCACCTCGGCTGCGACCACCACTTTCTGGGAACGCACCGAAGACGGTCAGACCGCCGACTCGCCCAAGCACCGCCTGAACATCATCGACACCCCCGGCCACGTTGACTTCACCATCGAAGTTGAGCGTTCGCTGGCGGTTCTCGACGGTGCCGTCTGCGTTCTCGACGCAAACGCCGGTGTTGAGCCCCAGACCGAAACCGTGTGGCGTCAGGCTGACCGCTACAAGGTTCCGCGGATGGTGTTCGTCAACAAGATGGACAAAATCGGCGCCGACTTCTTCAACTGCGTCAACATGATCGAAGACCGTACCGGCGCCCGCGCGGTTCCGGTTGGTGTTCCGATCGGCGCTGAGAACGAGCTGGAAGGCCTGGTTGACCTGGTCAACATGGAAGAATGGCTGTGGCAGGGCGAAGACCTGGGCGCATCCTGGGTCAAAGCTCCGATCCGCGACAGCCTGAAAGACATGGCTGACGAATGGCGCGGCAAAATGGTGGAAGCGGCCGTCGAAATGGACGACGACGCCATGGAAGCCTACCTGGAAGGCGAAGAGCCCGACGTTGCGACCCTGCGCAAACTGCTGCGCAAAGGTACTCTGGAACTGGCATTTGTTCCGGTTCTGGGCGGTTCCGCGTTCAAGAACAAAGGTGTGCAGCCGCTGCTGAACGCCGTGATCGACTACCTGCCCAGCCCGCTGGACGTTGTCGACTACATGGGCTTCAAACCCGGTGACGAAACCGAAGAGCGTAACATTGCCCGCCGTGCGGACGATGACATGGCGTTCTCCGGCCTGGCGTTCAAAATCATGAACGACCCCTTCGTCGGCTCGCTGACCTTCACCCGGATCTACTCCGGCGTCATGAACAAGGGCGACACTCTTCTGAACTCCACCAAGGGTAAGAAAGAGCGCGTCGGCCGGATGATGATGATGCACTCCAACGACCGCGAGGAAATCACCGAAGCGTTCGCAGGCGACATCATCGCGCTGGCAGGCCTGAAGGACACCACCACCGGTGACACCCTCTGCGCCGTCAACGACCCGGTTGTTCTGGAAACCATGACCTTCCCGGATCCGGTGATCGAGATCGCGGTTGAGCCGAAAACCAAGGCCGACCAGGAGAAAATGTCCCAGGGTCTGGGCCGTCTGGCCGCCGAAGACCCGTCCTTCCGCGTGGAGACCGACATCGAGTCCGGTCAGACCATCATGAAGGGCATGGGCGAACTTCACCTGGACATCCTGGTTGACCGCCTCAAGCGCGAGTTCAAGGTTGAAGCCAACATCGGTGCGCCGCAGGTGGCCTACCGCGAGACCATCTCCAAAGAGGTCGAGCACTCCTACACCCACAAGAAACAGTCGGGTGGTTCGGGTCAGTTCGCCGAAGTGAAGATGATCATCTCGCCGACCGAAGCCGGCGAAGGCTACTCCTTCGAATCCCGCATCGTTGGCGGTGCGGTTCCGAAGGAATACATCCCCGGTGTTGAAAAAGGCATCCAGTCTGTCATGGACTCTGGCCCGCTGGCCGGCTTCCCCGTGATCGACTTCAAGGTTGCCCTGATCGACGGTAAGTTCCACGACGTTGACTCCAGCGTTCTGGCCTTCGAAATCGCCGCCCGCATGGGCATGCGCGAAGGCATGAAGAAAGCCGGCGCCAAGCTGCTGGAACCGATCATGAAGGTCGAAGTGATCACCCCGGAAGAATACACCGGCGGCATCATCGGCGACCTCACCTCCCGCCGCGGCCAGGTGTCCGGCCAGGAGAACCGCGGCAACGCAATCGCCATCGACGCGTTTGTGCCGCTGGCGAACATGTTCGGCTACATCAACACCCTGCGTTCGATGAGCTCGGGCCGCGCCCAGTTCACCATGCAGTTCGATCACTACGATCCGGTGCCGCAGAACATCTCCGACGAGATCCAGGCGAAATACGCGTAAGCGTCAAAAAATTGAGGGGTCCGCAGCCGTTGCGTGCCCCTCTCGAAACAAAAGGAGGCCATCATGGCTAAGGAAAAGTTTGAACGTAATAAACCGCACGTCAAC
>NZ_JWLC01000021.1 GCF_000813745.1 Leisingera sp. ANG-M1 | reverse complement strand
CTGTACCTGCGGGCGATCGGCGACCGGATGAGCTTCATGCCGCCGCTGATCATCAGCGAGGATGAAATCGACATTGCCACCGAGCGGTTCAAGGGCGCGCTGGATGACGCCTGGGCCGTGGTCAAGGCGAAGATGTGATACCTCCCGGGCCCGGCGCCGCTCTCATCCGGGCCCTGCGCCGCTCCGGCTCCCCCGGGGCGGCGCGTCTGACTTTATGAATACCGATCTCGCCAAGGAGAACAGGGATGACAACGCTGCTGGAACCGAAACTGCCCGAGGCCGGGCTGGCGGGAAGCTATATCAACGGGGCCTGGCACCGGCCTGCGGACGGCCGGACGCTGACCATTGAGAACCCCTCCCGCCGCGCGGCTGTATGCGAGGTCGGGCGCGGCACGGAAACCGAGGTCGATTTGGCCGTCCGGGCTGCCCGTGCCGCCCTGCCGGCCTGGCGCTCCCTGGCGGCTGCCGAGCGCGGCAAGCTGCTCGCGGAACTCGGGCGCCGCCTGGAGGAGAACGCCGAGGAAGTGGCGCGGGTGCTGGCGGCCGAAAGCGGCAATGCGATCAAGACCCAGTCGCGCGGCGAGGCGATGGGCGCTGCGGGCGTGCTGAAATACTATGGCGGCGTTGCGGTCGAGCAGAAGGGCGAGACCCTGCCGCTGGGGCCTGGCCTCCTCAGCTATTCGACCCGCGAGCCGCACGGCGTGGTGGGCTCGATCATCCCCTGGAACTCGCCCTTGCAGCTGGGCGCGGTGAAGATCTCGATGGCGCTGGCCACCGGCAACTGCCTGGTGCTGAAACCGGCCGAGGATGCGCCCCTGGCGATCCTGAAGCTGGCCGAGCTGGCGGACGGGCTGTTCCCGCCCGGCGTGTTCAACGTGGTGACCGGCCTCGGCGAGGAAGCAGGCGCGGCGCTGGTCGCGCATCCGGGCGTCGACAAGGTCTCCTTCACCGGCTCGTCGGAAGTGGGCAAGCTGATTGGCAAGGTGACGGCCGACCGCATCGCCAACCTGACGCTGGAGCTGGGCGGCAAGTCCCCGACCATCGTCTTCCCGGATGCGGTTGAAAACGGCCGCCTGGACGCCACTGCGCAGCAGGTCGCCAATGCCATGCGCTTTGCCCGCCAGGGGCAGAGCTGCACCGCGGGCTCGCGGCTGTTTGTGCACAAGGACATCTGGGATGTGCTGATGCCGAAGGTGGCGGAGAAATCCGCCGCGCTGAAGGTGGGCGATGCGCTGGATCCGGATGCGGACATGGGCGCGGTTGTGAATGCCGAGCGCTACGGCGAGATCCGCGGCTTTGTGGCCGAGGCCGAGGCTGAAGGAGCGGAGTTCCTGATCGGCGAAACCCCGGTGGAGGATCCGGCAGGCTTCTGCCCGAACCCGACCATTATCACCGGCGTGGACAACAGCTGGCGGATCGCCCGCGAAGAGGTGTTCGGCCCGGTCATGGTTGCCATTCCGTTTGAGACCGAGGAAGAGGTCATCGCGATGGCCAACGACACCCATTACGGGCTGGCGGCCTTCCTCTTTACCCATGATGTCAGCCGGATCACCCGCCTCACGCGTGCCATCGATGCGGGCTGGATCCAGGTGAACCAGGGCGGCGGCCAGATCCCGGGCATGTCCTATGGCGGCACCAAACAGTCGGGCATGGGCAGCGAATACTCGATCGAGGGCGCGCTGGAGGCCTATACCTACCGCAAATGCGTCACCATCAATATCGAGGCGGAGGCATGAGCGCGGACCGCTTCGGCAACGCCATCGACCCGGGCGTGGGCTATGCCCGGGGGGCGCTGCTGCAGGGTTCGGCGGATGAAGTGCGCCGGCTGGCCCAGGCGGGCCGGGCGGCGGCGGATTTTGTGGCGCGGGAAGGCATCGGCAAGATTGCCATCTGCACCGGCAACCTGCGGTTCTACCCGGCTTCCCCCGAAGATCTGAGCGTGCTCTGCGAGGAATGGGTCGGCCCGGGCCTGTTCAGCGAAGAGCTGCGGCAGGCGGCGATTGCCCATATGGGCGGCGACGGCGATGAGGCGGCGGCGGTGGTCAACCGCACCAGCGCGGGCATCGTGGCCGCGGTGCTGGCCCATGCGCAGGGCCGCCCGGTGCTGTCGCTGGTTCCGGCGGGCGACCGCTCGCACGCCTCTGTCACCCGGGGGGCCAGGCTGGCCGGGGTGCCGGTGGTGGAGGCCTTTGACCTTGCGGAGCTGAAACGCCTGCTGGCGGCGCATCTGCCGCAGCTGCTGGTGATCACCACCGTGACCTCGGAGCTGGCGGTGCTGGAGGATGAGCTGACCGCCGCCGCTGTCCGCCTGGCCAAACGGGCGGGCTGCACCGTGCTGCTGGACGAGGCCTATGGCGCGCGGTTCCGCCCGGTGCTGCATGGCGGTGCGCCGTCGCTGTCGTTCGGGGCGGATCTGGTCATCACCAATGCCGACAAGGCGGGGCTTTCGGGCCCGCGCGCAGGGGTTCTGTGCGGTGATCCGGCCGCTTTGGTGCCGGTGCAGGCCAAGGCCAGCGAGCTGGGCATGGAGGCGCGGGCGCCGGTGGCTGTTGGGGCGATGCGCAGCCTGCAGGGCTTCACCCCGGATCTGCTGCTCCAGGAGGCGCAGGACGGCCAGGATCTGGCCGCCGCGCTGGAGGCGGCGCTTGGCCCGGAACGGGTCAGCCGCTCGGCGCTGGGGCCGAAGATTGACGAACAGGACGCGATGGCAATTGTGCTGGAGATGGCGGGCAAGCCCGGGTCGGCCAGGGTGCCGGCCGAGATCACCGCTGCTGCGGGCATGCTGATGCTGCGCGGTAAGGGCATTGTCACTGTCAACACCCATGGCCAGCCCGGCGGCCGGGTCTCGATCCGGCTGAAGCCGACCTCCGGCGCGGTGGCGCGGGCAGGCGGGGCTGCGGCGGTGGCAGAATGCCTGGTTGCAGCGCTGAGGGAGGTTGCGGCGCATCTGGACGATGCGGCGTGGTTTGCAGACCTGCTGTTCGGAGAGGATTGAGATGGCAAACCAAGACCTGATCACCCGGCTCGACAACCGGCTGGACCAGCTGGTGAATATCGACATGGGCGAGCGCGGCGTCGAGCATCTGTTCGAGGCCGCCCGCGCACTGCAGGGCGGCTCGCTGGCGGGCGCCGCAGCGGATGCGCTGATGGCGGTGCCCGAGGGCGGCACCGTGATCCTCACCACCGGCTCGGTGTCGCGCGCCTGGATCACGCCGGATCTGGGCGAAAACGACGGCCCCTCCGGGGCTGCGGCGATTGCCCGGGCGCTGGTGCTGGCGCGCAATGCCACCTGCGTGATGCTCTGCGAGGAAACCCTGCTGCCCGCGATCCGCAATACCTGCCAGGCGGCGGGGCTGTTCCCGGTCTCGCTGGAGCAGGCGGCCATCGCGCGCGCCGACAAGAGCCTCGCCACCATCGTGATGCTGCCTTATGCCACCGAAGACGCAGCAGGCCAGGCGCAGGCCGTGCAGATGCTGGACGATCTGCAGCCGGACCTCTTGTTCTCGACCGAGCGGGTCGGGCGCAATGAATACGGCGTCTACCACTCGATGAAGGGCATTGATTACGGCATGGGCCGGGCCCGGGTCGACTTCCTGTTCGACGAGGCTTTGGCCCGCGGCATCCCGGTGGTCGCGGTCGGCGACGGCGGCAATGAGATCGGCATGGGCAAGGTGGCGGATCATGTGACGGCGCATGTGCCGTACGGCGATAGCTGCCAATGCGGCTGCGGCGGCGGCATCGGCGCTGTCACCGGCTGCGACGTGCTGGTCACCGCCGCCTGCTCCAACTGGGGCTGCACCGCCATTGCCGCGGCCATGGCGGCGCGCGCGGGCAGCGCCAGGCTGCTGCACACCCCTGAACGCGAGGCGCTGCTGCTCGATACCATGGTGGCCAATGGCCTCATCAACTCCACCCATGGGATCGTCGATGACAGCGTCGACGGCTTCCCCCGGCAAAGCCATCTTGCGGTGGCCGAGCTGTGCCGTACCATCGTGAGCCGCGCGCTCTGACCTCTGACAGGATTTACAGGATATGATCCAGGACAACCCCGCCCTCATCACCGCCATCCGCGACCGCTTTGCCCATGTGGACAGCTGCCCGTTCCAGGGCGAGCGCATCTTCTTTGAAAACGCAGGCGGCGCGCTGACACTGAAATCGGTGGTGGAGACCTCGGCCTTCTATGCCGCCATCCCCGACAACCCGGGCCGCATCAACCCGGCAGGCCAGGGCACGCAAGAGAAGATCAGCACGGCCAAGGAAGACCTGGCCATCTTCATGAACGCCGCGTCCGGCCAGTTCTTTGCCGGCGAAAGCGGCACCGAGCTGCTGTTCCGGATGATCCGCACCGCCTGCGTCAGCGCCCCCAAGGGCGCCAGGGTGATCGGCTCCTCGATCGAGCACCCGGCCACCCGCAGCGCCGCCCGCCGCTGGGCGGAAATTGCCGGGCTGGAATATGTGAACGTCGCCCACAGCAACGAAACCGGCCTGGTCACGGCAGAAGACTACGCCGCGCTGATGACCCCGGATGTGGCGGTGGCCACCATCCTGCACGCCTCGCCGGTCACTGGCATGGGCATGGATGTGGCGGCGATTTCCAAGGCGATCCGCGCGGTGGCGCCGGACTGCCTGATCATCGTCGACGGCATCCAGCACGCCGCCCACGGCCAGCTGGATCTGGCGGCTTACGATGTCGACGGCTATGCGGTCTCGCCCTACAAGGTGTTCTCGCGCCACGGCTACGGCATCGCCTGGATCTCGGACCGCCTCAGCGCCTTGCCGCATGACATGCTGATCGGCGCGCCCGCCACCGGCTGGGAGTTCGGCACCCGCGACACCGGCTCTTATGCCACCCTGTCGGATGTGGTCGGCTACTTCGAATGGCTCGGCGGCGAGGTCTCCTCCGAGACCTCCCGCCGCGGCAGGATCGAAGCCGCAGGCCGCGCCATCCACGCCTATGAGACCCATCTGACCAATACCGCGATCAACGGCACCGGCAACCTGCCGGGGCTGCGCGATATGGCGCATGTCACCATCCTGGCCGGTGCAGACAACCCGGCCCGCGAAGGGCTGGTCTCCATCGTGGTGGACGGCATCGCCTCGGAAGAGGCGGTGGCGGTCCTCAACGCCCAGGGCATCCGCACCCATACCCGCAAGGCCGACCATTACTCCGGCAACGTGCTGGACCCGCTGGGCCTGCCCGATTGCATCCGGATCTCCTTCTGCCACTACAATACCGAGGCCGAAATCGCCAGGATGCTCGCAGCAGTGAAAGAACTCGCCCCCAGCGCATAAGCCGCAGCAAACCGCGGCCAATCCCCGCCCCGAAACCAACGCGCAAAAAGACAGCCCCATTTTGGGGCCGTCCGCTTGCCCAGGGTCAAACCAGGCCAAGATCCGAATCCTTGCCGCCGCGTCGTGGTTTCCCTTGGCTCCATGGCGGTATCCGCCACCGGCAACTCCGGGGTAGGGGACAGGGGCGTTTCGATATCCGGCCCGGGAGACGCGGCATTGACCACACCAACCTGGCGTGACTGCCGCAAACCGGCTTGATCACCTCAGTTGTCTTGCAAGATCTTTAGGCTTCGCGTCTGAGCAGCGGATTGGAGCGGGCGCATTTGGGGACAAACTGGTCAATCGGAATCGAGTAACGGAAAAAAGAACTCGGTTGACCCAGAAAGTTCAAACTGGCCTGACAGCGCATGAATTTAACTAAGAATCATGGCTATGGGGAAAAACAAAACTGGCATCATGGCTGCGGTAACAGCGGCAACTCAAGCGTCGAAAGATGGCGGGTCCGACAGGGCCCACCGAACTTTGCCGAAAGGGGAGAGCCATTGTTGGTCGGCATTCAGTGCTTCTACTTTCTTCGTTTTGTCTTGGGGTTCGGGCAAGCCGAACGCCACAGCGACGTTTTACTAGGGGGCTCTTGCCCCCACGCGCCCACAACCGGAAATCGCCGTGACCGTGTCCTCGGCTGCGCCTGCGGGCCGCACCACTCCCAGCGATTACCGGTTGCAGTTGCTACCCCCACGCTTCGCCAGCGGGTCAGGTTTTAGAGACGGCGCCCTTTCAGGGCTCTGCTCAAAACCCGAGCCAAAGGGGACAAGCCGATGGCTCACTTGCATAGGAGATGTTGGGTATGAATTTGTTTGCGAAGAACCAATTTGAGGAACTGTTGAAGAACGGATCCATTGCAAACCGTGAGAGGGCAGGGGAGGTGGCTGAGGATTTGACACGCCAACCGGTGGTGAAGCTCTTCACGCCTTGGGGGGCCGCAACTTGGTTGCTGAGCGAGATTGATCCGGAAGACCGGGATATCGCATTTGGTTTGTGTGACTTGGGAATGGGCTGCCCGGAGCTGGGGAGTGTTTACATCCCGGAGCTGCTGGCCATTCGCGGGCCTTTCGGCTTGCGGATCGAACGTGACCTTCACTGGGGACCGAACAAGCCTCTGGTCGACTATGCGAAGGAGGCGCGCAAGCACGGGGCTATTCAAGCCTAAGATAAACCTGAACTTGCAAGGGGATAAGGCCTGCCCTAACCGTGTAGCCAATACCCCCCTGATCTTTAGGGCAGCTGACCGGCCAGCGCTGGTCAGCTGAGCCTGCAATATTGAATTGACAGCGGCGGAGCTGGCGCTCGGATTACTGAGCCCAGAGGCCGGATAAGTTGAGGACCATTTTTCCAATGAGTGAGATTATGAACACCTTGCGCCAGACCTGGCGTTCTGCCCAACTCTACATTGGCTTTCACCGGGATCAGAAGGGCGCCCGGCGTTCGCAACCGAAAGTGTGGCCGCCGAAGAATGCCAATGCCAGCATTCATAGCGATCCCAGCGAACAGGAAGCCTTTGTTGTGGTCAAAAGCGCGCAAGGGGATCCGGAGCAGGATGTTCAGATCAAACTGCGCTCGGACAAGATAGTGCTCCGCCGCGATTTCCAGGACGCTTGGAACGGGGTTCTTGTAACGGAAGACTTTGTAACCGTTGCGGTGGCAGGGATTTCCATCCGGATCAATCATGACGGCTCAATCACCCGCGAAAGCGGGACAGATACCACATGGGTTGAAGCGGATGGATCCGTTCTGAAGAAAACCGAGTTTGCTGAGGCCAGCATTTCGGCCGATGGAATAGATCTGAAGCGCCGCACATCCGACAGCATCGCCGCCGTTGGCAAAGACGGGGTGATTGCAAAGCCGCGGTAGGGCAGGGGGAAACGAGTTGTTTCTAAAGATCCCCTATCGGCTTAACCGGGTTCACTTCGCAAAGCACCCGGGCTTCCTCCTGAAGCAACTGTGTGAGGATCGGCTTACAGGCGTCTTTGGCAATGCCAAGACCGAACGGGTCGAACCACTGATTGAGAACCCGCGCAATGTCGCCTGTGTAGGTGGCTGTGTGCCTGATGTAGAGCCCACCTGAATCCGGTGCGGGAACAACGGGTTTGACCTGTCCGGCGGCCAGAGATTTGAAGCGATCAGCCGCCTTGATCCGCAGTCCCTTCAAGATCGGCTCTAATGGCTGCCCATGTGCTTCAGCCAGCTGCTGAAGCCGCTTGGACAGGTCTTTGCCGAGGTTCAGGCGGAAATTGACCTGAATGGCCTTGCCTGTTCCTGGATGGAGCCGCCGCGCGCCAGGTAGCGGGTCAGTTGCCGGTGTCTGTTCTGACGTAACCGGCAATGAAGTGACGGTTTCAATCTCCTCAACCGGGATGTCCGGCTGCGGGCTGGTTTCTTTGCTGGAATCCGATAGCGGACGTTCAATCAACGCTTCCTTCTTGGCATAGAGATCATCGGTGCCGGTCAAAACCAAACGGCGCTTGTCCTTCTTCATGGTCTCGGTCCTTTCATGAGCTCAAGACAAGCCGAGAGCAATTCCTCAGCTTCAGCGACCGCATTCAGAATGTGCTTTGGGTTCTTCGCGAATGCTTCCGACTGGTCGTTGTGGCGGGTCAAGATCCGGCCCAGCAACCCTTCGCGATCCATCATCTTGTACGCTTCCCGTTCCTGCAGGCTGGCCGAAAGGAGCTTCAGATGCTCCTCCGGCTCGCTGTGGCTGACGCCAACAAGCGGGGATGAATGGACTGTTCGAACCAGCCTGGCATCCCCAGCTGACGGCCGCGACGGCAGCCGGTTCAGCACAACCCTGAACTCTGGCAGAAGATGAGGAGAGACAGTCCTGCTTCGCATGCGGAACAAATAATTTGCGGTGCCGCGGGCCGTCTCCAGGTCTGATTGTGACAGCAGCATTGGGCAGAGGATCAGATCTGCCAGTGTAGCGTAGGCATCATGATCACGGCTGGCATCTCCAGCTGTGTCTATCAGCAGGAGATCAATTGCACCTTCAGCCGCAAGTTCCCCTGCGATTTCCTCTGCTTCCTGTGCATCGTGGGTCTGATAGGCTTCGAATGCCGGCGCCCACAATCCGGCTTCCGCCGAGCGCATTGCCCAGTCTGCCAGGTTGCCGGTCTGGTCCGCATCTATGAATGCGCAACGCAATCCAGTTGCATCGCCGGCGCTGAGCAGGGTTCTGGCGGCTGTGGATTTCCCCGCACCGCCTTTCTGGTTCATGAGAGTGATGGTGTGCATTCGTGCTCTTCAATGTCTTGTATTGGTAGCGGTCTAGGGTGGTGCTGGCGGGCTGTTTTTTTTGCCAGCTGTCATCGTGTCATCGTGTCATCGTGTCATCGTGTCATCGTGTCATCGTGTCAGTTTGCTTGTTTGCTTCTTTGGCGTTCTGACAGTCTGCCGTTTGTCACTTTGTCTTCTTGCTGCATTGTCAGATTGGCATCCTTCCCATCCTGCGCTTTGTCATTCTGTTAGCTTGTCACTTTGTAATTTTTGATTTTAGTTCAATTGTTTAACTGCCATATGTCCGCATGTCAGAGTGCCAGAATGGCCCCATGGTATGTGCAATGACAGAAATTGAGCAATATTCAATATTGCAGTTGATCACACCTGAATTGGTTGCTAGCGAAGGGTTGAGAGGAAGAGTGACGCTGGCAGGATATGCCTAATGTCCACACATTTTGTCAGTCGGGGTCCATGCGGAAGCCAAAGCGAAAAAGATTGACGATCGAGCAGCGCCAGGAGCTGGCACAGCGCCATGCTGCTGGAGAGGATGTTCGGGTGCTGTCCGAAGCCTTTGGCGTGTCGGACCGGCAGGTCTATCGGGTGGCTGCAGAGGGTCAGGGCGACACGCGGGGCAGGGTGCTGGTGTCGAAACACGTGACCTTCCGGGCCCCCAAAGAAGAGATTGATGCCTTTCTGGCCAGTGCGGGTGCAGTTGGGATCACCGGCAAGAGCCAGGCCTTCCGGGCTTTGGTGCGGATGGCATCAGGCCTCTTTGAGCTGTTTCCGGATCAGTTGGAGCGGTTCAACCGTTCTGCCTGGCTGATCGGCAAAGAAGGCCAGCTGCTCAACCAGCTTGCCAGAAGCGTTCACCGGGGCAAGCTGCGGCTCACAGATGAGGACCGGGTCTTGCTGGCAAAATGCCTGGATGCGAACACAAGGCTCTACAGTGAGCTGCGCGCAATTGTCGACGAGGCCAAGTCGCGACGTGGCTATGCTCTCTCGCAGCTGTCTGAAGTGAAAGGGCAGGGGGATGGGTAACCAGGACCGTTTGAGCCTCTACCATTCCGTCATGGGAGAGCTCTGGGAGGAGGAGCATCGGCGGGCCGGATCCGCCCGGGAGAAGGCGGCTGCACGCCAGGTCCGCAGCTACAGAAAATCGGGGCAACCCTCCGTGCGCAATATCGCCAAGGCAGCACGGGGCTCCCGGGCGGCTGTGTTCAAGCGGATCCGCAATGGCGGATGCAAGACCCGCCGCTCACTGGGCAGCCAGCTCGACTATGTGAATGACAAGGCGGTCTTCACCTTCTCCACCTCAACCAATCTGCTGACCAGCGGCGCCACGCTGAACGCGGAGCAGAAGGAGCAGATCGTCGAGCAATGGAGCGGGACCTGGCGGGGTACAGCAAAGCTCGGGTTCACCAGCCATATGCTGCTGAGCTTTCCAAAGGATGTCACTGCCGATCAGGTCCGCGACATCGCCATGGACTGGTGCGAGCATTTCTTTGAAAGCGGCTACTATGGCGACGAATGGGATTATGTCGCGGCCATTCACACCGACAGGGAACATCCACATGCGCATATCCTGCTGAACAACCGGGGCAGGGATCAGGGGCTGTGGTTCTCCTGCTGGGCAGGGGGCGTCATGTCTCCCCAACTGATGCGGGAGAAACAGGCGGAGATTGCAGAGCAGTACGGCGTTTCGCTGGACGCCACCACCCGGCTGGAGCGGGGGATTTTTGCCAGGCCTGCGGGGCTGGAGGAGATCTATGCGGCCAAAGCAGAGGGGCGCAGTGCCAGGGAGATTGCGCTGACACCGCAGGAGGAAGCTATGGCGCAGGCCGCCGTCACCGACTTTGCTAAAGAATACCGGAACGTGGCGGACCTGCTGAACCGGGGCGATCGCTCGGAGCTGGCCTCTTCAGTGCGCCAGATGGCTGCAACGCTCGATGCGGGGCAGGCATGGGATTTGGAACAGGGTGATTTTGACATGAGCGGGATACAGACCGTAGGCGAGGCTATTGAGTATGCGGAACGGCGGATTGATGAGATCCGGACGCATGCCGAAGGCCTCGCGCAGCCGGAACGCACAGCGTTTGAGCTCAGGGCCGCTCCGGTGATTGCCAGCCTGTCGAAGATGGTGCCGGATCCGGATCTGCGCGTCAGCTACAATCAGGAGCTGGCGGACCCCTATCCGCCAGGAGCGGGCGTCATTGGCCTGGCAGATGCCCTTGCCGACCGGGAGAATAGCAAAGAGCTGTCTCAAATCCTGCAGGACGGCCAGGAGCTGGGGCTGAATACGGATGAGACTCTCGCCCGTCTGGAGGCGGGCGGGACCCGGAACCACGGGCTTGCCAAGGAATGGGTGGATCGGGATCTCTCCGCCATCCTCAGCAGGCAGGGACTTCGCCTTGAAGAGGCCACTGAAGAGCAGCTGGATGCGGCGTTCGGCACACTCGACCATTTCCAGATGCGTCTTGCCAATGCACTTGGTGCGGAAATGAAGAGCGCCTTCGCAGCGCTGGAAGGGGAAGATCTTGTCCGGAGTGCCGGGAGTGCTGCCGCGGAGGACAGCCGCACCGGCAGTGCCTATATCCGCCAGTTGGCTGAAGAGCTGCGCAGCGGTGATCTTGAAAGCAGCCGGGAAGAGGCGCTGCAGAAAACACTGCTGGGAGAACTGCACAGGGAGTTGGGAGACAAAGGGCTGGCGGAGCTTGACCGGGGCAATTGGCAAGTCCTGGAAGAGGTGCTGCCGGGCAAGGGGGATCAGATTGCAGTGACCCAGGCCTATCTGGAAGCAGCAGCTGAAGAGCGCGGGGAACCGGAACTGGCAGAGACCGCTGCAGAGCTTCAGCAGGTTAAGAGTTCAGAGCGGGCAAAGGAAATCGCAGCCGGATTGCAACGCGATTGCGGGCTGGACGATGAGTTGGACCTCTGAGGGGGCTTCCATGAACAGCCCTCTGAAACTTGGTCTCCTTGTCCTGTTCGGCGCCGCTTGCGGCGCCATGGCTGGAACAATCCTGGGCAGCGCTTATCTGGCCCTTGCCCTTCGGCAGGGCACTGACGGTTTTGACATGTTCAGCCTGTGGGCGGCGCCTGGTTCTCTGTGGGTGCTGCATCCCGATGCCTACAAAACCGCCTTTGGGATGGTTGGTCTTTTTGCACTTGGCATGGGGCTGCTCGCCTTTGTCTGGACGTATCGTAAACAAAGGGACGACTACGGCTCTGCCCATTGGCAGACAAAGAGCGAGCTTAAGAAGAATGGGATGCTACGCCCATTGGGGGCCGGTTTTGTCTGTGGAAAATTTGGTTCGCCGAAGTCATCTGCGCCTTTCGTGTCCTCAACTGACATCCCGCATGTGATGATGGTGGCGCCAACCCGGGCCGGGAAAGGGGTGGGCTTTGTGATCCCCAACATTCTTTCGTTTGGCGGCAGTGCGGTAGTGCTCGACGTGAAAGGGGAGAACTTCGAAAAAACCGCCCGCTACCGGATGGCAAACGGCGATGAGATCTACCGGTTCTCCCCCTTTGACTGGGCCAACGGCACCCATCGCTACAACCCCTTGGAGCGGATTGCCAAGTCCGGGTCTTTTGCGGAGCAATTCACCGAGGTCAGTATTCTCGCCGATTTGTTCCTGGACAAGGACAACAAGCAGTCGGACACATTCTCGGAAGCCGGGAAAACCATCTTTGTGGCGGCTTGCCTTCTGGCTTTGCAGCGCGGCAAGGCCACTCTCGGTGAGGTATGCCGGATTGTCTCTGATGGCTCCGACAAGAACTCGCAATACCTGGCCTATGCGGAAGAGGCCAACGAGCCCACGCTGGAAATGCTCTGGACAAATGCAGCCAGTGCATCGGACCGTCTTTTGACAAGCAATATACAGGCGCTGAAAACCGCCGGTCTCAAACAATGGGACAATCCAGCAGTAGTGGCTGCCACCAGCGAAAACGACTTCGACTTTTTGACCTTCCGCAAGAAACCGCAATCGCTTTACATCGTGGTGACCGAAGACCATATCCCCACGTTGTCGCCGCTGCTGCGTTTGATATTTGCGGATCTCATTGCCAGCCTCCGATCACACGAGCCTGCACGGGATGAGCCCTGGCCGGTCATGATCATGATTGACGAATTCCAGCAAATGGGAGCGATGCCATACATCGAGCGGGCAATCCATACATTGGCCAGCTATGGCGGCCGTGTCGCAATGATTGCTCAATCCCTATCTGCTCTTGATAAGATTTACGGGCAGGAAGGCCGGGAGAGCCTGGAGAATGGAGCTGGTCTCAAACTGTACATCACGCCACGCGATGCTCGAACGGTCAGAGAAGTCTCGGCTGCAGTTGGGAAAACCACGCGGGAAGCTGTTACCGCCTCCTACGGCAGAGACAAATGGTTTCTGGGAGCGCAGTCGACTGCCAGTCGGCTTGAGGAGCGCCCGCTTCTGTCGGAAACCGAGGCTAGGTTCATGGATCCGGATGAGGTAGTCATTCTTGCCCTACCTCAGCATCCCATCAAAGTCCGGCGGATCAAGTACTTCGAAGATCCGGTGCTCAGTGAGATGATGAATGCGCAAGTAGGTTGGGAGCTGCCGTATCCGCCGTCGCAGAGGATCGTGGTAGAGGAAAGTACTTCCTCGGAAGACGCACAAGGGAAATTGGTTAGGAATACCATGCCCAAGAAGAAACTGCGGGTTGGCAGAAGGTTGCAGCTGACAGCTGGCACGAAGGTTGCTAGAGAACAAGGTCCTTCCAGTTTGGACAAGAATGGTGATGTCCCTGAAAGCTGGCAGTTGCTGATCGCTGAGGGACAGGAGTTGTTGACTGTCACTGAGAACTGACCCGGTATCCCCCAAAATTGTCACTGAGAATTGACCCATGCGAACACACTGTCCCGACGTTTTGGTGCGGGGAGATTTGGAGTGATCGACTTGGGATTTTTGAGTGTCATACGAGGTTGGGCATTGCGAGACAAAATGCCAATCAGAGAGATTGCCCGACGCACTGGCCTGTCTCGTAACATCATCAAAAGTATCTGCGTGAAACCGGGGAGAAGCGCTATGCGTCATGACCCGGCAGGAGCTTCGATTGTGATCATGCTGCGGAGCCTCAGGAAATCGGAAGTTCGCTGCGCGTGCGGCGTTTGCCTCCCCGAAAGGCAGATTGTCTCATTTTAAGTGTAAAAAAATCGCCCTGCTTCTGCAGGGCGACTAAGTGGGCCGGAGACACAGGGAGAAAAATTTCCGACCGGGAAGTATCAGCTACTTTAAGGTAATCATTCGTTTGCTCACATTTACTCCGCGGCGACCTTGATGACCGGAGCCATCCGCTCAAGCACTTCGTCGCTGAGGTGGCACTTGATCTGGTGGCCGTCCTCTAGCTGGCGCACCGGCGGCACTTCGCGCTCGCACAGGCAGCCAGGCACTTCGGACTTCCAGCGGCAGCGGGTCTGGAAGGGGCAGCCTGGGGGCGGGTTCATCGCCGAGGGGATATCGCCTTCGAGAACGATGTGCTCCTTCTCTACCGAGGTGTCGGCAATCGGAACTGCCGAGAGCAGCGCTTCAGTGTAGGGGTGGTAGGGCGGCGAGAACACCTGGTCGGTATCGCCCAGCTCCACCACATGGCCCAGATACATCACCATCACCCGGTCGGACAGGTAACGCACGATCGACAGGTCGTGGGAGATGAACAGCAGTGTGGTCTTCTCGTTGCGCTGGATCTCCATCAAGAGGTCGGTGACCGCTGCCTGCACTGACACGTCAAGCGCTGAGACGGGTTCGTCCGCGACCACAATCCGAGCGCCGCCGGCAAAGGCGCGGGCAATGCCAACACGCTGCTTCTGGCCGCCCGACAGCTGCCGCGGCATCCGGTCGGCAAAGGCGCGGGGCAGTTTCACCAGGTCCAGAAGTTCCAGCATCCGCTGTTTACGCTCGGCCTCGGAATTGCCGATGCCAAAGATTTCCAGGGCCCGCATGATCTGGCGGCCGACGGTCATCGACGGGTTCAGCGTGTCAAACGGGTTCTGGAACACCATCTGAACGTCGGAGACGGTCTTGGTGTCGCGTTCCTCGATCGGCACCTGTTCGATGTTCTGATTGTCGAGCAGGATTTGGCCTTCGGTGGCGGTCTCCAGCCCCATCAGCACCTTGGCAAATGTGGACTTGCCACAGCCGCTCTCGCCGACGATGGCGAGGGTCTCAGATTCCCGGGCCTCGAAGCTGAGGGTCTCGTTCGCCTTGACCACCTTCTTCTCGCCGCCGCCGAACAGGGCGTTGGCGGCAACCTCGTAGTATTTCTTGAGGTTGTCCATCTTGAGGACGACTTTGCCGGGCGCGGTTTTTTCCTTCTGCTCGCCCACTTCCAGCGGTGCGTTCCAGTCGATCTCCTGGAACTTGAGGCAGCGGGTCTCATGCCGGTCATTGCCATGAACCGGCGACATCGGGATCACCATGTCCTGGTCGCAGCGGCCTTCCTCGAAATAGTCGCAGCGCGGGCCGAAGTTACAGCCGGGCGGACGCTCGTGGGGCAGGGGGAAGTTGCCGGGGATCGCCACCAGCGGCCGCGAGTTCTTGTCGGCGCCGGGCAGCGGGATCGAGCGGAACAGCGCCTGGGTATAGGGGTGCTGCATCTCGTCGAACACATCCTTGATCGAGCCGCGCTCAACCGCTTCGCCGGAATACATCACGCAAAGACGGTCGCAGGTTTCCAGAACCAGGCCCAGATTGTGCGAGATGAACAGCATCGAGGTGCCGTATTTCTTGCCCAGATCCTTGACCAGTTCGACCACCGCGGCCTCGACGGTCACGTCGAGCGCGGTGGTGGGTTCGTCCAGGATCAGCAGTGCGGGCTTGGACATCAGCGCCATCGCAATCACGATCCGCTGCTGCTGGCCGCCCGACAGCTGGTGCGGGAAGGAGTTCAGCATCCGCTCCGGGTCGGGCAGACGCACATCGGTGACCACTTCCAGCGCGCGGGCATAGGCCTCTTTCTCGCTGACGCCTTCGTGGATCATCGGCACTTCCATCAGCTGTTTGCCGATTTTCATCGCCGGGTTCAGCGAGGCCATCGGCTCCTGATAGATCATCGCGATCTCATTGCCGCGGATGTCGCGCAGCTCTTCGGCGCTCATCTCGGCCAGGTCGCGGCCCTTAAACTTGATCGAGCCGCCAACGACGCGGCCGTTCTTACCCAAGTCCTGCATGACGCCAAGTGCCACGGTGGACTTGCCGCAGCCGGATTCGCCAACCAGGCCCACAGCCTCGCCGGGCTGCACGGTGACCGAGAAATCCATCACCGCGGGAATTTCGCGCAGGCGGGTGAAGAAGGAGATCGACAGCTTGTTGATCTCGAGGATCGGGCCGTCATAATCTGCCATTTTGCTCATTTTTTGTCTCCCTGTTGAGGCTGGAAGGGACCGGATCCCTTTCATCTGGCCTCAAATATCCCGGGGGGCTGCCAACTGTGGCGCCACTGGTTCAAGCCCAGTTGGCGGCGGGGCTGGCCCCCCGGATTTCTTGGATCAATCCTTCAGGCTCTCTTCGCGCAGGCCGTCAGCCAGCAGGTTCAGACCAAGAACCAGCGTCAGCAGGGCAAAGGCAGGCGGCAGAGCCGGGTGCAGGTAGATCGACAGCAGCTTGCGGCCGTCATTGATGGTCGATCCCCAGTCCGGGCTTTCCGGCGGCAGGCCGAGACCGAAGAAGCCCAGGGTGCCGAGAAGGATGGTGGTGTAGCCGATGCGCAGGCAGAAATCGACAATCAGCGGCCCGCGTGCGTTGGGCAGGATTTCCCACAGCATGATGTACCAGGGGCCTTCACCGCGGGTCTGGGCAGCGGCCACATAGTCGCGGGTTTTGATGTCCAGCGTCAGGCCGCGCACGATGCGGAACACCGTGGGCGAATTGACGAAGACCACCGAGACGAAGACCACCAGGATGCCGCCGGGAATGTCGAACAGGTCCATTGCCTTGGGCAGGCCCGGGATCGAGTAGACCGGGGTGTTAATCAGGTAGCCGCCGTTGGAGACCAGCTGCAGGTAGAACCAGATGATCGTGCCCAGAACCACCGGCAGCAGCCAGTTGCGCACTTTGGGGCGGGTGTAGAACCGGGAGTTCAGCAGTACGCCGACAAAGATGATCGGGAACACGAACAGCACGATCGCCATATAGTTCGGAACGCCGGTGGCGACGATTTCCGGAGTCACCAGCAGGTAGAACAGCAGGATAACCGGGAAGGCCAGGATCAGGTTGGCTGCGAAGGACAGGATGGTGTCCAGGCGGCCGCCGTAATAGCCTGCAGGCAGGCCCAGGGTGATGCCGACCATGAACGCGAACACAGCGGCCATCGGGGCGATCTTGATGACTTCCCAGGCACCTTTGACCAGGCGGCTGAAGACGTCGCGGGCGAGGTTGTCGCCGCCCAGCAGGTAGTAAGCGTAATCGCCTTCCTCAGCACCTCGCATCGGGGTGCCGGGGACCTTGTTCTTCATACCTGATACCTGGGTCAGAGCGTCGTGGGTCACGATCATGTCCATGGCTCCGTAGATGCCGGTGAACACCCAGAACATCACCAGGCCAAAGCCGATCATGCCGATGGGGCTGTCGAACAGCTTGCCGTAGAGGCCCAGCTTGCGTTTGAAGCCGATGGAGAAACCGTAGAGGATCACCAGCGAAATCCAGACCGGAGACAGCTGGTAAATGATACGCCCAGCAATTTCGAGTGTGCTAAGAGGTTCCATACTCTGCTGCCTTCCTTAAGAGATCCGGATACGCGGGTTCAGGTACACATAGCCGATATCGGAGATCAGCTGAGTGACCAGCACCACGACAACTGAGACCACGGAGACGGCCAGCAGCAGTTCGATGTCATTATTGCCGGCAGCTTCCACCAGCACCCAGCCGAAGCCCTTGTAGTTGAACAGGGTCTCGACGATCACCACGCCGTTCAGCAGCCAGGGGAACTGCAGCATGATGACGGTGAAAGGGGCGATCAGCGCGTTGCGCAGGGCATGCTTGATCACGATGTTGTGGAAGCTGACGCCTTTCAGACGCGCGGTACGGATGTATTGCGCGGTCATCACCTCGGTCATCGAGGCGCGGGTCATGCGGGCGATATAGCCCATGCCGTAGAGCGCAATGGTCAGTACCGGCAGGAAGAAGTTTTCAAAGGTCGGGTTGTCCATCGCCGAGGTGGCGGTGCCTTTGAACCATTTCAGGCCGACAGTGGAGGATGTGAAAACGGCGATGAAGATAACGCCGGACACATATTCCGGGGTTGCCGTGGTCAGGATCGAGGCGGTCGACAGGCTGCGGTCGGTGGCAGAGCCTTCGCGCATGCCGGCCAGAACGCCGATGAGCAGCGCCGACGGCACCATGATCAGGAGCACGCAAAGCATCAGGAAGCCGGTGTTGCCCAGGCGTTCCGAAACGATCACGGAGACTTCGTCCTTGAAGCGGGTCGAATAGCCCCAGTCGCCTTGCAGAATGCCGCAGAAAGTCGATGCGTTTGCAGCCTCTTCCGCGGTCACGGTGCCGGTGATGCAGCGCCCTGTGAAGCCCTCCTCGGTCTCCCGGGTCCAGCCCGGCAGAACACCCAGCCACTGGCCGTATTTCGAGACCATGGGGCCGCCATAGCCGTTGGCATCCAGCCAGCTGGCCACAGCTTCGTCCGACATCCGGAAGTTGCCCTGGGTTTTGGCGAGTTTCTCAAGGTTCGGGTATAGGTTCGTCAGAAAGAACACGATGAACGTCAGGCACAAGGCCGTCAGCAGCATCACGCCCGATCGGCGGAGAATAAAAAGTCCCATGGGGTCCCCTGTCAGTCTGGCGCATCGGACCCGGCTGGTGGTGCGGGTCTCTTATCATCTAAGCTGGGTTGCACCGCCCCTGATGGGGCGGCGCTGGTGTTTGCAGTTTTGCGGAAGGGTGCTTACGCAGCCCAGCCCCACTTGTAGTGGTGATGCTCGAAGGACAGATGCATCTCGGCGTTCAGGATGCCCTCGCGCATATGGCGGTACACCGAGCGCCAGTAGGGCTGGATGATCACCGCTTCCTCCTGCATCAGGGCTTCGCCCCGGGCGACAATCTCGCGGCGCTTGTCGGCGTCGGAAATCGCCAGCGCCTGGCTCAGAATCGCGTCGAACTCCGGGTTGTTGAACCCGGTTTCGTTCCAGGCTTCGCCGGAGCGGTAGGCCAGTGCCCAGACCTGAACCCCCAGCGGGCGGTGGTTCCAGTTGGTCGAGGAATAGGGGTATTTCGACCAATCATTCCAGAAGGTCGAGCCGGGCAGAACCGTCCGTTTCACCTTGATGCCGGCATCGCGCAGCTGCGCGGCCACGGCATCGGTGGTGTTGCGGCGCCAGTCGTCGTCGATCGAGAACAGCTCATGCTCGAAATCCGCCAGACCGGCCTCCGCCATCAGCTCGCGCGCTGCTGCCGGGTCCACCTTCTGGGGCGGCAGTTCGGCATAATCCGGGTGGATCGGACCAACATGGTGATTTTCGGCCGGCTCACCGCGGCCGCCTAGCCCCAGCTCAAGGCAGACGGAATTGTCCACCGCCATCTGCAGCGCCTGGCGGACGCGCTTGTCGGCATAGACCTTCTTGCCCTCGACCTCAGCTTCCTGATTGGTGCGGATGACAATGGTGTTCATCGTGACCACTTCGGATTTCTGGTAGCCCAGCCCGTCCATCACATCGATGAATTCACCAACCGATTCAAACAGCATGTCGACTTCGTCGGATTCCAGCGCTGCGAGCCAGGAGGAGGGGTCGGTGCCGAAATCAATGTATTCGATGGTGTCCAGCGCCGGTTTGTCAAAGACCGCCTCTCCCCACCAGGTATGATTTTCATTGCGCGTCAAGGTTGAGCGAACGCCCACTTCCAGCGTGCTCATGAGATAGGGACCGGTGCCCACGTTGCTGAGCATGTCGCTCGTCTGGAACGAAGAATGCACAATAGCGGCCGGGTAATCCGCCATGCCCGCAATCAGCGTGATGTCCGGGCCGGGCAGATTGAGGCGCAGAGTATGGCTGTCGACAACTTCGATCGCGCCTTCCACGGCCTGGCCGCTGTCAGCATCCACCAGAGTGCTGAAACGGCCGGCCATCGAGTTGCCCTCAACCGATTTGTCGCACCAGCCGGCGATGTTGCGGGCCACGTCGTCGGCGGTGAAATCATCACCGTTGTTCCACTTGACGCCCTGGCGGACATTCAGGGTGTAAACGGTAGCGTCTTCATTGACTTCCCAGCTTTCCAGCAGCATGCCGGTGAAGGTGCCGTCGTTATTGTATTCCACTAGGTATTCAAGCGTGCCGCGGGTGAAGTTGGCGATCTGAGGCCAGTCGTAAGTGCGTGGGTCCTTGAGAGACCGGACTTCCTGTTGCACGCGGATGGTTCCGCCTTGCTTCATGTCGCCGGCAGCTTTTGCCGGAGCTGCCATACCAATCATGCCATAGGCCGCGGTTGCGGTAACGCCAAGCGCGGTAGCGCGGGTCAGGAACTCCCGGCGATGAAGCTTGCCGTCCAGCACTTCTCTCGCGTGCATCTTGGCAGCCCAATGGATCGTGGGTTCATTGATTGCGTTTTTACTCATTTGAGTCTCCCTGGTTGATTTTCGCTATGCGATCATGAATGATCTATTAGTGGCTAGAGGTTTGATTTTTCGTATTTTTATTGCGCAATATCAGCTAGATTCTGATAAGTTTCTGCGTTGCGTTGGCGCGAGCAGCTTGATCTTTCTCGGCCCGTTCGAAAGCTCCCTTTCACGTTTTCGGACATTGCTTTTCTTATGGTGCAGGTAAACTTATTCGACCCCAAACGGTAAAACCTTTGCCATTGCAAAAGAAATTCTTATGAGAAGCCTGCTGCTACGTTCAAATGGAAGTGGGACGGCAGGAGATCGGGCTGGACTCCTAGCAACTTCTGTGGTTGCCGCCCGTAACCTCCAGACTTGGCCCCCAGACACTACCGTTGCTTAGTACGACCAAGCTGGACAATAGAGACTAACGGCAAGCAAGGGTTAGGTCCAAAATCCCTCATTTGATGCGTAGGGCGTGGTTCTGAAACCGGTGTACACAGCACTTCGGTTACAACAACACAATCTTGTTTGAACGGGTCGGTTCATGTTTTGAACGCCTCGGTCGAGTTGCCGGTTATAACACTGTGCGTATTGGTTGTTACGCCGGTTCGTTGCATCAATTCCGCAGTGTTTCAGCCTCAAGCCTTTCTGTGTAGGCCCCGAACGGTGTCCTTCAGGTCGCGGGATTTGTCTCGGGTCCGGCGGGTCTCGGCGCCAAAGGGCGAGGCTGCGAGCATCTCCATCACGCGCGCCGCACCCCGGTGGAAATGTCCGGGCAGGGCGATGTCGTCAAAGCTGCGGGCGATCTGGTACATCTCGTCCTGCCAGCGCGCCGCGTCGCAGGGCAGGCGCGGGATGTTGACGCGGGCCCGGTCGGCCAGCGCGCTTTGGCTGGTATCGACCTCGGACAGGAACGTGTCCAGTATCCCATGCGCCTGCGCCGCCATCATAACGTTGGCCAGCAGCGCATTGCTCCCCTTGGTCATCGCGGCATAGGTTGTCCAGCCCCATTTCTATGTGCCAATTCGAAGTAGAGTTTCGGGGGCTGGGGGGCGCATGTTAAGTGCCTGATGCGGGCGGGTTTGATTGTATTGTCTGAGCCAGCAATTGATGACGGCCTGGGCCTGTTTCGTTGTTGTGAACCATTCAGCATTGAGAACCTCGTGGCGGAGAGTGCCATTGAACCGCTCGTTGTACCCGTTCTCCCAAGGTGACCCCGGATTGATCCGGATCGGGTTCACGCCAACTTTCTCGAGCCAGCTCTGGGTCGCCTGAGACGCGAACTCCGGGCCGTTGTCGCTGCGGACGAACTCAGGCTTCCCGTGGCGAAGAAACAGGCTGTAGAGCACCTCCAGGACGTCTTCGGAACGCATCCGGGTTCGGACTGTCACCGCGAGCGCCTGGCGGGTGTATTCGTCCAGAACTGTCAGCATTTTGTAGCTTCTGCCATTGCTGAGCTTGTCGTGAACAAAGTCCACGCTCCAGACGTGATTAGGATGCTTCGGCCGGAGCCGGATGATTGAACTGTCCTTGTGGTAGAGGCGTCGCTTCCTCTTATGCCGCCGCGGAAGTTGCAGCCCTTCCTCGCGCCAGAGGCGCTCTACCTTCTTGTGGTTGACCTGCCAGCCCTCGATCCGCAGCAGTTCGGCTATCTTGCGGTAGCCGTACCGGCCATAGTTCTTGGCCAGGCGGATCACGGCAAGCCGCAGGTCGTCATCGTTCTTTTCGACGGCCTGATACTGCATGGAGCTGCGTGCGAGGCCGACCACTTTGCAGGTCCGGCGCTCTGAAGTGGCAAGCTTCTGGCGCGTGTGAATGACAGCCTGACGAAGCTGACTTGCCGTCAGGCCTTCGGCTTTAGGTAACTCAGGCTTTCCTTGAGGATCAGCTTGTCCAGTTCCAGCTCCGCCACAATCTTCTTCAGCCGGGCGTTCTCTTTTTCGAGGCTGCGCAGCTCCGATAGCTGAGACCTGCCCATGCCACCGAACCGGCGCCGCCAAGTGTAGTAGGTCGCATCGCTGACACCGACACCACGGCAAGCACTGCGTACGTCGCTGCCATCCGCCAGCTTCAGTTCAATCTCACGCAAAAGCTTCAGGATGTCCTCGTCCGAATACCGTTTCCGAGCCATCTTCCGTCCCCCTTTCCTAGGCAAAAGTAGTGGCACAGGTTTAGGGGGCAAAGACAGGATCACACCATCAAACCGTGGGATCAAACACCTAGTCGTAGAGAGATTAAGTCAAAAAGGTCTGCATCCGCAGGCCTTTTTGCGTTCTAAGATTACCTTCTCCAAACTGCTCAGACGCGAAAGTCGTAGAAACGGCTGGCTGTCGGCTTTGATGATTTAGCGTTCTCCGACGGGAGCAATGTGCCAAGGTGGGTCTGCAACGATCCACAAAGCCGGCCGCAGTGTTTCTGGCCCTATAAAAATTACCATAATCAAAATTATGGGTATTAACATTTCTAGTGGGGAGCGCTGTCGGAGTACGTAAATAATGAGACCGAATTAATGAGACTCACCGGCCCATGGTTTCAAAAGCTTAAGGATCTGTGGTTTTCAGCCGGTTTGCCTGTCGTAACGAGTACCGCTGTTTGCGCGCCCGAGCAATTTCAGTGCCAGGTACTTCTCCGTAGGTAATCCAGCGAGTAGCAACGGTTTCCGTGCAGCCATGTTCGGCTCCGTACACTTAGCCGGTCGATCTAGGTCAATCAGCCACTTGTCTACCTGGTCACCCACGGCCCAATGCAGACATCTGCCACTACCCAGCCGCCGCATTGCAGCGGTCGTCAGAGCGGACATTGGCAACCGGGTGCAGCATTTCATCCCAAACTATGCCTCCCGGGGGCAAAGTGCGCTTTCGCTGCAATCTGCCTGAAGGACCGCATAATGCACGTCAATCCAGACTCTGCGCTCTTTGCGAATTCCGTTTGGTGAACGCTCTCTTTTTGGCCTTGTTGCCGCAGCGGCTCATGCTGCACCACCGCCGCTTTCCTGGCCGTGAATGGTCGACAAAATACACCGAACAGCCTTCTGCTGCGCATAGTCTGACTTTTGCGAAATCACTGCAGGTGAAGAGGTCGATTGCATCCCGCGCAATGACACCGAGTACAGTTTGCGCGCTGAGATCAGTGTTTGCTTCCAATGTCCTGCCCGACACACCCAATTGCACTGCGGGAGGCGGCAAGGCCGCAAATTCATTCAGCACTTGAATATCCTGGGCAGCCGGCTCCTCGCCGGAGTAAAGCCTGTCTATCACCCCAATAAGCGCCGCCCGAAGGCTTTTGGCCGCGCGCAATTCGTCATCGCTGGGTCCGCAGGCAACCGCTTGACCGGCAACAGTTGCCAGCCATCGCCCGAGATCCGCAGTGCCGCTGATTCTTTCGAAGGGAGCCCCGGCGCGATCACCAAGCGTTGCCATCCAATCGAGAGAAAGACGACCGGTTTCTGTGTGAAAATTCATGTCTTTAGATGGCATTTCCCGGCCTCCGAAAATTGGAACTTGTATAACCGGTTCCGCATCAGTATTCAAGGAACCAGTATAACAGGTTCATCTTGCGGTCGCGGGCAACAGCATGGCGCTGCTCCTGCCCTCGGATGGCCTTACCGCCACGGAAAGGATGCGTAATGTCCTGGCTTGATCTGCAAACAATCAAAGCTGGCAAACTCGAAATCGCCTATCACGAGTTTGGCCCGCGTGACGGCGCCCCGGCCGTTCTGCTGCACGGCTTTCCCTACGATGCCCGCGCGTATGATGAGGCGGCCGCCTGGCTCGCCGAACAAGGGATTCGATGCCTGGCGCCCTATCTTCGCGGTTTTGGCCCGACCCGTTTTCTGTCGCCTGAATCCATGCGTTCCGGACAACAAGCTGCGCTTGGTGCTGACCTGCTGGCATTCATGGACGCGCTCGGGATCGAACAGGCATGCCTGGGGGGCTACGATTGGGGTGGCCGTGCTGCCTGTATCGTTGCTGCGCTCTGGCCGGAACGCGTCAGCGGCCTCGTAAGCTGCGGACAAGGCTACAACATCCAGGACATTCCCAATGCCTGGAAACCCGCAGCACCGGAGGTGGAAGCCCGCTATTGGTACATGTACTACTTCCATACCGCGCGCGGGCGGACCGGTCTGGAGCAGCAGAGACGCAAGCTGTGCCGTCATATCTGGTCGCTTTGGTCGCCAAGCTGGGCGTTTGACCACGGCACCTATTCGGCAACAGCAGATTCATTCGAAAACCCGGATTTCGTGGAGATTGTCATTCACTCCTATACCCACCGCTTTGGCGGTGTCTCCGGTGATCCGGATTACGAAGAGATCGAAGCGCGATTGGCCGAACAGCCCACCATCACGGTACCCAGTATAGTCCTTCAGGGACGTGACGATGGCCTTGACCCGCCCGCAATCGAGGATTTCGACCGTCCTCACTTTGATGGACGTTATCAGCGCCGGATCATTGAGGGGGCAGGCCATAATCTGCCCCAAGAAACCCCCCAGGCATTCGCGCAGGCCATTGCAGAATTGGCTGGCAATGTTAGGTGAAGATGGCGTGAAGCCCTCCTAATAGTAAAAGACAGCCGGTTGCCGAAAGGAATGACGGCTTGGTGTTTAACCTGGTGGCATTCAAACGCTATGCAGCGTCCGGTAAACGGGCTCACAACTGACCTCGGATGCAACGCAGCATTAGTGCAACAGGGGCAATAGCCTCCGGCCAGAACGACCGGCCCTTTGCCGCCGTTGGCCACTGCGTTCCTCCGCTGCAATGCGGCCCGTAATTGCGGACTTTCGCTGCGACGCCGAAATCTGATGCTGGGTGAATTCACACACTGCGGGACAAAGCTGCCTTTTGCTGACGCCGCTATTACTGACGCAGAAAAGTTCTGCGGATGCGGCATGTTCATCGCCGCGTTGCCAACCGTATCGCTGAATCAGTCATTGAACGCCACGACGAGATCTATTGCTCAATCTGGTCTATAGCCGTGGCCAGGATCGATCATCAAGACGCACTGGATGTGGATCTTGTGCAGTGCCCGCTCCATATTGCATTCACTGCTATGCGTTCAACGTGCCGGGGCCTCAACAGAGAAGAGCCGTTCTACGTCTTCGAAGATCTCCTCCCACTCCATACTGTCAAACGTCGTCAATTCCATGGATTGCATGGTTATGAGAGATTCAAGGACTATGAAGCGTAGGCGGGCTTGCCGCGCTTGTTCGCCTGACAGGTTAAAACGGTCTATCTTTTCAGCGATCCAGTTACGGGCCGCCTCGCGATGCTCTACGTTTTGCGACATAAGGAACATCATCGCGGCGTTTTGGCGAGGTTTTCGGCTATGCAACTTTCTTGTGGCCAGAAGAAACAGGGAAAGCGGGTCAGATGGCTCGGTCTCGCTGCTCTGCAACTCAGAAGTTTCGGCCTCCAGATCATCGGACCATCTCTCGAACAAAGCGTCAATCAGGGCCTCTTTGGTTCCGAAATTTGACTGTATTCCACCTTTCGTTACACCCGCTGCTTTGGCGACATTTCCAATCGAAAGCGCATGGGCTCCCTTCGAAATGATGACCTCGTAGGCCGCATCCAACAGATCGTCTAAGTCCAGCTTTTTGTAACGTGCCAATTCTTGCTCCACCTGACTCTCATTCCGGTACCCACCACCTTTCGCTTTACTGCGCTGCGATTTCAACGACGGTTTTTGGATCGCTCGTCGTTGTGGTCGTATTGTTTCTACTCTCTTTAGGAGAGAACAGCAGGAAGATTGATGGCAGGGCGATGAGTGTGAAGAGCGTGCCGATGCTGATCCCTGCGACGATGACAATCCCGATGCTGTTGCGAGCCTCGGCACCTGGGCCTTCGACCAGCAACAGAGGGATATGCCCGACGATGGTTGCGATTGTTGTCATCAGGATTGCCTGCAGTCGCGATTGCGCCCCTTCGTTAATTGCCGTGACCCTATCCGTGCCTTGTTCGATCAAGCTACTGGCGAACTCGGTAATTAGGATGCCGTTCTTGGCAACAAGACCCACGAGCGTGATGATTCCGATCTGGGAATAGATATTGACCGAGGTCAGTCCGAGGAACGCGATCATCACCGCCCCTGATAAGGCCAAAGGAACAGAGCCTAAAAGGATGATCAGCGGTAGCCGGAAGCTGTTGAATTGCACCACCAGCGCCAGGTAGACGATGGCAAGCGACATTGCCATCGTTACAATCAGGCTATTCCCCTCCTGCTTGATCTGGCGCGATACACCGGCGTAGTCCAGCGTGTATCCCGGCGGCAGGATGTCGATAGCAGCCGCCTCCAGAACGGCAAGCGCCTGAGCCTTGGTTGTGCCGGGCACCACGCCACCGGTAACACGGAAGGCACGCTGTTGGTCGAATTTACCCAATGCACGCGGTTGCGCCGTCACGCTGATATCAGCGAGCGCTGCAAGGGGGACAAGCGTGCCGTCGCTGAGCCTGATGCGCAGCGCCGCAAGAGCGGCCGGATCCGCGCGAGTCTCATCAGCAGCCATGGGGATCACCTCATAGGCGCGACCATCAGCGTCGAACCGGTTCACATACCGATCTGACAGTTGCGCCGACAGCTGCTCGGTGATCGAGCGGCTGGTCAAACCAAGATCTGCAAGACGCTTGTGATTGTAGTTCAACTGCACAATCGGAAGGTCGGTTTTCAGGTCGGTGTCAACGTATAGGAACTTGCCGCTTTCAAACCCGGCAGCAAGAAAGGCATAGGCCAACCCTTGCATTTCTTCATAGGTACCTGGCCCTTTCACCACCATTTCAACGTCGAACTGACCTGCGGTCGGCAGCGATGCTGAAAGGAAAGGCAGAACCTTCAACTCACCAAGACCGGCAAGCGCGCCGTACAGCTGCGGCAGAATATCCTTGATGTGCTGCTCACGCTCGAAGAAGTCTTTGAACTCGATTCCGCCGAAGCCACCCTCCTTGGTGATGATTTGCCAAAAACTGTCGCTATCGGGCAATGACATTCCCAATGCGACAAGCTTGTCCATTCCCTCGTTGACCGCCTCAATAGAGCTCCCTGGGGCGGCTTGGATCACAACGTTGATGCTGCCCTGATCCTCGACCGGTGCGAGCTCTTTTGCGGAGAACATGTAGAACGGCACCACAAGCATCGAGAAAACCAGCGAGAACGCCAGGATCTGACCCCGCCAATTCAACAATCGTCGCAGCAGTGCTCCATAGGCTCGCGCCAACCGGTCAAAGGCAGCATTCACCTTGCGAGTCAGCCAGGCTTCCTGTCCTTTGTCACTCGTCAGAGCAGCGCTCATCAGTGGAGAAATGGCGACAGCGACAATGCCGGAAACAGCGATGGCCGTTGCAATGGTAAAGGCGAACTCCCGGAAAAGCGCGCCAGAAAGGCCAGCGGTAAAACCGATGGGTATGAAAACCGCTGCCAGTGTGAAGGTCATTGCTACGATAGGTTTGAACAGCTGACGCGAGCTTATCAACGCAGCTTCGATGCCCGATTTACCCTCGCGTTTGTGGCGGGCCACGTTTTCCACCACCACAATGGCGTCGTCGACCACAAGACCCACCGACAAGACGATTGCCAGAATGGTCAACAGGTTGAGTGTAAACCCCATTGCCATCATGCCAATAACAGCCCCCAGGATTGACAAGGGGATCGCCGCCAGCGGTACAAGAGCCACACGGATCGATCCCATCATGAACAAGATCACGATTCCAACCAGAATCACCGTTTCAGCCAGGGTCTTGAAAATTTCGGTCAGGGCCGAGCGCATGTAGACGGTGCTGTCATAGACGATGGAAATTTCCAGTCCCGCCGGAAGGCCAGCGTTAATCTCGTGGAGCCGCACATAGAGCTCGTCTCCAATCGCGATTTCATTTGCACCGGGCAGAGGCCAAATCGACAAGAACACTCGCTTTTCCTGACCATCGCGGGCATCGACGGGCGCAGTGTCCTCACCCATTTCAATTCGCGCCACATCCGAAAGTTTCAACTGATATCCATCGAGATCACGCAACACCAGCGCTCGGAAATCCTCTGCTGTTTTCAAGCTGGCATTAGTCAGGATGTTTAGTGTCTGTTGATCGCCTTCCAGATTTCCTACGGCCGCCACGAGGTTATTGTTTTGAAGCGCATTCATGACGTCTCCAACAGACAGGTTGAAGGCTGCCAGGCGCGACGTATCCATCCAGACACGCAGAGCCGGTTTGCGCCCTCCTTCCAACCCTACACGCTGTACGCCATCAATAGACGATAGGACCGGCAAAACATTACGGTCCATATAGTCCGTGATCTCATGACGCTGCCAATATTCGGAAGAGGCCGCCAAGTAGAAGGCAGCTGCCGCTCGATCGGCCCTCTTCACTGAAACGGCCGGGTCGTCGGTCCCGACCGGCAGTTCCGATCTTACCTTGTTCAACTCCGCAGACAGTTGAGCAAGTGCCAGGGAGCTGTCTTCTCCAAGTCTGAGCCAGGCGGTAACAGTGCTCTGCCCCGCAACGGTAGTGGAATCCACGAAATCCAAGCCTTGAATGGCGTTGGTTGCTTTTTCGACTGGATCCGTGATGAATCCTTGCACAACCTCTGCGGACGCACCGGTGTAATGGGTTTGCACTTCGATCGCAGCGCTTTCAAGCACCGGGAACTGTACGACCGGCACCTTTGTAACTGCAAAAAAACCTCCCAGCCCGAGAATGAGCGCCACAACCATGGCGAGAACGGGCTTGCGAATGAAAATGTCCATATGTCCGCTCCTTACCAGCTGTTGTCGTTCGATGACGCGTCAGGCAGTTCATCGACCACATAGGTCAAGACACCTGGATACAATTTGAAGGAACCGTCTGTGGCGATCAGAAGCCCTTGTTCCAGACCGCCCTCGATCAAAACCCGCTCACCTTGATAGTGGACGCCATAAACATCTCGTCGCACCGCCCGATAGGTTCCTTCGGTTTCGGCTGGCTCCAACAGGTTGACAAATTGACCATAGGCATCCGATTGAAGCGCTGTGACTGGCAGATCCGCGACATTCAAGATGTCTCCTGTCGGCACGGTTACTTCGACGTAGGCACCATGTGCCAGAGCTTCGTGGGGCCCGGTGACTGAAACACGATAAAGTTGTGTCCTTGACACAGCGGCAATACCGGCATCCCGAGACACCACCTCGCCCTGTAAGGTATCATGCTGATTGGCGCTTACCGCTATGCCTGCCCCAACCGGCAAAGTGCCAAGAAACTGTGGAAGACGGAAATCGACCCATACCGTTTCGCCCTGATCAGTGATTTGCGTGACTTCGCTGCCGCTGGTTAGAAACTGCCCGACTTTCAAGTTGCCCGGGTCAGTCAAACCACCAAAGGGCGCGCGAATAGTTTTCTCCGCGATCGACTGTTCGATCACAGCAACAGCGGATGTAGCCATGTCATAAGTTGCCTGCGCTGCGTCCAGGCGCGCTCTGTTGGCGTTGCCACTCTGTAACAGCTTTTCGCTTCTCTCCAAGCCAAGCCGCGCCAGCTCAGCCTCAGCCCGGGCACCTTTCAAGCGCGCCTCTTCTTCCGAGATATCGAGCTGAACGAGCAATTGCCCGGCCTCAACTGCCTCACCTGGCTGGAATCCTACTTGCACGATTTGTCCGGAGCGTTGGCTCTGTAGAACAACCCTGTTCGGAACGACAACCTCGCCAGACATCTGCAAGGTTGGGACAAATGCAGTGAAAGCAGCAGTTATGGCCTCCACTGACTCGGAATGCTCGGGGTAGCTCTCTGCAACTGCAATGGCCGACGTGATCTGAGAGAACTTGAAAAATCCCAGACCGCCAATCACGGCGATTAGGACGACGACCACTACGGTCGAGCGCAAGAAAGACATGGTTTTACCTTGGTATGAGGGCAAGGGTCATCACCCTTGGCGTTACCGTTTAAATACGATCATAATCAAATAAAGTCAAGTGCTGTGACTTGTTATGCAGTCGCAAAAATTTCGCTGCAGTACCTATGAAATCAATTAGATTGCGGATGCGAGACTACATCCGTGCGCTGTTTTTTGAGTTTGGATTTTGAGTGAGAGAGCGTCCCACCATTCCGAACCAGATTGGCTTACTAGTCTGAAATTTCAGAAACCATTTTCTCAAGGCGCTGAAGAACACCGTCCTTTACAGCCTTCGGCAATGGCTTCGACGAAAGCGCTTCGCTGACCCAAAGCCCATCTGCCGCCAATCGGACCAGAAACAACGCCATAGCTTTGTCGTCCTGGGGATCGGGCATATCAGGTGCCCAACGATCAAGAACGTCCTGCCACAGCTTCTGAACAGCCTCATCCATGGCACTTTCCATGAGCAGAAGCATTTCAACACGATTGGCGGTCGTGGCACCTTTTGCATAGGCTAGGGTTTTTTCTTCTGCAGATGGAGGGTGTGACGCATTTTCAAGTGCATCGACCATCGTCTGGTTCCACCGCTCGCTGATCTGCTCGTGAACCGCGTAAACAAGATCATCCCGCGATGGAAAATGATAGAGCAATCCACCGCGGGTAATCTGTGTCTTCTCAGAGACGGCATCATAGGTGATCGCCTTGATGCCGCCCTCTTCGATCAAATCAACGATAGCGTCGAGAATTAACGCTCGTTTGCTACTTCGCAAGGATCAGAGCCTCCAGTCCCTAGCTTTCCCATTCTTCGTCACCCCAATCTCCGTCGCCCCAATCATGGATCGTTGACGACGACCCAACACCATAGTCCCGCAGCAGCACAGCAGTCACCAAAGCGCCAATCGCCAGAACACCTGCGATGACATAAAGCACCATTACATAAGCCTGATCGAATGCGCGAGCAGCTTCAGCAAAGATTTCCTGCCCATCTTCACCCCTTCCTTCTGCGATAGACCAGGCTGCGATGATGCTGTCACTCGCAGCAGCCGGTGTCCCCTCCGGAAATGACGCTCCGAATGAATACAATGCGGCAGTAAGGCTGCCCAATAGTGCCACTGCAAGCAACGAACCAAGCTCGTAGGAGACTTCCTCAACGGCACCCGCCATCCCAGCGCGCTCAATCGGTGCATTTCCAAGGATTGCGGTCGACGCAACGGACAAGGCGGCGCCGACACCGAAGCCCATGATGACCAGCCCGCAAATCAGCCACGGCAGGCCAATCCCAAATCCGATTGCCGTAATAACAGCTGCAACCGAGCATGTTGCCAGACCACCGGTAATCAAGATTCGCAGTCCGATACGATGCAGATAGGCACCGCCAATCAGGCTAAGTGGGATACAGGAGATGGCGATGATCGACACGAGGTATCCGGCTTGTATCGGGGTAAAGCCCTCAACGATTTGGAATCTTTGCGTCGTCGTCAACTGAATGCCCGCGATTGCGAAAAGCGCAAAGGCAGCTGCCAAAACGCCTGACATCAGAGCGGGATTTTTGAAAACCGAAAAGTCAAGAAGCGGATAGGTAAGGCGCTTCTGCCTACGGACAAAGAGTATTGCAGCAATCACCGAAACAGCTACGGCAGCCAGGCCGAATTCGATGTTCTTAGCCTGCGTGAGTTCTTTGATCGCAACAACAAATCCGGCAAGCATGACCATAGCTTGGGCAGAGGAAACAAAATCCCAAGTTTTGGACGGATCGGGTTCCACGCGAGGAGCCAATATCAATGTGCCTACAAAGGCTGCCGCAACAACCGGTATGTTGATCAGGAATACTGAACCCCACCAGAAATGGCCGAGCAACAAGCCGCCAATGATCGGACCAAGAGCGGACCCTACGATCGCCAACATTCCCCAAATTGCATAGGCGAGGTTTTGTTCACGTTGATCATCGAAAGTGACACGGATGAGCGCAAGCGTTGCTGGCATCATCATCGCGGCACCAACAGCCAAGAGTCCCCTCGCAGAAATCAAGATTTCTGGTGATGGAGAAAAGGCAGCTAGGGTGCTTGCCGTTCCGAAAACGGCCAAGCCGATGAGAAAAATTCGCCGGTGACCAACGCGGTCACCGAGTGTACCCGCGCCCAGCAAAAGTCCGGCCATTACAAGTGGGTATGCGTTAATGATCCAAAGCAACTCGCTTTGGCTCGCGCCCAGATCCTGAGCCAGAGTTGGTAGCGCAGTGTAAAGGATTGAGTTGTCGAGGGTGATCAGCAGAAGGCCGGATGAAACGACCAGCAGCAGCCACCAGCGAAGGGGATTTTTTGAAGACATAGCACGATTCCAATGTTGTGATGCCGCAGCAACTAAACAGTACGTACTGTAAAGTAAAGAAGGGGTGCGAAACTCGTGGTGTCAGCGAAACATGCACACTTTGCCAAGATTCAGCCAAAGCCCGTACCGATCTTTGAGCCGATCGCTTCTGATATGCTGCAGGCCGCCTGAACGGCAGCTTTTCCTGCCGCAGAGCGGCGCCAATCATCACGCTCTCGCAGCAAAATCTGTACTGCGTGCGAAGGTCGCTAGAAAAACAAACTCACAGTTGGGACTCGTTCCAGACCTCGGGTGCGATGCAGCACCAGGCCGAAATTCTAACTACCTGGCGGCGCGGACGGCCCTTTACGGACATTCGTCACAACCCTCCGCAGCACTGCAGCGGTCGCCAGAGCGGCCATTGGCAACCGGGTGCAGCATTTCATCCCAGGCAATGCCTCGCGGGACCTTCCGGCCATTCGCCGCACGCGCTTTATAGGCTCACCAGAGCGGCAGTTAGCGCGGATAGCGGGCCTTGCAAATTCGCCGTGGATCGTACGGCTTACCACAACGATTGAGTCTGCGGTCTAGCTTAACGACTGCAACAGCGCGCGCGCCTCCCAGAGATCTTTCGTCTCAAATCCTTCAGTAAACTTACTTAAGATCGCCGTAAGCTTATCAGCGGCTTGGTGGCGCTCTCCCTGCAAATCGAGCAGCTTTGACAGATCCCGAACTGCTCGCAACTCGAGGGCAAGCGCTTCTTGTTGCCTTGCGATTTCGATTGCGCGGTGCAGGTCCGTTTCTGCCAAGGCCCGGGCATTTGCGTCCACGGCAAGGTTGATTTGAGCGCGGGTTCGGTGCAACTCGGCGGCGGCAGAGATATCTTCGCTTTGTGCCATAGCCTCAAATGCCAGTGTCATTGCGTTCGCTGCGGCAGCGTGTTCGCCAACCTTCGCATATGCCTCTGCCGCCAGAGACCGGTGCATCGGATCAAACCGGGCCGACCCGATGCGGCGTGCCTCGTCGAAGCCAGCTTCGATATCCGCGAGACCCGAACCTTTGCCCTGTCGATGCAGTGCCGCCCCCAGATGAATCAGGGCCCACGCATGCCAGAGAGCGAGCGACATCTCCTCCGACACCCTCAGCGCTTCCCTTGCGGCTTGTTCGGCCGCGTCGTTACGACCAAGCCAGAGATTGACCAGCGTGGCCCCCATGCAGAGAGCGAGACCCGTCGTGTTAGGGTGCTGTATCTCACGTGCCCAACTCAATGTATTCTCAAGTTCTTCCGACGCCTGATCGGCAAAGCCGAGATGCCAAAGGCACCACGCGCGATAGTTACCCCCAGCAACGCGCGGATCGTGGCCAAATCTGAACTTGAGTTCGTTGTGGGCGTCGGGCTGGTACAGAGCCAGAGATTGTTCTGCCAAAGCCAGACTTTCTCGAAATCGTCCAGCGTGAAACCGTTCCAACGACAAGGCGCGCAGACTGATCAAGCGCGGACCCGTATCTGGCCGGGAATGTGCAACGGTTGAAAAACGCTCGGCCAATTCAGGTGAACCGCCAACAGCGATGTACCGCGCCGCCCAAAGACCGTAGATTGCCGGTAGCTGTAGAGTGGCATCGCCGGCCTCGTCCGCCAAGTCCATCGCTCGGCTGAATGCGGCCACGGTCGCCTGACCCTGATAGCCATCACTGGCCATCAATGCCTGACCGAGCTCCAGCTGGATAGCCTGTTCGCGGCGGCGCCAGCGCGGATCGCTCCCAAGTTCACCGCAAAGTCGGACTGCCGCATTGAAATCGGCAATGGCTTCGCGAAAAGCGGGACGCTTAACGGCCGCGCGCCCAGCCTCTTCCCAAGCATCCAGCGCGTCTTCCCGATGACCCGCGGCTTCCGCGTGTTGTGCTCGAACCTCAGGTTCTGCGCCGCCACGCGAAACCAAGACGTCGTAGAGCAGGTGATGCAACGCCACCCGGCGACTTCTCAGAAGGCTTTCATAAGCTGCGTCACGCACCAGCGCATGTTTGAAGAGATATGTTGCATGCACGCCGGTTCTACGGCGGAAAACGAGCTCGGCGTCGACAAGCCTGTCGAGTGCTCCCTGCAGCGTTGCGTCGTCCTGCTCGGATAATGCTGCCAGCGTCTGGTAGTCAAATGCGCGACCGATAACTGCTGCCGTCTGGGCGACTTCTTTCACGCCATGAAGCCTGTCAAGCCGAGCCATCAGCGAGTCATGCAGCGTCGCCGGGACAGCGACGTTATCCAGCGAAATGCCAGCGTCGTTGGTGATTCCAGTCGTTCCAAGCATGCCCGTTTCCACGATGGCCTTTGTCAGCTCCTCAACAAATAACGGAACACCATCTGTGCGTGCCGCAATCTCGTCGACCAGATTTTCCGGCAAGCTGCGTCCCTCGATGACGCGTTCGATTATTGATCGCGTAGCCGCACGAGCCAGCCTGTTGAGTGCGAGCCGGGTCATGGTGGGGTGACTAGCCAGGTGTGCCGAAAATGTTGGCCGCGCTGTGACAACGAGCAGGACCCGCAAATCAGCGAGACAATCAAGCGCCAGCACGATAAGTTCCAGCGTCGTTGGATCTATCCAATGCACATCTTCGACCAACCAAAGCACCGGTTGTTGCTGCGCAAGGCCCCGCAATTGTTCAACCATTGCCGCAAGTGTGCGATTTCGACGTTGCTGCGGCGAAAAAGTTAATTCGCCATAACGCTTGCTCCCGTCGAGATTTATCATCTCGGCGAAGAGTTGCGCCGTGTTATAGAGGCTAGCGGCGTTATCGCCACCATACGCTAGAAGCGCTTCCAACCGGTCTAGACGCTGATCAAGACTGTCTTCGGCCTCAAATCCGGCAGCCTGGGTAATCTGTTGAATCGCAGGATGCAGAGCGCTGTCAGCGTGATAGGGCGAGCACTGATACCGTAGAAGTGTGTGCGGCACCTCTTCAATGGACGCGACCAGCGCCTCAGCGATCCGGGACTTGCCAATCCCCGCTTCTCCCGTGACCAGGATCGCCTGACCTTCGCCCGCTTCAACTTGGCGCCAACGCTCTATGAGCAAGGCCAGTTCCTGATCACGCCCGACAATCGGCGACATCTCTCCATGTTGGCGGGCCGCGAACCGGCTGGACAGCGTCCGCTGGCCGAGCACGACAAAGGCCGAAATCGGAGTTGCAATACCTTTGAGCACCTGGGGCGGAAGGGCCTTGAGAACAAAGATGTCACCGATCAATCGACACGTAGCCTCGGCAACAACCACTTGCCCAGCCTCCGCGACGGATTGTAGCCGCGCTGCCAGATTGGGCGTGTCTCCAATCACGACTTCCTCCTGGGCTACTCCCTCGCCGATGAGATCGCCGACAACGACGAGCCCAGTTGCCACGCCGATACGGCAGGCCAATAGTTTTTCATCGCCAATAAGGCGGGAAACCGTTGCAATGATCGACAACGCCGCTCGTACGGCGCGTTCCGGCTCATCTTCATGGGCGCGGGGCCAACCGAAGTAGGCGAGTATCCCGTCTCCCATAAACTTGGCGACGTGGCCCTCCACGCGGGCAATCTCACCTGCAACGGCATTCTGATAAGCGCGTATCACAGCGCTCATATCCTCCGGATCAAGTCGCGCTGAAAGCTCGGTGGAGCCCACCAGATCCACGAACATAACCGTAAGCTGTCGGCGTTCGGCGTCTGAGGTGGGAGCCTGTCCCAACTCAGCGTCTGTAGGTCCAGGCGCTAACTGCGTGTCCGCCTTCTTGCCGATGCCATCAATTGCATTGAGCAACTTTCGACGATGCCCAACCGAAGACACCCCAAGTTCACGCAAATCGTCAGATGTGAGTCTTGAGACAACCTCCAAGTCAATGTCGTTCTCGCGAAACGCGGCCTCATAGCGCGACAGCCCAAGCGCGGCGAGCCAGTTGCCAACATCCCACATGCCAACTTCTCCTCTGTCTTTCCTGACGGATCACCCGGAAGCTTACATGCTGAAGGAAAGGCTGTCTCGGATAGCGGCCGGATCGCGGCAAGCTCTGGCTCAAGGTTTCATACGGCCACCGGAGCGTGCGATGTTAGTTCCCGTCGCGAACCCATAGTTAGGGCCGGGCGGCCAAACCTTCATCTTCAACTACATGAAGTATCGTCAGGCCGACTGCCGCAGGAAGCGGATCAGACACATGTGTGGTGAAGAAGAGGAAGCCGTGTGTAGGTCAGAGTCCTTTCACATATCTGCACCTTGCCCCCGAACCGTAACAAATGCGCGACCTGGTCATTCCGGCGCGGTTTCCATTGCCAGCAAGGGCTGGAAACAGGCATTGGCCGACGGCCCGAACTTGGCCAACGGTCTGAATGGTGCGTTTGGCAAGGTAACTTATGACGCTGTGGCGCGCGATCCCGGGTGTAAATTGTCGGACGTCAGCACGTTCCTGAGATGATCATGACCTTGGCGGAGTGCAGGACGTCGGCGCTCCGCTCTTCATTTTTTTGCTTCAGAGTTCCTTCATTCGAACCAGAAACCTACCGGAGCGTGGGCCCTCCGAACAGTGCATACAAACGGACGATTCGTCGGTTTCCAAACCGTACTCACACCTGTTCTCAGTTCTCAAAAACCTCAAGATTAGTAAATATAGGCTCACTTTCAGAGACTTAGCGGAAGCTCCCTTGGCGCCGCCAGAGCTCAAGAAAATTATTGAAAGTCATTATATCTTTATAATAACCTAATGTTAGAACAATCGGGAGAGAGCCATGGCTAAGGCCAAACAAACGAGCGAGCAAAAGGCGAGCGGCCCACTGTACCTGCAGTTGGCGACGACTCTCAGGCGCGAGATATCTACCGGGATTCTGAAGGCGGGCCAGAAACTGCCGACAATTTCGGCTCTGGCTGATAGCCAGGGAGTGTCGATAATCACCGTGCGCCAGGCGATAGAAGTGCTGGAGAACGAAGGTCTGGTAAAACGGTTCCAGGGAAAAGGCACTTTTGTAAGCGATGAACCAAATGTGGCGGCGACCCTCACGTTGAGATCTGACTGGGGATCCTTGCTGGAGCACCTGGAAGGAAAGAAACCTACTCTCATCACCGTTGCGGACAAGGCCGCCACGCCTTTGCTTGATCCGAAGCTTGGAAACCTTGAATCCGAGTACCGCTTCATGCGCCGGGTTCACACCTTTGACGGTCTGCCATACGCGCTGATCAACATCTACCTCAGCCAGCGGATTGCAGACCTGGCACCCAAGGCATTTGAGGAAGGTATGGTCATTTCGCAGCTGTCGCGCATGCCCGAAGCGCGCATCGCACGCATGCAGCAGCGTATCTCATTCACCACCGCAGACGTGGAGACCGCAGAGCTGCTTGGATTGCCTGTAAATGCCGCAATCGGCGACGTTCTGCGGGTCATAACCGATACCGACGGAAACGCCATCTACGTTGGTCAGACCAAGTACCGCGGCGATTTCGTCAATCTTGAATTCGACATCCAGGAGCCCCCAAAATGAGCAAGAGACCAGTCGGCGACATCCTATTCAAAGTCGCGATCATTTCGGACACGCACGTGAACGAACGCGAGGATTCCTCGGCCTCGCCCTACCCGGCAAATGCCGAAGCCAACCCGCGCGCGCGCCATGTCTTTGCACAGGTGAACGAAATCAACCCGGCTTTTGTTGTGCATCTGGGAGACATGATCAACCCGGTTCCCGAGTTGCCCAGCTATGTGGATGCTGCGGAAAATTTCCAAGGCCTGGCCGAAGATCTAAAGATGCCGCTGCATATGGTGCCTGGCAATCACGATATCGGCGACAAACCTGTCAGCTGGATGCCTGCTGGCATGGTATGCGGCGAATATATCGAGCTGTACCGCAAGCATTTTGGCAAGGACTACTATGCAATCACGCATGCAGGGTGCCACTTCATCGTCATCAACTCTCCTCTGATCAATTCGGGTGATCCGGCCGAGGAGGAGCAGAAAGCCTGGCTTGAAGGCTTTTTGGCTGCGCATCAGGGTGAGCGTATGTTCCTGTTCAGCCACTACCCGATCTATATCACCAGCGAGAATGAGCCGGAAAGCTACGACAATATTGGCGAGCCGGGCCGGAGCTGGTTGCTGAACCTGATCCGTATGTACAAGCCTGAGGCCGTTTTCACCGCCCATGTCCATAACTTCTGGTATGATCATATCGGCGACAGCGAATACTATGTGACTCCTTCGACCTGCTTTGTCCGTCATGACTACTCGGAAATGTACAGGATCGACGGCGGCGACCAGCAGGGACGCAACGACTCTGCAAAACTGGGGTATCTGACGCTGGATGTGCACGAAAAAGGTCACGTTGCGCATTACCACCGCAGCTACGGCGCAAATCTGGCAGATGGCTCTTCTCTGGAAGATTCAGTTGTTGGCCGGCCGCACGTTAAAACCAGCCGTCTGGACAACATCTATGTCGACATGCGCCATGCCTGGGCAGAAGAGATGACGGTGTCGCCTTCAGGCGCGGTGGATGAGTTTCAGCGCAAAATTGCCCGCAACGACTATCCGGTGATGGCGCTTTGGGAAATGGGGGTGCGCGGACTGCGGGTGCCGCTGCAGGACATTATGCACCCGAAAACACGACGCCGCATGGAGCTGATGGCCGCAGCGGGCAACACATTCCAAGTCTACCTTTACGGCATGCCCACTGCGGAAGAGACCCAGGTTCTTGCGGATCACGCCGTGCTGGTGGAGCAGCTGGAACTGGTGCTTGGCTGGGATGAGGTTCCGTCATTGACCGGGGAGATCCGGGCTTTGAAGGAAAAGGCTGGCCTGCGTATTGTGTTGTCCCGGGTCAACAGGAAAGACGGTGCCAAACATTCTGGCGGTAAATTCAACCACCTGATTAGCCACGGCTTCACCACCGCAGAATGCGACGAGCTGAAAGTGTTTTTGACGGCAAACCCGGACCTGGTGGACGGCATTCAGTTTACCGCAACCCGATCTGACTGCCCCTGGCAGGCTTCCGGCGCGCTGTCAGGGTTCAGCAAGGAGGCCGGTGTCAAAACAGTGCTCTATATCAAATCCACTGAGGCCAGCCCGGCCCAGACCCAGTCTGACGAAATTGCCAATACCAAACGCTTTGCCGATGCTGTCATGGCAGGTATCGGTACTGGCGTTGATGTGATCCTCGACACGCTGGATGACGCGGACCGTGGCTATTTCACCCGGACCGGCCTGGTGGACCGGCGGTTCAACCCGCGGCTTGCGTCGCAGGTTATCTCGGCGATTGCCGGGCAGACCAGCGAAGGCACTTGGAATGCAGCGGAAGCAGGGCTTCTGGTGCAGAAGGGCTCGGGCAAGACACTGCGAATTGCCCACCAATCCGAAACTGTGGGCCTCAGCGGCACATGGATCTGCCCGCGAACCGGACGTACCGGTTTGTGCGGCGATGAAACACCGGCTGCAAACGCGGAGCTGATCCTGCTGGAAGGCAGCGCGTAGGCCGGTACTGGTCTGATCCCCGGAGAGGAGACCGGGGCGCGGGCCAGGCGCATTCAAAATCAGTGAGGCGGGCAAAGGTTTGGCTGCCTCGCCATTCATCCGGGCACGAAAGTGCCCGGACCGGTCGGCTATTGCCGTCACAACACCAAAGGGAGGAAATCATGAAACTTTCAACACTCGGTCTTGCGAGCGCTTTGACCTTAGGCTTGGCTGCGGGTAGCGCCCTGGCAGAATATCCGGACCGCCCGGTCAACATGGTCATTCCCTATGGCGCAGGCGGGGCAACTGATATTTCGGCGCGCACTATTTCCGAACCGCTTGGCAAAGCGGTTGGGCAACCGCTGGTCATGTCCAATATTGCCGGCGCCGGCGGTGCGACTGGATCAGTGGCGGTGCAAAACGCAACCGGCGACGGCTACACGATGCTGTTCGCCCGCGTCGGCACGCATTCGGTCAGCCCGGCGATGAAGGCCACACTGCCCTATACGCTGGATGATTTCCGGTTTGTGGCGGTTTACGAAATCAACCCGATTGTTTGTGTCACCAGCCCGCGCAGCGGCATCACCTCAATGGAGGAACTTATCGCCAAGATTGGCGACGGCGGCATCAGCTACAGTTCGGCAGGCGTCGGGTCGCTTCATCAGCTTTCGGCCGTGATGATCATGCGGGAGTTCGGGATCCAGGATCCGCTGTCTGCTGCTACCCACATTCCACAGAAAAGCGGCGGTGCGGCAGCGACCGCAATTCTGAATGGCACCGCAACCTTCCTGTGCACCAACTCTTCGGCTGTCGCCAGCTTTGTGACCGGCGGCCAATTGATTCCCCTGATGGTGACTACCGAAAACCGCGTTGAGGGCTTCGATGCACCCTCAGCTGCAGAACTGGGCAGGCCTTCTCTGCACCAACTGGTCGGCTGGACCGGAATTGCTTCGCCCGACGACCTGCCGGACGATGTTGCTGCAAAGTGGAGCGATTGGATGGCTGATGCAACCCAGGACGCCCAGTTCCGCGAGCGCATGGAGGCGCGCGGCTCGATCATCAAGCTGATGTCGCCGGAAGAGGCAAATGCCTTCATTCGCGGTCAGTATGACACTTTCCGGACTCTGGTCGACGAGCTCGGCATGCGTATCGAAGGTTGAGCTGTGCGGATCTGCGCGCCGGCTGGAACAGGTCGGCGCGAAGATCCGCAAATCCAATCGGAGGAGGAAGCATGATCAAACTTCATCGACAATCTGTGATGGGCATATTTGCGGCCGGTCTAGGGGGAATCCTATCCTTTATTGCCATTCCAAGATGGGTCGCCACACCGGCCAACGTGCCCAATATAGTCCTTTCGCCGTTGTTCTGGCCCTACACGCTTGCCGGCTTGTGTGTACTTGCTGGGCTTGGGCTGATCTGGGTAGGGCTACATTCAAACGAACGGTTCAACGAAGACGAAGGCGAGGTGTCGGGCGCCTTTGCGCGTGTCTTTTTCTTCTCGCTGATCGCCATTGCTTATGTCTGGGCTCTGCCGGTGCTGGGCATGGTTTGGGCCTCGGTCCTGGCTTTTGCGGCGACTGCGTTTCTGTTGAAATCCGACTATCCGAAACTCGCGCTTGTGTGCGCGGTTCTGTTCCCTGTGGTGCTGTACGGCTTTTTCGCGCATGTCGCGGGTGTGGCCATACCGCAGGGTGAATTTGTGAGGCTGCCGTGAGTATCTTTGACAATCTGGTGGCGGGTTTGGGGCTCGTCGCAAATTTCGAGGCCTTTTTGTCCCTGTTTATCGGGGTCATCATTGGAACAATTGGTGGTGCCGTTCCCGGCATGTCGGTTACGATGACCGTTGCCCTGACCTTGCCGTTTACCTTTGCGATGACTCCTATCACCGGCATTCTGCTGCTGCTTGGCGTCTACAAGGGCGGCGTCTTTGGCGGCTCCATCCCCGCGATCCTGATCAAGACCCCGGGCACGCCTGCCTCCAGTGCCACCGTCATGGACGGGTATCCGATGGCAGAAAAGGGCGAGGCCGGGCGGGCCTTGGGGATGGCGCTATGGGCTTCCTGCACCGCAGATCTGATCTCCAATCTGTCGCTCATTCTGTTTGCCGGATTTCTCGCCTCATTTGCGCTGAGTTTCCGGCCGCCGGAATTTTTCACGCTCATCCTGTTCTCCCTCACCATCATCTCGGGCGTGTCCGGCAAAAGCATGCTGCGGGGCGCCTTTTCCGCTGTCATGGGCCTTTTGCTCGCCACTGTTGGGCTTGATCTGGTCTATGGCACCAACCGCTTTACCTTCGGAGACCCAAACCTGATGGGTGGGTTGAACTTCATCGCGGTTCTGATCGGCCTGTTCGCAATCCCCGAGATCCTGTCCGTTGTCTGGAAACCCGGTGACGCCCATGACAGGACCCGGGGTCTTGGCAAGAATTGGGTGACGTTTGCGGAATACAAACGCAGCTTCAAATCCATCGTGCGCGGCAGTGTCATTGGTGTTGTGCTCGGTTCCATCCCCGGGATTGGAGCGGCCCCGTCCGCCTTTCTGTCCTACAGTGAAGCGCGCCGCAAATCCCCCAAGAAGGAGAATTTCGGCAAGGGTGAGATCGAAGGGGTGGCAGCCGCGGAAGCGGGCAACAACGGCGTAGCAGGCGCTACGCTGATCCCTTTGCTCTCGTTGGGCATTCCCGGCGATGTGATCACTGCGATCATCATCGGTGCGTTTATGATCCATGGGCTTCAGCCGGGGCCTATGATGTTCGTGACTAATGCCGATTTGATCTATGGGCTGTTCATCGGGCTGATCGTCTCTTCGGTTTTCCTGTTCTTCATCGGGTCCGCTGCGATCAGAGTCTTCAAATTCGTGGCAGACGTTCCGCGCTCGATCCTCTTTCCCAGTATTCTGGTGCTGTGCGTCTACGGTGTATTTGCGGTCAATAACAACATCTTCGACGTCGGCGTGATGTTTGCTATGGGCGCCTTGGGCTTTGTCATGCTGCGCAACGACATTCCGGCGGCACCTTTCCTGATCGCTTATATCCTGGGACCGATGCTGGAGGACAATTTCCGGCAGGCGATGCTGATGTCCGGCGGATCGCCCTGGATCCTGGTTAGCAGCCCGATCACCTGGGTGTTCTGGGGGCTGACGGCACTGACGGTAACCGCAATTGTTCGCGCGGGCATAAAGGCCGGCCGGAACGCTGTCCAAAAGGCCGTGACCGAAGAGGGCTAGTGCTGAACACAGCTCTGGGCTCTCACACGCACAATGTCACAGGTATGGGCCGCTAACTTGTTGATCGGCCCATTTCATCATCACTGGACCTGGCGGAACAAGGCATGACGTAATCCCAATGACCACGGCAGGTCCGGCCTCTCACAAAAAACTTGTGCGGTAGCAGCTCCAATGCAGTTCAATACAAAGAGAAACTTGCGTACCCTATGGCCCGTCCGCTCTTGGATGCACGGGATCAGCGCTAAAACTGTAATGAGCGATGCTGTTGCGGGGTTCACCAACGCGGCAATTGTTTTGCCTCAAGGCGTGGCTTTTGCTGTGATCGCCGGGCTGCCTCCCCAATACGGGCTGTTCACAGCAATGATCACCCCGGTCATCGCAGCGATCTGGGGATCGTCGATGATCATGGTATCGGGGCCAACCACAGCAATATCTGCCGTCCTGCTCGCGACCTTGTCCGGGGCTTTCCCTCCAGGAACACCAGAATATATTTCAGCGGCTCTGGTTTTGACGATCATGGTTGGGATGTTCCAGATATGTGCGGGCCTCATGCGGCTAGGTGTGGTCATTTCCTTCATTTCGCATTCGGTCATGGTTGGCTTTACCGCCGCCGCAGCCCTGCTGATCGGAACCTCGCAAATCGGCAATATGCTTGGCATTCAGATTGCTGGGGGCGCTGGACCGCTTGGCAAGCTGGTTGAAGCTGTCCACCTGCGCAGTGATGTCAACATGATGGCGGTGTTCCTCGCGGCCTTTACCTTCGCAAGCATTTTTGTGTTCTCGAAAATCAGCCGGAAACTGCCCGCTTACTTTCTGGCACTGCTTTTCGGGTCCGTGCTGGGCTGGGTTTTGAACGCGGGCTCATTTGGGATCCGCATGTTCGATGAACTTCCATCAATTGCTCCGGCACTGTCCGTACCCAGTATAAACCTTTCCCTGATTTCCGATCTGTCTCCCGGTGCGGCCACGGTTGCCTTTATCGGTCTTCTGGAAGCGGTCTCGATTGGCCGGGCGTTTGCAATTCGCAGGAAGGAAAAATATGATGCAAATCAGGAAATTGTAGGCCAGGGCCTGTCCAACTTCGCCGCAGGATTCTTCCAGGCCTATGCCGGATCCGGATCCTTTACCAGGTCGGCTCTAAACGCGGATTCGGGGGCCAAAAGCCCGATGTCGGCAGTATTCGCGGCGATCTTTCTTTTTCTCCTTTTGCTGCTGCTGTCACCCTTCGTCACCTATGTTCCTGTACCGGTGATGGCAGGCATCATCATCTATGTCGCCGTAAAACTGGTGAATGCCGATGAAATCAAGCACATCATCTACAACAGCCCCAGCGATACTTTCATCCTGATCCTGACATTCCTGACCGGGGTTTTGACCCATCTTGATACCGCAGTGGTCGCCGGTGTTATCGCGTCCTTAGTCGTATTCTTGCGGCAAAGTTCCGCCCCCTTTCTGGCGGCTTTGGCTCCGGCAATGGACAGCGGCAAGCGCAGTTTGCGAAACGCCAGGCTCTATGGGCTGCCGGAATGCCCGCAGATCCGGGTTCAACGGATGGAAGGCCCATTGTTTTTCGGGTCTGTGGAACAGCTTGAGGCGGAGTTCGAGAAGGTGGACGAGTTCGCGCCTGCTCAAAAGATCAAAGTATTCTCCTTGAAAGGGGTTGGGCGGCTAGACCTGTCCGGCGCCGATTTCCTGATCCGGCAAATCCAGGCTGCCCGCCAAAGCGGCGGCGATTTCCACGTGGTTGCGATGTACACTAAGGTTCTTCGAGCACTCCGCAGGATGCATGTGATCGACGAATTAGGCGAAAAACACTTGCACATCACCAAAGGCCACGCGATTTCCGCAGCAGTCCATCAAGCAGATCCCGCTATATGCGCCAAGTGCAAGCTTCGGGTTTTTGACGAATGCCGCAAAAAGCCGGCCCCGGAGGGATATTCCGGAAACTGTACCCCCACAGCCATTACGGTAATAGACTTTTAGGCCATGGCTCCGGTAAATTCTGCCCAACTGACAGAAAGCTCTTCACCTTCCGACGTAGCCACGAGGTTGGTACAGTTTGGTCCTCTCCATTTTCACCAGTCCGCTCCAAGCACACCGCGGCCAATAATAGGCGCGGTATTTGGTAAATAGGGATCAGACCAGCCGAGCACCGCGACGTTGCGGTTTCGCACGCAGCTATTTGTTTAGTGACCAGGGCGGCCCATTCCGGACCTTCGCCCTACCTTCACGTTGCTGCAGGCGCGCCCGCTTTCCGGTCATTCGCCGCGCGAGCAAAATCTGGAGATGATCGTACTCACAGACTGCCGGACGAAGCGCCAATTCGCCGCGGTTGTGCCAAAGTCCGCTTTTGCCAAGAGTCTGCCACTTGTACGACCCAGCAAAGTCAGTTGTGGCGTCTGGTCCGGCAATGAAGTCGTAAAGCAGGCATCCCAAACGTAGAAGGGATGCCTGCATGTGGATCCGTGTTAGCTTCGAACCCTGACCAAGCCTAGAGCTTGAACGCCAAGCAAGGCAGCGAGCGTTCCGAACCCAATCAGTGGAGCACTCGAGCTGATTGCGCCAATGGACAGAGGACCAAGCACATAGCCCGCAGACCAGAAGAAATAGTAGCTTCCCGATATGGCCCCTTTGAGTGTGTCGGGGGCTTCCTCGTTCAACTCGGCGATGGAAGCGACGCAGAACATGCCCAATCCAATGCTGGAAAATCCAAGTGGAATATAGGCCCAGTGCCCGAAAAAGAGCGGGAATGTGGCGAGTCCGACAGCAGCCAACGCCATGCCCCAGATTAAAAATCCCGTCTGCCCGAACCGATCAGAGAGCATTCCTGCAACGATCTGCGACACGCTGATAGCCGCATAGAACACCACGAACAGCAGGCTAATGGCCGTTGCGCCAAACCCATGTGTGGATGCCAAAGAAACGGGCAAAACCGTTAGGAAGACACCGTATCCAGCGCCGTACAGAAGGACGCCCAACAAAAGGATCAACGTCTTCCTTTGGCGTAACAAGCTGACAAATTGCGCAAAGCTTGGCCGAGACTGTCCAAGAGGAACGGCGACGGGTTTCAGAAAGAAAAAGACACACAGCCCTGCGAATAAGCACAGCACGGCAAAAATCAGAAACGGCAGACTGCCTTGGCCGTTCGACGCGACAAGCAAACCCAACAACGGACCCGCCGTCAGGCCAATGTGAATTGCCGCGTTGTAGGTGCCAATGACACGCCCCTTGGTTGACGGATAGGCCAGTGAAAGAATAGCTGGCCCGAGCGCCCAGATCGGAGCTTCGCCGATGCCTTGAACAGCGCGGCCGAAGAAGATGCCTCCGGCGGTTTCGGTGAAAAAGAAAACAACACCAGACACCGCGCACAGCATATAGCCAATGACTAGGAAACGCTTCGCGCCCAAGCGGTCGGAAAGAGCGCTGATCGGCAGTTGCGCGAGCAGATAGGCAAACGCAAAAACCGAGGCGACGAGACCGACGCTTTCAAGTGATCCGGTCTTTGCATGAACCTGTTGAGGAAGAAGTGCGACGATCATGCCGACACCGACCATCAGCAGTGTTGCTGACAAACTGAGGATGAAGAGTGGAGTAGGTTTTTTCATGTGAATTGGCCTCCAGACAGCCAGACGGCCATGATGCTGCTACGGCCCCAAAAGGCGTTTGCATCACGGTTGGAAATTTCGAGATTTGGAGGCGAAAAGGCGCACGCAACCTAAACCCTGCTTGCCTAACAGGGATGGCCGCGTTTTAGACGACCTCTCGCGCCAGCGTCAGTCTTGCACGCACACGCGCGCAGCAAATGACGGGCTTAGGCGCGTGGCGGGGGGGAAACAGCAAAAATGTAGCTTGTCACGGGCATAATTAGCGAACTTCTCGTCGGTCTTATTAGAGTGGACCGTAGTTCTCGACATGTTCAAAGTAAACTCGGAACTTAGGCCACCACCCGAGATCAATCGCTCACCGGGAATTGACGTTGCCCAACAAAGCGGACTTTAGCTGCGAAACAGAAACCAGGACCTATGGGCTCTTCACGGTCATCGGAGGCAGCGCAGCATCCAGCCGATTAGGTTCCGGCTAGGCGTTGAGGACGGCCCAAAGTGGACTCTCAGCACAGCATCTCGATGCCGCGATTGCGGCCCGCGCTGCGGACATTCGCTGCAAGCGCGAAAATCTTGACCTTCTTGTATTTATAGAACGCGGAGCAAATCAACTCCAAGTGCGCCAATCTGTAGATCGGTGTACGATCTCCCGCACCTCATCCTCAAACCGCACTGAATTCCTAAAGTCCTCGGGCATACGCTCGAAACCACGCTCTGCCACAAGATCATAAAGTGCGTCGGGCATATAGTGATGCATCTCGTGCAGGCTTTGAACACCCGTTATTATTCCCAGGGCCTTTTTCTGTCTAAGCGAGACCATCACATGGTTGTCATAACTGGCTTTGATCGTTTTCGTTCCAGCCTGTGTCATTGCCCAAAGCACACAAAGCTCGTCGAGGTTCAGGGAATAAAATACCTTTTCGATGAGCTCTTGGTAAGCCTTCTCACGTGCTCGCCTCTGGAATGGCGAACGGATCGTGGAAACCGCCCATGTGACTAACTCTAGAATAAGAATTGCCGACGCCAAAAAGAAAACCAACAGAATTTGAGTTTGGTACTCGCTAGTGAATTCAGGCCGATCGAGGCCTAGCCGGTCAATGGGAACGAATAACAGAGCACCGCTGAACAAAAAAAGTACGAGCGCCGTTTTCGGTGATTTCAAAGCATGAAAGAACTGGGTAATGAACTCCATTGCAAACCTCTTTATACTCCTGCGAACGGAGCTGAATCCAGTCGATCCTGACCAAGGACGATGACAGTACAATGGCTCTTCGCGCGCGTCATGGCGTTGTATAGCAAACGCCGCTTATGCTCGTCACTTCCAGTTGCTGATTGAGGCCAAAGGACGATAACCCTGTCGAACTCTCTGTTTTTTGCTGCATGAATGGACATGGCCTTGATTTTCGCACTTTTCTTGAAACCAAGGCGTGTGTTGGCTCTGACTGCATCGGAGACAAAAGAAACCAGTTGATCTTTTTCGAATTCGCTTTGCGCAATGATGATGGACACGTCTGACCACTTCATGCGTCTCAGAAATCTTTGCGTCATCTGTGGGCACGACCCCAACAAACCTCGCAAACTTCGATTGTTCGTCTTCAGGCGAATTCCAACTTTGCCTAAGCTCCAAAGCAGTTTGGAGCGTCTCTAGCCAAGCGACATCACTGATGCCTTCTGGGATCAAAACACGCTGATGCATCAGCGCGGCAATCAACTTTTGCCGCCAAGCAAAAAAGAGGTGTTGCTTGTGATTGGTCGGACCAGCGGGTGCTGTCTTTGACAATGGCGAAACGGACATTTGCCCATCTTTGTTATCGACAAAGTAAGTTGCTTCGACAGGGAACATTGCCGCGACAACCGCCGCCTGCTCGAGCCCATCGGGAAAATCCCGAAGGCGGAAGCTGAGGCCAATTTCTATGCGGCTATGGAAACTGAGGAGCGAGCCGCTTAACTAACTGAAATCAGCCTCCGGCAAAGCCGGTGCGGTTCAATCCAGGGGCTCAGGTCAGACCCTGACACGGCACCAAACCTGACCTTCGCTGTACGAAAATCGAACTGGTGAGATGCGGACAGAGTCGCCTATTGCTCATGTAGCAATCACTCGCACCCGCGGCAGCAAATTATCAGTGTTGCAGCGATTTTCGCGAGACTTTTCCGTCATTTTTGGGCGTTTTCTGAAGCAGCATTTGTTCACACATGGGCACTCCCGTTGGCTGCCCCACAGCGTAGATAGCTATAACAGCCATTCACCGTCGTCGAAATAGCCGGAGCCAGACTGATCTTTCCTCGCGCCCTATTCGAGCAGATTAGACGCGAGACAAATCCGCCCTTTGGTCGTGCCGTCAATGCTGATGCAAAAATGGCTTGATATGGTGTCGATCGATTATTTGCGGTGCAGTGGGTTTCAACTAACCAACCTTTAACTCGTACTGATCTGTCTGAATTTCAGAACGTGTTGTCTCTGCGTGACTTAGATACCGGTCAGGGTTCAGACGTGTTTTCCCAAAGATCCGTGCTCAAGTATTTCAGTCCGCTGTCACAGACGACAAAGGCCACACATCCACCTTCAAGATCGCCCTGTAGTAACTGAATAGCTGCCCGGAGGTTTGCTCCCGCTGAAAACCCACCGAAGATCCCTTCGTAACGCGCCAGCATCCGGGCACCCTGTCTGGCCTCTTCGCCTGTGACACTTAGAGACCCCACCAGCGGAGCACCTTCAAGATGAACCAAGTCGGGCATCATATAACCACCACCCTGTATAGGATGGGCTGGGCAAGACGTGTCCCCATTGGCCAGCACTTCGGCGCCGACGGGTTCAACCGCGTAGCTTGGCACGCCTTTTGTTGCCAGATAACGCGCAACGCCTCCTAAGGTGCCGCCTGATCCCACAAAATCGCAAAACCCTGTCACCATATGGCAAGATTGATCCCAAATTTCCGGGCCGGTTGTATCAAAATGCGCTTTCCAATTGCTGTCGCGGCAAAACTGATCGGCACGAAACGCCATGCGCTCTAGCGTCACTTGCTGCGCGGCCTTTTCGACCAAGGCAAGATCCTCGCCCGACACCTCACCCGGCTTAGAACCATTGGCTTGAGGGACGCGCACAACTTCGGCTCCCAAAGCTTCCATCATCCGTGCGCGCTCTTCCGAGTTGCCTTCGCTCATCACCGCCACGAACGGATGGCCGTAAATGGAGCAGACGATCGCTAACCCGGTACCCATATTGCCTGATGTTAACTCAACCACTGTTTGACCTTTGACCAAATCTCCGCAGGCGCGCGCATCCTCGATGGTGCGCCGCGCTGCGCGATCCTTTTTGGAAAACCCCGGCATCAGCAGGTCAAGCTTGGCTAACAATCTGCCATGCAGGCCAAGATGATCACGCAGTCGGTCCAGTGCGATTAACGGCGTGCGCTCCATGGCGTGAAGAACTGACGGCATGGGCGTGGTCATCGGTGCCTCCGTTTGAGTTTTCATGACAGATTTGCCAGCGCGTCCAGCAGCTTTTCCTCTTCTCCGGGACGCATGTGCACGTTTTGGCTGGCGAAGGGAAACTCGCCCCTGGCCGAGGCTTGCCGGAATTCTCTCAGTGCAGCAACGCGTTCGCGATAGATCTGGTCGTGCAGGGGTTTAAGGTTGCGGAACGCGTGCGCGTGTTTGGGCGGGTTTTCCGTTTCGCCGCACAGGTCGGACATGAACTGGAAGGTGATGTCACCTGCACGGCCCGACCCTAGCGAGATCGTGATGATCGAGGTCTGCATGTTCAGATGGCGCATGCATTCTTCGGCCACACATTCGACCTCGGCCGCCAGAGCGCCCGCTGTCTCGTAATCTTTCATGGTGCGATAGATTTCCATTGCTTCATCGGCGGTACGGCCATAAGCGCGCAGTCCGCCGCCCTTGATCGAAAAGCTCGGCACCAGACCCAGATGCACCTGAACCGGCACCTGCTCATTCGCTAGCATTTCGACCACCTCGGGGCTGCGATTGGTCAGATACATATCGGCACCCTTTTCCATGCAGGTCATGGCATGGCGCAGGATATCGTCTTTGGTCTTGTTCTGGCTCCAGGCCATCGACGTGGCCATGAACGTCGTCGGTGCGCGCTCCCGGAATTCAACCAGATCGCTATCCAGAACCGTCAGCGTCTCGATCCCGGCCTCAACGCAAGCATCCAGTTCCGAGGCATTGCCGGGAAAGCACATGGTTAGGGGGCTGTTTGTGCCCTTCAGGGCCTGCAGATCAGGAATGGTCAGATTGCGTTGCGCTGGCTTACGACCGTAGGTGTAGATGTTTTTCATGGCAGGGTCTTTTGGTGAGGTTGAAAACTCACGAGGCCGGGCATGTTCTGCCCGACCTCGTCTGGTGGCGGAGGAAACCGCTCAGGAATACATCTGCTTTTTGCGTTCCCGTGCCTCGGCAGTCGCCTCGGGGCTGCCATCATGGTAGGAGCCGAACCAGTTGTCCCAGGGCATTTCCGGGTTGCCGTAGTTGCACTCGAAGTAGCGGTGATGAAGCTGATGGTGGAACGACCCGATCCTGAGTCTGGCGCTCTCGCCTAACACCAGATTTTCAAACCCGGCGTGGGAGGTTGCGGTGGCCAGAGCCAGCCAGTAGCCCATGAAAATCAGGTGCACCGGATGGGCCGGAACGACAAAGAACATCAGCAGCAGCCCCATGTAGCCGAGGTGTTCAACCGGGTGCATCGAAAAGCCCGACCATGGCGCGACTGAGACACTGCGGTGGTGAACGGAATGCACACGCCTATACAGAAAGGGAATGTGCAGAGCGCGGTGCAGCCAGTAGAAATGGAAGGACTGGATCACCGGCATCAGCAGGAACAGCGCCACGAACCAGACCGGGTTGCTTTCAAATGTGATCAGTGGTGTCCAGCCATTGGCTATTGCATACCACATCAGCACGTCAAAGCCTGTCCAGATCGTCACCCCAGAAACCAGCGCATAGAACACGTTGTCCCAGTATTGGTCGTTGAACTTGAAAACCCGGTTGTTGCGGGCAAGACCGCGACGATCGTATTTGAAATCGTCGCCCTGTCTTTTCCAGCCATAGAGCCAGACATGCAAACCCTGGGCAAACAGGGTCATAAGGATAAGATTACGCGCCCAGATCTGCAGAATCCAGGACCAGTGCAGCTCCTGCGTTTCGGCCAGCGACGGCGGCAGCCAAGCCCAGGTGGCAAACGCCATGAGCGCATAAATCAGGTACTCGGTGATCGGCAGCCAATTGCCTGCGAACCATTTCAGGGTCGCGATTGGGCGCGGCGGCCAGGAAAAGGCCGGGGTGACGGCCACCGGCAGGTCCGGGTGCCAGTTCCATTCGCGGCTGCTGCCGGCCTTAAGAGGATCTTCCTGGGTCGTCATCTTTGCCTCAGAGATTTGCGTTTCGTTCGCGCATCCTAAGGCTATTGCCCAGGGTAAAAAATCTGGAAAAAAGTCCTGCATACCTATAACCATTGGTAATGGATAGCTTTCGGAACAACCTGCCGCCCCTGGACGCTCTGATCTTCTTTCAGGCAGCGGCGCGCTGTGGCAGTTTTTCCGCTGCCGCGCGCGAAATGCGGGTCACGCAGGCCGCTGTCAGCAAACGGGTGCAGAGGCTGGAAGAATGGTTGGGAACCTGCGTCTTCGAGCGCAAGGGCCGCAGTATCACTTTGACCGAAGGCGGGCAGGCATTTGCCAATGACGTGCATCTGGCGCTGGAATTTCTGGAACGTGCGGTCAGCCGGTTCAAAGCGGAAGAAGAGGGGCTGATCCGCGTGGCTTCGACCAGTTCGATGTCGGTTTTCTGGCTTCAGGACCGGCTCAAAGGCTTCGCGCTCAGCGAAGCCGCCAGCCCGGTCAATGTCACCACCAGCGACGATATGAACGCGCTGACCGCGCCTGAGCTGGATTTGACGATTGTTTACAGCGACGGGCCTGCACCGGGCTGGTCCGGTGTGCAGGTGATGGCCGGGGAGCTGGCACCGGCTGCTGCGCCGGATGTCGCTGCAAAGGCCGTGGAGGCCGGCGCCTTTGGCGATCACTGGCAGCCCGGGAGCTGCCCGCCTTTGCTGGAGTATGCCAATTTGACGCCGGATTGGATCAACTGGTCGATCTGGTTGCGCAGGCTGGGCCTGCCTGCACTTGCCGAATGGCCTGTCATGCCGTGCTCCAGCTTTGGCCAGTCGGTGGGCCGGGCGATGTCCGGACGCGGCATTCTACTGGCCAATCTGGACATGCTGCGCAGCGAGTTTGCGGCGGGGCATTTGATCAGGATAGGCAGTCGCACCCTATCGCCGCGCAAATCCTATTATTTGTGCCACCGGGCGGACAAACCACTGTCTTCCGCCGCCCGGAGATTGTTTGACTTTCTGATCTCAGCCGCGGATCAGTAGGGCGCCTCGACATCATTCATCGAAACATAGACGGTCTTCATTTCGCTGAAATGATTGATCGCCAGTTTCGAGTTCTCGCGGCCGACGCCGGACATCTTCGACCCGCCGAACGGGGCTTCGACCGGAGCGAGGTTGTAGGTGTTGATATAGCAGGTGCCCGCCTCGAAGCCCGCGACGATGCGGTGCGCACGGGTCAGATCTGCGGTGAAAACACCCGCGGCAAGACCGAACTCGGTGGCGTTTGCGCGGGCCATCACCTCTTCCTCGGTGTCGAAATCCAGAACCGACATGACCGGACCAAAGATCTCTTCGCGCGCGATGATCATTTCGTCGGTGACGTCTGCAAACACTGTGGGCTGCATATAGAAACCGTCGCCGTCGATCCGGTCGCCGCCGCAGACCAGCCGGGCGCCCTCGGCCTTGCCTTTTGCGACATAGCCCAACGCGATGTTCAGCTGGTTTTCGCTGACCATCGGGCCAAAGCTGACGTCTTCATCCATCGGATCGCCGATTTTGGCGTTGGCCAGGCGTTCGGACAGGCGCGACAGGAAGGCCTCTTTGATATTTTTTTGCACGAAAACGCGGGTGCCATTGGAGCAGACCTGGCCCGAAGAATAGAAATTGCCCAGGATCGCGCCGGAGACGGCGTTTTCAATGTCGGCATCATCAAACACGATCATCGGGGACTTGCCGCCCAGTTCCATCGTGACATGTTTCATGCCTGCTGCCGCCGCGGCATAGACCTTTTTGCCGGTCGGCACAGAGCCTGTCAGCGAAACCTTGGCCACGCGGCTGTCGGTCACAAGCGCCGCGCCGACATCGCCATAGCCCTGCACCACATTGTAAATGCCTTTGGGGGCGCCCGCCTCGATCAGGATTTCGGCCACTTTCAGCGCCGACAGCGGGGTGGTCTCGGATGGTTTGAACACCATGGTGTTGCCGCATGCCAATGCCGGAGCGCCCTTCCAGCATGCGATCTGGGTGGGGTAATTCCAGGCTCCGATGCCGACGCAGACACCCAGCGCTTCCCGGATGGTATAAACAAAATCGCCGCCCGCCAGCGGGATATGCTCCCCTGTCAGACTGCCGGCCAGGCCGCCAAAATACTCCAGCGCGTCCGCGCCGGAGGTGGCGTCTGCCACGGTGGTTTCCTGAATCGGCTTGCCGGTGTCATGGGTTTCCAGAACGGACAGGTCGTAGTTGCGCGCGCGCATGATGTCGGCCGCGCGGCGCAGAATACGGCCACGTTCCGTACCCGACAGAGCCGCCCATTCAGCTTTAGCCGCCTCAGCACTTTTCAGCGCCATGTCCACAATGGCCGGAGTGGCGGAATGCAACTGCGCAATTACCTCGCCGGTGGCAGGGTAGATCACGTCGATCAGCTTGCCTTCGCTGTCTTCGACATAGGCGCCATCGATGAAATGGCTGGCTTGGGGTTGAAACTTCATCGTGCAGTCCTCAGTCGTTATGTAGTTCATAACTGTTCTGAATGCCATCAGGGATGGTCCAATCGGCAGAAATGCCTTTGCGGATGGTCAGCACATCTCCTTGAAGCAGATCAACACTGCTCCCATCGGAAAATGCCAGCGTTGCGGCACCCTGGTTCACATGCAAAGTCACGCTTTGGTCATAGGTGTAGGAAAAGTCTGGCTCCTTGCATTCCCAAATCTCCCAATTTGAAAGCTGTGCGCGGATTTCCGCATCTGCCGCGCGGCGGGTAAAGTGAGGGCCTTCGGCCAGTCGTGAATCGGTCATGGTCTCAGATTGCCTTGTAATAGGGTACATGTTCAGGTGTCAGGGGCGCATTGCCCAGGATGATGTCAGCCGCTTTCTCAGCGATCATGAATGTGGCGGCATTGATATTGGCGCTTGGCACCGCTGGGATAACAGAGGCGTCCACCACTCGCAGCCCCTCGATGCCGCGCAGGCGCAGATCCAGGTCGACCACCGCGCGCTCATCACCGTCTGCCCCCATACGTGCGGTACCACAGGGATGATAAGCCGAAGTTGCATCTTCGCGGATGAAATCATCCAGTTCGGAATCGCTTTGCACATTCAGCCCTGGCAGATCTTCGCGCCGGTGGTAGCGTTTGAACGCTTCCTGTGCCAGCAGCTCGCGGCCCAGCTTCAGCCCTTCCCGCATCTCATAGCGGTCGCGGTCGGTCGCCAGGTAGTTCGGATCAATCAGCAGGCTGTCACTGGGATCGGCCGACTTGAGCCGCACAGTGCCCCGGCTTTCGGGGCGCATCGGACCCGCGCCCAGACGGTACCCGTTCTTGGACGGGTTCGGAATCCAGTTGGCGCCAAAGAACACAGGGAAGAAATGGAACTGGATATTGGGATGTGTGACATCCGCATCCGTGCGCAGAAACGCCCCCACATTACATTGGTTGATGGAGGCAACACCACCTTTCCAGCCAAACCACTGCATTCCGGCCCAGACCATCAGATGCGGTTTCAGATATTTGTTCAGCGACACCGGCTGATCCGTTTCCACCTGGATATGCGCTTCAAGATGGTCATGCAGGTTATCCCCCAGCATCGGCGCGGCAAGGCGCACATCAATGCCATGATCGCGAAGATGCGCCTCGGGACCAATGCCCGACAGCATCAGAAGCTGCGGAGTGCCGAACACACCGGCAGACAGGATCACCTCGCGTTTGCTTTCGATGCGCAGCACTTCCCTGCCACGGGCCAGCTCAACCCCGGTTGCGCGCCCCTGATCCAGCAGCACCCGCAGCACCTTCGCGCCGGTCACAACCTCCAGATTGTCCCGCGCGGGCTGGCTGTGCAGATAGGCGCGCGCCGAACTGCTGCGGTAACCGTTTTCGACTGACATCTCAAACCGGCTGACGCCTTCCTGCTGATAGCCGTTCACATCCTCGGTCAGGTCATGGCCCGCCTGCTGCCCGGCCTCCAGAAAGGCCGCATTCAGGGGGTTGAGATCCTGCTGCGCCTTGACCCCGACCATGCCATCGGTGCTGCGAAACGCATCTGCGGCCCCGTCCCGGCGTTCCAGCTTCTTGAAATAGGGCAGGCAGTCGGCAAAGGACCAGCCCGCACAGCCTTCTTCAGTGGCCCAATTGTCATAATCCAGCGGGTTGCCGCGCAGATAGGTCATGCCATTGATCGACGATGATCCCCCCAATGCCTTGCCGCGGGGCTGGTCGATTTCGCGGTTGTTGAGATGCTTTTGGGGTGTCGTTTTGAACCAGTAGTTATACTTGCTGCTTGGCTTAAACGCCGATCGCAGCCCCGCAGGCATCTGCAAAATCCAGTTGCGATCATCGGGGCCGTGTTCCAGCAGCAAAACCCGGTAGCGGCTATCTGTACTAAGCCGGTGGGCCAACGTGCATCCTGCTGTGCCAGCACCAACGATGATATAGTCATAAGCTTTCTGCATGGTCTGAATGTCCGCGCATGTTGTTCCGTCCGCGGTTTACTGACAGAGATTTTCAGGTTGGAAAACTGGACTTCTGCTTTTGATATACCCTAACCTAGGGTTATGAATTACTTCCAACGCACCCTGCCGTCTCTGGATGCTCTTGTCTATTTTGAAGCGGCAGCGAGACATTTGAATTTTACCCATGCTGCAGCTGAGCTGAACGTCTCTCAGGTGGCCGTCAGCAAGCGCATTCGCGCGCTGGAGCAACATCTGGGGATCAAACTTTTTGACCGGCTGGGCCGCTCGCTCACGCTAACTGAGAAAGGCCGGAGACTGGCGGCAAAAATCACGCCCAGCCTGTCCTTTTTGGAAGAAGCAATTGATAATGTCAGAGACCGGTCAGGCACAGAAAGGCAGGTGGTTACAATCGCTGCCAACGAGAACGTGAACTTTTTCTGGCTGGCCCCCTTGATGCGGGAGTTTCAACTTTCTGGCAAAGACACGCTGGTTTCGGTGGTGACCGCCAACAACGTCACGGATGTGATCGACCATAAAACCGATCTTGCGGTTTTCCACGGCCGGTCTGCGCCCAAAGGCTGGCAGGTTCATGTTTCGCTCCCCGAACAGCTGCTTGCCGTCACCGGACCATCCTGTAGCCGGGCTGATGAGTTCACGCTTTTGGAATACACGAAGGAGTCACCGGATTGGGTGAACTGGTCCAGCTTGACCGAGGGGCAGATCGCAAATTGGTTTACCAATGTCAAATTTCGCTACTGTACCTCTTATATTCAATCGATCACCCTGGCGGCGGCTGGACATGGGGTTGCCCTTGGCGTTCTGCCTTTGCTGCAGCGTGAACTTAGGCTTGGGGAGCTGCAGCAGTTGCGTTCTCAAATTCTGACAAGTGACCGGCGCTATTTCGTTGCGACACCCAATGGGCGTACACCATCGGCTGCAACCAGAGAGATTGTCGAATTGTTAGGGGAGAATAGCACCTCAACAATTTCATACTGAGGAAGATGCCTTGAGTGCTCCTTCCTGGCATTTGTGGATTGAAACTGGAGGTAACGGTCTGGGTGTGGCGTTCCACAAAAATGTTCTGCTACGGCTTTCTGGGCTGGATGTATGACAGGGTAATAGGGCTAATTGCATGTCTGTTCGGAACGGACCTAGGTTGATACCGGACGCGGCCAAATCCAAGAAAACCCGGCCCTGCATCTCAGGGCCGGGTTCACTGTGTCCCGACTGATCTTTTACCGATCAGCTGGCCCTTCCGTCAGACTGGCAGCACCAGTGCATTCGGAACTAGCAGCGTGTCATAAACCGCAATCCGAGAGGCCAGAAGCAGGCTGCCGTCTTTCTGCGATCGAAAACGGTCGATCATCCGCCCTGCTTGATGCAACCGGCCTTCGGGCAGCTCCGAGAGGGTTTCGATCAGCAGGTAGTTGCACCCGGCCAGGATGGCGCCATCCTCTTCGATACCCATGACTCTCTCATTTGTGATATAGTGCCTGAGGTAACGTGGTCCGAACATCGAGGTCTCACTGATCGCCAGGGCGCGATCGGCAATCATCCCGTGCCCTTCACAGTAGACCGGGCCGACAGGCAGATCGTGATCGAAATTCTTGCGGCTGGGGATGTTGTAGAAGGCATCCTCTGTGAAGAAGCCTGGCCAGTCCCTCAGATCACCGTCATCCAACACCGCGCAGTACTCTGTGTTGAATTCTGAAACGGCTACTCGTGCCTCGCGCCGCGCGGCAAGGGTATCCTTGGCGGAAAGCGGCTTAAACTGAGTGTGCATTGTGATCACAGTCCCATTTCCTTCCGCCAGTACTGATACATGGAACGGATTGCGGATTCAGAGATCAGCGTGTCGGAGGTGCCGGTCGGCAAGCAGGCGATACACAGATCACGATATGAAGGTGATCTGCGACCGCCTCAACAACACGCCCCGCAAATGCCTCGGATGGAAGACGCCAGCCGAAGTCTTCCGCAAAAAGAAGATGGAAGAGATGAACCGATCCCCCTACCCTAGAGGGCGTGCTGAGCAAGCCGCGCGAGACACTGGAGCACGGTGACGGGCATAACGCAGACCGGGATTGCGGCGACGAGGGGGAAAAACGTACGCGAAATCGACGGAGAGATAGATCGTGATCCGGGCCTCAGTCATTGAAATGGCGTGTTCACGAATTCACAAAACCTGTCACCAAAGCTATGAGCGCGCCGACATGAACCACCATGATGGCACGGTCTTTCCACATGACGCCCACGAGGAACCACAGGATGATGCCCACAAAGAACGCATAGACATTCCAGGGGGCAACATTCATCCCAGTTAGGCCATAGCCAACCAGTTGGATCGCCGTTGCAATCCATTTGACAATATCAACGGTCTTCAATTTCTTCTCCAGGGGATTGGCGGCCGAGAGGCTTTGTTCAGGATTTGCTCAATCGGGTGGACAAAACGTCCAGCCCAGCGACAAGGCTGTCATAGGTGCCTTTCTCGCCCATGATCTCGCGTAGTTGACGGTTCAGGCCGCCCGGTGTGTTCAGGGAATCCACGAGGTTGGACATTACATTGGGCGCAGTGATCGGCTCGGCCATGATTGAACCACCGACCAAAAGGCGCAGGAACTGTTCCGCACCGGCTTGATCGCCTGTTTTGTCGCCCAGCCAGTCCACACCAACCGCCATAAGCTTCGCAACCACCGACAGCAGCGCCTGAGCTGCGAGGAACTCGTTGAAATCGGCCTCGGACCCCAAGGTGATCACGGTGTTTGCTTCGCCGTAAAGGGCTTCGGTGACGGGCGATTGCGGATAGGTCAGCAGCGGCGACCCACCTTGCGCGACAGACGGGAACGGAATGACGATGGCCTCGAATGTCGCCGGGGCCACCAGGGTGCGAAGCTGTTCAGCAGACATGCCCACCATGAAGGACAGAACCTTTTGGCCTTCGCGGAAAGTCAGGGGGCCAAGCATCGCCTCGGCCGCTTCGGCCGTTGATCCGATGAAGATCACATCGCTTGCATCCACCACGCCCTGGTTGTCGGCGACCCGCACATTTGCGTGACGGTCAGACATCATCGCGGCATTGGCTTTGTTTCTTTCGCTGACGGTAATGTCGTGCCCGTCCTGAACCAGACCCTGAGCGCAAGCCAGGGCAATGGTTCCAAAGCCCAAGTATCCAATCTTCATGTCTCATCCCCTGTTATCAGTTCCGTGTTTTCCAATGCTCAATTGACTTTTTCCGCAAAACTCGCAAAGTAAAAATATTCTTAGACGTTAGAAAAAGTATGGTGTCGATGATTGATCTGCCTTCCTTGAACGCGCTGCGCGCCCTTGCTGTGCTGTCAGAGACCGGAAGCTATGCGCTGGCCGCGCGATCCCTGAACGTGACACCTGCTGCCGTATCGCATCAGGTCAAGGCGCTAGAGGCCCATTTCAGTGTGGCTCTGGTGACGCGACAGGGGCGCGGGGTGGAATTGACAGATGAAGGCCGCATGTTGGCGCGGCAGGTGCGCAAGGGGCTGGCCGTCCTTCAGGACGGCGTGGACCAGCTGAACCACCGCGCCGAACAGCAGCCAGTGCGGATCACGACCTCGGCCACTTTTGCGACCTACTGGCTTTTGCCAAGGTTGCCTGATTTCCAGAAACGCCATCCCGGCATTGATGTGCTGATCAACCCGTCCAGCGATGTGGTGGACATTGAACATTCGGATTATGACCTTGCCATCCGGTTCTGCGGACAAGGGGGGCTGCCGCAGGGGCGGGACGCTTTTCTGGATGTTAGCCTGAACGTATTTGGCACGCCTGCTCTTGCGCAGGGCTGTGCAAATGATCTGCAAGCGCTCTCTGAACAGCCCTGGCTGCAAGAGATCGGCACAAAGTCGGCAGAGAAATGGTTTCTGCGAAAAGGATACAGGCCAGAGCACCGGCTCAATGTGACCGAAATGCCAGGGAACATGGTCTTGCGGTCCTTGAAGCAGGGGCTGGGCGTCGGAGTGGCAAGCTGCGACTGGGTCCGCGAAGAGGCTGCGGAGGACAGCCTCGTCGAGCTTTGGCACAGCCGCGAGCATGGGCATTATTATCTGGTTCCCAAACAGGTACTGAAATCGCGCAATGCCGAGGTTTTTATGAAATGGTTGCTGAGATCCAAAGGTGCCTAGCGTCAAGTGACGCTTGCACCGCTGGATTTCACCGCCCCATGCAGCCAATCCAGAAACAGCGTGGTTTCGTCACTGACTCCGCCGGGCGCGGTCAGAGCATAGTAGACGCCTCGACTACGCTCAGGCCAAAGATCAAGCAGGCGACCGCTGTCAATGTCATCCTGCACCCAATCGCAAACCGTGTAGGCCACGGCTTCGCCCCGGCGCAGGGCTTCGATGATCAGGTTTCCCGGCATTTCAGACAGGCGCTTCAGCTCATTTCCCTGCCCCCCCTTGCCGGCAAACCAATCCTGCGCATCCGTTGTTCCCGCCTCTTGCAGCCAGTTGAGCGTGGCCAGTTCCTGAAGTGCCGGAGGAAACGACTGAAGCAACTCGGGCGCGCCCAGCACATTCAGCGAGACACCCATCAGAGGCGTCGTGCTCTCTGGCAGCGCGTCCAGATGGCAAAACCGGATGGCGATGTCGAAATCAAACTGTTCCAAGGGAACCATGGCACTGGACAGGTCCAGCTGGAAGGAAATGCCTGCGTGCAGGGCCTGAAACTCGGCCAGTTTATGAACCAGCCAATGCGATGCAAAACTGGGGGAGGTGGTGATCCTGATCGTATGTGGGCGATTATGCCTTTCCACCCGCTCGACCCCCTGCCGGATCTTTCTGAAACCTTCGTGCAGCGCTTTTGCCAGAATCTGCCCTTCCTCCGTCAACAGAACGCCGCGGCCGTGTTTTTGCACCAGCGCCTTGTTGAGGTGTTGTTCCAGTTTTCTGATTTGCTGAGACACAGCCGCCGGGGTGACATTTAGATGGCGCGCCGCCTCTGCAACGCTGCCGGTTTCCGCCAGTTGCGCAAAAGCTTTGAGCATGTTGAGCGGGGGAAGCTGTTTCATTCGTAAGCAAAACTAAACAGTGGGCGATTTTATTTTTCTAGGAGAGCGGGCTGGTTCAGTCAATAAGAAGCTCCAAATCCAATATGAGGGCATGTGATGAGCGCGCTATTTTCCAACCTCAACATCAAGAATGTTAAGTTCAAGAACCGGGTCGGCATGTCCCCGATGTGCCAGTATTCGTCGGTTGACGGAGTGGCATCCGATTGGCACATGGTGCATCTGGGCGCACGCGCCGTGGGTGGTGCGGGTCTGATCATGGCGGAATGCACGGCTGTATCACCGACCGGTCGGATCTCGAATGGTTGTGCGGGGCTTTGGAATGAACAACAGGCCGAGCGACTGGCCCCGATTGTCGCCTTTCAAAAGTCTTTTGGGGCCGTCGCAGGAACACAGATTTCGCATTCGGGACGCAAAGGCAGCGCCGCAACCGCGCTGGAAGGCGGCAGCCACATTGCCGAAAGCGATGGCGGTTGGGCAACAGTTTCCCCTACAGGCGAAGCGTTTGATCCCGATGGAACGCGGCTTTGGAAAGCGCCCCGCGCCCTGACAACAGATGAGGTCAGCGAGATTCAAGGCCAGTTCGTCGCCTCTGCCAAACTGGCCGACCAGGTTGGCTATGACCTATTGGAAGTGCATTGCGCCCATGGGTATCTACTGCACTCCTTCCTGACGCCCTTGGTCAACCAGCGGGCCGATGCATATGGCGGTGACCTGCGCGCCCGGGCGCGGATGCTGTTGGAAACAGTGGAAAAGGTTCGCGCAGTCTGGCCCGAGGGCAAGGTTCTTGCGGTGCGGCTGTCGGTGGATGATTTTGCCGAGGGCGGCCTGACGACGCAGGATATTGCGCAGGTCGGGCAATGGCTGAAAGAACGCGGGGTGGATATTCTTGATTGTTCCGCCGGTGGCGCGGTCCCTGCCGCGCGCGGTGCCATCGGCAACCGCACGGCCGAACAACCCCGGCTGGCAGGTGAGGTCCGTCAGGGCTCGGGCCTTCCGGTCATGGCGGTCGGCGGCATCACCGACCCGCATCACGCCGAAGAGCTGGTGGCCAGCGAAACGGCGGATATTGTGCTGCTTGGACGCGAGATGATGCGTGATCCGCACTGGCCCTTCCGTGCAGCCAAAACCCTTGAAGCCGAAACGCGGCACGTTTTGGCCGAACAGTACGGCTTCTTCGTTGGCGGTTAGTGGCTTGTACCAATCCTTTTCTCCTGCAACCGGAAGCGGAGTAAAGGGAGTGAGGATTCCCGGCTGGTGGGCAGACCGGGATGCTTAGCTCCTTTCCCGCGGCAACGTGCAAAAGCCGCCCTGATGATAGACCAGCGGGGCATGATCCGAAGCGGTTGTATCAAGGACCGTGCCAACAATGATCTGATGGGATCCAAAGCTCTGCGTTTTTTTGTAAGCGCATTGAAAAGTTGCAGCCGCGTTCCGCAGTACCGGCAAGGCGTTTGGGTTTTCCTGATTCCAGTCGGGCGTTGTAAACTTGCGGGGGGTCGTGCGGGGCGCACCGGCGAAAGCCATGGCAACGTCGTCTTGACCCTCTGCAATCACGTTCACGCAAAAGGCACCATTCTCCTCGATCATGGCCAGTATCCGACTCTGGCGGTTCAGGCAAATCAGCAGGGAGGCCGGGTCTGCAGAGAGTGAGCACATCGCACTGACAGTCGCGCCATGGGATCCCGTTGCGCCGTTTGTCGTAACAATTGTCACCGGCGTCGCGACATTGCGCATCGCAGAGATAAACAGATTTCGGTCTTGCATGTTTGCTTCCTTTTCCCTGAGCACTGGCCCAGGAGATCCCTTGCTTGCAAGACGTTATTACTTACCCTATGGCAAAGAGATTCTTATGCGAGGGTATCCTATGGCCAAATCTCTCAAAGCAAAGCTGGCTGGATTGAGCGAGCGGCAAATTTCTCAGCTGGAACACCTTGGCTTTGACAGCAACCGTCAGCGGCGCCCGCTTCCGCCTTTGCAGACGCTTGTTGCCTTTGAATCTGCGGCCCGTTCCCTCAGCTTCACGCAGGCGGCAACCGAGCTGAATCTGACTCAGCCAGCCATTAGCCAGCAGGTCAAAATACTTGAAGGGCGGCTGGATGTCGCGCTGTTTCAACGCAGCAACAACCGCATCCGCCTGACCGAGGCCGGAGAGAGTTTTGCCGCCATCGTCGCCGGTCTTCTCGACCAGCTCAGCGAAAGTGTCGAAGAGATTTCACGCGCCGGAAACCGCACGACGCTGACCGTCAGCCTGCTGCCGTCCTTTGCATCGACATGGTTTTCAGCTCGGATCGGAAGGTTTCAGTCCCTTCACCCGGAAATAGATCTCATCATCCTGTCAACCATTGCGAAAACCGGATTCGGGCAAGAAGAAGCCGATGTCGCTGTTCGATGGGGGGCGGGCGGCGCGGCCGGACTATTTGAAGAAAAACTGCTGGACGAAGAACATATTCTCGCAGCCTCGCCGGCGGTAGCTGCGCAGATTGCCCCGGACAGTTCAATCGAGGCGCTTCACAGCCTGCCCTTTCTTCACGATACCGCCCACACCGAATGGCAGCGCGTTATCGAAGCCAACGGAGGCGAATCCCGGAACTTTGAGAACGGATTGTACTTTGGTGATTCTAGCGCAACCTTGAATGCGCTGGTGTCTGGCCACGGCGTCGGGGTCGTACGTGATGTTCTGGCGAACCAGTACCTGCGCGATGGCCGTTTGGTCCGGCTGCCTTTTGCCTCCGTGAAAGGGCCGTTTTCCTATTACTTCCTATGCCCCACACATCGTCTCGAACAGCCAGCGGTTCAGGCCTTCCGCTCTTGGTTGAAGACTGAAATCGAATCCCCATAAGAAATTCTTTGTCAGCGGCCAAGATTTCACCGTTTGGAGACACGCAGGTTTCCCTGCACCATCCCGGCAAGAAACTTTAACTGGAGCCTGCCGTGGAATTCTCGATTTTCAACCTCATGACCAAACCGGTGGATGGTTCCACCCATCAGGATGTGTTCAACCAGATGCGCGACATGACCCGCATGGTCGATGATGCCGGGTTTGAAGTTGCGTGGTTTGCAGAACACCACCTGTCAAACTACTGCATTTCCCCGTCGCCGCTGATGACTGCATCGCATATGGCCGGGCTGACCAAGAACATCAAGCTCGGCCCGGCGGTTGTCGTCATGCCGTTCTACGAACCGCTGCGCCTGGTCGAAGACATCTGCCTGACAGATCAGCTGACCGACGGCCGCCTGGTTTTGGGTCTGGGCACCGGGTATCAGCCGCGCGAATTCAAGAAATTCGGCTTTGAAATCAATGACCGGCTGATGCGCGGGCTGGAGATCTGGGACTGTATCCAGCAAGGCACCACTACCGGCGTGATCAACTTCAAAGGCGACCACGTCCAGATCGAGGACGCAGCCCTGTCGATTGCCCCGGTGCAGAAAAAGATCCGCACCTTTGCCGTCGGCAACTCGCCGGAAATCCGCCAGAAGATGATTGATTACGGCGCGGAGCCTCTGACCACTCCGGCCTTCGGCCCGGCCTCGATCGTCGGCACCGCGCGCAGGCTCTATTCTGAAACCCGCGAAGAAAACGGCCTGTCGGCGGATGGCTTCCCCTTTGCAGTGCAGCGCTATGTCTATGTCGCCAAAGACAAGGAAGACGCCCGCCGGGCCGCAGAACAGGTTCTGGCCCACGCCCGGATGGCAACCAACATGCGCCTGCCCGAACCGGTGATGAACGGCGCCGACCTGGACGTGCTGCCCTTTGACGGCGAACCCGACATCGACACCATTCTGGAACGCGCAATCATTGGCGACGCAGAAGAGGTCACCCGCCGGATTGTTGCCGAAGCCCGCGAATTCGGCATCACCCATCTCAGCGTTTTCATGCAGATCGCCTCGATCCCCTTTGCCGATGTCCTGCGGTCGCTTGAAATCTTCTGCGACACCGTGATGCCTGCAGTGAACGCAGCCCTGGCGCAAGACAAAGAAGCGGCTGCGTAATGGTTAGTGCAAGTCTTTCGCTGCGCGGGAAAACGGTGCTGGTGACCGGCGCCGCCCGCGGGCTGGGCGCCGCCATCGCCCGCGCCTGTGCGGACAACGGTGCGCGGCTCCAGCTTCAGGATCTGAACGAGACGGCCCTGAACCAGACCGCGCAGGAACTGCGGAACGCCGGGCACGACGTGCAGACCGCAGCCTTCGACCTGACCGATTTTGGCGCCTGTGCCGAATGGGTCCATACCGCCGCCGCCGAAAGCGGCGGCATCTGGGGGCTGGTCAACAACGCCGGGATCACCAACCACGGGCATGTGACGGATCAGACCGTCGAAGACTACAAGTCGATCTACGACCTGCATGTCTTTGCGCCCTTTGTTCTGGCCCGCGAAGCCGGCAAAGCCATGCTGTCCAACCCCGGCCCGCAGCGGGGCCGGATCGTGTCCATGTCCTCCATCGCTGCCACCAACCCCCGGCCCGGCATCGGCAATTACGCCTCCTCCAAGGCGGCCATCGCCGGTCTGACGCGGTCGCTGGCGGCTGACTTCGGCAAGGACGGCATCTGCTGCAACGCGATTGCGCCGGGCTATGTCCTGACGGAAATGAACACCCGCATTCTCAGCGACGAGAAATTCGTGCGGCGCATTGAAAACAGAACCCCGGCCGGCCGCTGGGCCAAACCGGAGGAAATTGCCGCTCCGGCGGTGTTCCTGCTTTCGCAGGCCTCGTCTTACGTCAACGGCCAGCTGCTGGCGGTCGATGGCGGGATGAACGCATTTTTGCATGCAGAAGATGACTGACAATGATTGATCTCACTCAGAAAACCGCCCTTGTCACCGGGGCGGGCTCTCTGGCCAATGGCATGGGGAACGGCAAGGCGACAGCCCTGCGGCTGGCAGAGGCCGGCGCCGCAATCTGCGCTCTGGACCGCGATCTGAAAGCGGCCGAGGAAACCTGCCGACTGATCCAGGACGCAGGCGGCACGGCAATTGCCGTTGAAGCGGATGTGACCGACGAAGCGCAGATCAAATCCGCGGTGCAGCACTGCATCGAGGCCTTCGGGAAAATCGACATCCTGCAGAACAATGTCGGCATTCTGCGCACCGGCGGCGCGCAGGACACCACGGTTGAAGACTGGAACCTGCTGGCAGAGGTCAACCTCAAGGCCGTGTTCCTGCCCACCAAAAGCCTTCTACCGCATTTTGTCGAAAACGGCGGCGGCGTGATTACCAATGTCTCGTCGATTGCAGGCCGCCAGTATCTGGGCGCGCCCTATATCGCCTACAACACCACCAAAGGCGCGATTGTGTCTTATACCCGCAATCTGGCTGCGGAGATGGCGCCGCATGGGATCCGGGCCAATGCCATCCTGCCGGGCTTCGTGGACACGCCGATGGCGCGGGATTCCATCATCCAGAACGCAGAAAACCCAGAGCAGATCGACTGGGACGAACTGGACCGCCGCCGGGCGGGACGTATTCCCCTGGGCCGGGTTGGAACACCTTGGGACATCGCCGATACAGCCCTCTATCTGGCCAGTGATCTGGCCAGCTATGTGACCGGTACGGAAATCATTGTCGACGGAGGCGTATCTTGTCGCGTGTAAGAGCTGGACGATCCGGCCGCGAAGCCCGCCGCCAGGCGCAGGCCGTTATTGCCGGCCGCCTGCCTCCGGTTCGGCGCCGCCTGAAGCCGCAGGAATTTCTGGAGCCGGAAGGGCTTGAGCAGATTCACCTGGCCTCTCTCGATATTCTGGAGGAAGTCGGCATTGTCTTTCGTGACGAAAAGGCTCTGAAGCACTGGCGCGACGCGGGCGCGTCGGTGGATGGCGAGCGCGTCTACATCGGCCGGGATCTGCTGATGGAGCTTGTCAGCAAAGCGCCGTCCGAATTCCGAATGAAAGGCCGCGGCGAAAAGACCGGCTTTGTCATGGGCGGGAACACCAGCGTGTTCTGCCCCATGAAGGGCGCGCCCTTCACACGTGACCTGGATGGTGTCCGCCGCTCGACAACGGAACAAGACGTCATCAACTTTGCCCGTTTGACCCAGGCCTGCTCCAGCTTTCACATGGCCGGCGGTTTCACCTGCGAACCAATGGACATCGCGGTTCCGCACCGCCATCTGGCCATGATCCGCCACCATCTAATCGAGACCGAACTGCCGCTGTTCGGGATTGGCACAACCCGGGAAAGAGCGCAGGACAGCGTTGCAATGGCGCGGATCGCAACCGGTGGCATGGAAGATGCCGTCTCGATTCTGATGCACGCCTCCGGCAACTCGCCGCTGGTCTGGGACGAAGCCATGCTCGAAGGGCTGCGCGTCTTTGCAGATGCCGGACAGGGCGTGTTGTGCTCGCCCTTTGTTCTGGCTGCTGCCAATACGCCGGCAGATGTGGCCGCCACCATCGCCCAGGTCAATGCCGAGGCGCTGGCCGCAATCGCCTATGGACAGCTCTACCGGCCCGGCACCCCGATGATCTACGGCCAATATACCGTTTCGATCTCCATGCAATCGGGGGCGCCAATGGCCGGCACGCCGGAAGTTGCCCTGATCACCACAGTGATCGGCCAGCTTGCTCGGCGGTACGGGGTGCCCTGGCGGACCTCCGCCAACCATGCGTCTTCCAAATCTTTTGATGCGCAATCCGGCTTTGAGGGCGCAACCACGTTGATGACGGCGATGAATGCCGGCGCCAACCTGATGCTGCACTCCGGAGGCTGGGATGAAGGCGGGCTGGCCATCTGCTATGGCAAATTCATCGCCGACAACGAACAGAACCTGATGATGGCCCGCTATGCCGGCGGGATCTCCTTTGATCGGTTCAAAGATGCGCTGAAAGCGGTGCGCCGGATCGGTCCCGGCGGGCATTATCTGGGGGATGAATTCACAATCGCCCATTTCCGCGATGCCTTTGCCATGCCCGAAGCAATGGACTTTTCCAGCTTCGAACAATGGAGCGCGGCTGGGTCTGCTAACATGGCGGCACGCTGCCGTGCCAAAGCCCGCGCCCTGCTGGCCGAATTCAAAGCACCGGAAATGGATGCAGCGCGGCGTGAAGAGCTGGACGATTTCGTCGCACGCCGCAAAGAGCAAATCGACCCGGCAGCTCTGTAAGTTCGCTGGCAGCTTGCTTTTATTGTCAAAAACCCAAGGGCGCCCAGCAACTGCGGCGCCCTTTTGACATCCGGGTGAGACCTCCGCTGTCACAAAAGGGCGGCCAGGATCGTCATATCCATGAAAGCAAATGGAAAGGATGTTTTCATGACAGATATGCACGCCCCGGTAACACACGAACAGAATGATCCGGAGCTTATCGGCCATCTTGGGCAGGTTCACCCGATGATGGAAACACGCGGACTGGCGCCATCCCTGTCGGCCCTGATTGAACTGCGCGCCTCCCAGATCAACCAATGCGCCTATTGCGTCAACATGCATGTGACCGAGGCCCGCAAGGCAGGCGTGCCGCAGGAAAAACTCGACAAGGTGATCGTCTGGCGCCACACCAATACCTTTGACGATGCTGAACGGGCGGTGCTGGCCTGGACAGAAGCGCTGACCAAACTGGATCATCACACCGACTATGCCAGCCTGAGAGGAACCCTGCGGCAGCATTTCTCCGAACATGAAATCACGATTATCACCACGGACATCGCCATGATCAACATGTGGAACCGCATCCAGGTCTCCAAGCATTGACCCGGTTGATGGATAGAAAGACCGCTGAATTTGAAGCAGCGAGGCCCCATCTGACGGGCCTCGCTTACAGGCTTTTGGGGTCTGTCAGCGACGCTCAGGATGCGGTGCAGGATACCTTCCTGAAATGGATGACCTATCCAGAGCCAGTAGAAAGCCCACCGGCCTGGTTCACCCGGGTCTGCACCAACCGCTGTCTTGATATGCTCAAATCCGCCCGGCATCAAAGGGTCGACTACATCGGCCCCTGGATTCCTGATCAGCTCCAGACAGAATTTGAACCCGGCGCCGAACAGCAGCTGGAACTGTCCTCCTCGCTGACAACCGCATTTCTTCTGCTCCTGGAACGGCTGACCCCAAAAGAAAGGGCAGCCTATCTTCTGCACGACATTTTTGCGATGCCGTTCCAGGAAATCGCCGAAGTTCTGGATCTGAAACCGGCAAACTGCCGGAAACTGGCGGCGCGGGCGCGGTCACTAGTAACCCAGAGCACAGTGCGCCACGCGCCATCGCAGGCCCGGCAGGCCGAATTGCTCAATGCCTTTGAGACCGCACTCCAAACCGGGGACACTGCCGATCTGGGCGCTTTGCTGCGGGCGGATGCCGATTTGCGTGCCGACAGCGGCGGGCGGGTGCAGGCGGTGCGGGATGTCCTGACCGGGCAAAACGCCATTTGCGCCTTTGTCAAAACAGTGCTCATCCACGCCTGGGCCGGTATGCGGATCACCCGTCAAAGCGTGAATGGCAGCCTTGCCCTGATCCTGCACGAGGGGGCGGCGCTGCACGCAACCGTTTCTTTTGGTTGCGATGCGCAGGGCAACATCGCGCAGATCTACATACTGCGGCATCCCGACAAGCTGAGACAGCTTGGCGCAACCAAAACCTCCCTGTCGCAATCAGGCGGTATGCAGCTGCAGTGACGACAGCTGCCGGCCTGGCTGTTTCTTCTGCCGGAATGTCACATCCGGGCCGCCCCGGTCGTCAAACAAGGGAAGAGCGCAATCCGGCGCTCCAAACCCGCAAAAGGTTCCGCGCCATGACCCATCCCGACACCACCGCACAGCCACAGCCCGCGAAATGGATACATCTGCTCGAAGGCAAGCTGGCCCTATACTCCGTCATTTTTGGCGCCAGCGTCGCCTTGCACGCACTCAACGTCTTCATTGCCACCACAATAATGCCCTCTGTCATCCACGACATAGGCGGGCTGGAAGTCTACGCTTGGAGTTCGACAGTTTTCGTCATCACCTCGATTCTGGCCGCGGCGCTCAGCTCGCAGCTGCTTGCCCATGCCGGCGCCAACCGGGCCTATGCTATTGCCAGCCTTGTATTTTCGGTCGGCACCCTGGCCTGTGCCACAGCTCCGGACATCTGGGTTCTGATCCTGGGGCGCGCGGTTCAGGGCCTGGGGGGCGGCTTTTTCTATGCGCTGGCCTATGCGGTGATCCGGCTGGTCTATCCGGCCCGGCTGTGGCCCCTCGCCATCGGGCTGATCACGGTGATGTGGGGGATTGCAACGCTGACCGGCCCTGCAATTGGCGGTGTGTTTGCCGAACACCAGGCGTGGCGGGCAGCCTTCTGGGTGCTGATCCCGGTGTCCTGCGCGCTGGGGGCGCTGGCCTTCACAATCATGCCGACCCACACAGCCAGCGGCCCGCAGGAAGGGATGCCGATGCTGCAGCTCGCCCTGCTGATCGGGATCATTCTGATCCTGTCACTGGGCAGTGTGGGCGCCACCCCCGCCAAGGCTCTGATCTCTGTGGCCACGGCCGCTGCTTTGGGCGTAATTCTTCTGCGCTTTGAACGTCATGCAGCGGCCCGGCTGCTTCCCCGCGGCAGCTGGTCCCCGAAATCTGCATTGGGGGCGCATTACATCTGTATCGCGCTTTTGCTCATCGGAATGCAGCCGGAGCTGTTTGTGCCATATCTACTGCAAGCCCTGCACGGGTTGTCACCGCTCTGGGCCGGCTATGCCGGAGCCCTGATGGCTCTGGGCTGGACATTGGGGTCGATAACCAGCGTATCCTGGCCTGCGCCAATGGCCGCCCGCACCCTTGTGTTCGGGCCTGTTTTTGGCCTGTCGGGCCTTCTCCTTCAGGCGGTTTTTGTCCCCCAGGCGCATATGCCCTGGGCGCTGATCCCCATCTGCATCGGACTGACAGCTGTTGGGTTCGGCATTGGTCTGGCCTGGCCGCATATTGTCCCCCGGATCTACCAGCGTGCCGCCGAAGGCGAACAGGATCTTGCCGCCGCCGGCGTCACGACAATGCAGCTGTTTTCAACCGCTCTGGGGGCAGCTTTGGGGGGAATGGTCGTCAACCTCGCCGGGTTAACCGGGCAGGACAGCACCACCGGGGCTGCAACAGCGGCGCTTTACCTATTCCTCAGCTTTGCACTGGCCCCATTGTTCTGCATTGCGGCGGCAAAAAGGGCGCTTGCAGAATAGAAACAGGATAACAGCGCAGGTGGGCCGGGCCTTGACCGACCTAGCCCGAACCGCATTTTCACGGCTCTCCTTCACCGCTCCTGTCCCCGTCCCGGCCCGTGGTCAGGAACAGCGCCAGCACCACCAGACCGATACATGTCAGCATCCCTGCCGTCAGCGGATCGCCAAAAATCGCCGCCGCCCACAGCACCCCGGCAACAACGGTCACATAGTTTGCCTGCGCCACAAACACCGGCCCTGCCAGCCTGAGAATCTCAAAATACAGGTAGATTTCGAGAATTGAGAACAGAACCATGACCGGGATCGTCCAGGCTTCGGGCACCATCCATGCGGCAGGGGAAATTGTGCCGCCGCCAAGAAACATAATGGCCAACAGAACCAGTGCCGCCGCCCCTGTTTCACCATGCGCCACCTGCCATGAGTCGGCGCCCTCCGGCCAGAACCGCTCTGCATAGATGTGATACACCGCATAAGAGACCGGAACCGCACAGGCCAGCAGCAGCCAGCCAGCACTGCCTGTCCCCGCGGGGCCGGTCAGGTCCGGCAGCACAAGCAGAACCACAGCCCCGAACCCAAATGCCAGACCAGCCGCAGTGCGCATGCCGATGGCGCGCCTGTGCAGCAGGGAAGAAAAAGCAGTGGTCCAGAAAGGTGTGGTTGACACGATCACCGTCAGCAGCCCCGCTGTCAGATGCCGCGCCGTCGCCAGCTCTGTCAGGACAGGAACAGTATAGCCCAGGACCGCGCAGGCCGCATAAAAGGTCAGGCTGGACCGGGACAGCCGGGGCGGTTTTCTGCGCAGGGCCGCTATTAGCGTAAACCCTATCAGGGCGCCGCCAATGTTTAGCGCGGCAACTCCGTTAATATCCATCCCCGAAGAGGCCGCGATCTTGATCAGTGAAAAATGCAGCCCCCAAAGCGCGCCCAGCACAATCAGAAGGGTCACAGCTTTGATCCGGCTGCGCCGGTGTTCAGCCCGGGTTATGCGATCGGAAAACTGCATGCGGACACTCTGTTAAGGTGATTCTGACTTCGACGTGGCAAAAAGAAATCTCTAGCGGCTCAACCTGACTTCAGGTCAACAGCAGCCCGGTATTTTTCATTCTGCGGCGCCAGAGGTTGCGCTGTTTTTCCCCGCCTGATCAAGCGCTTTGTCCGCAACAAGCGACAGCAGACCCGCAGCCAGGACCAGCAGCATGCCCAGCAAAGTCGTCATGTCGGGCCGCTCGCCAAAAAAGACAAAGCCCCAGAAAGCCGCAAAAATCAGGTAGGAATAATCAAACGCCGCGATCACCTCCGGTTTTGGGGACTGATAGGCACGCGCCAGACCAATGCTGACAACGATGATCAGCACGGCCAGCACGGCGATGATCCCCCAGCTTTTCTTCGTCATGGCGGACCAGCCGCCGAACAGGAAAGGGTAATCAGGCAATTCAGCCGGCGGAAGGCTATGGATGGCAACCGTGGCCAGCAGTCCAAAAACCAGCAGGGCGGCATTCAGCCAAAGCGCCAGGGTTGCCGGATTTTCTGTGGCGCATTTCGCCCGCGTCATCACCGCGGCAACGGCATACAGAAAGGCAGCCAGCATGGGGATCAGGCTCAAGGCGTCAAACACATCGGCGGCCGGGCGCAGGATGGCCAGAACCCCCAGAAAACCCAGCGTAATCGCGCCCCAATGCAGGGCCAGAATACGCTGGCCCAGAAGCACCGCCGACAGGCAGACAATGAACAAAGGCCCCAGATACAGCGTTGCGGCAATGACCGACAGATCAAGAACCGGGATCGCCGCATAGATCGCCAGATACATCAGCACCAGCGCCAGACTTCGCGCCGCCACCCAGCGGGCGGCTCCCGGCCAGACAGCCCGGCGGGCGAAAACCGCAAAAACCGGCAGCACACAGGCCGAGCGCAAGACGTAAATCTGCCAAAGTCCCATGTCGGCGCTGCTGTATTTGACAAAGGCATCTGTCAGCGCCATCGCAAATACAGTCGCAATAATAGTGATGACACCTGCGGTAGTGGAGGGTCCGGCTTTGTAAGTCATGCAGATTCCTTTGCGGTTTTCACAAGGGTGCCTGACAAAAATTATTTCCGGTAGACGGTGATAACTAATCAGATTGTGTGCTTAAATCGAATAATGAATCGCAGCGACATCTCCGGGCTCGAGGTCTTTCTGGCCATTGCCAAAGCAGGATCCCTGCGGGCTGCCGCCGTTGCGCTTGGCGTCAACCCGCCTGCCGTCTCGCATCAGCTCAAGGCCTTTGAAACCCGGCTTGGCGTCGCCCTGTTCGACCGCAATACGCGGTCCGTGCAGCTGACAGAAGCAGGCCGCGTCCTGCGGGAAAGATGTCGGCATGTTACCGAAACATTTGACGACGCGCTTGAAGAGGTGCGCCAGATCGGAAAGTCCCGCGTCGGCACCCTGCGGTTGACCCTGCCTTACCGCGCCTGGCAGCTGGTCATCCTGCCACGGCTTGCCGCCTTTCAGGAGACCCACCCAGGAATCCGTCTTGATTTTTCAATCGACGAAGGCCTGGTCGACATCATCAGCCAAGGCTTTCATGCCGGGATCAGGCTGGAAGACCGCCTGCAACCGGACATGGTCGGGCGGCGGCTGACCGGCCCGCTTGCCGCCGCGCTGGTGGCTTGCCCTTTTTTTTTGAAAAAGCATGGCACACCGCAAACCCCCGCCGACCTGCATCGGTTCAGATGCATCGGCTACCGCGGACCGCAATCGGGCCAGATCATGCCGTGGTCCTTTAAAGGCCCCGACGGAGAATTCACTCTGGATCCAACCGGGGCGCTGATTGTCGATGATATGCGTACAGCAGTCGAGGCGGCTGCAATGGGGCTTGGCATCACCTGGAGCCTGCGCGACGGCGTCGAGCCCCTTTTGAAGAACGGAGCGCTGCGGGAAATCCTACCCGGCTATTCGCGCAAACGGCCCGGCTTTCACCTCTATTATTCCCGTCATATCAGGAACATGGAGCTATTGCGCCTGTTTTCCGATCACTTCAGCTAAGGCTTTCAGTTAAATGGATCTTGGTCACAACTCGTATAACTAGACCGGTTCGAAAGTGAAGTTTTGGGTACATGGGCTGCAACCGGAGGAGTGTTCCGCCGGAACAAAGCCCAGCCAGGCCGCCATGTCGCGCGCTTTGTCTAACTGGCGCCCATTGCAACCTAAAGCAACAAATGCCGCCGCATCAAGCGCACTAATCCCTTGAATCGTCAGCAGACGTCGCACGGTCTCGTGGCTACACGCGAACACTTCGACCTCTTTCTTCGGCTCAGCAGCCCACTTCTCGATGTGTGTAAGATCGTTCAGCAGATCGATGAACAGATCCGGCAGCAGGCAGCCTGGCATCACCGGTTTGCCAGGGAAATGGCACTCGAAAGCCCACAGGCCCGGCGACAGGTCCAGGTCGGCGGTGGCATGGCCGGCACCGTGCTCCCCGCCCACGACGCTGATACTGGTGATCCAGTTCATCATCAGCATCAGGGGGGCTGGAAGCTGAGCGTTGCCCGGCTCGAATAATTCTTCCCTGACGCAGCTGTGCAAATCCTCTTTGCCTAAAGAAGCGGCCCACTTGCGCAAGGTGCCAATGGTGACCATGGACGACAGGCGTGCCCGGCTGGTCCCCGTACACCTGGGGCGCGGGACGAGCTGAGCTCTTGAACAACACAGTCCATCGGACAATCCTGCCGGTAACAGGTTTCATGCGGTGCAGCACCGGCACCTGGAACAGGTTATGGACTAATAGCGCACTTCCTCATAACCGGGATTGCCCTCAAAGTCCTCCCAGGAGACCCCAACCGCCCGGAACCTAAGAGCTCTGCATTCGCCTCCTGCCCTCATCTGATGAATTGCAGATTGAGAGGGCGCATTCCATGAAGTGGTCACAGTAAACTGTGGCCCGCCTCGATCGTTATCGCTAGTTGGAACGCGCCGGGCCGAACGGAGACTATGCCCTTGCCAGAGGAAATCTCCCTGCAAACCATAGGTGCCCAAGCGGGAGCTGTCCCGCCGTTCGCAATAGCCAGGTTCCTTTGTCTGCCGAAAATCCATGTGAAATACACGCAGTGAGCGCACAAATTCAAATGCCGGGTCTGAAATATCAACATCGGCGCCGGCCGCTAATTTGGCGGATACGGCCAGCCTCATGTCCTCCAACGATCTCGCAGCTCCCTCTTTCTGGTACACCAATCGTGCAAACCCGCGCGCTTCTAGCTCCTGAAAAAACTCTGCTTCGTGCAGGCGCGCCAAGGGCGCGATAGCAGGTCTTTGATTTGTCGCAGCCTTCATCGGGCAGCGCCAGATTTGCAGCGGCGGCTCTACTGGCCAAGGAGTAATTCTGCGTATGAACACGGCCTTTGCATGGCTGCACTCTGCAGACGCCGGCCAGCCGCCAGCAAGACAAAGAAGGATTGCACAGTCGACTGGGTATGCATCTGCTGCAGTAGAAGGCAGGAGAGCAGTGGCAACTCCCAAAACTGCACAGCGCAACAACATCCAGGACGAATTTCCCAATTTAAACAGTCTTCTAAAAAACAAATTCCACCTCACAACATTTCTATCCAGGGGTGCGTGTTGCAAACTTGACTCCTCCTTAGATAGATTTACTGAGTTTGACCTAGCGTCATGCGAGCGCGATCTTCGCCCAGCCGATCAGTCTCACGATAACTTTTTAAGCGCAATATTAAATATTGCCTTATATTGGAAATTAATTTGATATTTACTATTGACAGTGATTGGCATTCCGCAGAGGGTCCTCTCGTACTAGAAGTCGTCTCAAGTGAGGGACGACGCATGCCGACAAAACGAAAATATCAGCTGATCACCATCAAGGCGGTCAAAGCCCTCATGGAAACGGGGGCCGATTTTCAGTGCCGGTATGATCTGATCGAGCTGGACAATGGAAAACCGCGCTACCAGTGTATTTACATCAGTGAAGGCAGGGAAAGCATTCTCATTGCCGACCGGGTTTCCGAGAACGGTGTGGAGCCGCGGCTGTTCAGCCTGTGGCCCGGTCTCCTCAAACATCACTTCGAATTTGGCGACGGCACTGATCTCACTATCGATCGGAATTACATCATCACCACAGGCAGCCTCCGCGGATGTGATGATGTTCCTAAGGGACGGAAGCGTTAAAGCCTCAGGCTGGACATTTCATGGCCCCCCACCGGCAGACGTTGAGCTCATTGGCTACACCCGCAGTGTTGCGAAGCCCCGCACTCCTGCTCGAGGAAGTGTAGCAGCTGCCGCTAGAAGCGATGTTGTACGTTCCGTTCAGTTGGCCGCTGAACGGCATCAGCGAAACCCGGCCCTCGCACTAGCTGGTTTAGATGAGGCCGGCTGGCAGCTTCTGTTCCGCTCGCTGATCCAAGCCGAAAGTGCCTTCAATCCCAAAGCAATCAGCCCGAAGGGTGCCATTGGCCTCGGCCAGCTGATGCCGGGTACCGCGCGGCAGCTTGGCGTTGATCCGTATGACATTGAGCAGAACCTCGACGGCGCCGCACGCTATTTTCTGGCGCAGCTGTCCAGGTTTGGTTCTGTGGAACTGGCACTTGCTGCCTATAACGCCGGACCGCACCGCATTGAAGAATACAGCGGTGTTCCCCCGTTCCGGGAGACCCGCAATTATATCGCCCGCATAAACCGCCTTTCGGGCGGATTGGCCAAACAGCCATCCGGCGCTGCATCCGGTTCACCACCAACACATGGAGCATTCCGCTCATCAGCTGTCTTGCTGAACTAAGAAAGACAAGGAAATTTCGATGACGTACAAAGGAATTAGAAGCGCGGCCATTGCGGCCGCAGGTGCGGCTATGCTGGCAACACCCGCCAGTGCACAGGATCTCTCCCCGATCCAAACCATGCTGGAAACAGTCGAAGCGGCACTGACGGGGCCGATCGGGATCGCAGTTGCCACACTGGCCGTCATTGGCACTGGCTTTATGTGCATGATGGGTCGGCTTAATTGGGGCTGGTTTGCCTCGGTGATCGTCGGGATCGTGCTGATCTTCTCCGCTGGAACCATCGTCGCCGGCTTCGCATAGAGCCAGTTAGGCGGCTTTCCTTCCAATCAGCAATCAATTGAACGTGGCCTGCATTGCAGATGCCGCACGGTTCCACGCGTTCATCTTGACGCTTCTTTGATCCGAAAGCAGATCCGTTATGGCAGATCAATCTCCGCTTTTTCTCGGTCTGACCAGGCCACCCAAATACCTCGGCCTCCCGGTCGGCTATCTGGCGGTTTTGAGTATGAGCATAGTCCTGCCCTTTATCTGGACAAAATCCCTGCTCCTTCTCCTGCTTGGAATCCCCGCTTATCTGATCATGTGGGTCGTTGCCGACAAAGAACCCAGGTTCTTTGAAGTGCTGCGAGTCTCATACGGCAAGGTGCGTGGAACGCGGAATGCGCACCTTTGGGGAGGCGACTCCTATGGTGCTTGACGGCCGCAGTTTCAAAGACCTCTCCCCTGCCCTGCTGTCTGCAGACGCCGAGGATTTTGCCAGGGAGAGCTATCTTTCTGAGCACATGCCTTATCTCAGCTTTGCTGACGATCACACCATACTGCTGAAGCAGGGTGATCTCATGGCCACCTTGCGGTTTGACGGCGTGAATCCGATGACCAGCGAGGACGGAGATCTGGATGCCCTAAAGCGTGCAGTTTCTGCCATCGTTTCGCTGACGGGCAGCAGTTTCGGGTTCTACGTCCACCGGATAGCTGTCCCCCAGAGCTTCAATTTGACGCCCATCCCGGGCAAGGGTTTTGCCGCAGAAATCGACCGGCTCTGGCAGGGCCACATCCAGAATTTAGCGCCCAAACGGCAGCAGCTGTACTTGAGTGTTGTCCGCCGCCCCAATCTAAGCGCGCGCCTGCCGCTGCTGCGCAAGGTTGCTACCCGGCACTACATCAAGGACCGCACAGCCCGCATCCGGCAGCTGAACGAAGTGATGAGCTTCTTCCAGGAAGCTCTATCCGCCGCAAACCCTGTCCGCCTGAGCAAATACGGCGGCGAATGGCTAGGCTTTCTTGCGGCGTTGAACTCGGGCAGGTTCGAACCCATCGCAGAGAGTGCGGCCTTCACCTCACTGGCATCTCAGGCCAGCAACTGCCGGGCTATCTTTGACGGCGACAAGATCACTATTCAGGAAGGGGTGACAGGCACCCGGCGCTACGGCGCACTCTTTGCGGTGAAGACCTACCCCTCCGTCACTGATGTCACGATGCTTGATGCGCTGGATCTGCCCATCGATGTCGTGCTGACCAACAGCTTCACACCCATTCCCAACAACGTCATGCTGGAGAACATCCAGCGGGTTGTTCGCCAGATGCGCGCAGCAGACGACGCTGCAATCTCCTTGCGTGAACAGCTGACGGAAGCCGCCGATGATATGGAATCCGGCCGCATCGCTTTCGGGGATCACCATCTGTCTGTCGCGATCTATGCCGACGATCCCGATCAGCTTGAGCAAGGCGTGGCTCAGATCAAACGGATTGGCCAGGAAATCTCCACGGTGCTGATCCGCGAGAACATGGCACTCAAAGCCACATATTTTGCCCAGCACCCGGGCAATTTCTCCTACCGGCCACGCAAGACACCTATTTCCTCGGTGAACTTTGCTGATTTCTCAGCCTTGCATGGAACAATCGAAGGCCGTTCACCGCAGAACAGCCCCTGGTCGGAAAATGTCACTGTCTTTCCAACCGTTGGTTCTTCGGCTTACCGGTTCAACTTTCATGAACCAGGGAATCCAGAGAAAGAACCAACCGCCGGGCATGCAGTTGTCCTGGGCACCATGGGCACGGGCAAAACTCTCACAACAGCTTTTCTCGCGGCTCAGGCACAGCGGATTGGTGCCCGGCTGTTCTTCTTTGACAAGGACCAGGGCTTGGAAACGGCCGTCCGGGCTTTGGGCGGCAGCTACAGCCGGATCCGTGCTGGCGTTCCCACTGGCCTGAATCCGCTGGCAACGGAAACCGACGCACGCGGCCAGGCCTGGCTCTCAGACTGGCTGACCACGTTATTGTCGGGTACCGGACCGCTTAACGGCGAACAGTCCCGCCACCTTCAGCTGGCCATCCGGCAGAACGCCGAGGCACACCAAGGCCTGCAGACCTTCACCGGCTTTGAGCAGCTGTTCCGCTCCCTGGACGATGAAGATGAGCTGCAATCCCGTGTTGCTGAATGGGCGCCCGGCGGACGGTTCGGCTGGGTCTTTGAAGAAAGTGGCGAAAACAGGGATCTCAACATCAAAGGCTCCGTTGCTGGCTTTGACATGACCGAGATCCTCGACATGGATACCGAACGCACGGCAGTGCTTTCATATATCTTCCGGCAGATCGAGCGGATCCTGGAAGACCGCAAGCCCACCATCATAGTGTTGGATGAAGCCTGGAAGCTGCTGAACGATGACTATTTCGGCGCCCGTCTGGAAAACTGGCTGGTCACCCTGCGCAAGATGAACTGCGTAGTGGTCATGCTGACTCAGCTGCCCTCCCAATTGGAGCGGTCCCAGGTCGGCAAAACCATCGCGGAGACGGTCACCACCCAAATCCTTTTTCCCAATCTCAAAGCCGAACCCGCAGACTACCGCTTCCTCCGCGTGAACAGCAAAGAAGCTGAGCTGCTGGTCCAGCCCATGATTGGCACCCGGGCAGCCCTTGTTCGCTCCGCTGGCGAGAGCGTGTTCGTCAATGCGGATCTGAGCGCTTTGGGCTCGTTGCTGCCAATACTTGGTGGCGGGGCAACCGGAGAAACCCATGCCGGGACCGGCTGGCGGACAAGAGACGATTTCTGGAAGGCACCATGATACGCGGACCTATTCTTTTTGGTCTTCTCGCCGCTCTTGCGGCCTGTGAGACATACACCGATAAAACATCCCCTTGCTTCGGCCGGGATGGCAAACCAGTGGTCAGCCGCAGCGGCATCTCCCCTGCTTTCTTTGCTTCTGCGGCCATTGCCCGGAATGCCCAGGACCATGACTGCGTTTTCAAATCCATTGGAGCCGCGGAGTGAAAAAGCGTGGTCTGATGCTGATGCTGGCTGCGGGCTTGTTCCCAGGCGTCCCTACCGCACAGGGTGTTCCCGTTTTTGATCGTACGGTGGTCGATCGGCAGATCGCGAAGGTGTCCGCCTTGGTTGAAGACCTGAGGGTTCAAAATGAGAGCCTGTTGGTCCGCCAGTCCCTTGCCGATGTGCAAGCTAATCAGCTGTCTGTGCTTGAAGAAATGACCGCAGCGATGACCGGGCCGGGATTTAATGTCTCCGCGCTCGAAACCTCCAGCACTATTGGGGCGGACACGGTCTATCCTGTCGCCAGCACCGGCCAGATGGACAAGCGCCTCTTCGGAGATGCCCGCGAAACTGTCGAGCGCATGATTGCACAGGTGGCACTGGAGTATTCCGACGCCGCAGCGGCCGCGGGGCTGTCTCCAACGCAGTTCCGCTGTCTGTTCCAGGCGCTGATCAAGCAGGAAAGCCGGTTCAATGTTGCAGTAACCAGCCCAGTTGGCGCCTATGGCCTCACTCAGCTGATGCCCGGCACGGCCAGCGATATGGGCGTTGACCGCACGATCCCGATCGAAAACCTGCGCGGCGGGGCAAAATACATCACCATCCAGCTGCGCCGCTTCGGCAATATCCCCAATGCCCTTGCCGCCTATAACGCAGGTCCTGGGCGGGTGATTGAATATGGCGGCGTGCCGCCTTTCTCAGAAACCCAAGGCTATGTTCGCAACGTCACCAGGTTCTACAATGAATACCTGGCCGTTGTGGGTGGCGCAGATGCGCTTGGCACCCTCTCACCCAGCGATATGGCACTGGCGGAGTACAGCAATACATCCGATGCCGCCGCTTACTATGGCGCGGCCAGCCATGCCACGGCGGAACAGGTAACTGCCCGCTTGGCCAGCATCATCCGTCAGATTGATGCACAGCCAAATGCCAAGGCTGCCCTGGAGCTCAATACTTACGCCCGCGCTGAAATCGCACGGATCCTCACGATGCGGGCCCGGCTGATGGCGGCCAGCCAGATCCGCTCCGCAGCCTACGAACAGCACCTAACCGCTGACCGGTTTGCCGAAATGGAGTTCAAACACATGAGGATATCCCAATGATCAGACGCACGCTCCTCGCCGGCGCCGCCTCGTTGTTCATTTCTGCATCGTACGTTTCCGCGCAGGGTGTACCCACAATTGACGGCACACAACTGGCCCAGCTGGTTGCGCAGCTTGAGCACATGGCCAACGATTTCAATGTCCAGCTCGAGCAGGTTGCCACCATGCGCCAGGAGCTGGAAACCCAGATCTCCCAGCTGACCAACCTTAAAGCCCAGCTCACATCCCTAATTGAAAGCAACGGCTTGGGGCAGCTCCTGGCTACCGTGGAAGACTTCGAGCGCATGAAAGGTGTGATTGAGCAGCCCATTCACGCGCTGGACCAGATCAAGGCGGGCAACTTCACCGGCGCGTTCCGGGAGGGATCTGCAGCGGCCAGCCGCATTCGAAGTGTTCTCAGGGACGTCGGATTTACCGGTGAGCGGCTATCATCCCTCTCAGCCTCGGCGCAGCCTTCCGAAAGGAATTTGGCGACCCAAGCAGGCGCCAGTGCGATGCTGTCAGTGGCAGCGGAAGAGGCGCATGCCGACGCAGGCCAAAGCCTGCAGCGTATTCAGACCATGGTCGGGCACATAGATGACCAGGACGGGCTCAAGTCCGCGGTTGATCTGAACACCAGAATGACCGCTGAACTCGGCATCATTCTCACTCAAATCTGGCGACTGGAAGCCGCTGCAGGTGTCAGCGCCGGGCAGCTTGGTGTCGTTGATGCAGCCACGCTGGCCGAGGAGCGCAAATTTCGGACAATGGCAGTGGAAGAGTAACCGGCATGAGAAAAGCAATTGTTTTTGGCGCCGTCTTGGCGGCTGCGGCTGGCGCTGCATTCTGGGCGGCACGAGATGCGGGCGAGACCGGCTCTATTGGTGACCTTTCAAATGGCGTGGATTCAAGCCGAGGTGAACTTGCAGCGTTTGCCCCTACGCGGGCACAGAAAGAGTTTCGCAGTATGGCGGTCGCGGCCGATCTGCCAGCATGCCGCACTCCGCAGCCTCCCAAAGCGCTCTCCTCAAAGGCGTACATTCGCAATAGCTACGCTGCCATCTTAGAAATTCTGGCAGTTCAGCGCTGGCAGTCTACAGGGTCATGCGCTTGCTTCTTCGATGACATCAGCTGGGAAGAGGTCGTGCGCAAGGCCCCGGCCTTTGAACGTATTGACGGCGTAGCACTGCGCTTTGATCTGCCAAAGCTCCGCGAGCAGGCTGATGATCTGATAGCCCAACGCCTAGCGAGCTGCGGCGCGTAATGGGCATTATCACTGACATATTGGGTGTTGTGGACAACGCTGTAGAAGGCATAGCGGAAATTGGCTTTTCTCAGCTGGCCGGGACGGTTGGCGGTGTGATTACAGCCGGATCTGCTCTTTTGGTTGTACTGCTTGGCATCAACATTGCAGCCCAGATCCGGCCCATGACCTTTGCCAGCTTCTTCGCCTTTGGTATCAAACTATCGCTCGTCGGTATCTTTGCGCAGTCCTGGCCGAACTTCCTAGTGGTTTACAACATCATCACCGAGGTCCCGGACAGCATTGGCGCGGCTGTGATAGGCCTCACCGGCGTCAACACAACCGGCGGCCTGTACTCCGCACTGGATGACATGGTCTCTCAGGTGACAGAGTATGGCGATGCCATTGGAGACAGCGCCGGCTGGGTTTTTGGAGCCGTTCTCGGCGTCGTTGTTTGGGTCGTAGCGGCTGTCTTTGCAGCCGTATCCGCGGGGATTATTGCATACTCAAAGATTGTTCTGACGCTGATGGTTGTCTATGCGCCGATTGCCATCGTCTGCTCATTGTTCAAACCAACCCTACCGCTGTTCGAAGCCTGGTCTCGCTCGATCATCGGCTATGCGTTCATGCCGATTGCCGCTGCAGGTGCCGCAGGCATTGTCATCGCAATCGCCGGAGAAATTGCCAGCAGCGCCCCGGATCCGGATGATGTGGAGACCCTCAGCCTGATCTTCCCATTCATTGTTGTCCTGTTTCTGTCGGCGGGCATCATGCTCGCAGTGCCCGCCATCGCTATGGGGCTTAGCGGCACAATCGGGTTGGCCTCCAATGCGGCAGGCCTCAGCGGATTGGCCAAAAGAGGCGTCATCCAGTCCGGCCAGCTCGGGCGCAGAGCCATGGGTGAAATCGGCTACCGCGGATCTCAAGGGATCGAAGCGTCCAAAGCGCAGCTGCGCGGCGGGTCTTCGTCATCAGGCGCCGTCCCGCCCAGATCCAGCCCCGCTGCCCGGCTCGCGCAAACCCAGGCTCTCAGACCAAAACAGTGACAAAAGCACGGGGCTTTGACGGCCCTCACAGAAGGACTCTGCCTTGAATTCCGCAAAGGACATTTTTGAAACCGACCTTATCCTTGGCCCGCGGCGCCGGGAGCGTATTGCCTATATTGTCGCCGGTGTCAGCATTTTAATTGGCATGGCCGGGTTCCTCGGTGCTGTTTCGGTTCTGCCATTGAAGACGGTCGAAACCCATGTGGTGATTGTCGACAAAGCAAGCGGACAGCTGGATCGGGTTGCTGCCGTCCAGGATCTGACGCTCAATGAGAGCGACGCCATCATTCAGGCGCACCTGGTCTCATATGTTGATCAGCGCGAGACCTACGATCTGGCCGACAGCGAACAGCGCATCAACTCGGTGCTGGGCCGCTCGGATGGTGACGCGGCCCGGACACTGCGCGCATTGTGGACCTCCGCGAATGAAGACTACCCGATCGCTGTTTATGGACCGGACGCCAAAATTGACGTGGTGATCAAATCGGTGAACCAGCTTAGCGAAAGCGTCGCACAGGTCCGCTTCACCAAGACACTGCGGATGCCCCGCGAAACCCGCGCCGTCACACGCGGTTATGTCGCCACCATCGCATTCGAATTCCGTCCGGAAACCAAACAGCTGCTTCAAGAGGTCTGGGGCAATCCGCTGGGGTTTGTGGTGACCTCCTACCGTGTGGACGCGGAAACCTTGGAGAACTGAGATGACAACAATTCAATTGCGCAGCACGCAATTCCTGCGGCGGGCAGGCCTGACCGCATCGCTGCTCGCCCTGCTTGCTTCCCCTGCCCTTGCAGCTGGAACTCCTCGCGGCGGCCACAAAGACATCCGCATCCGGGACGCCATCTATGACCCCGACCAGGTGTTTGTCATTGAGACAGACCGCCGGTTCTCGACCACTATCCACTTCGGCCGCGGTGAGCGCTTTGATGCCGTCATCGCCGGTGACACCGAGAGCTTTGAAATCACGCCGATTACTGGCCTCGGCAACGTGATCTCCATCAAACCGCATGTGTCCCGGGCCGTTACAAACATGACGGTGATCACCAACCGGCGCACCTATTCCTTTGAACTGCGTGAAGGGCATATCAAGGGGCCCAAAGGACGGTTCTATGAGGTCCGCTTCACCTATCCCGAAGATACGCGGCGCCAGGCAGCAAGCAGTACCGCAAAGAGCTATCAGCCTCCCAAACACTACGGATACAAGATTGCTGGCAAAGGAGATTTCCAGCCCGGCTCTATCTATGACGACGGCCGCTATACCTATTTCCACTTCCCTGAAGGCATCCGTCAGCCTGCCATCTTCAAGGCAGATTCAGAGGGGCGTGAGAGGACAGTAAACTGGACTCAGCAGGGGAATACCGTTCGTGTCCTGGGCACAAGCAAATACTGGACGCTGCGCATCGACGATGGCGCACTCTGCATCGTCCGTAACAGCTCTACCATCTATGCGCGGAACTGAACCATGGCGGAAAATTCATTAGAAGAACGCCTGGCGAAAATGCAGGGCAAACCCCAAGCGGCGCCGCGGCGGCGTACCGGCCTGCCTGCCATTGGCGCAGGCCTAGCGGTTGCCGGTGCCTTTGCTGCCTACCTCCTTGCCGCGGACTTGCAAGGTGATGCGGAAAAGCCGCTCAGCACCTCCGAAGTGGAAGACTTCCAGAAAGGGCAGGCAAATGGCGGGCGGCTGAACTTTGAAGCTCCCGAACCGGAACAGAGAGTGGAGGAGGCAATAATCCGGATAGAAGATGCACTTGAGGTCCCTGCCCCGCCGCCGGCATCAGAGCAGGATCCAGGGCTGACAGCAGAGCTGGCGGCGATGCGCCAGGCACTCGCTGAAAGCACAGCCAGTAGGGATAAGGTTATTGCGGAAGCAGTTGAACAGCTGAAATCAGCCTTTGAGGACCGGGCGGCAGAACTCGAAACCGCTGCGAGACAAGCGCAGTCAGATCTTCTGGCATTGCAGTCATCCTCAGCTGCACGCGAGAATTCTCTGCAAGCATTGCTTGATGCGGAACGTATGCAGCGGCAAGCACTGGAACGTGAGATGGCAAGCAGTGAGGCCCTGGCGTTAGAAGCGCTGCTGGCGGAACAAGCCGCAAGGGATGCGGCCGAATTGGAGCGGCGCCAGATTGAATCGCCTGCTGTGATCTTTGCCAGCAGCCAGGCCACGGTGACAGCTGGAAACGGCGCCCAGGATGGAAGTTCTGGCAGGCGCAAGCTGTCTGCCAATGAAGCATTCCTGCAATCGGCCCCTGCCCTGACTGTTCAGCAAGCAGAAAGGATGCAAGTCCCTGACCGCACGCTGGCCCAAGGATCAGTTGTGCAGGCCGCCTTGCAGGTTGCCATTAACAGCGATTTGCCCGGCAATGTCATCGCGGTGGTTACAGAACCTGTCCCCTCCTTCGCCGGAGACAACATCCTGATCCCGCGTGGGTCCCGTCTCTTTGGCGCATACAGCGCGGGCATTGATGCAGGCCAGAAGCGCATCCTGATTGCCTGGAACCGCATTCTGACACCTGAAGGTGTTTCCATGCAGATATCCTCAGTGGGCGGTGACCAGCTGGGCCGCTCCGGTGTCACCGGCCTTGTCGATAGTAAGTTTGGCGAAAGATTTGGCGGTGCTGCTCTGATCTCCCTGATTGGAGCCGGCCCATCCATCGCGGCCTCCCGCGTTGAAGATGAGACCACATCGGACACTCTGGTCTCAGTGACTGAGGACTTGGAGGACGCCACAGGCACAGTCATTGCAGAGCAGCTCTCCCGCAAACCGACCATCTATGTGGATCAGGGCGCCGGTGTCACCGTTCTGGTGGACCGGGATGTGGTGATCTGGTGACCACTGCACTGGCCAGCTACGTCGACGCCTATCTCGAACCCTTCGCAGAATGGCTCACGGATCCAGGCATATCTGAACTTGCCATCAATCCAAATGGGCAGGTTTGGATTGAGCGGTCAGGCGCGGCTCATATGACGCCTGTTGCTGGGAAAAATGTAGCAGCTCAAACTGCCGTTGATATTGCTCAGGCGATCGTTGGCGATGCGAAAGCCAAAGTCTCGAAATCCAGGCCGCTGGTTTCCGGAAAGATCAGCTTCCGGGACCGGCCGCTCCGTGTGCAGGTGGCGGTCCCGCCTGCCGTGGAAGATGGGGCCTCCGTCTCAATCAGGCTGTTTCCAGCCAACGGCATTCCAGACTTCAAGGCGGAATATCTCTTTGGCAAGGCCATCTCGCTGGAGGACAAGCGGCGTGAACTAATGGCAGAGGTCCGCGAACTTGCGGAAACGGACCTAGACAGCGCCCTGAAGCGGCTTGTCGAACTGCGTCTGAACATTCTCATCAGTGGCGGCACATCGACGGGCAAGACCACGTTTGCCCGGCATCTGCTCGGGTTTGCTGGCAAGGATGAGCGCCTGATTACAATCGAAGATGCGTTTGAACTGTTTCCGCGTCAGCCGAATGCCGTCAGTCTTCTGGCCGAGCGCGGAACAGACTCGCCCAGGACAACCGATGCGCTTTTGGCGGCTTCTCTTCGAATGCGGCCGGACCGGATTATCGTAGGAGAGCTGCGCGGGCGGGAAGCGCTCACCTATCTGGAAGCCATCAATACCGGGCATGGCGGGTCGATCTCAACATTGCATGCCGAGACGGCAAAGCTCGCAATAGATCGGCTAGCCATCATGGTTCTGCACGCTGGGACACCGCTGACCTTTGCAGAAGTGAAAGAGTACATCGCCCAATCCATCGATGTGATTGTTCAGCTTGGACGAGTAGGTGGGCGAAGGGGAGTCACAGAGTTGTTTTTCCCGAAGTGCGAAGGCGGATAGTCGGCGCTTGTCCTGCCCCCAGCCGAGACACCCCGTCGAATGTCAGGGACACCACGTTGTCCGTATTGCGGTTCGGGACTTGGTCAGCGGAAAGGTTGTGATTTCGCTACTCGGCCGAGATCGGCTGACCAAATTGCCAAAAAACGTCCAGTAGGCGGGGTCACGTTGAGAACCAACTTCTCGGTCAACCTGGACTGATTGGCTAGGGCACCCGCAGAGAATGGCTGCAATGTCCCGCATCTTGCGAGTTCGTGCAATGTTCGGCGGACGGCGGGTCTCGATCGATGTGAGGCGAAAAGGACCCCTTTTTGCCGCAGTTTTCCGGCCGCTGCTAAGTCATTGATTCCGATTGCGTTGGACTGCTGCAATAACCTTGTGCAAAACGATCCCATGAAAATCCGCTACGCGCTGCGTAGGAGCGCGGCAAGCGGCTTGGTCGTCCGCCAGGCCTTTCCACCACGCAAGTCACCCTTGCCAATGTGAGCGACACCTGAACTGCGACCCCTATTGGCTTGGAGGGTAGGGAGATCGACCTAATTCCTCCATCATCTTTTCCCGGAAGACTTCCGCCGGCGTCTTCCACCCAAGGCATTTGCGGAGTGTGTTGTTGAGGCGGTCGCAGAGGACCTCCAGTTCGTGATCTGAGACCATCGCCAAATTGCGCATGCGTGGCAGACAGCGTCGGAGCCGTCGGTCTGTGTTCTCGACAGTGCCTTTCTGCCAGGGTGAAGAGGGGTCGCAAAACCACGTTTGCGTCCCGATCTCAGCTTGAAGGTGCGGCCAGCTGACGAACTCGGTGCCGCGATCAAAGGTGATCGACTTCCTCGCAAGGTAGGGCAGTTCGCGGATCGCCCTCATGATTTTGCCCATGACCGGCTTTGTGCGTTTGTTCGGGTTTTTCAGGATCACCTTGAAGCGGCTGACACGCTCGACCAGGGAGGTCACATTGGATTATCCAAGGCTTTGTTTGAACAGCATAAGATCTGCCTCCCAATACCCGAACTGGCGGCGGTGCGCGACACCGTCGGGACGGAACAGGATGCTGACATCGCGGTCGAACTTTGGCGCCTGACGCTTTCTGGCACGACGCGGTCGGCGGTACATTCTGTGTTCAGGTAGATACCACCAGAGCTCATCGGCCATGCCTTCTTTAGAGTAGATGTAGCGATAGATCGTTTCCTGATAAACTCGCTGCCTCGCACCTTCGTGGATCATCCGGTTGCCAATCTGCTCTGGTGTCCAGCCATTCTTCAGGCGCTCGATCACACGCTTGCGCAACTCCGGATAGCGGATCAGTTTCCGTTTCCGGGCGCGTCGGCCGGACGTCATCAACTGCGCGGCCGCACCATAATAGCCATCGCATTTCGGCAGACAGGGATCCGAAAAGAAATTTCGTTTGATCTCTCGATGGATGGTAGATTTTGAGCGCTTCAGCACGCGTGCCATTTCGCGAACAGGAACTTTTGCGTGCCTCCAGCGCTCAATTCTACGGCGTTCTTCGATGCTCAGTTGCGAATAAACGGCGCCCATGCCAGACTCTCCTCATTAGATAACCCTTTGGTTTCTAATAGGAGTCGCAGTTGGAGGTAGCGCGCACCCCGCCGCCTCCCAGCCGCCGGTAATAATGGTTATGTTAAAAAGACATCCAGACTTTGGTTCAACCCGGTATAGGGAAAGCTGCCTGCAATGGTTAAACACCTCCGGCTGCACAGTCTCGATCCCCACAAGAGCAGCCTGCCGCTTTCGGGCATGATTCTGCTGCCTCTTGACTAAATTGCTCTAATGAGCAGCATGGTCATCAAAGTGTCATGAAATTTGCTCATATGAGAGTTGTGAGGTGGCAAATGACCAGACAAACCGCAATACTTGAGACCGCTCAATCCCAAGGCCGGGTGCTTGTCGACGAATTGGCGGAGCGTCTGAACGTGTCCCCGCACACGATCCGGCGCGACATCAACGCCTTATGCGAGCAAGGCAAGCTGCGCCGCCTGCACGGCGGGGCCGAGTTCATCGAGGGCAGCTCGAATCTGCCATACTCCACCCGCTCGGCCCTGAATGTCGCGGCAAAGAAGCAGATTGCCGGGCAAGTCGCCGCGCTGATTCCGGACGGGGCCACGTTGTTCTTCTCAATCGGCACCACGCCGGCCCTGGTTGCCGCCGCGCTGGCCGAACGGGAAGGGCTCACCATTGTCACCAACAACCTGAACGCCGCCATGGCCCTGTCCGAGGCACCTGGCGCACGGATCATTCTGCCCGGCGGCACGCTGCGCCTGCCAGACCGGGACATTCTGGGCGCGCAGGTGCTGGACCTGTTCCGCGGCTACCGTGCAGATTTTGCGATCTACGGGGTCGGCGGCATCGACAGCGACGGCAGCCTGCTGGATTTCCACGAGGAAGAAGTGCAGATCCGCCAGACCCTGCGGGACAATGCGCGGGCTTCCATCCTGGTGGCGGATGTCTCGAAATTCGGGCGCCGCGCCGCGGCGGTCGGCGGCAGGCTGGAGGAGGCGGACCGCATTGTGATCGATCAGCGCCCCGCAGCCCCGTTTGACGCGCTGCTGGAGCCGGTGCGCGATCAGCTGATTATTGCGGGAGAGGCAGCATGAGCTTTCTTGCGCTGGAGCACGTCAGCCGCCAGTGGGACGGCCAGGGCGGGGTGCAGGACATCAGCCTGAGCCTGCCGCAAGGCGCGTTCCTATCGATCCTCGGCCCCTCGGGCTGCGGCAAGTCCACGCTGCTGCGCCTGATTGCAGGGCTGGAACAGCCGCAGGAGGGGCGCATTTTCATCGGCGGCAAGGACGTGACCGCCCTGCCCGCCGCGCAGCGCAACCTGTCAATGGTGTTCCAGTCCTACGCTTTGTTTCCGCATCTGAGCGTTGCCGAAAACGTGCTGTTCGGCCTCAAGGTGCGCCGCATCAGCCGCGCCGAGCAGGCCAAGCGCCTGGCCAAGGCGCTGGAGATGACCGGCCTGCAGGGACTGGAGCGGCGCAAGCCCGCGCAGCTGTCCGGCGGCCAGCGGCAGCGGGTCGCGCTGGCCCGCGCCGCGGTGGCGGAAAAACCGCTCTGCCTGATGGACGAGCCGCTGTCCAACCTCGATGCCAAGCTGCGCCATTCCGTGCGCAAGGATATCCGCGCTCTGGCCCGCACCCTGGGGCTGACCGTGGTTTATGTCACCCACGACCAGGGCGAGGCGATGAGCCTGTCGGACCAGGTGGTGCTGATGAACGCAGGCCGCATCGAACAGGCGGGCAGCCCGGCGGAGCTTTATACCCAGCCAGCATCGACTTTTGCGGCGCAATTCATCGGTGAACCGCCTGCTGCCCTGATCGAAGGGCCCGCGCTTGGCCTCGGCAGCGGCCTTCTGGTGGGCGTCCGGCCCGAAGCCCTGCCGGTGCATCCCGCCGGCACAGGGGATCTGACCGCAACAATTGAAGACATCGAATATCTGGGATCGGAAACCCGCCTTTCGCTGGCCCATCCCGCGGCCCAGGGCCTGGCTGCCATCCTGCCCGGCACCGCGGATTTCGCGCTTGGCCAGCAGGTTGGCATTTCCATCCCGGCAGAAGACCGGCTCCTTTTCAACGCCCGCACAGGCAAGTTGGAAAAGGAGCCGCAGCAGAATTCCGAGGCGCGCATTCGCCAAAACACAGCGTCCGGAAATGGGCCCCAAGCCCCCCGTCACCTGAACCCGTCACTTGAACTTGCCCAGAAGGAACTCTGACATGACCCGTATGTCTGCCGTAGCGGCTATTTTCGCCGCTGCCACCGCGCTCGTCAATCCGGCCGCGGCCGGGACCGAACTGACCATGTACTACCCGATCGCCGTCGGCGGCAAGCTGACCGAGGTTGTCGACGGCATCGTCGCCAAATTCGAAGACCAGAACCCGGATATCAAGGTCAACGCGATCTATGCCGGCAATTATGACGACACCCGCATCAAATCCTTGGCCGCGCTCGAAGCAGGCGAGCCTGCGCAGCTGGCGGTGATGTTCTCGATCGACGCCTATGACCTGATCGAGCAGGACCTGGTGGTGCCGTTTGACGATCTGGTCGACGGTACGGAAGAGGATGCCTGGCTGAACAGCTTCTACCCGGCACTGATGGCCAACGGCAAAATCGAAGGCAAGACCTGGGGCGTGCCGTTCCAACGCTCGACCATCGTAGCCTATTACAACAAGGACATGTTCCGCGCCGCAGGCCTGGATCCGGACAAGGCGCCTGCCACCTGGGAAGAACTGGTCTCGATGGGCAAAGCCCTGACCAGCCAGGAACACCACGGGCTGATGATTCCCTCCACCGGCTACCCCTACTGGATGTTCCAGGCGCTGGCGATCCAGAATGGCAAGGAAGTGATGTCCGACGACGGCGTGACCACCTATTTTGACGACGCAGCCGTGGTCGACACGCTGGAATTCTGGAAATCGCTCAGCCAGGAGCATGGCATCATGCCCGAAGGCACGGTGGAATGGGGCACCTTGCGCCAGGCTTTCCTGGAAGGCAAAACCGCGATGATGTGGCATTCGACCGGCAACCTGACCGCAGTCAAGAACAACGCTGAATTCGATTTCGGCGTCGCCAAGCTGCCGGGCAATGTGCGCCTGGGCTCGCCCACCGGCGGCGGCAACTTCTATGTGTTCAAGAACAGCACCGCAGAAGAGAAAGACGCCGCGCTGGAGCTGATCAAATTCATGACTGCGCCGGAGCAGGCCGCCGAATGGTCGATTGCCACCGGCTATATGGGCGTATCGCCCGCCGCTTACGAGACCGAGACGCTGAAAGCCTACACCGCAGGGTTCCCGCCCGCGCTGGTGGCCCGCGACCAGCTGCAGCACGCGGTGGCCGAATTCTCGACCTTCGAAACCGCCCGGGTGCGCGACGGGCTGAACGCCGCGATCCAATCGGCGCTGACCGGCGAGAAGACCGCCGAACAGGCCCTGGGCGAAGCACAGGCCGCCGCCGAACGCCTGCTGCGCGCTTACAAATAAGCCGCCCAAATCTGTGGAAACTCCGGGCGCCGGGTTACCCCCCGGCGCCCGCTTCAGCCAGGACACCGCATGACCGACGCATTTGCTCTTGAACGCCGCCGCAGGGCCGTGAACGGCTGGCTCTTGCTCAGCCCCGCGCTGATCATGCTGTCGGTCTTTGCCTTCTACCCGTCCCTGGCGACAGTCGTCACCTCGCTGTGGTCGCGCGGCACCCGCCGCCGCCCTTCCGAGTTCGTGGGGCTCGAGAACTACCAATACCTGTTCGAGGATCCAACATTCTGGCTGGTTGCCTGGAACAACCTGCTCTACGCCGCAGTGACAATCCCCGTCTCCATCGCGCTGGCGCTGGCAATGGCGCTTTGGGCCAACTCGAAAATCCCCGCCCGCAGCTTTGTCCGCACCGCCTATTTCACCCCCACCGTGCTGCCGATGATTGCGGCTGCCAACCTGTGGCTGTTCTTCTACACCCCCAGCTTCGGCATCCTCAATCAGATCGGCGCGCTGTTCGGGGCCGGTCCGGTCAATTGGCTGGGCCAGCCCGGCACCGCGCTTTGGGCGGTCAGCGCCGTCACTATCTGGAAAGAAGCCGGGTTCTTCATGATCTTCTACCTGGCCGCCTTGCAAACCATCCCGCCGGACCTGAAAGAAGCCGCCGAGATCGAAGGCGCCAGCCGCTGGACCTACCTGCGCCGCATCGTGCTGCCGCTTTTGATGCCGACCACCCTGTTCATCCTGGTCAACGCGATGATCAATTCGGTCAAGCTGATCGACCATCTGTTCATCCTGACCAAGGGCGGCCCCTCGGACAGCTCCAAGCTGATCCTCTACTACATCTGGGAGAACGCATTCGCCTACTTCGACCGCCCTGCTGCCGCCGCGATGACGGCGCTGGTGCTTGCGGTGCTCGGCGCGCTGGCCGCCTTCCAGTTCCTGGTGCTGGACAAAAGGACCCACTACAGATGAGCCGCTTTATCGAGCCTGCCATGGCCATCCTGCTGGCCCTGTTGTGGATTTCGCCGCTGGTCTTTGCGCTATGGGCGGCGTTCCATGATGTCAGCGACGCCGTGAACTTCCGCCTCAGCGCACCGCTGACTCTGGACAATTTCCGCACCGCCTGGGAGGGCGCACCCTGGCTGCAGTACTTCCTCAATACCTTCCTGCTGGTGACGCTGATCCTGACGGGCCAGTTCTTCCTCTGCACGCTGGCGGGTTTTGCCTTTGCCCAGACCGAATTCCGCGGCCGCGACACCATGTTCATCCTGGTGCTGCTGCAGCTGTTCATCCTGCCCGAAGTGCTGATCGTCGAGAACTACCGCGTCGCCGCCGCCCTGGGCCTCCTGGACAGCCTGGCCGGGATCGGCGCGCCCTATATGGCCTCGGCCTTTGGCATATTCCTGATGCGGCAGGCCTTCAAATCCGTGCCCAAAGATCTGGAGGAAGCCGCCCGTGTCGAAGGCTGCTCCACCCTGGGCGTGCTTTGGCGCGTGTACGTGCCCGCCGCCCGGCCCACTTATCTGGCCTATGCGCTGGTCTCGGTCTCGACCCATTGGAACAACTTCCTATGGCCGCTGATCGTAACCAATTCCGAAAGCACCCGCCCGCTGACCGTTGGCCTGTCGCTGTTCGGCGCGCCTGAGAACGGCGTCGACATCTCAGTCATCTCGGCCGCCACCGTGATGGTGATCGCGCCGCTTCTGATCCTGTTCCTGGTGTTCCAGCGCCAGTTCGTGCAGGCGTTCCTGACCGCGGGTGTCAAGTGACCCCCGGCCGCCCCATCCAAGCATATGATTTCATGACAAGAATTCTTCAGATTTCAGACCCGCACATCCTGCCCGAAGGGCAGCTGTTCCAGGGCAGCCTCGACACCGCAGCAGCCTTGCGCCGACTGTTGCGCGGCCTGGCCAGCCTGCTGCCCCGGATCGCGCCGGTCGACCGGATTGTCGTCTCCGGCGATCTGACCGAAACTGGCTGCCCCGCGGCCTATGCCCATTTCAGCAAGCTGATGCAGGACAGCCCGCTGCCCTGGCTTGCCGTTCCCGGCAACCACGACAGCCGCACCGCCATGCGAGCAGCCTTCGCAGCCCGGGACTGGATGCCTGCACAGGGCCCGGTCAATTGGCGTCAGGATTTGCCGGGCCTGACCCTGCTGGGCCTGGACACACTGGTAGAGGGCGCGGCGCACGGCGCGCTGTCCGCTGACAGCTGCGATTGGCTGGCGGAACAGCTTGGCAGCCTGAACGGCCGCCCTGCCCTGCTGTTCCTGCACCACCCGCCGATGGACACCGGCATCCAAGCCATGAACGAAATCGGCCTGCGCACACCCGGCCGCCTGGCAGAGCTTCTGCGCGCCCACAGCGGCCCGCTGCAGATCGGCTGCGGCCACATCCACCGTGTATGCCACAGCACCTTTGCCGCCCATCCGGCCATCACCGCACCCGGCGTATCCCACAGCATCGTGCTCGATCCGGACGGCCGGTCCAGCCTCAGCTGGGCCCCAGGCGGAACCGGCGCGATCCTGCACAGCTTCGACGGCCGGTTCCGCGCCGACTTGATCACTCCGGCAGATTTCGGGCCTCCCACCCCCTTTGCATAGGGTGAGACCCTTCATTCCTGCATCTGGCCCAGCCGGCGTCACAATACAGCCGGCGTCCGGGATTGTTCCCGGCTCCCCGGCTTTATTGCATTTGCCTTTAGCGGCGAAAGCTAACTTGCCGCATCACCAACATATTGAGATGATTACGCCGTCCTTCCACCGGCCGAAACGCAAGGTTTCCCATGCAAGCGAAACGTCTTTACCGGAACATCCAAAGGCTTCTGCCAGCCTTTGAAGCGGCTGCCCGGTTGGAGAGTTTCACACTGGCAGGTGAAGAAGTCGGGCTTTCTCAAAGCTCCGTCAGCAAGCAGATCAAGGAACTGGAAGACCGGCTTGGCCAGCCTCTTTTTACGCGCAGTCACAAGAGCATAAGCCTAACCTCAGCAGGCCGGAAACTGTTGCGCGCGTATAGTTTTGCGGCGTCGCACATGGCCGACACGCTGGACGATATTCTGCAGGAGAAATCAAGGCACCAGATCGTATTGTCGACTTCGACCTCAAATGCGGCCTTCCTGCTTCTGCCGCGTGTCGCCGAAGTCAGAGCCTGTTTTCCCGGGGGCGAAATCTTTGTGGTGACATCAGACCCGCAAGGCATTGAGCCCTCCGGCAAGGTTGATCTGGCCCTTGTGTTCGGAGAACCCGATTTCCCCGGGTTCAAATCGCAGCCCTTGTTCAATGACATCCTCACTCCAGTCTGCACACCGGAGTATCTGCGGGAAAACGGGCCAATCGAAAGCGTCCAGGATCTGCTCGGCTGCGAGCTTTTGCACATGCAGGCGCAGCATGCCTCATGGGTGGGCTGGCGGCGCTGGCTGCGCCACTTTTCCCAGGAACTGCCCAAGGACCGCCAGCCGATGGGTTTCAACAACTACTATCACGTCATTCAGGCCTGCCTGGCCGGGCAAGGCGTGGCGTTGGGCTGGATGCGCATGCTGGGCGACCTGACAGCTTCCGGGCAGCTGGTCGCTCCTCTGGCTGAATGCCTGGAAACTGAAGACCACTATCATCTGGCCTGGCCCGCGAACCGCCCCCCCGCATTCGACGCGGCCCCGTTTAAAGACTGGCTGAACCGGCAATTCAACGGCTGTCCGCCCTCAGAACCAGCACCTGTTCTGTAGACTCCGCTCGGGCATCCACGCTCCGACCGCAGCAGCATGCATTCTCTGAGGGAATGCAAAGCTGCAATAGCTTTCATTTGAGGACTAAGGGCCCATCCAGCATTTTACGCAGGTCACCTGTGCAGGCTGCTTTGCCTGCCCCTTCACCACATTCAGGAAGACCCAAGGAATGCGCAACAAATTCACCTTCAGCCACCAGCCAGCGCAGCGGAACTGGACCGTTGCGGGCCTGAGCGCCAGCAATGGCAAGCTTCGGCTCACAGATGTGGCAGCCATGAATGCCAGGCAGGCAGCGCGGGCTGACGACGCCGGAAACGATACGCGGATGACCCGTGTTCAAACTCAGGGCAATGTCCGGGCGGCGGCGTCAAATACCCTCGTTACCGCAACGCTGAGCACCTGCCAATCTGCCGTGCGAAGCGGCGCCTTCCCGTATGAAGCCGTCTCCGCACAGATGAGCCCCTGCGAGCTTAAGGCGTTCCGGTCCGCCCCCCTTGGCACTGAAGGCAAAGGATGACCGGCATGGCACAGGAAACCGCAGACGCCGCATCCGGCGTCACACTGCCCCGCAAATCCACTTGGAACTGGCACCCTGAGCTGCCGCTTCAGGATCATTCGGTCTTCAACCTCAAACGCGGCCCGGTTGCAGCTTTAAAAGTGCTATGGGGCTCCTGGCTGCCCATCTCCGACCGTCTGATTGTTGTCGCGGTCTCATTTCTGACTTGGTTCTACCTGTCACCTTCCCTGGAGACAGCACAGGCCTTTGCCTGGGATTGGGTCGCCGCCGTCTACTTCCGCAATCTTGCCCTGATGCTGCTGCTGGCAGGCGGGATGCACCTCTATCTTTATACGTTCAAGCGCCAGGGCAACTATCTGCGCTACGATGCGCGCCCGTTCCATAAGAAAAGCGCGCTGTTCACCTTCAACAGCCAGTTCCGCGACAATGTGTTCTGGTCGGTTGCCAGCGGCGTGACGGTCTGGACAGCCTATGAGGTCATTGGCCTTTGGGCCTATGCCAACGGATTCATGCCGGTAATGGAGTTCGCCAGCAGCCCGGTCTGGTTTGTGCTTTGGTTTGTTTTTCTGCCGGTTTACGGCGTGTTCCATTTCTACTGGATCCACCGGCTGCTGCATTGGGGCCCGCTCTACACACATGTGCACGCGCTGCACCACCGCAACGTCAATGTCGGCCCCTGGTCCGGCATGTCGATGCACCCGGTTGAACATATCGGCTATCTAAGCTCGGTCCTGATCCATCTCGTGCTGGCCTCGCACCCGGTCCATTTCATCTTCCAGCTGCAGCAGAAAGTGCTACTCGCGGTCAGTTCGCACGCTGGATACGACGCGGTCACCGCAGGGGAAGGCAGCGATAAGGGGCTGAAGGTCGGTGATTTTTTCCATCAGCTGCATCACAGGTACTTTGAGTGCAACTACGGCGAGCCGGAAGTTCCCTGCGACAAGTGGTTCGGCACCTTCCATGACGGCACCGAAGAGGCCACCGCGCAGACCCGCGCAAGGCTGAAAGAGATGCGCAGGAAGTAAACGGCTGCACCGGCAGGCAAAGCCCCGCCGGTGCCAATTCAGCAAAATCCAGGTTCCGCCATCCTGCGTAGTACAAAAAACGGGCAGTTCTAATCCTTTTCGGCCACCAGCCACTTAGCAGCCAATCACTCCAGCAGAGGGCCCAGGGCCACCGCCCGCCCGCGCTGGACACCGTCGTCCCGGTTAACGTTGCATCCAATGACGCGCCGCTTCTGTCACGAGCCAATCAAATGTATCTACCTTCCAGAAAAAATCGTCTTTCGTCCAAGGCAGTTCGGATGGCTGAGGCCGGCGTGCGAGACTGTACGCTTTTGCTGACCATTCGGTCGCTCCGCTACGCTCTTCAAGAAATCCAGCAGCCGGAAGCAAGCCGAAAACGCATTTCAGCGTTTCCGGATGGCCTAATCTTCCGTAGTGATTGTACGCCTTAAACATCGCCGAAAACGCGTTGCCCAAAGAAGATTGATTGCTGAACGGAAGTTCCGGCGGTGTTTGAAGCTCAAATTCATCGCTTGAAACGAGCAGCTTGCAAGAAAAATACGGGTATTCGACACTGGTTGCAAATCCGCATTCCAGCAAAGCACTCATAGCCATTTCAAACGCGGTTATCGCTTGATTGGACAGAATAGTTCCTGCAGCCACGAAACCATCTGTCAGCGCTTGCGGATTTCGGGAAAGATCCTGGGGATCAAAATTCGTGGAGTACGCAAACAGCGTTTGAGCATGGTAACGGCACAGCTCGACCATCAGATCGCACTCCGCTCGGTTCCAAACTTCCCGGTTCATTTTCATTCTATCCAACTCCGCTTCTGCTCGCGGACCATAGTGAACACTTGTTTCCAATTGAAGCGAGGGCATGTGTGACCGGCAGCAGCAGCCCTGCGTTAGCCGCCTGGAGCCGGTTGCACAGGTCCTAACGGAAATCTGCGTGTCCAGATTGGCGGCCAATCTGGCTATTGCAGCCCCACCGGTCCCAATCGGCTTGCTACGGAGGGGCACGCAACTATTTTTCAGCCGGGAATGATCCAGGTTTCTCATAGGACCGTAACCGGTCTATGGTGACAGTAAATTTGGACAAACCGCCCGGCAGAAAAGCTCTGCATGGGGTATCCCCAGGGGCCACAGCAGCAGTGTCAAACGGCAAAGCCTTTTCTCAGCTGACGATCTGGCTGCTTGCGATCCGCGACCAGAGGGACCGGGCGGCCTTTGGTGCGCTGTTCGACCATTTGGCGCCTCGGCTGAAAGGGTTTGTCATGCGCTCCGGAGCCAGTTCCGCGCTGGCTGAGGAAATCGTGCAGGATGTCATGCTCACCATCTGGCGCAAGGCATCACAGTTCGATCCGCACAAGGCGCAGGCCTCGGCTTGGATTTATCAGATTGCCCGCAACCGCCATATCGACATCGTCCGGAAGGAGCACCGCCCGGTTCCCGATGAGCTGAGCGCGGATCCCGGACTGGAACCGGACGCCAGCCAGATCCTGGGGCTGGAGCAGGAAGCCGAACAGCTGAAGCTGGCAATCCAGCAGTTGCAGCCGGATCAGAAAGAGATGATCGAAAAGGCCTATATCGGCCAGCTGACCCACCAGGAAATCAGCAGCCAGACCGGCCTGCCTCTTGGTACTGTAAAGTCGCGCATCCGCCTCGGGTTGGGGCGACTGCGCAAAGAACTAAAAGGATTGCGCTGATATGCCTGCAATCACCCACCATATCCCCGACGCGATGATCGCCGCCTACGCGGCGGGCAGCCTGCCGCATGCCTTTGCCATGGTGGTGGCCAGCCACCTGTCCTATTGCCGCGACTGCCAGGCCGCGCTTGGCGCCCACCAAAGCGCCGGCGGCGCCCTGCTGGAAGCAGCGCATAGCGAAGAGCTCTCGCCTGGAATGAAGGCCAGCGTTATGGCGATTCTGGATAAGCCCCCGACGCCGGAGCCGGTCTATGATGCCAAGGGAATTTATCCTGGCCCAGTGATGCAGGCCCTGAAGGGCGGCGCCCCGCGCTGGCGGACCCTGGGCATGGGCGTAAAGCAGAACATCCTTTACGAAGGCGACGGCGGTTCGGCCCGGCTGCTGTATATTCCGGCGGGGCAGGCAGTGCCCGATCACACCCACAACGGCCTGGAACTGACCCTGGTGCTGCAAGGCAGTTTCAGCGACGAGACAGGAAGGTTCGGCGTCGGGGATGTCGAGATCGGCGATGAGGATCTGGAGCATACTCCAGTGGCGGATGCCGGCGATCCCTGCATATGCCTGGCGGCCACTGATGCACCTCTGCGGTTCAGCGCATTGATGCCGCGCCTGCTGCAGCCGCTGTTCAGAATTTGAATCTGACCTTACCTGCCGCGGTAGATGAGCCAGTCGGGCAGCAGGTGCAGCAGTTTGATCATCCAGGAAAACGGGCGCGGAAAATCTGTCCGGAACCGGCTCGATTTCAACGCCGCCACAACATACTGCGCCGCCAGCTCCGGAGTCATAAGCTGCGGCATGGCAAAGCTGTTCTTGTCCGTCAGCCGGGTCTTGATAAATCCAGGATTGATGATGCGGACCGTTACGCCGGACCCTTTCAGGTCATGCCGCATGGTTTCAGCCAGGCTGATCAGCGCGGCCTTGCTGGCGCCATAGCCGATAGCGGCGGGCAACCCGCGGTACCCGGCCAGCGATCCGATCAAGGTGATTTCGCCACGGCCCGCTTTGACAAACTCCGGCAGAACCTGTCCCAGCACCCTGACAGCACCATTGTAGTTCACATCATTCATCCTCAGGACGGCCCCGGTGTCCCAGTCCTGGGTGCGCATCGGCTCATAAGCACCAGCGTTGTAGATGACCGCATCCACAGTTCCCGCAAGCTGCGCCGCCTGGGTGATTGACCCCATGTCCGTTACATCCACCGGCAATGGCTGTGCCCGGGTCAGTTCGCCCGCCAGAATCTCCAGCGCTTGGCCCGATCGGGCTGACAGGATCAGCCGGGCGCCCTCCCGGTTCAGCTGCCGCGCGATCTCGCGCCCCAGCCCGTGGCTTGCGCCCACCAGCCAGACGGTCTTGCCCTCAAAGCGGTTCATGCCCCGCGGCCGGAATAGGTGGAGCTGTCAGACACGAGCGGTTCAGGCGGCGCGGGTTTGTTCAGGAATGGCGCCCGTTTGGCCCAAAGCTTCAACGCCTGCCAGTAAATCAGCGCCACCACCCGTATCGGCCCCAAAGGCCTGCGCAGCGCAGCACCGGCCAGTGAGGCCGTGGAGGCCGGGCGGCGCAGCCCGTTCAGCGTTGCCAACACACCCTGGGCGCCGTTCCTGTAGGAAATCCGGATGTTGAAGGCGCGGTCTGTCATCCCGAAATGAAACTGGTAGCTGCCGGCAACCTGCTGAAACGGAGACACATGCATCATCTTTTCAGCACCGATCACCTCGTCCCGTCGGATCGGCCGGAAATCCGAATGCGCAGCAAAGTAGCAATGGCGGTGGCCGAAGGTGTTGTTCACCTCGGCGATGAAGGCTCTTGGTGTTCCGTCCCTGACAGCGATCCAGAAGCTTACCGGGTTGAAATGAAACCACAGAAAGCTCGGCTGGGTCAGCAGCAGCAGTTGCGCGTCTGCCAGCGGAAAGCCGCGCTGCTGCAATTGATCACGGAACCAGGCAACTCCGCTGCCTGCACCGCGCGGGCCGCCGTGGTGGCGGTCATGAATGGAGAACAGATTGAACCGGTTGCGCGACAGCAAGGGCGGAGCGCCCTTGGTCATATCGGTCAGAATATAGTCCACACCGTAGCGGAAGGCGTTTTTCAAACCGCCCCTGCGGGCGTGGAAGGTCTGGGCGGGCACATGCTCAATCATAAAGATCTTACGCGCGCGTAGCCGCTTCGGATCACGTCACGCGAAAATTTTCCTTCCGCAGTGATCCGTCCTCCGGTGCGGCGCGTAACAGCTTCAAACAACAGGAAGGAAAGCTGCCTATGCTTGATCAGACGCAGGGCCCGCGGCGCAAGATCGCGATTGTCGGAGGCGGCATCTCCGGCCTGTCCGCAGCCTACTACTTGTCTGCCAAACATGACGTCACCCTGTTTGAGGCTGCCCCCCGTCTTGGCGGCCATGCCCGCACGGTTCTGGCAGGCAGGAACGGGGACCAGCCTGTCGACACCGGTTTTATCGTCTTCAACTATGCAACCTATCCCTATCTCACCCGGCTGTTTCGCGAGCTGGACGTGCCGGTAATGAAAAGCGAGATGAGCTTTTGCGCCAGCATCGACGATGGACGGCTGGAGTACGGGCTGAACAATCTGCGTATGCTCACCGCGCAGAAGAGCAACCTGTTCCGGCCGCAATTCCACGGAATGGTCGCTGATATCATCCGCTTCGGGAAACGGGCCGAGGCGGCAGCGGCAGACGATGAAAAGACCATTGGCGAACTGGTGGATGAGCTGGGCCTGGGCAGCTGGTTCCGCAACAACTACCTGATGCCGATGTGCGGGGCGATCTGGTCCACGCCGGTCAGCGATGTGGATGCCTTTCCGGCAAAATCGCTGGTGCGGTTCTTCCGCAACCACGCGCTGCTGGCCGGCACCGGCAAGCATCAGTGGTGGACGGTCAAAGGCGGCAGCATCGAATATGTCCGCCGTCTGGAGGCCGCGCTGATTGCCCGCGGGTGCCGGATCCGGACCGGCACGCCCGTCCGCAAGGCTGTCCGCCACGGCGAGGGCGTGGCACTGCACATAGACCGGCAGGAGCCATACGCCTTTGACGAGGTGATCTTTGCCTGCCATTCGGATCAGGCGCTGGCCATTCTGGGCAGTGACGCAACCCCCGCCGAAGCTTCGGCACTCGGCGCAATCCGCTACCAGCCGAACACGGCTGTGCTGCATTGCGATGAAGGGCAGATGCCCCGGCGGCGCACCTGCTGGTCCAGCTGGGCTTACCGCAGCCAGGACGGCGGCGTCGGGGTGACCTACTGGATGAACCGGCTGCAGAACATCCCCGAAAGCGATCCGCTCTTTGTGACGCTGAATCCGTCCCGCTCTATTCCGGAAGCAAAGATCTATGACCAGGTGGAATTTGCCCACCCGGTCTTTGACCGCGCCGCGCTGCGGGCGCAGCGGCAGATCCGGGCAATGCAGGGACAGAACCGCACCTGGTTTGCCGGTGCCTATAACCGGCACGGATTTCATGAAGACGGCATCGCCAGCGCCATGCGGATTGTCCGCATGATGAATTCTCCCACCGCATTCCAGGCCAAAGGAACAGAACATGGCATTCACAGACAAAGCCCTGCAGTCAGAATTCCTCTCAGCCTGCGCGCGTCTGCGTGAAGGTCGGCTGACACTGCGCACGCCGGACGGCGCGCGCTACGAATTCGGCGACCGGGGGGCAGAGGCAGAAATGCAGATCCATGACTGGGCTGCGGTCTCTGCCATGGCAGCGCACGGCCAGGTTGGCCTGGGTGAGGCCTATGTGCAGGGCCTATGGGACACACCGTCTGTCGAAGGCCTGATGCGGCTCGCCATGCAAAACCGCGGCCACCTCGGCAGCTATGATCAGGCCAGTCCGCTGAACCGGGCAAAGTTCCGCATCGTCGACACTCTGCTGCGCGCAAACTCCAAGCGCGGCGCCCGCAAGAACATCCGCGCCCATTACGATGTGGGCAATGAGTTCTACCAGCTCTGGCTGGACGATGGCATGACCTATTCCTCCGGCCTGTTCAGCCCGGGCTGCGAAGACCTGGCCAAGGCGCAGGCCCGCAAGAACGATCGTATCCTGTCGCGGCTTGGCGAGGGGGAGCGGGTGCTGGAGATCGGCTGCGGCTGGGGCGGCTTTGCCGAACAGGCCAGCGCCGAGGGCCGCGCGGTGACCGGGGTTACCATCTCGCGCAACCAGCACAGCTATGCGGAAAGCCGCCTGGACGGGCACGCCGACATTCAGTTGCGCGACTACCGCGACATCGAAGGCAAGTTCGAAAACATCGTGTCGATCGAGATGGTCGAAGCGGTGGGCGAACGGTATTGGCCCAGCTATTTTGCCAAACTCAAAAGCAATCTGGCAGAGGGCGGCCGGGTGCTGCTGCAAGCCATCACTGTGCGCGATGATTTCTTCCAAACCTACCGCAGCTCCTCGGACTACATCCGCCAGTATGTGTTTCCGGGTGGCATGCTGCTGTCCGATCAGGTGATTGCACAGCAGGCAAGCACGGCCGGGCTGCAGGTCCGCGACAGCTTTGCCTTCGGTCAGGACTACGGAAAAACCTGCCGCATCTGGGCACAGCGCCTTGCGGATCAGAAGCGCCGCATCAAGGATTTGGGCTATGGCGAGGCCTTCTTCCGCAACTGGCAGTACTACCTTGAGATCTGCGCAGCGTCTTTTGCCATTGGCCACACCAATGTGGTGCAGGTGGAGCTGGCCCATGCTTAGGCCGTTTGCCCTCCTGTGCCTTTTGGCGCTGCCTGCAGCCGGGACAGCCAGCCAGCTGCAAACCCTGCTGCCGGGCGTCAAGGAGCGCGGCGCCGCAACCTTCCGCCTGCTGGGCCTGCCGGTCTATCAGGCCCGGCTGTTCACCAAGGGTGCGGCCCCGCTGGACTGGTCGCAGGATTTCGGGATCGAGCTGACCTATCAGCGCCGTATCAGCCAAGCCGATCTGACAAGGGCGACCCTGCGCGAGATGCGCCGCATGGGCAATCCGGTGCCGCCGGAAGCCAAGCTTGCCGCCTGCCTCCAAAGCGTTGCGCCCGGGGACCGCTACCTGGCCGTCAGCCGGGGGCCGGACCAGGTCGACTTCCTGCGCAATGGCCGCAAGACATGCAGTCTGCGGCAGCGGGGCATCAAACGGCATTTCATGTCGATCTTTCTGGGGGAAAACTCCCGTTCTGCCAGCTTCACACGCGGCCTCCTGGGGTGAAAGTGCTTTACCCCCGCGTCAGCCTTTATGCGATGATGCTCGCCTCGGCAGGCATTCCGCTTTACATCCACCTGCCGCAATTCGCGTCGGTGGAACTGGGGATCGGGTTGGGTACGCTTGGCGCTATCCTGCTGGGTATCCGCCTGGTTGATCTGGTTCAGGACCCGCTGATCGGCTGGATGGCCGACCGCTGGCCCCGCGCCCAGCTCGGCCTTGCGATGCTGGCGGCCGGAGGGCTGGCGGCCGGCTTCCCCCTGCTGTTCTCGCTGGCGCCGGGACCGCAGGCCGCGGTCCGGCTGGTTCTGATCCTCATCGTCCTGTTCACTGCCTACAGCCTGGGCATGATCCTGCTCTATGGCCGCAGCGCAACGCTTGCCAAACACCCGGCCCCCCGCGAGCTGCTGACTCTCGCAGCCTTTCGCGAAGCCGGATTGCTGGCAGGCGTCATTTTCGCAGCTATCGCACCTGCGGCTCTGGTCGCCCTTGGGGCCGCGGGCCAGGGCTATGGCGCCTTTGGCATCGCCCTTGGCCTGTTTGCACTGCTGACTGCTGTGCTGACCCGCCCCATCTGGACCCGCCCGGCCCGCACCGGACAGCACTTGTCCGTGCGGTCGCTGGCCAGCGCCGGGGCCGTCAGGCTGCTGGCCCTGGCAGTGCTCAACAGCCTGCCGGTTGCACTGACCTCCACCTTGTTCCTTTTCTTTGCCGGGGACCGGCTTGAGCTTGCAGACTATGCAGGCGCGCTGCTGGTGCTGTTCTTCCTCTGCGCGGGCCTCAGCGTGCCGCTGTGGACACGCCTCAGCCAGCGGACCAGCCCCAAGCAAACCCTGCTGATTGCCATGCCGCTGGCAATCGCAAGCTTTGCCGGCGCAGCTTTTCTCGGCGCTGGCAGCCTGGCGGGGTTTGCGCTGATCTGCGCGGCCTCCGGTGCTGCGCTGGGGGCTGACATGGTTCTTCTGCCTGCCATGTTCAGCATTGCTCTCACCAAAGCCGGCCTCAACGCCGCCGCCGCCTTTGGCATCTGGTCCTTTGCCGGCAAGCTGGCCCTGGCGCTGGCTGCAGCACTCGCGCTGCCGCTGCTGGAACAGCAGGGCTTCCAACCCGGCGGCCCGAACACGGCTCAGGCGCTGGGTGCCCTGACCCTGGCCTACGCTGTGCTGCCCTGCGTTTTGAAAACCGCTGCTTTTGCCTTTGCCTTCACGCTTCCATCGGAGAAACCCGCGTCATGAAACTGCTCACTGCCCTGCTGCTGATCGCGCTTGTTGCGATGATTGCAAAAACCTACCTGCTGAGCTTCCGGTTCCAGTCGCCTGAAGACTATGCCGGAACCGGGCCGGAGTTTGACCTGACCAAGCATCTGTCCGGCGAGATCCTCTCCGAAGGGCTGATCTTTGGCCCCAATGGCAAAATGGCCAACAGTTTCACCGCCAAAATGGTGGGAGAATGGCAAGGCAGCTCCGGCACATTGTCCGAGGAGTTCACCTATTCCAACGGCGTGACACAAAGCCGGAAATGGTATCTGACACTTGGCCCGGACAACACGTTCACTGCCACCGCCGATGATCTGGTTGGAGAAGCTAAGGGCGTCGTTTCCGGTGCCACAGTGCAGCTGAACTATACGATCAAACTGCCCGAAAGCGCCGGCGGCCATGTGCTGCAGGCCACCGACTGGATGTATCTCACAGAAAGCGGTGTCATCCTCAACAAGTCCGAGATGCGCAAGTTCGGCCTCAAAGCAGCAGAGCTTGTGGCGAACATGCGGCCTGCACATTGAACTGGGCTTTTAGGGGAGCCGTGCCAGCTTCCCGGCCCCGGCCAAGATTTGGTGCAGTAAGTTTCTTGACCAGAAAGTTAAGAGAGTATATCGGGTCGGCACCACACTTCAAAAGCGTATTAGCAAGATGACAGGCACCTGAATGCAGGTGCGGAGTCCAGTCAAACGTTAAACTTTCTTCTGCTCAAGGCAGCTGAACGAAGCTTTAACACCGGGCAATGCCCGCCTTTGGACTCAAAACCGGCTATGCGACTTGCCTTTGCCTGCTTACTGTTTTCATTGCTGGCCGGTGCTGCGGCGGCACAGAGCTTCCCGGTGCGGCTTGAAACCCGTTTTGGTGACGCAACCGTCCCTGAAAAACCCCGCCGCATCGTATCAATCAGCTTTATCGGCCACGATTTCCTGCTGGCGCTTGGCGAAACCCCGGCCGCCTTGCGGAACTGGTATGGGAACGATCCCTCCGGCGTCTGGCCCTGGGCGCTGGAGGTGCTGGGTGAAAACCGTCCAGCGGTCTTGCGCGGCGGCATAGATATCGAAGCGGTTGCGGCGCTTGAACCCGATCTGATCGCCGCCCAGTGGTCCGGCATCACAGAACGGGAATACGCCCTCCTGTCCCGCATTGCCCCCACCCTTGCACCGCCGCCCGGGTTCGGCGACTACGGCACTCCCTGGCAACTGATGCTGCGCCGGCTCGGCGCTGCCACTGGCACTGCGGACCGGGCAGAGGCGGTCATCGCGCGCATCGGCCGGCGTTTCGAAGACCTGCGCGCAAGCCATCCCGATTGGCAGGGCGCCAGCGCAGCCATGGTCTGGGCCGGGCAGACCGGAGCCTTCACCAGCCGCGATATCCGCGGCCGCTTCCTGGAAGATCTCGGCTTTCAAGTGCCTGCCGAAATCAACGCTGCCGCTGGCATCAATAGTTTTCACGCGCTGATCCCGGCCGAGGACCCCGCACCAATCGACGCGGATGTGCTGATCTGGCTCGACTACGGCGGTTCCGCGCCAGAAATTGCCCGGATGCCGCTGCGCCCGACCCTGCGCGCCTACAGGGAGGGCCGGGAAATCCACGCTGATCCGCTGCTGGCCGCCGCGCTGTCCCACTCCAGCCCGCTCAGCCTGGATTACGCGCTCGACCGCCTGGTGCCGCTGCTGGAAGCCGCGGCCGACGGCACCCCCGCAACACCTGTTCCCGGTATGGCCGAGGCCGGGCTTCTGCCCGAGGGGTCCTAAGATGCCGGACACCGCACTTGCCCTGGCAGCCCCCCACCGCCGCGCTGTCCTCTCCAGCCGGGCACTCTGGCTGACCGGATCGCTGGCGGTACTAACACTGCTTGCGGCGGTATCGCTGCGGCTGGGCCTGCGCCCCGTCAGCTGGGCCGACGTCTGGCATGCGGTCACCGCTTACGAACCGGCCAGCGCAGAACAGATCGTCATCCGACAGATGCGGCTGCCGCGGCTGCTCGGCGCCGTGATCACGGGCGCCGCGCTGGGAGTCTCCGGAGCGCTGATCCAGGGGCTGACCCGCAATCCGCTGGCCGACCCCGGCCTCCTTGGCATTAACGGCGGTGCCGCGCTGGCGGTGACCGGCTGCATCCTGCTGCTCGGCATAACCGATCCCGCGGGCTTTGTTTGGGCCGCCCTTGGCGGCGCGCTGGCGGCAGCCCTGCTGGTGGCCGTGCTCAGCGGCGGCCCGCTGGCCGGCCCGTTGCGGCTGCTGCTGGCCGGGGCAGCCGTCAGCGCCCTGTTTCTGACTCTCACCCGTGCGCTGCTGCTGGCCAGCCAGCAGGCGCTGGACGTGTACCGGTTCTGGGTGCTCGGCGGCTTTAACGGGATCGAGGTGCAAACCGTCGCGGCGCTCGCTCCCTTTTTCGCTTTGGGTACGTTGGCAGCGGTGGCAGCGGCACCGGGCCTCGATGCCCTGCTGCTGGGCGAAGACAGTGCCCGCGGCCTGGGCGTGCGCACCGGCACGGCCCGGCTGCTGGCCGGCGCTGCCATCGTGCTGCTGAGCGGCAGCGCCGTCGCCTTGGCGGGCCCGATTGCCTTTGCAGGCCTGATCGTGCCGCATCTGGCCCGCTGGGCCGCCGGGCCGGGGCTGCGCTGGAGCCTTGCCCTGTCAGCCCCCTTTGGTTCCATTCTTCTGCTTGCCGCCGATCTGGCCGGCCGCCTGCCGCTGCTGGGCGGCAATCTCCAGGCCGGGGTGATGACCGCCCTGCTGGGCGGGCCCGCATTGATCTGGATGGTGCGCCGGAACGGAGCCCGAAGCCTGTGACCTGGACCTTCCGTATCGCCGCCCTTTCGCTGCAGATCCCGCGCCGGGCCGTTTTAGCAGGCGCCCTGCTGCTGGCAGTGCTGCTGGCATTGGCCGCACTTGCGGCACAGCTAGGCAGCTACCCTCTTGGCGTCACCCGCAGCCTGCAGGTGCTGGCAGGCCAGGGCAGCGCGATGGAGCAGCTGGTTCTGCTCGATCTCCGTCTGCCGCGTATCTTGTCAGCGCTCGGCGCCGGAGCCGCCTTTGGCCTCTCCGGTGCCATCTTCCAAGCGATGCTGCGCAACCCGCTGGCCTCGCCCGATGTGATCGGTTTCAACGCAGGCGCCAGCTGCGGCGCCCTGGCCGCGCTGATCCTCACCGGCGGCCTGGTGCTGCCCGGCGCAATTGCCGGCGCGCTGCTGACCGCTGCCGCCGTCACCCTGCTGGCCTGGAAGGACGGGCTGTCCCCGGCCCGGCTGATCCTGACCGGCATCGGCGCAGGCCTCGCGCTCAGTGCCGCCGCCGACCTGCTGCTCAGCCGTCTCGACATCCAAACCGCGGGTGGAATGGCGCATTGGCTCACCGGCTCGCTGAACGCACGCAGCTGGGACGATGCAGCCCTGGTCTGGACCGGGCTTGCCGTGCTGGCGCCGCTGGCGCTTTGGCTGCAGTTCCCGCTCGCCCGCCTGCCCCTGGGCGAGGAGACTGCCGCCGGCCTAGGCCTGAACCTGCCCGCGCTGCGGCTGGCGCTCACTGTGACCGGCACCCTGCTGGCAGCGCTGGCCGTCAGCACCGCCGGACCGCTGCCTTTTGTGGCCTTTGCCACAGGCCCTATTGCCCGCGCCCTTGGACCCGGCGGACGCCCTGCCCTGCCGGGTGCGGCCCTTGCGGGCGCGCTGATCACCCTGCTTGCCGATACCGTTTCCCGCACCCTGCCCGGTATCCAGCTGCCCGCCGGCGTCTTCACCGCCCTCGCCGGCGCGCCGCTGCTGATCTGGATGCTGCTGCGCCACTTCCGTAAAGGACCGCTCTGATGCCCCCGGCCTCCACTGCCCCAAACGCCCGCCTGCGCGCTGAGGCCCTTTCGGCCGCCTATGCCGGGACCCAAGTGCTCGCAGACCTGAACGCAGAGATCCCTGACGGCAGCATCACCGTCATCGCAGGCCCCAACGCCTGCGGCAAATCCACCCTGCTGCGCGCCCTTGCGCGGCTGCAGCCCGCCGCCGCGGGCCAGGTGGTGCTGGACGGCAAGGCAATCCACCGCCAGCCCAGCCGCTCTGTCGCGCAAAGACTGGCGATCCTGCCGCAATCGCCCGCCGCCCCCGAAGGGCTGACCGTCCGCGACCTCGCCGCCCGCGGCCGCACGCCGCATCAATCGCCGCTGCGGCAATGGTCCCGCCGGGACGCCGCCGCCGTGGACCAGGCGCTGCAGCGCACCGGCATGGCATCCCTCGCCTCCCGGCCGCTGGAGGCGCTTTCCGGCGGCCAGCGCCAGCGCGCCTGGATTGCCATGGCGCTGGCCCAGGACACCGGCATTCTGCTGCTGGATGAACCCACCACCTACCTTGATCTGCCGCATCAGATCGAGCTTTTGAAACTGGTGCAGGAGCTCAACCGCGAAACAGGGCGCACCATTACCATGGTGCTGCACGATATCAACCTCGCGGCCCGCTTTGCCACCCATATGATCACCCTCAAATCCGGCCGCGTTCATTGCCAGGGCACTCCGGCCGACGTGGTCACCGAAACCGTCATGCAGGAGGTGTTCGGCCTGCCCTGCCGGATAATCCCCGACCCGCTGCATGGCACCCCCCACGTGATCCCGGAATGAGACCCGCACCGATGAACAGCCATCCCAGCTTCCCCCTGCGGGCCGGGGCCGCACTGCCCGCCTTGCCCTTTGCCGCCGCCCGGCCGGCTCTGCGCGCCATGGCGCAAGAGCATGAATTGCCAATCCTCCACGATGCTGACACCAGTCTCACAATCGAGATCCCCGGCTTCGGCCACTACTGCTTCACCGCGGAGGGGGAAGGCAGCGCGATCCTTGTATCGGCTGCACTACCGGACCGGCTCCACATGCTGAAAGAGGGTTTTGCCGAGCACCTCGAACACCTGCAGCCTGGCACGGCGGCTTCACTCCGCTGGCCGGATGACGGTGCTGCAGGCACTTTGCCTCCGGACGTGCAATTCACCACCGTGCTCTCTGTCGCTCCGCTGGGCCGCAATTTTCTGCGCATCCGCTTGCAAGCACAGGACCTGTCCGGCTTTGGCGATGATGCCATCCACTTCCGCCTGCTGCTGCCGCCCGCAGGCTGCACCGATCCGGAGTACCCGAAGATCGATACCAGCGGCCGGACCCTTTGGCCCAAAGGCGCCAAGGCATTGCACCGGCCGGTCTATACCGCCCGTCGCGTCTGCGCCCACAGCGGGTTGCTGGAATTCGACCTGTTCCTGCATGCCGGCGGCCGTGCCTCTGCCTGGGCGCAGAACGCTGCAGCAGGCCATCAGCTGGCCATCGCAGGCCCCGGCGGCGGCGGCATTCCGGACGCGGAAGAAATCCTGCTTTACGCTGATGAGACCGCCATTCCGGCCGCGGCCCGCATCCTCGAATCCCTGCAGCCCGGTACTCGCGGCCGCGCCACGCTGCTCACGGATGGCGCCGCCGCCTGCGGGTATCCGCTCACCGCACCACCCGGCATTTCCCTGCGCTGGCTGGACCGGCAGGCCGGAGACAGCCTTGGCGGCTGCGCCCGGGCGGAGTTCCCAGAGCATCCCGGCGCCTTCCTCTGGTTCGCCGGCGAAAAGTCTGAGGTCCAGCCCTTGCGCGATGCTGCCCGGGCCGCCGGGGTGGCGTCCGGCCAGCGCTATATCGCAGCCTATTGGAGCCTGCCGTAGCCCATCGTCCTGCCACCCGGCGAGGCTCCGCTCTGCAGGGCGCTCCTTCTCTCTGCCTGCAGACCTGACAGCACATGAGAAGCAGGGAAAAAGCTCTCCAAATCAAGGGTTATGGTTCCGCCGCCATTGACTCTTCACCTGTTAATTGTATGGTGCCGCCACCCAGGAACGTCCCAGGCGAAACACGCAATTTGCCAACCAATAGGGCCAGTTCCCTGCCACCCGTGCAGCCTGGCCGATAAACCTGGGACTACAGTGATGACAATCCAATCCGCCCCGGCCGCTACCGGCCGTCCCGCCTTGCGGGCGCTGCTCTGCGGCACCGCGCTTGGCGCCTCTGCGCTCGCCGCCCACCCCGTTTCTGCTCAGGAAGAGGACGTGCTGGAGCTTGCGCCGATCATCGTGCGCGACAAGCTGCAATATGCAGGCGCCGTCGACGGCTATCTCGCGCCCGCTTCCGAGACCGGCGTCAAATCCGGCGTGCCACTGGCCGAGGTGCCGCAGTCGATCTCGGTCGTGACCTCCACCGAGCTGGAACGCCGCCAGCCCGCCCAGGTCGAGGACGCGATCAAGTTCACCCCTGGCATCAACCCTTCCACCTGGGGCACCGACGACCGGTTCGACCAGTTCTCGATCCGCGGCTTCGACATGGGCACCAGCGCGCTCTACCGCGACGGGTTGCCGAACAAAGCGCATAATTTCGCCAGCTTCAAGATCGACCCCTACATGCTGGACCGGGTAGAGGTGCTGCGCGGCCCGGCAGGTGTTCTCTATGGCTCCAACGACGCCGGCGGCCTGGTCAACCTGGTCACCAAACGCCCCACGTTTGAAAACGAAGGCTCTGCCTATGCCGGCTATGGCAGCTTTGGCACCGCCGAAGCCGGCGTGGACGTCTCCAGGGTACTGAATGACGAGGGTACGCTGGCCGGGCGGCTGACGGTGCTGCTGCGCGACGGCGAAACCGAGCTGGACAATTCCCATAACGACCGCAGCCTGGTGGCGGGCAGCCTGACCTGGGCGCCCAGCGATGACACCAGCCTGACGGTGCTGATGCATCTGCAGCAGGACGAGCGCACACCGCTGCAGTGGGTCCCGCAAGCGGGCGTGGAATATGACGCGGCACTTGGCAGCCTGCCTGCGGACTTCTACACCCGGCAGTCTGACTTCAATTCCTATGAAAGCGACAGCGGGTCCATCGGGTGGGAACTCTCGCACCGCTTCGGCGACGGTTTCACCTTCAACCAGAAGACCCGCTATGCCCGCGACAAGATCGACTACCGGCACCTGTACCTGGCCTCGACCGATTTTGCGACCGGCGACATGGGCTATACCGCGCAGGCCAACACCGAAGAAGCCTATAACCTGGGCCTCGACAATTACCTGGAATGGAAACGCGGCGGCAACAGCCTGATCGTCGGCGCCGACTATCAGCGCCGCAAGACCGAATACCGCCAGCACCTGGCCTACGGCGCCTATTCCGTCAGCTTCGCCGATCCGGTGTTCGATTTCGACGTCGCCTACCCGCCGCAGTCGGCGCATAACCGGGAAGAATACACCGAAAAAGGGATCTACCTGCAGAACCACCACAAATTCGGCAACGGCCTGGCGGTCACTGCTGGCCTGCGCCGCAGCTGGTTTGAAAATGAAATCGATAATCTGCTGACTTCCACGACCCAGTCTCAGAAGAACGCCGCAACCACCGGCATGCTGGGCCTGACCTACGAAATGGCCAACGGCCTGACACCTTACGTCAGCTATACCGAAGGCTTCGTCCAGAATTTCGGCAAAACCATCGCCGGCGCGCCGCTGGATCCTTCCGAAAGCAAGCAGTGGGAGGCCGGCCTGCGCTACCTGCCGGAACATGGCAGCTACATGCTCAGCGCCGCCATCTTCGATCTGCGCAAGACCAACGTAAAGGACTACGACCGCAACGACCCGACCTGGAGCAGCTTTACCCAAGCCGGCGAAATCCGCTCGCGCGGGCTTGAGCTGGAGGCCCGCGGCCGGATCACGGACAATCTGCAAGGCGTGTTCGGCTACACCTACCTGGACAGCGAAATCACCAAGTCGCTGGTTGAGGGCCTGACTGGCAACGACAATGCCATGGCACCGCCGCACCAGCTGTCGCTGTGGCTGGACTATGATGCCGCGGCCTTGCTGCCGGGTCTCAGCATCGGCGGCGGGCTGCGCTACAATGACGATGCCTTTGCCACTCAAAGCAATGCACGGGTGACTCCCTCCTATACCCTCGCCGATCTGGCTCTGCGCTATGAATGGCAGGAAATGGAGGTGAACCTGCGGGTCTCCAACCTGTTCGACAAGGAATACGACAGCGTTTGCTACGACGGCTACGGCTGTTCCCGCGGCGAAGGCCGCACCGTGTCCTTCACCATCGGCAGATCCTTCTGATCAAACAAAAAACAGCGGCACGGGGTTCACCCGTGCCGCCTGCGTCCACTTGGCAGCCGGGGCCTGAATAACCCCGGCTGCTGCCGTTACACGCCTTCGAAAGCCCGCTCCAGCGCCGCCTTGAAACGGCCATGGAACAGCTGGTCGCCAATGATATGCAGATGGTTGGTGCCCGGCACCACTTCTGCCGGTGCAGCCCGCGGCGACACCTGCCGCCAGTCCACCAGGCTCAGCCCCCGGCTCAGCGTGTCACCCGCGCTGAAAGATGCCACCGGCACATCCAGCTGCGCCAGCTGGTACTGCCGGAACACCAGCGCGTTGTCGATCAGCACCCAGAACGTGTGCTCGCGGCTGGAAACCTCGGGCCCGTCAAAGGGCAGCGGCTCCGCCTCATTTCCGATGAAGCGCAGGAACTGTTCATAACACAGCGCATCCATCGCCCCGATCAGCGCATCCCACTGTGCCCGCATCCGGGTTTTGCCCAGCCAGGCCCGCAGCTCCGCTTCCAGCGTCTCCCGCTCGCCAGGATCAAACCGCGGCACTGCGCCAGGGGCAAAGTCGCGGCCCAGATCGCAGACATCCACCATGCCGATCATCCGCAGATCCACTTCACCGTGCAGCTGCCGCGCCGCCTCCCAGGCCAGAAGACCGCCCCAGCTCCAGCCCAGGAAGGCGCAGGGCCGCCCCGCGCTTTGCCGGCGGATATGATCGACGTAAGGCGCCACCACATCCTGCACGGCCACGTTCAGGTGCTTCTCCTCATTGAGCGAATGGCACAGGAAGCCGGTCACCGGCTGATCCTCTCCCAGATAGGCGGTCAGCCGCAGGTACTCGCGGGTCGAGACCAGCAGCCCCGGGAAGCAATAGAGCATCGGCCTTGAGCCGGTACCGCGCAGCGCAATCGCCTGCCGCCCGGTGGCATCCCCGGCCTCAAGCCGCCGCGTCAAGGCCCGGACCGTCGGCGCGTCAAACAGATCCGCAATGGTCAGCGCCGTGCCCGGCCAGGCTTTGCGCATGCGGGCCAGCACCTTCAGCGCGGTCAGCGACCGGCCGCCCATGTCAAAGAAGTCATCGGTCACTCCCATATCCGGGTTTCCGGTCTCTTCCCGCCAAACTGCCAGCACCGCGGCCTCAGCCTCTCCCGCCGGGGCCTCGCCTTGTCCGGCCCGCCGCCGCACCCCCGGCAGCGGCAGTGCCGCCCGGTCTACCTTGGCATTGGCATTGGTCGGCATCCGCTCCAGCACAACGATGGCCGAGGGCACCATATGCCGGGGCAGCTGCGCCTCCAGCGCCCGCATCAGCTGCTCTTCCTGCACCTTCTGCGGTGCCACCGCATAGCCGACCAGCCGCTTCTCGCCGCCATCCTCGCGCAGCAGAACCAGCGCTTCGGACACGCCCGGCTGCTGCAGGAGCGCCGCCTCGATCTCCCCCGGCTCGATCCGGTAGCCATTGAGCTTTACCTGATGATCCACCCGGCCCAGGAATTCAATCGTGCCGTCCTCGCGCCAGCGCCCAAGATCACCGGACCGGTACATCCGCGCGCCCTCGCGCCCGTCCAGTTCCGGCGCAAAAGGATCGGGAATAAACCGGTCCGCGGTGGTGCCGGGCCGGTTCACATAGCCGCGCGCAACGCCCTCGCCGCCCAGATGGATCTCGCCCACCACCCCGACGGGGCACGGCATCAGCTGCGCATCCAGCACATAGGCGCGGCGGTTGCCCACGGCGCGGCCCAAAGGCGCATAGGCGCCCTCGAACCTGGTACCTGCCCGAACCTTCCAGACCATCGGCGTCATGATGGTCTCGGTCGGCCCGTAGCCGTTGATCAGCAGAGGCGCCCGCAGCTCCCGCGACAGCAGGTCAAAAGTCGCCTGCGCCAGACCTTCGCCGCCGAAGGAATAGAGCCGCATCTCCGGCCCCTCGCCGGTCTCTGACGCCCATTCCGCCAGCTGCTGCAAATAGGACGTCGGGATCGAGGCATTGTTGCAGCCGTATTTGCGCATCGCCGCAAAGCTCTGCTCCGGCGTCCACAGCGGCCCGTCTGGGATCACCGCCGAACCGCCCATCATCAGAGGGTTCATCCAGCGCTCGTGCCCGCCATCCGAGGAGAACGGCAGGAACGGCAGTTCCCGGCTTTCGCTGCTCATCTCATAAACACGCGCGGTGTCCTGCAGATGATCGCTGAGCGGCCCGTGCTCCACCGCAACCCCCTTCGGCTTGCCGGTAGAGCCAGAGGTATACATGATATAGGCCATCTGGTCCCGGCGGATGGGGACATCCGGGTCCGTCTCCGGCTGGCCCGCCCCGGGATCATCGTCCAGGCACAGGATCCGGGCCTTGAGCCCTTCGGGCAGTTTGCCCAGATGGCGGCGGCGGGTGATCACCGCCTGCACGCCTGCGTCGCTCAGAATGTGGTGGTTGCGGCTTTCGGGATGGTCCGGGTCTATCGGGACAAAGGCACCGCCTGCCTTCAGCGCCGCCAGTATTGCCATCACCGCCTCGTTGCCGCGCTCGACCATAACGGCCACCGGCACTTCAGCGCCGACACCCAACGTCCGCAGCCGGTGCGCCAGCCTGTTGGCCCGGCGGTTCAGGGTGCCGTGGCTCCATTCCTGCCCGCCGCTGATCAGCGCCGTCTTATCCGGCGTTTGGCGGGCATGGTCCGATATGATTTCATGCACCGCGCGCGGATCGTTGACCGCGCCGTCCTCATATGGCGCCGACAGGGTGCCCAGTTCCTCGCGGCTCAGCAGCGCAATCCGCCCTGCCGCCTGCTCCGGATCTGCCAGCCCGGCCTCCAGCACCCTCTCCAAATGCACCAGAAAGCGCCCGATCAAGGCTGGCTCGAACAGGTCCCGCGCATAGCTGGCCCGCAGGATCACCCTGCCATCGCTGCACAGACGCACCAGCAGCAGCAGCTCCCCCTGCGCCGCAGGCTCAGGCACGGCGCAGAAACCCAGCCCGTCCGGCAGCGGCGCATCCCTGCGCACATGCAGAGTGACGGCCCCCAAGGGATGCCGGTCCGCCCCCTCGCGGCGCAGCATGTCCTGCACCAGGAACTCCGAAGGCACTGTCCGCGCCCTGCCCTTCGCCAATTCCGCTTGCACTTGCTCCAGCACAGCCGCTGCACTGCTTCCTGGGTCGATCTGCAGCCGCAGCGGCAGGATGTCTTCACTGCGCCGCACTGCCTGCGCCCGGACAGAACCGGTTGCAAAACGCAGATCCCGCTGCCCGCTGCAGCGCGACAGCACAATGCCAAGCGCAGCAGCGAAACGGGCTTCCACCCCGGCGCCTTCACGGCACAGGGTGTCTGCCAGCGCCGGCTTCAGCCCTTGTTCCGCGCAGCCCCGCGCAACGTCTTCACTGCCGCCATGGCGGTGCGGCAAACGGGCAACCGCACAGGCCGCGTCCTCCAGCATTTCCCGCCAGCCAGGCAGCTGATCCCGGACCGCTTCGGCCGCCGGCGCCGCTGAAGTTGGCGCAGCCGCCCCAGCCTCTCCGGTCAGCGCATGGGCAAAGCCCAGGGCCACAGCGTTCAGCACCCCGGCATCGCCAAAGGCCGGATGCAAAGCCACACCGAACAGATGGCCCTCGGCATCAGCTGCGACGCAGGCAAAGGCACCCGCACCGCCGTCCAGATCAAACCGCATCCCTGCCAGAGCAGCCTCCAACCCCTTTGCTGGACGTTCTGCCAACCCTATCCGGTTCTCCGCCTGTTCCGAGCGGCACATTTCCCCGCCCGCCAGCCGGTGCAGACGCGCACGAAACACCGGATGCAAATTCAGGACGGCGTCCGCTGCCTGCCGGACCTCTGCGGTCTTCCAGCGTGCGTCCGCCCTAAGCAGCAGCACCTGCACCCCATAGGGCGCCAGCTGCCCTACCTGGTCATGGGCGCAAACCTGTTTTTCACCCGGTGTCAGCTCCACCCCTGCGTCTTCAAGCACCTGCGTACCGCTCATGCCATCGCCTCCTGCAGCGCCTCGGGACGCGGGTCGCTCCAGCGCGCCTCAATCTCCGCCAGGCAGGCGCCGCGGTCCGCAGGCGCGCTTTCGGCCTGCCATCCCGCAGGAACCGGCAGGTCTGCAGGCCAGACAGACCAGCGGCCTTCACTGTTTCTGACGCAGATCCATTGATCGGGTCCGGGTTGGGTCATCTTCAGGTCTCCATTCATCTCTTGTCCCCGGAAAGACGCAGCACCCGGCCCGCAGTTCCCCCCTCCGGGCAGAAAACTTGCCCCCGGCTTGTGAATTTCCCGGCCCCGCCTGCGTCAAAGGTCAGGACGAACCTTCATCAGACGGAAGCCTCAAGACCATGACCGCCTTGAACCTTGCCAGCCCGGACCTCCTGCGGACGCTGCTGCGCGCAGGCCTTCCCACCGCAGGCGGCCTTTCGCTCAATGCCGCCCACCAGGGCGTGGACAGCTACTTCGTCGGCCAGCTGGGGCCGGAGGCGCTGGCCGCCGTCAGCCTGGCCCTGCCCCTTACCGGCGTCACCGCCGCAATCGGCGTGGGGCTGGGAATCGGCACCGCAGCAGCAGCCGGGCGCGCCCTGGGTGCGGGACGCAGGCAGGAAGCCGCCCGCCTCGCCTCCGCTGCCATGGCACTGTGCCTGCTGCTGGCCGCCCTGTCCGCAGCCGCGCTTTGGCTGGCCCGGCTGCCGCTGCTGGATATGCTTGGCGCCACCGGAGCGGTGCGCGAACCTGCCTTGCAGTACCTCAGCATCCTTACCCTCTCGGCCGGGTTGGGGATGGTGCAAATCCTGTGCGATTTCACCGCCATCGGCAGCGGCCACGCCCGTTTCAGCCTGTTCAGCCTGATCCTCTGCTTCTCGCTCAACATGGCGCTGGACCCGCTGCTGATTTTCACCGCAGGCCTTGGCGTGCGCGGCGCCGCGCTGGCCACCGTTCTGGCTCAGCTCGCCACCCTGGCCCTCTATGGCTGGTATTTCACCGCCGCCCGCAGCCCGCTGCAGTTGCGGCCGCGTTTATCGCGCAGCGCCCTTGCCCGCCTCTGGCCGGTTCTGCGCATCGGCCTGCCCGAGGCAGCCTCGGTGCTGCTGGCCAGCCTCGCCTTCCTGCTGCTCTACCGCCTGGCCGGAGAGCACGAGGGCACCGTCGGCCAGGCCGCCATGGGCATCGCGCTCCGGCTCTGGGTGCTCGCCACGCTGCCGGTCGAGGGATTCTGCCTCGGCGCCCAGGCGGTGCTGGCCCATGCCGCGGGCGCAGGCAATACTGCCCGCCTGGCCCGCGCTGCATTCGCCACAGCCACCCTTGCCGCCGCCGCTGCCAGCCTGTTCCTGCTGGCAGGCCTGCAAGCGGCCCCACAGATCAGCGCCCTTTTCACCGCTGATCCCGCGGTTCAGTCCCTCGCCGTCCCGGCACTGGCAGCGCTGGCCTTGTCGCTGCCCGCCACGGCTTTGCGCCACGCGGCCCAAGTCAGCCTGCAAGCCACCGCCCGCGCCCGGGATGCCGCCCTTCTCGGCCTGGCACCGCTCGGCTGGCTGTTTCTGCCCCTCCTGTTCACCGCTGCCAGCTTCTGGGGCTTTGCCGGGCTCGCCCCCGCCCTGTCGCTCGCTGCCCTGCTCACCGGCTTTGCCGCCGCCCTGATCCTGCGGCGCCTGCCGCACACCGCCCTGAAAGGTCTTCCCGTATGAACGATCACACGCCCCGCGGCACACTGGCCGCCTCCGACCGGCTCACCCCCGACCTCATCGCCCCGCATGATCCTATGCCGCATGGCGCCAGTTCAGTGCCGGTGTTCCAGACCTCGTCTTTCCTGTTTGACCGCTACGAGGACCTGGCCGCCGTCTTTGCAGGCAAGTCCAGCCGCTATATCTACAGCCGCGGCAACAACCCCACGGTGGCGGAGCTGGAAAGCCTCATCGCCCGGATGGAGGGCGTGGAGGCAGCCCGCGGCTTTGCCTCCGGCATGGCGGCCATTGCTGCCGCCGTGATCCCTTTTGTGCAATCCGGCGACCGCGTTGTCGCGGTCGAGAACCTCTATTCCGACGCCTTCCGCCTGTTCGAATGCCTGCTGAAAAAGTTCGGCGTCACCACTCAGTATGTGGACGGCACTGATACCCAGGCCGTTCTGGACGCCCTGCCCGGCGCCACCCTGGTCTATTTGGAAAGTCCAACATCCTGGAGCTTTACCACCCAGGACTTGCGCGCCATCGGGGCCGAGGCGCGCCGGCTGGGAGTGATCTCGGTGATCGACAACAGCTGGGCCACGCCGCTGTATCAGCGTCCGGCAGAATTCGGCATCGACCTGGTGGTTCATGCCGCGTCCAAATACCTCGCAGGACATTCCGACACGCTGGCAGGCCTGGTTGCGGGCCCCAAGGCGCTGCTTGCCCGTATCGACCACGAGGCTTATCACTTCCTCGGCGGCAAGCTCTCTCCATTCGACGCCTGGCTGGTGCTGCGCGGCATGCGCACCCTGCATCTTCGAATGGCCCGCCACATGCAGAACGGGCTGGCACTGGGGCGGGCGCTTTCGGCCCACCCCGCCGTGACCCGTGTCCGCCACCCCGCATTCGAAGCCAACCCGGGCAACGCCTGCCTGTCCGGCTATGGCGGGCTGTTTGCCTTCGATCTGGACAGCAGCGTCGATATTCCCCGTTTCACCAACGCGCTGAAAGCGGTGAAAATCGGCGTCAGCTGGGGCGGCCCGGAAAGCCTGGTGATCCCGGCCCAGGCCGCCCTTGGCCTTTCCGGCCCGGCCAATGTGTTCCAGCGCTTCGGCACACCGGCCGGATCGGTGCGCCTCGCCGCAGGCCTGGAAAACGCCGATGACCTGGTGGCGGATGTGCTGCAAGCCATCGGGGAGGCCCGCCAATGACGCAGCTGCCGCCCCCCGCCGCCACCGGCGAGACCTGGACCGGAGCCCGCTGGCACGATGTCACCGACAGCGAAACCGGTGCTGTCCGCCGTGTCTTCATCTGGACGCCCCCGGGCGAGCCTCCTGCCGAAGGCTGGCCCGCCCTGTTCATGACCGACGGCAATGCAGTGATCGGCACCGCCATCGACGCGATGCGGGCGCAGGCCTGCTACCCCTCGGGCGCCAATGTGGGCTGGGGCGTGCTGATAGCCGTCGGCTACCCCACAGACGGCGCCTACGATCCCTTCCGGCGCAGCTGGGACCTCGGCCCGCCTCCGGGTCAGACCTATCCGCCGTTTTACGATGGCGGCGAACCGGTCCGCACCGGCGGCGCGGCAGAGATGGCGCGGTTCCTGCTGGAACAGGTCCTGCCGCAGGCAGAGACCCTTGCGCCGCTCAATCCCGCGCACCGCGGATTGTTCGGCCATTCCTTTGGCGGCTTGTTTGCGCTGTGGCTGCTGTTCACCCGGCCAGGTGCCTTCAGCCACTGGATCGCTGCCAGCCCCGCGATCACCTGGGAAGACAGCTTCCTGCTGCAGCATCAGGCGCGCTTTGATCCCGGCCCGCACCGCCCCTATGTGCATCTCTCTGCTGGCGAATGGGAAGGCGCGCGCCTGGCTCCGTTCCAGGAGGGGGCCGCCGATGCCGCCGAACGGCTGACTGAGAAGGAAAAGACCCGGACCATCGCCGCAGCACAGGACATGGCTGACGCATTGAACCAGCTGCCCGGGGTTGCAGCAGACTACGAAACCTATGCCGGAGAAAACCACATGTCGGTGCTGCCCGTGGCAGTCAACCGCGCCATCCAGAAGGTATTTGCCCTCAGCTAACACCTGATTTCCCAGTAAAAACCGCTCCCGGCCCTGTCTCCAGGCGCCGGGTTTTCTGGTTTGCATTCAGTCGCTTGCGAACAAATCCGCAAAATGCAGAGCACCTGATCTTTTTTGTAAATTTCCACCGCCCTCCAGCGTTCTCCAAGCAGTCCCGGCGCACATCCGCGCCGCCCAGCAAACGGAGGACCCTGCGTGTCATTGGATTACACCTCAGATCACAGCCCGCCCCATTGGGCCCGGCCCTGCCCCGGCGGTGTCACGGTTTACAGCCATGGCACCGCGCAAGAGATCGCCGTTACGAACCACGGCGGCGGCAAACAGCAGCTCGCTGCACCTGCCGGGCCGCTCAGCCTGGCCGCCCTGCTGGCCGCCTGCGAGGCCCTGACCAGCCACGCGGCAGAAGAAGTTCTGGTCCTGCTGAAGCGCGAGGACTTCGCCTCTCTGGAGCAGGAGCTCCTGTCCATTGGCGCTGCCTGCCTGCTGAACGGCGGCTGGCTTGGCGTTTTCCCGGAGATGCTCTGGCAAATTCCGGACCTCTGGCTGGTGCAGCCGCCCCGCAGCTACCCGCAAGTGCCGGTGGCGGGCCCGCATGGCAGCCACCCGCTGCGTCCAGCCAAACCGTCAGGCCTCCTCTACCGCCGCCGCATCCCCTGGCTGCAGCAGTGCTTCTCGCTGCGCACGCTGGACCCTGCCGCCGACCTGGAGCTGTTCCACGCCTGGATGAACGACGAGCGCGTCGCCGCCTTCTTCGAGGAATCCGGCACCCTGGAATACCACCGGGACTACCTCGCCCGGATGCAGGCCGATCCGCATATGATGCCGGTCCTTGGCTGCCTTGACGGCCGCCCCTTCTGCTACTTCGAACTCTATTGGGCTCGGGAAAACCGCATCGGCGCCCATTACCCGGCCGGAGACTGGGACCGCGGCTGGCATGTGCTGGTGGGGGACCCCGAGGCCCGCGGCGCCGATTTCATCACCGCCTGGCTGCCCTCGCTGATGCATTACATGTTCCTGGCCGAGCCCCGCACCCAGGCGCTGGTCGGAGAACCGGCCGCCAGCCATACCCAGCAGCTGCGCAACCTGACCCGTTCCGGCTTTGCCGCGGTCAAGGAGTTCGACTTTGCCCACAAGCGCGCAACGCTGGTGCGGCTGGAGCGGGCGCATTTCTTCCAGGCCCGCCTCTGGTCCCGCCCCAGCCCTGCAGATCCCGGCCGCCCGCTGCAGCTGTCCCCCTTTGCCCAATTGAAACCCGGAGAAACCCGATGAGCGAACCGCACCACATCCACGACATGATCGGCGTGGGCTTCGGCCCCTCGAACCTGGCCCTGGCCATCGCCCTGCAAGAGCGCGCGCAGGCCGGCGCGCCAAAACTGGACGCCCTTTTTCTAGAGGCCAAACCCCGCTTCGCCTGGCACCCGGACATGCTGCTTGAGGGGTCGGACATGCAGGTTTCCTTCATCAAGGACCTTGTGACCCTGCGCAATCCCGCCAGCCCCTACTCCTTCCTCAGCTACCTGCACGCCCAGGGCCGTCTGGAGCGTTTCGTCAACCGCAAGAGCTTCTTTCCCAGCCGGCAGGAGTTCAACAGCTACTTCGTCTGGGCTGCCGCGCAGCTCGAGGATGCCTGCCGCTATGGCCAGCGGGTGATTGGCGCCGAACCCGTTCAGGACCCCGGCGGCAGCGGCGAGGTGCTGGCGGTCACTGCTGAGGACGGCAGCGGCCAGCAATCCCGCTACCTGACCCGGGATCTGGTGCTGGCCATCGGCGGCAAACCCGCGATTCCGGACATCTTTGCTGCGCTGCAGGGCCACCCCGGCGTGGTCCACAGCTCCAGCTACCTCAGCAGCGTCAAACCCAGGCTGGCAGCAGCGGACAGACCGCTGAAGGTGGCAGTCATCGGCTCAGGCCAGAGCGGCGCCGAGATTTTCATGGACCTGGCCAATGACCCGGCCCGGCCCCAGGTGGATTTCATCTTCCGCAGCCACGCGCTGAAACCGTCGGACGACAGCCCTTTCGTGAACGAGATTTTCGACGCCAGCTTCACCTCCCATGTCTACCAGCAGCCCGCAGACCAGCGCCGGGCCCTGATGGCGGAGTATTCCAACACCAACTACGCCGTAGTGGACGGCGATCTGATCGATCAGGTCTACGGACTGTTCTACGAGCAGGAAGTGGCCGGCAGCTCATCCTACGGGCTGCTGCGCAGCACCTGCGTCACCGCGGCAGAAGCCAGCGGTCAGCAGACACTGCTGACCCTGCAGCCCGCCCAGGGCGGCGAAACCCGCAGCAGCGCCTATGACCTGGTCATTCTGGCAACCGGCTACCGCCGCCGTCTGGGGGAAACCCTTCTGGCCGGGCTGGAGCCGCATGTGCATTTCGAAAGCCCGGACCGGAATTACCGGATGCGGACCTGCGGAAGCTTCCGCCCCCGCATCTTCCTGCAGGGCTACTGCGAAGAAACCCACGGGCTGAGCGACACCCTGCTGTCGGTCCTGGCGGTGCGCGTGGATGAGATTGCCGAAGCGCTCCTGACACCGCAGCCCGCACAGCTCGCCGCCGCGGAATAAACCGCCTGCAGCGGCCCGCAGCAGCGGGCCGCACACCCGCTTACGGCATTTCTCTGCCAATCTCACACGCAAAGATTGACCTCGCAATCCACCTGGGAGATAACGGCTGCGCGACCCAGGGCCTGCAGGCCCAAAGGCAGTTTTCTCCAAAAACATCACCTTCCCGGGCATTTGCCCGGACAAATGCCGATGGGATTGCCATGACAGATCACCCGCGCCCGCGCGTCTGCGAAGCTTTGATTGAAGAACTTGTCACCCACCGCAGGCTGCACCTGTGCGCCGCCCTGAAACTGGTAGGCTCGCTTGACGCTGCCGAAGACGTGATCCAGAACACGGCCCTGAAATGCCTGTCTTTCAAGCCCGGCAGCCTGCCGGACCGGGCCCGGCCTTATGTGGCACGGATGGTGCGCAATGCGGCCATCGACTATTTGCGCAAATCGCGGCGCGAGATCGCCACGGATTTCGAGGACGAAGGCCAGCTGGCAGCAGCCGGCGTGACGCCGCTGTGCGGGCAGGCAAGCCTGGAAGGCAAACAGGCGCTGCACGCGGTTGTCCAGAGCCTGGCCGGTAGCCCGCCGCGGAACCGCGACGTGTTCCTGCGCCACCGGCTGGACGGTGTCCCGCAAAAGGACATCGCAGAAGAGCTGCAGGTCTCCCGCGCACTGGTCAATGTGATCGTGCGCGATGTCCAGCAGCGCTGTGCCGACGGGCTGAAGGCTGCTGGCTGAAGAGAAGCCAGGCGTCTTCCATCCATGTTAGAAAACATCCTGAGTTCAGGCTCAGCACTCCTCGCCAATAGATGACAGATACCCCGAGAACGATTGCGGCGTCTGCACCTTCGCTTGCCGTACATGACGGTTGGTTTCCGCTGCCTTCGGCCAGGGATACAGGCCCTGCCTTCCAACGCTTCCCCGAACCAGCCGGCGCCACAGCAGCTCTGCCCGGGCGGCCATCAATGCCGAAGGATTGCCCTGCGATTGGCCCTCTTGAAGTTTCCGGTTTTGGATATTTTTCCGCACCAATCGCATATCTAGAGTGGTGGCTGCCAAACCCGTGCGGCGCCGGAACTGAGGCACCGCCGCTCGAAAAACAAATTAAAACCGGGAACAAACCAGATGACACGGACCAACCATCTTGGCCAGCCGATCGGCGACGCGCTTCCGGCGGGCTGGACACCGCCACCCAGGCCGGTGCCTGTGACGCTCGAGGGGCGGTTCGCGCAAATTGTGCCGCTGCAAGCGGGCCTGCACGGCGAGCAGCTTTTCGAAGCCTTCCGCAAGGACACGGACGGCGCCGGCTGGACCTATATGGCAAACGGCCCCTATGACCGGCTGGATGACTTCATGCAGTGGCTGACCGCCGCCGAAGCAAGCACCGATCCGATGTTCTTTGCCTATATCGACCAAAGCACCGGGCGGGCCGCCGGCTACGGCTCGTTTCTGCGGATCGAGGCGGCAATGGGGTGCATCGAGGCCGGCAACATCAGAATGTCGCCAGCAATGCAGCGCACGCCGGTGTCCACCGAAGCCATGCATCTCAAGATGGCCTATGCCTTCGGTCTCGGCTACCGCCGCTATGAATGGAAATGCGATGCGCTGAACGCCCCGTCGCGCCGGGCCGCGGGCAGGCTCGGCTTCACCTTCGAAGGCATCTTCCGCAAGGCCCTCCACTATAAGGGCCGGTCGCGGGACACGGCCTGGTTTTCGATTACGGATGACGAATGGCCTGCGGTCTGCAAGGCCCACCAGGCCTGGCTCCACCCTGGGAATTTCGATGCCGAAGGCAGGCAGAAGCAGCCGCTGGCCAGTTTCCTTGCCCCCGGACAGCCTGGCAGTCCCTAGGTGCGGATGGTCCTGAATGTCAGGCTGATGCGCGGCCGGGTGACCGATTTTGCCGGCGGCACCCGGTGCTTCCAGAAGGATTGCGTCGCATCTTTCATCACCAGCAGGCTGCCGTGCTCCAGGGTCACGTCAGCCTTCAGATCCAGGCTGTTGTGCTTGAAGGAGAACCGCCGCGCCGCCCCCAGGCTGAGCGATCCGATTGCACCGTTCCTGACCAGGTCGCTTTCGGCATCGCTGTGCCAGGACATCCCCTCGTCACCCGAGTGATAAAGGTTCAGCAGACAGGAGTTGAAACGCTCCCCGGCCGCCCTCTCCACGCAGTCTTTCAGGAGGCGCAGCTCCCGGGTCCAGGGCAGCGCGGTTCTAGTGACTCTGGAATAGGTATAGCGGAACGCCCGGTCTCCATACCACGCCACCTTGCGCTTTGTGGTAATGCGCTTGCCGTAAATGACGGCTTCGTCATGGCGCCAATCAACAGTCTCCATCAGCCGGGCAAAATACCAATCCGCCTGGTCTTCCGGCAGAACCGGCCCGAAGTAATGCACCGTGCCATCCGCCGGCAGCAGATTGACGGCCGGGTCTGCCGTATTTCCGAACAGGTCCATAAGCCTCTCCTGTCTTCATGCCGCGTGCTCAGGCCGCATCATGGAAAATGATGCCCATCGCATACCGCTCTCCCGCCCGGATCTCGCTGACGCCATGGCGGTGCTTGACCCTGTAATACCCTTTGACCCCCTGCTTGGGGCGGTCGTTCACTGCAAAGGCATACCCGTGCCCGGAACGCAGCGGCACGACCTCAGCCCGGGACTGCATCCTGGGGCGCTGTTCGGTCATCACAAATTCCCCGCCGTCAAAATCCGTTTCCTGCGACAGCAAAAAGACAACCTGCAGCGGGAACAGATGCGCACCGTACACATCCTGATGCAGGCAGTTGAAATCGCCGGGCCCGTATCTGAGGATCAACGGCGTCGGCCGCATCTGCCCGGCGGCATGGCACTCATCCAGAAACGCCGCATGGGTTTCCGGGAACCTGCCGTCCGCGTTCAGCCGCGCATTCCAGGTGTTGGCGATCCGGGCCAGCGGCGGGTAGAGGTCCCGGCGCAATTCCGCAATGACGCCAGGCAGCGGGTGGGTAAAATACTTGTACTCGCCCTGCCCGAACCCGTGCCGGGCCATCCGGATATGACTGCGGTACAGCGGACTGCTGCCGTAATTTGCAATCAATTCAGCCGCCGCCCCGTCCGGCAGCAATGCCCCCAGATCCGCATATCCGCGCGCATCCAGATCCGCCGCCGCCTGCGCCCAGTCGATGTCTGACACCCGTTTCGCCATTCCGTTTCCGTCTCCTGCACCCGCATCCCGTTCCTTTGCGCCGCCTGCCCGCTTGCAGATGCGCCGCAAAGATACCGCTACAGACCAGCCCTGGCCCCGGTCGACCCGGTTCCTGCGCAAAACCCGGCCGCTACCAAAGCACCGGAACCGCCGGACCCAGCCGGCCGGGTTTCCGCTCTGCAGCGCAGCCGGCTGCTGTGGCCCTTCGGCGGAAACCTTGCTAAGAGTAAACATTCAGGACGAAATTTTACCCGACCGGCGATCCGGAGGAAAGCCGCTCCCAGCGGCGCAGGAACACACCCATGGCAAGCGGCATCCCCCCGAGCAGCGACGCCGGAGACACCTCCGGAGCCCGCCCAGTTGGCCCCGAAATCCGGGCCGTGCGGCGTGCCCAGAACATGACGCTGAACGACCTGGCCCAGGCGGCGTCTTTGTCCGTCGGTTTCCTCAGCCTGGTGGAGCGCGGCCAAAAGCAGCCCTCGCTGGATGCGCTTCAGCGGATCAGCAAGGCGCTGTCGGTCGAGATCGGCTGGCTGTTTCCCGCCTCCCCCAGCGACGACCCTGTCGAAGACGCCTATGTGGTGCGCAAAGGCTTCCGCCGCCGGATTGATTACTCGCGCCTTTCCGGCACCGAATATCTGGGGGAGACTGACTATCTGCTGACGCCTACTGTCGACGGTCAGCTGGTGATGACAATGATGCAGTTCTCCCCCGGCGGCCATTCCGGCGACAACCCGTTGTCGCATGAAGGCGAAGAGGCGGGCTATGTGCTCTCCGGCCAGCTGACGCTGGAAGTTGACGGGCGGGTGTTCGTGCTCGAGCCGGGGGACAGTTTCGGCTTCTCCGGCGAGAAACCCCACCGCTACCTCAACAATGGCACCGAGGACTTGCAGATCATCCTGACCAACACCCCAGTAATCATGCGGCAGCGGTAATCGCGCCTAGCCTTCCTCCAGCATCATCTCGACAATCTTGCGCGCATAGCTGAGCGTCGGCCCCTCCCAATGCGGCGAGTAGCGGCCGCCGTCATAACCAGGGCAGCGCCGCCCCTGCTGCATGCCCTTCAGGATCGAAATGTCCTCGCGGTTCAGATCGTCCCACATCCGGATGACCTCCTCGCGTTCCTTGGCGTATTTCTCTCCGCTCGCTGCCTCATCGCCGATCAGGAAAACATGCAGCTCCTCGCGGCAGTGATCCGGCGCGTCCGGATAGGCGACCAGCACGGTGAATTGATCCGGAAAGATCTCGACCGCAAAATGCGGCATGGTCAGAAACCACTGCCCCTGCATCCTGTCTTCGTCTGACAGACCGGGATAATGCGGCAGCCCCTCGCCGCGCCCGGCCTGGATCTCCGGGAACCGGTAGCCGTTTACAAAAGTATTGCCGCGCCATTCCCCCGACCAGCGCAGATCCATCGGGGCGAACTCCAAGAGCCGCGGGTGCAAGGCAAAGACGTGATAGCCCTCCATGTAATTTTCATAGGCCAGCTTCCAGTTGGCCTCGATCTCGAAGTCCAGCTTTCCGGCCCAGCGGATGGCGGCCAGGTCATACCCTTTGAGCTGCTCCAGCACCGGCGCCATCCAGACATCCAGCGGGTCGGCGTCGCCCGAGATATTGACGAACAAACAGCCAAAGAACTCCTCAACCCGCACCGGGATCAGGTCCAGTTTCTCTCCGCCGCCGTCCTTGAAGCTGTCCGCCTGGTTCGGCCCCTGGAAATGCGGCCGCGAGCGCAGCTTGCCGTCCAGCCCGTAGGCCCATTTGTGATAGGGGCAGGTGAGCGTCGCCTTCTTGCAAGGCTCCGTGACCAGCTGCATCCCTCGGTGGCGGCAGACATTCTGGAACCCCCGGATCACGCCGTCGCGCCCATGCACCAGCACGATGGGAAGCCCGCCGATCTCCAGCGGCTTCATATCTCCCGGCGCTGCAATTTCGGCCCGCGCGCCCGCAAATACCCAGGAGCGGCGGAAAATCAGCTCCTGCTCCAGTTCATGCCACTCTTGCGACCAATAGGCGGCATTGGGCAGACCGCCGGCCTCTTCAATCGGGCGGAACACCTGGTCAAAGCCCTCCGGCCCCAGGATGCGCTTGATCCGCTGCTCCGTGGTTTCCGCTACGATGGTGCCGTCCATGGTGCCTCCCGAATCTGGATCTCGGTCGATTATTATCCCTTGGATAAAAAATGCTATGAAAATTTTTCCTTCGCCACGATAGTCACCCCAGGACAGCGGAGAACAGATCATGGAATCAGCGCGTGTTGTGGTGATTGGCGGCGGCAATATGGGCGCCGCCGTCCTGTATCACTTGGCCAAAGAGGGCTGGACGGACATCGTCCTGGTGGAAAAGGCCGAGCTGACGTCCGGCGCCACCTGGCACGCCGCCGGGCTGGTCAGCCGGATGACCCCGGGCCACGCCCTGGGGACCTGCCACGACTATGCGGTGGACCTTTACAAGACCATCGAGGCGGAGACTGGACAAGGCGTCAGCTGGCACAATTGCGGCTCGCTGCGCGTGGGCGCGACCGGGGATCACCGCGACTGGCTGCTGCACACCCGCGATGCAGTGCTGGCGCGCGGGCAGGAGTGCCATTGGCTGTCGCCCGCGGAAATCACCGAGCTGAACCCGATCTATGACACCTCGCATATCATCGGCGGCATCTATACTCCTGACGACGGCCACGTGGATCCCTCCGGCACCTGCCAGGCGATGGCCAAAGGCGCGCGGATGCGGGGCGCCAGGGTGATGCGGCGCAACCGGGTGACCGATGTGCAGCAGCTGCCTTCGGGCGAATGGAAAGTCTCCACCGAACAGGGCGATATCGTCTGTGAGCATGTGGTCAACGCAGGCGGCTATCACGCCCGCCAGATCGGCGCCTTCTCCGGCCTCGATCTGCCGATTGTTCCGATGCAGCACCATTACGTGGTGACCGACACGGTGCCTGATTTCGAAACCATGGGCCACGAAATCCCCGTCACCCGCGACGACTACTTCACCGGCTATCTGCGCCGGGAACAGGGCGGCGCGCTGATCGGCCTTTACGACACCCACGACGCGCTCGCCAAATGGCGCGAAGGCTGCCCCTGGGACAGCGAGAATGAGCTGTTCGAACCGGATTATGACCGCATCACCCCCTGGCTGGAGAGATGCTTCGAGCGCTACCCCAGCCTAATGAACCTGGGCATCAAACGCATCGTGAACGGCGCCATCACCTATACACCGGACGGGCATCCGCTGGTTGGCCCGGCGCCGGGGCTGAAAAACTACTGGCTCGCCTGCGGCGCCACCGTTGGCATCGCCTGGGGGCCGGGACTGGGCCGGGCGCTGGCGCAATGGATGGTGCATGGCACGGCCGACATCTCCATGCGCGGTTTCGACCCGCGCCGCTTTGGCCCCTGGGTGGATGAAGAACATGCCTATCAGCGCTGCCGCGAGAACTACATGACGCGGCTGTCGCTGCCCTATCCGCAGCTGCAGTATGAAACCTGCCGCAACATACGGATCTCCGGTGCCCACGAGCGGACCAAGGCCTTGGGAGCGGTTTACGAGGATGCCGGCGGCTGGGAACGCCCCCGCGTTTACGGCAAGGACTGGAACGGCGCCGAGCCCAAAGCCTGGCGCCGCGGCCCCTCCTGGGAGGCGGCCGTGGCCGAAGCCCGCGCAGTGCATGAAGGCGTCGGGCTGGGCGACTTCACCGCCTTTTCCAAATTCGAGATCACCGGGCCGGAGGCCGAGGCCTATCTCAAACGCCTCTGCGCAAACCGGATGCCACGCAACACAGGCGGCACCTGCCTTACCCTGCTCCTGAACGAACAGGGCACCATCGAGGGCGAGGCCACCATCGCACGCCTCGGTGAAAACCGCTTCTGGTTCGTCACCGGCGGCCCTTCCGAGCGGCGGATCTGGGATTGGATCACTCTGCACCAGCGCGGCAGCGAAGACGTCACCGTCCGCAACCTCTCAGACGATTGGGGCATCCTGACCATCGCCGGTCCAAAGGCGCGCGAGGTTCTGGCAACCCAAACCAGCGACCAGCTGGACAACGCCGCCTTTGGCTGGCTGAAGGCACGCGAGATCACCGTGGCCGGCATCCCGCTGATCGCCATGCGCATGTCCTTCTCTGGCGAGCTGGCCTGGGAGCTGCACGCCCCCAACACCCAGCTGGGCACCCTTTGGGACGCACTGTGGGAGGCCGGCCAGCCCCATGGCATCACCCCCTTCGGCTCCAAGGCGCTGGAGATGATGCGGATGGAAAAGGCCTACCGCGGCGGCCATGAATTGGCCAATGACGCCTCACCCGTCCACACCGATCAGATGCGGTTCGTGAAACTCGACAAGGACTTTGTCGGCCGCGATGCGCTCGCACGCCGGGCCGAATCCGGCGAAACCTCGGTCATCGCCTATCTGGAGGTGGAGGTCACCGACAGCGATGTGCTGGGCGGCGAAGCCGTTTTCTACAATGGCACCAGGGCCGGCTCTGTCTCCTCGGGCGGCTTCGGTCCCAATACCGGGCGCAGCCTCGCTTTTGCCTTCCTCCGCCCCGAAGCCGCACAGCCCGGCACCACGCTGGAAATCTCACTCTTCGGCGAATTGCACCGGGCAACAGTGCTGGCAGAACCTGTGCTCGATCCGCAAAATCTGCGTCTGCGCGATGCCGCGCAAAGCTGAGGGAAAACTGACATGAACATGCCAAACGGTTTCACCAAAGCAGAGCTGCCGCCGCCCGATATCGACTGGACCCGCCTGAACGACTACCGCATGGGCCGGATCCGCGAAGCCATGGCGGAAAGGGACGTGGAGCTGGCCATCATCACCAACCCGCTGACCATGCGCTATGCGGTGAACTACCATGAATACATGCAGTTCCAGGCGCGCATCCCGCTGATGACGCTGATGATCTTTGCCGATGGCCCAGTGGTCTTCAGCGGCGCCTTCATCAAGGATCTGGACCACGTCACGGAATACATCCCGATGTTCGGGCTTGCGCCTTTCCTTGCGGGCTTTGATCAGGTGGAGAATACCCGCAAGTTCGTGGATTTTGTCCGGGGACGATTGGCCGGCAAAGGGCGTTGCCGCGTGGCGCTTGACCGGCTGGATGCCTCCGCCGTGCAAGGTTTGATGCAGGCCGGGTTCGAGGTCGTGGACGCCCCCGGCTTTCTGGAAAAAGCCCGTTCGATCAAGTCCGCGGAAGAGATCACCCTGTGCCGCTATGCTATCGACGTGGCGCAGCTGGGCATCGCGAAAATGCATGAAGCCTTCCAGCCCGGCATCTCGGAAAACGAACTGTGGAGCATTCTGAGCCAGGTCAACATCGCCCATGGCGGCCTGTGGTCCGAGGCGCGCATGCTGGCCTCGGGCGAACGCACCAACCCCTGGCTGCAAGAGGCCGGCGAACGGCGTGTGCAGAAGGGCGAACTGCTGGGCTTTGACACCGATATGGTCGGCCCGTTCGGCTATATGTCCGACATCTCGCGCACCTGGTATTGCGGCGAAGGCAAGGCACCGGATGAGTTCCGCGACCTTTACAAACGCGCCCTGGATGAAATCGAACACAACAAGGCCAATGTCCGCCCGGGCGTGTCCTTCAAGGAGCTTGTGGACCAGAGCTTCCGCCACCCTGAAGAGTTCGTCGCCCACCGTTACCCCTGCATCATGCATGGCGTCGGCATGTGCGACGAATACCCCTACGTCCCCTATCCCCAGGATTGGGACGACATCGGCTACGACGGCATCATTGAGGAAAACATGATGATCTGCGTTGAAGGCTATGTCGGATCGGATCGCGGCGGCAGCGGCGTCAAGATCGAACACCAGTTCCTGGTGACCGCGGATGGTCTCGAACAGCTCGACTCCTATCCCTACGACGAAAACCTGCTGCGCTGAGCAAGCCCCCGACACACGGTTGCCCCATGAAAATCACCCGCATTGAAACTTTCCCGCTGGAACCCCGTTTCAAGGGCGGGGGCTACGCCATGTCGATGGGCCGCCAGACCGTCCTCTGCCACCGGCTGCTGCGGCTGACCGCGGATGACGGCACCGTCGGGATCGGCGAGTTCGTCCGCCCGCCCACCTATACCGTGGCCGAAATCGAAGCCTTCGAAGACGAATGCCTGCCCGCCTTGCAGGGGCTCGCTCTCTCTGATCTGCCCGCGCTCCTGGCCAAATGGCGCGGCGGCGAGAAACGCCTGCAGTATGCGGTGGCCGGGATCGACCTGGCGATGCTCGACATGATGGGCCGCGCGCTTGGCATGCCGGTCTCCAGCCTTTTGGGCGGTGCCAGGGCCGCGGACTGCCCGGAATACCTGTCGCTCTCCTGCGAAGCGCCCGAGGCCATGGCAGAGACCGTGCGCCGCGACGGCGGGCCGTTTGCCGTGGTGCAGGCCAAGCTCGGCTCGGATACGCTCGGCAACGACCTCGACCGGGTCCGGGCGGTGCTGGCGGCCATGCGCCCGGATCAGCTGCTGCTGGCGGATTTCAACGGCGCGCTGGCGCTCGATGACGCTGTCCGCGCCCTGCCCGAAATCAGCGACCCCCGCGTGATATGGGAGGAGCCCTGCGACGACTACGGCGATGGCGCTGCTGTCGCACGCGGGATCAAGGCTCCGGTGATGCTGGATCAATGCCTCAAGGATCTGCCCACCTATATGCACGCCATTCAGGACCGGGCAGCGTCGGCGCTGGTGATCAAACCCGATTCCATCGGCGGCCTGAGCGCCGGGCGCACCGTGCGCGACGCCTGTGCGGCGTCCGGCATCAAGGTACGCATCGACGGCTGGTGGGCCGGTCAGGTGGCTGGCGCAGGCGCTTTGCACCTCGCCGCAGGCACCGCCCCTGGGATGCTCCTGTCCACCATTGACCTGACCGACCCGATCGATACCGGCCGGACCATGATCCGGCGCCCTGCCCCCGGCAGGGTCTGTGCCGCACCCGGCCCCGGCCTGGGCCGCATACCTGAAGGTCTTTTCCCCTGACACCCGGCCGCGGCCTGCACCGGATCCGTCCAAACGCTAAAGGCGCACCGGACGCCCGGAAGGCATCACTGCACTACACGCGCCGTCCCGCGCGCAGCCCTTCCAGCACTGCCTCTTCGGCGGTGCGCGGCGCAACACAATCGCCCGCCAGGTGATGCTCCAGCCCAAGCCCGCGCACCATTTCCTCAACGCTGTTGCGCGGCACATGCCCCTGGCACAGCACCAGCGTGTCCACGCCCTCGCAGATCACCGCCTCATTGCTCATGATGTGCTGCAGATAGACGCTGTCTTCATCGGCCCCGAACAGCCGCATGTAGGGCAGCACCTCAACGCCCAAGGAGTGCAGCCGCCCGATGCCCGCATCGCGCACATACATCTGGATGGTCTGCCCCGGCATATAGCCGTTCACCGCCAGCCGCACATGATGCCCGTTCTGCGCCAGCAGCTCCGCCACACCCATGCCAACCCAATCGGCGCGCCAATCCGCAACCAGCACCGATTTGCCGATGTCCGCCTGTCCCTGCAGCACCTGCCAGGCATCCACGGTATGCGCTTCCCCGCGCCCCTCGAACTCCGGCCAGCGCGGCGCAGCACCCGTGGCAATGATCACCGCATCCGGGCCGTAGTCCCGGATCACACCGTCATCCACGGCCGTGCCGGTGCGGATATCCACCCCGGCCAGCTCCATCTCGCGTGTCAGGTTGGTGATGATGCCGCCGAACTCCGCCCGGTGCGGCAGCAGCTGCGCCAGCCGCGCCTGGCCGCCCAGCTGCGCTTCCTGCTCGAACAGGGCAACCTCATGCCCCCGCTCCGCCGCCACCGCCGCAGCCTTCATACCGCCGGGGCCGCCACCGATCACCATCACCCGGCGCTTGGCGGCAGCCAGAGACGGCGTGCCCAGCTGCAGCTCCCGCCCGCTCACCGGGTTCTGGATGCAGGAGATCGGATAGCCGTCATGGAAGTGGCCGATGCAGGCCTGGTTGCAGCCGATGCAGGCGCGGATGTCCTCCGCACGGCCCTCTTGCGCCTTATTGCCCGCTTCCGGGTCGCAAATCATCGCCCGGGTCATGCCGCACATATCTGCCTGGCCGTTGGCAATGATCTTCTCCGCCTCCTGCGGCTGGTTGATCCGCCCCGTCACAATGGTCGCCAGCCCGGTCCGCTCCCGGATCGCCTGCCCCAATGGCGCGGTATAGCCCGCCGCCTCATACATCGGCGGCGCAATATGCACCGAGCCCGCCAAGGTTGCCGAGGACCCCGCCACCACGCTCAGGTAATCCAGCGTCCCCTCCGCCGCGATCAATTCGCAGGCGTCCAGGATCTCATCCGCCTCCAGCCCCTCATGGCTGCGCTCATCGCCAGACAAACGCAGGCCCACCGCAAAGCCCGCCCCAGTCTCAGCCCGGATCGCCGCCGCAATCTCGCGGATGAACCGGGTCCGGTTCTCCAGCGAGCCGCCATAGGCATCCTCGCGCCGGTTCACCTGCCCATTGAGGAACTGCGCCGGCAGATACCCGTGCGAGGCGACAATCTCGACCCCATCGAGCCCGGCTTCCTGCATCCGCCGCGCCGCCGCACCGTAAGAGGCAATCACCTCCGCAATCATTTCCGGCGTCATCGGCCGCGGCATCACATGGAACCGCTCATTCGGCGTGGCCGACGCGCTGTATGAGACCGGCGCGGTGCCGTCTTCCGAGGCCAGCATCTCGCGCCCCGGATGGAACAGCTGGGCAATCAGCCCGCTACCGTGGCCCTTCACCACCTCCGCCAGCCGCCGGTAGCCGGGAATGCAGTCGTCCGTATCGACCCGAATCGGATCCGCCACAAACACCGCGCTTGGATGCACCAGCGCCACCTCCACCACGATCAGCCCGGCGCCGCCCCGCGCCCGCGCCTCGTGGTAGGCGATCATCCGGTCGCCAATCCGCCCCTTCTCGTTCAGATGCGTCTCATGCCCGGTTGAGACAATCCGGTTGCGCAAGGCAAGGCTGCCCAGGGTGATCGGGGAGAACAGATTGGGGAAACTGGCCTGGCTCATCGCTACTGCCTCTCGGGTCTATGTCTTTGTCAAATCGCGGATCGCCGCCCCGGCGCCATCGGGCCGCGGCAGCTGTGCATGGGCGCATTCCAGCGTTTTCAGGGCATCAGCAACATGCGGCAAAGGGTCTGACACCCGCCGCGTTGCCAGATCCACATGCAGGATCATCATCTCCACCGTGGCGCTCAGGCCCTCCGGCCCCAGGATGCGGTGAAACAGATGCGTCTTCTTGCCCGAGCCATGCAGCACCTGGGTCTGCACGGTGATCTCATCGCCTTCATGCAGCTCTGCCAGATAGCGCACATGGGTTTCGGCAGTGAAATGGCTGTTGCCGCCTGCGATATACTCCGCCGTCACCCCGCAGCTTTCGGTCAGCGCATCGGCGGCGTTTGAGGCCACCTCAATGTAATGCGCCTCGTTCATATGGCCGTTGGCATCGGTCCAACTGGGCGGGATCACCCGTTTGGCCGTGACCGGCAAATCCGCGGTCTGTGGGATCGCCAGCTTTGCCTCCTGCGCCTTCACCGGGCGCCCTGCCCCGGCATCCCGCTGCTTCAAGGCCCGGATCAGCGCCACCAGATTGGCATCCCGCGCCCGCTCCATTTCGCGGATGCTCAGATGCCCCGACTGTGCGTCAGACTGCGCCGCCAGCCGCTCCACCAGCGCGCCGTCCAGTTCCGGCACATCCATCAGCCGGGTGAGCGGCTCCTGCAAGGATGGCCCGAACTGCGCCAGGAAATGCCGCATCCCGGCCTCGCCGCCCGCCAGCCGGTAGGTGTCGAACTGCCCCATCTGCGCCCATCGCAGGCCAAAGCCATAGAGGATCGCCTCGTCGATCTCCTGCGTGGTGGCAACACCCTCCTTCACCATCCACAATGTCTCGCGCCAGACCGCCTCCTGCAGCCGGTTGCCGATGAAGCCGTCAATCTCGCACCCCATCACCAGGGGATGCATCCCGATCCCGCGCAGCACCTCCGCCGCGCGGGTTTTCAAATCCTCAGGCGTCGCGTCCGAACCCACCACCTCAACCAGAGGCACCAGGTAGACCGGGTTGAACGGATGCGCCACGATCAGCCGTTCCGGGCGCTCCAGCAATTCCTGCAGCTGGCTCGGCCTGTAGCCCGAGGTCGACGACGCCAGCACTGCGCCCTCCCCCAAATGCGGCTCAATCTCCCTATACAGAGCCTGTTTTACGTCCAGCCGCTCCGGCGCGCTCTCCTGCACCCAGTCCGCGCCGGCCACCGTCTCCGCCAGCGAGGCCGAGAAGCGCAAAGCCCCTTCCGGCGGCAGCGGTCGGTCATACAGGGCAGGCAGGCTGGCGCGGGCGTTGTCCAAGACCTCGCCCAGCTTGCGCTCCGCATCCGGCGCGGGATCATAGACCGCCACGTCGTGGCCATTGAGCAGGAATCGCGCCGCCCAGCCGCCGCCGATCACCCCGCCGCCAAGGATCGCAACCTTCATTCCGCCGCCTCCCGCACAGCGCTTTGCGCAGGCACGATCAGCGCATCCACCGCCATCGCGCCGGTATCTGTCACCATCACCGGGTTCACGTCGATCTCCGCCACCTGATCCCGCATCGCAGCACAGGCCACGGAAAACGCGCTCAACGCCTGTGCCGCCGCCGCCATATCGCGCGGTTCATCACCCCGCACCCCGTCGATCAGCTTGGCCACCCGCAAGCGGCGGATCATTTTCTCCGCCTGCCCCGGCCCAAAGGGCGCGCGGGCGAACTGACGCTCGTCAAACAGCTCCACCAGCGTGCCGCCCGGCGCCACCATGACCAGCGGGCCAAAGTCCGGATCCATCACGCAGCCAAAAGCCAGTTCAACGCCTTTCGAGGCCTGTTTCTGCACCACCGCCCGCGGCCCCAGCCGCGCCGACAGGTCCGCATAAGCCGCCGCCAGCGCAATCTCATCGCCAAGGTTCAGGATCACCCCGCCCAGGTCGCTTTTGTGGTCGATCCCGGCCTCGGCAGTCTTCAGCACCACCGGAAAGCCCAGTTCCTGCCCCGCGGCAGCCACGCTGCCCGCATCACTGCACACCCGGCTCAGCGCCCCCGGCACGCCAAAGCCGGAGAGCACTTCCAGGCTCGCCGCCTCATCCAGATCCGCAGGCAGTGCCTGCCCGCCAGGCACCTCAGGCGCGGTCTCAACCTCCGCCCGCAAGCCATCGGCCCAGGCCTGAAACGCCTTCACGGCTTGCATCGCGGTTTCAGCCCCGTTCAGGCAGGGCACACCCGCTTCCGCCAGCGCCTCGCCAATGCCGCGGTTATGGGTCTGGCCGAAACTGGCGTAGAAAAACACTGGTTTGTCCGTGCGTGCCCGCAGTTGCCTGGCGTGTTCCAGCAGCTGAGGCTCATAGACATAATCGTCCCGCAGGTCCGCCTCGAACCCCAGCATCGACACCTCCGGCGCCGCCGCCAGGATGTCCAGCCCGCGGTCAAACACCTTGGGAAACTCATCCGTCAGATCCGCCGCGCAGTCGAGCGGGTTCGACGGCTCCAGCTCCGGCGGCAAAGCCTCGCGCAAGGCAGCCCGCGTCGCCGAACTCAGCACTGCCAGCGGCGTGCCGGTCTCTGCCGCCAGATCGACCTGCATCTCGCGCAAGCCGCCACTGTCGGTCACCAGCCCGGCGCCACCCGGCCCCGGAATGCGGCCGCCCGAGCACAACAGCGCCGTGTTCATCAGCGCATCGACCGTATCGACCGAAATCGCGCCGCATTCCTCAAACACCGCCTCATAAGCCGCATGGCTGCCCGCCAGCGCCCCGGTATGCGAGCGCGCCAGCCGCGCGCTTTCCTCGGTGCGGCCCACCTTGCAGATGACCACCGGCTTGCCCGCATCCCGCGCCAGCTTCAGCGCCTCCACCAGCCCTTCAGGGTTGCGGGCGCTTTCCATGAACACCGCAATCGCCTTGGTGGTTTCGCGGCTGGCGGCATAGGCGATGTATTCATCCACGGTCGCGCCGATCTCCTGCCCGGGCGAGGCGACCAGATCGAAGCGGAAGCGCGGATCGTTCATCCCCAGCACGGTGAACACACTGCCCGAATGGGCAATCAGCGAGATGCCCCCGGCCCGCATGTGATCCGCCGGATAAAAACTGCCCACCAGCCCGGTCTGCGTGTTGATCACCCCCATGCCCGAGCCGCCGCAAATGGGTATCCCGGCCTCCGCCGCAATATCCTTGAGCCGCGCCAGGATCGGCGTGCCATTGGCCGTCTCGCCATGGCAGACATCAAAAATCACCGCCGATTTCGCGCCCATCGCAATCGCATCCACCAGAGCACCTTCCAGATTGGCGCCGCCAATCCCCAGCACCGCCACATCCGGCGCATGGTCCAGTTCCCGGATCGAGGCCAGCGCCTGCCGCCCCAGGATCTCGCCGCCGCGCGGGTTGATAAAACTGATCTGCCCCTGGAACCCGCCGGACAAAGTGGCCTCAGCCAGCCGCGCGCCAAAGGAGCTGGCCCGCGCCGAGGCGCCCGCCACAGCCATCGAACGGGCCTCAAACATCGGAGAAAGCCTGTGCATCATCTCAGCCCTTGAACTTGGGATCGCGTTTTTCGGCAAAGGCGACCGAGCCTTCGGTGAAATCGTCCGACCGGATCATCTGCTCGTACATCGGCATGTCGCTCTTGCCGACCCAGGCCCGGCGCACCGCCGCATGGCTTTCCTCGACCGAGCGGTGGCCGTATTTGCGCATGTATTCCTTCAAGGCGCCGGCAACCAAAGGCGCCCCTTGCGCAATCGTATCCGCCACCCCGCGGGCGTGCTCCATCAGCTGATCAACGGGCACCACATCGCGCACCAGCCCCCAGTGCTTGGCTTCATCCGCATACATCTTGCGCCCGGTCAGGATCAGATCCATCGCCACGTTCCACGGAATCCGGTGGTGCAGTTTCTGGATCGCGCCCGCATCCGGCAGGAACCCGCGCTGCATTTCCGGCAGCCAGAAATAGGCATCCTCGGCACAGAGGATCACATCTCCCCCCAGCGCCAGCTCAAAGCCGCCGCCGATGGCGCCGCCCGCCAGCGCCACCACCACGGGTTTGTAAAGGTCGAAGTACTCCGGCAATCCGCCCAGGCCGCCAGGCCCAAGGTCGAACCCCTGCTCTGCATCGGCGCTTTCGCCGGCGGCAAAAGCCTTCAGATCCCAGCCCGCCGAGAAAATGTTTTTGTCATTGCCCAGGCTCGACAGCAGCCCGACACTCAGCCCCTCGTCCTCGTTCAGCCGCTGAAACGCGGCATACATCTGGCGGCTCAGATCCAGATTGATCGCATTCACCGGCGGCCGGTTCATCGCCACCTCCAGCACACGGCCGCGCGCGCGCACCTCTATCAGCCCTGCCATATCGTCTCCCCTCATGCCTCCCGCGGGCACCAGCCCTGCGCATTCCGCTTGATTTCAACGGCAAACAGGCGGCAAGGGTAGAGAGAAAGCGATCATTCTATCATGAAGGAATTTCATGATGCACTACTGGAAGACCATCCCGCCGCTAAAAGCCCTCTTGGCGGTTGAGGCCGTGGCCCGCCTGCGCAGCTTCACCCGCGCGGGCGAAGAGCTGAACACCAGCCAATCCGCCGTCAGCCACGCCGTGACCCAGGCGGAAAGCTTCCTGGAAACCAAACTGTTCGACCGCTCCGCCCGCCCCGTCGCGCTGACGGCTGAGGGCACCGAATACATTGCCTCGCTCAGCACCTGCCTGGCGCAGCTCTCGGCCGACACCCAGGCGCTGCGGCAGCGCAAGGAAGACAACACCCTGACGATCTCCTGCAACCTGGCTTACGGCAACTACTGGCTGCTGCCGCGGCTCAAGGGGTTTCACGCCGCGCACCCCGGTGTCCAGGTCAATATGGTCACCGCCTTCCACGGGCTGTCCACGCTTGACCCCGGCATCGACGTGGCGATCCGCTTTGGCCGCGGCAGCTGGCCCGGCTGCCAGTCGCAGCTCTTGTTCCGCGAGCAGATCCTGCCGGTCGCCTCCCCCGGCTACATCGCCCAGACAGGCGCCGCTTCCAGCCCGCAGGACCTGCTGCGCCATACCCTGCTGCACGCCCGCTCCAACGACAAATCCTGGTACGACTGGACGCAGTGGTTCTCTTACTTCGGCGTCAGGCAGAGCGGCCCCCTGCCCGGCCCTGCCTTCGACAATCACCTGCTGATGATGCAAGCCGCCCTCAGCGGCCGCGGCATCGCGCTCGGCTGGATCGGCACCGCCACCGATTTCCTGCAGGAAGGCCAGCTGGTGCCGGTCCTCAACACACCGGTGGTGCTGGAGGAAGGCCTCTATGCCGTAGCCCGCGACCGCAGCTCACCGCGCATCAATGCATTTCTGGAGTGGTTCGCCAACTACACCGCGACTGAGTTCCGCGGCCAGACGCAAGCGCACTGGCCCGGGCTTGCCGCCCCCCTGCCCCGGGACTAAGCTCGAAAACAGGCTCTAAATTGGGGTTTCCTTCTGAATCAAAGACCGGCCCCGCGCGCCGTGCAAGCCAGCCGCGAAACGCGGCCAACTATAGAAAACACTTGCACGAATCCGCCTGTTTCGCCAATAGTCACGAAAAAGAGGCGGTAAACGCCAATTTCCGTGAACACGCCGCCAGGCAGAAAAACGGAATTACATACGGGCAGCGAGCAGATGGATACTACACACACTCCCGAGGACCTCAACGCGGTTATCCGCCAGCATTCCGAATGGATTGCGGCGCAGCTGCACGCGCAGCGCGAGAGCCTGTTTCCGCCCAACGCCTCGAAAACCATGCGGAAATTCACCTCTGGCGAGGCCGCGGCCCTGCTTGGTGTGAATGATTCCTACCTGCGCAAGCTGCATCTGGACGGCAAGGGCCCCTCGCCTGAGCTGACCCCCGGCAACCGCCGCCAGTACACCGCCGACGACATCCAGGAACTGCGCGAACTGCTGGAAAAAACCGCCCGCAAGCCCGGCGACTACCTCCCCGGCCGCCGTGACGGCGATAAAATGCAGGTCATCGGGGTGATGAATTTCAAAGGCGGCTCGGGCAAGACCACCTCCTCCGCCCACCTCGCACAGCGGCTGGCCCTCAAAGGCTACCGGGTGCTGGCCATCGACCTCGACCCGCAGGCCTCGCTGACGGCACTGCACGGAGTGCAGCCGGAGTTTGACCTGCAGGATGGCGGCACGCTCTATGACGCGATCCGCTATGATGATCCCGCACCGATCCAATCGGTGATCCGCAAGACCTATATCCCGAACCTGGACCTGATCCCCGGCAACCTCGAACTGATGGAGTTTGAGCACGACACCCCGCGGGCGCTCGCCCAAGGCAGCGCCGGGCTGTTCTTTTTCCGGGTAAAAGAGGCTCTAACACAGGTGGATTCGGACTATGACGTGGTGGTCATCGACTGCCCGCCGCAGCTCGGCTTCCTCACCATGTCGGCGCTTTCCGCCGCCACCGGCGTGCTGGTCACCATCCACCCGGAAATGCTCGATGTGATGTCGATGTCGCAATTCCTGCGCATGACCGCCGACCTGATGGACGTGATTGCGGAATCCGGCGCCGATATGAGCCACGACTGGATGCGCTACCTGCTGACCCGCTACGAACCCTCGGACGCGCCGCAGAACCGCATCGTTGCCTTCCTGCGCACCATGTACGGCGACAAGGTGCTGAACGCGCCGATGCTGAAATCCACCGCGATCTCCGACGCGGGGCTCACAAAACAGACACTCTACGAGGTCGAACGCAGTGCCTTCACCCGCTCGACCTATGACCGCGCGGTCGAAAGCCTGAACGCAGTCAACGACGAGATCAGCCAGCTCATTCAGGAAACCTGGGGGCGCACATGACCAAGAGCAAAAAGTCCCGGCTGTCGATGCTCGACAGCCTGGCCGCCGCCGGCGCGCCGATGGCCTCCCCTGGCCCGGCCACTTCGATGATGACCAGCAACCGCGCCCTGCGCTCGGCCCGCGACGCGGTGGACTCGCACCGGGTCTGGGAGCTGGAGCCGCATCAGATCGAAGATACCCGGATCAACGACCGGCTCGACCCGTCGGACATCATCGACCTGCGCGACGCGATTGAGACCAACGGCCAGACCGTGCCGATCCTGGTGCGCCGCCACCCGGCCGAGCCCGACCGCTATCTGCTTGTCTATGGCCGCCGCCGGCTGGAGGCGATCCGCTCGTCGGACAAGGTCGCCAAGGTCCGCGCTTTGGTTGCCAATCTCGACGATGACGCCGCAGTACGCGCCCAGATCTCCGAGAACATGGCCCGGCGCGACCTCACCTTCATCGAAAAGGCCCTGTTTGCGCAGGAGCTGGTCGAGAACGGCTTTGGCAACCAGTCGCAGGTGGCCGAGGTGCTGACCGTCACCAAATCCTCCGTCTCGATGGCCATCGCCATTGCCGAAGCTGTCGGCCCCGAGCTCGCCCGCGCCATAGGCCCCGCCCAGGGCATTGGCCGCCCCCGCTGGGACACCCTGGCCAAAGCCATCGAGGAAACCGGCGCCGACCGCGACGCGCTGATCCGGATTGCCGAGGCTGAGTACAGCAATTTCGCCGTGGAAGCCGTAATCGAAGGCTCAGAAGCCTCACCTGCAGACCCCTCGCTGCTGGCCTTTGAAGCCGTTTTCAAGGCCGCGGTTCCCTCCCCTGCCCCGCAGGCTGCCAAACCGGCAAAGAAGGTGCTGCAAGGCGCGCAGAAACTGACCATCGGCGGCAAACGCGGTGCCACTCTGCGCCGCTCTGCCAAGGGTTTGAACCTGGAGCTTCCCGGCGGCGATTTCGCCGACTGGTTCGAGGCCGAGGCCCAGACCCTGATCGAAGAGCTTCACGCCCGCTGGCAAGAACGGGTGGAAGGTTAAATGAAAACAATAACTTAAGGAGGCACAGAGCAGACTAAAAAGAAGGCCCCGCAAAGCCGGAGCTCCACGAGACCTACTTGTTTCTAGCACTCTCAAGTTAGTGGCCGGAGCCTGTAACCGCAAGTCCAAAGCGATTCGCGGGCCGCTCTTTTTTTGTCTTTCGTGATGATGACATGGGATACATGCCGATCACGCCTTTCGGGCGAACGGTGGACGCTGTCCTGCTGCACCAGCAGGCCGCCACCGAACGGGCCATTGCGCCCGCTGCAGTGAACAAATGGGATGTGCTGCGCGAACTCGCCGCCGCACGTAAGCACTACGGCCTGAATGACCGCGACCTCACCGTTCTGCAGGCGCTGCTCAGCTTCCTGCCCGGCAAGATGATTGAGTCCGCCTCCGGCACCCCTGTGGTGCATCCGGCAAACCAGACCATCTGCGAGCGGCTGAACGGCATGCCCTGCTCCTCCATGCGCCGCCATCTTGCCAAGCTGGTTTCCGCCGGCCTGCTGATCCGCCGCGACAGCCCCAACGGCAAACGCTACGTGCGCCGCTATGGCGGTGAGCGGGTGGCCTATGGGTTTGACCTCTCCCCCCTCGCCCGCCGCTTTGCCGAAATCTCCGATGCCGCCGAAGCCGAGCGCTCTCTTCAAACCCGCATCAAACAACTGCGGGAAACCGTCAGCCTGATGCGCCGTGACCTTGCCAATCTCACGCTTCTGGGTGAAGCGGAACGCCCGGATCTGCCCCACTGGACCCGCTTCCAGGACTGCGCCCTGCTGACCGCCCGGGCCCTGCGCAGAAAGCTTGGTTTGGACGAACTGCAGCTGATCGCCTCGGGTCTGGAGCAAATGCTGACCGAAGTAAAAGCTCTTCTAGAGCCTGTTTTGACCGAGGATCTGAGCACCAGTGACAGCCATATTGAGCAGCACTATCAGAATTCAAAGAAAGACTCTTATGAATCTGAACAGGCGACTAAGGCTACGCACAGATCTGAAAGCATACCGCATGAGGACATGGCATATGCTGAGAAAACCTCAGCGCAGATCCTGCCGGACCGCACAGTTTCAAACCAAACCCCAAGGAGCGCTACAACGGGACCGAATATCTCTCTCCGCCTGATCCTGGCATCCTGCGGAGAAATCCGAAGCTATGCCGAAGGCGGAATCACAAATTGGTCCAGCCTCCAGCGCGCCGCGGATACCGTGCGGCCCATGATGGGGATCTCTTCCCAGGTCTGGGAGGAAGCCAAGCGCACTATGGGAGCGGTGGAGGCCTCGGTTGTCGTGGCAGCAATGCTGGAACGGTTTGGCGACATTCGCTCTCCCAGCGCCTATTTGCGGAGCCTCAGTGCCAAGGCTTTGGCCGGAACATTCTCCAGCGGGCCGATGGTGGTTGCGCTCTCGCGCCGGGCGGCTGTGTGAGGAGTTCACAGCTGTGAACTTTGGCTGGGTACGGCTGTGAACAGGGCCTGGGGTCTGAAAACTTTGCATCGGCGCATAGTAGCGCAACGCGGTTAACACCCGGCAAGTTGTGCGTGCGGAGGCAACGCAACGGCCAGGGCACAGAGTTCGAAAGCTCGGATAACGGAGTGGTTGCAGACCGTTCAGAAACGGATAACAGCTTCTGGCCTAAGGCCCCTGCCCCGGTTTTCATAGGGCTACGAGCAAGGTCCGGGGTCTCTGGGCCAGCCGGGATGACCGGCCCAAAGAAAGAGGCTTAGACCCAGCCCATCTTGTAGTGATGATGGTCAAAGGAGAGATGCTGGCCGCAACCGGCCAGTCCCGGGCGGTGGTGGCGGTAGAGCGCGCGCCAATAGGGCTGGATGGCGACGCCCTCGTCCTGGATCAGCTTTTGGATCTTGGCCATGACGTCACGGCGTTTGTCTGCGTCTGCAATCGACAGGGCCTCGTCCAACAGGGCGTCGAACTCGGGGTTGTCCCAGCCGAATTCGTTCCAGGCCTCGCCGGAGCGGTAGGCCACGTTCAGGATCTGCACCGCCAGCGCCCGGTGGTTCCAGTTGGTGGCCGAGAACGGGTATTTGGTCCAGTCGTTCCAGAAGGTCGAGCCGGGCAGCACTGTGCGCTTCACCTTGATGCCTGCATCGCGCAGCTGGGCGGCCACGGCATCGCAGGTGTTGCGGCGCCAGTCGTCGTCGATCGAGATCAGCTCATGCTCGAAGTCGCCCATACCGGCCTCGTCCATCAGCGCCTTGGCCTTTTCCGGGTTCACCTCCAGCGGCGGCAGTTCGGCGTAGGCCGGATGCACCGGGGAGACGTGGTGGTTTTCGGCAGGCGCGCCGAGGTTGTTGTAGCCCAGTTCCAGGCAGACCTTGTTGTCGACGGCCAATGCCAAGGCTTTGCGGACGCGGACGTCGGCATAGGGTTTGACGCCGTTCACCTCGGCCTGCTGGTTGGGGCGGATCACCAGGGTTGAGGCGGTCACAACCTCGGACTTCTCCAGGCCGAGATCGTCGAGGATGGAGATATATTCGCCGACGGATTCATGCAGCATGTCGACTTCCTCGGACTCCAGCGCCGCCAGCCAGGAGGAGGGATCGGTGCCGAAATCGAGGTATTCGATGCGGTCGAGGTAGGGTCCGCCATAGACCTCGGTGCCCCACCAGGTGAAATCCGCCTTGCGTTCGAGGATGCAGTTCACGCCGACCTGATGTTCGGCAATCACATAAGGGCCGGTGCCGATGTTGTTCAGCAGGTCGGCGGTGTCGAAATTGGCGTGGATGATTTGCGCCGGGTAGTCGGCCATCGCCGGGATCAGCGAGATGTCAGGGCGGGGTAGGGTGAGTTTTACTGTCAGGTCATCGGCCACAGTGATGGCGCCGGGGAGGGCCTTGCCGCTGTCCCTGTCGACCAGGGTAGCCATGCGGCCGGCCATGGAGTTGCCCTCGACGGATTTGTCGCACCAGCCTTCGATATTGCGGGCGACGTCGGCGGCGGTGAAGGGATCGCCGTTGTGCCAGGTGACGCCGGGGCGGACGTGCAGGGTGTACTCGGTGGCGCTGTCGTTCACCTCCCAGCTTTCCAGCAGCATGCCGCGGAAGGAGCCGTCGTTGTTGTACTCGACCAGGTATTCAAAGGTGCCGCGGGTGATGTTGCCGATCTGCGACCAGTCGTAGACGCGGGGCTCCTTGAGGCCTTTCACGTCCATCTGGATGCGCAGGGTGCCGCCCTGCTGGGGCACGGTTTCGGCGCGGGCCGGAGCCGTTGCGCCGATCAGCCCGTAGGCTGCTGTGGCACTGACGCCAAGGGCGGTGGCGCGGGACAGGAATTCGCGGCGGCTGAGTTTGCCGTCCTGCAGTTCTGCGGCGTGCATTCGGGCCGCGGGGTGGATGTGGGGATGGGTCATTCTGGTCTCCCTGGAGTGATCTTGGCCTGCGCGCCTCAATAGGTCGCAAGCGATGGGCCGCCGGCCTCGGGGGCGGGCGGGAATTCGCGGGTGAGCTGCTCGGTAAACTGTTGTTTTTGTTTGGTATAGTCGGGATGAAAGTAAAGATTTACGTGTTCGCCCGGGTCAGAGGCGAGGTGGAACATCTCACCCCAGTCCGGATTCTCCGGATAAAGGGTGAAACGCCAGTCCGCGCTCAGCAGGGTCTGGTTGTAGGTGTCCATGCGGGTGCGCGGGTGGTACTCGGCATAGAAGGTATCGCGGCCCGGGCTTTCGGGTTCGGCGAGCATGGGCTGGAAGGATGTTCCGTCTGTATGCTGGGTGGGCAGGGCGAGGTGGTCCTGCAGCGTGGCGCGCAGGTCCAGGTGGCTGGTGATGCCGTTCCGCTCGCCAGGGGTGACGCCTGGTCCGGCCATGATCAGCGGCACATGCAGGAGCGGGAGGTAGGGGGAGGGGCCCTTGCGGATCAGCCCGTGGTCGCCCAACAGCTCGCCGTGATCGGAGGTGAAAAGGATCAGGGTGTCCCCGGTCAGGCCTTGGGCGTCGAGCTGGGCGAGGATGCGTCCGATGCCGTCGTCGATCATCGAGACCATGCCGTAGGTATGGGCGATGGCCTGGCGCAGGGAGGCGTCGGAGAACCGCTGAGTGGTCTGCATGAACCCCTGCTCGCGCGGGGGGCCGGGGTTGCGCAGGAAATCGACGTAGCTGCTGGCGGCTTCCTCGCGGTCATTGTCGAGGATGTAGGAGGGCATTGCGGCCAATTCGTCGGGGACTTGGGCCGGGGCAGGGACCTCGGCAGGGTCGTACATGTCGCACCAGGGGGCGGGCGGTGAGAACGGGTGATGCGGGTCGGGATAGGAGACGAAGAGGAAGAAGGGCGCGTCGCCGTTTTGGTCCTGCAGGAAATGGCAGGCGCGGTCGGTGATCCAGCTGTTGTAGTGGAGCTCTGCCGGGATGGCGGACTTCCAGACCTCGTCCATGTCCTCGGGCGGCTGCTCCAGCGCGTTTTCGGGGAGGTAGAGGGCGGCGGCCTCGGGGGCGGTTTCACGCAGCCAGTTGGCGTAGTGGCCGCCCTCGGTGGCGCTGACGGATTCGCCGATCAGGATGTCGACGGTGTCAAAGCCGTAGAATGGGCCGGTCCAGCCGTCGCTTTGCGGCAGGTCCCAGAAGGCGTTGCTGTCGGGCATCTCGTGTTCAGCGCCAGCGAGGATGGGCTGGAAGTGGAACTTGCCCGCGCCGTGGGTGCGGTAGCCGGCCGCCTTCAGGTCATGGGTGATCAGCGGCAGCTCCTCGGGCAGGGCGACGCCGTTGCGGGTCAATCCGTGGTGGCGGGCGAACAGGCCCGAGAACAGGGTGGAGCGGCTGGGCGAGCAGATCTGATGCGGGGTGAAATGGTTGCGGAAGACCGCACCGCGGGCGGCGAGGGCGTCGATCTGCGGGGTCTGCACCACCGGGTTGCCGGTGCAGCCGAGGCTGTCGGCGCGCTGCTGGTCGGTCATGATCAGGATGACATTCGGAGGCGTGGGGGGCGGCATAGGGGTCCTCTGCGGTTGCGGCGCAGGGACGGTAGCGGGCCAGAGAGATTTGGAAAAATACTATGTTTTTCCCATGATATTCGTAGAGTGAATATCATGTTCAGTCAGAAGCAGCTCGAAGTGTTCCGCGCGGTGATGTCCACCGGCTCTGTCTCCGCCGCCGGGCGGCGGCTAAACCTGTCGCAGCCGAGCGTCAGCCGGATCCTGGGCGATCTGGAACGGCAGTTCGGGGTGCCGCTGTTTCAGCGCAAGAGCAAGGGTGTGCATCCGACGCCAGAGGCGGAGGCGTTTCTGGAGGAGGTGGAGCGGAACTATCTGGTGTTGTCGAACCTCGAGGAGGCGGCGGCGCAGATTGCCCGCAAGGAACGCGGCACGCTATCGATTGCCACCATCACCGCCGCGTCGCTGGAGATCGTGCCGCGGGCGCTGGAGCGGCTGGGGGTGCAGGAGAAGCAGATCAAGGTGTCCTGGCAGGTGAAATCCTCGAAATGGGTGCTGGATTTTGCCCGCTCGGGGACGCTGAAGACCGGCTTTGCCAATGTGCTGCATATGCCGACGGGGATGCATCTGCTGTTTGAAGGCGCGGTGCCGCATATGGTGTTTGTGCCGAAGGGGCATGTGCTGGCCGCAGACGCCGGGCCTTTACCGCTGCGGGAACTGCGCGGCGAGCCGTTGATTGGCCTTCTGGGGCAGGTGGCGGATGAGTTGGCCTTGCGCAATATAGGATCTAATGCGGGCGCTCCGATGACCGCGGAGACCTCTTTGGCGGCGCTGACGCTGTCGCAGCATTGCGGCGGGCTGCCGGTGGTTGATGCCTTTACTGCGCATTACTGGCAGCAGCGCCAGGGTGGGCAGGCGCGGATCGTGCCGGACCTGCCGGCCTACCGGTTTGCGGTGTTTGAGCCGCTGGGCAGCCGGGCGTCGATGATCGACCGGGAGTTTCAAGCCTGCCTGATTGATGAAATCAAAGAGATCATGAGCTGGACTGGGGCAGAGCCCCAGGAGGATGCGCGTGCATAAACGTGAGGGCGGCGCATGACCTTGGGGAGGCGTGTAGCGCCTTCCCAGAGGGAAGGTCAGGCGCTGCCCGGCGGTGCCGCCGGGCGAGTCTGCTGCTACCGGTAGGTTCTGTCTTCCAGCGGGGTGTCTTCTAGGAAGGATTTTACCTCGCCGATCAGCGCGGTTTCGGCGGGGTTCAGGCTGCGCTTGGGGTTATAGGCGAAATGCACGTCGATCGGGGGCAGGTCGTCATAAGGCGGCAGCTGGCGCAGGTTGCCGAGCGCCACGTCGCGGTTGGCCACGTGAACGGGCAGGGCGCCGATGCCGATGCCGGCCATGATCATCCGGCGCACCTCGGGCAGGTTGGCGGAGACGCCTTTGAGCCCCGGCTTCAGCAGCGCCCGTTCGCGCAGCTGGGTGACGGCATAAAGCGGGCCGCTTTCGATGTCGGTCTGGAAGGAAACCGAGTTTTCGCCGCGCAGCTCAGCCAGCTGAATGGTGTCCTGGTTGAACAAGCGGTGGTGCGGGCCGCAGTAGAGACCGAAGAATTCGCGGAACAGCGGCGCGCTCCATAAGGCCGGGTCGGGTTCGCGCATCAGGCACATGCCGAATGAGGCCTGGTTCTGCCGCAGCCGGTTCATCACCTCGGAGCTTTCGGCCACGGAAATGGAATAGGTCACATCCGGATGGCGGCTGTTGAAGCTGTGCAGCAGGTCCTCGAACTGGCTGGAGATGACATGGCTGGCGACCACGATGGCGATATGGCCGGTGACCTGGGCTTTGACCGCATTGACCAGGCCGGGGATCTGCGACACGGCGCCGAACATCGCCTGGCATTCGCGGTAGAGGATTTCGCCCTCGGGCGTGACGGCAAAGAGGTTGGGCTTGCGGTCGATCAGCCGCTTGCCGACGGTCTCCTCCAGCCGTTTTAGGGCGCTGCTGATGGTGGGCTGGGTGAGGCCCAGAAGCTCGGCCGCGCGGGTGATGCCTTGCTGGTCGACAACCACCATGAAGGTGCGCAACAGGTTCCAGTCCAGGGTCCAGGGGAAGCGCTGTTCATAGGGTTTCATCATAGATCCTATCAATGATGCCAATTCAGATTATTTTTTTGCTCTATGTTGAGGGCACATGCAACAGTCCGGCACCGAGCGAGGAGGCCATAGCGCTGCCTGAAAGGCGGGCGTGGCATGTCATTAGGGAGGACACCGCATGAACGCTCTCACCAAAACCATCAAAACCGTGCTGGCGGCCGGCGCGCTGGCTGCGGCCTCGTTTGGCGCGGCGCCTGCGGCAGCCGAGGAGCTGGACACCATCAAGGAAAAGGGCGTGATGCGTATCGCCATGAGCGGCGCCTACCCGCCGTTCAACTTTGTCAATGAGCAGAATGAGGTGGTGGGCTTCGACCCGGCCATCGGCGAGGAGATCGCCAAGCGCATGGGTGTTGAGGTCGAGATTGTGACCACCGCCTGGGACGGCATTATCGGCGGGCTGCTGGCGAATAAATACGACGCCATTGTAGGGTCGATGTCGATCACCGACGAGCGCAAGGAAGTGGTTGATTTTGTAGGCCCGTATTACCGGATGAGCCGGGGCATTTTTGTCAAGGAAGGCTCGGACGTCAGCGATATGGCGGCGCTGGCCGGGCGCAAGATCGGCGTGACTCTGGGCGAGACCCATGAGCAGTGGGCGCGCGAGCAGGCGGGCTGGACCATCCGCACCTACAAGGGCCTGCCGGAGCTGCTTCTGGAGTTGGACAACGGCCGCATCGACGCGATTGTGACCGATGACATCCCGGTGCTGCTGGCGGTGCGCAACAACGGCAACAAGATTGCGCAGCTGGATACCTCGGGCCTGGCGGGGGTTGCCGATCAGGCAGGGATTGCCATCCGCAAGGGCAACCCGGAGCTGGCGGCGGCAATGCAGGCGGCGCTGGACGCGATGCAGGACGACGGCACCTATGTGAAGATTGCCGAGGAATGGGTCGGCGGCGATATCCGCTAATTTGAGCCGCAGGCCCGGCCGCGGCGTTCTGCGGCCGGGCATCCCTTGAACTTTCTGCCCGGAACTGACCATGGATTTCGACCTTATCCTGCGGGTCTATCCCTTTTTCCTGGAGGCCGCCTGGGTCACCATCCAGCTGTCGGTCTACTCGATTGCGCTGGGGCTGGCCTGCGGCGCCTTAGGGGCCGCGGCGCGGCTGTCGCGCAGCAAACCGGCGCGGGCGGCGGGGGCGGTGTATGTCTCGGTGATCCGCGGCACGCCGGCGCTGATCCAGCTGTTTATCCTCTATTTCGGCGGGCCGCAGATCGGCATTCAGCTGGATGCGTTTGAGGCGGGGGTGATCGGACTGGGCGTGAACATTGGCGCCTATATGACCGAGACCATGCGCGGGGCGATAATTGCGGTCGATAAAGGCCAGGGCGAAGCGGCGCGGACGCTGGGGATGAGCCGGGCGCAGGCGATGCGCAAGGTGATCCTGCCGCAGGCGGCGCGGCTGATGATCCGGCCGCTGGGCGTTAACATCAACGCGCAGATCAAGGGCACCGCGCTGGTGGCAGCGATCTCGGTTGTGGAGCTGACCTACACCGCGCAGCGCTATATCGGATCAACCTACAAACCGTTTGAGATGTTCTTTCTGGCGGGGGTCATCTACCTGGTGATCATCTATGCCACCGGGCTGGGGATCTCCTATCTGGACCGGAAGGCGGCGCTGCGATGACCGGGGCTATTCAACGGGCAGGGGGCTGTCATGGGGCTTGATTTCACGGTGCTGCCAAAATTCATCGACCAGCTGCTGCTGGGGTCGATGTGGACGGTGGCGATCACCGTGTCGGCGGCGGTGCTGAGCTTCTTTGGCGGGATCTTTCTGGCGGTTGTGGTGCTGTATGCGCCAAAGCTGGTGAGCCTGCCGTTCCGGGTGTTTTCCTGGCTGTTCATGGGCACGCCGCTGCTGTTGCAGCTGTTCCTGATCTATTTCGGGCTGATCGAGCTGGGCGTGGACCTGCCGGCCTTTGTCGCCGGGGTGATCGGGCTGGGGCTGCATTTTGCGGTCTATAACTCCGATATCATCCAGGCGGGCATCAAGGCGGTGGACACTGGTCAATACGAGGGCGCGCGGACGCTCGGCCTCAGCAAGCTGCAGACCCTGCGCAAGGTGGTGGTGCCGCAGGCGGTGCGCGCCGTGGTGCCGCCCATTGGCAACAACATGATCGCGCTTTTGAAGGACAGCGCGCTGGTGTCGGTGATCGGGGTGACGGAGCTGACGCTGAGCTCGCAGCTGGCGATCTCAAAAACCTTCCGGCCGTTTGAATTCTATCTGGCAGCGGCGGCCTGCTATTACGTCATCAACCTGGGGCTGGAGGCGGGTCTGCGCCGGATCGAGCGCCGCATCCAGACCGCTCGGTAGCCTGGGCAGGGAGGGTCATTCACATGAGCAAACCGTTCGTAGACATCCGCCACGCGGCCAAGAAATTCGGCGAGCTGGAGGTGCTGCATGACATCAGCATGCAGATCGGCAAGGGCGAGATTGTGGCCATCATCGGCCCCTCCGGGTCGGGAAAATCGACCCTATTAAGGGCAATCAACGATCTGGACCCGCTGAGCTCGGGCGAGGTCTGGCTGGAAGACATGCAGGTCAACAAGGCCCTGCCGCCGCGCCAGTACGAGAAGCACATCAATCAGGTGCGCCAGGACATCGGCATGGTGTTCCAGCACTTCAACCTGTTTCCGCATCTGACGGTGCGCGGCAATATCACCCTGGCGCCGAAGATGCTGAAGGGGATTTCCGACGCCGAGGCCAATGCGCTGGCCGAGGAGCAGCTGAAGCGGGTCGGGCTGTTGGAGCGGATCGACTATTACCCGAGCCAGCTGTCGGGCGGCCAGAAGCAGCGGGTGGCGATTGCCCGGGCGCTGGCGATGAAACCCAAGGTGATGCTGTTTGACGAGGCGACCTCGGCGCTGGACCCGGAGCTGGTCGAGGAGGTCAACCAGGTGATGAAACAGCTGGCCGAAGAGCACATGACCATGATCATCGTGACCCATGAGATGGGCTTTGCCGAGAGCGTCTGCGACCGGGTGGTGTTCATGGATGGCGGCTATGTGGTGGAGGAGGGCCCGCCTGAGGTGCTGTTCCGCAACCCGTCCCACGAGCGGACCAGGAATTTTCTGCGCAAACATCTGCAAGGGCAGAGCTGAACGTGAAAGACCAGACCATGACAGAGTCGAACCTGTTCTATCAATCCCGACTGGCGCGCCCGATGCTGGACCGCGCCGAAGGGATCTATCTGTGGGACACTTCGGGCAAGCGCTATATCGACGGCTCATCCGGCGCGATGGTTAGCAATATCGGCCATTCCAACCCGAATGTGATCGCGGCGATGAAGGCGCAGATGGACAAGTCCACCTTTGGCTACCGGCTGCATTTCCAGAACGAGCCGGCCGAGCAATTGGCGCGGATGACGGCCGGGCTGATGCCCGAAGGCCTGGACCGGGTGTTCTTTGTCTCCGGCGGGTCGGAAGCGGTGGAAAGCTCGATCAAACTGGCGCGGCAGTATGCTTTGACCCAAGGGCAGGAGAGCCGCTGGAAGGTTATCTCGCGGTTTCCGTCGTACCATGGCGGCACGCTGGGGGCGGTTGCGCTGACCGGCTATGACCCGCTGTCCAAGCCGTTTGCGCCAATGCTGCGCGACATGCCCAAGATCGCGGCGCCGCTGTGCTACCTGGACCAGGACAATCTGGATGATGAGGCGCGCGGGCTCAAATATGCCGAGCTGCTGCGCGACAAGATCATCGCGGAAGGGCCGGAGAGCGTGCTGGCCTTCATCATGGAGCCGGTGGGCGGCGCCTCGACCGGGGCGCTGGTGGCGCCAGACAGCTATTACGCGCGCATCCGCGAGATTTGCGACGAGTTCGGCATCCTGCTGATTTATGACGAGGTGATGACCGGCGCCGGGCGCACCGGGCGGTTTGTCGCCTCTGAGCATTGGCGGGTGACGCCCGATATTGTGGCTCTATCCAAGGGATTTGCCGCGGGTTACGCGCCCTTGGGGGCGATGGTGGCCAAGGGTTCGATTGTCGAGGCCGTGCTGGATGCGGGCGGTTTCATGCATGGGTTCACCTATGCCGGCAACCCGCTGGCCTGTGCCGCCGGGGTGGCGGTGCTGGGCGAGCTGCAGCGTCAGGACATGATTGGCAATGCCGCGCGGATGGGGGAACTGCTGAAGGAGCGGCTGGCGGGGCTGATGGAGCGTTATCCCTTCATCGGCGATGTGCGCGGCAAGGGGCTGCTTTTGGCGTTTGAGCTGGTCGCAGACCGTGGAACCATGGCGCCGCTGCCGAAAGGTTTGAACGCTTATAACCGGCTGGTTGATCTGGCCTATGAGCGCGGGCTGATCATCTATTCCCGCCGCACGCGGGGCGGGCTTGAGGGCGATCACTTCCTGGTCTGCCCGCCGCTGATTGTGACAGAGGCCCAGGTGGATGAGATCACCGGCATCCTGACCGAGAGCCTTGATGCGATGGCGGCGGAGATGTCCCTGCCGGTGGTGCGCTGATGCCGATGCTGGACAAGTCTTGCGGGATGGCGGAGGCGATTGCCCGCATCCCCGATGGCGCCAGCGTGATGCTGGGCGGCTTTGGCGTGCCGGGCACGCCGTTCTGCCTGATCCAGGAGCTGGTGCGCCATGGAGCCCGCGATCTGACGATCATCAAGAATGACAGTAATGAAGCGGGGATGGGCGTCGACTGGCTGCTGCAGAGCGGCCAGGTGGCTAAGCTGATCACCAGCCATATCGGGCTGAACGCCAACGCCGTGCGGATGATGAACGCGGGCGCGCTGGAGGTGGAATTTGTGGCGCAGGGCATCCTGGCTGAGCGCATCCGCAGCGCCGGGGCCGGGGTGATGGGGTTCGTCACCGATATCGGCGTTGGCACGGAACTGGCCGAGGGCAAGCAGGTGGTCACCGTGGACGGGCAGACAGGGGTGTTTGAGCCGTCCTTGCGCGCCGATTTTGCGCTGCTGCATGCAGCGCGGGCGGATAGCTTTGGCAACCTGGGCTTTGCCGCCGCCGCGCGCAATTTCAGCCCGCTGATGGGGATGGCGGCGCGCCATACCATCGTGGAGGCCGAGGAGGTGGTGCCGCTCGGCGCGATCCACCCAGAGGATGTGCATCTGCCGGGGCCGTTTGTGGATGACGTGATTGCTTTGCCTGAACTGCCGGAGGTCTATGGTGTCGTTGAACGCTAAGGAACGGATGCTGCGCCGGGCGGCGGCGGATATCGAGGCCGGGATGACGGTGAACCTTGGCATCGGACTGCCGACCCAGGTGCTGCGCTATGTGCCTGCGGATCTGCCAGTCTGCTTGCATTCCGAGAACGGCATTGCCGGGGTCGGGCCGGTGGGCAAGCCGGACCGCAATCTGATTGATGCGGGCGGGGCTTATGTGTCGCCGATTGCCGGCACCTCTTACTTCGACAGCGCGGTGAGCTTTGCGATTGTGCGCTCCGGGCGGCTGGATCTGACCATGCTGGGGGCGTTCGAGGTTGCGGGCAACGGCGATCTGGCCAACTGGATGATCCCGGGCAAGTTCACCCCCGGGGCAGGCGGCGCGATTGAGCTGGCGCAGAAGACCCGCAAGGTGGCGGTGCTAACCACCCATACCGACAAGAAGGGCAACCCCAAGATCCTGGAGGCCTGCACCCTGCCGCTGACCGCGCGCGCCTGCGTGCACCGGATTTTCACCGACATGGCGGTCTGCGATGTGACGCCGGAGGGGCTGGTGCTGCGCGAGGCCGCCGAAGGGGTGAGCGTGGCGGAAATCCGCGAGGCGACTGGGGCGCGGCTGATCGTGCCGGATGCTCCCTTGCCCGTTTTTTGAGGACATTAGCGATGGATCAACAGACCCAAACCCGCATCCTGCACGCGGTGGATGCCGTGTTCGACGGCGAGACCGAGTTCCTTCTGGAGCTGAGCCGCCACCCCTCGACCCGCGGCAATGAACAGTCGGCGCAGGATTTCATGGCTTCTGAACTGACCGGGCGCGGCTATGCGGTAGACCGCTGGCAGATTGATGTCGATGAGATCTCGCATCTGCCCGGGTTCTCGCCGGTGCTGGGGCCTTATGAAGATGCCGTCAATGTGGTCGGCAGCCATCGCAGCCGCACGGGCAAGGGCCGCAGCCTGATCCTGAACGGCCATATCGATGTGGTGCCCGAGGGGCCTTTGGGGATGTGGGACACGCCGCCTTATGACCCGCGGGTGGATGACGGCTGGATGTACGGGCGCGGCACTGGCGACATGAAGGCGGGGCTGGCCTCGAATCTGTTTGCGCTGGATGCGCTGCGCAGCATCGGCGCGGCGCCGGCGGCGGATGTGTTTTATCAGTCGGTGGTCGAGGAGGAATGCACTGGCAACGGCGCGCTGGCCTGCCTGCAGCGCGGCTATAGGGCGGATGCGGCGCTGATCCCCGAGCCCTTTGCCGAAAGCCTGGTGACGGCGCAGCTGGGGGTGATCTGGTTCCAGGTGCATCTGAAGGGGATGCCCACCCATGTGGCCTATGCGGGCAGCGGCTCCAACGCGATTGAGGCGGCAATCCCGCTGATCAGCGCCCTGCATGAGATGGAGGCGCGGTGGAACCGGCCGGAGTGCCGCCATCACGCCTATTGCACACATGATCATGCGCTCAATCTGAATGTGGGCAAGATCCAGGGCGGCGACTGGACCAGTTCGGTGCCGGCCTGGTGTGTGTTCGATGTGCGGATGGGGCTGTTTCCGGAGCAGGACCTGGAGGAGGCCAAGCGCGAGATCGAGGCGGTGCTGATGGAAGCGGCGCACACCCACTCCTTCCTGCGCAACAACGCGCCGGAGATTGTCTATCACGGCTTCCACGCCGAGGGCTATGCGCTGGCGGATCATGACGTGCCGAACGCGCATGGGGCGGTTTCGGCGCTGGGGCAGGCGCATGAGGCTGTCACCGGTAAGGAGCTGGACAAGATGGCGATCACCGCCACAACGGACGCGCGGTTCTTTGGCCTTTATGCGGATACCCCGGCGCTGGTTTACGGGCCGGTGGCGGAGGCCATTCACGGCTTTAACGAGCGGGTTGATATGGAGTCGGTGCGCCGCATCACCCAGGCCACCGCGCTGTTCATTGCCGATTGGTGCGGGCTGGAGGAGGTCTGAGCATGCAGGACGCCGTCATCGTCTCCACCGCGCGCACAGGCATCGGCAAGGCCTATCGCGGCGCTTTCAATAACACTCAGGGACCGGTGCTGGCGGCGGAGGCTGTGCTGGCCGCGGTGTCGCGGGCTGGGCTGGAAGGGGGCGAGATTGAGGATTTCACCCTCGGCTGCGCCTTAACCCAGGGCACCACGGGGATCAATGCGGCGCGCCATACGGTCTTTGCCGCCGGGCTGCCGGACAGTGTTTCGGCGGCGACTCTTGACCGGCAGTGCGCCTCGGGGCTGTCGGCGATTGCCGTGGCGGCCAATCAGGTGCGGCTGGGCGAGGCGGAGGTGGCGCTGGCCGGCGGGGTGGACTCGGTCTCGCTGGTACAGAACAAGGATTGGAACGGCACCCATCACCGGATTCCGGCGGTGCGGGATGGATATTACATGCCGATGCTGGAGACGGCGGAGGAGGTTGCCAAACGCTATGGCGTCAGCCGGGCGGCGCAGGATGAATATGCGCTTCTGAGCCAGCAGCGCACGGCGGCGGCGCAGGCGGCGGGGCACTTTGACGCCGAGATCGTGCCGGTGCGTGCGGTGAAGCTGGTGAGGGACCGGGAGACTGGCGCGGTTTCCGAACAGGCGGTGACGCTGGCGGCGGATGAGTGCAACCGGCCCGCGACCTCTTTGGAGGGGCTGCAGGGTCTGGCGCCGGTGATGGGCGACGGGCATTGCGTCACGGCCGGCAATGCCAGCCAGATGTCGGATGGCGCCGCGGCCTGTGTGATCATGTCGGGGGCGGAGGCCGCCCGGCGCGGGCTGGCGCCCTTGGGTGTGTTTCGTGGCATGGCGGTGGCGGGCTGCGCGCCGGAGGAGATGGGCATCGGACCGGTGCTGGCAATCCCGAAACTGCTGCAGCGGCATAGGCTGACGGTGCAGGACATCGGACTGTGGGAGATCAACGAGGCCTTTGCGGCGCAGCTGGTCTATTGCCGCGATAAGCTGGAGATCGACCCGGAGCGGCTTAATGTGAATGGCGGCGCGATATCCATCGGCCATCCCTATGGCATGAGCGGTGCGCGGATGGCGGGCCATGCGCTGCTGGAGGGCCGCCGCCGCGGCGTGCGCTATGCGGTGGTGAGCATGTGCGTCGGCTGGGGCATGGGTGCCGCGGCGCTGTTTGAGGTGGCCGGGTAGGGCTGGCAGCCGCTAAATCTGCGGCGTTCAAATTCAGGCGCAAAGGGTTCAGAGATCCGCGGGGTGGCGCAGCCTTTAGGTGCGGGTCTTGCGTTCCTCGCCCTGCCATTCGAGGAAAGCGTTGAACAGCTGCTGCTGGGTGCTGATGCCCAGTTTGGCATAGGCGTTCTTGCGGTGGGTTTTGACCGTCGGCAGGGCGATGCCCAGGGTCAGGCTGATCGACAGGCTGGAGTGGCCCTTGAGGATCATCTGCACCACCTCCGCCTCGCGCGGGGAGAGGATGGTGCGGGCGAAATCCTTTAGCTTGCGGTCCGGTTCCTGGGGGCTTTGGCTGGCGGGCAAGGTCGAGGCCTGCCGGGACCAGAGCTGGCGGAAGGCGGCGGCGAACAGCGGCAGGAAGGGGCGCAGGCGCGCCAGAAGATCATCCGGGAAGCCGCCTTCGGATGCGGGGCGGGCGAAGCTGATCTCGCCCATGGCGCCGCCGGGCAGTTCTGTCAGCAGCGTGAGCTCCACCAGGCCTGCGGGCCAGCCGGGGGTGCGGTAGCCGATTTCCTCGGCATCTTCGACCAGAATGCCGGGGGTTTCCGGCGCTGGGTTCCAATTGTCGGGGGCGAGGTCTGCCATCCGGTAGAGGCCGGGCTGCAGCCCGTCGAGCAGCGCGTTGTAGACTGGGTTCAAGAGGTAGGTGCTGCTGACGTAGAGCTGCACCGCGTCCTTGGCGGCACCGTCGGGATAAGTGTCATCCAGGTAGTGCGGGCGCTGGCCGGGGCGGTTCACCACGCAGAAGGCGGCGGTGAAGGGCAGCAGGGGGCGGGCGGCGGCAATCAGCTCCGGTGCGCCGCCGCTGCCGTCGATGACGCGGGCCAGCGCGCTGTTGGCCGTTTCGATGTCAGTGCCCTGATAGTCCACATCATCCTCCTGGTTCCGGCGGCATAACATGGCGGTGCGGTGGGCGCATCATCCTTGGGGAGGATGGCGCGGGGTGCGGGGGCTCCTTAGAGACGCGGGCAAAGAAGGAATGTGCCGATGACGACTCCCCCGATTGTTCTGGATGCCGAAGCCGTGGCGCGGCTGCTGCCGCAGGTCGATGTGTTGCAGGAAATGCGGGCGCTGTTTGCCGAACTGGGCCGCGGCCAAGCGGTGCAGCCGGCGCAGACGCTGACACTGTTTCCGGAAGGGCAGGGGGATTTCATCACCTATCTGGGCGCCGGGGGCGGTTCGTTTGGTGCGAAGCTCTCGCCCTATCTGGTGCGGGAGGTCGGGCCGGTGATCACCGCCTGGACGGTTCTGATGTCGATGGAGACCGGCCAGCCGCTGATGCTGTGCGATTCCGGGCGGCTGACCACTGAGCGCACTGCAGCCACTACCGCGCTGGCGGTGGATCTGCTTGCTGGGAAAGAGGCAAAGACGGTAGCCATAATCGGGTCCGGTGCCGTGGCGCAGGCGCATTGGCGGCATGTGCAGGGCCTGCGCGATTGGCAGCAGGTGCGGGTCTATTCGCCCGGCCTAGGTGCGGACGCGGGCAAGCAGGCCGCTTGGCGCGGGATCTGTCCGGAGGCTGCCTTTGCCGTCAGCGCCGAAGAGGCTGCACGGGAGGCGGATGTAGTGATGCTGTGCACCTCGTCGGGCACGCCGGTTCTGGACGCCGCGGCGGTGGCGCCGGGGGCGCTGGTCACCTCGATCAGCACCAATGCGGCTGAGGCGCATGAGATCGCGCCCGCGTTTCTGGCTTCGGCGCAGGTCTATTGCGACTATCGTGAGACCACGCCGGCAAGCGCCGGAGAGATGGTGCTGGCTGCACGGGATCATGGCTGGAGCGCGGATCAGCTCCGGGGCGATCTGGCGGGGCTGGCCGCCGGAACGTGTGAGGGGCCGGAGCCTGGGCGGCCGGTGTTCTTCCGCTCGATCGGGCTGGGGCTGGAAGACATCGCCATCGCCAATGCCATCTACCGCGCCGCAAGCGCTTGAGAGACAGGAGAGTGATCCATGCATATCGAACCCTTTGGCGTTGAAATCTGGATGAACGAGTGGGAGACCAAATGCGAATGGAACCTCGCCGAGACCTGTGTCGAGAGCCTGACTATTGACGAGTTGCTGCAGCTGGCGGGGAGAAACTCCGCCGATGTGTCTGAGCTGCTGGGCATGAAAATGACCTATGGCGCCATTGAGGGCTCGGACCGGCTGCGCAACGCGATTTCGGCTCTGTACAAGGGGCAAAGCCCGGAGAATGTGATCGTCACCCATGGCACCATCGGCGCCAATATGCTGGTGCATAAGACGCTGGTCGCGCGCGGCGACCGGGTGGTGGCGGTGGTGCCGACCTATCAGCAGCATTACTCGATCCCCGCGAGCATCGGCGCGGATGTGCATCAGCTGCGCCTTTGCGAGGAGAACGGGTTTCTGCCCGACCTGGAGGAGCTGCGGGCGCTGGTGACGCCGGAGACCAAGCTGATTGCCATCAACAACCCCAACAACCCGACCGGGGCGCTGATGGACCAAGCGATGCTGGAGGAGATTGCGGCGATTGCACGGGAAGCTGGCGCCTGGATCCTCTGCGACGAGGTTTACCGCGGCACCGATCAGGACGGGGACGGGATGACCGCCTCAATCGCGGATATCTATGAAAAAGGGATCTCCACCGCCGGCATGTCCAAGGCCTATTCGCTGGCCGGGCTGCGGCTGGGGTGGATTGCCGCGCCCAGGGAGGTGATCGAGGCAGTGGCCATTCACCGCGATTACGACACCATCTCGGTGGGGATGATCGACGACCATTTTGCAGCCCTGGCATTGGAGAACCGGGAGGCGGTGCTGGCGCGCAGCCAGCGGATCACCCGCGGCAACCTGGCGATCCTGGAAGCGTGGGTGGAACAGGAGCCGCGGATCTCTTGGGTGAAGCCGCGGTCCGGCACCACGGCGCTGCTGAAATATGATCTGCCGATGAGCTCGCGGGAGTTCTGCGTGGCGCTGCTGCAGGAGACCGGGGTGATGTTCACGCCGGGGTCGGCCCTGGGCATGGAGGGCTATGTGCGGATTGGCTATGCCAACGGGCCGGAGGTTCTGAAACAGGGTCTGGAGCGTGTTACGGCATTTCTGTCGGCACAGGAGCAGTGAGGCCTGCGGCCCGCTAAGCTGCAACAAAACATGATAAATTGAACAGCGCCGGAGGTCTCCGGCGCTGATTTTGTTATAGACGTCCGAAAGCGGTTCCAGCGCCTGCGCGCAGGGCTCTTGACAGAACAGCACGAATACCAAAAGGTACAGGTAGGAACAGGTACTATGACTCGCAAGCCAGTGAAACACGTCGGACTCCCAAAATCTGAGCAGGTGGCGCAGACCATCGAGCGCGAGATCCGCGAGGGCCGTGTTGGCCATGGCGACCAGCTCGAGAGCGAAGGCGCGCTGATGCGCCGGTTCTCGGTCAGCCGCAACACGGTGCGGCGCGGGCTGGAGAAGCTGTCGCGCCAGGGGCTGATCACCACACGGACCGGGATCGGGTCCTTTGTGACCTATGACGGGGCGACGATTGACAGCAATCAAGGCTGGACCGTGGCCTTGTCCGAGGGCGGCGGCGATGTGTCGACCCGGCTGTTGTCGCTGCGCAAGGACGGGTGCGCCCGGGCAGATACGGCACTTGGCGGGCAACAGGACTACCTGTGCCTGGACCGTCTGCGGTATTGCGGCACCGCGGGGCAGGGCATTTCGCTGGAGCGCAGCCGGCTGCCGTGGCGCGATGGATTTGAGGCGGTGCTGGAGCAGGGGCTGCAGGACGGCTCTTTGAATGAAACGCTGGCGGGGCAGGGCCTGGCGGCGGCCAGCGGCGAAGAAACCGCCGGGGTGATCCCGGCGCTGGAAGCGGTGGATGCGGCGATCATGGAGCGCCCGGCCGGCGCGCCGATGCTGCGGCTGCAGCGGGTGACCCGCTGCGAGGACGGCAGCGTGCTGGAGTTCGTGGAAAGCATCCTCGATCCGGACCGCTTTGGCTTGAGGATTTCGTTTTGACGGAACGGTTCGATAGGGCGCTTGGGGCGCTGGCCGGGGTGGCCCTGGGGGATGCCATGGGCATGCCGGCGCAGACCCTGCCGCGGGCGCAGATCCGGGCGGCCTACGGGCGGATCACGGATTTCATCGATCCTTTCCCGGATCACCCGGTGTCGCACGGGCTGCGGGCTGCGCAGGTGACGGATGACACAGAACAGACCCTGCTGCTGGCGGATCTGCTGCTGGAGAACCCGGACGGGTTTGACGATCACCGCTGGGCGCGGGCGCTGCTGGACTGGGAAGCCGACGTGCGGGCTCGGGGCCTGCGGGATCTGCTGGGGCCCTCGTCGAAAGCGGCGCTGGATGCGTTGCTGGCGGGCACGCCGGCCAGCGAGACCGGCAGGGGCGGCACCACCAATGGCGCGGCGATGCGGATTGCGCCGGTGGGGATTGCATGCCACTCGCAGGATATTGAGGCGCTGGTGGCCAAGGTGGCCGAGGCCTGCCGGGTGACCCATGCCACGCGCGAGGCCATTGCGGCGGCGTCGGCCGTGGCGATGGCGGTGAGCTGCGGCATTGACGGCGCAGATTTCGAGGCGGCTTTGCCCGCGGCGCGGGAGGCGGCCCGGATCGGCGGCACCCGGGGCTATCCGGTTGGCGAAGAGGATATGGCCGGGCGGATTGCCCGCGCGGTTGAGGCTGCAGACAGCGGCGGCGAAGAGGCGCTGCTGCGGGCTGCAGGCAACTCGGTTGCCAGCCGGGAGTCGGTGGCGGCGGCCTTTGGCATTGTACGGCTGGCACAGGGCGATCCCTGGCAGGCGGCGCTGCTGGCGGCGAATTTCGGCGATGACACCGACACCATCGGCGCCATTGCCTGCGCCATGGCAGGGGCCTGTGCCGGGATCGACGCCTTTCCGGCAGATAAGCTGGCGCAGGTTACGGAGGCCAACGGGCTGCAGTTGGGACCGGTGGCGCAGGGGCTGCTGGAGCTGCGTGCGCAGAGGGCTTCGGGATGAGCGCGCGGCTGATCCAGCTGTCCGGGGTGATCATCGACATGATCTACTCGGTGGACGCGGTGCCGGCGCCCGGAACCGAGGCCGTGGTATACGGCAGCGCCATTGCTGCGGGCGGCGGGTTCAACGCGATGGTGGCAGCGCGCCGGGCCGGATTGGATGTGGATTACGGCGGCACGCTGGGCAGCGGGGCGTTTGCCGGGATTGCCGAAGCCGCGTTGAAAGACGAGAGCATCGGCATTCTGCGGCCGCGGCTGGACGGCCAGGATCAGGGCTGCTGCACGGTATTGATCGACCGCGATGGCGAGCGCAGTTTCATCGCCTCTTCCGGGGCGGACGGGGTTGTGACGGATGCGGACCTGGCGCGGATCGTCCCCGGGGCAGGGGACTGGCTGCTGCTGTCGGGCTATGCGCTGCACTACCCGGGCAGCCGGGACGCGCTGACGCGCTGGCTGCAGGCGCAGGCCGGGCGCGGGCTTGATCTGGTGTTCGACCCTTGCCCGCTGGTGGCGGAACTTCCGGCGGAGGCCGTTTCGGCGGCTTTGGGTGCTGCGGCCTGGGTCACGGCCAATGCTGAGGAGGCGCGGGTGCTGACCGGCCTCTCGGCCCCGGTGGAGGCCGCTTGCAAACTGGCGGAGGGCCGCAAGGGCGGCGCGCTGGTGCGGGCGGGGGCCGAGGGCTGCTGGCTGGCGCTGCCGGGTGGGGCGGTCTCGCATCTGCCGGGGCATAAGGTTGCGGCAGTAGACACCAACGGGGCAGGCGATGCCCATACCGGCACCTTCATCGCGCTGATGGCGCAGGGCTGGGCGGCGGCGGAGGCCGCGCGGGCAGCCAACATCAGCGCGGCGCTTTCAACAACCAGACGAGGGCCATCAACGGCTCCGGCATGGGACGAGGTTCAAAGCGTGCTGGAGCGCGCAGAGGCCCCGGCCTGACACACCACACACATATCTGGGAGGATATCATGAAGAAACTGCTCGCCGCATCGGTGCTGGCCCTGGCTGCCCAGGGAGCGCTGGCCGATGAAATCCGGGTGCTGAACTGGCAAGGCTACGGCACCGATCTGGACTGGTCGCTGGAGGCCTTTACCGAAGCCACCGGCCATACCGTGGTGCATGAGTATTTCACCTCGGAACAGGAGATGCTGACCAAGCTGCGCACCAATCCGGGCGCCTATGACGTGGTGCTGGTCAACGCGGCCTATACCGCGCAGGCGCAGGAAGAGGGGCTGATCGGGCCGGTTGATGCGGCGCTGATCTCGAACTTTGCCGATCTGGACCCGAACCTTACGGGCAATGAGGACCTGAATCCGGGCGGTGCGCTGCATGGGGTGCCCTGGACCTGGGGGCTGACCTCGCTCGCGGTGAATGCAGGCGAATTCCCCGATGCGCCGACCTCGCTGTCGGTGCTGTGGGATCCGGAGCTGAAGGGCCGCGTGTCGATCCGCGACGACGGGCTGGAGGCGGTGCAGTTTGCCGCAATGGCGACCGGGCAGAACATCAACGACATCCAGGACATGGATGCGGTGAAGGCGAAGCTGACCGAACTGCTGCCGCAGATCACCACTTTCTGGGGCTCGGAGAACGACTGGAACCAGTTCATGGCAGCGGGCGATTTTGCGGTGGCGACCTACTGGTCGGGTTCTGCCTCGCGGTCGATTTCCAAGGGGCTGCCGATCACCTTTGTGGTGGCGGATGAAGGCGCCATCGGCTGGCTGGACGGGCTGTCGATCCCGGCAAGCTCGACCCACAAGGAGGCCGCACACGCCTTTATCGACTGGATGGTCGATCCCGAGTTCTATGTGAAATGGGACGCCGAAGGCGCGCCGGCCACCTCCAACGCCAAGGCGGCGGCGGCTTTGCCCGAGACCAGCTTCAATCGCACCGTGCTGGGCGATCCGGCGACCGTGGCCAAGGTGCAGTTCATGCGGCCGGTGTCGGAAGAGAACCGTGAGACCTACCTGAAGCTCTGGCAAGAGCTGAAGGCGGCGCAGTAGGGCGGGCCAAAGCTATCTGAAAGCAAAGCTGCATGCCGCTGATGATTGCCGCAACAACAGGTTCGCGCCCGCCCTGGGGGGCGGGGACGGGCGCGAACCGGGCCGCAAGCGGCCCGGGGATTCAATCAGGTTAGGTTTCGAAATGCCATGACCCCAAGGGAATTGAGATGAGCAGCTTATCTGCCAGACAGGACCGGATACGGGCGTTCACGCTCCTTTCCCCGGCGTATCTGTGGCTGACGGTGGCGGTGTTCCTGCCGCTGTCGGCGATGGTGTTCTTCAGCTTTCTGTCCGATGTGCCGTTTGGCGATCGCGAGTGGCATGGGACGCTGGAGAACTATCAGGAGTTCTTTCAGACCAGCACCTATGCGACGCTTTTGTGGAAGTCGCTGAAGCTGGGGCTGATGGTGACGGGGATCTCGGTGCTGATCGGGTTCCCATGCGCCTATGTGCTGGCCAAGGTGATCAAGGGCCGCTCGCGCGAGGCGCTGTTCCTGCTGGTCATCCTGCCGTTCTGGTCCAACTCGCTGGTGCGGATCTTCTCCTGGGCGATTGTGCTGCGCGGCAACGGTGTGCTGGATTTTGCCGCCAATGCGGTGCTGCCCTGGGACGTGCGCATCAACCTGATGTTCAGCCCCACCGCCATTGTGATCGGTTTGGTGCATTCCTATCTGCCTTACGTGATCCTGACCTCCTACCTGGCGCTGCAGGCGATTGACGACAGCCTGATCGAGGCGGCGCGGTCGCTGGGGGCCAAGCGGCGCACCATCCTGACGCGGCTGATCCTGCCGCTGGCCGCACCTGGCATCCTGGCCGGTGCGGTGCTGATCTTTGTACCCGTGGTGGGCTCTTTCATGGAGCCGCGATTGCTGGGCGGGCGTCGCGGCACCTATTACGGCACTGTGATCGAGGACCAGTTCGTGGCGGTGTTCAACTGGCCCCTGGGCGCGGCGCTGTCCTTCATCCTGCTGGCCGTGGTGCTGGTGATCCTGGGCGCCTTCAGCCCTGTCTTGCGGAGGGCGCGGACATGAGCAACCGGCTGCTGGCCCATCTGGGCAAAGCCTATCTGGGGCTGATCCTGTTCTTCCTTTATGCGCCGATCCTGGTGATGGCGGCGATGTCGTTCAACGCGTCAGAATTCTACCAGCTGCCGTTCAGCTTCTCGACCGAATGGTACGAGCGGCTGTGGAAGAATGACGAAATCCTGGAGGCGGCCTGGCGCTCGGTCTGGATTGCGGTGGTGGTGACGGTGATTGCCACCTCATTGGGCACCGCGGCGTCGATTGCGCTGTTCCGCTATGAGTTTCCCGGCAAGACGGTGCTGCAGCTGCTGCTGTTCCCGCCGATTGCGATCCCCTGGCTGATCACCGGCACCGCAATGCTGATCTTTTTCTTCGGCATTGGTCTGGACCGCGGCACGCCGGCGGTGATCATCGGCCATGTGGCGCTGGCGCTGCCTTACGTGATCGTGGTGGTGACGGCGCGGCTGGCAACCTTTGACAGGACGCTGGAAGAGGCGGCGCGCTCATTGGGGGCCAGCGCCTGGAAGGTGACCATGGCAGTGACTGTTCCCTGGATTTTGCCGGGGATCATCGCGGGCGGCCTCTTTGCCTTTGCCGTCAGTTTTGACCAGTTCGTGGTCTCCTACTTCCTGTCGGAGCCGGGCGACAGCACCCTGCCGGTGCTGATCTACACCTCGATCCGCAAGGGTTTCACACCGGAGATCAACGCGGTCTCCACCATCATCATCGCGGTCTCCATGGGCATCATGCTGCTGGCCGCGCGCTATTCAAATTTCGGAGGCGAACAGTAATGGGCGAAGTCCGGGTAGAGCATCTGGTCAAGACCTACGGCCCCGCGCGGGCGCTGGATGATGTGTCGCTGACCTTTCCTGACGGCGGGTTCTTTGGCCTGCTGGGGCCGTCGGGCAGCGGCAAGACCACGCTGCTGCGGGCGATTGCCGGCTTTGTGGCGCCGGATACGGGGCGGGTGATCATCGGCGGTGATCCGGTGGAAAACGTGCCGGTGGAGAAGCGCGAGATCGGCATGGTGTTTCAGAACTATGCGCTGTTTCCGAACATGACCGTGGCGGAGAATGTCGGCTTTGGTTTGGAGGTGCGCAAGGTTTCCGGAGCCGACCGCGCCCGCCGGGTGGCGGAGGCGCTGGAACTGGTGCAGCTGGGCCATCTGGGGGAGCGCAAGCCGCATCAGCTCTCGGGCGGCCAGCGCCAGCGGGTGGCAATGGCGCGGGCGATTGTGACCCAGCCGCGGGTGCTGCTGCTGGACGAGCCGCTGTCTGCGCTGGACAAGGCGCTGCGGGTCGACATGCAAATCGAGCTGAAGCGGATCCAGCGCGAGATCGGCATCACCACGATCTTTGTCACCCACGACCAGGAAGAGGCGCTGACCCTGTCGGATCAGATCGGCATTCTGAAAGACGGGCGGCTGGTGCGCCACGGCCCGCCGCGCGCGGTATACGACGATCCGCAGGATGCCTTTACCGCACGTTTCCTGGGTGAGGCGAACCTGTTCAACGGCACGCCGGAGGCAGGCGGGCTGCGGCTGGCGGATGGGGCCTTGATTGCGGGCTGCACGGGCTCGACCGCGGCAGTCCGGCCTGAGAACATCGAGGTTTCGCTGCAGGAACCGGACAGGCCGAACAAGCTGCAGGCGCATTTGGTGCAGCAGGTCTTCGGCGGCGCCATGGGCACCTGCATCCTGGACTGGCAGGGCGAAAGCCTGAAGGTGATCGGGCGCGACCAGGACTTGCAGGGGCTGCCGGAGCAGGGGCCTGTGTGGCTGTCGTGGGACAGCAGCAAGACCATTGCGCTGAACGGTTAGGGGCTGGCAGGAGGGGGAGGGGCGCTGCCCCTCTTGGGCCTTTGGCCCAATTCACCCCGGGATATTTTTGGCCAGAAGAAGGCCGGGGGCTGTCAAACCACTTCCGGCAGGTTTTGTGCAGGCGGGGTGTTGCGGCTGCGATGGCTGCGGACGATGCCGTCGATGATGGTCATGCCGACGCCAGGCAGGTTGCCGAGCTGGACCGACTCCAGAAGGGTCTTGCCCGGCGCGTGCTGGGCCTGGTCCATCAGCACAAAATCGGCAGCATAGCCGGGTTCCAGCAGGCCGGTGTCCAGCTCGCGCTGGCGGGCGGTGTTGCCGTTGGCAAAGCAGAAGGCCAGCTCGGCCGGGACATTGCCCAGGCTCGACAGCATCGCCACCATGCGCAGGATGCCCAAGGGCTGCACGCCGGAACCGGCCGGGCCGTCGGTGCCGAGAATGATCTGGTCCAGCTTGTCCAGCTCGCGGGCGGTGTTGAGGGTGAGGAGCGCGGCGCGCTCGTTGCCGTTGTGCACGATCTCCAGCCCCTTGGTGCAATTCTCGCAGAGGCAGATGATCTGGTCGTCCGGCAGCGCCGAATGGCCGCCGTTGATATGGCCGACCACATCGGTGCCGGTCTCCAGCACCATATCGGCGTCAATGAGGCCGGAGCCGGGGATCGAGGGGCCGCCGGTGTGGATGGTGGACTGGATGCCGTATTTGCGGGCCCAGTTGACCATCTGATTGGCGGTCTTGCCGTCCTTCACCGTGCCAAGGCCCACTTCGCCCAGGAACTTTACCCCGGCATCGGCCAGGTCTTTGAAGTCCTGCTCCTCCATGCCGTGTTCGATCACCGGCGCGCCGGCCAGCACCTTGACGCCGGAAGGGCGGAAGTTTTCATACCAGCGCTGCGCCGCAATCGCCATTGCCTTGAGGCCGACGATATCCTTGGGGCGGCCCGGCATGTGGACTTCGCCTGCCGAGATCATCGTGGTCACGCCGCCGTGCAGGGTGGAATCGATCCAGTGCAGCTGCTGCTGGCGCGGGGTGTAGTCGCCGACCACCGGGTGGATATGGCTGTCGATCAGCCCCGGAGCCAGTGTCACGCCTTTGGCGTCCACAGTGGTTGCGGCGCCTTCGGTGTCGAGGTCCTTTTCATAGCCGAATGCGGTGATCCTGCCGTCCACGGCGATCACACAGTCGCCGTCGGCAACCGGGGCTTCGAGCTTGCCGGTCAGCATGAGGCCAATGTTCTTGATCACCAGTTTGGTTGCCGGGCTGTCCATCGGCGCCTCCCTTTGCTGTTTGTTTGTATGCTAACGAATTTGGGAGCGATTTCAAGCTTGCGTTTGCAGCGCGCCCGGGTTGGCCTTATGGGAGCGGGAGCCTTGCCTGAAGGAGCGCAGACGTGAGTGAGCCGTCCGGAACAGATGAAACGCAGCGCCCGGCCTATGTGCTGGATGCGCAGGTCGGCTATCTGATGCGGCTGGCCGGGCAGCGGCATGCGGCGATCTTTCAGAAGCTGGCGCCGCTGGAGCTGACGCCGACGCAGTTTGCGGCGCTGGTGAAACTGGCCGAGCGGGGGGCTTGTTCGCAAAACGAGCTGGGGCGGCGGACCGCGATGGATGTGGCCACCATCAAGGGAGTGGTGGACCGGCTGCGCAAGAAGGGGCTGGTGCAGCTGCAGCCTGACCCCAATGACAAACGGCGTTTGATGCTGTCAATTTCCGAAGAGCATGCCGGTCTGGTGCCGCAGCTGTATGAGTCCGGGCACAGGATTTCGGAGGCAACGCTGGCGCCGCTGACCGAGTCTGAGAAAGACACCTTTCTGGAGCTGTTGAAGAAGCTGGGCTGAAGCCCGGCTGAGTTTCCGCAATTGGCGGGATGCGCCTTGGCTGGCGGCCAAGAGTGTTGACTCAGGTGTTTTGCGTCCATATCGTTTGTATACTAACGAAAAGCTGCGGGGAGGCTGCGCGTGCCGTATCTGGTGCCCAGAGATGTTGAGGAGGCCTGTTCGATCCTGGCCCGGGGTTCGCCGAGGGTGATCGCCGGGTGCACCGATTTCTTTCCAGGCCTGCCGGCAGGGGCATGCGGCGATGTGATGGATATCACCCGGTTGGCCGGGGCGCGCGGGGTTGAGGAAACGGCGGAGGGCTGGCGGATCGGTGCGGCCGCCACTTGGACCGACATTGTTCAGACGCCGCTGCCGGGTTGTTTTGACGGGCTGAAACAGGCGGCGCGGCAGGTTGGTTCGCGGCAGATCCAGAACCGGGCGACGGTGGCCGGCAATCTCTGCAATGCCTCGCCCGCGGCTGATGGCGTGCCGCCGCTGCTGGCCTTGGATGCGCAGGTAGAAGTGGTGTCGCACCGCGGCGTGCGGCTGGTGGCGCTGCGGGACTTCATCACCGGGGTGCGGCAGGTGGATCTGGCGGCAGACGAGTTTGTGCTGGCGGTGCATGTGCCGCGCCAGGCAGGGGAGGCCAGGGCGGCGTTTCTCAAACTGGGCAGCCGCACGCATCTGGTGATTTCAATTGTGATGGCGGCTGCCGTTGTGACCGTGGAGCAAGGCGTGATCACCCGGGCGGCGCTGGCTGTTGGCAGCTGTTCGCCGGTGGCGCAGCGGCTGCCGGGACTGGAGGCGCAGTTTACCGGGCAGCGGGTCTCGGAGCTGGTGGATCTGCCCATTGATCCGGAGCTGCACTTGGCGCCGCTGGCGCCGGTGTCCGATGTGCGGGGCTCGGCGGGCTACCGGCTGGAGGCGGCGGCGGAGCTGTGCCGCCGGGCGCTGCTGCAGGCGGCAGGGGAGGATGCGCGATGAAGGATCAGGCGGTAAATCCGGCAGTGGCCTTTACCTTGAACGGCCAGGCGGTGCGGGCGGTGCCGCGGCTGGGGGAGCGGCTGTCGGAGATGCTGCGCGAACGGCTGGGCGCGCGGGATGTGAAGACCGGCTGCAACGCCGGCGATTGCGGTTCTTGCACGGTGCTGGTCAATGGCGAGACGGTGTGCGCCTGCCTGATGGCGGCGCAGCAGGCCGAAGGGCAGCAGGTGGAGACTTTGGCGGGCCTGATGGCAACCGATGGCGTGGCGCAGGCGCTGGCGGAGCGGTTTCAGGATCATGGCGCCGCGCAATGCGGGATTTGCACGCCGGGAATGATGGTCTCGGCGGTGTCCTTGCTGCGGCAGAACGCCAGCCCGGGAGAGGACGAGATCAAGGAGGCGCTTGGCGGCGTGCTATGCCGCTGCACCGGTTACCGCAAGATATTGGATGCGGTGATGGATGCGCCTGCCGGCCTGCATGGCAGCGGGCTGGCCGGGGATGCAATCCGGCGGCTGGATGGGGCGGCCAAGCTGCGCGGAACCGAGCTGTTTGGCGATGACGTGGCACCGCCCGGCACGCTGGAGGTCAGGGTGATCCGCTCGCCTTTTGCCCATGCACGGTTTGCGTTTGGCGATCTGGAGGGCTGGTGCGCGTGTGCCGAGGGGATCGAGGCGGTTTTGACCGCAGAGGACGTGCCGGGGGAGAACCGGTTCGGGGTGATCCCGGACTTTGCCGACCAGCCGGTGTTTGCCGAAGGCACCGCCCGGTTCCGCGGCGAGGCGGTTGCAGCGGTGGTGGGCACACCAGACGCGATTGCCGCCTTCCGTCCGGAGGATTTCCCTGTCGCTTGGCAGGAGTTGGAGAGTGTGGCCGATGTTGCCGCCGCACAGGCTGCTGAGGCACCGCAGCTGCATGCGGGCCGCGAACACAATGTGATGTGCCGGGGCTTTGTGGCCTGCGGCGATCCGCAGGCGGGGTTCGCGCAGGCGGATGCAGTTGTGGAGGGGCGTTTCTCAACCGGATTTGTCGAACACGCCTATATCGAGCCTGAGGCGGGCTTTGCGGAAATCGTGAAGGGCCGGGTTGAGGTCCACGCCTGCACCCAGGCGCCGGTGATGGATCTGGAGGCGATGGAGATCATCCTTGGCAAGGACCGCAAGGATATCCGCATCGTGCCCACCGGGGTGGGCGGCGGATTTGGGTCCAAGCTGGATATCTCGGTGCAGCCCTATGCGGCGCTGGCGGCGCTCAAGACCGGGCGTCCGGCCCGCATTGCCTACAGCCGCGCGGAGTCGATGCAGTCGACCACTAAACGGCACCCAGCGGAGATCCGGCTGAAGATCGGCGCTGCCAGCGATGGGCGGATTTCCGGGTTCGACTTCCAAGGCGAATTCAATACCGGCGCCTATGCCTCGTGGGGGCCGACGGTGGCGAACCGGGTGCCGGTGCATGCCTCGGGTCCATACAGAATAGGCGATTACCGCGCCGAGGCTATGGGCATCCATACGCATTGCCCGCCTGCGGGCGCTTTCCGCGGCTTCGGTGTGCCGCAGTCGGCGATTGCCCAGGAGCAGCTGTTTGACGAGCTGGCGGAAAAGCTGGGCATCGACCCGCTGGAGTTCCGCATCCTGAATGCGTTGCGCGATGGCGAGCCTACCGTTTGCGGCCAGGTGTTTGACCAGGGCGTCGGCGCCCGCGCCTGCCTGGAAGCATTGCGTCCGTCCTGGGCAGAAGAACGTGCTAAGGCTGAGGCTTTCAATGCCAGGGCTGACGGTCCTTTGCGCCGCGGCGTGGGGGTGGCGGCGGGCTGGTACGGCTGCGGCAACACCTCGCTGCCGAACCCGTCAACGATCAAGGCGGGCGTCCGCGCCGACGGCACCGTGGTGCTGCATCAGGGGGCTGCGGATATCGGCCAGGGCGCCAATACGGCGATTGCGCAGCTCTTTGCCAGCGCGCTGGGGATTTCTGCAGCTGATTTGCAGCTGCTGGGCGGCGACACCGATATCACGCCGGATGCAGGCAAGACCTCAGCCTCGCGCCAGACCTTTGTGTCGGGCAATGCGGCACGGCTGAGCGGAGAGGCGCTGCGGGCGCAGATCCTGCGCCACGCCAATGCCTCGGAGGCGGCTGTGCTGGGATTTGGCGGCGGTGCCATTACCATCGCGGATGGCGCCTCTGACCACGTGATTGAACTGGGCAGCCTGCCGGCGGATGGCGACGGCTATGTCTTTGCCGCTGAAGAGACCTATGACCCGCCGACCAAGCCGCTGGATGAGAACGGCCAGGGCGAGCCATATGCGCAGTTCGGCTATGCGGCGCAGCTGGCGGTGGTGGAAGTGGATATGGCGCTTGGCACCGTGACGCCGCTGCACTTCGTGGCCGCGCATGATGTCGGCAAGGCGGTCAACCCGATGCTGGTCGAGGGCCAGGTGCAGGGCGGCATTGCCCAGGGGCTGGGCATGGCGCTGATGGAGGAATACCTGCCGGGGCGCACCGAGAATCTGCATGATTATCTGATCCCGACCATCGGCGATGTGCCTCCGGTCGAGACGCTGATTATCGAAGTGCCGGACGCCCATGGCCCCTATGGCGCCAAGGGGCTGGGAGAGCATGTGCTGATCCCCACTGCGCCGGCGCTGCTGAATGCAATCACCCAGGCAGCAGGCGTGCGGATGCGGCGCGTTCCGGTGACGCCCTCGCGCCTGCGCCAGGCAATCAAGGACAAGACAAATGGCTGACAGCCCGCGCCCGCAACCCGAAAAGATCCGCTGCGATGCCTGCCCGGTGCTGTGCTTTATCGCCGAGGGCCGCTCCGGCGCCTGCGACCGCTATGCCAACCACGGCGGTGAGCTGGTGCGGCTGGATCCGCTGACCATCATCGAAAACGCGGCCGAAAGCGGCACCCAGGCAGTGCCGTTCCTGAAGGGCACCGATGGCAGCGACTGGGACGGGGATATCCTGCAGGGCAGGCGCCCGTTTGTCACTGCGGTCGGGGCCGGCACCACCTATCCCGACTACAAACCCGCGCCCTTCATCGTCAGCCAGAAAGTGGCAGACGCCGATATGGTCACCGTCGTGACCGAAGGGATCTTCAGCTATTGCGGGGTGAAGGTGAAGATCGACACCGACCGCTTCCTGGGCCACGAGCGTGCTGTCGTGCGCTGCCAGGGCGAACCGGTAGGCCATGTGATGACCAGCGAATACGGCTCCAAGATGCTGTCGCTGGGCGGGGTCGAGCATCTGACCGGCGGCACCAAGAAGGAAGGCCGCGTCACCTGCGATGCGCTGCTGAAACTGTGCAATTGCGAGGCGGTGGAGCTGACCATCGACGACGGCGCCACGGTGGTGGTGCAGGCCGGCGCCGCGCCCATCGTGAACGGGGTCACGGAACAGCGGATGCGGGTTGGCTGCGGCTCGGCCACCATCGGCATGTTTGCCTCGCAATGGGCGCAGCATGTCGACGAGGTGATCGTGGTGGATGACCATATCACCGGGGTGCTGTCCGAGCATCAGGCCGGCAAGCTGCTGAACGTGCCGCCCACGGGGATCAAGATCAAGGGCCGCCGCTCGACTCCCGGGCGCTACTTCCAGGTGGCGGAGCCTGGCACTGGCTGGGGCGGCACCGATATCGACGACCCGCTGACCATTCTGAAGCCAGCCGATGCAAAGGTGGCCTGGCAGGGGCTGCGGTTGCTGATGGTTTCCACCACGGGAGAACAGCACGCCTACTTCGAACTGGACGAAAACCTTGAGCCGCAGCCGGCTGAGCTGCCTGCAGACCTGCAGGTCTCGGTGGACAGGATCACCGAGAATTGCGAGCCTTCGGTCTGTTCGGTTCTGTTCATGGGCGGGGCGGGGGGATCGCTGCGGGCAGGGGTGACCGAGAATCCGGTGAAACTCACCAACTCGGTGAAGGACTCGCTGACCCATGTGTCCTGCGGCGGTGCCAACGCCTATGTCTGGCCCGGCGGCGGCATCACCGTGATGGCGGATGTGCTGGATATGCCGTCGAACTCCTTTGGCTATGTGCCGACGCCGGCGCTGGTGGCGCCGATCGAGTTCACCATGCGGCGCACGGACTACGAGGCGCTTGGCGGGCATACGGACAGCATCCGGCTGGTTGATGAGGTGATCACCGAAGATGTGCGGCGGGTCGGGCAGATTGACCCGGATGCCGACCCGGTTGCGCGGCGCAACTACCGCTGGAAACCCGGGAGCTGAGCGGTGCAGGGTCCGGCAGCGGCATATCTGGACGGCGGCGCGCGGCTGCATCTGCAGCACGGGCCGATTGACCTGATCATCGGCGCGGAAGGCGCCGATGCGCCGGCGCGGCAGGCGGCTTTTGCTGCGGCGGTTGAGCGGTTTGAGACCATCCTGCCTGGGCTGGTGGCCGAATTGCCGGTGCTGCGCAGTCCGCTGCAGGCCGAGGCGCCTGAGCTGCAGGACCCGGTGGCCCGGCGGATGGCGGCGGCGGCCCTTCCCCATGCCGCCGGGTTTGCGACCCCGATGATTGCGGTGGCCGGAGCGGTGGCTGATGCGGTGCTGGCAGCGATGTGCCGCGCCGTTCCACTGCAACGGGCCTATGTCAACAACGGCGGCGATATTGCGCTGTTTTTAGCGGCCGGCGAAGTGTTCTCTGTCGCCATGGCGGAACAGGCCGGCGCGGACCTGGGCCGGATCCGGGTGTGCGCGGGCGACGGCATCGGCGGCATTGCCACCAGCGGTGCAGGCGGGCGCAGTTTCTCGCTGGGCATTGCCGACAGCGTGACCGTTCTGGCGCACTCTGCGGCAGCGGCGGATGCTGCGGCGACGCTGATTGCCAATGCGGTGGACCTGCCTGGCCACCCGGGCGTGCAACGCCGGCCTGCTTGCGAACTCAGCCCCGACAGCGATCTGGGCGCGCGTCTGGTGGTGACCCATGTGCCGCTGCTGGCGCCCGAAGACTGCCGCCGCGCCATTTCGGCGGGCCAGGCGGTTGCGCAATCAATGCTGAAGCGCGGTTTGATCAAGGGCGCGGCGCTGTTCCTGCGCGGGGCGCAGGCCGCCCTGGGGCAGGCGGTGCCGCAGATATCCAACAGAAAGGAGCTTCACCATGCCTGAAGTGAAAGTCAGGAAAATGCTCCTGGCCGTCGAGGAAATCTATCACGAAGGCGGCCCGGTGGCGGAGACACCGCTCTTGCGCGGCGCCTGCTATGCGGTGGTCAAAAACCCCTTTGCCGGCCGCTATGAGCCGGAGATCAAAGGCTTCATGGAGGATTTGAAGCCGTTGGGGCTGGAGATGGCCCGGAAACTGGTGGACGCCCTGGGCGGAGCTGACCGGATCGAGGGCTATGGCAAGGCCTCGCTGGTGGGCGGCGCGGGAGAGCTGGAGCATGGCGCCCTGTGGCACGCGCCCGGCGGCTATGCGATGCGGGAGCTGATCGGCAATTCCAAGGCTATTGTGCCCTCGGCCAAGAAGGTGGGCGGCCCGGGCACCCGCATCGACGTGCCGGTGACCCATGTGAACGCCTCCTATGTGCGCAGCCATTTCGACTCGATGGAAGTAGGGCTGAACGACGCCCCGCGGGCGGACGAGATGCTGCTGGCGCTGGTGATGACAACGGGGCCGCGCATCCATTCCCGTTCGGGCGGGCTGGAGGCCTGGCAAATCAAGGGAGAGGACGGCTTGCGATGAAGGCGGAGATCAGGAAGACCGGTGTCTGGGTCGAGGAAACCCACAGCGAAGGCGGGCGGCACATTTCGCCGCCCACCCGCAAGGCAGTGGCGGCTGCGGTGATCCGCAATCCGCACGCCGGCGCGTACGTCGAAGATCTGTCCGGGCTGATGGAAATCGGTGCTGAGCTCGGCGGGCTGTTGGGACAGAAGGCGGTGGCCGCCCTTGGCATCCGGCCGGAGCAAGCGGAGAGCTATGGCAAGGCGGCCATGGTCGGCGAAAACGGCGAGCTGGAGCATGCCGCAGCGCTGCTGCACCCCAAGATGGGCGCGCCGCTGCGGGCGGCGGTTGAAAAAGGCGCAGCGCTGGTGCCGTCGTCGAAGAAGCGCGGGGGCATGGGCCAGGATCTGGATGTGCCGCTGGGGCATAAGGATGCCGCCTATGTGCGCTCGCATTTCGACGGTATTGAAGTGCGCTTCAACGATGCGCCCAGGGCAGATGAAATCCTGGTGGCCATTGCCCTCACTGACAGCGGCCGCCCGTTGCCGCGTGTCGGAGGGCTGACCGCGGAAGAGGCCGAGGGCAAGGACGGGCTACGCTGAGTCTGCCCAGCGGCTGACCTTACAATGCTGCGCATCTGATACCCCCGGGACCCAAGGCGGCCCCGGGCCGGATCTCTGCGCCTGTCTGAAATCCACATTGCGAGGACAACATGTCAGATATTGAACCTATCGTGCAGGGGGCGCCCGCAGGGTTTGCCATTCCGGCCGGGGTGTTTGCCCAGACGGTCACCTCGGTCGAACATTACACGGACCGGCTGTTCAAATTCCGCATCACCCGGCCCGGCAGCTTCCGGTTCCGCTCGGGCGAGTTTGTGATGATCGGCCTGCCGAATGCGGAAAAGCCGGTCTACCGGGCCTATTCCATTGCCAGCCCCTCCTGGGACGAGGAGATCGAGTTCTATTCGATCAAGGTGCCGGACGGGCCGCTGACCGGCAAACTGCAGAAGATCCAGCCCGGCGACACGGTGCTGATGCGCAAGAAGCCGACCGGAACCCTGGTCAATGACGCGCTGCTGCCGGGCAAGCGGCTGTACATGTTCTCGACCGGAACCGGGATTGCCCCTTTTGCCTCGCTGATCCGGGATCCCGAGACCTATGAGAAGTTCGACGAGGTGATCCTGACCCATACCTGCCGCGAGGTGGCGGAGCTGGCTTATGGCGAGGCGCTGGTCAAGGGCGTGCTGGAGGATCCGCTGGTCGGTGAATTCGCTGCAGGGCGGCTGCGCCGCTATGCTACGGTGACGCGGCAGGACTATGGCCGGCGCGGGCGGATCACCGATCTGATGACGTCGGGCAAGCTGTTTGAGGATCTGGGCGTGCCGGTGATCAGCCCGGACGCGGATCGCGGCATGATCTGCGGGTCGATGGCAATGCTGCAGGAGACCAAGACGGTGCTGGAAGGCTTTGGCCTGGCGGAAGGCGCCAACAGCAAGCCTGATACCTTTGTCGTGGAACGGGCTTTTGTGGGTTAGGACCGGGCGGGTGCGGTTGCGGCTGGGTATGTAGTTTGCGCTGTAGCGTAAATTCTGCATTTTTACGTTGCAGCGTAAATTGCTCCGAGTTACGCTGCGGCGTAAAAAGGAGCCCCGTCATGGACCTCTCAGCAAGAACCGCTGAACAACTCGGTGAAGCGGTCCGGCGGGTGCGCAAGGCACGCGGCTGGACGCAAAGCGATATCAGCGCGCGCACCAATCTCCGGGTGGCGACGATCTCGTCGCTGGAAAACGGCGATGCCGGAACCAAGCTGGCCACAGTGCTGGCGGTCATGGCTGCGCTGGGGCTGGAGTTCCGGCTGGCTGAACGCGGCGGATCGGTGGATATCGAGGATATCTTCTGATGGCGGGGCAGGCGCGCGGCGGTCAGATGCAGGTGCTGCTGAACGGGCGGCTGGTCGGGATGCTGCGCCTCGCCGGCTCTGGCGCGATCAGTTTTGTCTACGATCCTGACTGGCTGGCGTGGGAGCACGCCATGCCGGTATCGCTGTCGCTGCCCTTGCGTGAAGATGCGCATCAGGGCGGGCCTGTCATCGCCTATCTTGAAAACCTTCTGCCGGACAATCAGGCAATCCGCGAGCGCGCCGCGGCGCGGGTTCGGGCCGGCGGCACCGATGCCTGGCATATGCTGGAAAAGATCGGGCGCGACTGCGTGGGCGCGCTGCAGTTTGTCCCGGGTGAGGTTCCCGGGACCGGTGCGCTGGAAGGCGAGCCCGTGACCAGTGCTGAAATTGCCCGCATGCTGCGCAATCTGGCGAGCGCGCCGCTGGGGCTGGAGGAAGAAGACAGCTTCCGCATTTCCATTGCGGGCGCGCAGGAGAAAACGGCGCTGCTGCGCTATAACAATGAATGGATCAGGCCTTCGGGCATGACCCCTACGACCCATATCCTCAAGACGCAGCTTGGCGTTCTGCCTGCCGGAATTGATCTGTCCGACAGTGTCGAGAATGAGTTCTTCTGCATGAATTTCTGCCGCGCCATGGGTATGGATGCGGCTGAAGCCGAAATCGTTGATTTTGAGGATGTGCGCAGCCTTGCGGTGACGCGATTTGACCGGCGCTGGACCAAGGACGGGCGGCTGATCCGCCTGCCTCAGGAGGACTTCTGCCAGGCGCTTTCGGTGCCGCCCAGCCGGAAGTATCAAATGGACGGCGGGCCGGGGATCACGGACAGCATCGGCTTGCTTGCGGCCAGCGATGCGCCTGAGGCCGATCAGCGTGCTTTCTTTCGCTCCCAAGTGCTGTTTTGGCTGCTGGGGGCGACTGACGGGCATGCCAAGAATTTCAGCGTCGCCCTGCGCCCCGGCGGATTCCGGATGACACCGCTTTATGATGTGCTGAGCGCGCAGAAGGCAGTCGACGATGGGCAGATCCGCCAAAACCGCATGCGCCTGGCGATGGCGGTTGATGGTCACTACAGGGTCAACGAAGTGGTTCCGCGCCACTTTTTGCAGGCGGCCAAGGCGGCAGGGTTTGGCGTGGCCCTGGCGGAGGAAGCATTGTCGGAAATTGCGGCGCAGCTTGAGCCGGCTCTGGAGAGTACGCTTGCCGGATTGCCGGCAGGTTTTCCGGAGGCGCTGGCGGAGGCGATTGCGCGCGGGGTCCGCGTTCGGGCGGCAGCCCTCCATCTGGCGTGAGGCAGAGAACAATCCGCTGAACAGTCTATCGCGCATCTTCGGCGGCAGGGAAACGCAATGCCTTTCGGTCCCTTTGGGACGGCCGGAGAGGCTTTCTGCCAGCATCTGCTCCTGCAGCGCGAACCATGCGGAAAGCGAAGGGGACGCGGCGGCGCTGATGAACGTTTTCGGCGAGGCCTTTGGCAAGGCGGGTAGTGGCCGCGCTGGGGAAACAGTGGCTGCGGGGATAGGCTGATAAGCCTTTTCGGCAGCCTCAACCTGTTGGAAAGCCCGGCAGGGCTGGCTTTGGTCCGGTTCAGGCCGGGCGTTGATGCACGTTTTTTCTCCTTAAAATCATGGTGTTTTCAGCTTTGCATCCGACTGGCTTGCCAGTTTGGGGGCGGGGATGTCCGTGCCGCTGAAGCTGGCGGGGTGTCGGCCAGGAGGACCCCGGGCAGTTCCGGCAGCCGGGGAGAAATACAATTCAGAGGTGAGTTTTTGGCCTTGCGCGCCGATGCGCCGCTTGCCGAGCCGCCGGTAAGCTGAACCTGTGCTGGCGTTTGCCAGCTTCAAATTGATGGGAGACACAACATGACTGCTTATCTGAAGATGATGCTGTCGCGCCTGCGCCGGGATGAGCGCGGGGTGACACTTGTGGAATACGGCATTGCCATCGCCCTGGCGGTGACATTGGGTACCGCCGCACTGAACGGGCTGGCAACCAATGTCGGCGATGCAATGACTGCGGCCGGCAACGAGATGCCGGATCCCTAAGAACTGCCTTGAGCCTTTTCCCGCAGGGGCTGCTTGCGGGCGGGCGTCCAAAGAATGCCGCGGCTGCAATGCGGCTGCGGCATCCTTTCATTCAAATTCCCGGGGGCTGGCACGGCCCGGCCAAGTTCAAACCGCCGCGCGGAAAGGATGCATGACATGAATATTTCATCGCTTTTGAGCATGATCTCCGGGCTGGCGCTGGCGGGCGGCTCGGCCTATGTCGCCAAGGACTATATGGACGGCCAGCATGCCGCTCGCATCACCGCGGGGCCGGAGCTGGTGGAAGTTGTGGTGGCGTCGCAGGACATTGCGTTTGGTGCGGCTATCACGGCGCAGTCGCTGACCACCATCGCCTGGCCTGCCGAGGCGCGGCCGGGGGGGACCTTTACCGCGTATGACACGCTGTTGCCGGAGACGGGCAAGCCGCCGCGCCGGGCGCGCCGCGCGATTGCCCAGGGCGAGCTGATCCGGGCCTCGCGGATTTCCAAGTTCGGCGAGAAGGTGACGATTGTGCAAACGCTGCGCCCGGACCACCGGGCGATGGCGATCAAGGTGAGCGCCGAGACCGCGGTGGGCGGATTTGTGACGCCCGGCGACCGGGTCGACATTCTGCTGACCCAGGGCCGCGGCAATGATCTGAAGACCGTGACCATCCTGCAGAACTCCCGTGTGGTGGGGGTGGACCAGGATGCCAATGAAGAATCTGAAACTCCGGGGGTGGCCCGGACCGTGACCGTTGAAGTGACCCCGGAGCAGGGCCAGCGGCTGGCGCTGGCGCAGCGGGCGGGCACGCTTAGCCTCACATTGCGGACGCTGGATGCACCGGCGGAGGAGGTGCCGCTGGAGTCGATCGGGCTGGGCGATGTGCTGCGCAATCTGCCGCCGGCCGATGCGGCCGTGCCGGTGCGCAAGACCGTTCTGATCCGGCGCGGCACCGAGGTTACGGAAACCGAGATCCGCTGAACTTCGGCACTGTCCGGAATGGGGCAAGGGGGTGGCCCCGGAGTCCCGGAACAGGCAGCGCCGGAGAGCGGAGCCAAACCCGGCCCGCTGATCCGGGCCGGGTTTGGTCGGAAATGCAGAAAGGAAGGGCCGATGCAGGCTGAGACGCAATCCATCGTGGTGATCTCCAAGGATCCGGCCATCAGCACCCTGGTGGCCAGCGTGGCGCAATTCTGCCCCGGCACCGGCGTGCACAAATGCGCGGCGGCGCTTTCGGACATCAACGGCACCGCGCTGCAGCTGGCGAGCGGCAACGACCTGGTGATTTTCCGGGTCGGGGGCAGCGCGGAACAGGATGCGGCTGCGGTGCGCGGAATCATGCAGCACACCGGGAATGCGGCCCGGATCCTGGCGCTGGCCGATGCCGCCTTGCCCTTTGCCGAACTGCGCCGCCTGACCGATGCCGGGGTGCGCGAAGTGCTGCCCGACACGGTCTCGGCGGATGAGCTGTCGGCGGCGATCCGCAAGTGCCTCAGCCAGGACGGGCTGCCTGCCGGCGCCAGCGGCAGCCGCGACGGCATGGTGATCCCGGTTGCGCAGTCCTGCGGCGGCGCAGGCGCCACGACGCTGGCGGTCAACCTGGCCGATTGCCTGACGCAGCGCCGCGGCTTCCGGCAGCAGCAGCCGGAGTTCCGGACGGCGCTGCTGGATCTGGATCTGCAGTTCGGCGCGGTGGGCAGCTTCCTGGACCTGCCGCCGAACCGCTGCCTGTATGAACTGGCCAGCAAGGGAATTGTCCCGGACCATGTCTTTGCCAAACAGTCGCTGACCGAAGCCGCTCCGGGGCTCTGGGTGCTGGCAGCCCCTGCTGAAATCGCCCCTTTGCATGCCTTGAAACCGGAGCAGCTGCAGGCGTTGATCGCTCATCTGCGGCTGCAGTTCGACTTTGTGGTGATCGATTTGCCGCGGGCGCTGGCAGAATGGCTGTCACCGGTTCTGGAGGCGTCGGAGCGGCTGCTGATGGTCACCGCCAGCTCGGTGCCAGCGATCTGCCAGGCCCGGCGGCTGCTGGATTTCTATGGCGAAGCCAGCCCGGCTTTGCAGTCTGATATTGTGATCAGCCGGGAGCGCAAGCCGCTGATCGCTCCGAGCCATCACAGGGAAGCTGCCAGGCTTCTGCAAAAGCCGTTCCGGTACTGGCTGCCCAATGACGCCTCCGCAGCGGCGGCGGCGTCGGATCACGGGGTGCCGCTGTCCGCAGCGGCAGGGCGCTCGGGGCTGGCCAAGGCGGTTCGGCGGATGGCTTTGGATCTGATCGGAACCCGGAATGCCCGCGCCGGTGCGGAGCAGCCCTCGCATGGAAAGGCGGTTTGAGATGTTCAAGAACTTTGGCAAACGGACGGACACCCCTGCCGATGCGGGCAAGATCGTGCCCTTGCGGCCGCAGGGCGGGAGTGCGGCTGATCCGGAACCCGCACCGGAAGACCTGAAACTCATTGCCTTTCTCGAGCTTAAGAGCCGGATGCATGAGGCTGTGATCGAGCGCCTGAACCTGGCCGTGATCGACAAGGTGGAGCCCGAAGAGCTGCGCCGCGAAGTGGCGGCGCTGGTCAGCGATGTGCTGTCCGAGGAGAACAATCCGCTGCGGGCGGATGAATTCCGCCGCCTGGTGGATGAGCTGATCGACGAAGTGCTGGGGCTGGGGCCCTTGGAGCCGCTGCTGGCAGATCCGGGCGTGAATGACATCCTGGTCAACGGCCACAAGACAGTATTTGTCGAGCGCAGCGGAGTGCTGGAGCAAACCGCGGTGCGGTTCCGTGATGAAAAGCACCTGCTGCGGATCATCGACAAGGTGGTGTCGCGGGTCGGGCGGCGGGTCGATGAAAGCAATCCCTGGGTCGATGCGCGGCTGGAGGACGGCAGCCGAGTCAATGCAATCATCCGGCCCTGCGCGATTGACGGGCCGTCGCTGTCGATCCGCAAATTCTCCCGCGATCCCCTGACCCTGGAGAAACTGGTGGCAGGCCAGGCGCTGAACGCCCAGGCCGCAGCCTTTTTGCAGGCGCTGGTCGAGGCGCGGATGAACATCCTGATTTCCGGCGGCACCGGTTCGGGCAAGACCACGATGCTGAATGCGATTTCCGCAGGCATCGACCAGCGGGCGCGGATCGTCACAATCGAGGACGCTGCCGAGCTGCAATTGCAGCAGGCGCATGTGGTGCGGCTGGAAACGCGGCCGCCGAACCCCTCGGGCGGTGGTGCCGTCAGCCAGCGCGACCTGGTGCGCAACGCGCTGCGGATGCGGCCCGACCGGATCATCGTGGGTGAGGTGCGCGGGGCCGAGACCTTTGACATGCTGCAGGCGATGAACACCGGCCATGACGGCTCGATGACTACGGTGCACGCCAATTCCGCCCGCGACGCGCTGGGGCGGATCGAGCAAATGGTCTCGATGATGGGGATGGAGCTGCCTTTGCCTGCCATCCGGGCGCAGATCGCCTCGGGGCTGCAGATCATCGTGCAGCTGGCACGGCTGGCGGATGGCCAGCGCCGGGTCGTCAGCATTTCCGAACTGACAGGCCTGGAGGGCGACGTGATCACCATGCAGGATATTTTCCTGTTCCGCCGCCAGGGCAAAACGGCGGATGGCCGCATTGCCGGGGAGTTCATTCCCACTGGCATCCGGCCGCAATGCGCCGCGCTGCTGGAGGCTGCGGGGGCGGTGTTCGACCAGAGCCTGTTTTTGCCGGAGGAGGCATAGATGCTGGACGCGCTCCTGAATACGGCCCGGGGGTGGGACGGGCATCTGGCCGGATATGCGATTGCCTGCGGCCTGGCTCTTGGCGTGCTGCTGATTGCATCGGGGCTGCACCAGCTTTTGAGCCGCACAAGCCTTGCTGCCGCGGCGCGCAGCCGCCGGATGCGGATGATAGCGCAAGGGCGTGCCGGGGCCGAGCGGCTGGCGCTGCTGAGGCCGCCCGCGCGGCGGACGGGCTGGCGGCGGTTGCCGCTGATCGGCGGGCTGCCGAAGGCGCTGCGCCAGGCCGGGGTGCCGCTGAGCACCGGCGTTTTTCTGGCTGGGTGCCTGGTGCTGTCGGCGGTGCTGTCGTTTGCGGTGGCCGCTTTGGCGGCACCGGGGCTTGCCGTTGCGATTGGCGCAGTCTTGGGGTTTGGCGTGCCGCTGGCCTTGCTGAAACTGCAGCAGGGGAAGCAGATGGACAAGCTGGTGCACCAGCTCCCGGATGCGCTGGAGATGATGGCGCGCGGCTTGCGGGCGGGGCATCCGCTGAACAACTCCATCGGCATTGCGGCCCAGGAAATGGCGGATCCGGCGGGCACGGAACTGGGGATTATCTTTGACCAGGTGAGCTACGGCGAGGACCTGCCCGCCGCAGCGCAGGAGTTTGCCGAGCGGAGCGGCCTGGAGGACGTGCAGTATCTGGCGGCCAGCATCAGCATTCAGCACGGCACCGGCAGTGATTTGTCCGGAATGCTGGATACGCTGGCGCGGGTGATCCGGAACCGCATCGCCCTGCGGCGGAAAGTGCATGCGCTGGCCTCGGAAGGGCGGCTCACCGCCTGGCTGCTGTCGGCGCTGCCGCTGGTGATCTTCGGCTCGGTCTCGGTGCTGACGCCTGACTACTTTTCCGGGGTGGCGGATGATCCGCTGTTCCGGCCGATGGCGGGCGGCATCATCCTGCTGACGGTGCTGAATGCGGTGGTGCTGAAGAAGCTGGTCAGCTTCCGGATCTGACGGGGAGAGACGCTATGGAACAGTTGCTTGCCGAAGCCATCAGCCGCACTGGCCTTTCGGCCGCAGCCTTGGCCGCCGCAGCGGCGGGGGCGGCGGTGCTGCTGCTTTATTTCGGGCTGGCGGGCAGCCTGATGCGGAGCTCCCCGGCCGCTGCGCGGCTGCTGTCGCTGCAGGAGGCCCGCCGCCGCCAGCGCCGCGATCTGAACATTCTGAAGGCGCCGGCAGAACAGGCGGGCGGGCTGATGAAAGCCTTTGTGCCCGCAGATCTGCGGGAACGCTCAGCGCTGGAAAACAAGCTGGCCCAGGCCGGGTTTTCGCAAGCGGGTGCGTTGCGCAAATTCACCCTGATCCGGGTGCTGCTGGGTTTGGTGCTGCCGGGCCTTTTGCTGCTGGTCATTGCCGCCGGGCGGACTCCGGGTCTGCTGCCGCCCAATCCGGTCACAGGTTTCGCTGCGGGCTGGACCAGCCTGCAGGTGTTCCAGGCCCTGAGCAGTTTGGTGGGTGCAGGGTATTTCGGCCCGGTCTACGTGCTGAATGCCCGCGCCGCTGCCCGCCGCCGCCGGATCGAAGAGGCGTTTCCCAACGCGCTGGATCTGATGCGGATATCGGTGGATTCCGGCCTGGGCTTTGACGCGGCCATGACCCGTGTCGGCAATGAGCTGGCCGGTGTCTCGCCCGATCTGGCTTTTGAGCTTCTAAGCGTGCAGCGCCAGATCCAGGCCGGGCGACAGCGCGAGGATGCATTGCTGGATATGGCGCAGCGGACCGGGGTGGAGACTGCGCGCTCCTTTGCCAATGTGGCGCTGCAGTCGATGCAGTTCGGCACCAGCATGGCCTCGGCGCTGGCCACCTATTCCGAAGACCTGCGCGCCCAGCGGGAAATGCGGGCACAGGAAATGGCCAACAAGCTGCCGGTGAAAATGTCGGCGGTGCTGGCCTCGCTGATGCTGCCCGCGCTGATCGCCATAACCATCGGCCCGGTGGTGATCCGCTATATCCGTCTGCTCGGCGGTTGATTCGTGCGCGCCTGAACAATCCGCCGGAACCAGCTGCATTGATCCCGCAGGCTGTGGGCAAAAGGAGCAGTTTTTCTGCCTGTGATTGAGTTTTTGAGCGGCAGCGGCCAATTCCATTCAAATTATTGACGCATTTGAAAAAAGCCGGCAGCATTACTGGAGCAACAAAGGAGTGTTTGGTTTTTGCGCTTGCTAAGCTGCTAAAAGCGCTAGGTTAATAAGTATACTTTGCTGTGGGGGATGCGCGTTATGGGGACCAATGCGCTTTTTGACACCCGCACCATCCAGGCCGCTGAGGCCGGAATGATTGCGCCTATTGCGCGATGGTGTGAGTGCCTTCATGGCTGCGCGCCATTCCGGGACGCTTTGCGCGCCCTGGCGGCAGCCATTAATGGGGAAGCGGCTGCAGTTTGCAGGGTTTCGACCGGCCGGGGCCGGGCTTCAGGATCAGTTTTCTTCGATGCGGCCGCGGGTGAAGGCCCGCCGCTGGACCGGTCTTTTGCCCGGTCGGTTCTGGGCGGTTACCTGGACAAGGCCAAGCCAGGGCTGATCTGGTACAAATCCATGAGCGACCAGGAAGGCGATCCGGCGTTGGACCGGTTCCATGCGGCGCGCAGGCTGGCCGAGCTGGCGGTTATCCCGCTGTCGTCCGGCAAGCGGCACACCGATTTCCTGGAGCTGCATTTTGCGTCGCGCCCGGCGGCGGTGCAGCAGGCGCTTTTGAACATCATTTCCGACACGCTGGTGCGGACATGGACCAACCGTTCGCCCGGGCTGTACACAGAGGCGTGCCTGAGCGAACGGCGGCTGCGCCGCAATGACGGGATCGAAGCGCATCTGCTGAGCATGGAGAACCCGGCGCAGCTGAGCCGGGCCGAGTACCGGGTCTGCGTGCTGTTGAGCAAGGGCCAGCCGGCCAAGCGGGTGCAGACGGATCTGGGGATTTCGAAATCCACCCTGCGCACCCATCTGCGCAACATCTATGCCAAGACGCGGACACGAAACCTGACCGAGCTGGTCTATCATCTGGTTTCAGTCGACACCTTTGCCGGGCAGTCGCCGCGGCGGGGCACAGCAGCATGAACGGGCTAGACGGGTTCGTGCCCCTGGCGGCGGCCGCTCCGCTGCTGGTTTGGGCTGCCATTGGCGACCTGCGGCACTTGCGGATACCGAATTGGCTGGTGCTGGGGCTGGCGGCGGTGTTCGTACTGGCGGCGCCGTCGCTGCCGCTGCAGGAAATCGGATTGCGGCTGCTGGCGGCGGCTCTGGTGTTCCTGCTCTGCGCGGCCTTGTTTCACTGGCAGGTGCTGGCGGGCGGAGACGTCAAGATGATGGGGGCGGCGATGCTGTTTGTGCCGTCTCCGGCGTTGATCAGTTTCGGGTGGAGCTTCAGCGCGGCGATGATCGCGGTGGTGATCGCCGCCGCTGCGCTGCGGGTGCGCCGGCCTGCCGCAGCGGAAGGTTGGGCCGTTGTGCGTGCGCCGGGCAGCATGCCGATGGGGGCCGCGATCTCATTGGCATTGATGCTTTTGCCTGCGGTTTGGCTGTATGCGGGCTGAGTGCTGTGCTCAGCCTGGCAGCGGAAACACCGCGGTGCGTTTCACAGTGCTGTAGACAAAGCTGGTGTCGATCGAGGCAATGCCGCCAATCGGGTGGATGCGGTTGCGGATGAAATCCTCGTAAGCTTCCAGGTCGGGCACCAGCACCCGCAGTTGGTAATCCATGGCGCCGGTCAGTACGTGGCATTCCAGCACTTCCTCGATCATCTGCATCCGGCGCTCGAAGTGCTGCACGTCGGTTTCATTATGCCGTTCCAGCTTGATGCGGACAAAGACGGTGATGGCAATCCCATAGGCCTTGGCGTCCACCTCGGCGCTGTAGCCGCGGATCACACCCTTGGCTTCAAGGTTGCGGACCCGGCGCAGGCAGGGGGAGGGCGACAGGTTCACCGCTTCGGCCAGCTCCTGATTGGTCATCCGGCCGTCGCGCTGCAGGGCGCGGATGATTTGCCTGTCCTTGTCGTCCATTTTCGGCCTCATTTTGGCAGATTCTGCTAATCAGCATAGAGGTTGAGGCAGAATTGGCAATCAATGGCCTGCGATTGAGGCGCAGCATGGCTGTAAAGAGATTGAGGAGACAGCTATGACCAAGACGCCCGGCTTTGCCACCCGTGCCATCCACCACGCCTATGACCCGCAGGAAAACGAGGGTGCGCTGACGCCTCCGCTGCATCTGACCTCGACCTTTGCGTTTGAAACGGCTGAGGCCGGCGGCGAGATGTTTGCGGGCGAACGGGCCGGCCATATCTACAGCCGGATTTCCAACCCGACCTGCGATCTGCTGGAGCAGCGGATTGCCACATTGGAAGGGGCGGAGGCCGGACTGGCCTTGTCCAGCGGCATGGGCGCGGTGACGGCGGTGCTGTGGACGCTGCTGTCGCCCGGCGATGAGGTAATTGTCGACAAGACGCTTTATGGCTGCACCTTTGCCTTCATGCGCCACGGGCTGTCGAAATGGGGCGTGACCATCACCCATGTGGATATGACCGATATGGAAAACCTGCGCGCGGCGGTCTCGGACAAAACCCGGGTGGTCTATTTCGAGACCCCGGCCAATCCGAACATGCGGCTGGTGGATATTGCCGGCGCTGCAGAGATTGCCCATGCGGCGGGGGCGCAGGTGGTGGTGGATAACACCTACTCCACGCCTTACCTGACCCGGCCGATTGAGCTGGGCGCGGATATCGTGCTGCATTCGGCTACCAAATACCTGGGCGGCCATGGCGATGTGGTGGCAGGGCTGGTCGCAGGCCGCGCCGAGCAAATTGCCGAGATCCGCCTGGTCGGCATGAAGGACATGACCGGTGCGGTTATGGCGCCTTTCAATGCGATGCTGATCCTGCGGGGTCTGAAGACGCTGAACCTGCGGATGGACCGTCATTGCGCCTCGGCCCGGGTGGTGGCGGATTTCCTGGCTTCGCACCCGGCGGTGCGGGAGGTGCATTTCCCCGGGCTGGAGAGCTTTGCGCAGCATGGCATCGCCGAGCGCCAGATGGACCAGCCCGGCGCGATGATTGCCTTTGAGGTCGAGAGCGGGCTGCAGGGCGGCATTGCCCTGATGAACGGTCTGCAGATGATCCAGCGGGCGGTGTCGCTGGGCGATGCAGAGACGCTGATCCAGCATCCGGCCTCGATGACCCATTCGACCTATACTCCGGAAGAGCGGGCCGAGCATGGCATCAGCGACGGCCTCATCCGCCTGTCCGTGGGCCTGGAAGAGGTGGAGGACATCTTGGCCGATCTGGAGCAGGCCCTGCCCGCGCCGATGCAGCACGCCGCCGAATAAGGAGAGAGCCATGCGCCCGGACCTGATCCATCTTAAGACCGTCGAGCAGCGGCTGCTGTGGCTGTCGCACTGGATGATCCACAACGCCAACCACATCCGCCCCAACCCGGACGGGATCAAGGTGGGCGGGCATCAGGCCTCATCCGCCTCGATGGTGTCGATCATGACGGCGCTGTATTTCTCGGCGCTGCGGCCTGAGGACCGGGTGGCGGTGAAACCCCATGCCTCGCCGGTGTTTCATGCGATGCAGTATCTGATGGGCAACCTGAGCCGGGAAAAAATGCAGAACTTCCGCGGCTTTGGCGGGGTGCAGAGCTATCCGAGCCGGACCAAGGACGTGGATGACGTGGATTTCTCCACCGGCTCAGTGGGGCTGGGTGTGGGCATCACCGCGCTGGCCTCGATGGTGCAGGATTTCATCGCTGCCAAGGACTGGGGTGCGGAGACCCGGCTGGGGCGCATGGTTGCCCTGGTTGGCGACGCCGAGCTGGACGAGGGCAACATCTACGAGGTGCTGCAAGAGGGCTGGAAGAACGGCCTGCGCAACACTTGGTGGATCATCGACTATAACCGCCAGTCGCTGGACGGGATCGTGCGTGAAGGCCTGTTCGAGCGGGTCGAGAAAGTGTTCGGCGCCTTTGGCTGGGATGTGGTGCGGGTGAAATACGGTGCGCTGCAGCAGGCTGCGTTCGAGGAACCGGGCGGGGAGGCTTTGCGCGGCTGGATCGATGCCTGCCCGAACCAGGAGTATTCGGCGCTGACCTTTATGGGCGGTGCGGTCTGGCGGCAGCGCCTGCTGGATGATCTGGGCGACCAGGGTGAGGTGACGGCGCTGATCGAACGGCGCAGCGATGCCGAGCTGGCGGAACTGATGGAGAACCTCGGCGGCAACTGCGTGGAGACCATGGCAGAGAGTTTTGCCGCCATCGACCATGACCGTCCGGTCTGCTTCCTGGCCTATACGGTCAAGGGCTGGGGCACGCCGATTGCGGGCCACAAGGACAACCATGGCGGCCTGATGACCAAGGCGCAAATGGCAGAGTGGCAGGCCCATATGGGGGTGCCGGAGGGGCAGGAGTGGGAGCCTTTTGCCACCGTCAGCGATGTATCTGCGCTGCAGGCATTCCTGGGGCAGGTGCCGTTCTTTGCGGAAGGCCCGCGGCGTTATTCCGAAGCCCCCTTGGCGGTGCCTGCGGTGGCTGTGGACACGTCCCGCGAAATCTCGACCCAGATGGCCTTTGGCAAGATCATGGACACGCTGGCCCGGGGCGAGAGCGATTTGGCGTCGCGGATCCTGACCACCTCGCCGGATGTGACCGGCACCACTGGGCTGGGGCCCTGGGTGAACCGGCGCAAGCTGTTTGCACGCGAGGCGCAGAAGGATGCGTTTATCGAGCACCGCATCCCCTCGACCGCGAAATGGAACTTTGCCCCGGATGGCCAGCATCTGGAACTGGGTATCGCCGAGATGAACCTGTTCCTGCTTCTGGGGGCGGCGGGGCTGGCGCACAGTCTGTGGGGCAAGCGGGTGATCCCGGTGGGCACCGTCTATGACCCCTTTGTCTGCCGCGGCCTCGATGCGCTGAACTATGCCTGCTACCAGGACGCGCGCTTTATGATTGCGGGCACGCCCTCGGGTGTCACGCTGGCGCCCGAAGGCGGCGCGCATCAGTCGATCGGCACGCCCCTGATCGGGATGAGCCAGGACGGGCTGGCGGCCTTTGAGCCTGCCTTTGCCGATGAGCTGGCGGTGATTATGGAATGGGCCTTTGGCTATCTGCAGCGCGATGGCGAGGGCGACCCGGATGAGCGCACCTGGCTGCGGGATGAAACCGGCGGCTCGGTCTATCTGCGCCTCTCGACCAAGCCGCTGGAGCAGCCGGGCAAGCGCGTTGATGACGCGTTCCGGCAGGGGGCCATTGATGGTTCCTACTGGCTGCGCAAGCCCGGGCCCAACTGCTCGGTTGTGATCGCCTATCAGGGTGCGGTTGCCGATGAGGCGATTGCCGCGGCCGGCATGATCGGCGAGGTGCGCCGCGATGTGGGGGTGCTGGCAGTCACCTCGGCGGATCGGCTGAACGCGGGCTGGACCGCTGCCCAGCGGGAGCGCGCCCGCGGCAACCCGGCGGCACTGTCGCATATCGAGCGGCTGCTGGGGGAGCTGCCGGCCCATTGCACGCTGGTCACCGTGATCGACGGCCACCCGGCAACACTGGCCTGGCTGGGTGCGGTGGCGGGGCACAAGACGATCCCGCATGGCGTAGAGCATTTCGGCCAGACCGGCACCATCGGCGATCTGTCGCGGCATTTCCGGATCGACCGGGAAGCGATTGTGAAATCCGTGGGCAGTCTGACCGCGGGGCGCACGGCGGCGCTGATGCCGGTGAGCCACGGCTGATGAGATTGGCCGGAGCGGGGGTTCCTCACGCTCCGGCCGTGCCACGGTCAGCCGTGGGTGCGGGTTTTCTGCGGGTCGTAGATTGGGCTGTTCACAACAGTTGCAGTAGTGTCCAGCGCCTCGCTTTTGACCTGCAGGGTAGCTCCGGCTGCGATCCCCGGGCGGATATGGGCCAGCGCCAGGGATTTGCCCAACCGGTGCGAATAGCAGGGGCTGTTGACCACCCCGATTTCCTCACCGTCCAGCAGCAGGGTCTCGCCGCCCTCAACCATGTCTGAGTGGTTGATGTCGAGGCAGACGTTGCTGATTTTTTCCCGGCCTTTCGCCGCCATCACCGCGTGTTTGCCGCGGAAATCTCCCTTGGCGCTGCTGACGGTGAAGCCGAGGCCAACCTCCCAGGGCGTATGCTCCTCAGTCATGTCGTAGCCGTAGAACAGCAGCCCCGCCTCGATCCGCACCTTGTCGAGGGCGGTGAAGGAGCAGGGCATAACGCCCGCCTCGGCCAGCTTGTCCCAGATGTCCGTGACCACGGCTGCGCTTGCAAAGATCTCATAGCCGCGCTCGCCCGAGTAGCCGGTGCGGGAAATCCGGCAGGCATGGCCAAACAGGGTGGCGGGGGTGTGTTCGAAATAGCCGAGGGCGGCCAGGTCGATATCGCAATGGGCGTTCAGGATCTCCAGTGCGGCGGGGCCTTGGACCGAAACGTCGTGCAGGTCGTCGGTGAATTCCAGCCAGACGTCGCGGCCTTGGGCGGAGGCCGCGAGCAGCGCCATAGTGCCGCCGGAGCCATGCACGATCATCCACTCATTGCCGCCGTTGTTGGAGACAATGGCGTCGTCAGCAATGCCGCCCGCTTCGGTCAGCACACAGAGGTAGGCAGCCTTGCCCGGCGGCACCTTGGACAGGTCGCGGGTGGTCAGGTGGTCGAGCACGGCCTGTGCATCCTTGCCGCGGACAAAAACCTTTTTCAGCGGCGACATGTCGAACATGCCGGCATGTTCGCGCACCGCGTCGTGCTCGTCATTCGGGTTGGTGTTGTAGCTCCAGGCGGTGCCCATGCCGTTCCAGTCCTCCAGCCCCGATCCCAGGGCGGTGTGGCGGGAGGCAAGCGCCGAGGTGCGGCTCAGTTCTTCGGTCATCTTCAGTTGTCCTTTCTTAATACCATTCGTCGGGCTTGGCGGCTTTGCGCGCCGCCACGAATTCCTTCAGGGCTGTGCGGGTGTGTTCCGGCATTGCCGGCGGCTGATACTCCGCCAGCATCTGCCGCCAGAGGGCGGCGGCGCGCTGGTCTGCGGTCTGGCGGCCGTTTTCGTCCCAGGTTTCATAGGGGGCGCCTTCGGGCACCTGGGGTTCGAAATTAGCGGTGGTGTAGTGGCGCAGGGTGTGGCCGGTGGAGAGGAAGTTTTCGCCCGGCCCTGCCTCGGCGTAAGCATCGCGGCCAAAGGCCTCGTCATCGGTGCCGAACCCCTGCAGCATCTTCAGCATGGCGCCGCAGTGGTCGAGGTCCATCACGAATTTCTCGTAAGACATCACCAGCCCGCCTTCGAGCCAGCCCGCTGCGTGCCAGACCTGATGGCCGCCGGACAGAAGCGTCGCCCACATCGCGCCGGTGCTGTCCTGCATCGCCTGGCCGTCGGCAGCGTTGGAGGCGGTGACCTGGCCGCCGCCCGAGCGCACAGGCACCCCCAGCCTGCGGCCCAGCTGGCTGAGCGCCATGGTGGTGAGGTTGGCTTCCGGAGAGCCGAAGGTCAGCGCGCCGGTGCGCAGGTTCATCGAGGAGTGGAAGCTGCCGAAGACCACCGGGCAGCCGGGGCGCACCAGCTGCGTCAGGGCAATGCCCGCCATCGCCTCGGCCAGGGTCTGGGCTGCGGTGGCAGCGGGGGAGAGCGGCCCCATGGCGCCGGCAAAGATGGCGGGCGAGATGCAGACGCATTGGTTGGCCTCTGCATAGATGCGCAAGGAAGCCGACATCACCTCGTCATAGATCAGTGGCGAATTGACGTTGATATTGGCCTGCATCACCGGGTTTTGGTCCAGGAATTCCACGCCAAACGCCAGCCGGGCCATTTCGACACTGTCCTTGGCGGCCTGCGCCGAGGTGACGCCGCCCATGAAGGGTTTGTCCGACAGGGTCAGATGCGCCAGCATCATGTCCAGATGCCGCTTGTTCACCGGAATATCCGTCGGCTCGACCACGGTGCCGCCGGAGTGATGCAGGGCGGGCGACATATGGGCAAGCTTCACAAAATTTCCGAAGTCTTCCAGCGTGGCATAGCGGCGGCCCTGATCCAGGTCGCTGACAAAGGGCGAGCCGTAGCCGGGCATCAGCACCAGATTGTCTCCGCCCAGCGTGACCGTGCGGGCGGGATCGCGGCCGTGCAGCCGGAATTCGGCGGGGGCGGTTTGGCAAAGCTGCCGGACATGGCCCGGCGCAAAGCGGACGCGGACGCCGTCGACACGGGCCCCGGCTTCGGCAAAGAGCGCCAGCGCCGTGCCGTCGCCGCGGAATTCGATGCCGATGTGTTCCAGGATCCAGTCCGCCTGGGCTTCGATGCGCAGAAGTGCGGTCTCGTCCAGCAGGCTGTACGCAGGGATCTTGCGGCGCTGATACACCGGTATTGCCTGCGGCGCATTGTGCCGGGTCAGCCGCCCTCTGCGCGATTTACCGCGCTGGGTGATATGGATTTGGGTGTTCACATTTCCCAACGGAGCGCCTCCCTGACAATGTTGCAGGGTCCATATTTTATGAAAGCGTCAGTTCAACAATCGATTTTATTTGCTCTGTGCGTTCAGGAAATTTATACGCTCAAGCCATGCCCGTAGAATTCCGCCACCATGACAGCCTGCGCCTGTTTGCCGAGATCGCCCGCTACCGGAGTTTTTCCGATGCGGCGGAGGCGCTGAACATGACCAAAGGCGCGGTCAGCTATCAGGTCAAAACGCTGGAGATGGATCTGGGATTTGCCCTGTTTCAGCGCAGCGCCCGCGGGGTGGAGCTGACGCCGGGCGGGCTCAAGCTGCTGGCCGCCTGCCAAAGCCACTATGAAGAGATCGAGGCCGAAATCCTGGCCCTCAAGGGCGTGTCGACCAGAACCTTGACGGTGGGGGTTTCCACCTATTTTGCCGCCCGCTGGCTGTCGCCGCGGCTGATGGCTTTCATGCAGGAACACCCGGATATCCAGCTGCGGCTGCAGCCGATGATCCGCTTGTTCGATCTGGAAGCGCAGGGTGTGGATATCGCGATCCGCTGGGGCAGCGGGCAGTGGGAGGATGGAGAGATCACGCCGTTTATGCCATGCCCGGCCTATCCCGTGGGCAACGCAGCGGCACTGCAGCGGGTGGAGCAGCAGGGCTGGGCGCACGCGATTTCCGGCTTTACCCTGCTGCGGGATCATGACGACAGCAATGCCTGGACCGACTGGCTGAACACTGCGGGCCTGCCGCATCAGACCCGGCGGGACACGCTGATCATCCCGGATCCGAATGTGCGGGTTCAGGCCGTGATCGATGGGCAGGGCATTGCTCTCATGGACGCTCTGGCGGGGCAGGAAGCGGCCGAGGGCAAGCTGTTTCGCCTGTCTCCGCGCGCGCTGGAGGATTACGGCTATTTCCTGGTCCGTCCGCAGCGGGGCGGTGCCAGGAAAAGCGTGCAGGCCTTTGCCGATTGGCTGCAGGGCCAGTAGCGGGCGCGTGCGGGGACCATTGGAGGCGGCCCTTTGCGGCGGCCTGGGGCATCTCAGGCGCTGCGGGCTTGCGGCAGCAGGAAGGGCATTCCGGGAGGCGGCGGCGTGTTCACCGGTACCGGGCAGCCATAAACCTGGGCAAGGGTTTCGCTGGTCAGAACCTCCGCGGGGGAGCCGTCGCAGGCCACCCGGCCGTTGTGGATCAGGGTGATGCGGTCGGCAAACATCGCCGTCAGGTTCAGATCGTGCATCACCGCCACCACGCCGCCGCCGCGCGCGGCATAATTGCGGGCCAGGTCCATCACGGTGAACTGCTGGCCGATGTCGAGGCTTGCCACCGGCTCATCCAGGATCAGCCAGCGCGGGGTGCCATCCGCAACGGGCTCCCAGACCTGTGCCAGCACCCGGGCCAGCTGCACCCGCTGCTGCTCGCCGCCGGAGAGATCCTGATAGAACCGGCCGGCGTAGCCAGCCAGATCCACTTGTTCGAGCGCCTGCAGCGGCAGGCTGGTCTCTGCGGCAGCGAGACCGGCTGAGAGGCCAAGGCGGACGATTTCCAGCACGGTGAACGGAAAGGCGATGGCGGCGGCTTGCGGCTGAACGGCGCGGATGGCCGCGAGCTGCCATGGCTTCATTACGCTTGTGTCCTGGCCATTCAGCAGCACCCGGCCGGTAAAGGGCACCTCGCCGGTCATCGCCCGCAGCAGCGTGGTCTTGCCGGAGCCATTGGGGCCTGCGATGGCGGTGACCTGGCCGGGCCTGGCCTCGAAATCCACGCCCTTCAGGATGGTGCGGCGGCCGAGGGTTACAGTGATATCAAAAACTTGCATGATGTGTTCTCAAATCCCCATGTGGCCGAAGCGGCGCAGCAGGATCCACAGGAAGAAAGGTGCCCCTAGCACTGCGGTGATGATGCCGATGGGCAGTTCGGCCGGCGCCACGATTACCCGGGAAATCATGTCGGCGCCGATCAGCAGCGCCGCGCCCAGCAGGGCTGCGTTGGGCAGCAGGCTGTGGTGGTCCGGGCCGGTGGCCAGGCGCAAAAGATGCGGCACCACGATACCGACAAAGCCAATGCCGCCGGAGACCGCAACGGCGGCGCCGGTGGCGGCAGCAACCGTCAGGATGGAGATGTTCTTGACCCGCTGCACCGGAATGCCGGTGTGGCCGGCCGCAGCCTCTCCTAGCGCCAGGCCGTTCAGGCCGCGGGCCAGGAAGGGGGCGGTGAGCAGCGCGGCGCAGATCACCGGCGCAGCTGCCAGCACCTTGGTCCAAGTGGCGCCGGCCAGCGAGCCCATGCCCCAGAAGGTCAGATCGCGCAGCTGTGCGTCATCGGCCATATAGGTGATCATGCCGGTGGCAGCACCCGCCAGCGCACCGATCGCGATGCCTGCCAGCAGCATGGTGGCCACCGAAGTCCGGCCGCCGCGGGTGGAAATCCGGTAGAGGACCAGGATTGCGATCCAGCTGCCCAGGAAGGCGGCGATAGACACCAGATAGCTGCCGGCAGCCTGCTGGACAGGGCCGGGCAGCGCGCTGCCCAGCACGATCGCCGCCACCGCCGCTAGCCCGGCACCGGAGCTGACGCCGACAATCCCCGGGTCGGCCAGCGGATTGCGGAACAGGCCTTGCAGCACTGCGCCGGAGACCGCCAGCGCTGCGCCCACAAGCAGCCCCATGAACAGGCGCGGCAGCCGGATATCAAAGAGGATGATCCGGTCCAGACGGCTCAGCTCGCGGCCTGATGCCAGATCGGTCAGCGCCCCCCAGAGCGAAGCGCCCGAGGCGCCCCAGGCCAGGGAAAAGACCGACATCACCGCCAGCAGAACCGCCAGCAGGCCTGTCAGCCGCCGGGCCTGCACCCGGCGGTCCGTCACGCCCCCTGCGGCGGGCGCGTCAATGGCCAGCGTCATTTTGGCTGCCTCCGCCGTAGATTTCCTGGCTTAGCTGCGCAATGGCTGAAGCGGTGCGCGGGCCGAAACCGATCAGATGCAGCCCGTTCATCCGCACGATGGCGCCGTTCTGCGCCGCCGGGGTCGGCTGGATTGCCGGAATGGCCAGCAGGTCTTCGGTGGTGATGCCATGGTCGCCGCTGCGGGTCATCATCAGGATGACGTCGGGGGCGGCCTCAGTGATGGCCTCGTCGGTCATCGGCTTGTAGCCCTCGAAGCCGGCCGCTGCGTTGACGCCGCCGGCCAGGCCGATGATGGCGTCCGCGGCCGAGTTGCTGCCGCCTGCCATCACTCTGCCGCCGCGGGTGGAGAGCACAAACAGAACCTTCTTGGGCGTGCCGTTTGCTGTCTGTGCTGCCCTGGCCTGGGCGGCGTTGACCTGGGTGATCACGTCCTGTGCCAGGGCTTCAGCCGCCTTGTCCTGCCCCAGAGCCGCGCCGACGATGCGGATCTTGTCGGCAATCCCCTCTGCTGTGTAGGTTTCGGGTACGCTGACCAGCGCGACCCGGGCTTCCTGCAGCACATCCAGGGTTTCCGGCGGCCCGGCGCCTTCGGTGGCCAGGATCAGGTCCGGCGCCACCGACAGAACCCCTTCCGGCGCCAGCGCGCGCTGGTAGCCGATGTCCGGCAGTTTGGTTGCGGCTTCGGGATAGGTGGAAGTGGTGTCGCGGGCGATCAGCCGGTCCTGCTGGCCGAGGGCATAGACAATCTCGGTCACCGCGCCGCCGACCGATACGACGCGGCTGGGCGTCCCGGCCAACGCCATGTGCCCTGCAAAGACCGTGGCGATCAGCAGGTTCAGGCTCAGATACAGGCGGGAAAGCAAGGACATCACGCGGTCTCCTTCGCGGGCAGCGCGGCCAGGTTTTCAACGATGGTATTCCATTCGGGGCGGTGATCCTTGGCTTCGGTACGGCGGCCGAAGACCTGGAAGATGATGCCGCCATCGGCGTCAAACGCCTCAACCGATATGGCGTCGCCGCGCTGGGTGGGTTTGGTGACTGCCCAGACCTCGGCTATATGATCGAGCCGCAGGTGCAGATCGAAGCCGGGGTCGAGGATGTTTTGCCAGGGCCCCATCTCGCGCAGGGTTTTCACGGGGCCGCCGTGGATCTCGATGCAGCCCATGTTGCCCACGAAGATCATCACCTCGACGCCCTGATCGCGCACTGCAAACAGCATCTCATTGACTGCGGCGGGGGCCAGTTCTCGCGCCAGCGGCGCGCCGGCGATGCGGTAGGCGCCCAGCCGGTTCATCTTCAGCTTGGAGGTCAGCCGCAGGAACTGGTGGGTGTCGGTCATCCTGGCCCATTCGCGGCGCAGGGCCTCGGCCTTGTCCGGATTGGCCTTGGGCGGCTCGGCGGGTTTGCGCGGTTCCACCTTCAGGTCCTGGCTCTGCTCCGGCAGCGCCAGTTCTGCGACCAGCTGCTCCCAGGCCTGCAGGTCCGAGGCTTCGCGCAGATGCACCTTGTGGACCGCATCACCCGCCGCGTCAAAGATCTGGATCGAGCGTTTGGTGCCCTTGTCTGTCTGCCGCTCCACCGCAAAGGCAGAGACGAAATGCTTGGGGAACAGCCGCAGGTCGATGGCCTCGTTCAGGATCATCGAGGCGTGCTGGCCGGAGTGGTAATTCTCGTAGACCCCAACCTTCTCGATCACGCACGACTGGTTGCGGGTCAGCGCCATCACTTCGCCCAAAGACGCAAGCCGCGGCATGATGCGGTCCGGATGGGCAGAGATGCGGGTCACGCCCTCGCCTGCGTAGGCCGCCACCAGTTGGCCTTCAGAGATGCCGAACTTGTCGGCAAAGTCGCGGTCGCGCAGGTTTGAGTGTTCAGCACGGGCTGCGCGGATCGCGGCCGGCGCCATCGGATAATCTGTCATGTCAGCCCTTTCAGGTGCGATGTCGGGGAAAGGGCTGGCAGCGGCAGAAAGAGCGCAGCGGCTGGCCACCGTGGTTAACGGTGTATTAATTTATGTTGACTGTTTTTATCACCTTTATTAACAGGCTCAAGCGGAATTTGTGATTCCGCGAAATCAACAGACAAACGACCACGCCAGCCCCGACGCAAGCATCCGGTTCGAAGAACGAATGAGATGCGAAGGGACGCGAGATGGGGACTTACCACAAGGGTTGGCGGCTGCTGAGCACCGTGTCGGTGCTGGGCCTGATGGCCAGCGCAGGCAGCCTGACAGCGCAGGAGATCATAGAAGACGAGGACTTCCTGGGCACGGTTGAGCTGGGGGCAGGTAAACGCGAGGTCCAGACCAGCACCGCAAAAGCCGTGACTGTGATCAGCCAGGAAGAGATCGATGACCGCCAAGCCAGCACGATTGCCGAACTGATTGACTCGGTGCCGGGCGTGACACTGGTCAACGGGTCGACACCACAGGGGTCCGGCATCAACATCCGCGGTTTTGGTGCCAACAGCACTTTCGGGACCGACAACAAGGTTCTGATCGCCATCGATGGCGCCACCACCGGGGCCGAAGAAATCTACCGTATCGGCAACCAGCTGTTCACCGACCCGGCACTGTTCCGTGAAGTCCGGGTGAGCCGCGGCATCAATGGTTCTTTCGAGTTTGCTTCTGGTGTCGTCGGCGGGATTGTTGAGTTGGAAACCAAGGACGCTTCGGATTTTACTGGCGGTGAGATCGGCCTGCGGGTCCGTCAGTCGCTGGAGGCTTCCAGCAATGCTCAGGGCTGGAATTCGTCAACGACACTGGCCTGGATGCCTACCGAAGATCTGGAATTCCTCGCGCATTACACAGTTCGCGATAATGATGACTACAAGGATGGTGATGGCACGGTTGCACCCAACAGCGCCTTCCGCACCCCGTCCTGGCTGGTGAAGGGCAAATATACCTTTGGCGATGCGAGGGAGCATTCGATTGCCGCAACCTTCACCGATACAACTTCTAACGATCAAGACGTGCCCTATGATACGTTTACCACCACCAGCGGGTCCTTTGGCAACGTCGACCGTGAAGTGCGGACCAAAGTCGCGCAGTTGAACTATAACTACAATCCCGTCGGCAACGATCTCGTCGATTTGGACGTTATCCTGAGTTACTCCGAACAGACAATCGAGCAGGCATACCGCACGGGGTCATCCTCCTGCGACGTGGGCGGCCTGCTGCTGATTGCGCCTGGTTGCTTTTTCGGCCCACCTCCCGCACCCGGCACTGCCTATGATAGCTCGACACAGGATGCGGACCATTACTATGAGATCACCAAACTGACGGTGAAGAACAGCATGTTCCTGCAGACCGGCGCCGCGTCGCATGATCTGCGTTTTGGCGTGGAGTATCTGCACCGTGAGCGCCCCTTCGAAGCCGCTGCAGCGCCAGCAGGGACGGACAAGCGTTTCGCCCTGTTTGTAAGCGACGACATTTCGATCGGCGACGCTTGGACCATATCCCCGGAACTGCGTTATGAGATGCAGGACATCTCCGGCACCCCGGAGCTCTCCTCTCCGAGCGCCAGCAATGCCGGGGATGGCGAGTATGACAATTCCGCTCTGATGGGCGGGTTGTCTGTACGCTATGAATTCCAGTCCGGCTTTGCCCTGTTCGGCAGTGCGGGCTACACGGAATCGCTGCCGATTATCGATGATCTCGAAAACCCGGCCTTTATGACCCGCCCGGAACTGGCAACCGGGTTTGAAGCAGGCGCGTCTTACAGCGGGGCTGATGTCCTTGCCTCAGGCGATACGGTGCAGGCGAAGATCAATGTCTACGACACCACGTTGCGGGACGTGACCACCAGCGGCCGCGGCACCATCGACAGGATCGAAATCCAAGGGGTTGAGCTTGAGGCAGGTTATGGCCTGGCCAACGGGTTTTACGCCGACTTGAACGCAAATTGGTCGACTGGCAGCCAAACGACGACCTCCGGTGCCGAAACGGGCTGGGCTGGCATTCCGGCAAATTCCGCACGGCTTACACTGGGCAAGCGCTTTGGCGAGACCGTCGATCTGAGCTGGGAACTGGCTGCAAGCGTTGACAGCATCAACCCGCAAAACGAAGCGGTTGCGGGGTATGGCATTCACAACCTGCGCGCCACCTACAAGCCGCAGACAGGCGCTTTGGAAGGGACCGAAATTCGGTTCGGCATCGAAAACGCGTTTGATAAAACTTACCGGACGTCGCTGGCCACCCGGAACGCGCCTGGCCGGAACTTCAAGGTCAGCATCGCGAAAACCTTCTGATCCCGTTGCAAAACCCGAGAGGTGTGACATGGCACTTGGACTGAAATCCGTGAAACCCATGCTGCTGGCCGCTGTGCTGGCAGCAGCAAACTCTGCGGCGGCCGGCGAGGCCGCCAAACCCGGGGTTGCCATCGAACTGAGTGCCGCCGAACCGGCAGGCGAGGCCTGCAAGCTGTCCTTTGTAGTGCAGAACGCCCACGCGGCGGACATCGGCAAGGCGGTTTATGAAACCGTCCTGTTCGATGCCCGGGGGCAGGTGGCGCGGCTCACGCTTCTCGACTTTCAGGATCTTCCTGCCGGGCGCCTGCGCGTGCGGCAGTTCCAGTTCCCGCAGGCCTGCGAAGGCATCAGCCGGGTTCTGATCAACGGGGCTGACACGTGCGCGGGCGAGGGGCTGCCGGAAGGCGCCTGTTCGCGCGGGCTCACCCTCAGCAGCAAGGTGATGGAGCTGGCCGGATGACAGTGGTTCAGGATGCCTTGGCACGGGTGCTGGAGCTTGGCGGCCCGGTGGTTCTGCTCCTGCTGGCGGTCTCGGTGCTGACGACTGCCCTGGTGCTCTACAAGATCTGGCAGTACCGCGCGGCGCGGGTCGGCCAGCACCGCGCCCTGGCCGCTGCGGTTGAAGCCTGGGACCGGGGCGAGGCTGATGCCGCCCTGCACAAGCTTGGCCAAAGCAAATCCTACCTGGTGCCGGTGATGCGGCTGGCGCTGGACGGCGGCCGGGAGGCTGGCACCGGCCCATTGCTGGCCGAGCGGGCGGATGCTGAGGCCGAGGAACGGTTCTCAAAACTGGAGCGCGGGCTGGGTGCCCTGGATATGGTGGCGCAGCTGGCGCCTTTGCTGGGGCTGTTCGGCACCGTCCTGGGCATGATCGAAGCCTTTCAAAAGCTGCAGTCGGCGGGATCTTCGGTGGATCCCGCACTGCTGGCGGGCGGTATCTGGGTGGCGCTTTTGACCACTGCGGCGGGGCTGGCGGTGGCGATGCCGACCTCGCTGGTGCTCAGCTGGCTGACCGGGCGGATGCAGCGCGAACGGGTCTTTGCCAACCGCGCACTGCGGGTTGTCTTTGCGCCTTCGGGCCAGGCCGGCAGCCATGCAGAACTGCGGGTGGCGCATGGCGGTTAAGCTGCAGGGCATCAAACGCGGGCGGCTGTCGATGACCTCGCTCATCGACGTGATCTTCCTGCTCCTCCTGTTCTTCATGCTGACCTCGACCTTTTCGAAATTCGGCGAGGTTGAGCTGATGGCAGCGGGGCAGGGGGCTGGTGCTGGTGAGCGGCAGATGCTGTTTGTCTCGCTGAATGAAGACAGCCTGAGCCTGAACGGCCAGCCCGCCGATCTGGAGCGGATCGCCGATCTTATCAAGCTGCAGCCGCAGGCGGGCCGCGGCCATCTGGTTCTGATCAGCCCCGGGGAGGATGCGTCCTCGCAGCGGCTGGTCGACCTGCTGTCGCAGCTGCGGCAGGTGGGCAATCTTCAGACTCTGGTGCTGGGCTGATGCGCATCAAACCGCCGGCAGCTGCGCAGAAGGAGCCGACGATCGCGCTGATCAACATCGTCTTTCTGATGCTGATCTTCTTCATGATCGCAGGCACCCTCGCTGTGCCGCTCGACAAGGATGTGACCCTGATTGAGGCGAAGAACCTGGAACGCCGCGAGCCGCCGGATGCGCTGGTGGTGCATGCGGACGGGCGGCTGACCCTGCGCGGCGAGGTTCTGGCGGATGCAGCGGCCTATGCTGCGGTGCTATCTGATGACGAACGCGAGGCGGTGCGGATTGTGCCGGACCGGGACTTGCCCGCGCGCGACTTGGTGAAACTGGGCAATGCACTGCGCGCGGCGGGCGCCAAACGGGTGCTGCTGGTCTCGGAAAGGGCGCTGCAATGAGGGTGCCGCAGTCCCGTCTGATGGGCCTGGCCGCAGTGTTTGCGGCCGCCGCCGGGCACGCTGGTTTTGCCTATATGGCCAGCGGGGAGCAGGCAGAGCAGGCTGGCGGCAACACGGGGTTGGCCGCCGAAGGCTATGCCTTTGCCGATTTGGTTCAAGGCACCGATGTGCCCGAGACAACCAGCGAGCTTTTGAAAGCGGAAACGATAGAGGTTGCAAAGAAACCGGTTCAGGAGCCGGTGCTGCAACCCGTTCTTCAGTTGCAGCCCCTGGTGGCGGAAGCGGTGCGGACGGAGGCCGTGGCCGTGCGGGCCCCGGTGGCCAATGCGGAACCGGTTCTGCCCTTTGCGCAGACTGAACCGGTGGAAACGCAACAGGTCGCCGACCCGGTGCAACCACAGTTCCAGGCGGAGTCTGCCGGGCAGCAACAGCCCGAAGCGGCTGAAACAGCGCCTGAGCCGGATGTTCAGGAGCCTTTGCCGGAGCCCAAACCCGAACCAAAACCAGAACCAAGGCCTGAGCCGGAACCTGACCCCAAGCCCCGCCGGAAACAGCAGCGCGGGAACAACACTGAGGCGAATGCAGCGGCGGGCACCGTTACGGGCACCGCAGCAAAAAACGCGGGGCAGGCAGCTTCCGCGCCTGGCGCCGCCAAGCAGCAGGGTAATGCGGCGGCGGACAATTACCGCGGGCAGGTCTTGCGGCGGGTGATGCGGGCGAAGCGGCAGAAGGTGAACATCCGCGGTGCGGCGCTGGTGCGCTTCACCATCACCGGCAGCGGTGCCTTGGGGTCGGCGCGGATTGCCAAGAGCTCGGGCTCGGCCAAGCTGGACAGTATCGCGCTGGCACAGGTGCGCCGGGCAGCGCCGTTTCCGCCGCCGCCTGCCGGGGCCAAGACCACTTACTCTGTACGGATCAAGGGCAAGTGATCCGCCCCGGCCATGAGGGCCGGGACTGGGGTTAGAAGTGGTGCTCCAGCGAGACTGACAGGAAGTCGTCCTCGCGCAGCGCATCCAGCGGGTTGGCGGCATCGGTGTGGCCGAAGCCCTGGCCGGTGACTTTCAGCAGCAGCCCGTTCTCCAGCCGCCGCTCGAACTCGGCGCGGAAGCTGGTGGAGCCGTCTTCCAGATCATAGAAACCGCCGGCCAGCAGGCTGGTGTCATTGCTGTCATTGGCGGTCCAGCGGGCGCCAAGGAAAACGTCGTCCTGAAAGGCGGTGACCGGCGCCCCGGCGCCGCGGCCGTCATAGAGGTATTCGGCAATCAGCCCCAGGTCGCCGTCGCTGCCGCCGATCTGATAGACAGTGTATTCGATGCCGCCAACCGCGGCCTCGAAAGTCTCGAATTCCTCGCTGCCGCGGCGGATGGCTTCCAGCTTCCACAGGGCTGCGTCGCCTGTCCATTGCACGTCGATCCCCGTCTGCCAGATGCGGGCGTAGTGGGGCCGCAGCGCCGTGCCGCCTGCGGTAGGCAGCAGCAGAGGTTCGCGCGAGGTGCCCTGGAAGGCCGAGAGGCCGAGGTCGACGCTGCCGAAGGTGTTGGAATAGCGCAGGGCGGTGTCCGGTGCCCATTCCTCGGAGCTATGGCCATAGGTGGCGGCGCTTTCATCCACCACCAGCGGTGCGCGCAGGCGGCCGCCGGTGCCGGGGAACTCCTGCTCGCGGAAACCGGTCATGAAGAAGGCCGAGACGGTGCCCCAGTTCTTGCTGAGTGACAGTTCCAGCATCGGCTGGCCTAGGCGGGCGTCATCGTCAGTGTATTCCAGCAGGTCGAGCTGGTTGATCACATCAACCAAATGACGGCTTTCGGTGACGCCCCAGAACACCTTGTTGGCGCCCAGAAGCACCGAAAAGTCACCCATCTGGCGGCGGATATAGGCTTCGCGCACGTCCCAGTGGGTGCGGTTGCTGTCCTCGCTGTCCCAGCGGGCAAAGCCACTGAAGCGGATTTGGGTGTCCCGGTCGTCCGAGCGCCAGCGCAGTTCCGGCGCAAAGACAAAGCTGCCCTGGAAGTCTTCCAGCTGGCCCGGATAGAGACCTTCGCTGGTGAAATAGGTGGCCTCGGCGCCAATGTAGCCCGAGAGCCGCGGCGCCTCGGCCTGCGCCGCTGATGCGGTCAGCAGTGCAGACAAGAGTAGTGAGTGTTTCAGCATCTAAGTGAGCCTGGCAAGATAGAGGGCCGGTTGCCGCGTAACACTGAAGGCGGCGCCTGACCCTGGGTGGGTGCGTAAGCGCTCTCCCGTTTTGCTGAAAGCAAACCTCCGGTTTGACGGAGAGGGTCGGGCGCTGCCCGGCCAATCGGCCGGGCAATAGGTTTGATGAGAGGCTTTAGTCCAGGCTTTCCAGCGCATTGGAGCGGAAGTCGCCGTCGCGCAGACCGGTGGCAAAGCGCCAGTTTGCAAAGCTCAGGCTGGTGGACTTGCCGTTGCGGTGGTTCACCATGTGCAGCTTGGCCTGGCGCCAGAAACCGCCGCGCTTTTTGATGCCGGTGGCGGTCATGGTCTTGGCGTGGTTGCCTGCGCGGTCGTAGTATTCGATCTTTTCCGCCTGCCAGTGCTTGGTGCTGAACCAGACCACCTGCTTGGAATAGCCTGAGTTCTTGTAGGCCGGCACCCGCTCAACCACCTCGCATTTGCCGCCGCCGGGGCAGGTCTCGGTGCCGATCCATTTGTAGGTGAACTTGCCCAGTTCCTGCGCGGTGATGTCCTCATAGGCAAATTCCGAGCCCACAAACGGGCCGGATTTGTTGGAGGACGAGATCCGCTTCACTCGCTGCGCTGCGGGCAGGTAGATCCACTGGTCGTCGTTTGCGGTCAGCTTGGCGTGGCTCAGCACCGCGGTGCCGTCGATGTCGGCGGGGGTCGAGAAGATCGAGATCGACTTGTCGCCCACCTTGGCGCTGGCGCGCTCCAGGGTCAGGATGCGCAGCTGGCGGCTGCTGGACTGGCCTGCGGCGTTTTTCAGCTCCATGGTCACGTCGACCGCGCTGTCGCGGAAGCCGTTGTCGCTGACATCAGAGCGGGCGGCGATCTCATAACCCTTTTGGGCGGCGTCCTGGGCCAGCAGCGGCAGCGGCGACAGGGCCAGCGCGGCGCCTGTGATCAGGGCCAGGGCGGAACGTTTACTGAGCAGGGGTTGCAGCGGCATCATAGCCTCCATTGTTGGATTGAACGTCGGATTTGCGGCGGCCTGCCAGCAGGATTGCCGGCAGCACCAGGAAGTCGAACACCATGGCCACGGCAACGGTGATCGCGGTCAGAAGGCCCAGCTGGGCGTTCACCTGGAAGGTGGAGAAGGCGATCAGCGCAAAGCCTGCGCCAACGATGATTGAGGTGAAGACAATTGCGTCGCCCACTTCGGCGAAGGCATAGCGGATCGCATCCTCGCGGTTCAGCGCCTTTTCGCGGCGGCCGCGCAGGTACTTGGTCAGGAAGTGGACGCTGTCATCCACCACGATGCCCAGCGACGCCGCGCCGATCACCGCTGCCGCCATACCGATATGGCCGACAAACACCGCCCAGAGGCCAAAGGTGATCATCGCAGGCACTGCATTGGTGATGATCGAGATCATACCGATGCCAAAGCTGCGCAGGGTGACCATCATCATCAGGCTGATGGTGACAACAGCGATCATGTTGCCGGTGATCATCTCGACGATATTGCGCAGGGTCAGCGAGGCAAAGATCAGCGAGATGCCGGTGGGCGGCTCGATCATGCCGTCGGGAGAGTTCGCCTCGACCCAATCGGCAACCCGGGCGTGAAAGGCGTTCTGGCCCTCCAGGTTGATATCGGTGATCACCACGGACAAGCGGGTGGCCGACTTATCGATGTTGATCTGGTTGTTCAGGTCCAGGCCAAAGGGCAGCGACAGCTCATAGAGCAGCAGGTACTGCGCCGCCAGCTTGGCGTTCTGCGGCACCGCATAGAAGCCCTGGTCGCCGCCGTTCATGTCCCGGTTCAGCCGCTTGATCACATCGGTGAAAGCGGTGACCTGATCCACTTCGGGCTGTTCGCGCAGCCACAGGGTGAAATTGTCCAGAGTGGTCAGATACTGCGGGTCGCTGATGCCGCCCGGGCCCTCGGCGCGGATCTCGTATTCGAAGATATCCTGGCCGCGCAGGTTTTCAGCCGCAAAGTCGATGTCCTGGCGCACGGTCAGGCTTTCGTCAAAGTAGCGCGAGAAGCGGTCGTCGAGGCTGTTGGTCAGCGCGAGGCCGATCAGCGCGGCGGCGCCTACGGTGCCCGCAACCAGAATGGCGCGCGAGCGGCGGATGGTGAAATCAGCCAGCGCGGCCATCGCCTGCTGCATCCGGCTTTCGCGCGGTGCGGCGGCGGGTTTCAGCGGCATGTAGGACAGGAAGGCCGGCACAAATGTGATCGCCAGTATCCAGGCAGCCAGCACGCCAAAGGCAGTGATATTGCCCAGCCACTGGAACGGCGGCGCGTCGGAGTAGTTCAGCGCCAGGAAGCCCGCCGCGGTGGTGGCCGAGGTGACAAAGACTGCGGTGAAGTTCTTGCGCAGCGCTTCCTTGATCGCGGCCTGTTTTTCCATCCCTGTGCGCAGATGCTTCTGCACTGAGCTGATGATATGGATACAGTCGGCAACCGCCAGTGTCAGGATGATGTTCGGCGCGATGATGGTGACCGGCGCCAGCCGCATCCCCAGAAGGCCCGCAATCCCCAGTGCCACAGTGGTCGACAGGATGATGGTGATCAGCGTGGCAATCATGCCGGAAACCGAGCGCAGCATCACCAGCGTCAGCACCAGCATCAGCCCGTACATGCCGGGGATCAGGCTGGTGGCATCGGCCTCGCCTGATTGCACAAAGCCGTAGTTCATGATCATCGAGCCGGTCAGCGCGATCTTCAGATCCGGGTATTTCGCCCGCATCTCATCCGCCATGGCATGGGCGGCAATTGCGGTGCGGCGGCCTTCGGCATCGGCATCGCCCTGCAGCTCGATCGAGACGTTGATACCGTTGGTGCGCAGGTCCTCGGACAGCAGCGCGCGGTAGAGCGCCGGCTCGCCCACGGCAAAATCGGAACGCTCGCGCAGGTCCTCTGCACTGAGATCCGTGGCGCCCAGCACCAGATCCTCGACCTCCAGGAAATCGCCATCCACCCAGGTGCGCTGGAAGTTGCTGAGCGAATCCACCCGGGTTGCATTGGGCAGCGCCCAGGCCCGTTCGGTCAGATCCTCGATCACAACCGCCATCCGGCGGTCAAAGGCCTCGCCCTCCGGGTATTGCAGGATGAAGAACACGTTGTCGTTCTTCGAGAATGTCGCCTGGAAATCGTCCCAGCGCTTCAGGTCCGGGTTATCGGCCCCGAAAAACACCCGGTAGTCGCTGGCCATCGTCAGCCGCGACATGCCGGCCGACGCGGCAAAGCTGACGGCGAGAATGCCGATCAGCACCCATAAGCGCCACGCCAGCACAAAGTCGATGTACCGCAATAGGAGTCTCGTCATGTTGCACCGCCCTCTTGTCTGATTGCCGCTTGTGCGCGCGGCGGAATCGCTTCACTTTTTGAAGCGATATGAATTTCACTTCGCAAAGTAAAGCTAATTTCCGAAGCGTCTGTGACCGGGTTCACATTGCGGTGAGGGCAGGCAGAGAGGCCGCTTGCCGCCGCGTGGCAATTGCCTCGGGCGTCGATTCATGGCATCACAGCAGCGCTGCCGGGTGTGGTTCCGGCCTGTTGAACATGTGCAAATGACTGATCATTCTCCGGAAATCTGCCGCTCTGAGTGCCTTCTGAATGGCGCGTTGGAGTTCTTTGGTGATTGCTGGTCACTCCTGATCGTGCGCGACTTGCTGCAGGGGCCGAAGCAATTCAGCCAGATTCTGCGGATGGAGGAAGGTATCTCCACCGGCACGCTGACCAATCGTCTGAGCCGGCTGGTGTCCTTGGGGGTGCTGGCGCGGCAGGTCTGCGAGAACGACCGCCGGGCGGTCAGCTATGAGCTGACGGACAAGGGCCGGGCGCTGGAGCCGGTGCTGCTGGAAATGGCGCTGTGGATGGCCGAGCACACGGACACCGAGTTTCCACCGGAGGATCTGGAAATGCTGCACGGACGCGCGCGCGAGATCTGCCAGACCCGCATGAACAGGGACGGCTGAGAGCCGGCGCTGCCGGTGGCCGGGGCATCGCCGGTTGCGGCTACCCGAGACGGCAGATCGCGGGCTGCCGGACCGGCCAGGGGGCTGGCCTCGGTGGGTGTCGGGGGCGACGGCAACTTCCCTGCAAAGGGCGACTTCCCTTCCTTACCGCTGTTTCGCCAGCCGCTGCTCCCGGTAGCGTTTTGGCGTCTCGCCAAACTTGGTTTTGAACCAGCGCGAGAAATGGCTGCTGTCGGAGAACCCGCACTCATAGGAAATCTGGGTGATCGTGCGTTTCGAGTTCATCAGCCGCCAGCGCGCGTGCTGCAGCCGCATGTCGCGCCAGACCTCCTGCGGCGTAGCCTTGGCGTGCTGCAGGAACACCCGGTTCAGCTGCCGCACGGTGGAGCCCAGCATCTCCGCCAGATGCTCCGTCGTATCCGGCTCCCGCAGCTTCTGCCGCATGATCTTGACCGCCTGCTCAACCCGCCAGTTGCCGCATTCCTCCAGGTCCTGATAGGGCAGCCGCGCCACCTCATGCGCTGAGCGGTGCTCATCCACCACCAGCGCCGTCAGCCCCTTCATGCCGCGCGAACGGCCGCAGTGTTCGATCAGGATCTCCACCGCCAGGTCGATCGCCGCAGTACCGCCGGGGCAGGTCAGGATATCGCCTTCCGAGACATAAAGCTCGTTCTCCACCGGCACCACATCCGGGAACATCTGCATGAATTCCGGCCGGTGATGCGCATGGATCGCCGCCCGCCGCCCGTCCAGCAGCCCGGTTTTGGCCAGCGCAAAACTGCCGGTGCACAGCCCGACCAGCTTGGTGCCCTTGGCGTGTTCTGCGCGCAGAAACGCGTAGGTGTCCGGATGCACCTCCTCCAGCTGGTCGATCAGTCCGCCGACAACAACGACATAGTCGTACTCCCCGGCCTCGGCATACGTCTTCCAGGGGGTGATCGCCATGCCGGTGCTGGAATGCACCGGTGCCAGATCATGCCCCAGCACCTCCCAGTGGCAGAAGATCTGGCGGCTGCGGTCCGCCTCGTCCGAGGAATGCCGCACCGCATCGGCAAAACCGGCCAGGGGCAGGATGGTGAAGGCCGGCGTCAGGATGAAGGCAAAGCGCACATCCGGTTCCTGCCCGTCGGGCCGCTCCGGGGTCCAGAACTCCATTTTCGCGCCTTTCTGTCCGGGAAATGTCCGGACTATCCTATTCTTGGACTGCTGCGTTCCGCAAGTTTCCGCCAAAACGTAAGGAGTGATGATGCGCTGGAACAAGACAGTGACCGTGATCGGGGCCCATGCCGAAGGCGAGGTTGGCCGGGTGCTGACCGGCGGCGTGCTGGACATCCCGGGCGCCAGCACGCTGGAGAAGATGCAGTACCTGCAGGCCAATGACGCGCTGCGCCAATTTGTGAACAAGGAGCCGCGCGGCTGCGCCCAGATGACCACCAACCTGCTGCTGCCGCCCGCGGCGCCGGGTTCGGATGCGGCCTTTATTCCGATGCAGGCGGATGGCACCCACGCGATGTCCGGCTCCAACGCCATGTGCGTCGCAACCGTGCTGCTGGAGACCGGCATGCTGGAGATGCAGGAGCCGCAGACCACCGTGGTGCTTGATACCGCCGCCGGGCTGGTCAAGGCGGTGGCAGACTGCCGCGGCGGCCGGGTCGAGCGGGTGACCCTCGACTTCTTCCCCGCCTTTGCCGAGCATCTGGACGCGCCGCTGGAGGTCGCGGGACTTGGCACCCTCACCGTCGATGCAGCCTTTGGCGGCGTCTACTACGTTCTGCCCCGCGCGCAGGAGCTGGGCTTCCGCATCGGACCGGACATGGCGCAGGACATGGTGTCGCTCGGTGCCCGCATCAAAGCCGCCGCGCAGGAGCAGCTGCCGGTTCAGCACCCGGAGACCGCTGCCTTCAACAGTATCGACTTCCTGATGTTCACCGATGAGGTGGACCCGGGCCAAGCCCTCTACCGCAACGCCACCATCATGCCGCCGGGCCGGGTCGACCGCTCCCCTTGCGGCACCGGCACCGCGGCCCGGCTGGCGGTGATGCACACCAAGGGCCAGGCTCGGCCCGGGCAGGAGTTCAAAATGCGCTCCACCATCAATTCCGAATTCACTGCCTCGATCCTGGGCACCACCGAGGTTGGCAACCGCCCCGCCATCCTGCCGCGCCTGTCAGGCCGCGCCTGGATCTACGCCACCATGCAGCTGGGCGCCGATCCAAGCGACCCCTACCAGCTCGGCTACACGATGGCAGACACCTGGGGCACCGAAATCGAGCATGTGATTCCGGGGCTCTGACCCTGACGAATAGGGCTGCGCCGTCCCGCGGGGTGGCGCAATTGCGCCGCCCTATGGGGCGGGACGGCGCAGCCCGGCCTGCAGCCGGGCGGTACTTCGCTGACATGATGAGACACACAATAGTTCCTCCCCCACTGAACCGGCCGCTCTGCGTGCCGGTTCTTTTTTGTTTCAAACCTGGCCGAATTCCACGTCCGCTGTATTATGAAAAAGGGCCAATATATACAATTATGCCCGGGAATTCCTCTCCTATCCTTTTCTCAGAGCCGCCGTTCCCGGCGCTTCTTGGAACCTGAAACGGGAGGAAAACCATGTTCTCGAACCTCAACCGCCGCGCGGTTTTGGGCGCTGCCGCCGCCGCGGCCCTCACCTTCACCGCCTTTGCTGCCTCAGCCGAAACCACCCTGCGCCTGTCTCATCTGTCGCCGCCGGAAAGCGACATGGACAAATGGGCGCATGAGTTTGCCTCCCGCGTCGCAACTGAAACCGACGGCCGCATCAACATTCGCATTTTCCCCGCCAGCCAGCTCGGCGACTGGGAGGAAGTCTACGAACAGCTGAGCCAGGGTTCGGTCGACCTGGCAATCCAGTCGGTCTCCACCAAATTCGACTCCCGCCTGGCGCTGACCTGGTTCCCCTACACTGCGGTTGACTACGACAGCGCCAAGGATGCCTGGAACACCGGCGGCTTCCTGTTCAACATCGTCAACGACCTGATCGAGCCGCAGCAGATCCAGGCGCTGGCACCCTATGCCTTTGGCCTCGGCGGCGTGGCCGTAGGCAAGCCGGTGGCCGATCCCAAGAACCCCGATGCCGATCACAGCGACCTGAAGATCCGGGTCTGGCCGTCGGGCGTCGGCACCCACAAGCCGCTTTTGGAGCGCCTCGGCTACTCCACCACCACGATGCCCTGGGCCGAGCTTTATACCGGTGTCCAGACCGGCGTGATCGACGGCATGGTCGGCGGGGTGCCGGAGAACGCGGTGCGCGATTGGAACGGCGTTGTCGACACCTGGCTGCAGCTGAATGACCACTTTGAGATCAACTGGCTCCTGGGCTCTGCATTCACCATGGCCAGCCTGTCCGAAGAAGACCTCGCCGCGATCTCCAAAGTGGCCGCGGAACTGGCGACCGAGCGTTTCGACGCGGTTGAAGCCGCCGACAACGGCTATTTGCAGCAGCTGCGCGATGCCGGTGTGACCGTGGTTACCTACTCCAAGGACGAGATCGAGACCATGGCCGCCGCTGTGCGCCAGGACGCCTGGCCGCAAATGAAACCGGAAATCGGCGACGAGCTCTATGAGCTGATCCAGAGCCACTACGGCAAGTAACCAGAAAAGACCCCGGAGGGCGCCCGCCCTCCGGACCGCCCGCGCGGGAGGGACCCATGCTTCAAGAACGGCAAACCCAAATCCAAAATCCCATCTGGCAGCTCAAGCTGAAGATCCAGCGCCTGATGATGTTCGTCACCAGCATCGCCTTCACCATCGCGGTCTTCCTGCAGGTGGTGACGCGGTATCTGTTCAACTACTCGCTGTTCGGCATCGAGGAGTTCGCCAGTTTCGCCGGCGTCATCATGTATTTCGTGGGCTCTGCCTACGCCACGCATGAGCGCAGCCATATCTCCGCCAGCCTGGTCGACACCATCTTCGGCGAAGGCCGCATCACCGCCGGTGTGCATGCCTTCACCCGTCTGCTGGCTGCGGTGCTGACGATCTACATCCTAGTGGTGATGTGGGACCTCCTGGTCTTCACCGAACGCATGAACACCAAATCGACCGAGCTCAGGGTCCCGATGATCTGGATCTACGGCACCATGTTTGCAGGGCTCGCCCTCACCGCCTTCTACTTCCTGCTCGAATTCTACGACAGCCTGCGCGCCGCCATCCGGCACACGCCCGCTGAGGAGACCGCAAAATGAGCACCCTGATCCTGCTGGATGTCGCCCTCTTGGTGACACTGATGATCCTCGGCGTGCCGGTCGCCATGACCTTTGTCGCCGCCGCCGCCTTCCTGATCATCTTCGGCGACTACAACTCCACCACCTTCCTGATCACTTCCGGCTATTCCAAGGTCTCCTCGGTGGTGCTGCTGGCGATCCCGCTTTACATCCTGGCAGGCGGCATCATGACCCAGGGAGGCATCGCAAAGCGGCTCTTGGATCTGGCCGACAGCATCCTCGGCCGCTACCGCTCGGGCCTGGGTGTGGTCACCGTGATCACCACCGCCATCTTCGGCGCAATCTCGGGCATGGCCTCCTCTGCCGTGGCCGCCATCGGCTCCATCGCCATTCCGCGCATGGTGGAACAAGGCTACGACCGCGGCTATGCCACCTCGCTGGTCAGCTGTTCGGCGGTGCTGGCGCTGCTGATCCCGCCAAGCGCCACCATGATCCTCTACGGCTGGGTCACCGGCACCTCGATCGCGGCCAGCTTCCTGGCGCCGCTGATCCCCGCGCTGATCCTGATTGCGCTGTTTTCCTTCTGGAACATGGTGCTGACCCGCAAGATGGACATCGCTGTGGCCGAACCTCAGCCCCTTAACCTGCAGATGAAAACCGTCTTCCAGCGCTCGCGCGAAGCCGGATTCGGCCTGGCGATGCCAATGATCATCCTCGGCTTCATCTACGGCGGCATCACCACCCCAACCGAGGCCGCTGCCGTTGCCGTGGTCTATGCGCTGCCGGTCGCCTTCCTGATCTACCGCGAGCTCACCTTCAAATCCTTCTACGACGTGGTCTGGAAGTCCGCCCAAGTAACGGCCGTTCTGATGCTGGTGATCTTCACTGCCAACATGCTGGCCCGCGTGTTGACGCTGGAGGAGGTGCCGCAGCAGATCCTCACCTCGATGCTGGCAATCTCCGAAAACCCGATCGTGCTCCTGCTGCTGGTCAACGCCTTCCTCTTGATGATCGGCATGTTCATGGAGGATGTCTCCGGCATCCTGCTGGCCGCACCTCTCCTGCTGCCGGTTGTGACCGAGGCCGGCGTCCACCCCGTCCACTTCGCCGCCATCATCGGCGTCAACCTCGGAATGGGACTGATCACGCCCCCTACGGCCCCGATCCTCTATTTCGGCACGCTGATCGGCCAGACCACCCTGGCCAAAGTGATGAAACCCACCCTGGTCTTCGTGTTCTTCGCCTATTTCCCGGTGGTGATGCTGTCCACCTTCATCCCCTCGCTGGCATTGTGGCTGCCGGAACTGATCACCGGACTTTAGAGCCGCGCCGCCCTGCCAGAATTTCAACCGAACGGAAAGACCCATGCCCCCCATGCCCCATGGCCGCGCGGCCTTTCGCGCAGGTCCGCTTTCGGTGGCCGTCATCATGACCGGCGGCACCATTGCCAAAAGCTACCATCCAAATGAGGCCCGGCTGTTCAACTTCGAGCGCAAAATCAAGGAGCTGATCGAGACCCTGCGCCTCGATGACCTGCAATTCACCTATCTCGACCTGATGCAGAAGGACTCGCTGGACATCACAGACCAGGACCGCAGCCGGATCGCCCAGGCCGTGGCAGAGGCCGCCAAGACCCACGACGCCGTGCTGGTCACCCACGGCACCGACAGCATGGCTGCCAGCGGAGAGACCCTTTGTGCGCAGATGGACAGCATCCCGGTGCCAGTCGTCTTCACCGGCGCCATGGTGCCTTACGCCGTCACCGGCTCTGACGCTGCCCAGAACGTGACCGAGGCACTCCTGGCCCTGCGGCTGCTGCCGCCCGGCGCCTACATCAGCTTTCACAACCGCATCCTGGCGCTGCCCGGCGTGCGCAAGAACCACTCCACCCTGACTTTTGAGGAGGCCTGAGACATGCCCCGTTCCGAGACCGACAGCATCGGCACCCGCGCGTTGCCCGACACCGCGCTCTATGGCGTCAACACCCTGCGCGCGACCGAGAATTTCGACATTTCACCGCTCAGCATCGCCAGCGAACCCGCCTTCATCCGTGCCCTGGCCGCCATCAAGAAAGCCGCGGCGCAAGCCAATGGCGAGATCGGCGTGCTGCAGCCAGACCAGAGCGAAGCCATCGCCGCCGCCTGCGATGAAATCCTTGCCGGTCAGCATCACGGCCAGTTTGTGGTGAACATGCTGGAGGGCTCCGGCGGTACCTCGATCAACATGAACACCAACGAGGTGATCGCCAACCGCGCCCTGCAGATCCTCGGGCACGCGCCTGGCGAATACCAGCACCTCAGCCCCAACGACCACGTCAACACCGGCCAGTCCACCAACGACGTGGTGCCCTCGGCGGTGAAACTCGCGGTGCTGGAAAAAGCCCCCGTCCTGACCGCCGCCCTTGGCCACCTTGCGGACGCCTTCCAGACCAAGGCGGAAGAGTTCGCGGATGTCCTGAAAATCGGCCGCACCTGCATGCAAGCTGCCCAGCCGATGACATTGGGGCAGGAGTTCGGCGGCTATGGGGCCGCCATCTCCCGCGCCCGGGACAAGGTCGAGGCCGCGGTGGCAGACCTGCAGGTGCTGCCGCTTGGCGGCACCGCCATCGGCACCGGCCTCGGCGCGCAGCCCGGCTACAGGGCAGCCGTCTACCGCCACCTGTCGGCCAGCCTGAACATGCCGCTGCGCCCGGCGGACGATATGTTCGACGGCATGCAGAACGCTGACAGTTTTGCCCGCGTCTCCTCGGAACTGCGCATCGCAGCCGAGGTGATCGGCAAGATCAGCCTCGACCTGATCATTCTTTCTTCCGGCAGCAAATCAGGTATCGGTGAGATCAAATTGCCCGCGGTGCAGCCCGGCTCCTCGATCATGCCGGGCAAGATCAACCCGGTGCTGCCGATGATGATGCAGCAGGCAGCCTATGCGGTGGCCGGTAGTGACACAGCGGTCTCCATGGCCGCGCTTGGCGGCCAGCTCGAGATCAACCATTTCGAGCCAGTGATCGCCTCGCGCCTGTTTGACAGCATGGATCTCCTGACCCGCGGCTGCCGGATCTTTGCAGACAAGTGCATTTCCGGGATCTGCGCGCGCGAAGAGCAGGCGCTGGAAAACCTGATGGGGTCCTCGGCGCTGGCCACCGTTTTTGTACCCCGGTTCGGCTACGGGAAGGTTGCAAAACTCGTCAAGGAGGCAGAAGCAGAGGGCAAGCTGTTTTCGGAAGTGCTGACCGAAATGGGCGTGCTGACCGAGGAAGAGATTACAGCTGCCTTGCGCGCAGCGGCCTGCCCGCCAGACTGACGGTGAGACTCTTTCAGCCTGTGCGCCTGGGCAAGGTGAGTTCGGTGTGATTCGGAAGGGCGGTCTAAGCACCCTTCGGGTCTCTCTAGGTGCGGCGCTTTGCCAGCCCATGACAGCTTTGGGTGCGAAAGGAGGCATCCGGGGCAGCGGAAGACGCCGCACAAGCCCCTGGCATGCGGGGACCGCCAGCAGTCAATGCTGGCTCCTGGCGGCACTCTGCTTCCGATAGCATTGAAGGGGGTTTGTGAAGGCTGCTGAGAGGCTGGCCACTGGGAGGGGAAATGGATGGTCGCTTGGAAGGGTAGGTGAGAAATCACATATTAACAAAGTGTTGTCGTCATAGTTTGCAACACCTCCCCCGCGCAGGTTTATTCATTCCCGACTTCCTGGGCTATAAACCTATGAGGGTGTGTTTCTAGCGGGTCATTATTTGAACCAGGCCAGCCATCAAATTAACGCTGGCTGACAGCATGTTTATGAGTGAATTTCTCTCATGTTAATGCTCCTATTATTAAATTGAAATAACACAAGTCTCCGCAAATACTGCTCCCTGCGTTCGGCCGGATCCCGGGTTTGGGTAAAGCCGTTTCCTTTCAATTGCTTATCAATGAATCTCTGCGCCGTGCGACAACCCGTCCCTGGCCAGGGAAATACGGGGGGAGAGGGGAAATGCCTGCTTCAGAAGCCAAACCGGTGCCGCCGGATTTTTCAACCGAAGATCTGTTCGACGTCGCTGCGTATCCTTTGAATAAGCCAGAATCCGCGGCTTACAAGGATATGCTGGCGGCAGCGGTTGAGGGGCTGAACACCGTCAACTGCGCGCAGCTTGCGAACTTTGTCAGGCCGGAAACCCTTGCCGCGATGCAAGCCGAAGCTGAGGCCCTAGCGCCAGATGCAGTCTTCCATGAAGCCAGCCTGAACCCCTATTTTTCGCAGCCGCCCGAAGGCACGCCTGCGGACCATCCGCTGAACCGGTTTTCACCGCGCCGCCATGGCATGGTGCGCGGCGACAAGTTTGCCCGCGGCGGGGTGATCTGGTCGGTGTTCCAGAACCCGGACCTGTGCCGCTTCGTGGCTGAGGCGCTGGGGTATGAGAAGCTCTACACCTACCGCGATCCCTATGCCTGCACCAATGTGAACGTGCAGCCGGAGGGCTGCGAATTTGCCTGGCATTTCGACAACAATGATTTCACCGTCTCGTTCGGCCTGAAGCAGACCGAAGAGGGCGGCGCGTTCGAATATGTGCCGAACCTGCGCAGCCGGGAAGACGAGAATTACGATGCGGTGAAGCAGGTTCTGGACGGGGACCGCAGCAATCTGCGGAGCCTGAAGCTGCGCCCTGGCGATCTGCAGCTGTTCCGCGGCGGCTACACCTTGCACCGGGTCACAGCGCCCGAAGGCGGCGAGCGGCAGAGCCTGCTGCTGAGCTATGTGACCGACCCGGAGGACATCGCGACATCGGACAAAGCTATCCGGATCTGGGGCGAGGCCCATCCGGACCACTACGCGCGGGACCGCCAGTTGGCGGAAATCAACTAACGCATTTTGCAGGGGAGGAGACCCAAAATGACGAAATTCGGATCCAGCCTTCAGATCGGCCGACGCGGCTTTCTGGCGGGCTCGGTTGCGCTGGCTGGCCTGAGCCAGATGCCCCGGGCGGCGCAGGCGCAGCCGCAGAAGGGCGGCGTTTTCCGCCTGTCGGTGAACCAGGGCGGCACCAGCGACACGCTGAACCCGGCTGAGGCCAGCGGCTCGCAGCAGATCATGGTCGGCTGGGCGCTGCGCAACAACCTGACCGAGATCGGGTCTGACAACAAGCTGAAGCCGGAACTGGCCACCAGCTGGTCGTCGGACGACGCCCAGACCTGGGTATTCAAGCTGCGCCAGGGCGTGACCTTCCACAACGGCAAATCGCTGGCGCCGGAAGATGTCATTGCCTCGCTGGACCTGCACCGCGGCGAAGAGTCGACCTCGGGCGCGAAATCGCTGCTGGCGGGTGTTGAGAACATCACCGCCGACGGCAGCGATACCGTGGTTTTCAGCCTGTCGGCACCGAATGCGGACTTCCCGTTCATCCTGTCAGACTATCACTTCCAGATCATGCCGGTCGGCGCTGACGGCGCGCTGGACATGTCAGGCACCGGCACCGGCGGTTATGTGCTGGACAGCTGGAAGCCGGGTGTAAAAACCGTGCTGAAGCGCAACCCGGACTACTGGAAAGAGGGCGCGGCCAACTTTGACACCGTCGAAGTGCTGCTGATCTCCGACAGCGGCGCGGCCACCACGGCGCTGGTCACCGGCGAGATCGACGCGGTACAGTCCGCTGAATACAAGACGCTGGGCCTGCTGGGCCGCGACAAGAACGTCGAGATCGAGTCGATCTCGGGCGGCTTCCACCCGACCTTTGCCATGCAAAGCTCACAGGCGCCGTTCCAGGACAACAACGTGCGCCTGGCGCTGAAATACGGCGTTGACCGTGAAGCCCTGGTCAAGCAGGTGCTGCGCGGCCATGGCACCGTGGCGAACGACCACCCGATTGCGCCTTCGATGCCGTTCTACGACGCCTCGATCGAACAGCGCGCCTATGACCCGGACAAGGCGAAATTCCATCTGAAGGAAGCCGGACTGGACAGCCTGAGCGTATCGCTCAGCGTGTCGGACTCGCTGTTTGCCGGCGCGGTGGACGCGGTGACGCTCTACCGCGAGCACGCGGCGCCTGCGGGCCTGGACGTGCAGGTCGTGCGCGAGCCGGGCGATGGCTACTGGTCGGATGTGTGGATGAAGAAACCCTTCTTCACCAGCTCCTGGGGCGCGCGCCCGGTGCCGGACATGATCTTTGCCACCGCCTATACCGGCGACTGGAACGAAAGCCAGTTCAGCAACGAGACGTTCTCGCAGCTGATGCTGGCGGCCCGGTCCGAGCTGGACGAGGGCAAGCGGGCGCAGATGTACAGCGACATGCAGGTGATCCTGCGCGATGAGGGCGGCTCGGTGATCCCGTTCTTCCGCAACTTCGTCTATGCCCGCCGCGCCGATGTGGCGCATGGCGAAGACGTGGCCTCGAACTGGGCGCTGGACGGCTACAAGGCTATCGAGCGCTGGTGGAAAGCCTAAAACCGGAAACGGCTGGCGGGGCAGGGGCCCCGCCAGTTTCCTGAACTCTGCTTCAGAGACATCAAATGCACTATCTACTCAGGCTTTTCGTCCAGCGGCTGGCGCTTGGCCTTCTGACCTTGTTTGTCGTGTCGCTTGTGATCTTCCTGTCGATCGAGCTGTTGCCCGGCGACGTGGCCCAGCAGGTGCTGGGGCAGTCTGCAACGCCGGAGAACCTGGCCGCCTTCCGCCGCGAGCTGGGATTGGATCAGCCTGCACATACCCGTTATCTGAGCTGGCTTGGCGGGTTTTTGCAGGGGGATCTGGGCAATTCGCTGATCTCGGGCCTTCCGATCAAGGATCTGATCAGCGAGCGGATGTACAACACCTTCTTCCTGGCGGGCTTTGCTGCCGTGATCTCGGTGCCGCTGGCGGTGCTTCTGGGGGTGATTGCGGCGCTCTACCGCGAGACCTTTCTGGACAAGTCGATCAACGTGGCAACGCTGACAGCAATCTCGGTGCCCGAGTTTTTTGTCGGCTATATCCTGGTGTGGCTGTTTGCGGTTGAGCTGGGCATGTTCCCGTCGATTGCCAACCTGTCCGAGGACGCCAGCCTGGGCGACCGGATCTACCGCACCTTCCTGCCGGCGCTGACACTGACGCTGATCGTCACCGCCCATATGATGCGGATGACGCGGGCGTCGCTGATCAACCTGCTGGCGCTGCCCTTTATCGAAATGGCACAGCTGAAGGGCGCGAGCCAGCGCCGCCTGATCGTGATACACGCGCTGCCCAACGCCATTGCGCCCATCGTGACCGTGATCGCCATCAACCTGGCCTATCTGATCGTCGGCGTAGTGATCGTCGAGGTGGTCTTTGTCTATCCGGGCATGGGGCAGCTGTTGGTCGATAGCGTGGCCAAGCGGGACTTTACTGTCGTGCAGACCGCCTGCCTGCTGTTTGCCGCCACATATATCCTCTTCAACCTGGCGTCCGATCTGATCTCGATCGCGTCCAACCCGCGCCTGCTGCACAGGAAATAACCATGAACGCGATCCTTCATGAGCTGCGCAAGGCGCCGCTGACCGCAAAATTCGGCATCGCGGTCGTGTTGTTCTACATCTTCGTGGCGGTTTTCGCGCCGCTGCTGGCGCCTTTTGGCGAAAGCGAAGTGGTGGGCTATGAATACGAGCCCTGGTCCGCCGTGAACTGGCTGGGCACCGACAGCCTGGGCCGGGACATGGCAACGCGGATGATCTATGGCGCCCGCAACACCATCGGCATCGCGCTGGTGACCACGATGATCGCCTTTGCCGTCGGCAGCGCGGCGGGGTTCTTTGCCGCGGTGCTGCAGGGCTGGGTCGATCAGGTGCTGTCGCGGGCGGTGGATGTGGTGATTTCGATCCCAACGCTGATCTTTGCGCTGCTGCTGCTGACCATTTTCGGCGCGTCGGTCACCAGCCTGATCGGGGTGATCGCGCTGATCTATGCCACCTTTGTCTACCGGATTGCCCGCGCTGTCGCGATGGGGGTCGTGGTGATGGACTACGTCGAGGCAGCGCAGGTCCGGGGCGAGGGCCTGTGGTGGATCATGCGCAAGGAGATCCTGCCCAATGCGGCGCCGCCGCTGGTGGCGGAGTTCGGGCTGCGGTTCTGCTTTGTATTCCTGACCATCTCGGGCCTGTCGTTCCTGGGCCTGGGTATTCAGCCGCCGGCCGCGGACTGGGGCTCGATGGTGCGCGAGAATGCCTCGCTGATCACCTTTGGCGATCTGACGCCGCTGATCCCGGCGGCCGCCATCGGACTGCTGACAGTTGCGGTGAACTTTATCGTCGACTGGATGCTGCACAAGGCCAGTGGCCTGAAAACCTGAGGGGCTTACAATGACAGATACACAAACCCCGCTGCTGGTGATGCAGAACCTGCAGATCGAAGGCCTGTCCGAGGACCGTTGGAAGCCGATTGTCAAAGGCGTCAACCTGACCCTGGGCAAGGGCGAGGTGCTGGGGCTGATCGGCGAAAGCGGCGCCGGTAAATCCACCATCGGCCTGGGCGCCATGGGCCATGTGCGTGATGGCTGCCGGTTTTCCGGCGGCACCGTGCACTTTGACGGGATTGAGCTGACCGGCGCCAGCCGCGAGACCTGCCGCGATCTGCGTTCAACCCGGATTGCCTATGTGGCGCAATCGGCGGCGGCCAGTTTCAACCCGGCCTTCAAGCTGATCAGCCAGCATGCGGAATTCCCGGTTCGCCGGGGGCTGATGCAGCGCGAGGAGGCGGAAAAGGACGCAATTGATCTTTACCGCCAGCTGCAGTTGCCGAACCCCGAGGAAATCGGCTTCCGCTATCCGCATCAGGTGTCCGGCGGCCAGCTGCAGCGCGCGATGACCGCGATGGCCATGGCCTGCCGCCCGGACCTGATCATTTTTGACGAGCCGACCACGGCGCTGGATGTGACCACCCAGATCGAGGTGCTGTCTGCGATCCGCAATATCGTGGAGGAGTTCGGCACCTCGGCGATCTATATCACCCATGACCTGGCGGTTGTGGCCCAGATGGCGGACCGGATCATGGTGCTGCGCTATGGCGAAGAGGTCGAGGCTGCAGATACCGCAACCATGCTGAACGACCCCAAAGAGGAGTATACCAAGTCGCTTTGGGCGGTGCGGTCCTTCAAGGCGGCCCAAAAGGCGCCGGTGGCCGAGGCCCAGGTGCCGGTGGTATCGCTGAAAAACGTGACCGCGCAATACCCTGGCACAGCGCGTCCGGTGCTGAATGACATCTCGATGGATTTCCACGCAGGCCGCACCGTGGCCGTTGTCGGGGAAAGCGGATCGGGAAAATCGACCACTGCGCGCAGCCTGATGGGGTTGCTGCCGCCGGTGCAGGGCGAGATTCTGCTGAACGGCGCGCCGCTGGCGCCGGAATTCCGCAAGCGCAGCAAGGCCGAGCTGCAGGCGGTGCAGATGATCTATCAGATGGCCGATACCGCGCTGAATCCCAAGCAGCGGATCAAGGATATCATCGGCCGCCCGATGACCTATTACCGCGGGCTGAGGGGCAAGCAGCTGACCCAGGAGATCCGGGCGCTGCTGGCCGACATCGAGCTGGAGCCGGATCAGTACATGAACCGGCTGCCGTCCGAGCTGTCGGGCGGGCAGAAGCAGCGGATCGGCATTGCCCGGGCGCTGGCAGCCTCGCCCAAGCTGGTGATTTGCGACGAGGTGACTTCGGCGCTGGACCAGCTGGTGGCGGAGGGCATTCTGCGGCTGCTGGACAAGCTGCAGAAGGAGCATGATCTGGCCTATATGTTCATCACCCACGACATCTCGACCGTGCGCGCGATCGCGGATGAGGTGGTGGTGATGCAGCAGGGCAGGGTTGTGGAGCAGGGTGCCAAAGAGGCGATCTTCTCGCCGCCGCATGCGCCCTATACCGATTTGCTGCTGTCGTCGGTCCCCGAAATGGATCCGGCCTGGCTGGACCGGGTGCTGGCGGACCGCGCGGCGGCGCAGGGCTGAGGCCTCTTGCTTTCCTCAGCCGCAGGATATTGCGGCTGAGGCGACTCGCAGATCTTTGAGTGAATTTCGTTCATCAAAGTGTGCAAATAATGGAATTGAGCTAACACTTCTGTGTTTTTAAGATGCCGCCAAGACAAACACCAATGAGGATGCGCAAATGCGGCGAACACGATCTAAACGGGGCACTAGCGCCTCTGCGCCACAGCTGACCCAACCGCCTGCGGGCGGCCGCTTTATGCCGCTGGATGACAGCAAGCTTGCGTATATCACCGACACGGCTTTTGAGATCCTGAAACGGATCGGTGTGTCGCAAGCTCCTGAAGACATTCGCGAACTCGCCTTGGCCAACGGGGCGGTGGCACGGGCGGACGGGCGGATCACCTTCCCGCGCAGCTTGGTCGAGGATATGATTGCCAAGGCCTGCAAGCGGGTCGAACTGCCGGGTTTCAAACGCGACCGGGGGATCGAGGTTGGCGGCGGCCGGGTGCATATCGGCACCGGCGGCGCCGCGGTGCAGGTGCTGGATGCGGCAACCCAGACGTTCCGCGATTCGACGCTGCAGGATCTTTACGGACTGATGCGCATTGTCGATGCCTGCGACAGCATCCATTACAGCCTGCGTCCGGTTGTGGCGCGCGATCTTGAGGTTCCGCTGACGCTGGACATCAACACCGCCTTTGCGGCGATGAAGGCAACTTCAAAGCCGATCGGCACCAGCTTCTTTGAACCGGATAATGTGGCACCGGTAATCGAAATGTTCGACCAGGCCCTGGGCGGCGAGGGGGCGTTCAAGGCGCAGCCGTTCTGCTTTGCCTCAATCTGCCACGTGGTGCCGCCCTTGACCCTGGCCGAAGAAGCCTGCGGCGTGATGCGGGAGTGCGTGCGCCTGGGGATGCCGCTGCAGATCTGTTCGGCGGCGCAGGCAGGTGCGACCAGCCCGGCGGCTTTGGCCGGTGCTTTGGCGCAGGGCCTGGCGGAATCGCTGGCGGGGCTGGTGCTGGTCAACATGATGCAGCCAGGCTTCCCCTGCATCCTGGCCTTCCTGCCGTTCATCTCGGACCTGCGCACCGGCGCGATGACCGGCGGCTCGGGCGAAGCGGCGGTAGCCAATGCCGCCGCCGCGCAGCTGCTGCTGAACCTCGGCCTGCCGTCTACCGTTTCGGCCGGCATGACCGATGCCAAGACCGCGGACGCACAGTCGGGCTATGAGAAAGGCTACACCATCGCGCTGGCGGCGCAGGGCGGGGCGGATATGATCAACCTCAGCGTTGGCATGCTCGGCTCGATCATGGCGGCCAGCAAAGAGGCGCTGGTGATCGACAACGACATGTGCGGCGCGATCCTGCGCTCGGTGCGCGGGGTGGAGATGTTCGACGGCGCCATCGATCTCGACATGATCGAGCAGGTGGTGACTGGCGAGGGGCATTTCCTGGGTACCGGGCAGACCCTGGACCTGATGACCAAGGAATATGTCTATCCCAAACTTGGCGACCGCCAAAGCGTGAACGACTGGCTGGACAGCGGCGCGCTGACGGTTTGGGACCGGGCGCTGGCCCGGGTGGCTGAGATCGAAGCCATGCCCGCGCCGGACCATCTGCCTGCGGCAGCCGAGGCCGCGATCCGCGCCCGCCTGCCGATTCATCTGCCCGAGCTTCTGAAAGTATAAGACCATGAAAACTCAAGCCAAAGTTGTCATTATCGGGGGCGGCGCCGTTGGCGTCTCGACCCTTTACCACCTGGCCAAGGCAGGCGTGACCGATACGCTCCTGATCGAGAAGAACGAGCTCACCTCGGGCTCGACCTGGCATGCGGCGGGCAATATTCCGACCTATGCCAACAGCTGGGGCGGCATGCGCGCGGGCAACTACGCCTGGCGGCTCTACAAGGATCTGGCGGAGGAGGTGGATTACCCGATCACCTACCGCCACACCGGCGCCTTCTGGCCTGCGCATACGCAGGAGCGGATGGACCTGTTCCAGCACCTGGTAGGGATCTCCAAGGGGCTGGGCTATGACATGGCGATGCTGACCCCGTCTGAAATGGACGGTATGCATCCCTACTTCAGCTCGGGCGACAGCATTATCGGCGGTATTCTCGACCCTTACGAGGGCGATGTGGACCCCTCGCAGCTGACCCAGGCGCTGGCCAAGGGGTCCCGCGATCTGGGCGCAGAGATTGCGCGCTTTACCCAGGTCACCGGCATCAACCGCCGCCCGTCGGGCGAATGGGAAGTTGTGACTGACAAGGGCAATGTGATCTGTGACATCGTGATCAACGCAGGCGGCTACTATGGCCGTGTCGTGGGTGAGATGGTCGGCCAGAAACTGCCCGTCGTCACACTGGAGCACCAGTATCTGGTCACCGACAGCCTGCCCGAGCTGGAAGCGAACCCTGAGAACTTCCCGCTCGTCCGTGACCCGGACATCATGTACTATCTGCGCCGCGAGCGGAACGGGCTGCTGCTGGGCTCCTACGGCCATGAAGGCCGCCCGGCCTGGCTGGACGGAATGCCGGACTGCTTTGCAAACCAGCTCTATCCCGACAGTGTGGACGACATTGCCGAGATCCTGGAAGCAGCGCTTGAGCATGTGCCGCTGCTGGGCGAGGCCGGCGTCAGCCGCTTTGTGAACGGCCCGATCCCTTACAGCCCCGACGGCGCCCCCTTGTGTGGCCCGGCCTTCGGCCTGCCGAACTTCTACCACGCCTGCTGCTTCCCGGTGGGGATCACCCATTCGGCAGCGGCAGCAAAAACCCTGACCGAATGGATCACCGAAGGCGAGACCGAGTGGGACATGTCGTTCTGGGATCCGCGCCGCTTTGGCGAAGAATGGGCGACGTTTGATTACACCGTCAAACGCTCCAGCGAGCTTTATGAGAACCAGTATGCAATCCCCTATCCGCACCGTCTGTGGAAAGCCGGGCGTCCGGTGCAGACAACGCCGCTCTACGATACGCTGAAATCGAAGGGCGCAGTGTTCGGCCAGGTGGCCGGCTGGGAGCGGGCGTTCTGGTTTGAAACCGATGCGGTCAAGGACGATGGCGAGCTGAGCTTCCATCACGAAGCCTGGCACGATGCGGTAAAAGCCGAATGCGAAGGCGTGCGCGACAATGTCGGCGTGATGGATCACGGCGGCTTCACCCGCTACGAGGTCGAAGGCCCCAAGGCAACCGAGTTCCTGAATCATGTGTTCTGCGGCGCGATGCCCTCGGTGGGCCGGGTCAAGCTCAGCTATATGCTGACGCCCAAGGGAAAGGTCTGGTCCGAAGCCACCATCGCCCGGCTGGAGGAGAACAAATACCTCTTGTGCGGCCCGACCCTGGCGGATCAGCGCGACCACGATTGGATGTCGCAATTCCTGCCGGAAGAGGGCGTGAGCCTGCGCCGCGGCTCGGCTTTTGATGCGGCGCTGATGGTGATGGGGCCGAAGTCCCGTGATGTTTTGCAGCCGCTGACAGAAGACGATCTGTCGAAAGAGGCAGCACCCTGGATGTCGGTGCGCGAGATCACCATTGCCGGCGCGCCGGTGATTGCGCTGCGGGTCTCTTATGTGGGCGAGCTGGGCTGGGAGCTGCATATGCGCTCATCCGATCTGGTGGCGGTCTACAGCGCTATCCTGGAGCAGGGCGCGGACAAAGGCATAGTGGAGTTCGGCTCTTACGCGCTGAACGCGATGCGGATCGAAAAGGGCTATCACGGCTGGGGGGCGGACTTCGGCATCGAATACACCGCCTTTGATGCGGGGCTTGACCGGTTCGTCAGCAAGAAGAAAGACAGCTTTGTTGGCCGCGATGCGTTTCTGCGCCAAGCAGAGCAGCCCAAGGACTACCACTTCACCGCCTTTGTGCTGGAAGGTCATGGCGCGGATGCGCTGTCTTCCGATCCAATCTGCCGCGATGGCAAGCCGGTGGGCTATGTCAGCTCGGGCGGCACCGGGTTCCGGATCGATAAACGAATTGCCCTGGGATATCTGACGGTCGAGGCGCAGCCGGGCGATGTCTTTGACATCGAAGTTCTGGGCCAACCGGTGAAGGCTACTGTCGCCACGGTGCCGTTCTACGATCCTGAAAACGACCGGCTGCGGGGCTAAGGACATGGCAAAATCCCTTCCCCAGGACGTGCAGGTCGCCATCGTCGGCGGCGGCATCGTTGGCTGTGCAACGGCTTACCACCTCGCGAAAGCGGGGTGGTCGGTGGCGCTGTTTGAGCGCAAGAAACTGACGAGCGGAACAACCTGGCACGCCGCCGGGCTGGTCAGTGAAACCCAGGGCGTGCCGGTGATGACGGCGCTGGCCAAATACGGCCTTGACCTGATGGAGAGCCTGGAAGACGAGACCGGCCAGAACACCGGTTTCAAGCGCAACGGCTCAATGACGCTGGCGCTGACGGATGCGCGGATGGAGGAACTGCGGCGCAAGGTGGATTATGCCCACGGCTGCGGTATCCGCGCGGAAGAGATCAGCGTGGCCGAGGCGCTGGAGCGCTGGCCGCTGCTCTCCGCTCATGATGCCAAGGGCGCCTTCTGGTTCCCCGGTGACGGCTATACCAACCCGATCGACACCACCATGGCGCTGGCCAAGGGCGCGCGGACAAATGGCGCGCAGATCTTTGAGGACACCAAGGTCGAGCGTGTGGTGATCGAGGGCGGCCGGGCCATTGGCGTGGAAACGGCGCAAGGGCTGGTGCGGGCGGAACATGTGGTCAACGCCACCGGCATGTGGGCGCGCGAATTCGGCCTGAGCCACGGCGTGCAGGTGCCGCTGCATTACACCAACCACTACTATGTGGTGACCGATCCCATCGAGGGCGTCACCGGCGACCTGCCGGTGCTGCGGGTGATGGATGAATACGCCTATTACAAGGAAGATGCCGGCAAGCTGCTGATCGGCTGCTCCGAGCCCAACGCCACCCCCTGGCTGCCTGAGGGCGGGTTGCCGGAGGCTTTCGAGTTCGACGAGCTGCCCTGCGACGAGGAACACCTCTACCCGGTGCTGGAAGCGGCGATGGAGCGGGTTCCGGCGCTGGCGGAGTCTGGCATCCGCAAGTTCTTCAACGGGCCGGAGTGTTTTACCCCGGACGCCAAGCACTACCTGGGGCCGGTCACGGAAGTGAAGGGCCTGTGGGTGGCTGCCGGCTTCAACTCGACCGGCATCCAGAACGGGCCCGGCGCGGGCAAGGCGCTGGCCGAGTGGATCATGGCCGGGCATATGACCATGGATCTGACCGATGTGGATGCACGCCGTATCGTGCCGGCGCTGAATGCGCGCAGCTACACCGCAACTAAGGCGGCGGAAACGCTGGGCCATGCCTATGCGATGCACTGGCCCTATTTGCGCAAGACCGAGGCGCGGGGGCTGCGGCGGACGCCGTACTACGGCCATCTGAAGGCGGCGGGTGCTCAGTTCGGCAGCGCCAACGGCTGGGAGCGACCCTTGTACTATGGCCGCGAGATGACCGACGGCTTTGGCCGCGAGCCCTGGTTTGACGACTGGAAAGCCGAACATGAGGCCTTGCGCAACGATCTCGGCATGATCGACCTGACCTTTGGCCGGTTCATTGTTGACGGGCAGGGGGCCGAAGCGCAGATGCAGCTCCTCTGCGGTGCCAATATGGCGGTGGAACCAGGCGCGCTGGTCTATACCCATATGTTTAACGAACAGGGCGGGATCGAGGCGGATGTCACCGTGGCGCGGCTCTCGGGTACCCGGTTCATGGTGATGGCCTCGGCGGGGGCCGAGCCGCAGACCGAAAGCTGGCTGAAAACCCAGCTGGAAGGCTCCGGCGTCAGCGTGGTCAATGTGACCGCGTCCGAGGCAACCCTGGCCGTCATGGGGCCGCGCTCTCGGACGTTCCTGCAAGGTTTGACCGGCGCTGATCTGTCGAATGAGGCCTTCCCCTTCGGCAGTTTCCAGAACTTGCATCTGGGCCACTGCCCGGTCCGCGCGCAGCGGATCACCTATGTGGGCGAGCTGGGCTGGGAGCTGCATGTTCCGGCCGAATTTGCGCAAGCGGTATTCGAAGCTGTCATGACAGCCGAAGGCGCCCCGCGGCTTTGCGGCGGCATGGCGGTGGACAGCTGCCGGATCGAGAAGGGCTTCCGCCACTGGGGCCATGACATCGGCCCGCATGACAGCCCAGTGGAAAGCGGCCTGGTCTTTGCCTGCGACTTTGCAACCGAGTTCACCGGCAAGGCCGCGATCGAGGCCAAGCGGGCGGAAGGAACCGCCAGCCGCCTGCTGAGTTTCAAGCTGGAAGACCCCGAAGCGCTGATCTTTGGCAAAGAGCCGGTTCTGCGTGATGGCAGGATCGTCGGGCGGCTGACCTCGGCGTCTTATGGCTGGACCGCCGGCAGTGCCGTCGGCCTGGGCTATGTGGCCAAGGAAGAGGGCATGACCCTGAAAGATCTGGCAGACAGCGGCTATGAGGTGATGGTGAACGGCCGCGCAGTCAAAGCAACGGCCAGCACCCGGCCCCTTTACGATCCGGCAATGGCACGGGCCCGCAGCTGACCCGCGCATCGGAAGGGCGGCTTTAGCCGCCCTTTCCCGCTACACGATGTGGAACCCTGCATCCGGCAGGCTGCACCATTCCGACAGCAACTGCGCAACCTGATAGATCGGATCGCCATCTTCCATGTCTTCAGCCCGGATGGCCGCGCACCAGGGCACCGAGATGCCGTCCTGGGTCACCCGGGCGCCAACGATCCTGCCTTCGTTGAGCGCTGATTGCAGCGCCCAGTTCGACAGCACGCTGGTGCCGAGATCGGAGGCCACCAACTCGACAATCGCTTCGGGAAGCTCCACCGTGGCCGCCCATTTCGGATAGCTGTCGGTCGGGCGGAACAGCAGGGCAAACTCGCGGTCGGGCTCCGGCACTTTGGTGTAGGTGATGAAGGGCTCGCCGACGATATCGGTGCCTTCGACAAACTCCCGGTCTGCCAGCCGGTGGTTTGGCGGCATGATGTAAAGCAGAGGGTCTTCAAACAGCGGCAAGCTGCGCAGTCCGGCCTGGGCAACGGTGCCCGACATTACTGCGATATCAAGATGGCGGTTCAGAACCCCGGTCAGCGGATCGCTGCGGGCGCCCGCCATGATCTGCAGATCGATGCCGTCGGTGCGGGACTTAAGAAACTTGATGAAGGCCGGCAGCCAGCGGTAGTTGCTGTAAGCCTCCACCGACAGCCGCACCACGTGCTGCACATTGGCGTTCATGCGGCGCACGTCTTCTTCAGCGCGGCTGAGATCGGAGAGCACGCGCTCGGCCACCACCGCCATATAGTCCGCGGCGGGGGTGCGGCGCAGCTTCTTGTGCATCCGTGTGAACAGCGGCACATCCAGCCGCCGCTCCGCCTCGCGCAGGCGGTGCGACAGGGCCGAAGGTGTGACGCCGAGCAGCTTGGCGGCGTCGGTGATCCGGCCGGTTTGGATGATGGCCTGGATCAGTTGCAGATGGCGCAGGTCGAGTAAAGGTTTCATGGTTTGCCTGAATTGGATTCATCAAAGTGAGAAAACTTCGAGATTGAGTTTCAGTCAAGATGAATGTGAAATCGGGCGCGAAGAATTCCTTTGGAGCGAGATATGAACGCCGACGCCAAACGCTCGATTGAGCAGGACAAAGCCCACCACGTGCATCCGCAGTCGAACCTGCGCCAGCATGCGGAAAACGGGCCGACGATGATCACCCATGGCAAGGGTGTGTTCATCTATGACAGCGAGGGGCGTGAGATCATCGACGGGTTTTCCGGGCTTGGCTGCGTGTCCCTGGGCTATCACAACGAGCGGCTGGCCAGCGCGGCGATGCGGCAGATGAACACGCTGCCGTTTGCGCCGACGTTTTACAACCGCTCGCACCCGAAGGTGGCGGAGCTGGGCGAACGGCTGACGGCGATGGCGCCGAACGGAATGACCCGGGCGATGTTCCAGTGCTCAGGGTCCGAGGCCAATGACACCGCGATCAAATTGCTGTGGTACACCAATACCGCCAAGGGCGAGCCGGAGCGGCGCAAGGTGATCGGCCGGGTGCGCGGCTATCACGGCAACACCATTGCCACCGTGTCGCTGTCCGGCCAGCCGCATATGCATGCGAAGTTCGGCCTGCCGCTGCCGGAGTTCAAGCACACCGAGCTGCCGAACTACTACCGCTTCCACATCGACGGCGAGAGCGAAGAGGAGTTCTCGGCGCGGATGGCGGCGAAGTTCGAAGAGCTGATCCTGTCGGAAGGCCCGGAGACGATTGCGGCTTTCTTTGCCGAGCCTGCGATCTCGGGCGGCGGCGCGCTGATGCCGCCGGAGGGCTATTGGCGCGAGATGCAGGCGGTGCTGCGCAAGTACGACATCAAGCTCCTGGCTGATGAGGTGGTCTGCGGCTTCGGGCGCACCGGCAATATGTGGGGCTCGGAGACCTGGGGCATGAAGCCCGACATGGTCACCTGCGCCAAGGCGCTGTCTGCGGCCTTCTTTCCGGTCTCGGCCCTGATGTTCAAGGACGACATGTACGCCGACATGATGAAGAACTCCGACGAGGTCGGCGTCTTTGGCCATGGCTACACCTATGCGGGGCACCCGGTGGGCGCCGCGGTGTCGCTGGAGGCGCTGGACATCTATGACGAGATCGACCTGGTCGGCCATGTGCGCAAGGTGAGCGACCGCTTCCTGAGCCGCTGCCACGCGATGGCGGATCATCCGCTGGTCGCTGAAGTGCGCGGTGTCGGGCTGTTCTGCGGCTTTGAGCTGATGAAGGATGCCAGGACGCGCGAGCCGTTTGATCCGTCCTGGAAGGTGGGCGAGCTGGTGCAGAACTTTGCCCATGACCGCGGGCTGTACCTGCGGGCGATCGGC
>NZ_JWLC01000020.1:196688-197418 GCF_000813745.1 Leisingera sp. ANG-M1 | reverse complement strand
GCCCAATAAATGAAGAGACTGTCAAAAGCAGATTGGCTGGCGATCAGCCGCGTTCCAGCAGGGTCAAGCCAGCCGAAAGGTCATCACTCATTCCGGCGGCCTCCATATGCAGGCGAAGCCGCTGATTGAACCCCCCGGGGGTATTCAGAGCCTCAATCAGGTGCTCGCATTCAGCCGCCTGCAAACTTGTGCCTGCCAGCATCCGAAGGAAAGTTTCACCCTGCGCACCATCCTCAACCCGTGACCCCAGCCAGCGGGCAGCATCCGAAACCATACGCGCAACCGGCGACAGCACCGCCTGGGCGCATAAATAGGCGCTAAGCTCAGCCTCATCCTGAAGCGCAAAAACAGTATTGGCCGGTGAGAAGATGCTTTCCAGCAATACGGTGTCTCCAAGAGCCATGATTGGAGAGCCGCCCTCGGCAATACCCGGGAACGGCATCATGACGGCCGATGCACGGGCTGGCGCAACCAATTCGGAGACCCGCTCGAGACCTGCTCCGGCCATGAAGGAGATCACCTGCTGGTCCGGGCGGAAAGCAAGGCCATCCAGAACGGCGCCTGCTGCCTCCGCCATAATTCCCAGGAAGACGACATCACTGCTGTCTATGACAGCCTGGTTGGGGCCGGCCGTCACTTCCGGAAACTCCGCGGCCAAGGCTGCAGAATGCACCTTGCCGCGCTCGGACACAGTGATCCGGTGCCCCTGCCCCGCCAGTCCGCGCACCAC
>NZ_JWLC01000020.1:195370-196214 GCF_000813745.1 Leisingera sp. ANG-M1 | reverse complement strand
CCACCGCCGACGAAATGGTGCCGCATCCTATAAATCCCAAACGCATGCTAGATATCCTTCATTAACCGCAGCGCATCATAGATTGCCGCATGAGTATTGCGGGCTGAAACCGCATCTCCGATACGGAACAACTGGAACTGCCCCGCAGGGTTTGCGGAGATTTTCTGCGGCGTCCCCTCTATCAGGGCGCCATAGTCCACTTCCCCTCGGTTCACCGCGCGATCCTTGAGCGCAAAATAGAGATCATCCAGCGGCATCGTGCCATAGTTAACCACCACTTGGTCATACTCCGCCTGATAAGTATGGCCGCTGTAATCCGTGCCGATGGTTGCAACCAGCCGGTTGCCACGGCGTTCGGCCGCCAGCAGGCGGCGTGCCACGGTAAATGCCGCATCCTTGTCCTGCAACGCGCGCATATAGGGTACCAGGTTCATCCCCATTACGTCTGGAGCGAAGGTCCGGTCAGGCGTCATTACTTCTACCTTCGCCCCGGCATTGGCTGCCGCTTCGGCTGCCATGAGGCCGGGGTGGTCGCCGCTTTCATCATAGATCAGCACATGCGCCGCCGGCTTCACCTCTCCAGAGATGATGTCCCAGGCAGAGATCGCATTGACGGCATCGCCCCGGGTTTCGAACAGTTCGGTGTTTGGCATGCCGCCAGTGGCCACAATTACAACATCCGAATTAAGAGCCGTCACATCTCCCGCCTCAGCCCAGCTGTTGAACCGGAATTCGACGCCGCGCGCCGCGCATTGCGCCATGCGCCAGTCGATGATCCCAATCATTTCCGCTCGGCGCGGGTTCTGCGCAGTCAGCCGCACCTGGCCGCCGGGTTCAGGCGCGG
>NZ_JWLC01000020.1:194344-194950 GCF_000813745.1 Leisingera sp. ANG-M1 | reverse complement strand
CCCGCGCCGCCTCCAGCCCGCCCGGGCCTGCGCCAACAACAACCACCTTCTTGCGTTCTTTTGAAGGTGGAATGCTGTGCGGCATCGACAGCTCCCGGCCTGTCGCCGCGTTATGGATGCAAAGAGCCTCTCCCGCCTGGTAAATCCTGTCCAGGCAGTAGGTTGCCCCAACGCAGGGGCGGATGTCATCCTCGCGCCCCTCCATGATTTTGCGAACGATATGCGGATCCGCCATATGAGCGCGGGTCATGCCCACCATGTCCAGCAACCCTGCGGAAACGGCATGACGCGCGGTTGCGACATCCGGAATCCGTGCCGCGTGGAAGGTCGGCATGCCGGTTGCCCTTTTGACCTCGCCTGCAAAATCCAGATGCGGGGCTGATTTCATACCCTGCACCGGGATAATATCAGTCATCGCCGGATCAGTATGAATGCGGCCCCGGATAACATTGAGGAAATCCACCATGCCGCTGCCTGCAAGCCGTTTAGAGATTTCCAGGCCTTCCTCCGGCGTAATGCCACCCGTTTGTGCCTCATCCGCAGTGTAGCGCAATCCGACGATGAATTCCTCGCCGACCCGCTCCCGCACCGCCCGCAGCACATCCA
>NZ_JWLC01000020.1:192412-193822 GCF_000813745.1 Leisingera sp. ANG-M1 | reverse complement strand
AAACTTCAGCCGGCTGTCGAGCGTCTGACCGCCGTAAGGCCCGTCCAGATCATTGGTCAGAGGCGACCAAAACTGGTCCATCAAATGGCCGTAGACCTGCAGCTCGATCCCATCCATGCCGCCCTCTTTCATGCGGTCCGCCGCATCGGCAAAATCTGAGAGAATACGGACGATGTCCCAATCCTCTGCCAGCTTTGCGAACGAACGGTGCGCGGGCTCGCGGTGCCGCGATGAGCTGACCGAAGGCAGCCAATCCCCCTTATTCCAGCCGGTGCGGCGGCCCAGGTGGGTGAGCTGGATCATGACAGCCGCGCCATGTTCATGCACCTGATCGGTCAGGTTGCGGATCCAAGGCACCACCTCGTCCTTATAGGCAAGGATATTGTTGAAGACCGGCGGGCTGTCCCTGCTGACAGTGGCGGATCCGGCTGTCATCGTCAGCGCGACTCCCGCCTTGGCCCGCTCGGCGTGATAGGCCGCATAGCGCTCCTTGGGCATGCCCTCCTCGGGGTAGGCCGGCTCGTGGCTTGTCGTCATGATCCGGTTGCGAAGCGTCAGGTGCTTCAACTGGTAAGGCTGCAGCAGCGGGTCCTTGGACATGGCGCAATTCTCCTGGGGCATTGACTGGCTGGCCGCCAGCCGACACGAACATGACACCTATGTCAATTAAACTTTCACGCATGTCGGGAAAAGTTGCTCTCCTTCGGCGCGGCTGCTAGGGATCAGGCATGGACACTTCGGACCTTTCCCGCCCGCGCCTTGGCGAAGAGAACTGGCTGGCCGCCGCTTATGACGTTCTGACCGCAAGCGGTGTGGAAGCCGTGAAGGTGATGCCGCTGGCCAAGCGGCTCAACGTGTCACGCACCAGTTTCTACTGGCACTTCAAGGACCGTGAAGAATTGCTGGAAGCAATGGTCCGCCGCTGGGAAGACAAAAACACCGGCAACTTGGCCGCGCGGGCCGAGGCTTATGCCGAGAGCATTGCCGAAGCGCTTTTCAATGTGTTCGACTGCTGGATTAATCCTGATCTGTTTGATGCCCGGCTGGACCTGGCGATCCGCAACTGGGCACGGAACGACGCAGCGCTGCAAGCCCGGCTAGACCAGGCCGATGCCCGGCGCGAACAGGCGATGAAGGAAATGTTTCTCCGCTTCGGCTATGAGCCACAAGACGCTTTGGTGCGGGCAAAGGCGATGATCTACACCCAGATCGGCTATTTCTCGATGCAAGTGGCTGAAAGCACCGCTTACCGGATTTCCCTGATGCCCGGCTACATAGAAGTGTTCTCCGGGAAACCGCCCTCCCAGAAAGATCTCGCGCGGTTCCTTGCCCGGCATCCGGACAGACACGCTCCCGCCAGCTGAACAGGCATCAAAGATGCCCATACAGCCGTTGGGCCTGGCGCCGCGC
>NZ_JWLC01000020.1:0-191928 GCF_000813745.1 Leisingera sp. ANG-M1 | reverse complement strand
CCATCGGTTCCGCGCCCGCTCTGTCTTGACTGAACCTGACTGCCTTACTCAGCGGCGATCTGGTTCTCGATCTTTTCGACTTTCACCGCCGAGAACTTGAACTCGGGGATCTTGCCATAGGGGTCCAGCGCCGGGTTGGTCAGGATGTTGGCGGCTGCCTCCACATAGGCAAACGGCACAAACACCATGTCCTCGGCAATCGCCCGGTCAGCACGCGCCATGATCTCGATCGAGCCGCGGCGGGTGGACAGGCGGACCATCTCGCCCGGCTCGATGCCCATCAGCTTGAGCGTGCGCGGGTTGAGCGAGCAGTTCGCTTCCGGCTCGACCGCATCCAGAACCTTGGAGCGGCGGGTCATCGAGCCCGTGTGCCAATGCTCCAGCTGGCGGCCGGTGGTCATGATCATCGGGAACTCCGCATCCGGGGCTTCATCCGGCGGGATCACCGATGCCGGGGTAAAGCGGGCGCGGCCTTCGGGGCGCGGGAAGCCGTCGCCAAACACAATCGCCTGACCGGGGTCGGTCTCATGCAGCGACGGGTAGGTGATGGTCTCGGTTTCCAGACGCTCCCAGGTGATGTTGTTCAAGGACTTCATGTTCAGCTTCATCTCGGCAAAGACTTCGCTGACATCCTTGTAGTCCCACGGCAGGCCGATGCGCTGAGCGAGTTCAACGGTGACTTGCCAATCTTCGCGCGCCTCACCCGGAGGCGCCACGGCGGGGCGTACACGCTGCACCTGGCGGTTGGTGTTCGACACGGTGCCGTTCTTTTCATACAGCGCCGAGGCCGGCAGGATGATGTCGGCATAGTTCGCCGTCTCGGTCAGGAAGATGTCCTGAACGATCATCAGTTCCAGCTTGGCAAAGGCGTCCCGCGCGTGGTCGGCATCCGGGTCGGACATCGCGGGATTTTCACCCTGGATATACATGCCCTTGATGTTACCGGCATAGGCCTGGTCAACGATCTCGGTCACGGTCAGGCCCTTCTCGTTCGAGAAGTCGCCGCCGCCCCAGACATCGGTGAAGCTCTTGCGGACATCATCCGAGGTCACGGTCTGATAGTCGGGCAGGAACATCGGGATCAGGCCCGCGTCGGACGCGCCCTGCACGTTGTTCTGGCCGCGCAGCGGGTGCAGGCCGGCGCCCGGCTTGCCGACGTTACCGGTCATCAGAGCCAACGAGATCAGGCAGCGCGAGTTGTCGGTGCCGTGAATGTGCTGAGAAACACCCATGCCCCAGAAGATCAGACCCGCTTTGCCACCCGCAAAGGTGCGCGCAACGCTGCGCAGCTGTTCGGGGCTGACACCGCAGATTTCCGACATCTTTTCGGGCGTGAACTGCGCCAGATGCTGTTTTTCCGCCTCCCAGTTCTCGGTGTATTTGTCGATGTAGGCCTGGTCGTACAGCCCCTCCTCGACAATCACGCTCATGATCGCGTTCAGCATCGAAACGTCCGCACCGGGGCGGAACTGCACCATTTCGGTAGCGAACCGGCGCAGGCCGACGCCACGCGGATCCATCACGATCAGCTTGCCGCCACGCTTGGTGAACTGCTTGAAATAGGTCGCAGCCACCGGGTGGTTCTCGATCGGGTTGGAGCCGATGACAATCGCCACATCGGCGTTTTCGATCTCGTTGAAGGTCGCGGTCACCGCACCGGAACCCACGTTTTCGATCAGTGCCGCAACAGAAGATGCGTGGCACAGACGGGTGCAGTGGTCGACGTTGTTGTGCTTAAAGCCCTGACGGATGAACTTCTGGAAGAGATAGGCCTCTTCGTTGGTGCATTTCGCCGAGCCGAAGCCCGCAACCGATTTCGGATCTTCGTCGCGCAGCTTGATCAGGCCCTTTGCGGCCAGATCCATCGCCTCTTCCCAGGTCGCTTCGCGGAAATGGGTCGACAGGTTGCCCGGATCAACATTCAGGCCTTTGGCCGGTGCGTCGTCGCGGCGGATCAGCGGCTTGGTCAGGCGGTGCGGGTGGTGGATGTAGTCAAAGCCGAAGCGGCCCTTCACACACAGGCGGCCTTCGTTTGCCGGGCCGTTGATGCCCTCTACATGCTTGACCTTGCCGTCCTTGACCTTGAGCGAAACCTTGCAGCCGACGCCGCAGAACGGGCAGACGCTTTCGGTTTCGGAGTCGTAGTCCTTGCTGTCGCCAACCTGGTTTTCGTCCAGCACGGTTGCAGGCATCAGCGCGCCGGTCGGGCAGGCCTGCACACATTCGCCGCATGCCACACATGTGGACTGGCCCATCGGGTCGGCGATGTCGAAGGTCGGATATGCATCGTGGCCACGGCCGGCCATGCCGATCACGTCGTTCACTTGCACTTCACGGCAGGCGCGCACGCACAGGCCGCAGGAGATACAGGCGTCCAGGTTCACCTTCATGGCGACGTGAGAGTCGTCCAGCAGCGGAATGCGGCCCTCTTCCAGCTTGGGGAAGCGGCTTTCGGTGACGCCGTTCAGCTCGGCCATGTCCCACATGTGGGAGGACTTGTCGTGCGCCTCTTCCTTCTTGGGCTGGTCGGCCACCAAAAGTTCCATCACCATCTTACGGGCGTTCTCAGCCCGTGCGTTGTTGGTGGTGACAACCATGCCCTCGGCGGGTTCACGGATACAGGAAGCAGCCAGCGTGCGCTCGCCTTCGATCTCGACCATGCAGGCGCGGCAGTTGCCGTCCGGGCGGTAGCCCGGCTGCGGCTTATGGCACAGGTGCGGGATCTTCAGCCCGCGGCCGTTGGCGACTTCCCAGATGGTCAGGCCTTTTTCAGCAGTGACCTCTTTCCCATCGAGGGTGAATGTAACGAGATTGCTCATGGTTCAGACCTCATCCGGGAAGTGTTTCATGGTCAGGCGGATCGGGTTCGGCGCGGCCTGGCCCAGGCCGCAGATCGACGCATCGACCATTGCGGTGCTCAGCTCTTCCAGCAGGCCCTGATCCCACTTCTTTTCGCTCATCAGCTTGACGGCTTTTTCGCAGCCCACCCGGCAGGGGGTGCACTGGCCGCAGCTTTCGTCTTCGAAGAAGCGCAGCATGTTCAGCGCCGCGTCGCGGGCCGAGTCCTGATCGGACAGCACCACAACAGCGGCAGAACCGATGAAGGTGCCATGCGGCTGCAGCGTGTCGAAGTCGAGCGGAACGTCATACATCGACGCAGGCAGCAGGCCCGAGGAGGGGCCGCCCGGCTGATAGGCCTTGAAGGCGTGGCCGTCCAGCATACCGCCGCAGGCTTCAATGATATCGGTGATGGTGGAACCGGCGGGCAGCAGGTGCACGCCCGGGTTCTTCACGCGGCCGGACACCGAGTAGCTGCGCAGGCCCTTGCGGCCGTTTTTTTCAACCGAGTTCAGGCATTCCGGGCCTTCGCGGTTGATCTTGCAGACCCAGTAAAGAGTCTCGACGTTGTGCACCAGCGTCGGACGGCCGAAGATGCCCACCTGCGCCACAAACGGCGGACGGTGGCGCGGCTCGCCGCGCTTGCCTTCGATCGACTCGATCATCGCGGATTCTTCACCGCAGATGTAGGCCCCTGCCCCGCGGCGCAGGTCGATGTAGCCTTCCTCGACGATGCCCGCATCTTCCAGCGCCTTGATCTCACGGCGCAGGATCTCCAGCACCGCCGGATATTCGTCGCGCATGTAGATGAAGGCTTTCTCGGCCTCGACCGCCCAGGAGGCAATCAGCATCCCCTCAAGGAAGACATGCGGAGTGCGTTCAAGGTAGTAACGGTCCTTGAAAGTGCCAGGCTCGCCTTCGTCGCCGTTCACGGCCAGATAGCGCGGACCTTCGTTGGCGCGGACAAAGCCCCATTTGGTGCCGGACGGGAAACCAGCGCCGCCAAGGCCGCGCAGGCCGGCTTCTTTGACTTTCGCCTGAACCGCTTCCCAGTCGCCATTCGCACGCAGGTCTTTCAGCGTGGCATAGCCGCCTTCGGCCTCGTAGGCTGCGAAGGTTTCATACTCGGGCACGTGTGCATGGGTGTCGTCTGCCGCAATCGCCGCTTCCACTTTCTCCACCGTTGCATGGTCGATGTGGTTGTGGCCAATTTCCAGCACCGGGGCAGTGTCGCAGCGGCCCATGCAGGGTGCGCGCAAAACGCGGACCTGAGAGGCGTCCAGACCGTCTTCCAGCGCCTTTTGCAGCTGCTGGGCGCCCGCCAGTTCGCAGGACAGCGAGTCGCAGACCCGGATGGTCAGCGCCGGCGGCGGGGTCTCGCCTTCTTTCACCACGTCGAAGTGGGCATAGAAAGTAGCCACCTCGTAGATCTCCGCCTGGCCGGTGCGCATTTCCTCGGCCAAAGCCCGGATATGCGCCGCGCTCAGGCAGCCGTATTTGTCCTGAATCAGGTGCAGGAACTCGATCAGAAGGTCGCGGTTGCGCGGGCGGTCACCCAGCAGCTCCTGAACCTCGCTCAGCGCAGAGTCATCGACCTGGCGGCCCTTCGGGGTTTTGCGCCCCTTGCCGCGGCCGGACTTCCATACGCCCTTGCTATCATCCAATGGTGCCATGGGGTCCTCCAGTCAGCACGTCTTTCATCCCGGAATGCCATCAGAAATGAATATCGTCAAATCTAGAAAACCGATTGCACGATAAGGATTGCTTATCACGCCATTTGCGGCATCCCGTTGTCTACAAACGTCGCAACCACCTCTTTTAATGCCTGAACCGTGGTCAATTCCGGTGTCCTGTCCAGAGTTGCGATGCAAATCGGCCGGGATTGCTCAGGCTCATTCAGCGACAAAACCCGGGTTCCGCCCAGCCCGCCCAGGGCCTGCATCAGCGCCCGCGGCAGAATCGTTGCCACCGAACCCTCCCGCGCCATTACCATCGAGGCCATGAATCCGTTGGATTCGGATACGATCTCCGGCTTCAGCCCCAAATCGGCAAAGATCCGATCCAGAATGCGCCGGTTCTGCATCTGCTGATCAAGCAAGCTCAGCGGCAGCTCCGCCGCCTCCGCCCAGCTGATCGCATCGCCGCGGCCTGCCACCATCTCTTCGGGTGCCAGCAGCACATAGCTTTCCTCATAAAGCGGCTGCACCGTCACCAATTCCCGGCCCATGCTGTCGGTATAGGTAATTCCAGCGTCAATAGTACCATCATAGAGCCGCTGCTGGATAGCCAGCGATGTGGTGACCTCGACCTGGGCCAAAATCCTCGGATAGGCCTGACGCACCTGATCCACCAGCTGCGCCGCCCAGGCAGTGGCGGTCGGAACCACCCCCAGCACCAGATTGCCGGTCACTTCGCCGCGTGATGCCGCAATCTCCTGCTCTAGAGCCTTGGCATCATCCAGGATCGAGCGCGCCCGGCGCACAATCATCATGCCCTCTTCGGTCAGCCCCTGGAACCGATTGGCCCGGCGTACGATGGACAGGCCCAGCCGTTCCTCCAGATTGCGGATCCGCATAGAAAAAGCCGGCTGCGACATGCCGCAGTCGGCGGCTGCCTTGGCAAAATGCTGGTGCCGCGCCAGCGCGGTCAGCAGCTGAAGATCCTTAAGTTCGATCATGACCGGACTTTACGCCGCCGCAGGCAGGCCGCGCAATGGGGCGCCGCCGCTGTCAGGCTTCGCTCTTGGCTTCGGCCTGGCGGGACGCTGCCCCGTACAGCTCGGCGAGCTCTTCCAGCGCCGCTGCCGCGCCTTGCAGCTGCCCGGTCAGATCGGGCTGCCCCGCCACCGCTTGCAGAAGAAGCTGCTGGCGAAGCCCGTGCATCTTTTCTGAGGCCCGCATGCCTTCAGCGGTCAGGCTATAAGTGACGCCCGAACGGCCGGCCCCCTGCTTGGACGTCAGCCCGGCCGACGCCAGTTTGCGCAGTGAATACTGAATATTGGGAATATCAATGCGGTTGGTGGCGCGGGCCAGCTCCTTGATTGTCTTGGAACGGCCGCCGCTGCCAATCAGCAGCAGCAAGGTCGTTTCAGCTCCGGTCAGCGGCACGCTGCTCACCTGTTCGAAACACCCCGCCTGCCAGCGGGTCAGCCCCTCGACCGCCTTAAGCATCGCCATTTCCAGCCGATGCAACCCGCCATCAGGCAACGGGTCATCCACAATGTCCAGAGCCAGGCCAGAGGCCGGAAGCGGCAATACAGAAGGATCGGCTTTGTTATCCAACGAACAACTCCATTAAGAACAATTTTTGCAGCCCTAGGGGCACTTAATCCGCGGATCGAAATGCGGGGACCGGCACGCCAGCCTGTCTGAACAAAACCCCGGGCAAAGCATCGAATGCGGGCCCTGAGATCTTTTTCCCGAAAAATCCAACTCAAATTTGGCATACATATCCATCCAAATCCGGCGGACTTCAATAGCTGGCGGAGCAATCTGCTTTACAACTTCCCCGGCGGTTTGACGCAAAAGGCTTCCGCTTGCGGAAGCTGCCGCCTGCCCGGCATAGTCCCTTAAAGACCGTGGAGACCTGATGCAGCCTGACATCGCAGAAATCGCCGTGCTGGTGACACCGCATTTCAACATGGCGGCAACATTGGCTTTTCTCGATCCGTTCCGGGCCGCGAACTATCTCAGCGGCCGCCAGCATTTCCGCTGGCGGCTGGCGGCCGAAGACGCCGGGCTCTGCCGCGCCAGCAACGGGCTGGAGATCAGTGTCGAGCCTCTGCAAGCGCTGGCGCAGGCGCAACCGGATCTGGTGGTTGTTTCCAGCAGCTGGACGCCGGAGGCGTTCACCAGCGCCCCGCTGCTGGCGGCCATCCGGCGGTTTTCCCGATCTGGCAGCTATATCGGCGGGCTCGATACCGCCGCCTTTATTCTGGCCGAAGCCGGCCTGCTGAACGGCCGCCGTGCAACTGTGCACTACGAGCACATCGATGCCTTTGGCGAGAAATACCCGCAAGTCGGGATCTGCGAGGACTTGTTTGTGCATGAGGGCAGCGCCGGCACCTGCTGCGGCGGTGCTGCGGCAGGGGAGTACGCGCTGTTCCTGCTACGCAGCATGGCCGGGGATGCCTTGGCCAGCGACTGTGCCAAGTACCTTTTTCACAGCACCGTCCGCGGCCCCGGCGCCCATCAGACCGATGCGCACCTGGAGCCGCTGGGCAACACCGCTCCGGCCAAACTGCGCAAAGCAATCGAGATCATGGAGCAGCATCTGGAGACCCCGGTCACCATTCCAGAACTTTGCCGGCTGGCCGGGGTTTCCCAGCGCCAGCTGAACCGGCTGTTCCAGGACTGTGTCAGGACCAGCCCACAGCTTTACTACCGCGATATCCGGCTGGACCGGGCGCGCGGGCTGGTCACCCAAACCGAGCTGCGCATGTCCGAAATTGCCCTGGCATCCGGCTTTGCCAGCCAAGTGCATTTCTCCCGCGCCTACAAGAAGCGTTTTGGTCTGCCGCCGGCCCGCGACCGGCTGGAAAGCCGCGTGCCCTTCGAGTTCCGGGCATGGCCGATGTACCGTTTTGAAGGCGCCGGACAGAATGGCGAATAAAGCTAAACAGACGGCAAATGGAATGCGGCCACTGTTGTAATTTGTGGCAGATCATACCGGGGAGCGAAGCGTTCCAACGGAGTGATCAACATGACGGGCCAGCCATCGCCAGCGCAATTTGCTGCCATCGGACAGGGGTATTCAAAAGATGCGGGCAACTCGCAGTCCCTTCAGGCTGACGCATATACCCGGGCTGAGTGGTTTGCGGCAGACCAGCAGAAAATTCTTGCCAAGTCCTGGCAATGGCTCTGCCACGTGGAAAAGCTGCGCGAGCCCGGCGCCTATGTCACCGCCGAGATCGCAGGCCAGCCGGTCGCCGCGGTGCGCGGCCGCGACGGCGAATTGCGAGCCTTCTACAATGTCTGCAAGCACCGCGCCCATGAGCTGCTGAGCGGCGAAGGCAGCACCACCCGCATCATGTGCCCATACCACGCCTGGGTCTACAAGCTGGACGGCCAGCTGGTCCGCGCCCCGGAGACCGAGCATCTGGCGAACTTCAGCACCGGCGACATCTGCCTGGACCAGGTGCAGGTGGAGGAGTTTGCGGGCTTCATTTACGTCAACCTCGACCCCTCCGCGCCGCCGCTGCGCAAGCAATCCGGCGATCTGGAAACCGAGATCCGCCACTGGGCTCCTGACATTGACCGGCTGACCTTCGGCCACCGGCTGACCTACGACATCAAGTCGAATTGGAAGAATGTCGTCGACAATTTCCTGGAATGCTACCACTGCCCCACCGCGCACAAAGACTTCTGCGATCTGGTGGACATGGACACCTACAAGGTCACAACCCACGGGATCTACTCCAGCCACATGGCCGACGCAGGAAAGTCTGCAAACTCCGCCTATGATGTCTCCAACGCCACTGTGCGGACCCATGCCGTCTGGTGGTTGTGGCCCACAACCTGCCTGATGCGATACCCCGGCCGGTCCTCGATGATCGTGCTGAACATCATCCCCGTCGGCCCGGACCGGACGCTGGAAACCTATGATTTCTTTCTGGAAACGCCAGACCCTACTGAGGGAGAGCTGGATGCAATCCGCTATCTGGACGAAGTGCTTCAGGTTGAAGACATCAGCCTGGTGGAAAGTGTGCAGCGCGGCATGAACACCCCGGCCTTCACCCAGGGGCGCATCGTCAACGACCCAACCGGCTCCGGCAAGTCGGAACATGCAGTGCACCATTTCCACGGACTGGTGCTGGATGCCTACGCGCAGGCCGCACCGTGAGACGGCCCAACATCCTGGTCGTGATGGCTGACCAGCTGGCACCGCACTGGACCGGCGCCTACGGCCATCCGGTCGCCAAAACCCCGCATATGGATGCGCTCGCCGCTCGTGGTATGCGGTTTGATGCGGCCTATTGCAACTCGCCGCTCTGCGCGCCCTCGCGCTTTGCCTTCATGTCCGGCCAGCTGATCAGCCGCATCGCGGCCTATGACAACGCCAGTGAATTCCGCGCCTCGGTGCCGACTTTCGCCCATTACCTGAAGGCGCTTGGGTACCGCACCTGCCTGTCCGGCAAGATGCATTTTGTAGGCCCCGACCAGAAACACGGGTTTCAGGAGCGGGTCACCACCGACATCTACCCGGCCGATTTTGCCTGGACCCCCGACTGGGAGGCGCCGGACGAGCGGATCGATAAGTGGTACCATAACATGCAAACGGTCAAGGAAAGCGGCGAAGCGGTTGCCACCTTCCAAACCGACTATGACGACGAGGTCGAATTCGCCGCCCGCCGCTGGCTGATCGACCGCGGCCGCGACCGCGCCGCAGGGGATGAGGCACCGTTTCTGTTGGTCGCCAGCTTCATCCATCCGCACGACCCCTATGTGGCCAAGCCGGAATGGTGGAACTTCTATGCCGACGGCGAAATCCCGATGCCGGAATTCACTCTGGCGCCTGAAGAGCAGGACCCGTTCTCCCGCCGGGTGATGGATGGGATTGAGGCTAGCCATGTGCCCTTGAGTGAAGAGGAAGTCCGCCGCGCGCGCCGCGCCTATCTGGCCAATGTCAGCTATTTCGACAGCAAGGTCGGCGCGATGGTGAAGGCGCTGGAGGATACCGGCGAATTGGATAACACGATTGTCGTCGTCACCGCCGATCACGGCGACATGCTGGGCGAACGCGGCCTGTGGTACAAGATGAACTTCTTCGAACACTCCGCCCGGGTGCCGCTGATCATGGCCGGCCCCGGAGTGGTGCCGGGAACCACTGCCAACGCCTGCTCCCTGCTGGACCTGCTGCCCACATTTGTCGAGATCGGCGGCGGCGATGAAACGCTTTTGGGCGAACCCATAGACGGCCGTTCGCTGATGCCGCTGGCGCGCGGGCAAGCGGATCCCTTGGATGAGGCGATTGGTGAATATTGCGCCGAGATGACCCCTTATCCCGTGTTCATGATCCGGCGCGGGCCGCTGAAATACATCCATTGCGATCCGGACCCGCCGCAGCTCTTTGACCTGTCCTGCGATCCGCTGGAAACACGGAACCTAGCCGGCGACCCGGCTTACGCGGAGGTTGCCGCAGACTTTGCCTCGGAAACCGCACAGCGCTGGAACAGCGAGCAGCTGCGCAAGGACGTGATTGCCACCCAGAAATCCCGCCGCGCCTTGCATGCCGCGATGGAAGCCGGCGCCGGCGAGGCTTGGGACTACAACCCGCCGCGCGACGCCACTCAGGAATACGTGCGCAACCACATGGACTGGACGGTGGCCGCAGCACGCTACCGCTATCCCCCTCTCAAGGAGAACGACAGATGATGCTGGAAGGCAAAACCGCTCTGATCACCGGCGGTCGCGGCGGCATCGGCCGCGCCATCGCCGCCCGCTTTCTGCGCGAAGGCGCGCGGGTCTATGCAGCAGACCTCACGCCCGAAGGCTCGCTGGCCGCGCATGACGAGGACGGCAGCATCTTCCTGAAGCTGGATGTCACCCGGGAAAGCGACGCTATAGCCGCGATGGAACAGGTCGCCGGGGAGGTCGGCCAGCTGGATATCCTGGTGAACGCTGCCGGCATTGAGATCGAAAAAACCATTGAGGACACCAGTCTGGAGGAATGGAACCTCTCCTTTGCAGTCAATGCGACGGGCACCTTCCTGACCTCAAAATACGCACTGCCGCTGCTGCGCAAGGCGGCAGCCACGGGCCGCACCGCCTCTGTCATCAACTTCGGCAGCTATGACGGTTTCATCGCCGATCCCGGCCTCGCCGCCTATTGCGCCACCAAAGGCGCAGTGCATGCGCTGACCCGGGCGATGGCGTGCGATCATGGCCCCGAAGGCATCCGGGTCAATGCGATCTGCCCCGGGTATGTCGATACTCCAATGCTGCAAAGCTTCTTCACCGGTGAAGGTTCCGGCGGCGACGGCAAGACCATTGACCAGCTGCAGCAGGCGGTGCGCGATGTGCACCCCACCCGCACCTATGGCACGCCGGAGGACATCGCCAATCTGGTCAACTGGCTGGCCAGCGACGAGGCCCGCTATGCCTCAGGCCAGCTGTGGGTTCTGGACGGCGGGCTGTCGGCCCAGGTCCAGCAGATGAAGCTTTGAAAGCCGCATTCTGAAAGGAAACACCATGCAGACGAAAATGCTGATCAATGGAGAACTGACGGAAGGCAGTGGCGAGGCGCTGCCAGTTGTAGACCCAGCCACCGGCGAAACTATCACCTACGCGGCGGAAGCCGCGCCTGAGCAGATCGAAGCCGCAGCACAGGCAGCTCACGAAGCTTTCGAAACTTACCGGCTGTCCACCCCGGCCGAACGTTCCACCCATCTTCTTGCCATCGCCGATGTGATCGAAGCCAACATTGACGAACTCGCAGAACTCGAAACCCGGGATGTTGGCAAGCCTTGGCCAATGGCCCGGGACGAGGAGATGCCGCTAACCATCGATACTTTCCGCTTCATGGCAGGCGCTGCACGCACCATGACGGGTTCTGCGGCCGGCGAATACGCGGCCGGCCACACGTCGATGATCCGCAAAGACCCGGTTGGCCCGGTCGCCTCGATCGCACCGTGGAACTACCCGCTGATGATGGCAGCCTGGAAGATCGCTGCTCCGCTGGCGGCGGGCTGCACTGTGGTGCTGAAGCCCTCGGAACTCACGCCGCTGGCCACCCTGCGCCTGGGCGAGCTGCTGGTGGACGTGCTGCCCAAGGGCGTGCTCAACGTGGTTCACGGACGCGGCGCCTCCACCGGCGACCAGCTGATCAACGACCCGAGGATGGAAGGGATTTCCATCACCGGCTCCCCCGCGACTGGCATGGCCGCGATGCGTGCCGCCTCAAATCAGATCCGGCATGTTCATCTGGAACTCGGCGGCAAAGCACCTGTTATTGTCTTTGACGATGCCGACATCGAGGCACTGGCTGAAACCATCCGCTACGGTTCCTTCTTCAACGCAGGCCAGGACTGCGCCCAGCCCTGCCGCTTGCTGGTTCAGGATGGGATCTACGACCGGCTGGTTGCAGCGGTCACCGATCATGTTGCGGAAATCCAAACCGGCGCCCCCAAGGCAGAGGGCACCGAAATGGGCCCCGTCATTTCAGCTGCGCAGCGCGACCGGGTCTCCGGGTTTGTCGACCGGGCCCGGGGCACAGCTGAGGTTACTACCGGCGGCAGCGCGGGAGAGGGAGCCGGTTTCTTCTACCAGCCCACCGTCATTGCCAACGTCAGCAATGATGCAGAAATTGCCTGCAACGAGATCTTTGGCCCGGTGGTCACAATCTCCCGCTTCACAGAAGGCGGGCAAGCGCTCAAAATTGCCAATGCCAGCCGCTACGGGCTGGCCTCGTCGGTTTGGACAAAGGACATATCCACTGCCATGAAAATGACGTCGCAACTGCGCTATGGCATGACCTGGGTCAACACCCACGGCATGCCCGCTGCCGAAATGCCCTGGGCCGCAATGAAGGGTTCCGGCACCGGCTGCGACATGAGCGTCTATGCACTGGATGCTTATACCTCCGTGCGCCATGTGATGGTGGCCCACTGATGCGGCTGGCAGGGAAAAGAGCGCTGATTACCGGCGGCCGCCAGGGTATCGGCCGGGGAATCGCCGAAGCCTTCCGCAACGAAGGCGCCGCAGTCACAATCTGCGGCCGAGGCCCGCGGCCGAAGGGGCTGGCCGAAGACATCATCTGGCACACTCTGGACGTCACTGATGCCGCAGCGGTGGAAGAACTGGCTTGGACAACAGACGGCACCGACGTCCTGGTAAATAACGCAGGCGTTCAAGTAGAGAAAACCGTCCCCGACAGCACGGACGTCGATTGGGATGCCGTGATTGGAACCAATTGCAAGGGCGTGTTCAACCTCTGCCGGGCCTACATCCCTCGGATGCCGGAGGGCAGTTCAATCACCAATATCGGCTCGATCTCCGGCCAGGCCGCGGATCCGTCGATGGCTCTCTACAACGCCTCCAAGGCTTTTGTGCATGGGCTGACCCGCTCAATCGCCGTCGACCACGGCCCTCAGATCCGCTGCAATGCCATCTGCCCCGGCTGGATCGAAACCGGTATGCTGGAAGCAGGTTTTGACCTGTCCGCAGATCCGCAGGCCGCCCGCAAGGACGCCCTGTCCCGCCACGCTGCGCGGCGCTTTGGAAAGCCCGCCGATATTGCCGCAATGGCTGTGTGGCTGGCCTCGGACGAAGCCGCTTTTGCCACCGGCCAGCTGTTCACCGTCGATGGCGGCCTGACCGCCGCTTCACCCATCAATACGGGGCTATTCTAGATGACCAGCATTTCCCATACTGCCGTCCTTGGCGCAGGCGTCATCGGCGCCAGCTGGACGGCTCTGTTCCTGGCCTCAGGCCGTTCGGTTGCGGTTTATGATCCCGATGAGGGCGCCGAGGCGCGTGTAAAAGCCTATGTAGAACAAGCCTGGCCCGCGATGTCTGCCCTGGGCCTCACGGAGCGGGGAAACCCCGACCGTGTAACGTTTTGCAAAACGGCCCGGGAAGCCGCGGCAGGCGCCGGTTTCATTCAGGAAAACGTGCCGGAGCGGCTGCCCGTCAAACATGCGCTCTTTGCCGAAATCGAATCTGTTCTCGCCCCGGATGCGGTCATTGCAAGCTCTGCCTCCGGCCTGACCCTCGGTCAAATGCAGGCGGGCTGGCAGAACCCCGGCCGCTTTGTCCTCGGCCACCCGTTCAACCCGCCGCACCTCATTCCCCTGGTCGAAGTCATGGGCAACAGCCGGACTGATGCAGACGCTGTCGAAACAGCAGAAGCCTTTTATGCCGGCCTTGGCAAAGTCACGATCCGGATAAACAAGGAGGTGCCGGGCCATGTGGCAAACCGGCTGCAGGCTGCGGTCTGGCGCGAGGCGATTCATCTGGTCGAAAGCGGCGTCGCCAGTGTAGGCGACGTTGACACGGCAATGTCGGCTGGTCCCGGCCTGCGATGGGCCGCCATGGGGCCGACAACACTGTTCGGTTTAGGCGCCGGACCAGGCGGCCTGGCGTCATTCTGCGACCACTTCGCCGGCACGTTCAACGGCTGGTGGGACGACCTCGGAACGCCGCAACTGACAGCGGAAACCGCGCAGAGGCTGTCGGACGGGCTTGCAGAGGCAACGCAAGGCGCCCCGGTCAGCGAGTTATCCGCACGCCGGGACGCGATGATCGTGGCAATCCAACAAGCTCTGCGGGCTGTGGAAGACTCGCGGTAGCCGCTGTTACGGAGGGGCGCCGCCAAGTGCTGCAGACTTTCCCCGGCATTGGCAGAAACTGTCCTTGTTCGAGAGCCATTGGAAGCGCTCCTGGCTCCGCATCCCTTCAGCTTGCCTGAGGCCCCGCTCAATGGACCACCGGGAACTCTCAAAACGCCCTCAACACTTGGACTGGCCGTCCCGCCCCTTCTGTTCCTTTCCGGGCCCGGTGCCGCCGCGGCTGAACCCCTGACGCGGCGCAAGTGGTTCCCGCGCTTAAGGGTCATTCCGGCACACTGCATCCTCAAGAGCTTCGGGCAGGCGACCTGAGCAGGCAGGTTTCCCCTCTGCAGCAGCAAAGAGAAAGAAATCCCGCTGCGGAAGGTTTTTGGGGTTGCGCCTCTGCAGTCCTAGGATTAAACCCCGCCGCAGTGGACCGATAGCTCAGCTGGATAGAGTACTTGACTACGAATCAAGGGGTCGGGGGTTCGAATCCTCCTCGGTCCGCCACTGTCTTCTTTGTTGGACGCCAAGCAAAACTGACCTTCTTGTCAGTTTGCTGACCCAAAATCCGTTTTGGCCCGCGTGTTCTGTTACGTTTGATCTGACTTCCCTTCCGGAAAATCAGGGCTGATCAGCAGGTACAGTCGGCGAAGCCGCCTGTTCCTGCTGATCTGCCACGTGGCGAACGCGGAGCCCAAAGCGGACATGGTCTTTGCTACTGCAGCATCAGAATCTCCAGGCAGACGGGTCGGAGGCCGGTCTTTCACTATGCTCGTGTGCTGATACTGCGTTATGAAAAAAACGGACATTGATCGGTGGCCAAACTATCGAGACGCGACATGCAAGGACCTTTTGCGCCCTCTTGCTCGAAAAAACCTAATTCGACGCCGCAATCTAGTCGGGCTGGAACGCGTTCGTCCAAGCTTCCGCTCGCAGGTGCTCAGAAACTGAAAACAGCCTCGTTGCAGTTTCTTGAGAAGCTCCCCCAACGTGGGCGTGTATCCTTAGTTTCAAGCCCGCCATCGGCTTTTTGCCATGGGTATGCTCGAAGGAAACCGGAACCAGACTATTGGCAGGCTTGAATCCCGCAACACCTGGAGCCTGGTTTGGCATACCAGTGGCGCCCCATTCTTCCTTGGTTTGCTTCCGAGGGACATAGGTGTTCGCGCGAATTTGCTCTCGGGCTACATGAGCGGCTTGAACCAGGTTATCCCGTCTCAGTGCAGTTTCATCGGTGATTGCGGCATCGATTAGAGCCGGAGCAACATCATGAAAAATGGCTTTTAGGTGGTCCGATTGCGCGAAGGAGTGTTCAACGTCGTTGAGCGGCGTAAAAAGCTCAGAAACACCAGTAATACCGTTTCGGTCTCGTTCAGCCGATGCCGTCGCTAGCTCGAATACCATCTCTTGCTCGGTTCGGAAGTCTCGATCCCGGTGGATTGTGATCTGGGCGTCTGGCCTCATATCCGAGATCATGTTCGCCAGAAGTCGCGCTGCTGGCAGATTGCCACAGCCGTTGTAAGACAACACTGTCAAAATTTCCGGGACCCCATTTGCCAAGGCAAGAACCCTAACCGGCTCTGAGTCCTTGTCTTCGGTCATGAGTATGACCTGCCGCGCTGGATCGAAAATTTCCGCGCCAGCGGCAAGTGCACCGAGTGTCATCATGATCGGGATGGCTGGTCGCTGCGCCTCGTCCAGGGGCACCTTCGCACCCTCTGCCATCCAAACGGCTTCGGCATTAAAGTCGTGCATCAACCGTTTGATCAACTGCGGGGAATGGCTGGCAAAGAGAATGCGGGTCTGAGTTTCTGCTGCAACACCCTTGAGGGCTTCGTAGGGACGCGATTGACTGTCCGCGTGCAAATGGGCGTCTGGCTCGTCCAGAAGTAGCAAGGGGCGGCGCGTAGAAGCAAACGTATGCGACGATCTGAATGACCTGCAACATTCCAGTGGACGCCATGTCGAGCGTCACCGTTGCACGGGGGGTTTCAACCTCTGCGTTGATGAACCGATCATGGTGCGGATCGTGTTTAACCAAAACGCGCGCGCCGTCGTAGCAACGGTCCAGCAGCTCGGCGAACGCCTTCCAGCCGCTCGCTTTTGGTAGCGCATCAATCGAGCGCTGCTGGAGCCATGCAGTCCGTGCACCTTCATCCAGATCACGTTTCAAAAGATGGTCGAGCACAGTGCGCAAGTACAGGTTGGCGTCTCCGTGCATAACCGCAGCATCCATCGCCGCCTTTGTTCTCCACTCCTCGCCCATAGATATGCCGGACAGGCCAGGGGTCAGGATCGAGAATGGTTGCTCATCACTGGCTAAGACCTCATCCAACGGTGCTGTGCCACCAGCGTCAAACCCAGTTGGCCGAATGGCATAATTGCCGATCAGTTCGGCATCCTCGTACCAGCCGACGAGATGCAAACCCTTGCGCGCGGGATCCTTCGCAAGGCACACGACAGTCCGCCCATAGGGGTCATTGTTCCACGGCGCCCCGCTGCCTCCTTGTGGCGGCGTATAGCAATAATACGTACCATCATCTTAGGGAGGAAGTTCCAGGCTTCATGACCTTGCTCGCCATCCTTGATGAAAGGGAAATTGCCGTCGATCGGGCCACCGCGATAGAAATCAGACCAACCGAACTTGACCCACAAGAGCTTACTCATTCGTCCCTCCGTAAACCGATCCACTACCGACGAGAAGTCGTAGTCGATTTTCACGAGTTTTGTGAAGTGCGCCGATTTGTTACCTTCGCTTGCCGGTGCGTCAGCTGGGCGCGGGTCCTCCCCGTTCGGCTCTGGCGCTAAGCGCGGCCATAAAGGACTCTGATAACGCAAGGCGCCAGGCAGCTTGGCGCAGCGCACCAGCCGCCCGCTTTTCAATTCCACAGCAAGGAGCATTTTGCAATGCAGGCCCGCCGTAACATACAGACGCCGCCTTACTTGTTGGCTTCGCGCCTCTTTTTCTCAATTCGGTCTAGGTAACTGGTGCTTTCAAGGGAATTTATGGTTTCGCCCAATGCGGCGCGCAGAGGTGTGCCAATCGCTGCTTCAAGCTCCGAAATCACGCCGATGTGCAGCTCCCATTCCGCTGTGAGCCTGGCTTTGATTTCGCGGCCCAAAGGGGTCAGGTCAACCCGGCTGACGCGCTGGTCGCTCGCTTTGACCGGCACCAGCAGCCCTGCCTCTTTCATCAGCTTGACGGTTTGGCTGATCGCACCCTGAGTGACGCGGATCCGGTCGTGAAGATCGCCAATGGACAGGGGTTCGCCGTCAAAAGCCCTTATAATAGGTGTGTAGCGGGCCCGGTAATGCACGCCCAGATCCATGCCTGCGTAAATCCGCTCCGCATCCTTGTCGAAGAGATCACTGAGATGGCGGAGCAGCTCCCCGATCCCGACTTCCTTTGCCTCTGCCAAGCCACACCTTGCATTAGCGCTAATGCAACTCTATTGCATAAGCGGTATTGTAATTTTCAAAGCCGCTGCAACCATGACCGCTAAACCGCCAAAACTCAATCTTCCGCTGCTGGTTCTGGCCCGTGTCTGCACAACAGCAGTGTTCATGGTGTTTCCCGCCTGCCTCAGTGTTTTGCGCTCTGAGTGGGAGATGACGGCAACCCAGGCCGGGCTAATCCAGGGCGGGTTTACCGTGGCAATGGCAGTTTCGCTGCTGGCCGCGTCCTTTCTTTGCGATAGATGCGGAGCGCGGCGGGTGTTCACCCTGTCAGCGGCGGCCTCCGCCTTGGCGGCGCTGGCAGCCGCGGCATTTGCCCGGGATTTTACCAGCGGGCTGATCACTATGTCGCTGATCGGGCTGACCCAGGGCGGAACCTATACGCCTGCAATCATGCTGGCCTCGTCCAATGCGCCAGCTGCACGAAAGAACGCAGCGGTAGGCTGGGTGCTCGCCGGCATGTCGGCGGGCTATGTCGTGTCGATCATTCTCAGCAACCTGATGCTTGATCTGACGGACTACCGCGCAGCGTTTCTTTCTGCAGCCGTACTCACTGCGGCGGGCGGGCTGTTTTCATATCTTTCGGTCCGCCATGCGAAGGATATTGAGGCAGCCGCTAAATCAGCAGCCTCCGCTTTGTCCCCAGGCCAGCGGCGTAATTCGCGGCTGCTGATCCTGGGATACATCGGCCATACGTGGGAGCTGCTCGGCATGTGGGCCTGGGTGCCTGCCTTCCTGGTTGCAGCCTTGTCAGGGGCCTCCGGTATGAGCGCGGTGGAGCTGGGGATCTGGACCGCCCTGGCGCTGCATCTGTCCGGCTTTTTTGCCTCTTTTTTGTCAGGCATGGCGGCGGATAAACTGGGTACACGCCGGGTCCTGATTGGCTTTGCCTTGCTGGGGTGCGTGTGTTCAGCGTCGGTAGGCTGGGCAGCATCGATGCCGCCCTCGCTTCTCATTCTGCTGATTGCCCTCTATGGCTTTGCCACGATTGGAGATTCTGCAGTGCTGTCTTCAGCGATGACAGACGCGGTTCCACCGGGTTACCTTGGCCGGGCCTTGGGCGTGCGTTCGGTGCTGGGTATCGGCGCAGGCGCCATTGCACCGGTCAACTTTGGCATGGTCCTGGATGCGGCACCCGCCACTGCGGCGTGGGGATTGGGCTTCCTGACACTGGCTGCGGGCGGATTGCTTGCATTTTGCTGCGCATGTGCTCTGCCGAGCCCCTCCCGGGTTGCGTTGAAACTGCATACATAACAAATGCTTGCAGCCGCCGGGGGCCGCAAACCCGAATTTTTTCAACGCCAGGGAATTTTCCTGCCACCGAAGCGTAGTTCTCATGTCTGCGTTTTAGCAGGCCTCGGCAAATCTGGAGAAACGGCATGAATTTGAAATCCTTCGTCCTGGCTGGCGCAGCCTTGGCAGTATCCGCAATTTCGGCAAGCGCTGAAGGCCACACCGGGGCACCGGCTGTTACCGGCAAGTACAACGGCAAGACCTATCTGATGAATACCCGCAAGATGACCCTCTACACCTTCGACAAGGACAAGAATGGCGTCTCCAGCTGCTATGACGCCTGCGCCGAGAAGTGGCCGCCGCTGGCAAGCGAAACCGGTATGGACCTGCCCAGGCACTACAGCTTGGTCGAGCGAAAAGACGGCTCACAGCAAGTCGCTTACAAAGGCCAGCCGCTATACCTGTGGTTCAAGGACAAGAAGCCCGGTGACATGACCGGTGATGGCGTCAAAGGCGTTTGGCACACCGCCCGCCCCTAACAAAAGGGGCCGGGGGCCGGCAAAGGCCCGCCCCCGGCTGTTTTGCATGATCCGTTCATTCGACACTCAGCTGGAAGACTGCCTGCCTGATCTGTGGCGCTATGCCTGGTCGCTGACACGCGACCGGGACGCAGCTGACGACCTGGTGCAGGACTGCATTGAGCGCGCCCTGCGCAAGCGCTTGCTGTGGATCCCCGGGCGGCCGCTAAAACCCTGGCTCACCCGGATGCTGCTCAACTTGTTCCGCGACCGCTGGCGGCATGATAGCCGGCGTCCGACCGTGGCGCTGGAGCAAATCGGTGATATCGCGGGTCTCGACGTCAGTTCAGAGGAACGCCTGGAAATTCTCGCTGTTTGGAAATGCCTCGGCAAGCTCCCTCAGGATCAGCGGCAAGCCCTCCTTGCTGTCGTGATTGCGGGGTTGAGCTATGATGAAGCCGCAAGAGCGCTGCGCATCCCGAAGGGAACTTTGATGTCGCGCATTTCCCGCGCGCGCTGCAGGCTGAAGGCGGAAATGGACGCATCTGCCGCGACGAAGATCAGGAGCGTGAAATGACCCAGCGCAACGCCATTGAAAAGCTGATCCAATCCGCAATCGACGGGGAATTGCCGGCGGAAGAACGCGCCCGGCTTGAAAAGCACCTAGCATCCCACCCGGAGGATGCCGCCCGTATGCGAGAGATGCAGCGCCATTCCGGTCTGATCGGGGAGGCTGTTCCAGTCCCTTCCGAGGCGCATTTGAGCGGCCTCAAAAAGCGTGCCGAGCGCGCTGCAGCACCTGCAGCCGGCTGGCGTATCGCCGCATCTGTGGCGCTGTTTGCAGCGGGCCTTGGTTTTGGCTACGTCCTTCCAAAGCATGATCCCTCCGCAATTGGTGATATTGCTGTCTTTGCAGAGCACGCCCGTGCCGCACATTCCCTCTATGTCAGCGAGGTCATGCACCCGGTCGAAGTCGCCGCCACCGAAAAGGACCATCTTCAAACCTGGCTTTCGAACCGTCTTGGAGCCGCAATCATCGCGCCCCAGCTGGGCGGCACAGGGTTCAGCCTCATCGGCGGCCGGTTGCTGCCTGCCGGCGATCAGGCCTCAGCGCTCTTCATGTATGAAAACGCAAACGGCGACAGGCTAAGCCTGCTGGCCACTCACGGAACCTCCCGCGGCAGCCAGTCGTTTCGATTTCATGAAGCCAAGGGCTATCTGACCATTTCCTGGCAGGACGGTCCTTGGCAGTATTCCCTGGTCGGAGCTCTCGAGCGCGATCCGATGGGGCTAATCGCCCGCAATATCCACGAGCAGCTGATTTAGGAGAACTAGGGCATGATCGGATACAACATCTCTGCATACAGGCTGTGTCACTGTGCCCTCGCAATTCCATACCTGCAGTGAGACCAGGGCGGCCCATACCAGACGTTCATCACTGCCATTCCAACCGCAGCGCAGCCTCCCGAAAGCTGCCGTTCGTAGATCGCGCGGCAATTGGAACGCCAGGGACGACAGGAACTGGCCGGTGCGGATCGCACCGCTGTCAGCGTATCAGACCATCCCCTCAGGGGCCGCATGGATCGATTGAGTATTTTTCGTGGCAGCCAGGCGAGGCTGCCAGGCTGGAAAGACTTGCATGAGGCCTTTCCCGCTCCGGCACAAGCAAAACACACTTCGGAAAACCGCTAATGACCCTGCTGGTCACTCATCAAGATAGTAACCAGTTTGATCCACAGGTGGGAACGGCGCCATCCCGGCGCGGTGCATCAGGGTTTGGAAGCGTGATCCGACTGAATTCGGCCAATGCAGTTCTGCGACCATGGTCAGGCTTTGCAGATCAGCCAGCGCGGCGATGGTGTCAAACCGCAAGGGACTGTCCAGCCACCGCAAGGCTGCGGGGAGGAGCCCGGCAATTTCATCAGTAAGCTGACCGGTCTTCGCCAAAGCCTCGGCAAAGCTCATGCCAATCCGCTTTGGCATCTCGGATTTGACCCAGCACCGCGCGCCGGGGCTGGCCAATTCGGCGGGAGAGAGACCCGGCATGCGGGGGTAACACAGTGCATCCAGCGGCGCCCTGATGCTTGCACGCCACGCCTCAAACGCGGCAGAGGTTTGATAGCCGGACAGGAGCTGCGTGCCTTGCGCATCGAGCTGGCAGATGATTTCAGCACTGTTTTGCAGCACCTCGTCGCCGAGTTCCAGAATGGGTACGGTGGTTCTGCCCACACGCTTTCGCAAATGTTCCGGGACCTCGCCGGGAGTCATCGGCACAATGGTCAGGGGCAGGCCCTTCAACCCCGCGAAGATCCGGACGCGCAAGCAGTATGGGCAAGTTTCAAAGACATGCAGTTTCACGGGGGATCTCCAATTCATCGGGGCGGGTTGAGGTGACAGTCGGGGCTGATCAGCCGCCATGAATCAGCGCAAAACCCATTTTCACCACATAATCCGGCAGGTCCTCGTAATTGCCCCAGTCAGCATATTCGGGCAGCTCCAGCGTCCTGCTCAGTTCCAGCACCGCCTGAACCGATCCGGCCGGGTTCTCCCGGTTCACCTGTTCGACCACAGGGAAGACCGCATCATAGAGGTCGTTGTAAAATTCGGCTGCGGCTGAAAGCAGCGCCGGATCGGTGCTGTGCGAATGAGTGTTCACCGCGTGCATCAGCGCCCAGCCGTCCAGCGTGTTCAAAATCTGGCGCGAGCCCAGCAGGTTGGTGTCGGTCAGGGCCCAGCCCGGCGTCAGCGCGCCATCCAGGTACATGTCGGCCGCGACGGCAATCCGTTCCTGCGGCAAGTGGATCACTGAAACCGCGACCCCGTCTGCCGGACCGAAATGCAGCAGATCAACTTTGGTGGTGCCCATGCCGATGCTCATGCGGTCTTCATAGGTCACATCCACCTTGCCCGGCGTCAGGCCGAGCGGGTCCTGATCAAAGAACATTTCGATGTTCTCATGTGCAATGATTTCTGCGCCGGGAAACACTTCGGTGCCGCCGATATGGTCAAAATGCTCGTGGGTCATCACAATCCGGGTGACCGGCAGATCGGTCAGCCGGGCGATCTCTGCACGTAAGAGCGACGCGCGGTAAGGGTTGGCCGGATCCACCAGCAGCACGCCCTCGGTCCCCAGAACAACAAGGCTGGTGTAATGCCCGAAACTCATCGCATAGACGTATTCATCGAGCTTTTGGGTTTTGACCGCGGTTTCTTCAGCCGATGTGCTGGCGGTCATAATATTGGCTGCAGCAAGGCCTGCGGCCAACACGGTGATTGTCCGTTTCATGTTCGTTTCCCTTTCCGCATGCCTCAGAGGTAGACCACGCCAAAGCGCTCTTCGATCAGCTTCAGGTCACGCTCTCCGGTTTCATTCTGGCGGGAGGTTTCGGCCATAAACTCTTCGGCCCAGTCGCCGGGGAAGATGTAGCTGATGATCTTCGCCGTCCTGCTGCCGGAATTCTTCATATAGTGGGAGACGCCGCGCGGGCATTGGATGCTGGCGCCGGGGCCTGCCTGGAACACCTCGTCGCCGATTTTGACCTCAAGCTCGCCTTCGATGATGTGGAAGGTCTGGTCTTCCCATTTGTGGTAATGGTCCGGGATGCAGCTGCCCGGCGCGATCTCGCCTGCGCCGAAGACGTAGTCTGATCCGGTGTCGTCCTTGCCGGCCGCGACCGAAGTGTATTCATCCGGCGCCATGAAGTATTTCCGGCCCTCGTGCCAGCCGCTGACGACTGTTCGCTTTGCCGTGGTTTCGGTTTTCCTGGACATATCAAGCCTCCTGAGTGGCGGGATCTGCGGGTTGGGGACGGGCGGGAATGCCGCCCGTGCCGCGGGGGTTACTGGCCGTGCCAGATCGAATAGGCCATGCGCTCCACATGGGCGGGCAAGTTCTGCTCGTACATGTGCCAGTGGCTGAACTCGGGCAGTTTGACCGTTTCCTTCAGCTCTTCGACCGACTTTCCGGCCTGCATCCCGTCCCAGACCGCCTTGAACAGCGCCTCGTTGAAGGCCAGGTCCTCGGCCAGCTGCCCGGGGGAGGATTCATGCATGTGGCCTGAGATGACAGTGTCGAAATCCAGCTCGGCGGTGACCCGGCGCAGGGTGTTGAGCGAGCCGACATAATCATGCGTGTTCAAGCGCCCAGGCATGTTCACAAAGCCTTGCAGATGCCAGTCCACCGCCATCAGAACCTTGTCGTCGGGCATATAGATGGCGCTGTTGCACTGGCCGTCATTGGCACCATAATAGCGCATTTCGACCACCTTGCCGCCGAGCTCGATCCGGTGTGCATCACCCTCGTAGGTCACGTCCGGCTGCACCACCCGGTTTTCCAGGTCGCGGCTCAGCAATTCTGTGCAACCGGCGTGAGTGATGAACTCCGCCCCTTCGTCCTTGAATAGCTGGCCCCCGCGCGAGTGATCAAAATGCGGATGCGAGTACAGCACCTTGACCACCGGCTGATCGGTCAGCTTAGAGATCTCGGCCCGCATCGCTTTGGCGCGGAATTCCTGGTTCGGGTCGACGACCAGAACGCCGTCTTCGGTGGTGACAACCAGGCTGGAGTAATGCGCCATGTGGAACTGATAGACGCCGTCCTTCAGCTTGGTCATGACAGGTTTCATTTCATCATCTGCGGCAAATGCAGCGCCGGTGAAGGCGGCTGCCGCGGCAAGGGCTGCAAAAATACGTTTCATGGGATGGGCCTCCTTTTGCTGAAGGCAATATATCTATGACTGAAGGTGTGATAATTATTGCCCGGATAAGATCAGAAGTTACTAAAGGTATCGAATGGACAAGCTGCGGAAAATGGCGGTCTTCGCCCGTGTGGTCGAATTGGGCAGCTTTGCCGCCGCCGCTGCGGATCAGAATGTCACCCCGGCGATTGTCGGCCGCCATGTGGCGGATCTGGAGGCGATGCTGGACCAGCGCTTGATCAACCGCACGACCCGTTCGATGGAGATCACCGAAGCAGGGCAGCGGTATTATCACGGCTGCAAAGCCATGCTCGTACAGCTGGATGCTCTGGAGCAGGAGGTTTCGGATCAGCACGGCAGCCGGCCCGCGGGCATCATCCGGCTGGCCGCGCCTGAGGGGTTGGGTTCGCTGCTGCTGGACGCAGCCGAAAGCTTTCAGGCGCAATACCCTGAGGTGCTGTTCGATCTGATCTTCGATAATGCCCAGACCGATTTCGTCAGTGCCAATGTGGATATTGCAGTGCGGCTGGCGATTTCGCTTGAAGACAGCTCCCTGATTGTTTCCAAACTTTCAAACACCCGCCTGGGCCTGTTTGCCGCGCCCTCATATCTGGAGAAGAATGGAACACCCGCGGGCGTTTCGGATCTCGGCAGCCACGCCTGCCTTGCCTTCGGTGGATCCCGTTTCGGAGACAGCTGGCCCCTGGTCAGTCAAACCGGCGTGCAGAAGCTGCGCCAGCCCTGGCGGCTGGTGATGAACCAGACCCATATCTACCGCGACGCGCTGGTGAGAGGCATGGGCATTGGGCTCTTGCCGGAAATCATGGCCGCAGACCTGGTCGAAGCCGGATTGCTTAGCCCGGTGGCTCTGGATGCTCGTTTCCCGGATGTGGGCGTGTTTGCAGTCTATCCAAATAGAGCCTTTCAGCCCCGCCGAGTCAGCCTGTTTTTGCAGCATCTGCGGCTGAAGATGAAACCATGACAGGCTGTGCAAGGGCTATAAAGCGTCTGGCGGACACAGCACTCTCTTGCCAGAACAAGCATCCCGCATAGCAGAGATTTTGCGCCGCCTCACAGTTTCTCAGCATTCCTCAGCCCCGGCCGGCAATTGCTCCCAGAGCCATAGCTGCCGTGGACACTACAGGATCGAGGACTGGAATTCCCAGCTCGTCTTGCAGCAGAGCCTGATGCCGCGTCATGCCAGCACAGCCCAAGACAACGACCTCAGCGCCTTGGGCGGCCAGCCTGCGACCTGCAGAAACCATCCGTTCAGCCAATTCATTCGAGTGCATCATCTCAACAACCGGAATGTTAACCGGCTCCATGCCCGCACAGCGTTCCATTAGTGCGTGGCTGCGGATCAGGCGCAGCTCGGCGTTGCGGGCTTCGTTGGACGTGGAAATCACACCGAACCTTTCACCGGCATTTAGCGCTGCACTGAGCCCGCCTTCGCAGATGCCCAGCACTGGCTTGCTGGTCACCTCGCGGGCAGAGGCCACGCCGGTGTCGGCAAAACAGGCAACCACAAAAGCATCATACTCAGCCTCTTTTGCAGCGATGGCATCGCACACCGGATCAAGCACCGCATCAATGTCGCGCTGGGTTTCAATGCCGAGTGGCGTTCCGGTCAGCGAGATGCAGTCGATCCGCACAGCGCCGCCAAAGCGCAGCGGCTCGACCGCCTTGTCCATCTGGGCGGAAAACTCAGGGTTGCTGTTGGGGTTCAAAACCAGAATGCGCATCAGTAGTTTCCCATCTTGCCGGTGACATGGCGGCTGAAACCCAAATGTTCAGCCTGCGCCCGGTTTGCGGCTTGCGTATAAGCCGTTACCAGACCCGCCGTGTCGGAATTGGCCTGATCCCGCAGGTCCGAATAGCGGTCCCAGATGCCGCGGATTTCTTCGAGGATAGCGCCTTCATCAATGCGGGTCAGGCGGCCGTTCTCCATCATCACTTCCCCTGCCACAATTGCGGCAGTGACGGACTGGCCTGTTTCTGCGCCGGCAAGATGCAGGGGCAGCTGATTGAAGGGCAGATGCGCGGCCGGGTCGAGATCCAGCAGAATGATGTCTGCATCCTGTCCTGCCGCCAATGTCCCGGCCGCGTTGCGCCGCATCGCCCGGGCGCCGCCCTGGGTCATTGCCTTCAGCAGCGGCTCCGGGCCTGGCCAGGTGCTGGCGTCCGGGCTGGTGATGTTTTGCAGCAGCATGCCCAGCTTGGCGTTGATCCACAGGTTGTTTGCCTCGTCAACGGCAGCCTCGTCCGTTCCAAGGCAAAGCGGGATGCCGCGGCGGAGCATTCCGATCATCGGCATGACGCCGCTGCCCAGTTTCAGATTTGACACCGGGTTATGAGCAACCACGGCTCCGGAGACTGCAAGCAAATCCAGATCCCCGTCATCCAGCCAGATCGAGTGAATGGCCACCAAATGTTCGTTCAGCACGCCAAGATCCTGCAGGAACTGCACCAGCGTCTTGCCGTCGCGCCGGTGGCTGTGAATGGCCTGGGTCTTTGTCTCCAGCAGATGCGTGTCCAGGGACACATTGCGCCTTACCGCGAGATCCGACAGGGCCGCCAAAGTCTCTGCGTCCACCCTATGCGGGGTGGAGCAGGACGTGTGAACCGTCAGTCTCCCGCCTTCTGCTTTATGCCACTTGGCAAAAACAGCCTCGTAGAAATCCAGGATTTCCTTTTGCGACGGCCAGCGCTCCGCTTCCATCTGCGCTTTCTGCTCTGGTGTCAGGAAATCTGTCAGGAACGGAACCTTGGTGTACTCCAGCACGTTCGGAATGCCGAAGCCAACCGAGCTGCGCAGGCCGGTCTCCTGATAGGCACGGAATATCGCATCGGCGTTCTCCAGCGTTGGGCCACCAAAGAAATGCACATCGTCCCGTAGCGCGGTCACACCCTGGCGCAGCATGCCGATGGCCGACAGCATCGCCCGCAGATAATAGAGCCGCGGGGAATGGGAGAAGCTATCCAGCGGTGCCTCCAGCATCATGTAGGGCTCGAGGTGCGACCCGGGGATAGCACCGCGCATAAATGCACTTGTCGAATGGAAATGGGCATTCACCAGACCCGGCATCGCCAGCTGGCCATTGGCCTCAATGACTTTGCAATGGCCGGAAGGCAGCCCATCACTGACAGCACTGCGGCCGATAGCGGTGATCTTTCCGTCTTCGCAGACGATGTCGCCCCGAACGATTTCTTCACTAGCAGCATCCGCCAGGATACGGGCGTTTTTGATGACAAGCTTCACGGCTGCCTCCCTTGACTTAAGGAAGTGATAGAAAGCCAAACTTTCACACACAAGCGAATTGATGTAAGGGCCTATGTGACGAAATTTCACGAGGCGGGCACACCATGCAGCACCTTCCCCCGATCAACGCCTTGCGCGCCTTGGACGCGGTCGCCCGCCATGGCCGGTTTGTCAAAGCGGCCGAAGAACTGAACCTCACCCATGGCGCCGTCAGCAAGCAGATCCGCCAACTGGAGGAGTTTTACCGCGCGCAGCTGTTTATCCGCACCTCCACCGAGGTCCGCCTGACCTCGCGCGGCCAGCGGGTCCACAAGGCGGTCGCAGAGGTGCTGCAAACCCTGATCGGGACCTTGTCAGAAGGCAATCAGGACGAACTGTCCGGCGAACTGCGCCTGCTGATGCCGCCTGCCTTTGCTGCCTATTGGCTGATGCCGCGGCTGCCGGAATTTACCACGCTTTATCCGGAGATTTCCCTCAAACTGGAATCCTCGCCGGAGATGCTGCGCGAACCGGATGCGGCGATTGACGTGACCGTCCGCTACGGGCGCCCGAACTGGCCGGACCGGGACGTGACGCTGCTAAGGGACATTTCGCTGTTCCCGGTTTGCAGCCCAGAACTGACCCTTGGCCGCAATCCCCTGGCCAAAGTCTCGGACCTGAAGCGGTTCCCCTTGCTGCATGAAGACAGCGGCGCGCTGTGGGCGAAGTGGCTAGTGTCAGCCCGGGCCGGGATGCAGTCGGTCAAGTCCAACCACTATATAACCGATGTGCATCAGCTGCTCATCGCTGCCCGCGAAGGCCTGGGCGTCGCCCTTGGCGACACGGTCACGGCCCGCCATTTCCTGAAGAGCGGCGCCCTGATCCGGCCTTTCAAAAACACAATCCGATCGCCCTATTCCTACTATGTGATTTCAGGAAAAGACGATCAGAAGACGCAGCGGTCCCAGGCGTTCATCGACTGGATCACCACTGTGGAATAGGCCGGCTCCGGCCTGAGAGCGGGACCGGAGCCGGTTTTGCGCGTTGCTATGCGGCCGGACGTGCTGTTCCGGCAGCGAAAGCTTCGGCAACCTCAGTGCCTGTGGCAAACCAAACGTCTTCCTTGGAGCGCATGTATTCAACGATCCGCCGCAGCAGCATGTTGCGCGCGGGCCGCCCGGATATCTGCGGGTGCAGGGTATAGTTTGCCAGGCCGCCCCATTCGTAAAGCGCGTCGAACTCTTCCTTCCAGACCTGGAAAATATGATCGTTGGTCAGGATCGTGGATTGCTCCTGGATGATGTAGAGCGACAGCGCGGAGTCATCGAGCTGCCAATGGAAGGGCAGCTCAATCGGACCTTCGCTGCCATCGGCCAGGGTATGGCGGTAAGGCACATAATCATCCAGGAAGCCGCTGTTGTAGAGGAACCCCCGGTCCCGGACGAGCTCCAGCGTGCGGTCGCTGGAGGTGCCCGCGGGCGCCCGGTAGCCCTTGGGCACGACGCCTACAGTGCGTTTCAGGGCCTCGAGGCCCTTGTCCATTTCCTCGACTTCTTCCTCGTAATTCGCCGGATCGATCCACTTGTGCATATGCCCGTGGTGCCCCACCTCGTGCCCGTTCTTGAGAATGGCCTCGATCGCTGCTGTGTGCTGTTCTGCCGTCCACCCAGGCACATAGAAACTGGCCGGAACTTCGAAATCCCTGAATACGTCCAGCATCTTGTAGACGCCGCGCTTGGGCCCGTAAGTGCCTTGCGACAGGATTGAAGGTTTGCGGTGAGCCGTTGCGTCCTCGGAGAACCACAGCGACTCCGAGTCGAAATCGCAGGTCAGCATCACCGCGCAGCGGGCGCCATCGGGCCAAATGAAATCTGCCATCTGAACTTCCTATTTCTGAGGGGTCACCGGACCGGCGGTCTCGACGATCAGCCCGTAATGCTCCGGGCGGCGGTGCAGGCCGAGATTGAAAAGATCTTCCTTGTAGGAGAGGCCCGCGTCCAGATCGCATTTGTGAACGATCACCTCATCCCCCAGCGTCGAGGACATGGCGACAATTTCGCCGGACGGCGCGATGATGCAGCTTTGGCCGATCATCTTGGAGCTTTCCTCAATCCCGCATTTGGCGACGGCAACAACCCAGGTCGAGTTCTGATGCGCGCCGGCCTGCAGCACCAGGTGGTTGTGGAAGGACGCCAGCACATCGTGGTCGAAGTTATAGTCGATGCCAACCGGGGTGTTGTAGCCGATCATCACCATCTCGACACCTTGCAGCCCCATGCAGCGGTAGGTTTCCGGCCAGCGGCGGTCATTGCAGATGGCCATGCCCAGCTTGCCGCCGAAGCCTTCGAAGACCGGGAAGCCCAGGTCGCCAATTTCAAAATAGCGCTTCTCCAGATGCTGGGCAGGCTTGTCCCAGACTTCGCTGTTACCCGGCATGTGGATCTTGCGGTATTTGCCGATGATTTCGCCGGACTTGTCCACGGTGATGGAGGTATTGAACCGCCGCTTGCGGCCGTTTTCATGGACGATCTCGCAATAGCCAAGGCAAAATCCGATCCCCAGCTTTTTGGCTTCGTCAAACAACGGCTGCACATCCGTGTTCGGCATGGCTGTCTCATAGTAGGAATCGAGTTCGTCTTCGTCCTCGATCAGCCAGCGCGGGAAGAATGTGGTCAGCGCCAGTTCGGGGAAAACAACGATGTCGCAGCCCCAGCCATGCGCCTCCTGCATCATCCTGACCAGCCGCTTCACGACCGACGCCCGGTCTTCGCTGCGCTGAACCGGCCCCATTTGGGCTGCCGCCACTTTTACAAATCGCGCCACTGTCTGCTCCTGTCTTGGGTTCCATGCCCGTTTCTGAACGGTTCCGGGCAGTATCACTGGCCAATACCCTAGGAGGCGCCGGAGCCGGCACAATCGAAATAGGAGCACACAACTTGTGCCGAAATTTCACACCATCGTCAGAAATAGTGTCATGAACAAGCAAAGGGCCAATCTACCCCGCTATTTAGAAAAAGAAACTTCCAGAAACCCCCTCTCAATGTGAATTTTACTCACAGAAGGAGTGCAAATACTTCGATTGTGCGGACGGGTATTCACAGGGACATTGGCCGAAACTTCCGCGGTCCAGCTCCGGCATGAACCAAGCGGAGGACACAGCAGCGGAGAGACCAATGAAACTGAACAGACGCGCCTTTTTGCAGACCACGGCAGCTGCCACCGCAACGCTGGCAAGCCCGGTTTACCTGAAACAAGCCTGGGCGGCCGAGCCGCTGATCGTGGGCAGCTTTGGCGGCTATTTTGAAGACTCGGTACGCGAAAAAGTGCTGCCGAAATTCACCGAGGCCACAGGCATTCCGGCCAGCTCGGTCGCGACATCCTCCGGCACAGCATATTACGCGGGCATCCGACCAGCCGTTGCCTCGGGCAATCCGCCAATCGACGTGGGCATGACCGGCGGCGGCGAAATCCTGCGCTTCCAGGATGTGTTCCACCGCTTCAACCCGAAGAATGTGCCGAACCTGGGCAACTTGAGCGAAGATTTTGTCGCCCGCGGCGAGGACGGTGCGCCTTATGCCACCGCTGTGCTGGCCTGGTACTCCACCTTCGTTCAGAACACAGACTACTTCCCCGACCCGATCCAGTCCTGGGCGGACATCTGGGATCCCAAGTTCTCCAACTCGCTGGGCTGGACCGAGGACATCACCATATCCGGCCTGCTGGAAATCACCCAGCGCACCTTCTTCGAAGGTCAGCACATGCTGGCCAGCCGCGAAGGGGCCCGCGAACTGCTGATGAAGATCGCCGAACTGAAGGACAACGTGACGCTCTGGTACCGTGACGAGGGCCAGTTCCAGCAGGGGCTGCAGTCCGGCGAGATCCCGGCAGGGCAGTATTACCACGACGTGACCCAAATCATGATCGCCGATGGCTTCCCGGTCACTTCAGTGTTCCCGAAAGAGGGCGGCGTGATAGACTTCGGCTCCTGGGGCATTCTGAAAGGGTCTCAGCGCACCGATGCCGCTGAACAATTCCTGAACTACTGCTGCGATCCGACCGTGCAGGGCGACATGAGCCGCGCAATTGGCACCGCACCGGTGGTCTCACAGTCCGCTGCAGGCATGTCGGACGAAGAGTTCGCGCTGGTCTCCAGCCCGATCGACCCGATCTTTGTGGACTATCAGTTCCAGCTGAAAGAGGCCGATTGGGTGACCGAGGAATGGGCCAAGATCCTGGCAGCCGCGTAACCCGGAAAGCGGCGGCCCGCGGGCAGCAGGCCGCCAGCCGCAGTTAAGGAACAGGTGCCGCATGACCGAGCTAGTCCTGCAAAATATCGACAAGAAGTACGGCAAATTCACCGCCGTGAAGAATGCCAATCTGAAACTGGATGACGGCAGCTTTGTCTGCTTTCTGGGGCCGTCCGGGTGCGGCAAAACCACCCTGTTGCGGATGATTGCCGGGCTGGAACTGCCCTCCGCCGGACGGATTCTGGTGGATGGCGATGATGTGACCAGCCTGCCCGCGCACAAGCGTGAAACCGGCGTTGTGTTCCAGTCTTTGGCATTGTTCCCGCATTTGAATGTTGCGGAAAATGTGGCCTATGGCATGCGCCTGCGCAAGGTGCCGAAGGCCGAGGCTCTGGCCCGCGCGCAAGAGCTTTTGGAGCTGGTGCAGCTGCCGCACATTGCGAAGCGCACTATCACCGAACTGTCGGGCGGCCAGCGCCAGCGAGTGGCGATTGCCCGCGCCCTGGCTCTGAAGCCGAAACTGTTCCTGCTGGACGAGCCGCTGTCGGCGCTGGATGCAAACCTGCGCGAGGACATGCAGGTGGAGCTGAAACAGCTGCAGCGCCGCCTGGGCGTGACCACGGTGATGGTGACCCATGACCAAAGCGAAGCGATGACTGCCGCCGACGTGATTGTGGTGATGAGCGCGGGCCGGGTCGAGCAAATCGGCCACCCGCTGGAGGTCTACCAGTACCCGGCCAATAAATTCGTGGCCGGTTTTGTCGGCAGCAACAACCTGATAGAGGGCGCGCGCATCGCTGATGCGACCTCGGTTGAGGCTTTCGGCCGCCGCCTGAAGGCCGAGCATGCCGCAGGCGCCAATGCGGCGGGCACCGAGGTGACTCTTTCGATCCGCCCCGAAGATGTGGAGCTGAGCACGGAAAGCCAAGGCAAGGAAAACTGCATTCCCGGCACCGTCAGCTTCATGCGTGATCTGGGGGCTGAGGTTGAGGCGCATGTGACGGTCGGCGGCACACGCATCATTGCCAAATGGATGCCGAAGTCCAACCCGACGCTAAAGGAAAGCGATGAAGTCGTGCTGTACTTCGACCCTGCCGATATCCGGGTGCATCTGTCATGAGCGGCAGACCTCTCAACCTCACCCGCGCGACTTTGCTCAGTTATCCCGCAATTCTGCTGTTCATCGGTTTTGCGGTGCCGATGGCGATCATGCTGGCCAGCTCCTTCTATCATCGCACCGAAACCTACTATGAGCGCGGGTTTGAATTCACCCATTACCTGCGCGCCTTTGACTGGCTGTACCTCAGCGCCATGTGGAACACGGTGCGGCTTTCGGTCATCGCCGCGACCCTGGCTGTGATGCTGGCCTTTCCCTTCACTTACTTCCTGGCTGGCTACTCGCGGCGGGTGCAGACGGTAATCCTGGTAATCGTGCTGGGCGTTTTGTCCCTGTCTGAAGTGATCGTCGCCTTCTCCTGGTCCAACGCGCTGTCGCGGCCTGCCGGCATCAGCAACCTGTTCGTCTGGCTTGGCGTCATGGACCGTCCGGCGTCCTGGGCCCGCGGCCTGCCGGCAATCCTGATTGCGCTCAGCTACTTCAATCTGTCGATTGCAATCCTGATCCTTTATCCGCACTGCACCCGGCTGGACCCCTCTTATACCGAGGCCGCGCGCACCATGGGCACCTCGCCGCTGCGCACCAGCTACAAGATCATCCTGCCGATCTTGCGGAAACCGCTGATTTCAACGTGGATTGTGCTGTTTGTCTTTACCATGGGCGCGGTGGTCACACCGCAATGGCTGGGCAAGCCGGATCAGTGGATGCTGGCGGTGCATATCAGCAAGCAGGCGGTCCAGCTCGGCAACATTCCCTTCGCGGCAGCACTGTCAGTTGTGTTCCTGCTGGTGACCGTCGTCCTGGTGACCGTGGCCAACAAGATGGCCGGCAATGAGAAAGGAGAGACCCGATGATCGACCGCTTGAAATACGTCTACACCGGTATCTTCCTGACCATCCTGATGCTGCCGCTGGTAATCGTGTTCGGCGTCTCGCTGAACGAAAAGAAAGTTCTGTTTTTCCCGCCGCGCGGCGTCTCTGGCAAATGGTACAGCGAGCTGTTCGTAAACCCGCAGTGGTTCGAACCGCTGATGACAAGCCTGGCCGTGGCGGTGATGACCGCCCTGCTGGCGCTCGCAGTGGCACTGCCGGTGGCCTACTTCCTGTGGCGTTACAAGATCGTCTACGCCAAGATCCTGTTTACTGTCGGCCTCTTGCCCTTCGCCTTCCCGCCGGTGATCACTGCCATGGGCATGCTGCTGCTGTGGGTCAGCCTGGGCCATGTCGGCGCCATCGAAAACGTGGTGCTGGGCCATATGATCTTCCTGCTGGCGATGCCGCTGGCGATGATCTCTCTGGGATTTGAATCCATTTCCAAAGAGCTGCTGGAAGCCGCGGAAACCATGGGAGCCAACCGGCGCGAAGTCTTCACCACCGTAGTGCTGCCGATCGTGGCGCCCTTCCTGGTATCCAGCTTTGCTTTTGTCTTTGTGCTGTCGATGAACGAGTTCGTGATCTCCTTTTTCGTCGGCCAATCGCAAGTGGTGACCCTGCCAGTGCAGATCTTCTCGAGCCTGCGCGGCGGCTATTCACCCACCATCGCTTCGGCTTCGGTTGTGTTCATCCTATTGTCCTTTCTGGTCTTCGGCCTGATCGGCATCTTCGGAAACCTGCCTAAACTTCTAGGGGCTTACGAGCACCAATCCTGATGCTCCTCCCGCTTACTGACGAGACTGTTCCATGTCCTATGACCTGATCATCCAGAATGGCACCATCGCCACTGCCTCGGATACCTATCGCGCCGACATAGGCGTGAAAGGCGGCAAGATCATCGCAATCGCCGAGCACCTCGAAGGCGCTGAGGAAGTGATCGACGCCTCAGGCAAGTTCGTTCTGCCGGGCGGCGTCGAAGCCCATTGCCATATCAACGAGCCCCCAATCGGCAAGGTCGAAAGCGCCGACACGTTTGAGACCGGCTCCCGCTCGGCAGCCTGCGGCGGCAACACCACTTTCATCCCCTTTGCCAACCAGGCCCGGGGGCAGTCGCTGCTGGAGGCAATCGAGGATTACCGCAAGCTTGCCGAAGGCAACTCCTACATCGATTATGGCTTTCACCTGATCGTCTCGGACGCCACGCCCGATGTGATCTCGCGCGAGCTGCCGCAGGCGATCCAGGACGGTTTCACCTCCTTCAAGGTCTTCATGTGCTACTCAGACGTGATGATCGACGACCGCCAGATCCTGGATGTTCTGGGCACTGCCCGGCAGGAAGGCGCGCTGGTCATGATCCATGCGGAAAACGACCACTGCATTTCCTGGCTGGGCAGCAAGCTGGAAGAGCTGGGCCAGACCGAACCCAAATACTATGCCAAGGCCCACGGCCATGTGGTGGAGCGGGAAGCCACCCACCGGGCCATCTCGCTGTCCGAGATTGTCGACACCCCGATCCTGATCGTGCATGTCTCTTCAGCCGAGGCGATGGAGCAGGTCCGCTGGGCGCAATCCAAGGGGCTGAACATCCACGCCGAAACCTGCCCGCAGTACCTCTATCTGAAGGAGGAGGATTTCGACCGGCCCGGCTGGGAGGGATCCAAGTTCATCTGCTCGCCGCCGCCGCGCGAAGAGAGCAACCAGGGCAAGCTGTGGCAGGCAATCAAGAACGGTGTGTTCGACGTGGTGCATTCGGACCACTGCCCCTATTCCTACGAAGGGGACGCAGGCAAGCAGTACCACGCGCACGAAGGCGGCCACCCGCATTTCAAATGCATTGCACCCGGCGTGCCGGGGATCGAGGTGCGGCTGCCGCTGATGTTCAACGAGATGGTTTCGAACGGCCGGCTGGATATCAACCGCTTCGTTGCGCTTACCTCCACCAATGCGGCCAAGCTCTATGGGATCTACCCTCAGAAGGGGACAATCGCCATCGGCTCCGACGCGGATTTCGCATTGTGGGATGCGGAACGCGAAGTCGAGATCAAACACGCAAACCTGCACGACGGCTGCGACTACTCGCCTTACGAAGGCACCGTTGTAAAGGGCTGGCCGGTCCGCACTATCCTGCGCGGCCGCACCATCTGGAACGACGGCGAAATTACCGGCGCGCCTGGGGAGGGAGGCTTCCTTAAGCGCAAGCTGCACATGGACCCCGCCTGGAATGCCCCATCTGAACTGGTCCACCGTTATGTTTAGGAAACGGAGGACTGAGAATGGCGAACAAGCGGCACAAGCCGGAGGAAATAGTTCAGAAGCTGCGGCAAGTTGATGTGCTTGTCGGCCAGGGGATGCAGCGCGTGGATGCGATCCGCGAAGTGCGCATCACTGAGCAGACCTACTACCGCTGGCGCAAACAGTATGGCGGGATGGGAACCGACCAACTGAAAGAACTCAAACGGCTTCAGAAGGAGAACGAACGGCTGCGGAAAGCCGTCTCGGACCTGACCTTGGACAAACTCATCCTGAAGGAGGCGGCTCGGGGAAACTTCTGAGCCCCGCCCGTCGGCGCGCCTGCATCGAGCTGATACGCAGCGAAATGAAAGTGTCGGAACAGCGCCTTGGGATACCGGCCGCCTGCGCCGGAAACAAATGCAACAGCCCACATTTCGGTATGATGATGCGACGTGGCAACGACCGAAAGAACGCTGTGCGGTGGCTCCATTTTGGGCGTGTACGTTCGAGGCTGACGAAACTCCATTGCAAGATCAATGTGATTGGATTTGGTCGAAAGACACAACGGGTCAAACCTTGCTGGACAAACTCGATCAGCACCTAGCTCAGCTATATCGCGATTACCGAGGCTACACTGTCGTGTGGTCGGGCAACAAATCTATTCATATCCATCTGCTGTTTGCGAGCAGCCATTTGAGCCGCCGAGTGACAGAGGTTTTAGCCAAACGACACGGCAAGAACGCCGACGCGCAGCTTCGCGACCACTGGCAAGGTGATATCGACCCGAATGTGATCTGGGACTATTACTCCACCTGCTGGGACCAACTGGAAACAGACATCCGCGAAATCACAGCCATCGACGACAAGTTCGACCATAGCATGCGGTACCTCCACCAGAAAAGACGACTACCATGAGGGCTGCGCGTCGCGGAAACTGGGAATGCTCAGGGCTTCAAAGGCGGTGACCTGATCCCGCAGGTCGTGCTTGAAGAACGGATGCGCAAAACATCCGCTAAAGGGGCACAGGGATATTTCCTCAGAGCGACTGAAGCCAACGCAATGCCCGTTACACAGGTATCTAAGTCCTCCTCAGACCGACGTTGCGCTCCTCTATATGTTGATGAATAACTTCCGGCGTTGACAGTCTATCTGCGCGAGGGTTCGTGCTGACGCTTCGCCGCCGTGGCGATGGTCTCATCGTAGGCGGCCTTCATGCCGTAGAGCTTCAGCTGGGTCATCGCGTCCAGCACCTGTGATCTTTCCATGGATGTGTCTCCTTAGGCTGTCATAGCGTTTGCAGTCGGTCACGGGCTCGCAGGTCAGTCGCAGCGCGTCGGGCGTATCGATGGTCAGCGGCGGCGGCGGCTGACGATGCCGGGCCAGAATGTTGATGACGACCGAGGCCGCGGGGGGCCCTTCGTTCAGCGCTTCGGCACAGGCAGCATCCACTGCACCCAGCCCATCGGTGGGGATCATGCTCAGGATCTGGACCATCTGCCGGTCGCCATTGGGCACCTTGCCCAGTTTGCGCTGAATGCGCCTGATCGCTGATGGCAGCTCCCAGTCCTTGAAGGGAGCCCCATTCCTGAGAGCGCCAGGCTTCCGGGCCAGCACCGGGATGTAGTGCAGCGGATCGTAGATGGCCTTGTCGCGCCCGAAGGCTCGTTCATGCCGCCCTACGATCTTGCCGTCCCGCCAGAACTCGACCCGCTCGGCATAGGCGCGGATCTCGACTGGCCGGCCGACGGCGCGGCCATCCACCGAGTAGCGGTTTTTGTAGAACCGGACGAGACAGGTCTTCGAGACTGATGCCGGCACAGCGTGGAAACCATCAAAGGGGCCGACGTATGGCACCAGACTCGCCCGCTCGTCCTCGAAAACCTCCCAGATCGTGCGGTCTCGAAGCTCCTGATGCGGATGGGACTTGGCCCAAGCAACGCAGCGGTCCTCGAGCCAGGCGTTGAGTTCGGCGTAACTCTTAAACTTGGACCTGGGCACGAAGAAGCGTCGCCGGACAACGCCGACCTGGTTCTCGACCTGCCCTTTCTCCCAGCCAGACGCCGGTGTGCAGGCAACGGGATCGACAAGATAATGCCCGCACATCTGCTGGACGCGCCGATTGTAGGCCCGGTCGCGGCCAACGAAGATCGTGTCTACCGCCGTCTTCATGTTGTCGTAGATCCCGCGCGTGCAGGCCCCGCTGAAGAAGGCGAAGGCCTTGTCATGGGCATCGAACACCATCTCCTGCGTCTCGCGCGGATAGGCCCGGACAAACAGCATGCGGCTGTGGCAGAGCCGGACATGCGCCACCTTCACAGTGGTGGCCGCGCCGTCGATCACAACAATCTCGTGGCTCCAGTCAAATTGGCAGGCCTCGCCCGGATCGAAAATCAGCGGGACATAGGCGGCCGCGGAGGCCTCTTGTTCTTCCTTGGACCACGTGGCCGCGTAACGCCGGACAGCGTCATAGACGCCGTCATATCCAAGGGCTCTCAGTTCTTCGAAGATCCGGATGCGGGTTAACCCCTCGCGCTTTGGCTTCCTCGCATTCGCCGCCAGCATCTCTTCGAGCTTGTCTTTCCACGGCCCGATCTTTGGCAGAGGCTGAACCCTGCGTTCGTAGGTCACTTCCGTCACACCCGACCGGACCACGTTCCGCACCGTATTCCGCGATACCAGCAGTTCCCGGCAGATTTGCTTGATCGGCTTCCTGTCCTGAAAACACGCGCGCCGGATCTTTGCTATCGTCTCCACGACCAACATCCCAATCTGTGCTCCCCGATAACCTCGGGGGCATGATTCACATCGGTGTAAGGGGGTCATTTTTGAACGCCGATTTCCCCACTAAGGGGTCAAAATTGCATGCCTGTTCGCATCCGGGATGGACCGTTTCGCCTTTAGCAACTTTATTGTCTCGTCCACATCACCGATCAAAGACGTCTGTAGGCTCTACGGAATGAACGCGTGCGATGGCCGATGTTTCTGGAAGGAGCTCGGCTATGAAAAATCTGACTGTCAAAGACATTCCGGAAGCGCAAGTGCGGCTTCTTATTGCTTGCTGTAGAGAAGCCCGCGAAGAGGCGGGATTTGGGTCGAAACTTGTAGCAAAGTATGGCGGCACAGTTGGTCAAAACTTTGATTTCAAGAGAGACGAAACAGCAAGTAAACCCCTAAGCTATAAATTAGGATATTGCCAATCCGCTCGCAAAATCGACCTTAAACCGCCGCCCACTACGGGCGAAATGTGCTGCAGCCGCAGCCCGCTTACCGGCCATTCGCCGAGCGTGCAAAATCTGGAGATGATCGAATTCACAGCCGGGACAGAGCCGTCGTTTGCTGCGGTTGCAATTCAGGCCAGCTTCTGAGTCTACTGTATGCAGACACCGCATGCGGAACAACACCGCGAACTTCCTGTGTGGATGCGGTCATCTACCTCCGGGCGCCTCTTGGCGAGTCCAGCAGTCTGAAATCTGCACTAAGCCGCCTTTTTAAGGTGCCTAAAGAAAGACGGCTGAGCGGGACAAGGCTGCCATTTTCGCTGGCTTTGCCCCGGAGCCTGCCCAGATCAGGCAACAGATTTTCAGTATTTCGCAAGCGACATAGACCAGATGGAAAGAACTTTCCGCCACCTGTCCGCCGGTGATGATGGCAAGGGTTCGAGTGTCCAGAACCGGCATGATCCATAACCTCTGCACTGCAAACAGGCTCAGGGCCGCCGCTAGGGGCAAGGAGGGGCGCCGCCGCGCAGCACACAGCAGCAGCAGGAGCGCGCAAGCACAAACAGCTTCGGCCACGCCGAGCCAGAAGAACTGCGCCCGGCCCACCTCCAACGCCACCGGCAGTGTCAGAGACGGCGCCTGGAATTTGGCGGGCGCCGCGATCATATTGCCGGCAATTGCTCCGCCAGCCCAGGTGAATAACAGACTCCGGGCGGCGTTTTCGATTCCCTTGGCAGCCGGGGGGCCTACCTTTGTGCAGGCGGCACCGGCTGGCATTTGATTTTCAGCCATTTTGCTGCCTGTTTTGTTCAATGCTGCTGTTGGCCGGCGGAACCGGCGCGACGCCCGGAACCCGCGGGCGGGAGGCAGCACGCCAGTAGCCGTAGCCCATGATGCCGACGCCGGCGGCAGCGTTGCCCAAGGTGACAAACAGCAGGTTATGGGCTGCGCCCGCGACCGAGATGCTGTCCGGGTGGCTGGACAGCAGCGCCAATGAGAACACGGTCATATTGGCCACGCTATGCTCGAAACCGGCAGCAATAAAGGCGTAGAGACACCAGAAGATCACAATGCATTTAGTCACGTCATCCTTGGCCCGCGCCGAACACCATAAGGCAAGGCAGACCAACCAGTTGCACAGCACCGCCTTGGCAAAGAGCTGAAGACCGGTTCCGTGCATCTTCTTGGCCGCCACCTTGTACAGCAGCGCGTCTTCGCCCGCGCCCAGGATCAGGCCCCCGCCACCTGCCACGAACAGCAGCGCCAGCAGCAGGGCGCCCGCCAGGTTGCCCGCCCAACTGGCCGCCCAACAGCGCAAAAGATCGCCCAGCCCGCTCTGCCCGGTCAGCAGGCCGTGGGTCATATACATGGTGTGGCCGGTGAACAGCTCGGCGCCTGCAAACACCACCAGCGTCAGCGCGATCCCAAAGCTCGCGCCCATCACGATAGGCCGGATAGCACCGTCCACCCCCTGCCCCACGGAAAAGATCAGCAGGATGCCCGCGCCAACAAATGCACCCGCTTTCATGGCCAGGATCAGAAAGGCCAGCAGATCGTTCCGCAGAGCCTCCCCCTTCTTCTGCGCCAGCTGCGCAAATCCCAGGACGGTTTCGGCATAGGTCATGTCACTTCAAGCTCCGCATCTTGAGCATCCGGCTGCGCCAAGCGGCCCGCAGCGCGGATGCCCGAACAAAACCGGGATAGCCCAGAGGCAGGCCAGAGCCGCGGCAAGGTAAAGGAAGGCAAAACCCAGGTCCTGCTGGGCTGAAACCAGGTAAGAATTGCAGATCCGCACCGGCGCGTGGGTGTAAAGGAACCCGAGCACCCCCAGCATCGACAGCGCATTGGCTTTCAAAAAGCCCCGCAGAATGGGGCCAAGCCAGGGCCAGGAGAGTCGCAGGGGCAGTCCCAGCAGCAGCGGCAGGGTGATGTATTTGGCCGCTTCTCCCGCCAGGGACAGCGCCCAGTCCACATTGCGCGGCAGCATCCAGAACAGGAAAGCGGTCAGCGCCAACAGCAGCAACGGCACAGCCCAGCCGCGCGGCGCTTTCAGGTCCCAGGCCGCCATGAAACCTGCCAGCACCAGCAAGGGCATCTGCACCAGAACATGCTGGACCGGGCTGGCCACTGCCGCCTCCCGCAGCGCAACCGCTTCGGCAAAGGCAAGCAGGGCGAGGCAGATCATCCTCATGGCTGCACCCCGCCGACATGGGCCAGCACGGCTTCCACCGCATCCGTGTCATAGACGGCGGAAAACCGGCTATCGCTGGTGATCACATGGATCGCGGCATTGTGCTGGTAGCCGCCCCATTCATCCGGGATGACGGTCACGTCAAACAGCTCCAGCAGGTCCGGAAGATCCTTTTGCAATGGCCGCGCAACGGTCCACATGGCGCCGTCAGCGTCATGCGCATCGCCATAGATCGCCATCTGCTCCGGCGTGTCCCGCTCCGGGTCGAAGCTGACCGAGAGCAGCCGGACCCTCAGCCCCCGCGCCTGCAGGCGGTCGCGGATCTCGGCAAAGTCCGCGGCGGCAATCTGGCAGATATCGCCGCAGACCGTGTAGATGAACTCAACCAGCACCACCTCGCCCGCCTGCGGCAGCAGCGGCACCTGCCGGCCGGCCATATCCTCCAGCCGCACCTCCGGAACGGCACGGGGCGCGCGCACCACATCCAGCCGACGGGCCGCCTCGCTGGTGAAGGCCTGCGCCCCGTCAGTGGCCTGCCACAGAATCCCGCCACCGACCGCGGCGGCGAGAACTGAGGGGAGAACCCGAGCCAGCATCAGTCGCCGCTCCGCCCCAGCCGCGCCACGAAGCGCAGCACGAAAACCATCGTCCCCAGCACCACCAGCACACTGAACAGGGTGCCGATGCGGTCATGGGTCAGCCACTCCTCGTAATGCACCGCCCAGCGGCGCGGGATCGAGGCGGCACCCGAGAACAGAAACACCGTCACGAAGCCAGCCGCACCCGCCAGATAGGTGACAAAGGCCGCACGATCCAAACCGCCCATCTGCGAGATCGTTTTGCCGCGCACCAGCCAGGCCATAAAGCCAAAGGCCATCGCAACCTCGCCCAGCAGCAGGTAGGTGTGGAAGTGCCCCGGCACCCACATGGTGTTATGCATCACCTTGTTGACGCTGATCATCCCGTCGATGGAAGCCGGGATCGACCCCACCGACCAGCCTGCCACCGACAGCACCAAGAGCGATGACGCCAGGTCCCAGGTCATCCTGGAACCGCGCACATAAAGGAAGGTGGAAAAGGCCGTGACCGCGATCAGGGGAATGCCGCTGAAGTAGGAGACCAGCTGCCCCACCACCAGCATCCAGGGCGGCATCACCACATCCTGCAGCAGGTGGTGCCAGTAGACCGCCATCACGAAGATCAGCACCGCATTCCAGGCAATGGCAAACAGCCGGTTCGATTTCCACGGACGCCCGGTGTATTCCGGCAGGATCTCGTAGACAGCTGTCACCGCCATATAGATCGAGGCGTTGATGAAGACATGGCCGAAGAAATAGATCAGGTTCTTGGCCAGAAGCGCGTCGACCTCGAACCCCGGCACCAGAAGATGCACCAGGCTGGCCACCAGAACGGCTGCACCCAGGATGATGCCGATCGAGTTGAAGATGGTCACAGCTGCGGCGGCTACGATGGTCGGCGGCGGCGGGTTTTTGTCCTCGCGCCCCAGGATCAGGTTCCAGCCAAGCGCCCGCGCCAGACTGCCGTAACGGGCATGGATCTGGCGGCCAAGCTCAAGATAATACAGCAGAAAGCCGACGCCAATGGAGACATAGCCCAACATGAAGGCCGCGGCTGCCCCAGCTTCCCAGGCGCCGCCGGACAGGGCGGGCAGCGGGAACAGGAAGGTCCAAGCACCGCCGTAGCCGCCGACGAAGATCGCGCCCAGGATCAGCACGACCCCCAGCAGGAACAGGCCAAGGAAGGCCCAGAAGATACCCGCGGTCAGCACCACATGGCGGCCGCTGAAATACCACAGGATGGCCGCGCCCGAGAGCGCCGCAGTGCCGACCATGCCCGCGCCATGCGCGGTCAGGATCTGATAGAACAGCGCCGGGTCCAGCTCGATCCACTGGCCCTGGGCCGCGCGCATGATCAGGCCAAAGACCATCATCAGCGCAAAAACCGCGCCCGACAGGATCATCGTCAGCTTGACCGCTCCGGCCTGAGGGGCCGCTGAGGGTTCAACTGCGGCATGCCCGGCCGCAGCAGGTTCAGATGCAGTGCTCATTTATTCCTCCGCCGCTACAACTTCGAATTCATTGACCATGTCGTGGTGGGCCACTCCGCAGAACTCCATGCACAGAACTTGATAGGTCCCCGGTTCTGTGAAGGTGTAGGTGACCTTGGTGGTATAGCCGGGGATCGCCTGCACCTGGGTCAGCAGCGTGAGGCCGCTGTCATAGATGCCCATGCCGTGGGTCACGTCCTCGGTTGTCACATTGAAATTGACCGGCGTTCCGGCCGGGATTTCGGTAGTGTCGATATCCCACCACCACTGGCCGCCGCTGACGTGCACCTCCAGCGCATCGCCGGTGCTGGCCAGCGCATGCGGCCACTGCCGCAGCGAACCAACAGAGATGATTACGCCCGCGATTGTCATCGCCCAGATCAAACCGGTGCGTTTGCTGTTTGCCTTCGGACCGGGCGCTTCCCCGCGCGACGCACGGGCCGCCAGCCAGAAGGCCGCCGTCAGCGCCGCCATCAGGATCAGCGAGATCAATAGAACAACTGGCTGCATGTGCAGTCTCCCTTAATCGGTATTTTCAATGCCTATTATTTGCTACGCCCAGCCCGAGTCAATAAAATACGTATTTTCAAAACGTATTTTTTGTGGGATGAACGCTTATGCAGATCACCAAGTTCTCAGACTACGCCCTGCGCATCCTGATCCACCTCGCCACTCACGAGGAGGGGCTGATGTCGACCCGCGAGATCGCCGGGATGCAGAACCTGCCCTTCAACCACTTGGCCAAAATCTCCCAGTGGCTGACCCACGAGGGCTATGTGGAATCCATCCGCGGTCGCAATGGAGGCATGCGTTTGGCGCTGCCGCCGGAGGCGATCTCCATCGGCGGGCTGCTGCGCAAATCCGAACGCGGCACACCGCTGGTGGAGTGCATGAAAGAGGATGGCGGCTGCTGCGTGATGACTCCGGCCTGCGGGCTGCTGCCGATTCTGAACGAAGCGCAGGAAGTGTTCTTTGCCGCGCTCGACAGCAAGACTTTGCAGGATGTTCTGAACGGAAACCGCGGCATGAAGAACCTGATTCGGGCGCTGGAGGCGGGCCGCGGAGCTGCTTGAAGCCGCTAATACGCAAACAGCATGCGCATATATTCCGCAAGAAGCCTACTTGGCGGCGCCCGAAACCACGTCTTTCAACGGCTGATCTTCCCAGGCATCAAACGCCACAGACAAGTGCCAGGCCTTGAAACCGATGTAACCGGCCAGCAGGACCAGTATCAGCAGATACATGGCCCTGCGGAACCGCGGGTTTTCCTCAGCTTGGGGCATCTTCAGCGTTCCACAGCAGATAGAGCGTCAGCATCCGGATTTGCGCATCGCTCAACCGGCCTTCCCAGGCGGGCATGACTCCCTGCCTGCCGTAATAGACGCTTTGATAGATGTCCTCCCGGCTGCCGCCGTAGATCCAATGGCCATCCCCCAGATCCGGCGCGCCGTTTTCATAGCCGCCACGGCCGTCATCGCCATGGCAGGAGGCGCAGTTCTCTTCAAAAACCACCCTGCCCGCCTCAGCCGCCACCGCATCATGGTCTTGCCCTGACAGCGACAGCACAAATTCAGTCACCTCTTTGACCTGCGGCTTTTCGATCATCCCGTCGGCGCCAAAGGCCAGCATCTGGGCAATCCGCGTCTCGTCATGCAGGGTGTTAATGCCATAGCGGATAGTGTACTCGATCTCTTCCGGGGTGCCTGACCACAGCCAATGCCCGTCCGCCAGGCTGGGGAACCCGGGCTGCCCCTTCAGGTTCTCGGTATGGCAAGCCGCGCAATTGTCCGCGTAGAGCTTGGCGATAGACGCGCCATAACGCGCCTCCAGCGATGTGTCCGCAGCCAGGGCCTCAATGTCTTCGGAGGCAAACGGCGCAAAGGCCTGCTTCCGCCCGGCATCCGCCGCGGTCACCGCTGCCGTCACCTCTGCCCGCGAGGAATAGCCAAGCACGCCCCGTGCATACTCCGAAACCAGCGGAAAGGACGGGTAGAGGATCCAGTAAAGGACCGACACCGCTATGCTGATCCACAGCGCCCAGCGGGAGGCCCAGGGTACCGGCGAGTCCATCTCCTTGATCCCGTCCCACTCGTGGCCCGTCAGCTCGGTACCCGAGACCGGATCCTTTTCCCTTACCGCCATGGCTGGTCCTCCCGCCCGTCCAGCGGGGACTGCGCCGCATCGTCGTACATCCGCCGCCGCGAGGGCCAGTAGACCCAGACCACCGCAGCCAGAAAGACGGTCAGCAGGTAGATCGCACCCCAGGTCTTGGAGAAAACCAATACTGCATCATGGGTCATCGGTTCACCTCCTCCATGTTCAGTGAGTCGAAATCGACCAGGGTGCCCAGCATCTGCAGATAGGCCACCAGTGCGTCCATTTCCGTTAACCGCCCGGGCTGGCCATCAAAGTCGCGGACCTGCACGTTTGCGCCATAGCTCTCCTGCAGCTCGCCCTCATAGTTCTGCTCGAAATCCGCCTGCCAGACCGCGTCCTTTTCGGCGTTTTCGATCTGGGCGTCCGTGTAGGGCACCCCTGCCCGGCTCAGCGCTTTCAGCGCCGCAGGCAGGTGGCCGGTGGACAAACGGGTGTCAGACAGGAAGGCATAGCCAGGCATCACCGAACCGGGAACCAGCTCGCGCGGCGCCTCCAGATGCGCCACATGCCAGTCATCCGAATACTTGCCGCCGATCCGGGCCAGGTCCGGTCCGGTGCGTTTCGAGCCCCATTGGAACGGGTGGTCATAGATGCTTTCGGCGGCCAGGCTGTAATGCCCGTAGCGTTCCACGTCCGATCGCAGGGTGCGGATCATCTGGCTGTGGCAGGCATAGCAGCCCTCGCGCACATAGATGTCGCGCCCGGCCAGCTCCAGCGGTGTATAAGGCCGCATGCCGTCGACCTCCTCCACCGTGTTTTCGATGGTGAACAGCGGTGCAATTTCCACAATGCCGCCGATCGAGGCCACGACCAGGATCATCATGGCAAATCCCAGCGAATGGCGTTCAAGCTTCTGATGTGCTGTGCTCATGGGCGTTACTCCGCAGGCTGGGCCAGGGGCCCGGTTTGCCGGGTCTCGGTTTTCCGCGGCCCGCTCACCGTCATGTAGATATTGTAGGCGCCGATGCAGGCCCCGATCAGGTAGAGCAGCCCGCCGACCGCCCTGGCCACGTAGTAGGGGTGCATCTCGATCACGCTGTCGAGGAAGGAATAGAGAAAGGCGCCATCGGCATCATAGGTCTGCCACATCAGCGATTGGGTGATACCGCTGTTCCACATCGCGCCGACGTAGATCAGCGTGCCCGACAGGGCGAGCCAGAAGTGCCAGGCCTCCAGCTTCAGCGAATAGACCCCTTCGCGCTTCCAGACCCAAGGCACCATCTTGTACATGGCGCCAAAGGTGATGAAGGCGACCCAGCCCAAGGCACCTGCATGCACATGGCCCACGGTCCAGTCGGTGTAATGGCTCAGCGAGTTCACCGGGCGGATCGCCATGAAGGAGCCCTCGAATGTCGACAGCCCGTAAAACAGCACCGCCACCATCATGAAGCGGACCGCCGGGTCGGTGCGTACTTTGTCCCAAGCGCCGTTGATGGTGAGGATGCCGTTGAAGACCGAGGCCCAGCTGGGCACCAGCAGGATAATCGACATGGTCATGCCCAGGTACTGCACCCAATCCGGCAGGGCCGTGTAATGCAGGTGATGCGAGCCGGCCCAAAGGTAGAGGAACGTAATCCCCCAGAAGCCGACAATCGACATCCGGTAGGAATAGACCGGCCGATTCACCGCCTTGGGCAGGAAGTAATAGAGCATCCCCAGGAAACCGGCCGTCAGCAGGAAGCCCACTGCGTTGTGGCCGTACCACCATTGTGTCATCGCATCCTGGGTGCCGGAGAACAGCGAATAGCTCTTGGGATAGGCGATCGAGGCCGGCACCGAGAGGTTGTTCACCGTGTGCAGCATCGCAATCACCACGATGAAGGCCAGGTAGTACCAGTTGGCCACGTAGATATGCGGCTCGGCCCGCCGCGCCAGCGTGCGCAGGTACAGGATCAGATAGCCGATCCAGATGACCAGCAGCAGCAGATCCGCATACCACTCGGGCTCGGCGTATTCCTTGGACTGGGTGATGCCCAGCGGATAGCCGGAGGCGGCCACCACCAGGAACAGGTTGTAGCCCCAGAACACCAGCCAGGGCAGCGTTTCGCTGGCCAGCCGCGCCCGCGAGGTCCGCTGCACCACGTAAAAGGATGTGGCGATCAGCGCGTTGCCGCCAAAGCCGAAGATGACGCCTGAGGTATGCACCGGCCGCAGCCGCCCGAAATTAGACCAGGACATATCGCCGTTGAGCGACGGAATGGCCAGTTGCCATGCCAAGATGTCTCCCACCGCAAAGCCGATGATCCCCCAGATCAGCGCCGCAATGACACCGTAGCGGATGACCTTGTCATTATATTCCAGCGGCACCTCTGCCGGCCCGTCGCTGATCCGGTTCAGCATCCACAGGATGCCCCAGCCCGCCGCCAGCGCAATCAGCCAGCCGTGCAGCACATATCCCAGCGGCACGCCCCAGCCCAGAATGGCCAGCCCGCCCAGCAGCACCAGGGACAGGGCTGCAAGGAGGCCCGCATTTTCAAAATTCACGCTACGCTGCATCGGGGGCCTCCTCCCGGTGGAACCGGACCTCGAATTCCACAGCGCCAAGCGCTTCGACCGAATGCACCTCCTGCGGGGCAAAGACAGCGGTGCCACCCGCCTCAACGATCACCTCCGCCTTGTCCTCGCGCCGGAACCGCAGCCGGCCGTTGTGCACCGCCAGCTGGCCCCAGACGCCTGCCTTGGTGCTGTGATCCTGGCGCAGTTTCTCCGGCAAGGTGTCCTGCGTGAACCGCGAGGTGGCGTAATGCACCGCGCCTTTGGGAAGAGCCTCAGACATTCATGCATCTCCATGGAACAGATCCGCGTAGGCATGCCAAGTGGCGTAGCCAAGCAGCGGAAAGACAATCGCAAGCCCCAGCAGTCCGGTCAGAATGCCCAGGGCGGTCAGGAAGGTGATGGCCGCGCCCCACCAGACGCAAAGCCAGAAGTTATGAGTGGCGGCGTTAAAGCTCAGCCCCATGGCCGAGAAGCCGTCGATCTTGCGGTCCACCAGCATCGGCAGTGAAAAGGCCGAGACCGCAAAGCCAAGCGCTGCAAACAGCCCGCCTGTCAGCGATCCCGCCACCATCAAAACCCAGCCTTCCTGCGTGCTCAGCAGCAGCTGCAGCGTCTCGGTGAAACCGGCAAAGGGGCGCAGCCCGTAGACAATGGCAAACAGCACCGTGGCGGCCCGGATCCAGGTCAAGGCAAAGACCATCAGGATCGCCCCCACCAGCGCAATCTGCCCTTTCGAGGCCACCTCCCGCTTGCCGCTGGCCACGGCGTAAAGGCCCACCGTTGCCACCGGCCCCACCAGCACCCCGCCCGCCAGCAGCGGCAGCAGCATCCAAGCCATGCCGCTGGCTGCCAGGAACCAGATCATCCCCCAGCCGGCCAGCACCAGTGCAAAGCCGTAGAACAAGGAAAACCCGAGGTTGCCCCGCAGGTCCCGCCATCCGGCGATCAGCCAGCGCTGCACGACATGTCCGGGATCCTCGGTGATCACCCGCGCCTTGGAGTAGACATTTTCTGTCATTCCCAATCTCCTTTATTGCAGCCGTCCGGACAGATGGAGAACTCAACATTACCATAATTTGAGGAACTGCCCGGCCCCTGCCGCTAGCAGCTTGCCTAGGTCAGAACCGGAGGCGCCCCATCGGGCTGCCGGAAGTTTTCAATCCCGTAGGACAGCCCCTTGCCGATCCGGTCAGCGAGATTTGCAAAAGCATGCGCAGTTTCCGGATCCAGCTCCCGCTGTGCGGTATCCCGGAACAAATCCAGCCAGAGGGGAAAGTGCTCAGGCAGGATCGCGGTATTCGCCAGATGCATTTGCATCGGATTGCCGCTGTATCCCTCCTCCCGCAGAATTGCCCCGCGCCAGAACGCCGCGATCTTTGCCTCATGCGCAGGCCAGTCGGCGACCGCCGCATCAAAGACTGGCCCCAATTCCTCATGCTGGCGGATGCGGGCATAGAAAACCGTGACCAGCCTGCTGATCTCTGCCGCGGTGACGTCGAACATTTTAGGCCGCTTTGGCTGCGTATCTGCCATGGGAATCGCTCCAAACATGTTTGTCACAGGCATATTTGATATAATACGCATTCTCAAATCCTATTTAATCCTGCCCAGATTTCGGGAATGAGATGGATCTACGTGTTCCACTCTCCCTCCAAAGCGCCTCGGCAAAATGAAAATGAAATCCGTTGCACGCGCTGCTTAGGTACCCACTTGCGTCCGCTGTGCGCAGATAGCGGCCGTTGCAAAGTCTGGCAGTTCCTGCAAACGGACATACAGATGGGACCAAAAGTTGGGCGCTGTACGCCCAAGCCGTCAAATTGCGGTATCGCAACGAAACTATGCTTTGTCAGCCTGCACTGCTGTTTAAGTTTTGCTCCACGATTCCAATAATTTACGCCTCAAGCATCCTCTTAAGTTCAGTAGGAAAGTCCATCTTGAGGCGCTCCAACCCGTCCAAGTCGGCGAACCGTTGGACCGGTGCACCGGCTCGGGCCATCGGCCAAAGCCCCGAATCCATGATCCCAGAGATAAATGCAATCTGGGACGCTTGTTCTTCGTCAACAGCGCGCAGGACACGCGCAATGGCCGATGCCACCATAGCGCTGTCTTCAAAGCCGGATAGTTTGATGCCGCGGATAGTCTCCAGCTCTGCGTGGTTTTCCAACAAAGAGGCTGAAACGCAAAGCAGATCACAGAGCAAGCTCTGCCTGCCATAGAGCGATGCGATCAGCACACTGAGCTCTGCCACGCTCATCTCCTGCCGGTCTTTGGTTTCCGCATGGAGCCGGCTGGCAAAGAGACGGGTTTCCTCATGCATCAGAACCAAGAGGATTTCTTCGCGACTACTGAAGTACCGGTACAGATTGGACTTCGTAACATCCGACCTCCGCCCTAGTTCATTCAAAGACCAGTCCATGACCCCGAACTCGGCGCATAAGGCACGGGCCTGCTTCAGAATAGAGGCACGGCGCTCCGCGATCTGATACGCTTGGCGAGCCCTTTGGAATGCCATCACTTTCTCCTTTCAGAGCCTTCGCTTCATTGTTTGTCTCTCATGTCCGGGTTGCTGCACACGACACAAAGGAAACCATCGGCCGCCAAACAAGAGACCACCGGTCACCTATCTTCAAAACTGCAATCCTACTCGCCAATCGCGTAAACACCCCCCGCTGCTGATCGGTAGACGGCCTGCATGGGGGCTGGTTTCCTCGAGGGTGCTCATTCTGGCAATGACACAGCAAGAGATCGGAATTAATAGCCGCCGTTCGGCCCATGTTGGCTTGGTCTGTAGTATGGAAGTTCAGCGAAGCCTTCGCGAAGGTGTGCTTTTCGCTAAATAGACAGGAGGGCCACGTCCGTTTCGGGCTGCCTGTCGTCATTCACGCCTGGCGCGGAGGATGACTGGAACAAGCCCAACCCGTGAATACGCTTATCTTGCTCCATGCCTGCACAGCACTATCTGCACGCCATCGAAGCCGGGCAGCTTCTGGGCGTGCTGTTTTCCCCACATCTGCCAGCAGACCAAATCCGCCAAGGATGAGCAGTATTGCACCTGGTTGAATATAGGAATGGCAAACACACCGGCGGCCTTTGCAGGCTGCCATATTCTTTCCGTTCATCAATCTGCAAGTTAAGTAGTTGAAAGCATTCAGAATACAGACTCCACTTTTTGAACGCCTCACTGCGCCCCGGAACCCTCTGATTTACATTTCCGTGCATATGAAGTATGGAATGTGTAAGAAGTGCAAGTGGAACGCAGGGCTTTACTGCCAGACGTGAGTGCCTGCCCGCTGACTAAGCTTGGGGCAATGAACTTTTCTCTTCGCCAAACATCTTTTGCCGCAGCGGCTTCCCTATAGCATTTCACGCCCGAGGCCAGGTCGAGCCGGTTGCGATTACCGCGGAACGTGATGAAGGGGGCAGCACGTTGGCTTCTGTTTGGCTGGAAGAATGGACCGAACTTCTCGGCGGCAAGAGCTATGGCTTGATGGCCTTGGACGAAAGCGGAAATCTGGCTCATCTGGATCTCGTGCTGAATGGCAGCCCCGCCTGCCAGCTGGTGCTGCACTGGAAAAACATACGGATCCGCGACACGTTGCAAAACGCGAAACTGTCCCGTCTGATCCGGGCTGGTATGGAGTATGATGAAACCTCTGCAAAACCCCTGCCGCCGCCGGTCAGACTGCCAATATCCGACGAGAAGTCCGTCTACATTGATGTAATCCCTCTGCCGCCTGCTTTCCGGCAGAAACTGGACGGGGCGCTGTCCTTGCTCAGCATTAGGGAAGTGGAGAACCAGCCAGGGCTCTGCCCGGAATTGCTGCAGCAGGAGTTCCACCTCACGCCTGCCGAGGCATCCGTAGCCGTGCAGCTGTCAAAAGGGCTGAGCCTCAAACAGGCCGCCCAGCACCTGAACATTTCCATCTGGACCGCGCGCAGTCATTTACGCGCGGTCTTTCAAAAGACCAATACGCATCGCCAGGGAGAGCTGGTCTCGCTGCTTGCGCATATGGAGCATTAGTTTCCGAGGCAAGGCTGCAGCATTTCCTTCGGCGGCGCAGCAATTCGGTCAAGTTTTGTGACTGATTCCAAGCAATTGCAGTGCGAGCGCAACCTCCCGTTTCATACTGGAGGCAGGTTCAAGGCGGGCGCGAAATCCACCACTAGTTTGAGGGCCATTACCTGTGCCGCAGCCCGGCTATCTGAGCGATGCGGCGTGCGGGTGTTTCTGGTTCAGTGGCGGAGTTCGTTAACTGTGGAGGCTGTTATGAAGAAACTATTCATTGCTACGGCTCTTATAGCCGGGTTCAGCGCACCTGCAGCAATTGCAGACAATGGTTTGAAGGTTGGGCAGAACCCTTACCTGCTGGCTATCGCCAAATGCACCAATCACGGTCATGGCAACGGTGCAGAAGCTGTTATCCTGACGCGTCGCGGATTCAAGTGCATCAAGGGGCCGAACGCATCCGAAGACCATCCGCGTGATCAGGACCCTGGCAACTCAGGAAACGTGCCGGATTGATACCCGTCTGGAAGCAGAAGACCCCAATCCTTCTGGGTGCTTACTGTTTCGCAGAATGTCTTTGTTAACTGGTGGAGGCTGTTATGAAAAAAATTCTCGTGGGTACCGCACTCATAATCGGGTTTATCGCACCTGCTGCAATTGCAGGCAACGATAATGGCAACAAGCCAACAGAAAGGGAACTGGCCGAGCGCCGCTGCGGTAACAATGGCGAAGGCAATGATGGCGAAATTCTGCGGTACAGCTATAGAAAACAAATGTGGATCTGCATAAAGAATGTGGACTTTGCCGGCCCCTACTTCGAGCCGGATGAGGATCACCCAAGGGATGTTGATCCGAACTGACGCATCTTTTGCCGGTCCAGCGGCCGGCCGAAAGATGATCAGCATGGCGCCCCTCCCCTCGTGGGGGCGCCAGTTTTTTGCGCTTATTCCATCCGCAGCGCCGTTACCGGATCCAGGCGCGATGCACGCCTCGCCGGGAAGAAACCGAAAACCATCCCCACGGCCGATGCCAGCCCAACCGCACCGATTAGCGACAGGGGGCTCAGAAAAACCGGCCAGCCGGCCAGTTTGCTGGCGCCAAATGCCAGTGCAGCCCCGGCGGCAAGGCCGATCAGCCCGCCCAGGAAACACAGCAGTACGGCCTCAATGAGGAACTGAAACTGCACATCTCCGGGCCGGGCGCCGACGGCCATCCGCAACCCGATCTCGCGGGTGCGTTCAGCGACTGAGACTAGCATAATGTTCATGATGCTGATCCCGCCCACAACCAGCGACACTCCGGCGATCCCAGCCAGCAGCCAGCCGATAGTGCGCGAAGCTGCGTGCCGGGCCTCCATCAGCGAGGCCGGGTCGACAATGCGGAAATCGTTTGCGCGGCCTGCCGGTATCCGGTGCCGTTGCCGCAGCAGCCGGGTGGTCTCCTGTTCTGCCAGCGGCACCGCAGCAGCCGTAGATGCCTTGGCCAGAATGTAGTCGACCGACCCGCGATGAACCGGATTTGCACTCCCGAACAACCGGCGTTGCGCGGTGCTGATCGGAATGAAGATTATCTCATCCTGCGCCCGCCCGGAGCCCGAAGTGCCTTTCTCTGCCAGGATTCCGATGACTTCGAACGGCACCGAAAGGATGCGGATGGTCTGGCCGACCGGGTCGCTTTCCCCGAACAGTTTTTCGGCAGTGTCCTGCCCCAGCAGGGCAACCTTGCCGCCGTTTGTTTGCTCTTTGCTGGAAAACAGCCGTCCGCGGCTTATAGGCCATTCGCGGATGGAGAAGTAGCGCGCAGTCGTGCCATTGACGGTAACCCAGGTGTTTCGGTTCCTGTTGATCACTTGCAGTTCGGCCCGGGTGGAAGGCGCTGCAGCAATGACCTGAGGGATATGCGCCTCAATCGCGTCCGCGTCGGCTTCCCGCAGGATGGCCGCTTGGTACAGGCCCGCCTTAGCATCGGTTCCCCGGTTCAGCTCAGGCACAATCATCAGCACATTGGCGCCAAGCGTTTTGATCTGCCGGTCGATCTCCCGCTGTGCACCAGCCGCGAAGGCCACCATCGCCACAACCGAGGTGACCCCGACAATAATGCCCAGCATCGTCAGGAAACTGCGCAGCAGGTTTGCCCGCAGCGCCCGCAAGGCAAGCCGGAGGCTTTCAAACAGAGGCATCGCCGCCTCCCCGGCTCTTGCCAGAGCCTTCACCGGCGGCAAGCTGTCCCGCTCCAGTCTGATGACGCACAAACCGGGCGGAGGTTTCTGGCAGCATCCGGCTGTCCGGATCCACCTGTTCATCGCCGATGATTTCACCGTCTTTCATGCGCAGAATGCGGTCTGCACGGCGGGCCACATCCTCGTCATGCGTAATGACCGCTATAGAGCGTCCTTCAGCATTGATCTCTTGAAACAGAGCAAGGATTTGCCGGCCCTTCCCGCTGTCGAGCGCACCGGTCGGTTCGTCCGCCAGGATCAGTCCGGGGTCGTTGGCCAGCGCCCTGGCGATAGCAATCCGCTGCTGTTCGCCGCCTGACAACTGGTTCGGGAAGTGGTTCCGGCGGTCCTCCAGCCCGGTCTTGCGGAGCAAAGCACGCGCCCGGCTCTTGCGCTTGGCCGCCCGCATCCCCGCATAGATCATTGGCAGTTCCACATTCTCCAAGGCGGTGAGCCGGGGCAGCAGATTGTACGACTGGAACACAAACCCAAGCTCCTGGTTCCGAAGCCTGGCGCGAATGCCGGCCGACATCTCCCCTGTGTCCTTTCCCCGAAACCAGAGGGAGCCGGAAGCAGGCCGCTCCAGCAGGCCAAGAATGGACATCAGAGTGGATTTTCCGGATCCGCTTGGGCCGGTGATTGCCAGGAACTCGCCGGCCGCCAAAGAAAAGGAACAGCTGCGCACTGCCTCAACCCGTGATGTGCCGGTCCGGTAGCTTCTGCAGATTTTCCGCGCCTCAATGAGCATGGGTGCTACCACCTGTTCCGGAAGATCTGCTGCAACCGGCTTTCGGCTTGTGTCTTGATTTCACCGCTGATGACCAGGTCGCCCTCCTTGAGTTGCTCCGAGGTCACAGCCGTGTGGCTGGCGTCCTGCTCACCAGGAAGAACCGGCACAGGCTCCGGAGTGCCGGATGGATCCAGGCGCCAGACAGCCGGCTGCCCGCCAGCCTCCTGTGTCAGGCCGTTCTGGGACGGTTGGAAAGCCAAAGCGCTGGTTGGCACTTTCAGGGCCGGGTCGGTCTCGCGGATTGCGATGTCGACCAATGCTGTCATGCCCGGGAACAGCAAGTCGCCAGGATTTTCCGTGTTCAGAACCACAGTGTAGGTGACGATGTTCTGAAAAACTTTCGCAGACTTCCTGATTTCGCTCACGGTTCCTGAGAACTGCTTTGCCGGGTAAGCATCAACGGAGAACACGGCTGACTGGCCGGTCCGGATGTGTCCTATGTCGGTCTCATCCACACTGACATGAACGACCATCCGGCTCAGCTCCTCGGCAATCGTAAACAGTTTCGGCGCTTCAAGCGTTGCGGCAACGGTTTGCCCCTCATCCACACTGCGGTCGATGACAACACCATCGATCGGAGCCCGGATCGCGGTGCGCTCCAATTCGACCTGGGCCAGTTGCAGGGCCGCCTGGCGCTGAGGCACATTCGCCCGCGCCCCTGCAAGTTCCGCCCGGGCCCGGGCGTGTTCGGCCCGTGCTGCCTCAATCCTCTGGCTGCCCGCTGCCAGCTGCGCTTCCGCTTCGCGCAGCTGTGCTTCTGCACTCAGCACCGCACTCTGGTCATCTTCCACATCAGCCGCCGAGACGGTCCCGTTCTTCTGCAAGGCCTCCCTGCGGGCAAGCCGTGCCCGCGCAAGCGACAGGCTGGCAGCGGCCTGATCAATTCTGGCGTGGAAAACGTTCAGCTCCTGCCGGGCCGTTTCAATGTCTACCGCGGCCTTTTCAAGTGTGGCGCTTTGAACCTCAACCGCTGCCAGCGCGATTTCAACCGCGGCTTTGGCTTCTTCGACACGTGCCTGAAACCCTTCACGGTCAATGATGGCCAGGGTTTCGCCCTTGCTGACGCGGCTGTTGAACCCGGCTTTCACCTCGGCAATCCGACCTGAAACTTGAGAGCTGATATCCACTTTCACCAGCGCATCCAGGGTTCCGGTCGCGGTTACAAGTTCGATCAGCGGGCCATGCTCTACAGGGTGTGAGAGGTAAGTCGTTTCCGTGCCAGGCTCCGGCCGCAGTGAAACAAAAGCGGTCAGGGCCAAAAGGGCCAAAGTTATCGAGAACAACTTCAGCATAATGCTAACAATGCCATTTTGGGCCGGAATCTTCAATAAATGCATGAATTTTAACAGGCATGTGCGGTCGCAAGCAGAGTGTTTACGGCTTCTAGCTTGGAAGTGGGGACATGCGAGGTGGCCCATCACCCGGATAGACGGCCCAATAGCATTGATCTTTACTTGCCGTGCAGGTGATGGCCTCCAGCTGGCCAACCTCAGCCATGGACTCGAACTGTCAGGCTCTTCGGCGGAGGTCACAATCAAAGCTATGCTGCACCGAATAACTCGTCCTTGCAGGCTCCTGCTCGCAAGCTGCGCGTTGAACAGCTGCAGGGCAATGTATCAAAACGTATCCTTGAGTTGCCGGCCTGCGGCAGCTAGCTAAACATGGCAAGAATGGAAAGGGCTTCCGGATGCGCCAGCGGGCGGCGAAATTGTGGACGGCATTTGCGCTGGCACTGGTCCTGGCGATGTCCGCGCTGCTTGCGCCCTTGACTGCAGAGGCCGAAGGCCAGGCTGCGGTTGCAGCCGCCGCTCAGCATGAAGTGGCAGACAGTCACACCCACACGGGTTCCGGCCCCTGCCACAAGGCCGCTGCCTGCGAGGTGCCCGTTGCATTGCAGCCGTGGCAAAAGCTTTCCGTTGCTGAGAATACAGGCAAACTGTCCGTTCTGCTGAACGGCTCCGGCCAAGCGTCGGCGATGCCCGAGGCGCATATTCCGCCTCCAAAGGCGTGAACCTTCAAGACTAAATCCACTGCTGCCGTGCCGCCATCAACCTGCGGTGCGCATTGGCAAGCTTCGCGCGCATTGAACGTGTGTCTCGGCAATTGACTGAGCACAGCGCCAGAGGCTGCCCAAAGTGGCTCACCCGACGAATTCCCAAACAATACAAGGACTGACGATGAACCCCATCGTATCTTTGCGCGCGGCCATTGCCGGCGCCGCCCTTGCCCTGTCCGCCGCTGCCGCGGCCCAGGCCGGGACCTATGACATCACCGTGGACAAGATCCGCATCGACGCCGGGGACTTCCGCAAGTCCGGTGTCGGCTACAACAACAGCCAGACCCCGACCATCCTGCGCTTCCGCGAGGGCGAAGAGGTTACCCTCAACGTCACCAACAACCTGCGCGAAGACACCTCGATCCATTGGCACGGGCTGATCTTGCCGTTTGACCAGGACGGGGTGCCGGAGATCAGCTTTGACGGCATCAAGCCGGGCGAGACCTTCACCTATAAATTTCCGATCGTGCAGGCCGGTACTTACTGGTTCCACAGCCATTCCGGATTCCAGGAACCCGACGGGGCCTATGGCGCCATCGTGATCGAGCCGAAACGCGGAGAGACAGTGCGGGCGGACCGCGACTATGTGGTTCAGCTGACGGACACCCACCCGCACCGCGGCAAGCGGATCATGCGCAATCTCAAGATGTCGGCGGATTACTACAACCGCTCGCAGCGCTCGCTGCAGGATCTGATCGAGGATTCCGGCAGCATGGGGCTGAAAGCGGCGCTGGAAGACCGCAAGATGTGGGGCCGGATGCGGATGATGCCGACCGACATCGAAGACGTCCAAGGATTCACCCCGATGATCAACGGCCAGAGCACGGCGCAGAACTGGACCGGGCTATTCAAGCCTGGCGAGAAAGTCCGGCTGCGGCTGATCAACTCCTCTGCGATGGCCTATTTCGATGTGCGGATCCCGGGGCTGAAGATGACCGTGGTTCAGGCTGACGGCAATGACGTGAAGCCGGTCACCGTGGATGAGCTGCGGATTGCGGTGGCGGAGACCTATGACGTGATTGTCCAGCCCCGCGAAAGCCGTGCCTACAGCATTTTGGCGGAATCCATGGGCCGCACCGCGATGGTGCGCGGCACCCTGGCGCCGCGCGAAGGCCTGGCCGGGCCGGTCCCCGCGATGCGGCCCAAGCCGCGGCTGACGATGGCCGATATGGCCGGCATGATGGGCGGCATGGGCATGGAAGGCCATGTGATGCGCAGCGACACAGGCTCGTCCGACAGCGTGATGATGATGTCGGGCATGGATCACAGCCAGCATCAGATGCAGGCCGCCTCGGACAGCCAGTCCATGGCAGGAATGGACCACAGCCAGCACAATATGGCCGCGCCTGCGAAGGCAGAGCCGATGGCGGGTATGGATCACAGTCAGCACAGCATGGGCGGGGCCAAGGCATCCAAAGACAGCGGCATGGCCGGGATGAACCACGGCGGGCATCAAATGGCGATGGCTGGCGAACAGGAAGGGTTCTATGCGGCGGGCAGCGGCCTTACCCCAAGCGCGGCAAACGGCGGCAAGTTCCTGTCCTACGATGACCTCAGCGCCCGCCGGCCGCTCTATAGAGACCGGCCTGCGACACGGGAAATCGAGCTGCGCCTCACCGGCAACATGGAGCGCTACATCTGGTCAATCAACGGCAAGAAGCTCTCGGAAGCCGAGCCGCTGAGGCTGAAGTACGGCGAGCGGGTCCGGTTCAAATTCGTCAATGAAACCATGATGGCGCACCCGATGCACCTGCACGGCATGTGGACGATCGTGGACACCGGCAAGGGCCGCCGCGACCCGATCAAGCACACCATCAGCGTGGCACCGGGCACCACCGTCTATACCGAGACCGAAGTCGATGTGACCGGCCAGTGGGCCTTCCATTGCCACCTCTCCTACCACGCAGATGCGGGCATGTTCCGCAAGGTGATCATCGAAGGCGGCCCGGCTTGACCGTGCCAGATCAGAAAGAGACAAAAACATGAGCAAGACACGCATCTCGGCGGCCGCCGCGGCCGGTGTGGCGGCGCTGTGGTCCGCCCCCGCCGGAGCAGAGCAACTGATCTACGGCCTACAGGCCGAGCAGCTGGAATACCGGCAAAGCGACGGCGAAGACGCCTTTGTCTGGGACTTCGACGCCATGATCGGCACCGACGAGCTGAAATTCGTCTGGCGCAGCGAAGGCGAGCGGGAGCAGGGCTCCGGCGAATTTGAAGCCCTGGAGAACCAGCTGCGGCTGCAGTTCCCGGTTTCCACCTTTTTCGACGCTGTCGTGGGGGTGCAGGCCAGCACGCCGGACGAACTGCCGGACCGCTACAACGCGGTGCTGGGCCTCAAGGGGCTGGCGCCGCAATGGTTCGAGATCGACGCCGACCTGTACCTGTCGGACTATTCGTTCTTCCGTTTTGAGGGCGAGTATGAGGCGCTGCTGACCAACCGCCTGATCCTGGTCCCGAACCTGGAGCTGACGGTGCCGCTGCAGGATGACCTTGCCTACGGCCAATCGGCCGGCGGCGCTACGATCGAGGCTGGGCTACGGCTCAGCTATGACCTGATCGACCGGGCGGTCTCTCCCTACATCGGCGTCAATTACGAGGAATCCTTTGGCGGCACGGCGGATCTGCTGCGCGCCAGCGGTGAAGAGAACGGTGTGTTCTCGGTCGTCTTCGGGACCCGTCTGATGTTCTGAACCCTGGCGCCAGGCCGGGACAGCCCGGCCTGGCGCTTCCCTTTCCTGCCATGGTTCCGGCGGCGGAAGGGCAAATTCCCCTCTCGAAATCAAGGAGATACCAATGAAGAAACTTTTCCTTTGCGCGGCGCTGGCCGCCCTGGCCGGCACCCCAGTTCTGGCCGGCGTTTCGGGCCACGGCGACGGCCATGGCGCCCACGGCGAACAGATGGCGGCAGGCAAGCCTGGCAACCGCAGCGAGGTGTCCCGCACCGTGAAAGTGGCAATGAAAGAAACCGATGACGGCGAGATGATCTTCTCTCCCGCAGCGATGGAATTCAAACAGGGCGAGACCATCCGCTTCATGGTGGTGAACAAGGGCGAGCTTGATCATGAATTCGTCCTCGACACGCAAGAGCGCAACGCCATGCACAAGCAGGCCATGTCGGAGCAGATGGAAATGCACAACACGCCGAACGCCGTCACCCTGGCCCCCGGCAAGCGCGGCGAAATCATCTGGACCTTCAGCAATGGCGGCACTTTCGAATTCGCCTGCCTGATCCCGGGGCATTATGAGTCCGGCATGTACGGCCAGGTTGCAGTTCAATGATCTGCTGAGTGCCGCTGCCTACCCCCTCAGGCAGCAGCACCGCGGCGCGGCAGTTCCTAAGGGGCTGCCGCGTTTTTTCTCCCAAAAAGCAGACCGGTTTCAATGCCCGCCGAGCATCCTTTTCCGCACTACCATTCCTTTGCACATGAGGCCGCCAATTGGCTGGGTTTCAGCTATGACGAAACCTCGCCGGAATGGGTGCATCCGGCGATGCACCTGGTCTTGCTGCTGGCCCCGGCGCTGCTGGCCGTCTCTGCCGGGCGCCTGCTGTTCCGGGCGCTCCGTTTGCGGCTGCCGCATTCTGTATCCGGCAAGGGCACTTCGGCGAGCAGGCAGGTCGCGGGCCTTGACCGCAATCTGACTGCACAGGTCCTGCAGACCACCCGCCGCCAGCAGATTTACCTGCTGCTCCTCAGTCTGTCCTTGCTGCCGGTTTTGTACCTCTCGCTGGAACTGCCTAAGCAGATTGTGAACAACGTTCTGAGCAAATCGCACGCACCTCTGAACCTGCTGGGCTACGATCTCAGCGCTGGTCAGCACTTGGCGGTTCTGAGTGGTGTTTTCCTGCTGGCGATCACGCTGAACGGCGCCGGGAAGTACCTGCTGAATGTGCTGAAGGGGCGGCTTGCCGAACGCTGCCTCAGACGGTTGCGGCTGCTGATTTACCGCCACTGGCGCAAACAGGCCGGCGGTGCCCGCAAAAGCGAACTTCCCCAGATTCTAGGGCAGGAAGCGGAGCCGATTGGCGGCTTTGCAGCGGATCTGCTGGCGCTGCCGGTGACCCAGGGCGGGACGCTGCTGACGATTCTGCTGTTCATGTTCATCCAGGACCCGATCCTGGGTGCGGCAGCTTTGACAATTTTGCCGCTGCAACTGTTTTTGCTGCCCTATTTGCAGCGGATCGTGAACCGGCTGAGCCGGGAACGTATTCAGGAGATGCGCCGCCTTGCCCGCGGCCTGGCAGGGCAGCTGGACCCGGTACAGGACCACCCGGGCGAGGTACTGGCAACGGCGGCCTCGCTGCGGCAGCTGGAGGCGATCCGCAGGCGGATCCACCGGGTGAAGTTTCTGGCCAAGGCGCTGAACAATTTTCTGACCGCCCTGACGCCGTTCCTGTTCTACTCCCTTGGCGGATATTTCGTGCTGGAGGAGCGCATCACCCTGGGCGCCCTGATCGCGGTGCTGGCGGCGCATAAGGATTTCTCGGCCCCGCTCAAAGAGCTGTTCCGCTTCTATCAGCAGCTTGAAGATACGCGGATCCGCTACAGGGAGATACTGATCTTCCTGGCGGGATCAGACGGGGCCGCAAGTGATTTTCCAGCAGCCCGCACGTAGCTTAAAATTCCCGCACCCTCAAATCAGCCCGGGCGCCCGGGGTTGCCCAGAGGCAGGGTCAGCTCAGCGCAGAGACCTCCGTCAGCGCTGTTGCGCAACGAGACATTCCCGCCATGCGCGCGCAAAATCGTACGGGCAATCGACAGCCCCAGCCCGTGGCCGCCGGTTTCCCGGGACCGCGAGCTTTCAAGCCGCAGAAAAGGTTCAAAAACCGCTTCGAGATCGGCCTCCGCTATGCCGGGGCCGTCGTCTGCAACTGTGATGACTATGCGCCCCTCTTGCAGGACATAAGAAACCCGCGCCGCACCGCCATAGTTTTGCGCGTTTTCGATAACATTGCGCAGCGCCCGGCGCATCGCAGCCGGGTGCAAGCAGACTGAAACCGTGCCCCCATGCTCCAGCTGGAATCCCCCCGGCATTTCCCGACGCAGATCCTCCAGGAACTGCCCGAGTTCACAATCCTCGGCCCGGCCCGCGACCGACAGCCCGCGCGCAAAGGACAGAGTGGTTTCCGCCATCTCCTGCATCTCTTCGATCAGCGTGATCATGCTGGTGCGGGTTTCATCCTCGTCGATCAGCTCGGCCCGCACCCGCATCGCGGTCAGCGGCGAACGCAAATCATGTCCCAGGGCCGCCAGCATTCTGGTCCGCTCCGCCACCAGCCCAGAGATCCGGTCCTGCATCCGGTCAAAGGCAGCGGCCAGCTCGCGGACCTCCTGCGGCCCGGCAGCCGGCAGCACAGCGATTTTTTCTTCCGGTCCCAGTTTCTCGGCCGCGCTGGCGAGCTTGCCGAGCGGTCTGGCCACTTGCGCCAGCACGAACCAGAAAACCGCAGTCAGGATGAAGCCGGCTGAAAGCACGAAGGTAGCAACTGAATGCACAGGCCATTGCAGCGGAGGCCGTTCAAACAGGGTGCCCGCATTCAGCCATTGGCCGTCGCTTAGCTCAATGGAGAATTTCAGCTCGATTGCCAGCATATGGCCCCGCATCATGTCGCGGTGGGTCTCGGCCATTTCCGGGGTCAGATAGGCCAGCGGCAGCTGCGCGCTGTCGATCTCGTGCAGTTCAGCACGGACTTCGCCGCCGAACCGCTCTCCGAGAAGGGTCCGGACCCTTGCTTCTGCGGCGCCCCGCTGATCATGCGTCGTGTGATCCACTGATGGCGCGTCGGCAATATCGAAGCGGACCAGCGGCGTGCTGGCGGCGCGGATGATAGACGGGTGCAGCGACGGCGGCGCCTCCTCCAGCAGCCGCGCTGCATTGGCAGCCCGTTCTGCCGCTTCGGCCCCCAATGCCGCACGGACAGCCAGGCTGCGCTCATCCGCGAACCAGAACAGGTTGACCGCTTGCGCCGCAGCCAGGGCCAGAAGAACCAGCAGCATCAATTGGGCGCGCAAGGTCTGCGGAAAGGGTTTCATTCGCCGGCCGCCTGGATATCGGCCGCCAGGCAATAGCCGGCGTTGCGCACCGTTGTAATGAGCCGCGGGCGCAGCGGATCCTTTTCTATCTTGCGCCGCAAGCGGCTGATCTGATTGTCTATTGTCCGGTCGGTCGGCGTGGCAGGCCGCCCGGCCGTCAGCTCCATCAGCTGATCGCGGCTCAGCACCAGCCGGTTGCGCTCGAGCAGGGTGACCAGCAGTTTGAACTCCGCCCCGGTCAGGCCGGTCTCCCGCCCGTCCTCGCCGGTCAGCGCGCGCCGGTCGCAATCCAGCACCCAGTGCGCAAAGCGCACCCGCTGCCCCGCAAACCGGCCCGCAGGCGGCTCCTGCCCGGCGGTGCGGCGCAGGATCGCGCGGATACGCGCCAAGAGCTCCCGGGGGTTGAACGGCTTGGCTAGATAATCGTCCGCCCCGCTTTCCAGCCCGGTGATGCGGCTGTCCTCCTCGCCCAGGGCGGTTAGCAGCAGAACCGGCGGCTGCCCCTCGCGCGACAGCCGGCGGCAGGCCGACAGCCCGTCTTCGCCCGGCATCATGATGTCCAGCACGATCAGGTCGACCTTGGACGACACCAGCAGCGCGTCCATTTCTTCCGCATCCTTAACGCCGGTGGCCCGCATCCCGTTTATCTCCAGATAACGGGTCACCGCTGTGCGGATTTCACGATGGTCATCGACAATCAGAATATGAGGGACATTGGTCATGGCTTCAGACCATAGCGCACCCCGCTGCAAAGGTCCGCGCGTGTTTTGTATCGGAATGTACCAGCCCCGCGGCCCGGGCGGCCATTGTCCCGTCCCAAGATGTGGCATAAGCTGCCGCCGTGATACTGCCCGGGCAAATAACCTCTGCACTGATGACAACTTTGATGACGGCGCTGCTGGCTCTTTTGCTGGTGTTCGGCAGCCTTGCAAATGCGCTCCCCGGCGGCTGCGCCGGAGCCCGCTGCCCGGACCACACCGCCGCGGCTCCAGCCCACCACATGGATCACACGGCCCATGCCCAAGCCGCCGGCAAGCACCCCGATGCCGGCACACCGGAGCATGACCGCTGCAACCCCTTCGCCTGCTTTGCCGCCGTCCTGCCGGCCGGGCCCGCGGGCACCGCGCTTGCGCTGACCCGCAGCGGATGGGACTTGCAGGCCGCGCAAATGGCAACGCCTGCCGCGCCAAAGCGCAGTGACCGCCCACCCAATCTGTAAAGCCGACGCCGCCGCCCGCGCAGGCGGCTGCCACCCGCATGGCCGCGTCAGACTGCGGCCCGCTTCTGCTTTACAAGGAAAGAACAATGAACCGGACAATTCCCGTCCTCGCCGCCGCTGCAGTGCTGGCTGCTGCTGTCTTCCTCATCATGCGGCCCGAAAGGGCTGATGACAGCGCCCCGCCAGCGCCCGATCCGGGTGCCGCCATGACCGAAGTTTCAGTGCCGCCGCTAACCGGCAATGCAGTCATCGGCAAACGGATATTCGACAGCTTTTGCACCGCCTGCCATGGTGAAAACGCCACCGGCCGCCAGGGTTCGGGCCCGCCGCTGATCCACGTTATCTATGAGCCCGGACATCACGCCGACGAGGCCTTTCAGCGTGCCGTCGCCACAGGTGTCAGGAGTCATCACTGGCCTTTTGGCGACATGCCCCGTATCGAAGGGCTGACCCGCGGCGACGTGGCCATGGTAATCAGCTACATTCGCGCTATTCAACGTGAGAACGGGATTAACTGAAGGGACACTTAAATGAAGCTCATCACGGCCTGCCTGGCGTTCAGCGCTTTTGCCTCTGTTGCTCTTGCCCATTCCCAAGTGGACACAACGACCCCCGCTGACGGTGCGCAGGTCGCCGGGGTGCCATCAGAAATCACCTTTGATTTTGCAGATGAAATCCGCCTGACCCGGGTGGAAGCAAGCCATCAGGACAGCGCCCCCGCGGTACTGGATCTCGGCGGTCAGAAGAGTTTTTCCCGCAGCTTCAGCTTCCCCTTCCAAGGCGCAGGAAAGGGCACCTACCGGATCGAATGGCGCGGGCTGGGCATTGACGGGCATCCGATGCAGGGCGAGTTCCAGTTCACGGTGGAATGAACATGCCGGACTTCTGGGCGACGGCCGCGCTGCTGGTCAAGCTGATGCTGTACGTTGGCGCGGCCTGGGCCACAGGTCTGGTGCTGATCCGCATGGCCTACCCGGGGCTGGTCGAGCCGCTGTACGCCCGGATCCGTGCGCAAACCGCGGTGCTGGCCGGAACTGCCCTTGCAGCCGCAGTGTTTGGCTTTGCCCTGCGCGGTGCCGCTCTGACCGGTACCGCCGGCGGCATGGCCGACCCCGAGATGCTGGGCCTGCTCTGGCAAACCTCGGCCGGCAATGCGCTGGTCTTCCGGGCTGCGGGCGCTTTGCTGCTTCTTACGGGCCTGCTTTTCCAGCGAACTGGTCCCTGGATCTCCTTGAGCGGCGGGTTGCTGCTGCTCTGGTCCTTCACCCGAATTGGCCATATTCCCGCGGCCGGGCAGCCGGGCCTGCAGCTGCTGCTGTTCCTGCATCTCGCCGGCATCGCATTCTGGCTCGGCGTTCTCAGCCCGCTGCGCGATCTGGCCCGCAGGCCTGAGCATCTGGACCGCGCGGCACTGCTCGGCCACAGGTTCGGACAGGCCGCCATGGTGATCGTTCCGGGGCTGTTCCTTGCCGGGCTGCTGATGGCCTGGCAGCTGCTGGCTCATCCGGAGCAGCTGCTGACAACAGGCTATGGCCAAATGCTGCTGCTCAAACTGATGCTGATTTCCGCGGTACTGATCCTGGCGGCCTTGAACAAGCTGCGTCTTGTTCCTGCTTTGCAGGAGGGCAAGGCGCACGCCGGCAGCCGCCTCGCCCGCTCCATCGAAATTGAAGCCTCAATCCTACTGGCCGTGCTTGCAACGACCGCAACCTTGACCAGCGTTCTGACCCTTCCGAATTGAGGTTTAACCAAAGCGGCGACTTCCCCGAGCATCGGCAGCCAAGCCGGGTTTGGTTCTCGTTTTAGCATGAGGAGAGGGTGGCGCCGGGCAGTAAATCATTCCAGCCGGCATGAAACACACATGGCCAAAGTTGCGGCCCAACTGTTCGAAAATTGGTGCGCTAAGCAGCGCATCCGGACCCATTGCGGACATTCGTCACAACATACAACAATCGCCAAAGCCGCCATTGGCAACCAGGTGCAGCATTTCATCCCAAGCAATGCCTATGCGGGACCAACCGGTCTTTCGATGCTAAGGCAGTCAGGATTTTTCATCCCAGCCGCTTTGCGAAAATAGAAGGAGTTGCAAAGCGGAGGATGCCTACACCAATCCTAAAAAACTGCAACGGCTCAAAAAACTACTCACCGGCAGACCAGCATTGCAGAATAGCATTCAGTTTCAGCAACATAAGTATGGTGCGTCCAGCCCCGGCCGCTCAAATCGAAAGCAGCCATTTCTTAAACATCCTGATCGTTGCCCGGTTCTGATCTCCGCGGCGGCAAACAAAGAACAGTCCGCGGTCCAGCGCGACCCTGGAATTGTCCAACCGCACCAGCCGCCCACGCTCCAGGTCCCGGGCCGCTAACAGATGCCGGGTAAGCGCTACGCCTTGACGATCCAGCGCGGCTTCAATCAAGACCGCGCTGTCAACGTATTTTGTTTGCTGCGATTGTATCTGATCCATGCTTATCCCGGCTTCCTCCGCCCAATTGTCCCAGCCAACATTGAAAGCGTCGTGCAACAAGGGAAGGTTGGAAATGGCCTCGGCCTGCATCGGCAACGGTGTGTCCCCGATAAGCGCAGGGGAGGCTACGACAATCAGCTCTTCCTGTGCGATTTGCTCATGGTACAGGCCCTCCCATGCTGGCTCGCCGAAACGCAGAGCAACGTCAACTTCAGAGGTATCAAAGTCCGTAAATGCGTCATTGGTGTCCAGGAGCAAGGCAATGCCTGGATGTGCTTTGTAAAAGGAAGGCAAGCGGGGCACCAGCCACTTGAGTGCCAGAGAAGTCGACAGGGAAACCGTGAGAGACTGTCTGCGATGCAACCGTTTCACATCAAGTACACCCAACTGCAAAGCGGAGAAGGCCTGCCTTGTGGACTGATGCAGCCGCTCCCCGGCCTTGGTCAATTCAACCCCGTTAGGACGGCGGTGGAACAGGGCCACGCCTAAGTACAGTTCCAGCTGCTTGATCTGGCGGCTCACGGCGCCATGCGTGACATTTAATGCATCTGCGGCCCTGCTCAGGCTGGAATGGGCCGCGGTCTCGTCAAAGGCTTGCAGGGCGCGCAGGTGTCTGAGATTTTCCATGATGTGAGAAAACCTAACATCTTTACTCCATAATCTCGATAGGTTTCCGGCGGCAAAAGGCAGTATCGTCACCAAGCACCGTGAAACAGCGGGGAAGGCCCGCGCAGCGTGGGCAGGAACCGCCGAAGGAGAGTAAAATGTCCGAACTGAAAGTCGCATTGATGACTGGCACCGGTCAGGGGATCGGCCGCGGCTGTGCCATCGAGATGGCGAAGGCCGGATACAAGGTATCGCTGATGTCGCCCTCCAACCGGTCCGTCGAGCTGGCCGAAGAGCTGGGCGGCATCGGCCGGCGCGGTTCGGTACTGGACACGGACGACCTGCAGTCGATGGTTGACGGCACGATGAGTAAATTTGGCCGGATTGACGCGATTGTCAGCAACATGGGGCACGGCGGCTCTGTGCCCGAGGCGATCAAAACAGTTGGCTTTGACCCCGACTTTGATGGCCCTCTGCTCGAACTGAGTGACGAACTGTGGCACGAAAGCCTGGACATGTACGTACTGAACGTCGTCAAGATTGCCCGCATTGTCACCCCGATCCTGATCAAACAGGGCGGAGGAGCCTTTGTGAACATCTCGTCAATGAACACAATTGAACCGCGCGCGCCCTACCCGATGAGCATGCTGCGCGGCGCATTGCACAGTTTCTCCAAGCTATATGGCGACCGCTATGCCCGCCACAATATCCGGATGAACAACCTGCTGCCCGGATTTTGCGAGAACGTAAACCTGTCCGAATTTGCACGGAAATCCATTCCGGCGCAGCGCACCGCCACGTTTGAAGAAATTGGACAAGCCTGCGTCTTCCTCGCATCCGATGGGGCGCGTTACATCAATGGCCAGAGTATCCTGTCGGATGGCGGGATGAACCGCGCCGTCCGCTGAAACCAGCCACGCACTCGCTTGCTCGCGCCGTGAAATATTTGCGAAACAGTCAGGCCGCTGCCGAAGCGCGGGTTGATGAGGCTTTGGCACGTGCATCCTCCTCTGATCTGCAGGGCGATGTCAGTTTCCGGCGCCTGCTTCTTGAACAGCCAAGGTGGAAAGCATGTTTCTGGGACCGGCAGCGTGCCCATGGCAGACCGGTACCACCCCTGCCGGGAGAGTTTTCGGTCAAGGTCAACTTTGATGTGAAAGAGCATGTCACTCAAAACGTCTCCAACGTGCTGAAAGGGGCGCGTCCCGCACAAACCGTTGCTCCATTTCTGGGAATGCTGCTTTGTTTGGGTGCCGTCCTGGCCGAACGGCAGGATCTGCCCGTGCCAGTGGACTGAGGTATCCTCGCCCAGGTTGTTGATCACATTCAGCGTGACTTCTTTGCACTGGCGGAATCGCAGGATGATGGCCCAGCTTTCCGGCGGCAGCTTGCGCTATACCGCCGGTCAGAGGCGCTTCAGCGAATTCCACGCTGCGTCCAGCCAGCTCCTGTGCCAACTGTTTGGTCGGCTGCAGCAAAGACGTGCCGGTATTGATCAGGGTCTTTCCAGGGCTGAGGACCTCCATCATGCCCCCCTCAACGGTGCCGGAACCCGGCAGACAGCGGAGGATCACACCACTGGTGGCGGCCAGTTCGCCGTCGCTGGGTTATTCGGTGGCGCCCTCGGCTAGAGGCGCCTCTACCGGGGTGCGGTTTCAGACGGTGCCCAGCCCGATTAACCCGATACGCAGATCGCCACCCATCAAATCATCCACCCGCCATCAACCACGAAGAACTGCCCGGTGGCCATTTTGGATGCATCGCTGGCCAAGTAGACAATCATCGGCACGATATCCTCGGGCATGGCCATTTCGCGGGTCGGCTGGCTGTCCAGCGGCCTAGTCGACATCGGTGGCATAAACGATTACGCCCTCGGCGGCCCGGCCGGTGCCGCCGCCCGCCGCGGTCATGACAGCATTCTTTCCTGCCATTCTCATGGTCTGCGGCCCTTTCTGTGGCTTTGTGGTGCGTCAGTTGAAGCGCCGGAGAGTAAAAGCCCGATGGGCCGGCGGCTGCTCGGCGCCCGCGATCAACGTGCCCAGAATGCGGGCCGAGGTGGCCGAATTGGACAGCCCGTAGTGGCCGTGCCCGCAATTGTAGAACACGCGGGTGCTGCGCAGGGAGCGCGAAATCACCGGTATCGAATCCGGCAGCGAGGGGCGGTTGCCCATCCAGGCGATGGCGCCGCTTTGGTTCAAGCCTGGGAAGATCTCCGAGCTGATCCGCGACAGCGCCCGGTAATAGGACTTGTTTTCCGGACGGCCGGGATTGGCGGCATATTCCGCCCAGCCGCCGATCCGCAGCCCTTCGCCCAGCTGGGTGATGGCGATGCCGCGGTCCGGCAGGATCAGCGGCAACTCCAGTTTGAAGCCCGGGTTTGGGAAGGTCAGGTTGTAGCCGCGCTCGGCCACCAGAGGCAGCTTCTCCCCCAAAGCCTTGGCGAACTGCCGGGAGGCGATACCCGCGGCGACAACCGCTCCGTCGAACACCTCAATCCCCGCCGGGGTCGTCACCGATACCCCTTTTTCGGCTGGGGTCAGCCCGGTGACAGTGTTCTCCCGGAAGGCAACGCCGCGGCGGCGCAGCTCTTTGGCGAGATCCTGAACGATCTCCAGCGGGTCGGATACATCGCCCCAGTTTTCCGAGAGCATACCGTGGGTGAAGGCCGTATCCATCTCCGGCAACCGGGCGGCAATGTCCTGCCGGTTCATCGGGTATGCGGCAAAACCGGCCTTGGCTTTCATCGCCCAGGTGGGCTGGCTGGCGGCAAAGCTCTGGGCGCTGTCATAGATGAAACCGGCACCGGAGCGGCGCATTTTGCCAAGGATGCCTGCCTCAGACAGCATGTCGGACATGTCCTCGAAGGCATGCCGCGCCAGCGTTTTCATCGCCGAGCAGGCGTTCCGGTAGTTTTCACCGCGCGAGGTGGCCAGGAAGCGCCAGAACCAGGGCATCAGCCGCAGCTTCTCAAGGCCTGGGATGCTCAGCGGGCTGTCTTTCCGCAGCATCATCCGCAACCCGGTCAGAGCAATGCCGGGGGTGCTGAGCGGCTGCAGGTCCGAGGCGCCGATCTGCCCGGCATTGCGCCACGACGGCCCGCCCTGGCCAGGCGGCGCCGGATCGAACACAGTCACCGCATAGCCGCGCCGGGCAAGGTCAAAGGCGCTGGCCACGCCAACGATGCCGGCGCCGATCACCGCGATGGAGGCGCCTGTTTCGAATTTCGTGCTCATCTGGTCAGCTCAGCAAGTCAAAGGCGTCGCCCCAGCAGTCGGCGACCATATAGCCAAGCGGGTAGGGGTCGGAGGGATCCAGCCCGATCTGGTGGATGCCATGCACCCATCCGCGCCCGGACACACGCGGCAGAATTGCCGGGCGGCCCGCGACCTCGGTTGTGCCGGTGACGGTCACCTCAAAGGTGCTGTCGATGACCGAGCGGGCGGTATGGGTGGAGCCCTCGGCGACCAAGCCGCGCGCATGCATGCAGGCCAGCCGGGCCGAATTGCCGGTGCCGCAGGGCGAACGGTCGATGCGCCCGGGCGGTAGGATGGTGGCGCCTTTCATGGTGCCGTCATCGTCGTGGCTGACAAACATCGTGTAGGAGATGCCCTCAAGCCCCTCGAGCTGCGGGTGCCGCACCTCCAGCTGGGCATTGATCGCCCGGTGTACCCGGCAGCCGATCTCCACCAGCTTGCGCGCGTTCTCCGGTGTGATCCGCAACCCGAACTGCGCCGGATCGATCAGCCCGTAGAAGATGCCGCCAAAAGCAATGTCGACGGTGACCTTGCCCAGCCCCTCAACCTCGACCACCGCATCCAGCTGGTCGGCGTAAGAGGGCGGCATGTCCAGGGTCACCCGCTCGCATTTGCCGTCCTTGCAGGCGGCCCGCGCCCGCACCAGCCCGGCGGGGGTTTCCAGCGTGACAATGGTTTCCGGCTCGACCATCTCGACCATGCCGGTTTCCAGCAGCACGGTGACCAGGCAGATGCTGTTGGAGCCGGACATCGCATGCGCCTTGTCGCCCTGAAAGATCATATAGGCGGCGTCGGCGTCCGAGTGGGTTTTGGGCAGCAGCAGGTTGGTGCTCATCTGGGCGCAGCCACGCGGCTCGTTCACCAGGAAGCGGCGCAGGCTGTCGTCCACCTGGTTGATGTGGTTCATCTTGTCCAGCATGGTCCGGCCGGGCACGTCCAGGACGCCGCCGGTGACGATGCGGCCGACTTCGCCCTCTGCATGAGCCTCGACCATAGTGATTGTCTTTTTCCAGCGCATGCTGACGTCCTTTTGGCTGGGCCTGTTCAGTGCAATCTTTCGGGGTGCCGGCTGGCAGCGTAGGGCCGCCAGCCAGTACAGTCTTAGGATCAGGCCGCCGGATCGGCGCTGATGTCGATCCACAGCGTCTTGGTCTCGGTGTACTGGTCATGCGCCATCAGCGAGTTGTCGCGGCCGCCGAAGCCCGACAGCTTGTAGCCGCCGAAGGGCGTGGTGATGTCACCTTCGCCGTAGCAGTTCACCGAGACCGTGCCCGCCTGCAGCATCCGCCCGTATTTATGCGCCTTGGTCACATTGGACGTGTAAAGCGAGGCCTGCAGCCCGTAGCAGGTGTCATTGGCCAGCTTGATGGCCTCCTCGTCGCTGCCGACAACCATCATCGCAAAGACCGGGCCAAAGATTTCTTCCTGGGCGATGGTCATGCTCGGCGTGACACCAGTGAACAGCGTCGGCTCGATGAACAACCCGCCGTCCCGTTCGATGGCCTTGCCGCCGGCCGCCAGTTCGGCGCCCTGATCCTTGGCCGATTGGATGTAGCCAAGGATTTTGCCGTACTGCTCCTGCGAGATGATGGCGCCCAGCTGGTTGGAAGGCTCCAGCGGATCGCCGGTGTGCCACTCTGCCAGCTTCTCCTGCACCTTGGCGAGCAGCTCGCCCGCCAGATCCTTGTGCACGATCAGCCGCGAGTTGGCGGTGCAGTTCTGCCCCATGTTCCACAGCGCGGCAAAGACCGCGTGTTCGGCCACAGCGTCCAGATTGCCGGCATCCGACAGCACCACCGCGGGGTTCTTACCGCCGCATTCCAGGATCACTTTCTTGAGGTTGCTTTGTGCCGAGAACTCCAGGAACAGCCGCCCGACCTCGGTCGAGCCGGTGAAGGAAAGCGCCTGGATATCCGGATGGCGCCCCATCGGCTCGCCCACATCCGGACCGAGGCCCGGCAGCACGTTCAGCACGCCCGCCGGGATGCCGGCCTGATGCGCCAGTTCAGCCACCCGCAGCGCAGTCATAGAGGTCTGTTCGGCCGGTTTCACCACCACACTGTTGCCGCCCGCCAGCGCCGGGCCGATCTTCCAGGCCAGCATCATCAGCGGGAAGTTCCAGGGCAGCACACAGCCCGCCACCCCCAGCGGCTCGCGCACGATCAGCCCGATACCGTCTGCGTTGGCCGGCGACACCTGATCATAGAGCTTGTCGATCGCCTCGGCGTGCCAGCGAATGGTGCTGATGGTTTCCGGCAGATCGGTCTGCACGCATTCGCTGATCGGTTTGCCGCTTTCCAGGCTTTCCAGCACCGCCAGTTCGGTCTGATTGTCCTCTATCAGCTGCGCCAGCTGCAGCAGCACTGCCTTGCGTTCACCCGGATGGCGCTGCGACCAGCTGCCGCCCTCGAAGGCGGCCTTGGCGGCGGCCACCGCATCGTCGACATCGGATGCGTCGCAGGCCGAGATCTGCGCCAGCACCTGGCCGGTGGCCGGGTTGACGGTCTTCATGGTCTTGCCTGCATTAGGCTTGCGGAAGGCGCCGTTGAGGAAGGCTTCGGTGGGCAGGCTGAGCCCCGCGGCCACCGCCTGATAGTCTTCCTTGGTCAAAAGATCGGACATGGGATCAGCCTTTTGCGTTGAGGATTGCGTTCACGTCCTGGCGTGTGGCGGCAGTGATGCCGCTCATCTCCTGCTTCAGCGCGTCGTCCATCGGCAGCAGCGGCGGCCGCACGATGCCAGAAGGGCGGCCCTGTTCGGCGCAGCCGTGTTTGACGCATTGCAGGAACTTGCCGCCCTGTTCGAGAATACCCATCAGGGGCATGAAGGCGGCCATCAGCTGCCGTGCCTGCGCCTGATCGGCGCCGCTGGCGGCGATTTCCATAAACTTCACGCATTCCGCCGGGAAGATATTGGCGCTGGCGCAGACCCAGGCCTTGGCGCCCCAGGCGGCGAACTCCAGCACCTGCTCCTCGCCGCCGACAACCAGTTCGATGCCGGGGTAGTTGCGGGCCAGAAAAGGCAGGCGGCTGTAGTCGCCGCTGGATTCCTTGATCGCGCAGACCAGCGGGTTTTGCGACACGATCGACAGGAACTCCTCGCCCATCTCAACGCCGGTGCGGCCCGGGTAGTTGTAGAGCATGATCGGCAGCCCTGCTTCGGCGATCTTGAGTACATGATGCGCCAGCTCGGCCTCGGAGGGCAGCGAATAGGGCGGTGCCGCCACCAGCAGCGACTGGGCGCCAGCCTCTTTCGCTGCTGCAACAATCTCCAGGCATTCCTCGACCCGGATGTCGTTGACGCCGGCCATCAGCTCCACCCGGCCGTTGATCCGCTCAGCAGCAAAGCGGAACTGCTGGATCCGCTCTTCCTTGGACAGCGCGTAAAACTCGCCGGTGGAGCCGCCCACGATAATCCCGGCCACGCCGTTTTCGATCTGCCATTCGATGACGTCCGCGTAGCCGTCCCAATCAATCGATCCGTCGTCGAGGAACGGGGTGATGATCGGGGTGTAGATTCCGGTGAAGCGCATTCTGTTTCTCCTGTTCGCCATGCCGGCGGTTTGTATGCAAACTTGCCGACAAACAATATACAACAAAGACGGCCAGGGATGTCCAGCTTGAATTCAGACCTGTCAGATGGGATAGTGAAGCCGAAAGGCGGGTTGGATAAATGGCAACAGACAAACGGAAAAATGCGCGCGGCTTTGGCGCCCTGACGATTTACGAGACGCTCAGGGATGAAATCCTGTCGCTGGAAATGCAGCCCGGAGAGCTGGTGGATGAGTCGCGTTTGGCGACGCGATTCGGGGTGTCGCGGTCGCCGGTGCGGGAGGCTTTGGTGCGGCTGGTGTCGGAGTCGCTGCTGCAGACCCTGCCCAACAAGGGCACCATTGTTGCCCAGCTGCGGATCCAGGAGTTTCCGCAATATGTCGACACGCTGGACCTGGTGCAGCGCGCCGCCTCGCGGCTGGCCGCAGAGGTGCGCAGCGACCGCGGGCTGGAGCTGATCAAAGAGGCACAGCAGCGGTTTGTCGATGCGGTGAAGGCCAATGATGTGCTGGGCATGATCCTGTGCAACCGCGATTTCCATGTCGCCATCGCCCAGGCCACCAACAACAAGTACCTGGAAGAGGCCTATGCCCAGCTTCTGGACGACGGGCGCCGGTTCCTGCGGCTGTATTTCAAATCCTACGGCGATGTGCTGCCGGTTGAGCTGCTGGGCGGCCACGACAATCTGATCGCCGCCATCGAAGCCCGGGATCCGGAGCGGGCCGAGCGCTATGCCCGCGAGCACACCATCGAGATGCAGCAGCGATTCCTCAGCTACCTCGGCAGCCGGCAAATGACCGGGTATTCGGTGGAATATTAAGACCCGCCGGAGGTGAATCTCCTGAAATGAAGCAAGGTAAGGGCGCGCCAATGGGCGCGCTTTTTTGTTTTTTATCAACGCATAAGAGGTCGCCTTCCAATTTTGCCGGTTTCCTGTCGACTTATTTGTCGACTAAAATGTCGACAAATTGCGCTCAACTTGATACTCAGGCCCCCATTGCACCGGAACGCCGGTGGACACAGGGAGAAGAGAAATGATCAAAGCAACAAAGATCCTGACTGCAGCCGCCGCAGCGCTGTGGCTTGGTGCCGGCGCCGCGGCAGCGGACAAGCTGGACGATGTGATCGACGAGGGCGTGCTGCGCTGCGGTGTGGTGCTGGATTTCCCTCCGATCGGCTACCGCGATGCCAACAACAACCCGGCCGGGTTTGACGTCGATTATTGCACTGACCTGGCAGCAGCGCTGGAGGTTGAGGCGGAAATCATTCCGGTGACCTGGGCCGAACGGCTGCCGGTGATCGTCACCAACCGCGCCGATGTGGTGTTCGGCGGCACCTCGGATTCGCTGGCGCGTGCCAAGACCGTGGGCTTCTCGGTACCTTATGCGATCTACTATGCGCAGGTCGTGGTTGGCGCCGACACCGGCATCCAAAGTTTTGAGGACCTGCGCGGCAAGCGGGTGGCGGCGGCTGTCGGCACCGTCCCCGAGCAGGAATGGCTGAAGATCGCCAAGGAATGGGGCGAAGAGGGCAACTACCAGGGCTACCAGTCCGAAAACGAAGTCTTTCTGGCGGTGGCTCAGGGCAAGGCAGATGCGGGCATCACAACCAATACTGCAGTGCTGCCGGTGACCCAGCAGTATGACAGCCTGGTGGCAGGCCCGCGGATGCCCTGGGGTACCGATTACACCTCGGTTGTCGGCCCGCGCACCGATGTCACCTGGCTTAACTACCTCAACCTGTTTGTGACCCATCAGGTGCGCTCCGGCCGTTACCAGGAGCTGTGGGGCAAATATGTCGGCGGTGAAGCGCCCGAGCTGCGCATTCCCGGCGTCTACTACTGATCCGGCACCCGCGCTCCCCGGTCCGCCATCGGGCCGGGGAGCGGTTCCAAAGGGAGTAGACCCGTGGACTACAACTTTCACTGGAAACCGGTGATCAAGGCGCTGCCCGAGCTCTTGGAGGCGTCGCTGCTGACCCTGCAGGTCGCTGCCATCTCCATCGTCTTCGGCATCGTGATCGGGCTGGGCTTGGCGCTGATCCGGCTGCATATGACCGGGCCGGTCAAATGGCTGGCCTCGGCCTGGGTCGAGCTGGCCCGCAACACGCCGGCGCTGTTCCAGCTGTTCTTCTTCGGCTTCGGGCTCGGCTCATTCGGGCTGCATCTGAGCCCGTATATGATCGTGCTCCTGGCGCTGAGCTTCAACAACGCAGGCTATCTGGCGGAAAACTTCCGCGGCGGCTTCGGCGCCGTGCCGGAGACCCAGATCCGCGCCTCCCGCAGCCTCGGCATGACGGCGTTTCAGGCCTATACCCGGATCGTCATCCCGCAGGTGCTGCGCATCGTCTATCTGCCGATCACCAACCAGATGGTCTGGGCGGTGCTGATCTCGTCGCTGGGCATGCTGGTGGGGTTCCGCGAACTGTCGGGCGAAACCCAGTTCTTTGCCTCCAAGACCTTCCGGATCTTCGAGTATTTCGCGGTTACCGCGGTGATCTACTACGTGATCGTCAAGCTCATCCTGGGCGCTTCCCGGCTGCTGGCCGTGCGCCTGTTCAGATATTGAGGAAGGGCCGGCATGCAACCTACCGCAACTTTCTTTTCCGGCTTCACGCTGAACGATCTCTGGTTCCTCGGCGAAGCCGCACTCAAATCTATGTGGATTTCCATCCTGGCCATCACCTTCGGCAGTGCCATGGGCGTTGTCTTCGGCTGGCTGCTCAGCGTTAGCCGCAGGGCAGGAGCGCTGACTCTGGCGCCGGTGCTGGATGTGTTCCGCTCGGTGCCGCTGATCATCCAGCTGGTGCTGTTCTTCAACTTTGCGCCGATGATCGGGCTGCGGCTGAACCCGTTTGAGGCCGGGCTGATTGTGCTGGTCGTCTACACCTCGGCCAATGTGGCCACGGTGGCGCAGGCTGGGATCGAGGCCGTGGGCGGCCCGATGCGCCGCGCCGCCCGCAGCCTGGGCATGAGCTACTGGCAGGACATGCGGTATGTGGTCTGGCCCATCGGTCTGCGTGCCGTGTTCCCGGCCTGGATCGGCGTCGCACTGGGCGTCATGAAGGACAGCGCCCTGGTGTCGGTGCTGGGCTATGTCGAGCTGCTCAAAGCCAGCCAGATCCTGATCACCCGCACCCAGGAAACCTTCCTGATCCTGGCCATCGCAGGGGCGTTCTACTTTGCCCTGTCATATCCGATTTCCCACTACGCCGCGCGGCTTGAAAAGAGGTGGACTCAATGATCGAAATCCGCGATCTGCATAAGTATTTCGGCGCTCTGCATGTGCTGAAAGGCATCAACCTGGATGTTGAAAAGGGCGAGGTGCTGAGTGTCATCGGCGCCTCGGGCTCCGGCAAGTCGACGCTGCTTTACTGCATCAACGCGCTGGAGGCGATTCAGCAGGGCAGCGTGCTGGTGGACGGCACCGACGTGCATGCCAAGGGCACCAACATCAACACGCTGCGCCAGAATTTGGGCATGGTGTTCCAGCAGTGGAACAGCTTCCCGCATCTGACGGTGCTGGAAAACGTGGCGCTGGCGCCGCGCATCGTGCGCGGGCTGGACAAGGCCCGGGCACGCGAGATTGCCGAGCAGCAGCTGGTGCATGTCGGCCTGGGCGACAAGCTGAACAATTACCCCTTGGCCCTGTCGGGCGGCCAGCAGCAACGCCTGGCCATCGCCCGCGCCCTGGCGATGGAGCCCAGCTACATGCTGTTCGACGAGGCCACATCGGCGCTGGATCCGGAACTGGTGGGCGAAGTGCTGGATACCATGCGGCTGCTGGCTGAGGAGGGCATGACTATGATCTGCGTCACCCATGAAATGGGCTTTGCCCGCGAAGTCTCGGACCGGGTGGCGTTTTTCCACCAGGGCATCATGGAGGAAATCAGCCCGCCCGAAGAGCTTTTCGGCGCGCCGAAGTCGGAGCATCTGCAGAAATTCCTGTCAAAGGTGAAGTGAGGAAGCGGCCCATGAAAATCACCGCGATCAAGGTCTGGCAGGTTGACCTGCCGCTGAAGGAAGGCCGCTACAGCTGGTCCAACGGCAATTACATCGATGTCTTCGACAGCACGGTTATCGGCATTGAGACCGATGAGGGGCTGACCGGATACGCTGAATGCTGCCCGCTGGGCTCGGCCTATCTGCCGTCCTTTGCGCTGGGTGTGCGGGCCGGGCTGCAGGAGCTGGCGCCGCATCTGATCGGGCAGGATCCGCTCAACATCGGCGGCATCAACCGGCGGATGGACGCGGCCTTGCGCGGCCACCCCTATGCCAAGGCGCCGGTTGATATCGCCTGCTGGGACCTGCTGGGCAAGGCAACCGGCCAGCCGGTCTACAATCTGTTAGGCGGGGCTGCTCAGGACGAGATTTCTCTGTACCGGGCGATCAGCCAGGAAAGCCCCGAGCAGATGGCCGCCAAGATCGAAGGCTATGCGGCTGAGGGCTACACCAAGTTCCAGCTCAAGGTAGGCGGCGCGGCCAATGACGATATTGACCGCATCCGGGCCACCCGCGCCGCGCTGAAACCGTCGGACCTGCTGGTCGCCGACGCCAACACCGGCTGGACCCGGCACGAGGCGGCACGGGTCGTTGCAGCGGTGCAGGATCTTGATGTCTATATCGAACAGCCCTGCCCCACCTACGAGGAAAGCGTCTCGATCCGCCGCCGCACCGGCCTGCCCTTTGTACTGGACGAGATGATTGACGGCACAGGCATGCTGGTGCGGGGTATTGCTGAGGACGCGATGGACGTGATCAACCTCAAGATCTCCAAGGTCGGCGGCCTGACCCGTGCGAAACTGATGCGCGACTTATGCGTGGCCTCAGGCATCCCGATGACTATCGAGGACACTTGGGGCGGCGACATTACCACCGCAGCGATTGCGCATTTAGCGCGCTCGACGCCGGAAGAGTTCTGTTTCTCGGCCACAGACTTCAACAGTTATGGAACGGTGACAATCGCCTCGGGGGCACCGCAGCGCGTAAATGGCAAGATGACCGCCCCGGACCGTCCCGGCCTGGGGATCGTTCCCGACTTCAGCGTGCTAGGCGCCCCTGTGGCAGCTTACACCTGAAGCCTGGCCGGCCTCCAGGCTAGGCTACAGGTCAATCCGATCCAGACCCTGCTGATTTGTCAGCGTCCATGACAGAGGAGTGACCGTCACATAGCCATCCAGCGCGAAATGGATATCCCCTTCCGGGACCCGCGGCACGTCATCCCGCAAGAGATCAAAGTAAAAGATGCTTTCGCCGGGTGTGCTTCCGGCCCTTTGCTGCACATGCACAGGGTCTTTCCGGCGGCCCGACGCCGTCACCTTGACGCCCTTCAACGCATCCGCTGACCGCAATTGCGGGAAGTTGACGTTCAGCATTGGAACGTCCGGCCCGAGCTGCGCCGCAAGTTTGGGCAGCAAATCCGGCAGCAAGGACTCCGCTGCCAGCCAGCTGCCCTTTTCCGAGGCCTTGTAGGTGCCGACCTGGCTGAAGGCGATGGCCGGGACACCCTGATCCACGGCCTCCAGGCAGGCGCCGATGGTGCCCGAGGCGGGAATGTCCTCGGCCAGATTGGTGCCCTCGTTGACACCGCTCAGCACCAGATCGGGGCGCTTGCCCGGAATGAGACCGTTCAACCCCACAATGGCGCAGTCGACCGGCGTGCCCGCCACCGCAAAGCGGCGCTCGTCCAGCTGCTGCACGGTCACGTCACGGGCGATGGAATAGGCGCGGCTGCGGGCCGACTGGTTGCTGGCAGGAGCGGCCAGCCAGACATCGTCCGCCAGCCGCCGCGCCGCCTCCAGCAGGATGCGGATGCCTTCGCTGTCGAAACCATCATCATTGCAGATCAGGATGCGGCACTGGCTCAAGGGCGGCAGCGGCTGGATATGGGCGTGAAGCGTCATAGGCGGACCTTCTGAAATTGGCCGGGTCAGATCAAAGCGCGCCTTCCTCGAGGCCCGCCCGTATCGCCGTTTCAACCAGATCAAAACTGGCTTCGCCACTGATATCTTCGAAATAGAGCGTGCCCGGCCAGGGCGGCATCTGCTCTGTATAGCCCCCGGCCCGGATCGCATGGGCCACCCGGCGGACCTCGCGCACCTTTTCACGGGTGCGGCGGTCCAGATCAGCCTTGGCCGCCTCCAGATCGGCAATGCCGTTGCGGTCCACTTCGGCCGAGCCGACGCCGGCAAAGAAGGGCACACGCTGTTTGATCGCCTCAGAAGCGTAAAAGTCGACCGGCACCAGATCGTCATGCAGGCGGATCACGTAATCCTCGCAGATCTTATGCTTCTCTGCGGTCAGCGCCGCCAGATCCACCTTGGGCGCGGCCGCCCGCCGCTCCTTGCGGGCGCTGCGGCGGTCCTTCTTCTCTACCGTCGCCACATAGTCACCGCGGTAATTGGCGTCATAAACCCGGTGGCCCCAAGGGTTTTCCTCCTTGAGGCGGCGGATCGCGCGGATCGAGAAATTCTTGCAGTTCTCCGGCCCGATGAAGAACGGCGAGCCGGAGGCGTCCGACAGTTCCACCCAGCCGTTCGGATGGCGCGCCATGTGGTGGTCGATCCAGGGCTTGTGCACGGTGTCGACGATATGGTCGAGCAGCTTGTTGGCAAATTCCGGGTCGTTGATCAGCTCGCCCAGGAGCGGCTCCTGGCCATAGATGTCTGCCGCCATGTTATAAGGCGCCGAGATCTGCAGGATCGGCTCCAGCCCGGTGATGCGGGTGTAGGAATCCACCAGATCGCGGATATGCCCGGCCACGCCGCTGTCGAAATCCGGGGTGCTGAGCAGATGCCAGTTGTCCCGGTTCAGCAGCGGCTGGTCCGGGTCGGCGCCGGGCGGAAACTTGTCGGGGTACATGGTTTCCTGCCCCAGCGCCTCAGCCGCCAGCGCATAAACCGCCCAGCTGATGTACATCTTGTTCATCCCCAAGAGCAGCCGGGTCATCATCGTGGTACGCACATAGCGGTCGGCATCGCCCCGGTAAACCTCCATGGAATCAAAGCCGTAAAGGTCATGCAGCAGGCTGAGCGTGGTCATATTGACCGAGCCGCCCAGGTTCACCCGGTCCGTTGGCGGCGGAGTGCGGAACTGCGCGTCATATTCGCCGTCGATGGCAGCGTCCATGATTTCACGCAGCCGCTTGGCGGCACCGGGCTCGCCGCGCTGCCAGGCAGCCAGCAGGCGGATACCATTGGGAAAGGTCAGTTCTTCGGTCATACGGTCACCGGATCGGTTGGTTTCACCAGGTCTCTTGCGCCGCAGGTTAGCGGTGGGGTTTCACCTCCGACAGCTTGAAAAATCCGATGCAGCCTATAGCCTGGCGTTATGGACAAAGAACGCAGCCTTCAGCCGGTCATGAACGCGGTCCTGGTGTTTGAAAGCGCCGCGCGCCTGGGCAGTTTCTCGCGCGCGGCACGCGCGCTCGGCACCTCGCAGCCCTCGGTCAGCCGCCATATCGCCAACCTCGAGGGCCAGCTCGGCTGCCGCCTGTTTGACCGCAAAAACAACCGGATCGCGCTGACATCCCCAGGCCAGCTGCTGTTTGCGGCGGCCCGCGACGGCACCGATGCAATCTTTGCCGCCATGACGGAATGCCGCAGGCAGGAGGCCCCCAAAGTGCTGACTATCGGCTGCACCCACGGGTTTTCGCACCTCTGGATCATGCCGCGGTTTTCACGGCTCAAGGCGCTGTTTCCGGAATGGGAAATCAGAATCGTCACATCCGAGAGCAACAACGCCTTCGATCCGGAGGAAATCGACTTCTCAGTCCGCTACTGCAGCGAGGATTCAGACCCACCCGGCACTCCCCTGTTCAAAGAGGAGGTGGTGCCCGTCGCCGCCCCCGGCCTGCGGGCCGCCTGGCAGGTGCTCGCCCCCCGGGACCGGTCCGGCTGGCTGCTGCAGCAGCCGCTGATCCATCTGGATGAGGGTGAGGAGGGCTGGATCTCCTGGCGCGAATGGTTTGCCGCCCAGGGGCTTCCCTACAGTCCGCCGCCGGAAACCTATTTCTTCCGCAACTATGCCTTCTGCCTGCAGGCCGCCGCCGAAGGCAAAGGCATCGCCCTGGCCTGGCGCCAGCTGCTGGGCCCCTATCAGGAAAATGGATGGCTCGAGTCTCTGGAGGCCGCACCGCTGCGGACCAAGGGCAGCTACCGCCTGGTGCATCTGCCGCAATGGGGCGGGCATGAGGCCGGGCGGCGCCTGATAGAGTGGTTCAAGGCAGAGACCGGCGGCGGAATTTGCGCATAGTGTCTTTAGGCACCCTCCGCCGCGCCGCCTTTTGTGCCAGCCTGCCGGAACCGGACAACCAGCCTAGGGAGCAACCGATGAACAAGATTATCGCGCTGTGGTCGCATCCGCGCTCAATGTCGACCGCGATGGAACGGGTGATGCGCGAGCGCGGCGACCTTGACTGCGCCCATGAGCCCTTCATGTATGACTATTACGTCAGCCGCCAGGTCCGCCGGATGCCGCATTTCGACGTGCAGCCCGGCCATCCGGTCTCCTACGAGGCAATCCGCGACATGCTGCTGGAACGGGCTGAACAGAAGCCGGTGTTTTTCAAGGACATGAGCTATTACGTGATGCCCCGCATCCTGCAGGACGCCGCCTTCCGCGACCGGCTGGTCAATTGCTTCCTGATCCGCAACCCCATCGCCTCGATCCCCTCCTATTATAAACTGGACCCGGATCTGACGCTTGAGGAAATCGGCCTGGAAGCCCAGTGGCGCCACTACACCGGCCTCAAACAGGCCGGCCACGATCCCCTCGTGATTGAGGCCGAAGCGGTGCGCAGCGACACTCGTGGCACCCTGGCCCGGATGTGGGAAAAGATCGGGCTGGAGTTTTCCGAGGCGGCCTTTGACTGGCAAAACGAAAACCCCAAGGACTGGCAGCAGGTGGACGGCTGGCACGGCGACGTCAGCAGCTCCCGCGCAATCCGCCCGCTGACGCTGGAGGAAATCGCCGGACAGGAGCGCAAATTCTTTGCCCTGGCCCGCAAAGAGCCCAGGCTGCTGGACTATCTCGAGCATCACCTGCCCTATTATCTGCGTTTGAAGGGGGCCGCGCTGGGGGAGGATCCAGTGCAAGGCAGCGGAGGAGACTAATGGCCTTTCTGGCAGCCTTGCCCAAGGCGATAGCCGCCATGGGCACAGCGCATTTCGAGAAACACCTCGCAGACGCGGCAGGTACTGCGGTTCCGCATGATTTCATAACTATGGTGCGCTATTCGGTGCGCAACCCGCCCTGTTTCCTGGTCCATTCGCATTGCTTTCCTTCGCACCTGGCCGAGCTCTACCTGTCCGAATACGCCGCCTGCGACCCCTATGCGGACCATTGGGCCCGCACCCGCCAGCCCGGGGTTGTTGCCCTGTCCTGCGTTTCAAAAGGGACCAAGCGCTTTCAGCGCTACAAGGACACCTTCCTGCCGCAAATCGGCGTCACTGATGAAATCGGCCTCATGCTGCCCGAAGTGGACGGGGATTCCGTTGCTCTGTTCTACAACAAGCGCAGCGGCCAGTTCACGCAGGGCGACATCGCAGCCCTGCAAGACCTGTTTGCAACCGCCGCGGAACTTTACCGCCAGCACATCCGCGGCTTGCTGCTGACCGGCCAGGGCATTGCCGCGTCCCCGTCGCTCGGGCGGCCGCTGCGGCTCACCAGCTGCACCGGCGCGACAATCTGGGTGACCAATGAATGGCGTGCCCAGCATACTCCGGATACCGTTGGAACTTGCACCAGCATTGCCGGGGACTTCGGCCTGCAGGATTACTTCGTCTGGACCTTGCCTCCCGCCGACGGCCGCAACCAGGCACCGCTGCAATCCTATGACGACTGGGCCGGGCAGAACGGCCTGACCCCCAGGGAGCGCGACATTGCCGCCTTGATCCTGCAAGGCCACGGCAACAGCGCAATTGCCGATATGCTGGGGCTGTCCGTTGGCAATATCAAGAACCACAAGCGCCGAATCTATGCGAAGTTGGACATCACCGCCGAGCGCGAATTGTTCCTCCACTATTTTGCGGCGGCGGCCCAGCTGCGCCCGGGAACTTCTGGCGGACCGTAAACCTTTGGCTCCGCCAGGCGCGGCGCCCCGCCCGGCACCCTGCCGCCGGCCACCCGGTCATTGCTGAGGGCGGAAGTCGAAAACCGGCACAAAACTCGCCGGCGCCAGAGACTGCTCCAGCGCATCCGCGGTCAACGACTGCTGTTCGAAAACCCGGATTTCCGGACCGGCATGTTTGATGTGCAGCTCACCTTCGATTGCCCGCACAGCCATCTCTATCGCCAGCCGCCCTTGCAGCACCGGGAAATCTGTCGGCGCCGCAATAATCCGGCCGCGCAGTACTCCCCGGTAGACTGCATGGGTCATGTAATCCGAAACGATCTTCACCTTGTCCTGCAGGCCCCGCGCCCGCAGCACCGAAACAGCGGCCTCGGCGGCGGGGGCTGAGCCGGCGATGTAGTCAAGATCCTGCACCTCATCCAGGGCCTCTTCGACCAGCCGGACCTGGATTTCCCGGCCAGTGTCGCCGTATTTTGTCGCCGCAACAACGGCCGAGCTATCCGCCAGTGCCGCGCGGAAGCCCTGCTCTACAAACGCCACCCAGCCTGCGTGTTCCGGCCCGGGAAACCAGGCCACCTTGACTGGCGCCGAGCCTTTGGGATGGCGCGCGGCAATGACCCGGCCGGCCATGGCACCCATTTCGGTCCAGGACACGCCGGCCTTTGCCGCAATGCCGGAATCCGCAATATCGTTCACCGCGGCGATCACCGGAACGTCGGCCGCAATACGCTCGACAGTGCTGGTAAGACCCGCGAAGGAGACGGTCCCAAGGACTAGCGCATCCGCACCTGCTGCCACGCAGGCCTCGGCCTGGTCGATCTGACGCTGCAAATTAGGGTATCCGCCAGCCTCCACCAGCTTGAAGGAGACGCCCAGCCGGGCGGCTTCGGCCACCATCCCGTAATTGACGCTTAGCCAGTAGGCATCCTTGAGGTGCGGATAGGCGATGCACAGCCGCCACGCCTGTGCCGCTTTCTCCAAGGGCTGGTAAGCCGCGGTTTCATAGCCGCTTTCGTAATCAAACGGCGTGCGCGGGATTTGCAGACGCCAGCTTTCCGCCGCTGCCGCGGTGCCCAGAACCGTAAAAATCGCCAGCCAGATCACGCGCATAGCCTCCCCTTTCCGGCACGGAGGATAGGCAGCGGAGCACAAAAGGGAAATTCAAAATTGCACAGCGCGCCAATGCGGGCGAAAGTTCCGGCATGTTCGGAAAGCTCGGCCTTGGCGGAAAATTGAGCCTTGCATTCATCGTGATTGCAGGGCTGCCCACCCTTGCGGGCATCCTCGGCCTGGTCGAGCTGCGGGTGCTGGCCCGGCGCCAGGCCGAGGTGATCAGCCAGACCATTCCCGCCATTGCCGAAGTGCGGGGCATGGCCGAAGAAAGCACCCGCATCATTGCAATCGCGCCCGAGCTGGCCGCAGTAACCACTCAATCCGACCGCCGCAACCGCGCGCAGTTTCTGGCAGGCCAGGTGGCGGCCCTCACCCGGCGGCTGGAAGCGCTGGAACAGGCCGGCGGCGGCTCGGAGCGGCTGCGGGAAACGGTGACCGACGCCTCCCGGGTGCTGTCGCTGCTGAACGAGCTGGTCGAAACGCGCATCGCCCTGCGCCAGGATTTCAAGGCGCTGACCGGGCGCAACCTTGCCGCCGCAAACACACTGCTCAGCATGGCCGACACCTTGGTCGCCAACGCGGAAATGGGCACCACTGCGGTGATCTCAAGCCTGTACGGCCCCGGCGCCTCCCCCATTGAGGAGCAGGCCCGCACCGACACGCTGGACAAGCTGATCGAAGTGGATCTGTTCCAGCTGGGGCTGATGTTCGAGCTGCGCTCCCAAACCGCAGAGATCGGCCTGCTGATCAACCGGATCGAAGATGCCGGCAGCGACATCGAACTGGGCGAGATCGAAGCCTCGCTGACCAGCCGCCTGCTGATCGTCTCGCGCCGGATCAAGGCGATCCGCGACCCGGGCCGCCGCGAACAGGCCGAAGGCCATGCGGCACAGCTGCGGACCATTTCCGGAGAAGACGAGGGCTTGTTTGGGCTCCGCGACCGGATCCTGACCACCGAAACCCGCATCACCGCCCTGCAGCAACTGCTGCAGGACACCGCGCTGCGGCTGGGCGATGAGGCCGCGGCGGTGGCGGATCAGGCACAGGCGCGGGCCATCAGATCAGGCAATGCAGCCGCCCAGGACGTGCAGCGGGCGCAGCTGCGCAACGGCTTTGCCGCGGCTGCAGGCTTTGTGCTGTCGCTGGCGGTGCTGTGGTTCTACGTGCGCGGCAGCATCACCCGGCGTCTGAACCAGCTGTCGGGCACCATGGCGGCACTGATGCGCGGCCAGCTGGACCGCCCGCTTCGCCCCCGGGGCAGCGACGAGATTGCCCGCATGGAAGAAGCCGTCGAAGTGTTCCGCCAGCAGGCCATCGAAAAACTGGAACTGGAACGGGTCCGCGACCGCAACGAGCAGGAGCTCCGCGAGCACCGCAACAACCTGCAGGCCCTGGTGGATGACCAGACCGAACGGCTGCGCGAGGAAGTCGAAGCCCATGACGAGGCCCGGCAAATGGCCGAGGCTGCCGACCAGGCAAAATCGGAATTCCTGGCCATGATGAGCCATGAAATCCGCACGCCGATGAACGGGGTGCTGGGCATGCTGCGCAGCCTCTCCGACGACGGGTTGCCGCCCCGGCAGATGGAACGGCTGCGGGCGGCGCTGGTCTCGGGGCAGAACCTGTTGAAAATCCTCAACGACATTCTGGACTACTCGAAAATCGAAAGCGGCGCGCTGCAGCCCGAGGAAACCGCATTTTCACTTCATGGCCTGGTGCGGGATATTGTCGTCTTACTGCGCCCGGGAGCTGACAACAAAGGCGTTCATCTTTGGCTGGATGCCCCCGGGGATCTGCCCGATGTGGTCCGCGGCGACGCCGCCAAGCTGCGGCAGATCCTGTTCAACCTCCTGTCCAACGCGCTGAAGTTCACCGAGGAAGGCGAAGTGATCCTGCGGGTCCGGGCAAACGAAGCCTCCAATGGCCGGCACCAAGTGGCCTTTGAAGTCAGCGACACCGGCAAGGGCATCTCGGCCGAGGCAAAGTCGCGGATTTTTGAGGCCTTCGAACAGGAGGACCCCGGCACGGCCCGCAAGTTCGGCGGCACCGGGCTGGGGCTTGCAATCAGCAAGCATTTCGCCGAGGCGATCGGCGCCCGGCTCTCTCTGGAAAGCTCTCAAGGCGTGGGTTCGGTGTTCACCCTGGCTCTGGAACTCGACGCAGGCACCCCCGCGGACCTGGCACCGGACGAAACCCCGGCTCCGGTCTCGCAGGCCGAAAACCCGTTGTCAGTCCTTGTGGTCGAAGACAACGAGATCAACCAGATGGTTGCACAGGGCTACCTGGAGCGCATGGGCCATTCCTGCCACTGCGTGTCCAGCGCCGAAGAAGCGCTGGACCTGCTGCCAGGCTCCGGCTTCGATCTGGTGCTGATGGACGTGAACCTGCCTGGCATCAGCGGCACTGAAGCCACCCGCCATATCCGTGCCCTGCCCGATCCGCAGCTCGCCGCCCTGCCGGTCGTCGGCATCTCCGCCCATGTGCAGGAGGAGCAGATCCAAACACTTCTGCACGCCGGCATGACCGGGTTTGTCGCCAAACCGGTGTCGCCAGAACGCCTGGCCAAGGCGCTCGACAGTGTCACCCAGGGACGCGAGGGCGCGGTATATCTGTCGGCCCGCCAGGCTGGCGCTGCACCGCACGGCCGGCACGCTGTCCTGATGGAGCAGATGCAGGAAAACATCCGGGATCTCGGAGAAACCCAGGCCCTGAAGATCGCGCAGATGTTCGAACGCGAGCTGCCGCAAAGCCTTGCCCGTATGGATGCAGCTCTGGAAGCGCAGGATTTTGCAGCACTGGCCAAGGAAGCCCACCGGGCCAAAGGCGCGGCCGCCACCTTTGGCCAGCAGGACCTTGCAACGCTGCTGGCCGGCTTGGAAGCACGGGCCGGGGACGGTGACTTGGCCGGCGCCGCGGAAAAACTGGACGCGCTCAACCGGCTGGCGCCGCAAACCCTGGACACACTTGCCGCGGTGCTGAGCGCCTGCGGCGCCGTCAGGTCAAAGGCGCCGTGAAAACATAGCCCTCGCCATGCACGGTGGTGATCATGCGCGGACTGGCCGGGTCTTCCTCCAGCTTGCCGCGCAGGCGCCGGATCAGCACGTCAACCGTACGCGGGTTGGCGCCGTACTGCCGGTGGGTCACCCGGCTCATCAGCGCATCGCGCGAGGCCACTTCGCCCGCCCGGCTGACCAGCATGTCCAGCACCTCGAACTCGGCGCGGGTCAGCGCAATGCTGTCTCCCTCCACCGTCTGCAGATGCCGCGCGGCCACGTCGAACTGGAACTTGCCGAACTTGTAGATCCGCCGCGACAGCCGCCGGATGTCCTGCGTCCGCCGCAACAGATTCTTCAGCCGCGCCAGCAATTCGCGCCGGTTGAACGGCTTAGTGACATAATCATCCGCGCCCAGCTCCAGCCCGACAATCCGGTCGATCTCATCATCCCGGCCAGTGACCAGAATGATCCCCATCTCCGACTTGGCGCGCTGTTCGCGGGTGATCTGCAAGCCGTCCTTGCCGGGCAGATTGATATCGACCAAAAGCAGGTCAACCTCCTGCTCTTCCAGGACTTTCTCAGCCTCCTCCGCGGTCTCGGCCTGCGAGACATCATACCCCTGCGCATCCAGATAACTGGCGAGGGTGGCGCGGGTGACCGGCTCGTCCTCGATGATCAGAATATGCGCCATAAACGCTGTGCCCCTTCGCGGAATTTTCCTACCGGTTAACAAATTTTAACATCACTGACCAGCCTGTTCATCCCGCCGGGCTGACCTGTTCACATCTGCTGCCTAGCCTCCTCCCCCGAAAGCACAGGCTTTCACCACGCGAAAAGCTCAGGCCATCCGGACCCGGGCTGCGACAACAGGGAGACACACATGAATTACCGGCAAATCCTTTTGGCCAGTGCAGCGGCCATCGCCATGACAGCCCCGATGGCAATGGCGGAAGACTCCTCGGACCCCATCATAATCCCGGTCCACAACTGGTCCAGCCAGATCGTGATGAGCCACGTTGTCGGGCAGATTTTCGAGTCCATGGGTAACAATGTCGAATATGTCTCGACCGACAGCCAGGCAGTTTATGAATCCGTGCGCCTGGGCGACGTGACCCTGGAACTGGAAGTCTGGGAAGGCGCCTTTGGCAAATCCTTTAACGAGGCACTGGCCAAGGGCGGCCTGCATGACGCGGGCGACCACAATGCCGTCACCCGCGAAGACTGGTGGTATCCGGCCTGGACCAAGGAAGCCTGCCCCGGCCTGCCGAGCTGGGAAGCGCTGAACGACTGCGCAGCCATCTTTGCCACGCCCGAGACCGGCGACAAAGGCCGTTTCCTGGGCGGACCGGTGGACTGGCTCAAGCATGATGCCGAACGCGTCGAGGCGCTGAGCATGAACTTCACCGTGGTGAACGCGGGCTCAGCCTCAGCGCTTTGGGCCGAAGTGGCCGCGGCGGAAAAAACCAAACGGCCCGTCGTGATCTTCAACTGGACCCCGAACTTTGCCGAAGCTGTCTGGCCGGGCGAGTTTGTCGAGTTCCCGACCTGGGTCGAAGGCTGCGACAAGGACCCCTCGGTCGGTCCGAACCCCGACGCCACCTATGACTGCGGCAACCCCGCCAACGGCTACCTGAAAAAAGCCGCCTGGGACGGCATGAAAGACAAGTGGCCGGCCGCCTATCAGACGCTGACTGAGATCAGCTTCACCAACCCGCAAATCGCCGAAATGGCCAAGCTGGTCGACATTGACGAGATGGAGCCCGAGGACGCTGCTGCCGAATGGCTGGAGGCCAATGAGGATCTCTGGAAGCCCTGGACCGGCTCCTGAACCTTCCTTTCCTCTCCAACTCACCGGGGCGGTCCACTGCCCCGGATTTTTACTAACGAAAGTAGACCCATGACCGCCGCCACCCCCGTCATTTCCTGCAAAAACGTCTGGAAGCTGTTTGGCGCCAATCCGGAACAGTATCTGAAGTCGCTGACCGGCAACCCGGGCTTTGATGAAATCCGCCAGGCCGGCTACATCGCCGCGGTGCGCGACGTGTCCCTGGAAATTGCCAAGGGGGAAATGCTGGTAATCATGGGGCTGTCCGGCTCCGGCAAATCGACTTTTGTGCGCTGCCTGTCCCGCCTTATCGACATCACCGGCGGCGAGGTCCGTGTCGAAGGCCAGAACATCGGCGACATGTCCGAGAAAGAGCTGATCGACCTGCGCCGCAACAAGATGGGCATGGTGTTCCAGAGCTTCGGCCTGCTGCCGCACCGCACCGTGCTGGACAACGTCGCCTTCCCGCTCGAGATGCGCGGCCAGGACCGCCACGAGCGCCGCGCCCGCGCTTTGGAAGTGATTGAACTGGTGGGCCTGTCGGGCCGCGAGGATTACTTCCCGCGCGAGCTGTCCGGCGGCCAGCAGCAGCGTGTCGGCATAGCCCGCAGCCTGGCGATTGAACCCGACATCTGGTTCCTGGACGAACCATTCTCCGCCCTCGATCCGCTGATCCGACGCGAGATGCAGGACGAATTCCTGCGCCTGCAGGAGATGCTCGGCAAAACCATTGTCTTCATCACCCACGATTTTGACGAGGCCCTGCGCCTCGCCGACCGGATCGCCATCATGAAGGACGGTGTGGTCGAGCAATGCGCCACCCCGGACCAGATCGTGCTGAACCCAGCCACCGAATATGTCGCCAAGTTCACCGAGGAAATCGAGAAATCCCGCGTTGTGCATGCCGGAGTGCTGGCGCGCGAGGTCAACGGCCACAGCCTGACAGGCACCCCCATTGGCGAAAAACAGACCATCTCCGAACTGGCCCGTCTGCTGGTCAATGACAGCCGCGACTTCCTGCCCGTGGCCAACACCGCCGGCAGCCTGATCGGAGCCATGAGCCGCCAGGAGGCGCTCGACGTTCTTCTGGGAGAGGCGTCATGACGGACCAGACCATGACACTTGCTGAAAAAAACCACAGTTGGACACGGGCCAAAACCGGCTGGGCGATCTTTGCCGCAGCCTGCCTGCTGGCCATTGGAAACTCCGTTTTGCCCGCAGGGTTGGTGCGCCCGCCGGAATGGCTGGTGCTGCCCTTTGCCGACTGGATCAATGCCATCTTTGCCTTTCTGCGCGATGACCTGGGCCTTCTCTACCTGACCCGCGCTTTTGCCGATGGTGTCGAATGGCTACTCGATGTGACCGCCAACCTGCTTTACGGCAAGAACCGCTGGCCCCGCATCGGCCCGATCCCCTGGACCGTGATTGCCAGCATCGGCTTTGTCATCGGCTACGCGCTGCAAGGCTGGCGCCTGTCGCTGCTCACCGGCGGCACCTTTGTCTGGATTGCCGTCATGGGCCAGTGGAAGTGGGCGATGGAGACCCTCTCGGTCATCGTCGTCGCCGCACCCTTCTCGATCCTGTTCGGCCTGGTCATGGGCATCTGCGCCTGGCGTTCAAAGACGTTCGAGCGGATCCTGAACCCGATCCTCAACATCGCGCAGAGCCTGCCGCATTTCGCCTACATGATCCCGGTGGTTGTCTTCATCGGCGTCGGCCCCAAGGCAGGCGCCATCGTCACCATCATCTTCTCGGTGCCGCCGATGATCCGCATGTCCCTCCTTGGCCTGCGCAAGGTTCCGCATGAGGTGATCGAAAGCGGCCACATGTGCGGCTCCACCCGCTGGCAGCTGCTGCGCCACGTGCGCATTCCCACTGCTCGGACCGAGATCCTGGTGGGCGTGAACCAGGTGATCATGCAGTGCCTCGCCATGGTGGTTCTGGCCAGTTTTATCGGCATGCCGGGCCTTGGCCAGAAACTGCTGCAGCTCCTGCAGGCGCTCAAGATCGGCCGCTCGGTCGAGATCGGCATCACCATCGTGCTGCTGGCGGTCATGCTGGACCGCTGCACCAAGGCCTGGGCCACCAAACAGCCCGAGCATTTCGAAAAAGGCACTTCCTTCGCTGTCCGCAACAAGTTCCTGCTGCTTGGCGCCGGCCTGTCGCTGGCCTGCCTGGTGCTGGCGCAGTTCATCCCGCTGATGGACCAGATCGGCCGCCGCGATGCCTTCACCATCTCCAAGCCGATCGACGCGGTCGCGGACTGGTTCATCGTGCTGATCGACCCGATCACCCAATGGCTGCGCTGGTTCCTGATCACCTGGGTGCTGATCCCGATCCGCGACGCTTTCCTGTGGATGCCCTACGCCGCGGTGCTGGCGCTGCTGGCGGCGGCTGGCTGGGCCATCGGCGGCCTGCGCTCCGCCCTTGTCTGCCTCGCCTTCTTCGGGCTTATCGCCATGTCCGGCTGGTGGGACCGCGCGATGATCACGGTCTATACTGTCGTGGTTGCCGTCTCGATCGCCGCCGTGATCGGCTTCCCGCTGGGCATCTGGGGCTCCTTCCACGAGAAACGCGCCGCGCTCGCCCTGCTGATCTGCGACACGCTGCAGACCTTCCCCAGCTTCATCTACCTGATCCCGGTTGTGATGCTGTTCGGCGTGAACGACGTGGCGGTGATCGGCGCCGTGGTCCTCTTCGCTGCTGTGCCGCTGGTGCGCTACACCATCGAAGGCCTGCGCCAGGTGCCGGAAACCCTGATCGAGGCTGCCGACATGTCCGGCGCCACCCGGTCACAGACCCTGTGGAAAGTCCGTCTGCCGATGGCCCTGCCCACCATCATGGTCGGGGTGAACCAGTCGGTGATGTTCTCGCTGTTCATGGTGATCATCGCCGCCTTCATCGGCACCCAGGACTTGGGGCAGGAGATGCAGCGCGCACTGTCCTCCACCGATGTGGGCAAAGGCCTGGTGCTGGGTCTGGCCGTCGCCTTCATGGGGCTGATGGTCGACCATCTGGTCACCACCTGGGCAAAAACCAAGAAAGAAGCGCTGGGGCTGGAGTAAAACCATGACCATCCATTCAAACGACTTCGGTCCCGCCCCCCACACCCGCATAGGCTTTCTGCTGTTTCCAGGCTTTCCCATGGCCTGCCTGACCTCGGCAATGGAGCCCCTGCGTGCCGCCAATGAAATCGCCGGGCACCAGGTGTTTACCTGGTCCCTGGTGAGCGAAACCGGCGCAGACGCAAAGGCTTCTGCCGGGGTCCTTTTTCCAGCGGACACCAGCCTGGCAGAGGCCGAGGGGTTCGACTGCCTGTTCCTTCTGTCCGGCCCGGAAGCCGAATTTGAAGATCCCGTGTCAGGCCCCGGCCGGCTGCGCTACCTTGCCCGCCACGGCGTAACCCTGGGCGCGGTGTCCGGCGGTGTCTTCCCGCTCGCCCGCAGCGGTGTGCTGTCAGGGCGGCGCTCTGCCGTGCATTGGTGCTACCGCAGCGCTTTCGAGGCCGCCTTTCCCGATTGCACCGCCGTCGACCGGCTGATCGTGCGCGACGGCAATGTCCACACGGTCTCCGGCGCCACTGCCATGTTCGACCTGTCATTGGAGCTGATCGGCAAAGCGCTTGGTGCCGATGCCATGAACGAGGTTGCCTGCATGTTCCAGCACCCCGTCATCCGCAATGGCAGCGCCCGGCAGAAAATCCCGGTGCTGCAAAGCGACCGCACCGTCGACCAGATGCCGCCCGCAGTGAAGGAGGCCATGGCGATCTTCTCGGAGAACTTCGAAACGCCCGTCTGCATCCGCGACGTGGCCCGCATGGCAGGGATCTCGCCGCGCCAGCTGGAGCGCAGCTTCCGCACCGCCACCGGCCTCAGCCCCGGCGAATACTACCGGCGCCAGCGTCTGAAAGCGGCCCGGCAGATGGTGCTTTACTCCTGGGATTCCGTCTCGGACATCGCCCATGCGGTCGGCTATGCCAGTTCCTCGACCCTGACGCTGCATTACCGCAAGTTCTACGGCGTCACGCCCGTTCAGGACCGCAAACAGGCCTATCTGCCGGCGCGCGGCAGTCCGGCGCCATCGTCAACGCTGGCACCGGGCTGTTCCTGACGGGAGCTATCCTTTCATCCGGCTGCCGCTCGGGTCAAAGGCGCAGGCGAACTGCAGACGCGCGGCAAACCGGGTGCCGGCAATATTGACTTCCGCCGCAGCCCCGTCCGCATCCTCCATATGGACATAGGCCAGCGCGATGGGCTTGCCGACCCGGTAGCCGAAACAAGCCGTGGTGGTGTGCCCGACAATCTTGCCGCCCGCATAGACCGGTTCATGCCCCAGCGGCACCGCACTCTCATCCTCGATAATCACCGTCATCAGTTCCCGCTTGGCCTCTTTGCGCCGCCCGGCCAGCGCCTCGGAGCCGATGAAGTTCTTCTTCTTGGAGACCAGCATGTCCAGACCCGCCTCAACCGGGCTGGTGTCGCTGTCCAGCTCATGCCCCATCGCGGCAAAGCCCTTCTCCACCCGCATCGAGGTCTGGGCAAACATCCCCGCAGGCATCGCTCCGGCAGCGGTCAGCGCCGCAAAAACCGTGGAGGCATCCTCCGCCTTCATGGTCAGCTCCCAGCCGGCTTCGCCCACATAAGACATCCGCACAGCACGCACATGGCAGTCCGCAACATGCGCCGGGCCAACCTTGAAGTAACCCAGCTCGTTCAGCTCCGGCGCGCCGCATTCCGCGATGATCCGTGCAGACTCCGGCCCCATCAGGCCCAGCACTGCATAGTCCTCAGTGCTGTCGGTCAGGGTCACATCAAAGCCTTCGGCATGCCGCTTGAACCAGGCAAAATCGCGCTTGATCGCATTGGTGCCGACAAACAGCCGGTAGTGATCCCCGGCAATCCGGTGCGCAGTGATATCGCTTTCATAGGTCCCGCGCCCATTCAGCACCGCGGTGTAGATGGCACTGCCCGGCGCCTTGGCCATATTCGACGCGCAGGTGCGCTGCAGGAAGGCTTCCGCATCCGGCCCCTGAACCTCGATCTTGCCAAAGGGCGAAGCATCGAAGACCGCGGCTTTCTCATGCGCGGCCATCACCTCAGCCTTCACATTTTCAAACCAGTCCGGCTTGCCGAAGGTCATCCGCGGCTCGGCCGTCTTGCCCAAGTACAGCGGCCGCTCCCAGCCATAGACTTGGGTGAAATGCGCGCCCGCCGCCTTGTACTCAGCTTCCAGCGGCAAGGCGCGCAAACCCCGGGCCGTTGAGAGCTGCCGCCCCGGATACGCAATCTCATAATGAGTGCCCAGGATCTCCGGCGCGCGCGCCATCAGATGCTCCAGACTGTTGTAAACCGGAGCAAACCGCTTGGCATCCGCCTCGCCCAGGTCATAGGCGGTGTGGCCGTGCACAATGCAATGCGCCAGGTTCATGCCCGCTCCGCCGCCCGAGGCCAGGCCAACCGAGTTCATGCCGCAGCCCAGGAACAACCCCTTGGTCTCTGCTGTCTCACCCAGCATAAACATGCCATCGGGGGTAAAGCTCTCCGGCCCGTTCAACAGCATCTTCACTTCCGCCGTCTCCAGCGCGGGCAGCCGGTGCAGCGCGTTCATCATCATCGGCTCGAAATGCTCCCAATCCTCGGGCAGCAGCCCGAATTCAAAGCTTTCGTCCAGCACACCCGGCTTGATCGGCTTGCCCATCGGTTCAAAACAGCCAACCAAAAGCCCGCCGCTGTCGTCCCGGATATAGAGATGGTTGTCGTGGTCGCTGAGCGTCGGCGTGTTGCCGGTGATGCCGTCAATCGGCTTGGTCAGCAGATAGAAATGCTCGCAGGCCAGCGCGGGCACTTCGGCCCCGGCCATGGCGCCGACTTCCCGCGACCACAGACCGGTGCACAGCGCAATCGCATCGCACATGACGGTGCCTTGCGTGGTCTCAACACCCACGACCTTGCCGTTCTCGGTCAGGATGCCGGTGACACCGGTGTTTTCAAAAATCTTCGCGCCCAACCCCTTGGCCGCCTTGACCAGCGCCGCACAGACATCCGACGGAGACACCCGCCCGTCATCCGGCGACCAGACCGCGCCGATCACGTCTTCCGCATTCATCAGCGGCCAGCGTTCCTTGGCCTCCTCCGCACTCACCGACTGCGCCCGCACGCCGTAAGCCTGGGCCAGCGCTTCCTGCCGTTTGATGTGGGTCATCCGGTCCGGGTTGGTGGCAATCGACAGGCTGCCCTTCTGGATCCAGCCGACCGACTGGCCGGTCTCCTGCTCCAGCCGCGAGTAAAGATCCACCGAATACTGGATCATCCGGGTCAGGTTCTGCGAATGGCGCAGCGCCCGCACCTGTGCCGCCGAATGCCAGGTGGTGCCGCTGGTCAGCTTATTGCGCTCCAGGAGGATCGCGTCGCTCACCCCCATCTGGGCCAGGTGGTACAGCGTCGAGCACCCCATGATGCCGCCGCCAATGACAACGACCGAGGCGTGGGAAGGAAGGGACATGGGCCAGTCTTTCTCTAAAGATCAGATTTGCGCCAGATTGGCCTCTCCACGCGTGTTTTCAATTTGCCAATCTAAGAACATTCGTTCTTATTGAAGCATGGACAAGAACCGCAAAGCCCGTCTCCTCGCCGATCTCAAAGCCGCCATCGGCGGCCTGCCGCCGCGGCTCAAGGTGATCGCCAAGTACGTCATCGACAACCCGGGCGACTTCGGCATGGACCCGATCCGCGTCTCGGCAGAGAAAATCGGCGTCAGCCCCAACTCGCTGGTGCGGCTGGCCCAGAAGATGGGGTTTGAAGGCTTTGAACCGTTCCGCGATCCGTTCCGCCATGCCCTGGTGACTGAGCGCGAGGATCAGATGGGCGCCGACTGGATTGCCCAACTGGATGACGGTGACAGCCTGGCCCGAACCCAGGCCCGGCTGGCCCGGAATGAAATCAATATCGTCTCACGCTCTTTGCGGATGATGTCGCAGGACCGGATCGAGACCGCTTTGCGCTGCATGACCGGGGCGCGCCACTGCTATGTGACGGCCACCCGCTCCAGCTATGCGATGGCCTATTACTTCCACTACGTCGGCCGCATGGCCCTGCCCGGCCTGCAGCTGATCCCCCGCCATATGGGGTCAGCCGTGGATGAGCTGATTGGCGCAACCGAGCAGGACTGCCTGATCGCCATCACCTTCGCCCCATACTCCGCCGAAACCATCCAGTCGCTGCGCTATGCCCGCAGCCGCGGGGCCAGGCTGATCGTGATTTCCGACAGCGAGGTGGTCGCGCCGCAGATCGACCCTGATGTCGTCTTCCCGATCACCACCCAGTCGCATCACTACTTCGGCTGCTACGGCGGCGCGATGGCGGTGCTGGAGTGCCTGCTGGGCCACCTCGTGGCGCTTGGCGGCGAAGAGGCCCAGCAACGGATTGCCGACTACGAGGCTACCCGCGAAGACAGCGGAGCCTACTACAAGGCCGGCCGCACGCCCCGCATCCGGAGTTAAGCCGACAGAACGCTGATCCGGTAGTCGTCCAGCCGGTCCTTGAGGAAAGTGTAGTCCCGCCGCGCCTTGGCCTGGGTTTCCCGGTCCAGGATGATCAGACGGAACTCCTCCGCGGTCTCGGCAAACTCCACCGGCGGGGTGTTTTCGTCCTGCCACGGCAGGCAGAACAGCGAGTTGCCATAGGTCTCCCCAGCCCGGTTCAGCGACAGGAAGAACACCTGGTTTTCCAGCGCCCTCGCAATCGCAAAAGGATGCCAGGTGTGAAAGCTCTCATCCCGGTAATAGGCGCCGCAATGCAGGATCGCGTCGACCCCGTGGTCCACCACCAGCGTGCGCGCCAGCTCCGGGATGCGGATGTCGTAGCAGATGATCGGCGCCAGGCGGAAGCCGTTGACCTCAAACACAAACAGGTGGCTGCCGCGGTTGAAGTACTCCTTCTCCATCGAGGCGCCGTATTGCGCCAGATGCAGCTTGTCGTAATGGCCGGCCAGTTCCCCGTCCGGGCCAACCACACCGATGCTGATGAAGGGGCCGCCCTCGCCTGCCCGGGCAAACCCGTAGGAGACATGCACTCCATGCTCCTGCGCCACCTGCCGCCAGGCCTGGAACGAGGCGCCATCCAGCGGCTCCGCGATCTCATCCAGCCGGGCAAAGGTGTCGCGGGCATAGTCGATGCTGGACAGTTCCGGCAGCACCACCAGATCGACCTTGCCGTCCGCTGCCTCCAGCTGCGCACGCACCTTGGCCGCCGAGGCCGCCAGATGCGCATCGCGCTCCGCCGCGCTGGTCATCGGCGGGATGCTGATCTGGCAGGCCAGAAGGGTCAGGGTCTCGGTGGCGGTCATGGCTCAGGCTTTCTTGTTTTTCCAGTATTCGTTCATGCGCAGCCGGTCGGCCTCGATCCGCTCGATCCGTTCCACCACGCCGCTGGGCTGGCCAATGGTGAAGAAGCCGATCAGCGCCTCGATCAGCACCGTGGTTCCGACATAGGATTCAAAAAACAGCGGGCTGCGGTTCGGCCCCAGCAGCACATAGTCCGCTTCCATAGCGATCGGTGAGGCCGGGCTGTCGGTGATCGCAATCACCTTGGCACCGCGCTCGCGCGCCAACATCGCCAGCTCAATCGCGGCCCGCGCGCAGGGCTGCTGGCTGATGGCAATCATCACGTCGCCTTCGCCGATGTCAGCGACCGGATCGGCAAACACCCCGCCCTCGCCGCGCACCAGCCGCACCTTGCCGCTGGCCATGCCGCCGATGTAGTGCGCGTAGGCTGAGAAGCTGGCCGAAGCCTGCATCCCCACCATATAGACCTGCCCGGCATCGTTCAGCACCTTGGCAACACTGGCAAAATAGTCAGGATCGATGGAGTCGAAAATCGCCGTCAGGTTCCCAATCGTGGAGCTTCGGAAGTCCTCCCAGACTTCCCGCGCCGCCTGGTCTCCGCCGGATTTCTGCAGGTTCTCGGCGCGCAGGTGGTACTCGTTGATATCGTTCTGCTGCACTTGCTTGCGGTAAACCTCGCGCAGTTCGCTGTAGGTCTCAAATCCCAGCGCCTTGGCCAGGCGCGAGAAATTCGGCAGCGAAACACCCGCATTCCCGGCCACCTGCCGCATCGACAGCGTCGCGATATCGCCCGGATGCTCAAGCATGTAGGTCGCCGCCACCTTCAGCGCGCGCGGGAGCTGCGGGAACAGCTCCTTCAGCCTGTCGCTCACGTGAAGGTAGGTATTCATGCCGGCCGGCGTCTCCTGTTGCATCCAAGGCTCCCCTGCAAGTCCAAAGGGTGCAGCCCGATCCATTCAATACACCCCGCTGCAAAAGATTTTACATTTGCAAACATTGCAACGGGGAAGTTCAAGGCCCGGGCGGCGCGGGGGATCATCTTGCCGCCCGGGGAGGCCTCAGCTGCTCAGCAGCACATCCGGCAGCCAGAGCGACAGCTGAGGAACAAAGGTGGTCAGCGCCAGTGTCGGCAGCCAGGCGCAGAAGATGAACAAAAGCGTCGGCCCTAGCATCTTGCCCACCGGCGTCTCGGTCACCTGCGCGCCCAGGTACAAGAGCGGCGCGGTTGGCGGCGTGACATTTGCCATGCCAAGGTTCACCCCCAGGATCGCCGCGAAATGGATCGGGTCGACCCCGACATCGCGCACAATAGGCAGCAAGAGCGGCGTCGCCAGCAGCAGCCCTGAGATATCGTCCATCAGCATCCCGATCAGGATCATCACCAGGTTGACCATCAAGAGGATCACAATCGGGTTCTCCGAAACCGAGAACACCAGATCGCGGGCGATGTTCGGAATGTCCTCGAAGATCAGGAAACGCGAGACGATCAGCACCATGAAGATCATCGTCATCACCACGCCGATGGTGATGCCCGCGCCGGTCAGCGTCTGCATCAGCCCGCGCCAGGTGAGGCCGCGGTAGACATAAATCGCAATCGGGATCGAATAGACCACCGCAACGCCTGCGGCTTCGGTCGGGGTCATGATGCCGCCATAGATACCGCCCAGAATGATCAGCGGCATCAGCAGCGCAGGCATCGCCTGACGGGTCTGCAGCTTGAACTGCGGGGCAAAGTCCACCGGCTTTTCAGTGGTTTTTATGTCCTTGTATTTGCGCAGGGCAAACTGGTTGGTGGCAATCAGCAGGACAATCAGGATGATGCCCGGAAAAACGGTCGACAGGAACGCCTTCAGCACCGACTGCTGCGCCACCCAGGCATAAAGGATATGCGAGGAGCTCGGCGGGATCAGCAGGCCCAAGGGGCTGGCGCTGACGATCAGCGCAGCGGAAAGGCCATCGGGGTAATTCGCCTTGCGCAGATGCGGCATCATGATACCGCCGATGCAGGTAAGCGTCGCATTCGCACTGCCGGAGATCGACCCGAAGATGCCCGAAGCGACCACCGCAGCGGCGGACAAGCCGCCCTTGATATGGCCGATGAACAGCTCTGCCAATGCCACCAGCGGTGCGGCGATCTTGCCCTTTTCCATGATCGCACCGGAGATCATGAACAGCGGGATCGCCAGCAGAACCAGCGTGTTCATCTTCCAATAGCCCGCAGGCAGATAGCCGGTGATGTCATGGCCGCCGGTCATGGCCAGGAACAAGAGCACCGCGCCAAAGGCGATATAGACGCTGACGCCCAGCAACAGCAGGCCGCAGATGATGACAATGCTGCCAAAGATGATCATGCGTCGTCCTCCTCGGGGCGGGGCGCGTGATAGGCGTCAGGCCCATCGATGAGATGCAGCACGAAGTAAATCGCGTTGAAGAGGGTCATGAAGGCAAAGCCGGTCATGATCGCGGCACGGGGGAGAACTGCGGGGATTTTCAGCGCCGTGGTGCGCTCCCACAGCGGGTAGGCGATGATCTCGCTCTCCACTGCCAGGTAGCACCAGTAGACGATATAGGCGCCGACCCCGATCTCGATCAGATAGACTAGGATGCCGCGCCACCAGGCCAGCTTGCCGTCCCCCAATACCACGCCGAGGATATCGGCATTGACGTGGGACTTCTTTTCACCAGCCAAAGCGGCGCCAAAGAAGAAGGTCCAGAAACTGATCGCCAGCAGCCATTCCTCATAAGCAAAGAGATTGCCGGCAAAGCCGTATCGGATGATCACCACTGCCAGAAAGGTCAGCGCCATCAGCAACCCGCCTGCGGCCACAAACAGGCGCATGAACCGCAACGCGGCCCGCAGCGGGGCGGCTGCGCCATGCGGCAGTCTTTCGGTAATCTCGCTCATCAGCCCTCCCCTTTCGCCATGGCAGAAGTAGGCCGGCAGCATAGGATGCCGCCGGCCCCGGTCCTTGGATTACTCCGCGGTCAGACGGTCCAGCGTGTCCTGCCCAATGGTGTCGACCATGGTCGGCCAGATGTTCTCGCGCACCCAAGCGGCCATCGCAGCCTGCTCTTCGTCGTTCAGGGCCAGGATCTCATAGCCCTTTTCCTGCAGCAGCTCGCCGAACTTGGCATCGTTCTCGCGGTTGTAGGCAAAGAAGTCATCCGACGCCTTGGTAAAGGCCGCCTGCACGGCCGCGCGCTGCGCGTCGTCCAGCTTGGCCCAGGTCTTCTCCGAGGCGTAGTAGGAGGTCAGCTCGGACACCGAGTTGTACTGGACATAGTATTTGCCCACATCCGACTGCGCAAAGATCGAATAGGTCGCCGACTTGGTGCAGCAGATCGCACCGTCCACGATGCCCGACTGCAGCGCCGGGAAGATGTCGCCCCAGGCCATGGTGGTTGCCTGGAAGCCCAGCCCTTCGACCATGTTCTTCACAACAGGCGAGGACCAGACCCGGATGTTCATGTCCTTGGATCCCATGACGTTCCAGTTCTCCGGCTTCTTGTTGGCAACGATGCCGGTGAAGCCTTCGGGGTTGTTCGCCAGCAGACGCAGCCCCAGCTCGTTCAGGCGCTCCTGCAGGATCTGGTTAAACGGGCTGTCCATGTTGCGCATGATACTGTCCATCTCGTCGAAATTGTTGACGAGGAACGGCATCGACAGGAACTCCAGCCGCGGGTCTTTGTGGCTGTAGATGAAGGCGGCAGTAAAATCGATGTTGCCGCGGATGGTATCTTCCATCAGCGCCTCGCCGGAGCCCAGCTGGTTGGCCGGGAACAGCGAGACCTTGAGGCCCACATCAGCAGCTTCGATATCCGCCTTGATCTGCTCCATCATCTTGGTGCCGGGGTGATCGACCGGGAAGGTGCCTGCAAATTTCAGGCGCATGTCGGCAGCGGAGGCCAGGGTGGCAACGGACAGGGCCAGGGCGCCTGCCAGGCCGGCCCGGCCCAGGAGTTTTCCGAATTTGAGTGATTTGAGCATGTTTCCCTCCCTTGCTCAGGACGCGTCAGACTGGTGCGGGTTCTTGCGGGCCGCATCGGGTGGAGGGACTTTAGGCTAAGGATTTTATCATTTGCAATACTTTTGTATCCTTCAGTGTCATTTGTTAAATTTCATAATTGAGCATGACACGCCCCGGCAGGGCCTTAAGACCTTGCAAACAGGAGAGATCAGCTTCCTTGAACAGAGCATTCAGGCGCAGCAGCCAGTGCCGCACAACGCTGCTGCACGGCCTGCAGGCTGCAGGCAAAAGGGAATCGTTCAGAGGATTGCGGGGCTGCCGCCGGGCTCAGAACTCGAAATCTGAGTGATAGCGGGCGCTCAGGAAACTCATGAACCGGTCATGGAACTGCCGGGTATGCTCATGCGCCAGCTTGTCGGCCAGCGGCACATCCTGATTGCGGATCGCCTCGATGATATCGAAATGCTCGCTGGTCAGCAGATGATCCGTCGCCGACGACTGGATATAGTCGAAATGCATGTGCAGCAGCCGCCGCCCCTCATCCAGCAGCTGACCGTAAGACCGCGCCAGATACGGGTTCCGGCCCGCTGCCGCAATGGTCATATGGAAATCCCGGTTGGTCGCGGACATCCGCAGATAATCGTTCTTGCGGCAGGCCTCCTCAAAGGCCTTCGCATCCCGGGTCATCTGCTTTAGATCCGCTTCGCTGCGGAATTCGGCCGCCAGCCTGGTATTGATCCGCTGCAGGAAATCCAGCGCCTCGACATAGCGCGGAAATTCCGCCAGCCGGATCGGCGCCACCAGGGTCGACCGGTTCGACAGCATTTCCACCAGCCCGTCCGCTGACAGCCGCACCAGCGCCTCGCGGATCGGTGAGCGCGACATGGCGAATCGCTGCGACAAGCTGGTCTCATCCAAGGGTTCCCCCGGTGCCAGCTCCAGCGTCAGGATCTCCCGGCGCAACTCGTCATAGACAAATTTGGCCCCGCGCCCCTTGGCAAGCTTTTGTGCAGACTGCTGATTTTCCGTCATTTTTACTCTTCCAAAGGCGGCAGGCGGCTCCTCTGCCTACTCATACAGCATTTGCCCGGCCAAACAAATTTATTGACGTGTCGCCAAACTGTCGACACTAAACGTGCAGACAAAATGTCGACAAGAATGGGAGGAGAACATGAAACCAACAATTTTGAGCGCCGTGGCAGGCGCCGCCGCACTGGCGGCGGGCACCGCATTTGCCGCTGATGACACCCGCCTCAACACCGTTCTGGAGCGAGGATCGCTGTTGTGCTCGGGCCATAACGGCTCGTTCCTGGGCTTTGCCGAGGTGGACGATCAGGGCAATTGGAAGGGCGTCGACATCGACCTGTGCAAGGCACTGGCGGCGGGCCTCTTTGGCCAGTCCGACGGCAACTTGGAAATCGTGCCGATCAGCTGGGCACAGCGCTGGCCTGCCCTGCAGTCGGGCGACATTGACGTGGTGATCAAGGTCTCCGGCTGGACCCAAAGCCGCGACACCGAGCTGAACCTGGCCTACAGCCGCCCCTATTTCATCGGTGCCTTCCAAGTTATGGCCCACGCCGAAACCGAAGCGGAAAGCGTGGCGGATCTCGACGGCGGCTCGATCTGCGTCTCGGCCGGCACCTCAACCGAGCGGGTCCTGGCCTCCTACCTGGAAAGCCACAACATCGACGCCGAGATCATCGTCTTTGAAAAGGGTGACGAGGTCCGTACCTCCTACTTCGGCGGCCGCTGCGACGGCCTGATCGAATGGGCGCCCAGCCTGGCCGCCGCCCGGGTTGAGGCCGAAGACCCCTCCGCCCATGTGATCCTGCCCGACGTTCTGGAGCTGGAAGCCGAAGGCATCATCGTCCCCGAGGGCGACCCGGACTGGCTGGACGTGCAGAACTGGATGCTGAACTCGCTCTGGTACGCCGAGGCGCAGGGCATCACTTCTGCCAACGTGGACGAGTTCAAGGCCAACCCGCCCTCGACCACCGTGGGCAAGTTCCTGGGTGTCACCCCGGGCTACGGCGAGCGTCTCGGCCTGAAGGACGACTGGGCCTACAACATGATCAAGGAGGTCGGCAATTTCGGCGAGATCTACGAGCGCAACATCGGCTCCGGCTCGCCCTACAACCTGCCCCGCGGCATCAACGCGCTCTATACCGAGGGCGGCGTCTTCTACCCGATGATCATCGACTGATCCGGTTTGAACCCGGGCAGAGCCGGCTGGCTCTGCCCATCAAACAAAGGGGGGAGACACTATGACAGCTTTGCTCAGAAGCAAATCCGTGCGCGACGCAGGCCTGCAGGCTGGGTTCACCGGCGGTCTGTTCATCATGATCGTGGTCTTTGTGCTGACTGCGCAAACCAATCTGGAGGCACAGGGGCTGACGTCCGGCTTTGGCTTCCTGGAGCGCGCCACCGGCTGGGAGATCAATTTCTCCCTGATCGACTATTCCACATCCTCCCCCTATTGGCGGGCCATCCTGGTCGGCGTGCTGAACTCGATGTTTGTCGGCGCCATCGGCCTCACCGTCGCCACCGTTCTGGGCGTCACCGCAGGCGTTATGCGCACCTCCGGCAACGGCATGGCCGAGCTGTTGGGCACCGCCTTTGTCGAGATATTCCGCAACGTGCCGCTGCTGCTGCAACTGTTCTTCTGGTATGCGCTGCTGATCGGGCTGCCGAAACCGAAACAGGCGCCCTTTGTCTGGGATTCCATTGCCCTCACCGGCCGCGGCATCTTTGTGCCTGGACTGAATGTCTCCGGCGGCTCCGTCTTCCTCGCCTTCCTGTTCCTGCTCGCAGCCTTCGGCCTGTCGCTCTGGCTCGGCGCCGCACGCCGCTTTTCGCGGATGGGCAAGGCACGTAAGAAAACGCTGCGCCGCAGCCTGTGGCTGGGGGCCATCATCCTTGGCATCCTGTCGATGTGGCTCGGCCGCCTGCCGGACACCCCGCTGGTCAACATGCCCTACCTCAAGGGGCTGAACTACCGCGAGGGCATCCGCATCTCACCGGAACTCCTGGCCTGCATCATCGCCATCTCGATCTACGGCGCCGCTTACATCGCCGAGATCATCCGAGCCGGCTTCAACGCCATCCCCGGCGGCCAGAGCGAGGCCGGCCATGCCCTGGGCCTCACCCGCTGGCAGATCTTCAGCCGCATCCGCTTGCCGCTGGCCATCCGTGTGGTGCTGCCGACGATGATCAACCAGTACGTCTGGCTGTTCAAAGCCACCACCATCGGTATCGCCATCGGGTTCGCGGACTTTTTCATGGTGGTCTCCACCTCGATCAACCAGTCCGGCCAGACGCTGGAGCTGATCGGAATCCTGATGGGGGGCTACCTGCTGATCAATTACACCATGGCCTGGGTGCTCAATCGCGTGAACGACGCGATCAAGCTCAAAGGCACGCAGCTGCGGATCTGAAGGAGCACACGCCATGGCCAAGACCTATCACCGCCCCACCCTGCTGGATCACGTCCGCACCCGCTACTTCGCCACCCGCCTGGATACCGCCATGTCGGTCCTCTTCGGCGCCATTACCCTGTGGATCCTATGGAGCCTGCTGAACTGGGCCGTTCTGGACGCCGTGTTCAGCGCCGCCGACAAGGAGCTGTGCGGCCACGATGCCGGCGCCTGCTGGTCGGTGATCGACGCGCGCTGGCGGCTGATCCTGTTCGGTCTCTACCCGTTTGAGGAACAGTGGCGCTCGGCCATCGCCTGCGCCGCCATCGTGCTGGTCACCGCGCTCTCCTGCGTGCCCTGGTTCTGGAACGCCAGGCGCCTGCCGGTGCTGTGGCTCACAGGGTTTGCCGTTTTCTATGTGCTGATGGCAGGCGGTTATTTCGGGCTCAAAGAAATCCCGCCGCAAAGCTGGGGCGGCCTGTCGCTGACCATCTTCGTCTTCGCCGCGGTCGCCATCATCGGCATGCCGCTGTCCATCGTCTTTGCCCTGCTGCGCCGGTCCGAGCTCCCGTGGATCGCCCGCACCATGGGGCTGGTGATCGACACCATCCGCTCGCTGCCCTTGCTGTCGATCATGTTCACCTTTGCCATCGTGCTGCCCTTTGTGCTGCCGGGCTGGCTGATCGGCGACAAGCTCTACCGCGTCATCGTCGGCTACGCGCTGTTCTTTGCCTGCTATCAGGCCGAGATCATCCGCGGCGGCATACAGGCGCTGCCCGCCGGCCAGGAAGAGGCTGCCAAGGCGCTTGGCATGTCTTACTGGCACCGCATCAGCTATATCGTGCTGCCGCAGGCCTTCCGCAACGCGCTGCCGCCGACCATCAACCAGTTTGTGATCACCTTCAAGGAGACCTCGCTGGTTGTGATCATCGGCTTCTTTGATGTGATGGCCTCGGGCAATGCGGCCTTTGGCACCGCCGAATGGAGCTTTGCCCATATCGAAGTCTACAGCTTCGTCGCGCTCATCTTCTTTGTCTTCGTCTTCGCGCTGTCCCGCTACGGCGCCTATCTGGAACGCCGCCTGGCCGTTGCCAGCCGCTGAGGGAGGAACCCATGCCCGCAACCGACACCGCAGTGCGCATCGCCGATATGGACAAATACTACGGCAGCTTTCACGCGCTGAAGAACATCAACCTGGACATCCGCAAGGGCGAGAAAATCGTCGTCTGCGGCCCCTCCGGCTCCGGCAAGTCCACCCTGATCCGCTGCATCAACAAGCTGGAGGATTACCACGCGGGCTCGATCAATGTGCTGGGCACCGAGCTGGACGACAACCTCGACCACATCGACGAGATCCGCCGCGAGACCGGCATGGTGTTTCAGCACTTCAACCTGTTCCCGCACATGACCATCCTGGAGAACTGCACCCTCGCCCCGATCCTGGTGCGCAAGCAGAAGCGCGAAGAGGCCGAGGCGGTGGCGATGGAATACCTGCACAAGGTCAAGATCCCCGAGCAGGCCGACAAATTCCCCGGCCAGCTGTCGGGCGGCCAGCAGCAGCGGGTCGCAATAGCACGGGCGCTCTGCATGAAGCCCGAGATCATGCTGTTTGACGAACCCACCTCGGCCCTGGACCCTGAGATGATTTCCGAGGTGCTCGACGTGATGGTGTCGCTGGCCGAAGACGGCATGACCATGGTCTGCGTCACCCACGAGATGGGCTTTGCCCGGCAGGTCGCCGACCGGGTGATCTTTATGGCCGATGGTGAGATCGTCGAACAGGGCACGCCCGAGCAGTTCTTCGACAACCCGCAGAACGAACGCACCCGAACGTTCCTCAGCCAGGTTCTGGGGCATTGAAGTGCCGTGTTTCCTCAGAATTCCTGCCCGTCGCACAAGCGGCGGGCACGCGTCGCCCGCCCCACGGCGGGCGCGTTCCGCACCCGCCCGGGCAGACGCTCACCGTGGTACTGCTAAGCAATTGGACAAAGCATGACAAAACCCAACATCATCCTGTTCATGGTCGATCAGCTCACCTCATTTGTGCTGAACGCCTATGGCGGCACCACCTGCAAAACCCCCAACATCGACGCTTTGGCGGCGCGCGGCACGGTGTTCGAAAACGCCTATTGCCCCTATCCGCTTTGCGCGCCATCTCGGTTCGGAATGATGGCAGGCCGCCTGCCCTCGCGCATCGGTGCCTATGACAACGGCGCCGAATTCACCGCCTCCACCCCGACATTTGCCCATTACCTGCGGGCAAACGGCTATTACACCTGTATCTCAGGCAAGATGCACTTCGTCGGCCCCGACCAATACCACGGGTTTGAGGAACGCCTCACGACCGAGATCTACCCGGCCGACATGTCCTGGACCCCGGACGCAGATTTCCGCGACTACAACAAGGACGAAGAGCGCGCCTATACCTTCGGCGTCTCCACCATCGACACCGTGCGCGACGCAGGCCCCGTTGCCCGGTCGATGCAGATCGACTACGACGAGGACGTCATCCACCACGCTGTGCGCGAGCTCTACACCCGGGCGCGCAGCGACGACACCCGTCCCTTCATGATGACGGTCTCGCTGACCCATCCGCATGACCCCTATGTGACCACCCAGGAATACTGGGACCGCCACCCGGAAGACACTATCGACGCCCCGCAGGTGCCCCATATCCCGGTGGAACAGCGCGACGCCCACAGCCAGTCGCTCTACTACCACTACGGCCAAGACAAATGCGCGCTGAGCGAGCAGGACTACCGCAACGCGCGGCGCGGCTATTACGGGATGATTTCTTACGTCGATGACCTGTTCGGCCGCCTGATGCAGGCGCTGGACGAGAGCGGCTATGCAGACAACACCGTGGTGCTCTTTGCCTCCGACCATGGCGACATGATCGGCGAGCGCGGCATGTGGTTCAAAAAGACCCTGTTCAACCCGGCCATTCAGGTACCGCTGATCATCGCCCATCCAGGGCACGCCCCCGGCCGGGTCGCGGCACCGGCCTCGCTGCTGGATATCTTCCCGACCCTCCTCGACATCGGCGGCATCCGGGGCGAGGCCATCAAGACGCCCTTGGACGGCCGCAGCCTGATGCCCGCCCTGCGGAGCGAGGCCCTGATCGGCCCCGTTTTTGCCGAACACATCGACGGCGGCACCTCCGCCCCGCGTGTCTGCGTCCGCGACGGCGACAAGAAGCTGGTGATCTCCCGCGCCTACCCGCCGCAGCTCTATGACCTCGCCGCCGACCCGCTGGAGCAGGTCAACCTGGCAGGCCAAGGCGATGCGGACGAGGCCCGCCTGACCGAACTTGCCGAACAGACCTGGCCGCTCGACACCCTGCTGGATGACGTCATCGCCAGCCAGGTTGCGCGCAAACTGATCGACAACGCCCTCTCTACGGGCCGCGAGGAAATCTGGGATTTCACCCCGCGCCCTCTCACCCAGAACACCAACTATGTCCGCCGCGGCGACGCCTTTCCCGAAGTCGAACAGCGCGGCTACCTCCCCTACAACACCAAAAGGACCTCCTCATGAGCTACAACGTCAAACTCTCGGGCGTCATGCCCGCTCTCGTGACCCCCTTCAGCGCCGACGGCAGCGTCGACTTCGGTGCCTTCGAAAAACTGCTGACCCATTTCCGTGAAGCAGGCGTGACCGGCTGGGTGCCCAACGGCTCCACCGGCGAATACTTCAGCCAGTCCACTGAGGAACGCCGCCAGGTGCTGCAGTTCGTCAAGGAATTCGCCAACGATGACGAGATCCTGATCGCAGGCACCAACGCGCCCGCCACCCGCGAAGTGATCGAGCAGACTGCCATGGCCAAGGACATCGGCTATGACAACGTGCTGCTGGCGCCGCCCTTTTACACCCGCCCGACCCAGGATGAGCTGATCAAGCACTATGAGACCGTGCTGGCCGAAGTCGACGTGAACCTGGTGCTCTACTCCTACCCGCTGAAGGACGGCAATGACATCAGCTTCGAGCTGATGGACCACTTCGCCGACAATCCCCGCGTCATCGGCATCAAGGAAAGCTCCGGCGTGCTGCAGCGCGCGATCGACATCGCCTCGCGCTACGAAGGCAAAATCCAGCTGGTCTCCGGCTCCGACGACATTGCGCTGGACTTCATGTTCTGGGGCGCGGACAGCTGGATTTGCGGCCCGTCCAACTGCATGGCCAAGGCCTGCTGCGACCTGGACCGCACCTACAAGGCGGGCGACCTGGATAAGGCGAAAGAGATGATGAAGACGCTCTACCGCGCCATGAACATCCTGGAATCCGGCAAGTTCGTGCAGAAGATCAAATACGGCTGCGAGCTGCAGGGCCTGCCTGTCGGCGAATGCCGCGCCCCGCTGGGCTCGCTCACGGATCAGGAAAAGACCGAATTCCGCGCCGCGATGGAACCGATCCTGAACTGGTAACCTCTCTCCCTGACCGGAGGCGGCGCAGGCGCGCCGTTTCCGGGCTTTTTAGGACAAGACAGACATGAGCCATATCGTGGTCATCGGCGGCGGCGTTGTCGGCATCGCCTGCGCATTGGAGCTGCAGGACGACGGCCACCGCGTCACCGTGCTGGAACCCGGCCCCATCGGTGAAGGCGCCAGCTGGGCCTCCTGCGGATCCATCGCCGTCAGCGAGGTGATCCCGCTCTCTAAACCCGGCATCATGATGAAGGCACCGGGCTGGCTGCTGGACCCGCTGGGGCCGCTGACCTTGCGTGCCTCATCCGCGCTCGGGGTGCTGCCCTGGTTCCTGCGCTTTGCCGCCAACGCCCGCGCCAGCCGGATCCGGGCGATCAGCGCCGACATCGCCGCGCTCACCCTGCCGTCGCTCGCCGACCTGCAGTCCATGCTGGCGCGCTATGGGCTCTCGGACCTGCTGCGCCCGACCCCGGTGATGGAGCTCTACGACAGTACCGAAGAGCTCGCCCACGAGCGCGATTTCCACGACATGCGCCGCGCGCTCGGCTTCCAGATTGACGAGATCAGCGGCGGCGAGGCCAAGGAAATGGAGCCTTCAATTGCCGGTGATTTCGCCTGCGCCACGGTGTTCCTCGATTGGCGCTCGGTGGTGGACACCAAGCGGTTCGTGACCGAGCTGCACCGCGTTTTCACCACCCGCGGCGGTACCGTGAAACCCGCCCGCGCCACCAGTTTCCTGCGCAACGGCAGCGGCGCCGCAGGCGTGCGCACCGACAGCGGCGAGACCGTCACCGGCGACCAATACGTCCTGGCCGCCGGCGCCTGGTCCAAAGACCTGGCCCGCGACCTGGGCGTTTCGATCCAGATGCAGGGCGTCATCGGCTACCAGACCAGCCTCACGGCCCCTGGCGTCGATGTGACCCACGCCATGGTCTACGCCAAGGGCGGCTTCGGCATCACGCCTTATGAAAGCGGGCTGGCCGTCGCGGGCAGCATCGAATTTGCTGGCCTTGATGCCCAGCCAAACTGGAAACGCGCCGAAATCCTTGTGGAGAAGGCCAAGCGCGTTCTGCCCGGCCTGCACACCGAGCCCGCCGAGCGCCGCATCGGCCGCCGCCCGCTGACCCCGGACACCAAGCCCATCATCGGCCGGGCTCCGGGTGCTGCCAACGTGATCCTGGCCACCGGCCACGGCCAGCTCGGCCTCACTCTCAGCGCCACCACCGGCAAACTGGTGCGCAGCCTCGCTGCCGGGCGCCAGCCCAACATCGACATGCACGCCTACAGGGCCGATCGTTTCTAAACATTTGCCGGGCACCGGCCGGCACCGGAGAACAACCATGCAAAACAAACTCTTCATCAACGGCAAATGGGCCGCCTCCGCATCCGGCGCCCTGTTCGATGTGGTGGACCCTTCCAACCGCGAGACATTTCACCAGGTGGCCCGCGGCAATGCCGCCGACATCGGCGCCGCCGTTCAGGCCGCCCGCGCCGCCTTTGACACCGGCATCTGGCCGCGGATGACCGGGGCCGAGCGCGCCGCCATCCTGCGCAGGATGGGGGATGAGATCACCCGCCGCACCGACGAACTGGCGCGTCTGGAAGTCCGCGACAACGGCAAACCCCTGCCCGAGGCAGTCTGGGACATCGAGGACACCGCGGGCTGCTTTCACTTCTACGCCGATCTGGCCGAGCGTCTTGCCAACAGCGCCGAACAGGACATCGAACTGCCGATGGCGGAGTTCACCTCCAAGGCGGTAAAAGAGCCTGTCGGAGTGGCAGGTGCCATCATCCCCTGGAACTTCCCGATGCTGATGGCCTCCTGGAAGGTCGCCCCGGCCCTCGCCGCGGGCTGCTGCATGGTGCTGAAGCCCTCGGAGCTCACCCCGCTCACCGCGCTGGAACTCGGCACTATCGCCACCGCCGCAGGCCTGCCCGCAGGCGTCCTCAACATCGTCACCGGTTTCGGCCCTGAGGCCGGGCAGCCGCTCACCGAGCACCCGGGCGTCGACAAGCTCGCTTTCACCGGCTCTGTCCCCACCGGCGCCCGCATCATGGCCACAGCCGCGCAGGAGATCAAAACCGTCAGCCTGGAGCTTGGCGGCAAGTCCCCGATGGTGGTCTTTGGCGACGCGGATATCGACGAAGCCGTCGAATGGATCATGTTCGGCATCTTCTGGAACCAGGGCGAGGTCTGCTCCGCCACCTCCCGCGTGCTGATCGAAGAGAGTCTCTACGAACCCCTGCTGGCCAGGCTTCAGCAAGAGGCGCAGAAGATCAAAATCGGCCACGGGCTGGAGGACGGCGTACTGCTCGGCCCCCTCGTCAGCCAGGGCCAGCACGAAAAAGTCCTCGCCGCCATCGCCCGCGGCAAATCCGAAGGCGCCCGCCTGGTCTGCGGCGGCGGCGTGCCGGAGGGATTGGAGCACGGCTGCTATGTCGAACCCACCATCTTTGCCGACGTCCCCACTGACGCTTGGATCTGGAACGAAGAAATCTTCGGCCCCGTCGTCTGCATCCGCCCCTTCAAAACCGAAGAGGAAGCTATAACGCTGGCCAACGACTCCCGCTTCGGCCTCGGCGCAGCCGTTATGTCCAACGATCTCGAGCGCGCCAACCGCGTTGCCCGCGCCTTCCGCGCCGGGATCGTCTGGGTCAACTGCTCGCAGCCCACGTTCACCGAAGCGCCCTGGGGCGGCTACAAACAATCCGGCATCGGCCGCGAGCTGGGCGAGTGGGGGCTAAACAACTACTTGGAGACCAAGCAGATTACTACCTACAACCGCTCCAAACCCTGGGGCTGGTATCTGAAAGGCTGAGCCATGGCGCACCTGACAGGGCAAACCGTACTGCTGACCGGCGCCACCGGCACCATCGGCGCCGCCATCGCCCGGGAGCTCGCCCGCGAGGGCGCCCGGGTGCTGCTCCATTACGGCCGCAACCGCGAGACGGCAGAGGCCTTGGCGGCGGAGATCGGCAACGGCGCCATGTGCTTCGCGGCCGATCTCAGCGACCCGGCCGCCCCCTCCCGCCTCTGGGCTGAGGCGGAAGCCGCAGCAGGCCGCATCCATGCGCTGATCAACAATGCCGGCATCCTGTCACCCTCCTCGGTGGATGACCCGCTGGACCAATGGCAGGCGACCTGGGCGCGCGATGTGCAGGTGAACCTGCTGGCCGCCGCAGATCTGTGCCGCGCCGCCATCCCCCATTTCCGCGCCCGTGGCGGCGGCCGGATCGTCAACATGGCCTCCCGCGCGGCGCAGGGCGGCTACCGGGCCGAAGCGATGTCTTATGGCGCCACCAAGGCGGCGCTGGTCAACCTGACGCAAAGCATCGCGGGCGGTTTCGGAGCGGACAACATCACCGCCACCGCACTGGCGCCTGGCTGGGTCCGCACGGAAATGTCCGAGGCCTATATCGCCAAACATGGCGAGGCGGCGGCACTCTCGGGCATCCCCATCGGCCGCATGGCCGAACCCAATGAAATAGCAGAACTAACCGCCTTTGCCCTGCGCCCGTCGCAATCGTCCCTTTCCGGAGCCGTTCTCGACGTGAACGGCGCCAGCCAGATGAGGTAACCGAATGAACCGGTTCGAAAACAAGACAGCAGTCGTCACCGGCGGCGCCGGCGGCATCGGCGCTGCAATCTGCCGCCGCCTCGCCGCTGAGGGCGCCCACGTCTGGATCGTAGACACCAACGCTGGAGCCGCAGAGGACCTGGCCGCAACGATCCGCATCGATGGCGGCCAGGCAGACTTCAGCGCCGTCGACTTGACCGACCCGCAAGCCATCCGCAGCTTTGTCTCCGCCCTCACCGCCAAAGGCCACAGCATCGACGTGCTGTGCAACAACGCGGGCCTGATGCGCCGCGGCGCGCTTATGGAGCTCACCCCCGAGGACTGGAGCCTCTCCTTCCAGGTCAACATCGACGCGCTCTTCCACATGTGCCAGGCGGTGGTCCCGGTGATGCAGGCCCAGGGCGGCGGCGCCATCGTCAACACCGCCTCGCAATGGGGGCTGCACCCCGCACCCGGCCACATCGCCTATAACACCACCAAGGCTGCGGTTGTGGCCTTCACGGAAAACCTCGCCCGCGACTATGCGCCGGACAAGATCCGGGTGAATGGCGTCGCCCCGGGCGAAGTCCGCACCCCAATGCTGGAAAGCAACCTCGCCCGCTCCGGGCGCAGCCTCAACGACCTCAACGCGCTGGTGCCCTATGGCCGCATCGGCGAACCCGAGGAAATCGCCGCGCTGATCGCCTTCCTCGCCTCGGACGAGGCCGGCTACCTCTGCGGCTCCGTTGTCGAAATCACCGGCGCCCAAGCCGTCGCCTGACAGGAGATCCTCATGCGCTGGACCCGTACCCTGCAGACCGTCGATGTGCATTGCGCTGGCGAAATCGGCCGCGTCGTGACCGGCGGCCTGCTGGACATTCCCGGCACCACGATGGCGGACAAGCTGGATTACCTGAATACCCAGGACGACAGCCTCCGCCGCCTCCTGTGTTCCGAGCCGCGCTCGGGGCCAGCAGGCTCCGTCGTGCTGCTCCCCCCCGCCACCACGCCCGAGGCCGACACCGGCTTCATCGTGCTTCAGCCGGATCAGGCCCATGCCATGTCCGGTTCCAACGCCATGTGCGCAGTGACTGCGATCCTGGAAACCGGCATGAAACCCATGCAGGAGCCGGAAACCGAAGTGGTGCTCGACACCGCTGCAGGCCTGGTCCGCGCCACAGCCGCCTGCCAAGACGGCAAGGTCACCCGAGTCACCCTCGATATGCCGCCCGCTTTCGTGGCTGCCAAAGACGCGGTGATCGACACCCCGGAGTGGGGCCGCATCACCTATGACCTCTGCTTCGGCGGCGTGTTCTACGCGCTGGTGGATGCCGATCAGCTGGGCCTCGCCATCACGCCGGAAAACGCCCGCGAGCTGGCCATGACCGGCGTTGCCCTGCGCAACCTGATCGCCGGGCGCACCGAGGTGCTGCATACCACCACCCCGGCGCTGAATGGCCTCGCCTATGTGATGTTCCGCAGCCCCGAGCCGGACGGCGCCATCCGCACCTGCACCACCCTGCGCCCGGGCCGCGCCGACCGCTCCCCCTGCGGCACCGGCTCCAACGCCAATATGGCCGCGCGCCACGCCCGCGGGCTGGTGCAGCCCGGCGCGCTAACGCTGACGCGCTCTATCATCGGCGGTGAGTTCACAACCGAATTCCTCCGCGAAACCCGTGCCGGCCCCTACACCGCCACCCAAAACCGCGTGTCGGGCCAATGCTGGATCTACGGCATCAGCCAGATCGGCCTCGACCCCACGGACCCCTTCCAGCAGGGGTTCACCCTGTCGGATACCTGGGGCGGATAGACCGGCACCGCAAGCCTCACGGCGCCCCTGGCCATCTCAGCCGCCTTCAGTCGGCTTCCTCACCCCGGGCAAAGGCCGCCCGCCAGGCGCCGGGCGCAGCCGGCTGCTGCGCTCCCGTGCAGCGGCCAGCTTTGGGTCAGCCCCTCGAAGATCAGCGAAAGATCCATTTCCCGGTCCTCGGCTCCGGCGGCCTTTGCGGCGCGGGCGGCAACTTCGCCTTTATGCCGCTTTAAAAGCTCCCGGAGACGCGCGTCCTGCGGGGCGGCTGCAACGGCGGCATGAAACAGGCACCCGCGGGGCGCCTCCTGGGCCATCCATTGCGCAATCCTGGCGATGATCTCATCCAGTGCCTCTGCCTTGCTGCCGGGCAGCCCGTCAAAAACGTGATGCAAATACCGCCGGTGACGGTGCTCCAATGCGCTCAGCACCATCTCGCTGCGCGACGGCGTGTACTTATACAGCGTGCGCATGCTGACCCCGGCAGCTTCTCTGAGCGCTTCCACCGGCGGCTCGGCAAATCCGAATTCAACAAAGGCCTGTTCCAGCCCCGCAGCAATTTTCGTGGCGGTATCCGTCATGCTTGACCGTGTAGAATAAACATTCTACTCACACAAGTAGAATGATGATTCTACAACTGACGACGGAGGACGATGATGGATAGCAGGATGAGCGGCGTCGTGCTGACCGGGCACGGCGGACCGGAGAAGCTGGAATGGCGCGATGATTTGCCGGTCCCGCAACCAGGTCCGAAGGATGTGATTGTGCGGGTGCGCGCCGCAGCTGTGAACAACACCGACATCAACACAAGGACAGCCTGGTATTCCAAGGGCGGCAACCAGGCCGAAGACGCTTCGTGGTCCGGCAACCCGCTGCAGTTTCCGCGCATTCAAGGGGCGGACGTTTGCGGCGAGATCGCCGCCGTCGGCGCAGATGTCAGCCCCGGCAGAATTGGCGAGCGCGTCCTGATCGAGCCCTGCATCCGCGAAGCGGACGGCGCGGAACTGGCCGCTCCCTGGTATTTCGGGTCCGAATGCGACGGCGGCTTTGCACAGTTTGCCCGGGTTGCCAGCCGCCATGCCCACCCTGTCCGCAGCACATTGTCGGATATTGAGCTGGCCTCCTTCCCCTGCTCCTATTCGACGGCGGAAAACATGCTGACCCGCGCGCAGGTCAAGCACGGCGACACCGTTCTGGTCACCGGCGCATCAGGCGGCGTAGGCTCGGCGGCAGTCCAGCTGGCCCGGGCGCGCGGGGCCACTGTTGCCGCGGTGACCAGCCCGGCAAAATCCGCAACCCTGCGCGAATTGGGCGCGGCGCGCACCTTTGGCCGGGACGATGACCTGCTCGCCGGGCTCGGTGCAAACAGCGTCGACGTGGTGATTGACCTTGTCGCCGGACCGAATTGGCCTGCCCTTCTGGACGTGATGCGCCCCGGCGCCCGCTACGCTGTGGCCGGCGCCATCGGCGGCCCGATGGTCGAGCTGGACGTGCGGACCCTTTACCTCAAGGATCTGAGCTTCTTTGGCTGCACTGTTCTGGAGCCCGAAGTCTTTGGCAACCTGGTAGGCCGGATCGAACGCGGCGAAATCAAACCGCTGGTCGCCGCGGTGCATGCCCTGAAAGACATTGACAAGGCCCAGGAGGATTTTGGCAAAAAGGGCCATACCGGCAAAATCGTTCTAGAGGTTCCCTAATGGCCAAGCGCATTCCGGCACCGGAGTTCATCCACGGCCTGACCCCTGCAGATCTCCCCGCAGAGGTGCTCCGCATGGCCAGGCGCTGCCTGGCGGACACTTTGTCAGTTTGGGCTGCGGGGGCTGCCACCGCCCCCGCCCGCATCGCGCGCAACCATGCCGCGCGGCGCTATCCGGGCCGGTTGCCGCTGCCGTTCGACGGCCGGCCTGTCAATCCGGCAGGCTTCGCCTTTGCCGGTGCTGCAAGCATTGATGCGCTGGATGCCCACGACGGGCATCAATCCTGCAAAGGCCATGCCAGCGTTGCGCTGGTGCCCGCCCTGATTGCCGAACTCGGAGACCGCAGCTGCACGCTGGACGCATTCCTGTGCCATCTGATCGCGGGCGAGGAAATCGCCCTTCGCGCAGCCCTGTCGCTCCATGCCACGGCCCCGGACTATCATTCCTCCGGGGCTTGGAACGCGCTTGGCTGCGCCGCCATTGCCAGCCGTTTGCGCGGGTTGCCGCCGGCACAAACCCGCGAGGCGCTTGGTATCGCCGAATACTATGGCCCGCGGGCCCCGATGATGCGCTGCATTGACCACCCGGCCATGGTCAAGGACAGCAGCAGCTGGGGCGCCCTGACCGGGATTTCAGCCGCCGATCTGGCAGAGGACGGTTTCACCGGCGCTCCGGCGCTGACCGTCGAAGCGGCCGAGGTTGCAGATATCTGGAGCGATCTGGGCCGCCGCTGGCGTATTCTTGAAAGCAACTTCAAGGCCTACCCGGTGTGCCGCTGGGCCCACCCGCCCGTTGAGGCCGCACTCTCCCTTCTGCGTGCCGAGGACATCCTTCCAGCAGACATCACCGGCATCACCGTCACGACTTTCCACGAAGCAACCCGGCTGTCGGTGCGCCGCCCCCTGGACGGCGACGCCGCGCAATACAGCCTGCCGCTTGCTGTTGCGCTGGCGCTTCAGCACGGCACTATCCTGCCCGGGCACCTGCTGCCCGAACAATACAGCACAGCGGAAACCTGGCGGCTGGCGGATCTGGTTGAGTTTGAGGAATCCAGCGACTGCAATGCAGCCTTTCCGGACGAACGCTACGCCTCAGTGTCGCTGACGCTGCGCGACGGCCGCCGCTTCACCTCCGAATTCAAAGCCGCCCGCGGCAACTATGATGCCCCGCTAAGCGACCAGGAGCTGGCCGGGAAGATGGAGCTTTACACCTCCGGTGTTCTGACCTCCCGGCAGCGCGGGGTATTGGCAGACTTGCTGCTGGCCCCGGCCAAGCCCCAGCCGGATTTCAATGTCCTGGAGCTGTTCCAGCCTGGGCAGGAGGCATCAGGATAACGGGCCGGAGCCCTCCGGCTCTTCCCGTTTTACCGCAAATCACAGCCGCCCGGCAGGGATCGGGCCGGGCTGCACAAGGATCAGCCGCGGATTGAGAGCTTTCAGCGCCACGCAGGCGATTTTCCGGTCCAGCGCCGCCCGTCCCACTGACTAGCGCAGGTTCAGCAGAACGCTTTCCTTGCCCCGGTCAGTCTGCGGGCTGATCGCCGAACAGCGCCGACCACACGAGTGTATGAAAGTGGTGCACACCCTGCTCCAGCGTGCCATCACCATTGCAGTCCGCCACGATCCGCCCCTGCCGGTAACCCATGGACTTCAGCCCCTTCTGGGTCATCTCGCACAGGCTGGTGTCCTCGGGCCCCAGCACTTCGTTCATATAGGTGATCCGCGCCGCATCCAGCGGCTCGCCCCCGGGCGAGAAATGCATGCCGCGGAAGGTCGAGGTCTCCAGCCCCGTCGGCATCATGGTGCAGACATCCATCTGCGCCTCGCCGGGGTTCAGCAGGATCGCAGTGGAGGGCCAGATGTACCAAAAGGCACTGTATTGAACCGGCGAGTCGCCGGTCACCGGATAAGCCGAATTCTCAATCCTGATCTCCGGCCCGTACTGGCGCGACCAGATCCCGAAGGTGTCGTTCCGGTAGCTCTCCATGTTGATCAGATCCGCCAGAGCCGGGTTGCGCATTGGTGCAGTGGTTGCATTCCAGGATATTGTCGATGGTCACCTTCCAGCCCGCTTTCAGGTCGCCGTCGAACATCGCCATTTCCTGCATCGGCACCTGCTCATCATAGCGCGGGATCAGGCGGCGGATGTCCTTCTCCAGCCCGGGCACCTGTTCGGCGAGGCCTTGCGCGTCCGCATCCAGATTGACAAAGACCAGCCCGCAGAACTCCTCCACCGCAACTGGCGTCAGTTGGGCACTGCCCTTGTCAAAGCAGGACATGCCGCTGCCTTTCTTCACCCCGCGCAATGACCCGTCCAGATCATAGGTCCAGAAATGATAGGGGCAGACGATCAGCTTGGTCTGACCAGCGCCCTTCAACAAGGGATGCGCCCGGTGCTGGCAAACGTTGAAAAAGCCGCGCAGCACCCCTTCACGGCCGCGCACAACAACCACTTCCTCATCGGCAATAACGGCCGTGACATAGCTGCCCGGCTCCGCCAGCTGGGAGCGGTGCCCGGCGTAATGCCAGGTGCGGTAGAAGATCTCGCGCTTCTCCCGCCCGTAGATCTCCGGGTCGGTATAGGTCCAGGCCGGCAGCACAAAGGAGCTCTGCAGATCGGCATCGGGCGCATTGCTGAAAGCGGCATGGGACTGTGGCGTGTTCATGGCGGGCTCCTTAATTGGCGCTCGGCTCAGGCGCTGCCATCCGCGCCTGATAAAGCTGGTGGAAATGGCGGATCATCGCCTCGGAGAACTCCTGGCTTTCGCGGTCGACGATGTACCAGCCTTGGTCGAATGTGTGCTGATGCATTCCCACCTGAACCGACCGCATAAAGGCGAGGTCTTCGGGCTGCAGAACCTCCTCGCCCCATTTGGTGCGCAGCGCCTGGCGCACCTTCATGCCTGGATCAGTGGGTTCGGCCGGTTCCAGCGAGGCATTCACCCGGATGCCGCTCCCGGTATGAACCGGCAGCCACTGAAACAGGCTCAGGTTGCCGGGGCCGGAGAACTGGCCAAAGCCGATGTTGGGGAACAGGAACCAGAAGTGCAGATCCATCACATCGTGCTCCGGATCCAGCGGATAGGCTTTGTTGTCCGCTTTCCCGGCCGAAAGGAAGAAGTAGTAAGCGTGGTTTGCACCCAGCGTGTAGTTCTGGTTGCAGATGTCCAGCATGTCGGCAAAGTTTTCATGCCCGTGGCGGCAGTGCTGGCATTCCAGGTAATTGTCGACCTGGATCCTCCAGTTGCAATCGACATCCGCAGGCGGCACGGCCGAGGCGCCCTCCGCCAGCTTGTAGCTCATCACCTCCGGGCAGGTTTCCAGGATATGCGCCTCCACCCCCGGCCAAGTCTCGGCAATAGAGGCCGCATCGTCATCCAGGTTGATGAAGACAAACCCCAGCATCCGGTCGCAGCGCACCGGTGTCAGGCAAACCCTGCCGGCCGCAGGCGCCTGGCTGTCCGGCGTCTTGCGCAGCCGCCTCAGACCGCCGTCCAGCGAAAAACTCCACTGGTGATACGGGCAGACCAGAACCGTGGTATGGCCCCTGCCCTCCACCAGCTTGTGGCTGCGGTGCGGGCAGACATTGCGGAAGGCGCGGATTTCGCCATCCTGATCGCGGACCACAAAAACATTCTGGCCCAGGATATCGGTGGCAACATAGTCGCCCGGGTTTTCAACTTCGCTGCTGTGGCAGGCGTACTGCCAAGTTCGAAAGAACAGCAGCTCCTTCTCCCGCTGAAACACGCCTTCGCTGACATAATACTTGGAAGGCAGCGCCCGCAGATCCCTGTCGCCGAGGCGGTCCGGGCTGGTTTCGGGCTGGGGCATGGCCTGGCTCCTCCATCATGGCGGGACGTAATGGAGATTGATTTTTCCGCCAAGCATGGCGCAGAAACCGCCATAGACGACGTGCCAACTGACAAAATCCTACATGCCGCGTTCGTTTAACCCGGGAATCCGCATGGCACATGCGCACCCGCCTTATGAAGCCGCCATACTGGTGGTGCCGAAATACTCCCAGCTGTCGCCATCGCCTGCGGCTTCGAAACCCGCGGCGCCTTCACCCGCGCCTTCCGCAGGAAATACGGCAAAACGCCCTCGGCCCACCGGCACGCAGGCGCACCCTGACCCTATGGCTGATGCACCCCGGCCTCCTCAACAATCCAATCCCGGAACGCTTTCAGCTGCGGCTGGTCCATGGCATCCGGCGGATAGACAAGGTGATAGGACCGCGACGGGGTGAAATCGCCGCTGAACGGCCGGATAAGCTGCCCGGATTGCAGCTCGCTTTCGATGAGGGGAAGCAGCCCCAGCGACACCCCCTGGCCGGACAGCACCGCTCTGAGCAGCACGCTGGAATCGTCGATGACCACGCCCGGCAGGCGGCCGCCGGTTTCCACCCCCATGGCGCCGAACCACTCCAGCCAGTCGTGCTGATCCTTCCAATGCAGCAGCGGCAGGTTCAGCAGACCCGCCGGCCGGGCCGGGGTCGGACCGCCCGCCAGCAGCGCCGGGCCGATCACCGGCGAAGTTTTGAAACGCAGCAGCGGCTCCGACACCAGTCCTGGCCAGCGCCCGTCGCCCCAGGCCATCATCATGTCCGTCTGGCCGTCCGAGAACTCGACCCCGCCGGGCGAGTACTGCAGATGCAGCCCGGTTTCCGGAAACCGCTGCCAAAAACTGAACAGCCGCCTGGACAGCCACTGCGAGCCGATCAGCGCGCCGACCCCCACCGTGATCGAAGTGCGGCTGGCGGTTTGGCGCACATCCTGCACCGCCTTGTCGAGCCGTGCAAAAACAGCATCGCAGGCCTCGGAAAACTGCCGTCCTGCGTCACTCAGCGTGACCGATTGGGCGTTGCGGTCAAACAGCCTGCAGCCAAGGTAGGCCTCCAGCGATTTGACCTGGGAACTGACGGCGGTGGGCGTGACGCCAAGCTCGGCCGCGGCGCGTTTGAAATTTTCGAACCGTGCCGCGGCGGCAAAGGCCCGCACCGCCGTCAGCGGTATGGAAGGCAAAGGCTCCGGCATCATCAGACCAATTTCAAGTTACCCTAGGTGCAAAAATTATATATCTATGCAACACGTTTAGAGCAAGCCAAACTGCGGCTCATTCCAGAGCACGCAGAGAGGCCAGCCCGATGGAATTGTCCCGGATCACCCTGACAAAGGCCTTTAGGAGAACGCGTTTCACCGGCCCATCGCAATTTGCCCGCGCATGGGGCGCAGAACGGCCAGCTCTGCGCCAATATGGCCTTCAGCGAAACCAGGGGCGGGAAGCTGGCCAGCGTCTGTTTCGCGAACTTCTCCACCGAGGGGCCGTGCAGGAAACCCATCCCCGGTGCTGCGAAGCCCTTGTTTCCTGCACCTGCGAAACTGCCGCCCATACGCGCGCCCAGCCCACACCCTGAAACCTGTCTGAGAGGCACAGCCCATGTCACGCGACACCCCGCTTTCCGCGCGCTACTACGTTGAGCCGGATTGCTTTGAGACCGACAAGGAAAAGATCTTTTTCCGCAGCTGGCAATGCGTCTGCCATGTGTCCGAGATCGCAGAGCCCGGCGATTTCAAAACCTTCACCATTGTCGACGAGGATGTCTTTGTCATCCGGGCGCCGGATGGCGGCATCAAGGCCTATTACAACATCTGCCGCCACCGCGGTCATCCGATTGTTGAGGGAGAAGGCAAGGGCAAGCGGGTGCTGGTCTGCCCCTATCATGCCTGGACCTACGAGATTAACGGTCGCTTGCGCCGCGCGCCCGGGTCGGTCGAAAGTGATGGGCTGACCTGCGATCAGATCAATCTGCGCACCATCCGGGTCGAGGAATTCTGCGGCTTTATCTTTGTCAATCTGGATGAGGACGCCGCGCCGATGGCGCCCGCGCTGGAGGAATACCGGGACAACCTGCTGAGCTTCCACCCCGACCCGACCCAGCTGCGGTTTGTCTGCGAGACCGAGATTGAGCACCAGTCCAACTGGAAGCTTTCGGTCGAGAACTACAACGAATGCTACCACTGCCCGACGGTGCATGCCTCCTCGCTGACCCATGGCGTGCTGGACATGGAAGGCTACACCACCGTGCCGAAGGGCATGACCATCTGGCACGACGGCAAGGCGCAGACGAAAAACGAAAAGCAGTACGACTATGACCTGGAGGCCAGCCCCCGCGCAGGCGACTACGGCGCCTATTGGATCTGGCCCAATGTGTCGATGTGCTGCTACCCGGGCGGCTATTTCACCATCCGCCAATGGCTGCCGGTCGCCTGGAACCGCACCATCTACCGCTACCGCTGGTTCGCAAGCGGCACGGTGTCCGACGACGAGGTCCGCGCCCTGATGGTCAAGCACCGCGAAACCACCGGCGCCGAGGACGAAGTGGTGGTCTCCAAGATCCAGAAAGGCATGCAAAGCCGAGCCTTTGAACCCGGCCCTTACGTCATCGGCGACGGCTGCGGCGCCATGAGCGAAGTGGGCCTGCGCCATTTCCACAATCTCTACCGCGACGCTTTGGGAGAACCGGAATGCTGACCCCCTCATCTGACTCCGCCACCCAGATCCGCCAGGAGCTGGCCGCGCTCTACCGGCTGTCGCACCACTTTGGCTGGACCGACCTCACCTCGACCCATATCTCGGCCCGCCTGCCGCAGGACCCGGGGCACTACCTGCTGAACTCGCACGACCTGATGTTCGACGAGATCACCGCATCAAACCTCACCCGCATGTCTTTCGAAGGTGAAGCGGTGGATGACCAGCCCGGCAGCGGCAAGGTCATCAATCTGGCCGGCCATATCATCCATTCCGGCATTCTGAATGCGCGCCCCGATGTGAACTACGTGATCCACAGCCACACCCGCGCCGGTGTGGCGGTCTCAGCAATGCCCCAAGGCCTGCTGCCGCTGTCCCAGCACGCCGGATTTGTGCTCGGCACCCTGTCCAGCCATCCCTATCAGGACTCCACCGCGGTCGAGGATGAAGGCGCGCTGCTGGCCCGCGACCTGGGCAGCAATTTCGCCATGCTGCTGCAGAACCACGGGCTGCTGGTCGCCGGGCGCACTGCGGCGGAGGCCTTCACCTACCACTACTACCTCGAGATGGCCTGCAAAATTCAGGTCGACATTCTGGGCGCCACTGACAAGCCCATCACCATCACCGAGGATGCCATGGCCGCCCTGCACGACTGGGGCGCGCCGGAAAACGGCCCGCACGGCGATGTGCAATGGCCGTCGCTGATCCGGATGCTGGAGCGCACGGTGCCGGAGTTCCGGTCATGAGTTCAGACAGCCTGATCCTGACCCGGCGCGAGGATGCCTGCCTGACCGTCACCATCAACCGGCCGGACAAGGCCAACTCGCTGACCACGGAGATGCTGCGCGCGCTGCGGGACATCTTCCGCACTGCGGCCAGCGACGACGATTTGCGGGCAGTTGTCATAACAGGCGCGGGCGAACGGGTGTTTTGCGCCGGCGCGGACCTGAACACGCTTTACGACGCGCAATTCGGCCCCGATCCCTGGGACGAAATGGCCGCAGCACTGCGCGCTGTTCCGGTGCTGACGGTGGCGGCCATCAACGGCCCCTGCATCGGCGGCGGGCTGACCCTGGCGCTGGGGTGCGACATCCGCGTCTGCGTGCCCGAAGCGCGGTTCTCCTACCCCGTGCTCAAAAACAACGTGCTGCCCGGGCAATACGACGTTGATAAACTGAAGGCGCTGACCGGCCCCGGCTGCAGCGCCGCAATTCTGCTTGGCGGCGATACGGTGAGCGCGGAAGACGCCGCCGCCTGGGGACTGGCGGACCGGCTGGCACCGCGGGAGGCTTTGGAAGACACTTGCCGCAGCCTTTGCGCCACAGCACTGGCCGCCGATGGCGCACATCTGAAAACACTCAAATCCATGCTGAGGGGAGCTGCATCATGAAAGGCATCCGCGTTGTTGATATGACCTCGGTCCTGTCCGGCCCGTTCTGCACCTGGCTGCTCGCCAGCCTCGGCGCCGATGTGATCAAGGTGGAAAACCCGAACGGCGACCTGGCCCGCACCACGCCGCCGTTCGAGGACGGCATCAGCCTCTATTTCGCCTCGCTGAACCGCAGCAAACGGTCGGTGAAACTGGATCTGAAAACCGAGGCGGGCAAAGAGGCCCTGCACAAGCTGCTCGCCACCTCGGACGTCTTTGTCGAGAACATGCGCCCCGGCGTGCGCGACCGGCTGGGCTGCAGCGACGCCGACCTCAAGCGGATCAATCCGCGGCTGATCTCCGCCTCCATCAGCGGCTTTGGCCAAACCGGCAGCCTGTCGCACCGCCCCGCATATGACATCGTGGTGCAGGCGATGAGCGGCATGATGAGCATCAACGGCGAGCTGGACGGCGACCCGACCCGCGTCGGCTTCTCCGTGGGCGATATCGCCGCCGCCCTGTTCACCACCATCGGCATTATGCAGCGGCTCTACGAACGTGACGCCAAGGGCGCAGGCGAAACCAGCCATCTGGATGTCTCCATGCTGGCCTGCCAGTGGGTCTGCCTGGAAAACGCCTTTGCCCGTTACCTCAACGCAGGCATCGTGCCCGGCCCGATCGGCTCGCGGCACCCGTCGATGGCACCGTTCGAGCCCTACCCCACCGCCGACCGGGACATTGTCATCGGCCTCGGCAGTGACAAGGACTGGCCGCGGTTCTGCGAGGCCATCGGCTATACCGGACTGCTGGACGACCCGCGGTTCCAGGGCGATGAGGCGCGGCTGGCCAACCGCGACGCATTGGACGAGGTGCTGGGCGCGCACCTGAAACAGCACCCTTCTGCCTATTGGACAGAGATCCTGATCGACAACGCCATCCCCTGTTCGGTGGTTGAGACCATCCAGACCATCGCCGACAGCCCCATTGCCGAGGAATACGCGGCCTTCTCCACCGTCAAAGCCGGAACGGCCGGGCGGACCATGCAGTTTGCCCGCAACCCCATCGCCGACCGCGGCCAGCAGGAAAGCCCGCCCCCCGAACTGGGCCAGCACACCCGCGAGATTCTGGCCGAACTGGGCTACGCCCCGGCTGCCATCGACGCGCTGACCGCAGAAACAACCTAACGGCCAACTCAGGACACAGCACATGCCCGAATTTCAAACCGCAGACGGCATTTCGATCTACTACGAGGAGACCGGGAGCGGCGCCCCCATTGTCTTTGTGCACGAATTCGGCGGCGACTACCGCAGCTGGCACCTGCAGGTGGCAGAGCTGAGCCGGTCTTTCCGCTGCATCACCTATAGCGCCCGCGGCTTTCTGCCTTCCGCGGTTCCGCAGGACCGCAGCCAGTACGGGCAATCCTATTCGACCGGTGACCTACTGGCCCTGATGGACCATCTCGGGCTTGACCAGGCCCACGTGGCCGGAACCTCCATGGGCAGCTTCACCAGCCTCGATTTCGCGCTGAACCACCCCAGCAGGGTTGCCAGCGTGACCCTTGTCGGCAACAGCTCCGGCCCCCGCGACGGCCAGGAGCGGATCCGCTACCGGCAGGAATGGGTCGGCCACGAAGCCAAACTGCGCGAAGAGCGCGGCGGTGACGGCGCGGTCGCTGTTCTTGAGGACGACCCCGCCTATCAGAGCTTTCAGAAAAACGACCCCGAAAACTGGGCCATCTATGCCGCAAACCTGCGCGGCCAATCGCCCGAGGGCGCCGTTCATGTGCTGTCGACCGTGCATTGGAACCGGCGGTCGCTGTTTGAGGATCAGGCCCGGCTCAAGGCCTTGGACAAGCCGGTGCTGCTGGTCACCGGAGACGAGGATTACTACCTGGTGGGCGAGACAAATGCTTTCCTGCAAGAGATTTTGCCCCAAGCCGTATGGCACCGGTTCCCCGGAACCGGCCACCTGGTCAACATTGAACGGGCTTCGGAATTCAACGCCCTGCTGGCTGAATTTGCCGCCGAACTGGACCCGCCGGGCCGCCAGGCTTGAAAGTTCTTTGCACCGCTAAGACGGCAGGCCGTCCTGGCCTGCCCTCCCGGACCTGCCGCCCAGGTCAGGGCATTTCTGGAAATTTTCCGATCGCGCCACACTTAACGCCTTAGGTGCTCTCAGCAACCGTAGATGCATTGCAAGGCAGCGGAGGAGACATTCCATGAAAGGTGACAAAAAGGTTCTCGAATATCTGAACAAGGCGCTCAAGCATGAATTGACAGCGGTGAGCCAGTACTGGCTGCACTACCGGCTGCAGGAGGATTGGGGCCTTGGCAGCATGGCCAAGAAAAGCCGCGAGGAATCCATCGAGGAGATGGAACACGCGGACAAGCTGATCGAGCGGATCATCATGCTGGAAGGCCATCCCAACCTGCAAAAGCTGGATCCGCTGCGGATCGGGCAAACCCCCAAGGAAACGCTGGAATGCGACCTGGCCGCCGAACAGGACGCACGGGCGCTCTACAAGGAAGCGCGGGATGTCTGCAAAGCAGCAGGCGACTATGTGTCCATGGGCCTGTTTGAGCAGCTGATGGCGGATGAGGAAGGCCATATCGACTTCCTCGAAACCCAGCTGGATCTGCATGCATCCATCGGCGCCGAGCATTATGCCCAGCTCAATGCCACCAAGATGGAAGACGCGGACTGAGCCGCCGGAGGCTGCGGCCGGCCTGGCCGCAGCCTTTAAAACACGCTGAATCCAGACCATTTTTTGCCGGTCCGGACATCCGGCCGGCCGCATCTGATGCGCCGCCGCAGCCCCGTCGCGCACGGTGCAATCTTTTCTGTTGACATCACCGGCAGAAATATGACTTTTTCGCTCGGGAATTTAATCTTGAGAAAAATACTCAAGACCTTTGCGAGGAAGGTGAACTGACGATGAACTCACTCAAGCTGACGACTTGCATCGTGGCGGCAGCGCTGACTGCGGGCACCGCATTTGCAGCGGACACTTACGGCCCGTTCCCGGTGACCGTAAAAGGCTACGGCGGCGAAAAAGCCAACTCGGTTGCCTATTCCGGCCAGGTGGCGCGCCATGTGCTGCACGACAGCCTGAAGAAACTGGCAGGCAAGGGCAACGGCGGCGCCAACGCAGCCGAACTGGAAGCCCAGATGCTGAGCTATTTCAACGGTTCGGACAAGGATCTGCCGATCATCGCGCCGGTCTCCAAGGACGGTTTCCCGATCAAGCAGACCACTGTGAACGAGCTGTCCAGCGGCAAGAACATCGCGGGCAAATTCTATGACGGCGCCATGCCGGCCTGGCCCGGCGATATGACCGGCAAAGAAGTTGTGCTGCACATGATCGCGCAGGCGGCCAAGGCCGACGGCGGCTTTGACGCGGCAAACGGCTATGATTACGCACAGCTGATCTCCAAATTCACCATGGGCGCGATGCCGTTCAGCCAGGCGGTCGACAACTACCTGGACGAGAAGCTGGGCGCAGGCACCAAGCCGAACGGCGAAGCCTACAAGGACGGCGCCTATTACACCGGCAAAGAGCACGTCTGGGACGAGGCCTTCGGCTACTTCGGTGCCGCAGCGCACAGCCTGACGCTGAGCGCCGAGGATAACTATAACGTTGCCAAGATGAAGGATCTCGCTGCGGCCGATGCCAATGGCGACGGCGTGATCGACCTGAAGACCGAATATGTCTTTGGCCCCGCCTACTACGCCGCAGGCGCCGACAAGTCCGGCAAAACCGCCTATATGCAGACCATTACCCAGGCGTTCATCGACGGTCGGTCGCTGATTGCTTCGGCTGCGGGCGAGAACCTGACCGACGCACAGCGGGCTGAGCTGCAGGGCTATGCCAAGACCATCGCCGACAACTGGGAAATGGTACTGGCTGAGGCGACCTTCAAATACGCAGGTTCCGTCTACAAAGACATCAGCGCCCTCACCGAAGCAGCGGATGATGCCGCCCGCGCCAAGGCCTACCGCAAATATGTCAAGCACTGGGGCGAGCTGAAGGGCTTTGCCATGGCGCTGCAGAGCGGCAAGAACAACCTGGGCAAAACCGCGGTGCACCTGAACCGGCTGATCGGCTACGGCCCGGTGACCCTGGACGGCACCTTTGTCAGCGGCCTGGATGCGGACGGCAACTTTGAAAAGAACCGCAAAATGTCCTGGAACAGCTACCAGCTGCACATGCTGCGGGTGCAGGAGCTGCTGGCGAACAGCTTTGGCATCGAAGCGCGCGCCAATGACCAGACCGCCGAGCTGGCCGGCCTGGTCGACAGCCTGAGCGGCGACGGCGGTGCCGAGACCGACTAATCCCTGTCCGGGCGGCGTCCCCAGGCGCCGCCCGGCCCTCTCTGCTTGAGGCATCAGCGTGGACCTGTTTGACCAGATCGCCGCGGTGTTCGCGGATTTTGCCAATCCGAAGAAACGGGTGTTCTTCGGCTATCTGGCCCTGTCCGTCCTGATTGCGCTCACCTGGCTGGTCTGCATCCGCAAAACCCCGCTGCGGGCGGCGCTGGCGCGGGTGTTCGACCGCAAAGTGCTGCTGTCCAAATCGTCGCTGGCGGACTGCAAGATCTTTGTGATCAACCGGCTGTTCACCTTCCTGATCTCACCGCTGCTGCTTAGCCAGGTGGCCATCGCCACCGCTATCTATTTCTTCCTGCACGGGCAGGATTTCCTGGTGCCCGCCCATTTCAGCGGTCTGAGCCAAGGAATGGTGGTGGCATTGTTCACCGCAGCGCTGTTTGTGGCGGATGACTTCTCGAAATACCTGGTGCACCGCTGGATGCACCGCTTTCCGCTGCTGTGGGCACTGCACAAGGTGCATCACTCTGCCACCACGCTGACCCCGGTCACCGTCTACCGGGTGCACCCGCTGGAAGGGGTGCTGTATACCCTGCGCGGGGTTGCCGCGCAGGGAACGGTGATCCCGGTGTTCTATTACCTGTTCGGCGATGCGGTGAGCCTTTACACGGTGGTCGGGGTCAACGTGCTGGTGTTCCTCTTCCATGTCACTGGATCCAACCTGCGCCATTCCCACATCAGCATCCGCTACTGGCCCTGGCTGGAGCACATCCTGATCTCACCTGCCCAGCACCAGCTGCACCATTCGGTGGCCGAGCGCCATTTCGACAAGAACTTTGGCGCGGCGCTGGCGGTCTGGGACTGGCTGTTCAACTCCCTGCACCTGTCCGAGACCGATCAGGAGCTGACCTTCGGCCTGGATGCATCGGAACGCAGCTCAGCAGACAGCCTGAAGGTTCTCTACCTGCAGCCGGTTGCGGATATCGGGCGGCTCCTCCGCAGGCGCCTGCGCAGCGGCTTCGGGTTCATCCGGCGCACGTTCAGGCGGGCATAACCCGCCTCCCCGGCTGCAAGCAGCCGCACAGCGCTGCCGGTGCGGGTTCAGTCCCCCCCGGGCAAACAGGCGCCCTACCCGGCCAGATCCTCCAGCGCGCCGGGGATCAGCTCTTCCCAGAACTCCGCCATCTCACCGGCCAGCAGCGCCGCGCCCCAGCCGCGGTTGCGGAATTCTTCGCGGTCGATCTCGTCCTCCAGGCGGCTCAGGAACAGCCGCTTGTCCGCATCCCGCTGGGTGGGCGAGCGCCCCGCCGCCAGCTCCCGGATCCGCTCCAGCTTCTGCGCCCGCAAAGACCGCTCGCGCGCCTTGGCCTGATCCGCCGCCGCCTCGGCCCGTGCGGCCTCCGCTTCCGCCGCCTTGCGCGCCTCCGCAGCGGCCAGCACTTCTGGCGGCACCTCTTTCACCGTGTCCGCCGGCGCGTCCTTGTAATCGTCCCGCAGCGCTGCACTCAGGTAACGCACCGGGCTGTCCACCCCCTTGCGCCCCTTCAGATAGCCAACCTTCTCGGCCACATACTCCTCGCCATGCTCGGCAATCCACTGCCGCGCCAGCCGGTCGCTCACCCCCAGCGCCATCAGCTGGCCGTAGACCGCGCCCTGCCGCACCCCGGCACCGTCGTCGATGTCCAGCATCGCCAGCTGCGGGTTCTCCTTGATCAGGAACCGCACCTCGGCCACCTGCCGCCCCATCTTCTTGAACTCAGGCGTCAGCAGGATGTTTGAGGTCTTGTTCACCTCCGCAACCGCCGGCTTGATGATCTTGGCATTGAGATGCTTGAAGCTCTCGTAATAAGCGCTGCCATCCACCCCCATCAGGCGGCGGAACAGATCAATCGGCCACCAGCCGGTCGACCCTGTGCGCACGAACCGGTAGCAGTTCTCATAAAGCGCCAGCGCATGGCCGCTGGTGAACCGCCGCTGGATGTTCAGATTGATCAGCGCAAAGACCTTGGGGTCGTGCAGCTTCTCGGCCAGCGCCGGAGAGTAGGCATATTCGCACACCCCGCCCGCCAGCTTGGCATAAGACAGCAGCGAGCTCACGCCCCATTCCTGCCGACCCTGCTCATCCAGCATATCCCACTCCGCCACCGTCTCCGCCAGCGAGCGCAGCGACTGTTTCAGCGTCTCCATATCATTGGAGTTGTAGCCCACCATCATGCATAGGGTCTGGGCGTCGATCTGGTGCTTGGGTTTGGTGATCAGCGAGTCATAGGCATTGAGCAGCAGCACATTCGACAGCTTGCGCTGCAGCAGCGTCAGCTTGCCCGAGACATGAATGGCCGCGACATTCTTCTTCACCGAGCCCCGGCGCAGCGGGCCTGACAGCTTGTTGTGCGGGATGTTGTCGGCGTCCATCGCCCTGCCCTCCTGCCCCGCTCCGGCCTTTGCGACTCTCCGGGGACTGCTCTGCCGCCACTATGACGGAAAAGGCACCCGGGCTCAATCCTGCTTTGGGGACCCAAATACAGGAGAACCCAGTCCTGCAAACGGGTACCTTTCACGTTCAGGCCCGGCGCCGGGGACCGATCCGGGCTGAAATCTGCTGTTTTTCGCGTATTCTGCCGCCAGAAATGGCCTGTTTTGACGATCCCGGGCCGCGGGTACCCATGCTCCTGCGAATCGGAACCCTTGCTCCCGCAGACAGGTACCTATGCCCCTGTAAACGGGTCCCTTTGATACCGGAAGCAGGTACCGAAAGTCATTTAACATACTGGTATTGTTTAATATTACAGACCCAAAGATTCTAAACTGAATCAAAGATTCACAACATTTCAACCTGTTTGTGCCATAGTAAGAATTGGGGAAAAGAGTCATATATTCCGCGGGATACGGACGGCAGCGGAAATCAGATGCGCTGCCAGATAATGATTCACTCTTGCCCCATGATGTGCGACAAAAACCGGGATAACACGTCAAACAGGCGATCTACCCGAGGCACACGGCACATGGCAAAGAAACCTGACACCCCCCTGCCCCCCTATTTCAACCTGGATCCCGAGGCAGCCGCAGCTAAGCTGGGCGAACTCGTCGACACCGCCAGATTCGCCAAGGCTGCTGCCTTCGCGGGCCGCGGCCGTGACGACCTGGCCAAACGCGGCTATGCGCCGGACGGCCGGAAACGCCTGCGCAGTTTCTCCACCTGGGAGGTTTGCCGCTACCTTATCCCGGTGGCCCCCGCCCACCTGCGCCGGGTGCTGAACAAGAACCCGGAACTGCCGCAGGGCGAAGGCGCCAGCGGCTCGAAATGGTTCACGCTGGAGGAGGTCCTGAAGCTGCGCGACCATTTCGCAGAAGAAGGCATCAGCACCAAGGAATACCGCCCCTACCGCCCCGAAGGCCTGCCCGCCAAAGTGGTTGCGGTTGCCAACTTCAAGGGCGGCGTCGGCAAGACCTCCACCGCAGCGCATCTGGCGATGTCAGCCGCGCTCGACGGCTACAAGGTTCTGGTGGTTGACCTCGACAGCCAGGGCTCTATGACCTCGATCCTCGGCGGCAAGGTTGCCGACGAATGGCAAACCGTTTTCCCGCTCCTCGCCCGCGACTACGCCGAGGCGGTAGAAGCCGAGAATAAGGTGCGCGAAGCCTCCGGATTAGACTCTATTCCCCTTGATGAGACTCTAACCGAGGCCAAAGAGGTTTCGCTGCGAAACGTAGTTCAGGAGACCCATTGGCCCAACATCGACCTGATTGGCGCGCAGCTCAATCTCTACTGGGCCGAGTTCCAGATTCCGGTCTGGCGCATGGGCCTCAGGAATTGGGCGCTGTGGGACGCGCTGACAAATTCGCTGGATCAGGGCGGCGCGCTGGATGACTACGACATCATCCTGCTCGATACCCCCCCTGCCCTTGGCTATCTGACGATCAACGCGCTCGCCGCCGCCGATATCCTGATGGTGCCGCTTGGCGCCTCCTTCCTGGAGTTTGACTCCACCGGCCGTTTCTTCGACATGCTTTACTCCACCTTTGCCTCGATCGAGGACGGCGAAAACGCCGCCCGCCGCCGTGCCGGGCTGCCGGAGATGAAGTTCGAATGGGACGTTGTGCGCGCCCTGATCACCCGCTTCGACGCCAGTCAGCAGGCGGATCTGGCCAATGTGATCCAGGCCTATTTCGGCGACATGATGAACGCCTACCGGCAGGATTACACCGCCATGGTCGGCCAGGCCGGCGAAAGCGTCTCCGGCATCTACGAGGCCGATTACCGCAACTTCAACCGCGAGACCTATGTGCGCGGGCGTGAAGTCTTCGACCGCACCTATGCGGAATTCAAGGAGCTTCTGATCGGTAGCTGGTGGCGCGATCAGCAGATGGAGCAGGCAGAGCAAACCTACGAAGAGGACAGAGCAGATGGCACGCCGCAGACAGCTTGAGACCCCCTCGCCCGAGGCGCTGAAGGAGATTGAGGCCGGTATCGACCGGGATCTGGCCCGCAGCCCCGGCCTGCGGCCGCCAATTGCTGATGTGGTGGCGGACGCCGCCCAGCACGCCAGCCCCCTGCCCCAGGCCGACCGCGAGTCCATTGCCCGCGACAAGGCCGACGCCGAACGCCTGCGCGACGCCGAGGGAAAAGGCCTGGTCGCCGTGGAAATCCCGCTTGAGGAGATCACCGCCGACGCCTTGAACCGCGACCGGATCGTGATGGACGAGGAAGAGCTTCAAGAGCTGATGACCTCGATCTCGGTGAACGGGCTGCGCCTGCCGATTGAGGTGTTCGAGCCGCTCAATCCCGAGGAGGCGGGCAAATACGCCCTGGTTTCGGGCTATCGCCGCCTGACGGCTTTGCGGCGGCTGAATGCGCTCAGCGGCGAGCGGTTCCGAACGATCCCGGCTTTCATCCGCGCGCCGGGAACAATTGCCAATGCAATGGTGGCGATGATCGAGGAGAACGAAATCCGCTCCGGCCTCAGCCAGTATGAGCGCGGCCGGGCGGCGGCGTCGGCGGTGCATGATGGTGTGTTCCCGACCGTTGACGAAGCCGTGGCGGTGCTGTTTCAGAACGCCTCTAAAGCCAAACGCTCCAAGATCCGTTCCTTTGCGCTGATCCATGAAGAGCTTGGCGACATGCTGTCCCATGCCACCGGCCTCAACGAGCGGCAGTGCCTGCGCCTGGCGTCTGCGTTGCGGTGCGGCGGGGCGGACCGGCTCCGGGCCGCGCTGGAGCAAGCCGCGGGGCGGTCTGCGGTCGAGGAATGGGAGGCCGTGCTGCCGGTCATCGAAGACAGCGAAGGAGCACCGCAGGACCTCAGCCGCGGCGGCCGCCCGAAGACCGGGCAGAAGGTGGAGCGCAGCCGCAGGACCCAGGTTGCCAATGGCATCACCATCGAACGGGAGTTCGGCCCCGCGGGCTATGCCATCCGCTTTTCCGGCGCCGAAGTCACCGCAGAGCTGGTCGACGCGGTCATGGACAATGTGCGCCATCTGCTGGAAAACGGCTGAACGGGCAGGGAGCGCCTGTCAGGTTTCGCTGCGAAACCCCGGTCCGTTTGGGCCGGGGTTTTTTGCTTCCGCAGGCGGCGGTGGTTTCGCAGCGAAACCCCGGCTGCTGGCTGGAAGAGGGCGGGGTCGACCAAGCTTCGCCGTTCCGCCGGTTATACGCCGGGGCTGCCCGCTACGGGTTGCGCATCGCGTCCATTTCCGCCCGCAGGCTGCGCAATGACGGCAGCAGCGCATGGAACGTGCCCGGGCCGGTGCGGCCGGCAAGCTCCTGCAGGGCGGGAGCCAGCGCGGCAACCGTGTCTTCCCGGAGCTTGCGTCCCTGTCCGGTGATCCAAATGGTTTTGGAGCGCCCGTCCCTGGGATTGGGCCGCGCCTCGGCCAGGCCGTGTTTCTGCAGACCGGCAAGGGTGTTGGAGAAGGAGGTCTTGGGCACCTGCAGCGCCCGCGCGATGTCTGCCGGTGTCTGGCCGTCGCCAGTGCGGACCAAGTGGCTGAGCACCGCAAAATGCGCAGCGATCAGCCCCTGCGGCAGGCAGGACTCCAAAGCGGCGTTGGCCAGCTGGCTGATGATGGCAACCTCTGTCAGGACTTCGAAAACGGGGGCAGGCGGGGTGTCAGGCATCAATCAGGCGGGTCTCCAAAGGCCAGCGCGGGCTGGGGGCTGCACGCGGGGCATAGCCCACACGTCCCAGCATTTGCACGGTTTCGCCCGGGGAGGCCAGCAGCTTGCGGGCTTTGGCATAAAGATCCGCCTGTTCCGGGTATTCCTGCAGCGCCTGGCTGACCGGCTGCATTGCCAGCCCTTGGCCGGTTGCCGCCAGGTGCAGCCGGACCCAGCGGCGGCCGGCTTCGATCTGATCCCTGCGGCTGTTGCCCCGGGTGGTGATCACCGCATAGGCCGGGGTGGCCAGCATGGCGGATTTCAGCATGGCGAGCGCCTGGGCGTATTCACCGCTGGCGGGATCGGCCTGGCCTTTGCGGGTCAGCAGCCCGGCAGCCATCAGTGCTTCGAGCACCGGGCCCCGGAGGGCAATACCGTCCGGGCTGGCTTCGATCTCGCGCTTGCCGAAACGCATCATTCGGACGCTCTCCAGGTGGGTGCGGGGCGTGGCCATCTCGATCCGCATCGCCTCCCAGGTCAGCGTGCGCAGGGCAGCGACTTTGCTGGCTTCGGTGATCACCGCCGAGGCGAGGGGGCGCAGGGCATCCAATGGAGGCAGGCGGTCTTCATAGGCGTTGCGGTTGGTGCGGCGGGCCGGAACCTGGGCGAACAGCGGGTCCGGCCGTCCGCCGGGCTCAAGCCGGATGCGGGCCACCGGGCCGTCCCCGCCATCAGGAAATAGGACAGGTTTCGCAGCGAAACCCAACTGGGCGGCGGCCTGGCGGAAGACTTCCAGAAAGCAGCCCATGCCAATGGTAAGCTGGCGGTCAAAAGGGTCGGTTTCCGGCAGGTTCAGGGAGCCGTCGCGCCAAATCAGCAGTTCGTCGCTGCCGCGCAGCTGCGCCATCCAGGGCTGGCGGTTGTGCGGGTTGGGCGCGAGGATGGCCCAGCTGAGCGCCGCCAGCCGGGGATCATCATAGCGCCCGGCGGTTTGCCAGGGCGCCAGCGCCGTGTCCGGGCTGCGGGTGGCAACGAAACCGCCAGCCGCAGCTGCAGCGGCAAGAACCACGCCGCCGCCAGTGAGAGCTATCATCTTTCTTCGCGGCAATGTCATAGCTGACTCCATTTGATACGATATCGAATTTATATTGTGCGATGTCGTACTAGATCAAGAGGGAGGGTGTGCGCAGGGTTCTCCTAAAGGGAAGGGGTGATGCAATAAAGTTCTGTATTCGTAACGAGATCGGTATTTTGTAACGGAAATCGCAAAAAATGTTGTGACATATGTTGGAAAACAGTAACAAATAAGAGGGTGGGTGACTATATCCGCAAACCTCTGGCCAAATGCCGCTCGGCGCGCACCGGTAAGTGCTGTTCGGGCTCAAACAACGGATGAGACAGGAAATGCAAGGCAGGGAAAAGCTTGAAACCTATCTGGAAGGGTGGCGCACCGGTGACGGTAAGCTCAGCCTTTCAGCCACGGCGCCCGGGTTCTTTTATGACGATCCGGACACCGGCCGGATCCGCCGCGACGGGCTTCCGGATTTTGTCGAGAGCTTCAAGGCCGCAGGCGCCAGCCTGTGCGGCGGCCAGGTGCCGGCGCCATTTCTGCAGTATTCGGATCTGACGGTGAGCGGCGGGGCGCCTGCAATCGCCTGGTGCTGGTGGCGGGTGACCGGCACGGATTTTCAAGGCGCAGCCTGCATCCGTTTTGACGAAACCGGGGTGCTGAGCGAGCGGATCGCCTATTTCACCAATGACCCGGATGAGACCGCAATACCGGAAGGTTAGAGAAGGAAAACGGAATATGGCACAGATCACCTATGTGGAGCACGATGGCACACGGCATGAGGTCCAGGTCGCAACCGGGCTGACGGTGATGGAAGGCGCGCGCGACAACAATTTGCCGGGCATCGAGGCGGATTGCGGCGGCGCCTGCGCCTGCTCGACCTGCCATGTCTATGTGGACGCGGCCTGGGTGGCGCAGCTCCCCGGCATGGACGAGATGGAAAAAGACATGCTGGATTTCGCCTGGGAGCCGGACCCGGAACGCTCGCGCCTGACTTGCCAGATCCAGGTCACAGAGGCGATGGACGGGCTGGTGGTGCATCTGCCGGAAAAGCAGGTCTGACCTGAAACCTTAGCCCCCTGAGGTGCAATCCCAGGGGGCTTGCCTTGGAAGGCCTATTGCTCGCCGGTCAGTGTTTCGACCAGTTTGGCGATTTCTTCCACATGCCGCATCTCGGTGATCTTGCCGTCCTGGACGGTGAAGATTTCGATGCCGGCAATGTCAAAGGCACGGGCCGGATCCGTGGAGGGCATGCCGAACAGGTTGTTGGTATTGGTGCCCTTGTAGCGCCAGTAGACGATGGCCTTGTCCTCGCCCGATGGCAGCACCATCGCCAAGTCATGCCGTGAATCCGGAGCGCCATCCGCCAGCGCGCCGTAGACGCCTGCGACCGCATCAGCGTGGCTGCCGTTGTGGTGGCCGTCGTGATCAATGAAGGCATCGGCAAAATAGCTGCGCACGGCTTTGGCATCCATCGGACGCGCGTCCGCAACTGCATAGAATTCGCGGATGGTTTGCACCGCGTCATTGGCCAGGGCGGCGGTTGCTGCAGTCATCATCAGTGCTCCGGAGGCAAGCAGGGTTGTCAGGGGTTTCATGTTTCGCATCCTTTCTGTTCGAAGCGATGGCTGCTACATAGACAGCAGGAACAATCAGTCCAGTACGCACTATTTTAGCCAGTAGAGCACAAAAGGGTACTGACGATGGGGGGGCGGATGACGATGCAGGACGGCAAAACGAGATTTCCAGAGGGCCATCTGACCTGTCCGGTGCGGCGCACGCTGAGTGTGATCAGCGGCAAGTGGACGCTGCTGATCCTGCATGAGTTGATGGTGCAGCCGCGCCGGTTCAACGCGCTGAAACGGGACCTGAACGGGATCTCGCAGCGGTTGCTGACGGCGCAGTTGAAGGCGATGGTGGAAGAAGGGCTGGTGCACCGGGAGGTGCATGACGTGGTGCCGCCGCATGTGGAGTATTCGCTGACCGCCAAGGGGCACAGCCTGAAGCCGGTAATCGACGCGCTGGAGGCCTGGGGTGCGGCGGAGATTGCTGCGGAGCCTGCGGGCTAGGTTGGGCCGTCACCGGGCCTTTTGCCCGCCCTGAGGGCGCTCCTGGGGGTTGTCCGGGCGTGCCAGAGGCCCGGGCATGGGGCAGCGGGGGGCTCAGAGCTTGTCGAGCGCTTCGTGCAGTTTGGCGGCCTCTTCGGGGGGCATGTGCACGGTTTCCTTCGGGCCGGGGAAGGATCCTTCGTCTACAGCCTTGCGGAACCTGCCCATGGCTTCGACGCGTTCGCGATGGATCTGCCGGTGCAGCCGCCCGACGTCGCCAAAGGCGCGGGCATGTTTGGGGTTGTTCGGCGCCTCGCCGCAGATGTCGTGCAGGAACAGGAAGATGATGTCGCCGGCATAGCCCGAGCCGAGCGAGCAGGTGACGATGCTGGTTTTGTCATTCAGCGCCAGAAGGGCCTCTTCGGCAACGCATTCGATTTCGACGGCAAAACACCCCGCATCTTCCAGCCGTTTGAAGGTCCGGTGCAGTTCCATGGCTTCTTCGGCGGTTTTGCCGATGGCGCGCAGGCCGCCGACCCAGGTGGACAGCCGCGGGATCAGCCCCATATGCGCCTGCACCGGGATGCCGTTCTTGGCAAGCAGCTCGATCGCGTCATAACTGCGGTTAGTGTAGAAGAAATCCGCACCGCGCTCCATTGAGCCGATGGCAGCGCGCAGGATGTCGTCGTCGGTGACGTGCCCCTCCCACGCCATGCCGGAGCCTGCAAAGGTGGTGGGGGCGGTCTTGCGGACCATTTCCACCTGCTCGTCCCACAGGGTGAACAGGTCGATCCCGGCCTCGGCGGCGGCTTGCGCTTCTTCGGGGCTGGAGGGGTTCACCATGGTCAGTTTGTCCTTGGCGCCTTTGCGGGCGCGGAGGTCGGCAACGGTGAAATTCCGTTGGGCCGGGGTGCCGTTGAATGTGTAGATATTGCGCATTGTCTTTCCTGTCGTTGCAGCGGCCGGTCAGGCGCGGGACTGGTCCAAGAGGTTGTCCTCGAAGGGGAATTTTGACAGCAGTTCGCAGCCGTCTTCGGTGATCAGCACCTGTTCCTCAAGCTTCACGCCTTCGCTGCCGCCAACCTCGCCAACGTAGCTTTCGACGCACATGGCCATGCCGGGCTGCAGCTCGCCGTCGTAGATCAGGCCTTCGTCCTGCGGGTAGTAGATGCAGGGCCATTCGTCGGACATGCCGATGCCATGGGCCATCACCGCATAGTGCTGGTCGAGGAACTGTTCCGGCTGCTTGAAGCCGCGGTCGGTCACCTCGCGGAAGGACATGCCGGGCTTCATCAGTTCGAGATTATGCTGAATTTCCTCATAGGCGCGGCTGTAGAGCTCGCGCTGATAGGCGGTGGGGCGGCCGGAGCCGCAGAAATAGGTGCGCGAGACATCCGCCGAATAGCCGAAGGGGCCGACCATGTCGGTGTCAAAGGCCACCAGCTCGCCGGGGCGGATGATCCGGCCCGAGGCCTCCTGCAGCCAGGGGTTGGTGCGGTCGCCCGCCGCCAGCAGGCGGCCTTCGATCCAGTCGCCGCCGGCTTCGACATTGGCTTTCCACAGGTGCGACCAGAGCTCGATTTCGGTCATGCCGGGGCGCAGGGCCTCGCGCATCCGCCACATGCCGTCCTCGGCCACCGCAATGGCGTAGTTCATGCAGAGGATTTCCTCGACCGATTTGATGGCGCGGGCCGGTTCGATGACCTTGTGGGCGTGGACCACTTCCAGGCCTTTGTTTGCAAACAGCGCGGCGACCTGCGGCACCGGGCTTTCGACGCCAAGCCGGGTGCTGCCGCCGCCGTGGCGCTGCATCAGGGCGGCGATCTGGTTGACCCAGCGCTCGATCATCTCATCCATGCGCTGGCCTGCAAACATGTAGGAGATCTGGAACGCCTCGTCGCCTAGCTCGTCGATGGTTTCCAGCCCTTGTGCGATTTGCTTGCCGGTTTCGCCGTCGAAATAGACGGTGGGGCCTTCGGCAGGCACAAACAGGTAGCTGAGTGGGATGTGGCTTTGCATGATGCCCGCATCGCGCATGCCGGTGGCGTAGCGGATGGAGTAGACCGAGGTCAGTACGCAGCCGCCTACATCCTGGCGTTTCATCTCGGCGCGCAGGCGGTTCAGGCGGTAGGCGCGCATCTTCGCCAGGTCGATCATTTCCAGCGTGTCGGTCAGCTCCGCCACCGGGGTGGTGCGGGCGGCCTGGGCCAGGGTCATGTCCGCATAGCGCATGGTGTCAAACCTTGACCCAGACGCGGCCGTCGCGGACCTGCAGCTCATACGTCTTGAGGTTTTCCACCACCGGGGCGCTGAGGGCCTTGCCGGTGCGGACGCAGAAGCGGCCCTGGTGCAGCGGGCATTCGATCACCCCGTCCATCACCAGCCCGCCGTCGAGCGACTCGTCCTCGTGGGTGCACATGCCGGCAGTGGCAAAGAAGCCTTCGGGGGTGTTGTAGATCGCCACCGTTTGGCCTGCGAGTTTCATGGTGATGAGGTCTTCGTCGTCCACATCATCGGTTGCGCAGGCGTCATGCCACTGATTGGTCATTTTGTGCTCCTGTCAGGTCATCGGAGAAGGCTTGGCGGATTTTGGCTGAGCGGTCATTCCGTCCCAAAGAGCGGCGGATAGTGATTTTGAGAACTTCCCAATGGGTGCTGATGAACCCTGGGTCGGGTGGCGGCAGCTGGTCGCCCAGTTTGTCGCTGAGGTCCGGCAGGGCGTGGAACGGCACCGTGGGGTAGAGGTGATGCTCGATATGGTGGTTCATGTTGAAATAGAGGAACTGAAAGAACCAATTGGTGCGGAACGAGCGGGTCGATTGCACGATGTTGGGCTGGTTTTCGGCCATCTCCACATGCTGCATCAGGATGAAGGCGTTCATAACCGGGCCGCCCAGCACCCGGGGGATGACGATCAGATAGAGCGGCCAGAGCCAGCCGGCAGCCATGCTGATTGCGGCGAGGCCAAGGTAAATGGCGACGCAGATCTGGGTATTGCTTTGCATCCGGGGCAGTTCGCTGGCGGGGGTCACCCGTTTGACGTTCTCTGAGAAGATCCCCAGCGAGTGCAGCACGAACATTTTGGTTTGGTGCCAGTAGAGGCCGAGTCCGAGGATCTCCTCCACCCAGCCCGCAAAGGTCAGCGGGATCGGGGCATAGGGCATCTGATTGTCTTCGCCCTCGATCCAGGTGTGGGTGTGGTGGCTGGCGTGGGAGTAGCGGCGGTGCAGAGGCTCCTCGTAGTAGAGGAGGGAAGTCACCCAGAACACAGCTTCGTTCAGCCAGCGGGTGCGGAAGGCGGTGCCATGGGCGCATTCGTGGCTGAGCGCATAGGCTGAGACCGCAAAGCAGCCGGAGTAGACCAGGATCGCCGGGATGAACCACCAGCTGCCTGCGGTCAGTATCACCGGCGTTCCTGTGATGGCCAGCAGCGCGATCCAGGCGGCCAGGTAGGTCAGCCCGGGCCGGTCGCTGCGCCGCATCAGCGCCTTGAGCTGTTTTTTGTCCATATGGATGTTTGATGACTGCGCATTGGTGATCATGGCAGCGCCTCCCTGAAGGCCCGGCTGGGCAGGGGCCCGGCTGCTACTGCAGCCAGGCGTCTGTTTCGTCGATTTCGATGATCGTGGGCCCTTCGGACGCCAGCGCAGTTTCCAGGGCCGCGCGCAGCTCATCGCTGCTTTGCGGGCGGAAGCCGCGGGCGCCGAAAGCCTCGGCGATCTTGGTGAAATCGGGGTTGTAGATGTTGCAGCCGATGGTGGGCAGGCCCTTGCTGTCCATGTATTCACGGATTTCCTGGTAGCCGCCGTTGGACCAGACCACGATGGGGATCGACAGGTTCTGCTCCACCGCAGCGGCCAGTTCCTCGATGGTCATCTGGAAGGAGCCGTCGCCGGTGATGCAGGCCACGGGGAGGTCGCCCGCGCCGACCTTCATGCCGATGGCGACCGGCATGCCAAAGCCCATGGCGGCATAGCCGTTGGGGAAGTGGAACAGGTTCGGCTGCTTCATCGGGTAGTGGTAGAGGCCGGTGTAGCAGATCTGCGAGGCGTCGGCCGAGATGATGGTGTCCTCGGGCAGCACGTCGTGGATGATCTCCAAAGCCTTTTTGTGCTTGGGGGATTCCTTGCAGAGGTCGCCGTTGAACTGCGCTGCGGCCCCGGCCACGCGGGCGGCGCCTGCGGTGGTGACCTGGGGGCCGTTGCGGTTCTCCAGGCCTGCCAGGATTGCGGCGAGGGCTGATTTGCTATCGCTCAGCAGGCAGGCTGCGGGTTTGGAGTAATGCATCAGCTGGCCGGGGTCGATGTCGATGCGGATCAGCTGGCCGTTGATCGGGTAGTCGGCGGTGAAATAACGGTCGGGCTCGGCAAATTCGGTGCCGACGGCCAGCACCACATCCGCGTCCCGCAGCATGTCACGCACCGGGTCGAAGGCCTGGGCAAAGCCGAGGCAGAGCGGGTGGTCCTCGGGGATCACACCCTTGCCGGCGCAGCTGTTGACGACCGGCGCGTCGAGGCGTTCGGCCAGTTTCAGCACTTCGGCAGAGGCCGGGATGGCGCCGCCGCCGACCACGATCATTGGCGATTTGGCCTCGGCCAGCATGTCCGTGACTTTGGCCGTTGCATCCGGATCGGGGCCGGGTTTTGGGGCTGAGGGCCAGGCCTCGATATCAAAGCCGGCCGGGCCTGCCAGCACGTCCTGCGGGATCTGGATCGACACCGGGCGCGGGCGGCCCGAGTTGAACACGGTGAAGGCCCGCGCCAGCACTTCAGGCAGGTTCTTGGCATCCAGCAGTGTGTGGGTGAAGGCTGAGACCTGGCCGAGGATATCCTCTTGCGACCGCAACTCATGCATGCGGCCGCCGTTCATGCCCAGCTCATGCATGTTGTTCATGGTGGTGAAAACCAGCATCGGGATCGAGTTGGAATATGCCTCTCCAATTGCGGTTGTGCCATTGGTGACGCCGGCGCCAGTGACCAGGAAGCAGACGCCGGGCTTGCCGGTCGCGGCGGCATAGCCATAGGCGCCATAGGCCGAGCCCTGTTCGTGGCGCGGGGTCACCTGTCGGATGCCCATTTTGTCGAAGTTCCGGTAGAATTCGACCGTGTGATAGCCGGGGATGCCAAAGGCGGTGTCGATCCCGTAGGCCTTGAGCAGATGCAGCAGTGCTTCGCCGCAGGTCATATTTTCGGTGGTCAGGTCGCGCATGGCCTATTTTTCTCCCTTGACGACATAGTGATCGGGGGTGCCGGTGGCGGCATAGGTGAGGACGTTCTTGATGGCGCGGCTGCGGCCTTCCTCGTCGGCCTCGACTGAGTAGTAGGCGGCGTGCGGCGACACCACGGTGTGGGGGTGATGCAAAAGCGGGTCGTCCGGATTGGGCGGCTCGACCTCAAACACATCCAGGCCCGCGCCGCCGAGCTGGCCGCTGTCGAGCGCTGCCAGCAGCGCCGCAGGGTCAATCAGCGCGCCGCGCGAGGCGTTGACGATAAAGCTGCCGCGCTGCATGCGGTTCAAGAGGTTCGCGTTGACGATGTGCTTGGTTTCCGCGGTCAGCGGCGAGTGCAGCGACACCACATGGGCGCGTTCGAACAGCTCTTCGATGGTGCCGACCTGCTCAATCCATTCGGGGCAGGCGCCCGCGGGCATATAGGGGTCATAGGCGATGACCTTGCCAAAGCTGGGGGCAGCGCTGCGGGCCGCCTGCTGGCCGATGCGGCCGCAGCCCATCAGGCCGAAGGTCATGTCATGGGTGCGGTGCAGCACGCCGGGCTCCTCGTAGTCCCAGCGGCGTTCGCGCACCGAGCGGTCGTAGAACGGCAGGTGGCGCACCAGCGACAGCGCCATGGCGGCGGCGTGCACGCCGACCTCAGAGACCCAGGCGTCGGGGATATGGGCGATCCAGACGCCGTGGCGGGCGGCGGCTTCGGTGTCGATGGCATCGACGCCGACCAGCGGCACCGAAACGATGCGAAGGTTGGGCAGGGCGGCAAACACCTTTTCGGTGATCGGGGCGTAGAGCGACACGATGGCGTCGGCGCCGCTGGATTTCACCAGCGCGATCACCTCATCCTCGGTGGTGCAGTGGGGATCAGCGACAACCATCTCGAAACCGGCCTCATCGATGAGCGCGGTTTCCAGATCGAGGTCTGGCTGAACAAAATCGGTGAAAGCGATCTTCAAACCTTGGTCTCCTTGTCGGGGTGCTGGGCCGTTTGCCGGCGTCTTTGTTGCTGATTCCGATAAGGCGCAGTTTCGGTATCTGTTTTCAAACGACCAATTCCGTGCCAAGCTGCGACGAAATGGAATACCTATTTTGAGGCTGTTAAATGTCTGAAAATGATAGAAGGTTTGTCACACCTCCGCTGCATTGGCTACGCGCTTTTGCAGTTTCTGCCCGTCATCTCAGCTTTACGGATGCCGCAGAGGAATTGTTGATAACGCAATCCGCGGTCAGCAAGCAGGTGCGTTTGCTGGAGCAGCATCTGAACCAGCCGCTGTTTCTGCGCGGCCACCGCGGGCTGCAGCTGACCGAAGCGGGGCGGAATTATCTGCCGACCGTGGTGCGGGCGTTCAGCACTTTGGAGCAAGGCACCCGCAGCTTCCTGGGGTACTCCACGGCGCGGAATTTGCACATCAAGTGCAACTACGCCTTTGCCACCTTTTGGCTGACGCCGCATCTGGGGGAATTCATGGCGGCCAACCCGGGTGTCGAGATGACAGTGTCGACGGCGCTGTGGGAGCAGGATTTCCTGGAGAGCAATGCGGATGTGGAGATCCATTATGGCCGGGAGGCGAGCTTCGGCGAGCGCAGCTTCAGCTTAGGGCAGGAAGCGCTGTTCCCGGTCTGCGCGCCGGAGGTGGCGGAACGGCTGGCTGCGCCGGAGGATCTGGCGGGGGAGCGGATCCTGGATCTGACCGGGATCGGCGATGCCTGGGATTACTGGCTGCAGCAGGCCGGGCTGAAGGGGGTGCAGCTGTCGGAGCGGCAGTATTTCAGCACCTATGTGCTGTCGCTGAACCTGGCGCGCGAAGGGCAGGGGGTGTCGATGGGGCACGGAACCCTGGCGGAGCGGATGATCGGCAGGGGCGAGCTGTGTGCGCCGTTCGGCATCCAAGTGCCGGGGCGGGACCGCTATTTTGCGGTGCAGAACCACCCGGAGAACCCGCACGCAGAGCGGTTCCTGGCCTGGCTGCTGGCGAAATTCGAAGGGCGCGGGACCGGATGATCCCGGACGCCGCCCTGCTGGGAGCAGGGCGGCACCGTGGAAATACGGCTGTTAACCGGCCACTTGGTGGTTGGCCAGGCGCTCCAGCGCTTTGACCATTCCGGAGTGGTCGTCCTCGCCGCCGCCATTGGCAGAGCAGGAATTGAACAGCTCTTGCGCGGTGGCAGTGTTGGGCAGGCTGACGCCAAGAGCGCGGGCGCTTTGCAGGGCGAGGTTCAGGTCCTTCTGGTGCAGGTTGATGCGGAAGCCCGGGTCCATTTTCCGGTTGATCATCCGCTCTCCATGCACCTCGAGGATCTTGGAGGAGGCAAAGCCGCCCATCAGCGCCTCGCGCACCTTGGCCGGGTCGCAGCCTGCTTTGGAGGCAAAGACCAGCGCCTCGCCCACTGCCTCGATGTTCAGCGCCACGATGATCTGGTTGGCGATCTTGCAGGTCTGGCCTGCGCCATTGGCCTCGCCGATCAGGGTGATGTTCTTGCCCATCAGATCGAACAGCGGCTCAGCACGGTCAAAGGCGGCCTGCGGGCCGCCGCACATGATGGTGAGGGTTGCCGCCTTGGCGCCAACCTCGCCGCCGGAGACTGGCGCATCGACGTAAAGCCCGCCCTTGGCGTTCACCGCTGCGGCCAGATCCTGCGTGGCGATCGGGCTGATCGAGGACATGTCGATCACCAGCGAGCCTTCGCGGACATTCTCCAGCACGCCGCCTTCGCCGGTGATCACCCGTTCCACGTCGGGGGTGTCGGGGACCATGACGATGACAGTGTCGCAGCGCGCAGCGACCTCGGCGGGGCTGGCCACCACTTCGACGCCTTTGTCGGCCAGGTCCTGGGGAAGGGGGGAGCGGTTCAGACAGGTGAAGATGCTGTGGCCGGCATCCGCCAGGTGGCCCGCCATCGGCGTGCCCATGACGCCGAGGCCGATAAATCCGATATTCATGGCTGTCTCCTCAGTAGCCGAGTTTTGGGTCGATGGGGTTCAAGAGCGGCTTGCCCGCCAGGAACAGCTCCATGTTGCGGAAGAACAGTCCCAGGGTCAGCGGGATATAGGCGTCGCCGTCATCGGCCGAGACATGCGGTGTCACGATCAGGTTTTTCGTGTTCCACAAGCGCGATTCCGGGGCGATGGGCTCGGGGTCGAAGACATCCAGGATTGCGCCGCCCAGGGAGCCGTCCTCCAGCTTGTCGCAGAGTGCATCGTAGTCCATCACCGCTTCGCGGCCGATGTTGATGATGCCGGCGGTGGGTTTCATCAGATCAAGCCTGCGCCGGTCCATCAGCCCGCGGGTTTCGGGTGTGTCGGGGGTGGCGATCAGCAGATAATCGGCCAGCGGCAGCACCTCGTCCAGCTGTTCGGTGGTGACGCAGCGGTCGCAGCCTTCGGCATCGCGGCCCGAGCGATTGACGCCGATCACGTTGACGCCGAGAGGCTTCACCATCTGCGCGCCGGAGCCGCCGAGGGAGCCGGTGCCGAGCACCACCAGCGTCTTGCCGGCAATCGGCGAGCAGTAAAGCGAGTCATAAACCGCGTGTTTCTGGTTGGTGACAATTGCGGGCATGTGGGAGTGCAGCATCAGCACCGCCATCAGTCCGAACTCACCCGCTTTGGCCGCATGCACCCCCTTGTTGTTGGTGAGCGTCACGTGCTCCGGCAGCCAGTCCATCGGCAGCATATGCTCGACCCCGGCGCCGATGCAGTGGATCCATTTCAGATTGGGCGCTTTCTTGGCCAGATCCTCGGTCGGCAGGTTCCAGGTCAGCAGCACCTCGGCCTCGGCCATGGAGCTGTCCCAGTTGTCGGTGTCCCAGTCGATGAAGGGGACCAGCTTGCCCTGCATGTCCGGGAATTGCGCCAGGGCGCTTTCGAAGCGGTCGCGGGTGATGGTGAAGACCTCTTCGCCTTCGGGAGTGTTGGGGAAGGAGCCTTCGGCCCAGCGGTTGTTCTTGACGTGTACTTTCACAGCCATGATTTGCGTTTCCTTGAATATTAGCGCGGATTGAGAGCAGCCGCCCTGCCCGGCATTCGGGCAGGACGCGCAGGCCTCAGCCGATGCCATTGGCCTCGATGCCTTTGAGGCGCTCGATGATGGCGGCGTCGCGGTTGTCGTCGCACCAGTCCTCGTGCTCGAACTGCATGTCCATCACCGCTTCGCCGATCGCCATCAGGTATTCGCCGTCGTCGCGGCCTTCCACCGGCGGCAGGGTCAGCACCGTGTCCTGGCCGTAGGTGCGCACCGAATGGCCGTAGAAGCGTTTCGGCTGGGGCGGTTCGATGCCGTCGTTGGCGAGATCACGGATCGCCTTGCGCACCCGGCGGCGGTAGAGCGAGATGCCGCGGTCGGTGGGCATCAGGTTCTCTGCTTTGTGGGTGGAGATCGGGCCCATGCCTTCGACCGCCTCGGAATCGGCAGGGTAGCGCTGTTTCTCTTCCGGGGTGCGGTCCAGGACCTCCCCCTGTTCGATCATCTCGTGGCCTTCCTTGGTGTTGTATTCATGCGGATCCCAGCGGTCGCCGAAGTTGGCCCAGGCGTAGACGATGGTGTTTTCATCATCGACCGGCACCACCCAGCGGGTGAAGCAGGAGCGGCCGAAGTAGCGCTGCTCGGTGCCGTCGGCGGCATAGGCAGAACCGGCCTGGGTGAAGTTCGGCAGGATCAGCTCGTTCAGGCGCACCCAGGCGTTGTCGCCGATGCGGCGGGTGGAGGAGCCGAGGAAGTGGTTCTCGTGGCGCTCGTAGAACTTCAGCTGGCCGCTGGCCATCATCCCTTCGGAGAACTGCGGGTGGCTGTTCTGGCTGTGCAGGAAAGTGGTGTGGGTCGGATCCATAATCGCGTCCTGCACCTGGATCCAGTTGCAAGTGTAAGGCGCCTGGTAGGGGGCGCTGGTCATGCCCTCATGCTCAAACGCGTCGTAGATCGGGAACTCCGGCTGTTTGTCCTGCGGGCCCATGTAGGCAAAGATCAGGCCGCGGTATTCGATCACCGGATAGGCGCCGAGGCGGGTGCGCTCCTTGACCATCGCCACGGCGCGGGCGGTGGAGTCCTCGGCCGGCGCCTCGAGGATCTCGCCGTCGGGGGCAAACAGCCAGCCGTGGTAGCAGCAGCGGATGCCGGTGGTTTCGCATTTGCCGTATTCCAGCGAGGCACGGCGGTGCGGGCAGTATTTGTGCACCAGCCCGATCTGATCGCGGTTCTCGCCATAGCGGAACAGCACCAGCTCCTCGCCGAGGATGGTAATTGCCTTGGGCAGCTCGCCCAGATCCTGGGTGAGATGTACCGGGTGCCAGAAACGGCGCAGGTATTCGCCTGCGGGCGTTCCGGGGCCGACGCGGGAGATCTCCTCGTCGATACCGGGGCCTTGGGATTGCGCGTAGCCTTGGAAGTTGCCGGCAAAGGTTTTGACTTGCGGGCGTTCGGTCGCGGTGGTCATCGGGTGCTGCCTCCTTGCTTGGTGACTGTCTGGCGGACAGGCTGCTGACTGTGAATCTGATGTATTTCGAAGGTTGATTGCGAAAAGCGATACGTCAACGAAAAATTAGCTCCCAAAATCTGCGAAAACCATCTATCACTTTCGATATTCGAAGTATTGGAGGCATTATGGCAGATCAAAGCGGACATTCCGGCGGAACCCCTGGCAATCGCGGCGCCGGCACCGAGGCGCCGGTGCGCGGCGGCAGCGCGTCTTTGCTGGACGACCGGCTGAACCGGGAAATCATCGACCTGCTGCAGCGCGACGGGCGGATGGCCTATTCCGAAATCGCGCAGCGGCTGGGGGTGTCGGAAGGCACCGTGCGCAACCGGGTCGGGGCGCTGAAGTCGAGCGGCAGTTTGCGGATTGTGGCGATTACCGATCCCGGCGTGTCCGAATACCGGACCGAGGCGATGGTGGGGCTGAAAATCGCGCCCGGGCACCGGCCTGAGGACGTTGCAGCGCGGCTGTCGGTGCTGGATGAGGTGGTTTATGTGGTCTGGGTCAGCGGCGCCTATGACCTGCTGATCGAGATCGTCAGCGAGGACCGCGCCAGCTTTTTGAGCCTGCTGAGCGCGCATGTCCACAACAGCCCGGACATCGGCGCTTGCGACGTGATGACCGGTCTCAAGAACTTCAAGAATCAGTTCCTGCTGAAGAGCAACTGGGGCTAGCGCTTGCAGGGGGAGATTTCGGGTTTTGGCGGCGCGAGATCACATTTCTGCGAAATTCGTATGAAAAGTGAAGCTTGGGGAGTAAAAAATACTGGTTCCGATATTTGTGTTGCGTAAAACGTTATTCTGGCCGTAACCTTTTTAGTGACCAGCCACGAATCAGGCGTGCTTTCGCGCCTGCCTTTCTCCGCCAAGGAGGGGAGCGTCTATGCAAGTCAAACCCGACGGACAAGCCATGCTTTCAGCCGGCGCTGCGGCGCAGGTTCCGTTGGGTTCGGATGTTAAAGCGCGCGCCCAGCCGCAGGCCTCGCATTACATTGACGGCGCTTATGTGGAGGACACGGACGGCCGGGTGATTGACTGTATTTACCCGGCGACCGGAGAGGTCATCGCGCGGCTGCATTCGGCGACGCCTGCGGTGATCGAGCGCGCAGTGGCGAGTGCTAGGCGGGCGCAAGGGGAATGGGAACGGACCGTGCCTGCCGAGCGCGGCCGGATCCTGCGGCGCGCGGCGGATATCATGCGCGAACGCAATCATGATCTGTCAGTGCTGGAGACGCTCGACACCGGCAAGCCCTATCAGGAGACCATCGTCGCCGATGCGCTTTCAGGCGCGGAAGCCTTTGAATTCTATGGTGGCCTGGCCAGCAGCATCAATGGCGAGTGCATTCCGCTGGGAGAGAGTTTTGTTTACACCAAGCGGGTGGCGCTGGGAGTGTGCCTGGGGATCGGCGCCTGGAACTATCCGACGCAGATCGCCTGCTACAAAGGCGCCGCGGCGCTGGCCTGCGGCAACGCGGTGGTGTTCAAACCCTCCGAGGTGACGCCGCTGTGCGCGCTGCAGGTTGCCGAGATCCTGGTCGAGGCCGGGCTGCCCAAGGGGCTTTACAATGTGGTGCAGGGCTATGGAGATGTTGGTTCCGCCCTGGTGGCGCATCCGGATATCGAGAAGATCTCGCTGACCGGCTCGGTGCCGACCGGCGCCCGGGTGATGGCGGCGGCGGGGGAAGACATCAAGCATGTCACCATGGAGCTGGGCGGCAAGTCGCCGCTGATCGTGTTCGAGGATGCGGATATCGAAACCGCGGTCAGCGGCGCGATCCTGGGGAATTTCTATTCCACTGGGCAGATTTGCTCCAACGGCACCCGGGTGTTTGTGCATCGGGATATGCGTGCGGAATTCGAAGCCCGGCTGATCGAGCGGGTGCGTGCGATCCGGCTGGGCGACCCGCTGGACCCGGAAACCCAGATGGGGCCGCTGATTTCCGCCGCGCATATGGACAAGGTTCTGGGCTATATGCAGCTGGGCCAGCAGGAGGGCGCGCGGCTGCTTTACGGCGGCGAACGGGCCGAAGTTGAGGGTTTCGAAGACGGCAGCTTTGTGCAGCCGACGGTTTTTACCGGTGTCAGTGACGATATGCGCATCGCCCGCGAAGAGATTTTCGGCCCGGTGATGTCGATCCTGGAATTCGAAGACGAAGACGAGGTGATCCGGCGTGCCAATGATACCGGATTTGGACTCGCCGCCAGCGTTTTCACCCGCGATCTGCAGCGGGCGCACCGGGTGATCGACCGCATCCAGGCGGGCACCTGCTGGATCAACACCCACAACGTGATGCCGGTGGAGATGCCATTTGGCGGCGTCAAAAAATCCGGAGTAGGGCGCGAGAATTCGCGCGCGGCGCTGGACCACTACAGCCAGATCAAATCGGTTTATGTCGAAATGGGAGGGATAGACGCCCCTTACTAATCCGCATTGCATCAGCGGCGGGACAGACCCGGCCGTGTGATTGCCCCGGGCGCCAGGCTTTTGCGAAAGACCCGCCGCCCGATCCCCGAACAGACGCGAAAAGCGCAGGGGAAACCCGCTTTTCCACCGTCAGACGCGTCTGGCCGGATGGCGGAGCACGTTCTGCAACAAGGAGGAAAGTCATTATGAAAACCAAGATTCTGGGCGGTGCCGTTGCGGCCATTCTTGCGCTTGCATCCAGTTCGGCCATCGCCGGGCCGCTGGAAGACCGCATTGCCGCCGGTGAACCGATCCGGCTGGGCTTTGCTGCGGCGGCGCCCTGGGCGCATCCGGGCGAGAACGGCGAGCCGCTGGGGTTCGTCAACCAGATCACCCTGGATCTGCTGGAGAAGATGGGCCACACCGAGATCGAACCGGTGGTCACCGACTGGGCCGGGCTGATCCCCAGCCTGATGGCGGGCCGGGTCGATGTCATCACCGGCGGTATGTACATCCTGGGCTCGCGCTGCGCCAACATCGACTTTTCCGAGCCGATCGGCCAGTTCGGCAATGCGTTCATCGTGCCGGACGGCAATCCGGGCAATCTGCAGACCTATGAGGACATCAAGAACGCGGGCGTCACCATGGCCGCGGTGGCGGGATATGTGAATGTCGAGGAGGCGCTGAAGGTCGGCATCCCGGAAAGCAAGATCATGCAGCTGCCGGGCACCACCGAAGTGCTGGCAGCAGTGAAGGCCGGCCGGGCTGAGATCGGCGCGATGACGGCGGTGGAAGCCTATGATCTGGCGGACAAGACCGAGGGCATCTCGGCCACTGACACCAATGCGCTGCCGAAGTGGACCTTCAACTGGGTTGCGGTGGGCTTCCACCCCGAGGATGACCAGTTCCGTGCCGATTTCAACGCCGCGATGCCCGGTTACCTGGGGTCTGACAAGATGCTGGCCGCGGTGGAGCAGTGGGATTATCTGCCGTCGAACGTGCCGGCCGAAGATGCCTCGATGGAATGGGCCTGCACCAACCGCTGACCCTGGCCTTTCTTTTGCATCAAGACACCAGCGCCCGGCCTTCCGGGCGGGCGCTGGCCCTTTAACGCCCCGCACCGGGACAGAACCGGAGAGCGCCCCTCTTGTCTTATCTTGAATTCCTGCAAGCGCATGGTCCCCGTATGCTAGACGGCGCGCTGATCACGCTTGTGCAATTTGTCCTGGCCACCGTGGTATCGGTTGGCATCGCGCTGGCCTTCGGCCTGATGCGGCTGTCGCCGAACCGCGCGGTCAAGGGTTTTGCCACCGTCTATGTCGAGATCTTCCGCGGCACCTCGCTCTTGGTGCAGCTGTTCTGGATCTTCTTTGTGCTGCCCTTGTTCGGGATCACCATGGACAAGTTCACCGCCGGTTTCATCGCCGTTGGCCTGAACATGGGCGCCTACGGGGCCGAGCTGGTCCGCGGCGCCATCCTGGCTGTGCCGAAAGGCCAGTGGGAGGCCGCCAAGGCGATCAACATGACACCGGCGCAACGGATGCGGCGGATCATCCTGCCGCAGGCCTTTGTGATCATGCTGCCGCCCTGGGGCAATCTGGTGATCGAGATCCTGAAAGGCACTGCGCTGGTGGCGCTGATTTCGGTCACCGACCTGATGTTCCAGGCGCGCCAGATCAATATCTCGACCTTCCTCTCGGTGCAGACCTTCGGCACCGCGCTGATCCTCTACTACGTTTTCGCGCGGTTCTGCGTCACCCCCTTCATGCGCTCGTTTGAACGCAAGATGGCATTCAAGATTGGGAGGGCCTGAGCGATGCAATGGCGTTGGGAATGGACATGGGAGCTGCTGCCGCGGTTCCTGGATGCCACCGGCAAGACCCTGATGGCCGCGGGCGGCGGCTATGCAATTGCGGTGGTGCTGGGGCTGGTGCTGGTTCTGGCGCAGCGGACGCCGTTCCGCCCGCTGACTGTGGTGGTGCGCGAGCTGGTCGAGTTCATCCGCTCGACCCCGCTGCTGCTGCAGGTGTTCTTTGTCTTCTATGTGGGTCCGCAGTTCGGGATAAACCTGTCGCCCTGGACCTCGGGCCTGATCGCGATCGGGCTGCATTACGGCGCCTATCTGTCCGAAGTCTACCGCGGTGGCATCGAGAGTGTGCCAAAAGGCCAGTGGGAGGCGGCAACCGCGATCAACATGTCGACGGTCCAGACCTACCGGCGGCTGATCATCCCGCAGGCCCTGCCGCCGGCGATTTCCGGAATGGGCAATTACCTGGTCGGCATCTTCAAGGACACACCGATGCTGTCGGTGATCGGGGTGGCCGAGCTGATGCACACTGCCAATGCCGTGGGCGCGCAAAGCTACCGCTACCTGGAACCCTATACGATGGTCGGGATCCTGTTCCTCGCCATCTCACTGCCAACCGCGTTTTTTATCACCCGATTTGAGCAATGGGTGCGCCGCAAGATGGGAATGTAAGTGATGACCGAAGATATGAGCCAATACCCCCTGCAACTGGAGGGGGACAACATTCCGATGGTGCGGTTTCAGAACGTGCGCAAAAGCTATGGCGCGCTGACGGTTCTGGATAACCTCAATCTCGACATCGACATGGGCGAGATGGTGACGATCATCGGGCCCTCCGGCTCCGGCAAGACCACGGTGCTGCGGATGCTGATGACGCTGGAAACGATCAACGGCGGTGTGATCTATGTGGATGGCGAGCCGCTGACCCATATGGAGAAGAACGGCGTTCTGGTGCCCGCGAGCCCCGCCCATATCCGCCGCATCCGCTCGAAGATCGGCATGTGTTTCCAGCACTTCAACCTGTTTCCGCATATGACCGCCTTGCAGAATTGCATCGAAGGTCCGGTGCAGGTGCTGGGCATGCCGCGCAAGAAGGCGGAGGCGCGGTCGCTGGAGCTGCTCGACATGGTGGGGATGGCCGACAAGCGCGACCAGTACCCGTCGCGGCTGTCGGGCGGCCAGCAGCAGCGGGTGGCGATTGCCCGGGCGCTGGCGATGCGGCCCAAGGTGATGCTGTTTGACGAGGTGACCTCGGCGCTGGATCCGGAAGTGATCGGCGAGGTGACCAATGTGATCCGCAAGCTGGTCGATGCCCATAGCCTGACGATGCTGATGGTCACCCACCAGATGGGCTTTGCCAAGGACATCTCGGACCGGGTGTGTTTCTTCTTCAACGGCGCGATCGAGGAGCAGGCGGCCCCGTCGGAACTGTTCGAGAACCCGCAGCGGGAGCGTACCCAGCAGTTCCTGAATGCGGTGCTGGAAGCGAATTGATGCGTCTGTGGCGGCCCGGCGCCTGTTTTCTGGATGGCGCCGGGTGTTACAAGGTTAGACCGTAAAGGCGGTGCGGAAGGCGTCCAGCGCCGCTTCCGGGTCTGCTGCGGCAAAGGCTTCAATGCCGACCGGCCCGCGGTAGCCCATGTCTTTCAGCGCCCGGGCAATGCCGGGATAGTTGATCTCGCCGGTGCCCGGTTCGCAGCGGCCGGGCACGTCGGCCACCTGGATTTCGCCGATCCAGGGCAGGCAGGCGCGGCACAGTTCGATCAGGTTCCCCTCGCCGATCTGGGCGTGGTAGAGGTCGAGGTTCAGGCGCAGGCGCGGGTGGTCCACGGCCGAAACCAGCGCCAGCGTGTCTTCGGCGCGGGCGAAGGGCACGCCGGGGTGATCCACGGGCAGGTTGAGGTTTTCCAGGGTGAAAGTGACGCCTTCCTCTTCCGCCATGTCAGCGATGCGCGCGAGGGTGTCGCGGGCCTTCAGCCACATGGTGCCGGTGACGGTTTCGCATGGGGTGACGGGCAGGCCGCCGTTGCCGAGGCCAGTGCCATGCAGGTTCAGCCGGTCCACGCCAAGCCGCTTGCCTACTTGCGCGGTTTCCCGGGCTGACTGCAGCAGTTCCTCGGCGCCCTCGTCATCGGCCAGGCGGCCGGCCAGGTAGCCGTTCATGATGGTGAAATCGGCGCCGGTTTTCTCCAGCGCGGCCAGATCGTGGTCCGGCCAGTTCCACAGGCCGACGCCAAAGCCCATTTCCCGGAGGCGGGCGGCGCGCCAGTCGATGGGACGGTCCTGCCACAGCATCTCGGCGCAGGCGGCCAGCTGGAAGGTGTGTGTCATTTTGTTTTCTCCGGAGTTTCGCCAGGCATATCAAAAGCCACCTGCCCGGCTGCTGGCCGGGCTGCGCCACCCCGCGGGTCTCTGCAGCCCTTAGCGCAACGGTACTTGGCGGCGTTTCTCGGTTCCTTTGGGCGGTCCTAAGCGTCCCGCTCCATGATCCATTCGACCTCGGGGGCCGGAACGAAACGCCAGTTGCGGCGCGGACCGGCCATGACGTTGAGGTAATACATCTCGAACCCGTAGGGCGCGCCGCAGGGGTGGTGGCCGCGCGGCACCAGCACCACGTCGCCGTCTTTCACCGCCATGGTCTCGTCCAGCTCGCCGTCATCGGTATAGACCCGCTGGAGACCAAAGCCGCCGGCCGGGTTCAGGCGGTGGTAATAGGTCTCTTCCAGATAGGTGATACGCGGGAAGTCGTCTTCGTCGTGGCGGTGACTGGGGTAAGAGGACCAGTGGCCATTGGGCGTGAAGACCTCGGTCACCAAGAGGCTGTCGCAATAATCCTCGTTCTCCATCGCGATGTTGTTGATATAGCGGGTGTTCACCCCCTTGCCGCGTTTGGTGAGAGTAATGCCGTCCGGGCCGATGCGGCGGGCCTGGTGGCCGGATTTACCCGGGGCGGAGCAGACCGCGATGGTGCAGTCGGTTTCTGCGGTGGCCTGCCAGGTCTCGCCATTGGGGACATAGAGGCAATGCGGCGGGGTCTTTTCAAAGACGCTCATCCGCTCGCCCAAGATGCCCCAGTCCTGCCCGGCAGCGGTGAGGGCGGCTTTGCCCTCGACCATCACCAGGATCACCTCGCGGCCGCCGGTGGCTTCTTCCGCGGTTTCGCCGGGGCGCAGGCGGTAGAGGGAAAAGCCGACATAACGCCAGCCGGCCGAGGCGGGTGTGATCTCATGCACCTTGCCGTGGGTGCCGAAGGGTTTGCGCAGCAGTGTGCTCATGCCAGTTCCAACTCCTGTGCCAGGGTTTTCAGGGTCTTCAGGCCAAGGCTCTGGTATTCGAAGGGGTTGCGGACATCGGGGTCCTGCTCGGCCTCGATGACGATCCAGCCCTGGTAGCCGCTGTCTTTCAGGATCTGCAGCAGCGGCGCAAAGTCTACGCCGCCTTCCGGGTCGCCCGGCACCGTGAAGACGCCTGCCCGCACGCCGTCCATGAACGACAGGCCGGATCTGCGCACCTCAGCCATCACCTGGGGGCGGACGTTTTTGGCGTGGAAATGGCTGACCCGGTTGGCGTATTTGCGCAGGATTGCTGCCGGATCGGAGCCGTTGCTGCCGAAATAGGCGTGTCCAGCATCGAAAAGTAGCCGGGTGGCGGGGCCGCTGGCCGCCATGAAGGCATCGATCTCTTGCGGCGTTTCAACCACGGTGCCCATGTGGTGGTGATAGACCAGCGCGATGCCCTGACCCGCGCAGTATTGCGCAAGCTCCTCCACCCTGTCGCCAAAGGACGCCATTTCATCACTGCTCAGCACCGGCGCATCATTGACCGGCACGTCCAGCCCCTGCACTGAGTTGGAGGTTTCGCAGACGATGCAGACCTTGCAGCCGTTGTGCTTGAGCTTGTCCAGATGCGGCTGGATAGCGGCCTTTTCTTCGTCCATCGAACGGGTCAGCAGGTTCAGCGAATGCCAGCCGGAGATGAAGGCGAGCCCATGGCTGCCCAGAAGTTCTTTCAGCGCTTGCGGATCATCCGGCCAGCGGTGGCCGTTCTCGATGCCGTCAAAGCCGATCTCTGCCGCTTCCGCCAGGATCTGCGCGGTTGGGATATGGGCGCCCAGGGTCTGGTCGTCGTCATTGGCCCAGGCAATCGGGTTGGTGCCGAACTGGATCATCTTCGCGTGTCCTTCGTGGTCGTAGGTTGGGAGGTGCCGGAGGGCCCACCGGCTCTCTGGCGCGGGGGTGCGGGGGCCGGCGAGGCCCCCGCTTCCTTGTCTCAGTTCACCAGGTTCTGGCGGGTCTGCGCGGCGTCATAGGCTGCCCGCGCTTCCTGGACTTTGCCGTTGGCGCTGGTCTCCGGAACCGCCACGTCCCACCAAAAGCTGCCGCCTGCTTCGGCCGGCCCCTGCATCGGGTCGGTCTCGATCACGATGACCGTGGGGATTTCTGCACCCTTGGCTTCCAGCAGCTGCGCCTCGAGATCGGCAATATCCTGCGCCTTCACTGCATGCGCGCCCATCGCGGCGGCATGGGCGGCAAAGTCGATCTGCGGCTGCGCTTCCACGCGGCAGTCTTTGTAGAGATTGTTGAACTGCTCGCCGCCGGTGCCCATCTGCAGCCGGTTGATGCAGCCATAGCCGCGGTTGTCGGTCAGCACCACGGTGAAGGGCACCCGGCGCATCACCGCGGTGGCCAGCTCGGAATTGGCCATCATGTAAGAGCCGTCGCCGACAAAGCAGATCACGTCGCGGTCCGGCTGCGCCAGTTTCAGCCCCATGGCGCCGGCAATCTCGTAACCCATGCAGGAGAAGCCGTATTCCATGTGATAGCCGCCTTTCGGCGCCTGCCACAGCAGTTTCAGCGCGCCGGGCATAGTGCCGGCTGCGCACATGGCCACAGTGGCCTTGGATGAGGTGCGCTGCACCGCGCCGATCACCTCGGCATCCATCGGCAGATAGCCTTCGCCGCCGTGGCGGTCGGCGCAATGGGCATCGACCTTGGCCAGCCAGTCCAGCCGCGGCTGTGCGTCAAAACCAGGCGCCTTGTGCGATCCAAGCGCTGCGCTCAGGCCTTCCAATGCCACTTTGGCGTCCGAGACCAGCGCAACGGCGCCGTGTTTGGCGGCGTCATAGGCGGCCACGTTGATCGAGACGATGCGGCGGTCCGGATTCTGGAACAAAGCCCAGGAGCCGGTGGTGAAATCCTGGAAACGGGTGCCAACGCCGATCACCAGATCAGCCGTGCTGCAAAGTGAATTGGCGGCCGCCGACCCGTCCACGCCCGCCGCGCCGAAGTTCATCTCATGCGCTTGTGCCAGTGCCGATTTGCCGGCCTGGGTCTCGACCACCGGTATGCCGTGCCGGGTTGCGAAACTTGCCAGCTCTTCCTCGGCCCGGGAGTAGATCACGCCGCCGCCGCAGACGATCACCGGGTTCTGCGCCTTGCGGATCAGCTCTGCCACTTCCGCCAGCTCGCGCGCATCGGGCGCCGGGCGGCGGATGTGCCAGACTTTGGGCTCAAAGAAAGCCTCGGGGTAGTCATAGGCCTCGGCCTGCACATCCTGGCAGAAGGACAGGGTGACGGGTCCGCAGTCTGCCGGATTCGTCATCACCTGCAGTGCCCGCGGCAGGGCGGTCAGCAGCTGTTCGGGCCGGGTGATGTGGTCGAAGTAGCGCGACACGGCGCGGAAGCAGTCATTGGCCGAGACAGTGCCGTCGGCGAAATCCTCCACCTGCTGCAGCACCGGGTCGGGGCGGCGGTTTGCGAAGACGTCGCCGGGGATCAGCAGTAGGGGCAGCCGGTTCACATGCGCCAGCGCCGCTGCGGTCACCATGTTGGTGGCGCCGGGGCCGATCGAAGAGGTCACCGCTTGCGCCCGGGTGCGTTTCGAGGCCTTGGCATAGGCGATAGCGGCATGGGCCATGGTCTGCTCGTTCTGGCCACGCCAGGTAGGGAAGGCATCATCCGCCTGCTGCAGCGCCTCGCCGAGGCCCGCCACATTGCCGTGGCCGAAGATTGCCCAGATCCCGTCGATGAAACGCTCTCCTTCGGGGGTCATCTGCACGCTCAGCCATTTCACCATGGCCTGCGCGGCTGTCAGTTTGATCGTGGACATCTGATTATCCTTTTGCCGTGGCGCGGGCCGCGTCCCAGACGCCGCAGAGCCGTGCGTAGTTGGCGGCCATCACCTGAACCGCTTCCTCGTCGCTGATGTTGCCCGCCAGCCAGTCGCGGGCGGCCTGGCCGAAAATGGTGCGACCGACGGCGAAGCCCTTGACCAGATCGAACCGCGCGGCGCGCTCAAAACTGGCGGCCAGTTCCTCTTGCGGGGCGTCCAGGCCCAGCACCACGATGCCGCGGGTGTGCCGGTCGTTGCGCTCAATGGCCGCGACCGCATTGGCCCAGGCGGTTTCTGTCTTGAACGGCTCCAGCTTCCACCAGTCCGGGTAGACGCCAAGGTCATAGAAACGCTGAATGATCCGCGGGGTGGTGTCGTCATCGACGGGGCCGCATTTGGAGGGGATCACCTCCAAGAGCAGTTCCAGATTGTTACGGCGGGCGGCGTGGAACAGGCGCAGGACGGTCTGTTCCTGCTGCCGCCAGGTCTCGGCATCGTCGTCCGGGTGGCAGAAACACAGCACCTTGACCACGTTTTCCCGCGCCCATTCGACGAGGCCGCCAAAGTCGGGGCCCAGTTCCGGCTCTAGTGCCAGCGGGCGGGAGCCGGGCCATTCCGCGGGCCGCCCGATCCACAGGCCGGAGCCGGAGGCCGCATGCAGTGCTGCTTTGCCGATGCGGTTGTCGCAGAGGATGCCATAGCCGGGCTTGCGGTCTTGCACCTGTTGCGCGGCTTTCAGGCACAATTCCTTGAAGGCGCTGCCTTTTGCCGGCGTATAGCCTTCCATTTCCTCCAGCTGCAGCCGGTGGTCAAAGGCAAAGACCCGCATCTCGGACCAGTCGCCGCCCGTGCGGCGCTGGCGGGTGGTGGACCAGTGGAGCTGCTCCAGTTCCGGGTCGTTGCGCAGGTCCGGCTGTGTGATGCCGCGCTCCAGGAAGAACTTCAGCTCCTCGGCGGAAGGGTAGGCGGGGGTGCAGCCGTGGCGCGACACCGCAAAGGCACCGCAGGCGTTGGCGTATTTCAGGGCGGTTGGCCAGTCGGTTTCCGCGGGGTCTTCGGCCTGCATCCAGCCTTTCAGCAGGCCGGAGAAAAAGCCGTCACCGGCGCCGAGCACGTTGAAGACTTCGATCGGGAAGCCTTTGCCTGCCTGGCCATCGTTCAGGCTGTCCGGGATGGCGCCGTCAAAGGCCACCGCGCCCAGGGCGCCGCGCTTGCAGACCAGCACCGCGTCTGAGGCTTCGCGGACTTTGCGCAGGGCTGTGACCGTATCGGTGGCGCCGCCGGCGATGTGGAATTCCTCCTCGGTGCCGACAATCAGGTCGAAATGATGCAGCGTCGACAGCAGCTTGTCGGTGACCTTGCGGCTTTCGACAAAGCGGCTTTCGCCGTCGCCGTGGCCCGCAACGCCCCAGAGGTTGGGGCGGTAGTCGATGTCGAGCGCGGCGCGGGCGCCGTGTTTGCGGGCCAGTTGCAGCGCCTTCAGCACCGCCGCCTCGGTCTGCGGGTGGCTGAGGTGGGTGCCGGTGGCAACCACTGCGCGGGTGTCGGCGATCAGGGCCTCATCGATGTCTGTTTCGCTCAGCGCCATGTCTGCGCAGTTTTCGCGGTAGAAGATCAGCGGGAAGCGTTCCTGGTCGCGGATGCCGAGGATCACCAGCGCAGTGAGGCGCTCGGGGTCGGTGGCAACGCCGCGGGTGTCGACGCCCTCGCGGGCCAGCTGCTCGCGGATGAAGCGGCCCATGTGCTCGTCTCCGACGCGGCTGATCAGGCCGGTTTTCAGGCCCAGCCGGGACGTGCCGCAGGCGATGTTGGCGGGGGAGCCGCCGATGTATTTCTCAAAGCTGCCCATGTCTTCGAGCCGCCCGCCGACCTGCGCGCCATAAAGGTCGACGCCGGCCCGGCCGATGGTGATGACGTCCAGAGATTTGCTCATAGCGTTCAGATCCTTACCGGCTGCCCTTTTGAGGCAGCGATGCCGTGGATGATGCGTTCGATAATGAGGCCGCGGGCAAAATCCGGCGCCGCGGGGCCGTTGCCTGCGATGGCCTTCAGCAGGTCGCGGGCCTCGACCACCTTTTGCTCGTTGAAGCCGAAGTTGTGGCCGGGGGCCGGGCAGAAAGCGGCAAAGTCCGGCTGATCGGGGCCGGTCAGGTGGCGGGTGAAACCGGCTTCGCCTGCGCGGTGGACCCAGAGCTCATTCATGTTTTCCTGGTCGAATGCCAGCGTGCCCTTAGTGCCGTGCACCTCCCATTGCAGGCGGCATTTGCGGCCGCGCGCTACGCGGGAGGTGGCCAAGGAGCCCTGGGCGCCGGAGGCGAAGCGGAACATGGCAAAGGCGCTGTCTTCGTTTTCGACCAGTTTGGGACCGTCCGGAGAAGGCCGGTTGGGCACCACGATCTGGGTCTGGCCGGTGAGTTCCTCGACCGACCCCATCAAGTCCAGCATGTGGCTGATCAGGTGGCAGCCGAGATCGCCCAGGGCGCCCAGCCCGCCAGCCTCCTTGGTCATGCGCCAGGACCAGGGCAGGTCCGGGTCGGCGGAATAGTCCTCGTCATAGACGCCGCGGAAGGTGACGGGGTCGCCGATCTCGCCCGCCTGCACCATGGCGCGGGCGGCCTGGAAGGCGGGGGAGCGCAGGTAATTGTAGCCCAGCAAGGTCACCTGACTGGGGTGAGCGGCGGCGGTTGCGGCCATGGCTTCCGCGTCTGCCAGGGTCAGCGCCATCGGCTTTTCCAGCCAGACATGCTTGCCTGCCTTTAGCGCAGCCTCCGCCACCGGACGGTGCATGCCGTTGGGCAGGGTGATCGAGACCACGTCGATGCCCGGATCGGTCACCGCTTCTTGCCAGCTGGCGGTGCTGCGGACAAAGCCGAATTGGGCGGCAAAAGCGCTGGCGGCGTCCTCGCTGGCATCGCAGAGCAGCTCCAGATTGGGATGCGCGCCGCCAAAGACGGCGGCGACATTGCGCCAGGCCAGGGCGTGGCATTTGCCCATGAAGCCGGTGCCGATCAGGGCGATGTTTAAAGGGGGTTGGGGCAGGGCGGTCATGGGTGCCTCTAATTGATTTTGGCCGTGAGGGCCGCAGAGACCCGCGGGGTGGCGCAATCGCGCCGCCCGTTTTGCCGGAGGCAAACCTCCGGTTTGACGGGGGCGGGTCGGCGCGGCCCGGCCTTTCGGCCAGGCGGTGAGCTTTTGAACTGGTGCGACATTTCTTTCCGGCTTATGTGTGCGAACGTTCAGATGGTGCCGCCGAGCGAACCTTCGAGCTGGGCCATCTCCTGGCCGCCGGCCATCAGGTCCTGCAGCGCTTCCGGGGTGATTTCGCCGCGTTTGGCGGTGCCCAGGGTCTTGCCGCGGTTCAGCACCGTGAAGCGGTCCCCCACCGCCAGCGCGTGGCGGACGTTGTGCGAGATGAAGACCACGCCGACGCCTTGCTTGCGGACCCGGTCGATGGTGGCCAGCACGTTGGAGGTCTGACGCACGCCAAGCGCTGAGGTGGGCTCGTCCAGGATCAGCACCTTGGCGCCGAAGTAGACGGCGCGGGCGATGGCCACGGTCTGGCGTTCGCCGCCCGACAGGGTGCCGACTGCCTGGTCCGGGCCGCGGAGGTTGATGCCCATCTTGCGCATCTCCTCCATGGTGATCTCATTGGCGCGCTCGGCGTCAAAGCGTTTCAGGATGCCGCTGCCCTTGGTGGGTTCGCGGCCCATGAAGAAATTGCGGGTGACGCTCATCAGCGGGATCATCGCCAGGTCCTGGAACACGGTGGCAATGCCTGCTTCCATTGCATCGCGGGGGGAGTTGAAGTTCATCTCCTGCCCCTCGAAGGTGATGGTGCCCTTGGTGGGTTTGTGCACGCCGGACATCGTCTTGATGAAAGTGGACTTACCGGCGCCGTTGTCGCCCAGCAGGCAGTGGCATTCGCCAGGCACCACATCAAAACTGACGCCGGCCAGCGCGATAATATTGCCGAAGTGCTTCTCGATATCCGTCATTTGGATGATCGGCGCGGCGTTTGGGGCGTCGCCGTGATGGAAAGTGGTGTCTTGGGTCATCTCAGCGCTCCCCTGTCACGCGCTTGCGGATGGCGTTGTTGAACAGCACGGCGATCAGCAGCATGCCGCCCAGGAAGACCTGGAACCAGTCCTGGTCAAATCCGGTGTAGGTGAGGCCGATCACCACCATGCCGAAGATGATCGCGCCGAAGAAGGCACCGATGGCCGAGCCGTAGCCGCCGGTCAGCAGGCAGCCGCCGATCACTGCGGCGATGATCGCCTCGAACTCTTTCTGGAAGCCGCGTCGGGCATCGGTGGAGCCTGCGTCCATTACGGTGATGATGGCCACCAGGGCGGCGCAGCAGGCGGTCAGCATGAATAGCGAGATTTTCACTTTGTTCACCGGCACGCCGGAGTTGGTGGCTGCGTTGGAGTCGCCGCCAGTGGCGAAAATCCAGTTGCCTGCGGGGGTGCGCAGCAGCACGTAGGTGGCCAGGAGGGCAATTGCGACGAACCACAGGATCTCGACCGGGATGCCGGGGACCTTGGGGGTGCCGCTTTTGAAGGTGTCGATGAGGCCGGCCTGGGCAAGGGCGGCAAACAGCCCTTCGAAGGCATCGCCGGAGAAGATGGGGGCAAGCCAATCGCCCTCAACCGCGTCGCGCACGCCGCGCAGCTGGGTGGAGCCGTTGGTGGCGAGCTTCAGTCCGACCAGCGAGAGGCCGCGCAGGATGAACAGGAAGGCGAGCGTCACGATGAAGGAGGGCAGGCCGGTGCGGATCACGATGGAGCCGTTCACCGCGCCGACGCAGGCGGCGAAGACAAAGGTCATCGGGATCGCCAGGATCAGCGGCAATTGCCAGGTGACCACGCAGACGCCGAAGAACAGGCCGGCAAAGGCGACCATCGAACCGATCGACAGGTCGAACTCGCCGCCGATCATCAGCAATGCGGCGCCGATCGCCAGGATGCCGAGCTGGGCGGCGGGGGTCATGAAATTCATGATGCCCGACAAGGTGAACATGGCGCTGTCGGCAGTGGCCAGGAAGAAGGCGACAACCAGGATGACACCGGCAATGGCCCCTAATTCCGGGCGTTTCATGAGTTTGGCAAAGAAGGTCTCTTGCTTGAGCCTCTCGTCGCCGATGGGTGTCGTTGTGTCTGTCACTGCAGCCTCCCCTGTCTGCCGGAGCGGCGCGCCGGGGCGCCGCTCCATTTGGTGTGTTTGATCAGCGGATGCCTTCAGCCGACAAGCCGACAACCTGCGCCGCCTTTTCGGCGGTGATCAGGTTCGGGCCCGAAGGCACATTGCCGCCCGGCATCAGCCCGTAGTCGGCGTGCAGCGCCAGGAAGTTCACCGACATGTAGCCTTGCAGGAACTGCTGCTGGTCGATGGCAAAGGCGGCCTCGCCATCGGCAACCGCCTGCAGGAAGCCTGCCGACAGATCGAAGGTGGCGACATTCACGTCCCGGCCGGTCGCCTTGGCTGCGGCCACCGAGGGCTCGCCCGCGGTGGAGGCGCCGAGCGCCATCACGGTGTCCACATCCGGATCGGATTCCAGCGCCGCGCGCACCTTGGATTCCACTTCGGCGGGGTCGTTGCTGGTGGGCAGGACGGTGGCATTGCCGCCAAAGCCTTCGGTGAATCCGGCGCAGCGCAGGTCAAGCGCCACGTTGCCGACCTCTTGGTTGACACAGATCGCCTTGGTGCCGCCCATCGCGGCCAGCTTGGCGCCTGCGGCCTTGCCCGCGTCGAACTCATCCTGGCCGACGTGCAGCAGCGCGCCGAGGTCCTTGGAGACATCCGAGCCGGAGTTAATCGAGATCACCGGGATGCCGGCCGAGACCGCGCGTTCGATTGAGGGCCCAAGCGCATCGGCATCGGGGATCGAGACCACCAGTCCGTCGGGCTCCTGGTTCACGGCGGCGTCGATCAGCTGTGACATGGCGACCATGTCGAAGGTCTCGGGCGCGCGGTATTCGACATTGGCGCCGGTGTGCTCGGCCGCCTTTTCGACGCCGTTTTTGACCACCGACCAGAACGGGTCATTGGCCTGACCGTGCGCGACCACGATGATGTCGGCAGCCAGCGCCGGCATGGCGGTGGCGATGGTGGCCACGGCGGCGGCTGTTGCTAGAAGTTTCCTCATGATTTCCTCCCTATTGATTTGATTGTATTGCGAAATTCGGTGTCTCTTTTGCCCGCTTCTGGTCCTGTTATTCGGCAAGTGTTACGGGGGCTCCGGTCTTGGCAGCCTCGGTTGCGGCTTCGGCCATCGCCAGCGCGGTGACCCCATCGGCCAGTGTGACCGGGACTTCGGTAACGTTTGCCACTGCGCCGACGAAGGCATCCCATTCCGCCGCATAGGCGCGCATGTAGCGTTCCAGGAAGAAATGCTCGGGCTTGGCGCTGGTGACACCGGCCACGGTCGATTTGGAGACGGTGTTTTCCAGCACGTTGGCGGCCGAAAGCAGCCCTTCAGAGCCCAGAAGCTCGACCCGCTGGTCATAGCCGTAGACCGCGCGGCGGCTGTTTTTGATGACGGCGATGCGGCCGTCGGCGTAGGTCAGGGTTGCCACGGCGGTGTCCACGTCGCCAGCCGCGCCGATGGCCGGGTCGACAATGGCGCTGGCGGTGGCGGCGATGCTGGCCGGGGCTTCTCCCATGATGAAATTGGCCATGTCGAAGTCGTGGATCATCATGTCCCGGAACAGCCCGCCGGAGACCTCGATATAGCTGACCGGCGGCGGCGCCGGGTCAAAGGACGTGACCGACAGCAGCTCGGCCTTGCCGATTTCGCCTGATTGGGCGGCCTGCTGCAGAGCCGCGAAATTCGGATCGAAGCGGCGGTTGAAGCCGATCATTATCGGCGCCTTGGCGTCCGAGGTTGCGGCCTGGCAGGCGCGGGCGCGTTGCAGCGACAGATCGACCGGCTTTTCGCACAAGATCGCCTTGCCTGCGGCGGCGGCGGCCTCGATCAGGTCCGAGTGGGTGTCGGTCGAGGTGGCAATCAGCACCGCGTCAATCGAAGAATCCGCCAGGATCTCTTCCGAGGACCGGGCCTGGGCGCCAAATTGCCCGGCCAGTTGCGCGGCGGCGGCTTCATGCACGTCCGACACCGCTGCCAGGGTGCTGCCTGTATGCCCGGCAATGTTTACCGCATGCACCTGCCCGATGCGGCCCGCACCCAGCAAACCAACCTTCAGCATCTCTCTCTCCCGAATCCGCAATCGCTGTTGAGGCCATAACGAACACCGGTTTGCACGCGCGTGCAAGAAAATTCTGCACGCGCGTGCAAAAGGAGCAGGGAACCGCTACCATTGACGCCGAATCTGAATTAGGGAGGCAGCACGGAGAGAGAGATGACTGAGACCGATTCCAGCCATGCCGACCAGACGGTCACCGCCGATGATGTCGCCGAGGCGGCGGGCGTTTCGCGCTGGACGGTGAGCCGGGCGTTCAAGAAGGATGCTTCGATCTCCCCCAAGACCAGGGCCAAGGTGCTGGCAGCAGCTGAAGCTGTGGGGTACCTGCCGGATTTGCAGGCGGCCAGCCTGGCCTCGGAGCGTTCGAACCTTGTGGCGCTGCTGATTGACGACTTCAATAATCCGCATAAGCTGGTGATGCTGGAGCGGCTGACCCGGGTCTTGCGCAAGAACGGCTGGGACACGCTGCTGGTCAACACGCTGGACGGCACCGAGACCAACCACGCGCTGCTGTCGGCCAGCCAGCGCCGTGTCGATGCGGCGATCCTGATCGGGCTGCAGTTCAGCGACGCATTGCTGAATGCCGCCACCGGCGCGCGGCGGGTGAAGAAGCTGATCATCTTTGCCCGCAGCTCGGAAAACGCCAATACCATTTCGATCTCGGTGGATGACCGGGAAGCTATGCGGGAGATGACGGCCTATGTGCTGTCGCGCGGCTACCGCAAGCCGATGTTCCTGGCCGGGCCTGATACGCACTCAGCGCATTTGCGGCGCAAGGAGACCTTTGTCGAGCTGTGGCAGCAGGAGACAGGGGTGCAGCCCGAGGTGATCGGGGTGGAAAGCTATGATTCAAACCTGGCCTATGGCATCGCGACACAGACTCTGAAGGGCCGGGCGCGGGCCGATCTGCCGGATGTGCTGGTCTGCGAGAACGATGCGCTGGCGATGGGGGCGATCGATGCTATCCGCCACGAAATGAACCTGCGGGTGCCGGAGGATATTGCCGTTACCGGCTTTGACGACGTGCCGCAGGCGGCGCGGCCGAATTATCAGCTGACCACGTACCGGCAGCCGATCACCCGGATGGCAGAGCGGCTGGTCGAGATCCTGCAGAACGCTGAGAACCGCGATGACAACTGCAGTTTCCTTGGCGAAATCGTGGTCCGGGCGAGCGCCTAGCGGCGCAGCGCCGAGCCGCAGCGGGCCGGGCTATCCGGCTGCCCGGCCTTCACCCATGTAGAGTTTTTGCATATCGACAAACGGCCCGGTTTCGAGCCGGTCCCTGATCGCCTGCCACCCGTCGGGATTGGCGTGGATCGCCTCGTAAAGTTCTGCGGGAACGGTCAGATACTCGATATATTGCTCTGATGCGGTTTCCAGCCAGGCAAAGACATAGCCGCCGGTGTCGTCATCGGTGCCGGTCAGCCGCAGCTCGATGCCTTCGGCCAGAGGCACGGATTCGACGCTGCGCAGGATGTGCAGTTTCATCATCTCCACGATCACGTCATCCAATTCCAGCTGCCGCACCAGCAGCTTTTCCCGAACCGCCGGCCAGCCGAAGGTGAGGCGCACTGCCAGCCCGCCGCCCACATCCCGCGCCGCCGCGGGTGCAGCGTCGCCATAGCTGGTTGAAAACAGCTCCCGCGCCTCGTCTTCAAGCTCCAGATGATCGCGCAGGCGGTTTGCGGGCATGGCTGCAATCCACTGGCCGCGGCCTGCGTCCAGGTAATTGAATTGCGGCTGCAGGCGGAAGCTTTCGGAGCAAGCCTCGCAGGACATGTCCTGGAACCGGTCCGAGAGAATATCCTCTCTCAGGTCCGGGCGGCGATCGGCATTGACGCTGCCAACAGCCATCATGGTCACCGGTGCCTCGCACTGCGGGCAGACCAGGTTGACGGGGTGAAATAACGACATCGGTCAACAGCCCTTTTGTTGTTCCATTTCCAGCGCTCAGAGTTTTGACAGCCAGCCAACCGCCGGATGGTTCGGTTTCAGCTTGCCCGAATGATAAGCGGCATAGAGCTCGGAGAACCATTCGCCCGGGGCCCGGAATTGATAGCCGGTGATCCCCTTGGCCCGCTCGCTGAGCAGATAGGAGTTCCAGGCATTGGTGTAGCTTTCCTGATAGACCACCCCGCCAATCGCCAGCTTCTTGGCCGTGGCCATGCTGGACCAGGGCTTGGCCGGCTCCGAGGCCATGTCGACAAAGGCCTGCATCTTGATGCGCCGGGCCTCCCAGTCTTCGTCCGAGCAGGTCTCATCCGCGGGCTTGTCCGGCACATGGGCGCTTTTGTTATGCGCCATGTATTCAGTGACATAGGCTTTGTCGTAGCTGAACTTGGTTGCGATCTTCTCGGCGATGCCGGCAATATCCATGCCGTGTTCGGTCCAGCCGCCGTAGTCCTTCTTGCCGCCGTTGCTGTTCATGAAGCCTTTCTTGTCGTCCACCGCATGGCCCACCTCATGCAGGGTGTTCCAGTTGAAGAAAGTGACCGGCTCGTCGTTGGCCGGTTTGCATTTCTCCAGCTCGGCCCGTTCCTCCGGAGTGGCGGCATCGTCCAGGCTGCCCACGGCATCGTCGCTGCCGAAGGCGTAATTGGGCGACAGGCCGGCGTCGCCTTCGTGCATCACGATCCGCTTTTTGTCGCCCTGGTACATCGAGCCGCCTTTTGCTGCCTCGTTGATGGCGAAGCTTTTGAGCGAGTCGTTGTTCAGGGTGTGGTCCAGCGGCAGGTCCTGCATTGCCTTGTAGAAGGCAACGATGTTGGGGCCCTTCAGATCGGCATCGGCAATTTCGCTGGCAGGCGCCAGGTTTTCGTTGCTGAAGTTTTTGATATCGCAGCCGAAACGCTCCTTGAAAGCAACTTTGACAACGGCGCGCTGAGCCTCCGGCTCAAGATTGTCGATCATCGCGTCCAGTTCGTCGGTGCCATTGGGCCGCGACAGGATTTCCTTGATGTCCTCCGGTTTGGGGGGATTGTTGGCACGCATTTCGGCCATGACAAAGGCGCTGGTGCCGATGGCGCGGGCCTCTTCCAAGAGCTTGATGGCCTCGGCCGTGTTCTTGGAGGCCGCCTGTGCCGCCGCGTCAGCCAGTTTTTTGCGCATGGTGTCGATGCTGGCTTTGATGGCATAGCGGTGCTCGTGCTTTTCCAGCACCGCCAGGCGCGGCTCCACCTCGGGCTTGGCGCGCAGCTCCTTGTATTGTTTGTAGAGATCGGCCAGCTCCTGCGCGGTCTTGGTGAGCGCAATTGCCTTTTCGATGTCGGCGCTGACTTTGGTGTAGTTCTGCCCGGCCTTGGCCGCGGTTTCGGCGCCGTCCAGCAGCTTTTCGGCCTCGTCCAGCTCATCCTTCACATAGGCGGCCTCGGCATGGCCGCGGACCGATCCGATGCCGGCGCGGGCACGGGTGATTTCCTGTATGATGAAGGCGTATTGCGAGATCACCTCGTTGGCCGTGTTGCAGGCTTCGAGCGCGGCCAGCAGGTGGCCCTTGGCGGTTTTGGCGTCCAGCCCGTCCTTCTGGCAGTTCTCGATCTCGGTATTGGCCAGATCCAGCTGGGTCTTGGCCACCGCTGCATTCTCGCGCAGGCCGACGCCATTGATGGCCAGTTTCGCGGCCTGCACCTGCGGCCACCAGGGTGCGCTGTCTTCGTCGCCGCCGATGGCGCCGTTCACCGCCTCCAGAATGCCCTGGGTGCCCGCCGAACTGATCGCCTCCTCGGCTGAGGCTGTTACCTCTTCGGCCATGGTCTTGGCGGTTGCGTAATCGCTGGGGGCCAGTTTGACGAGGTTTTCGTACTTTTTCGACAGCCGGGTGAGCTGCGCCTGGATCGCATCGGCGTGTTTGTGGGCCTTGGCCTCGGTCAGCTTGGCTTCGGCCGCGGCGCGGGCGGGCTCATAGTCCGACGAGCCTTTGACCGAGGCGAGCAGGGCCTTGGCATCTGCGGTGATCGACTTCATCAGCTTTTCGGCCTGGGAATAGTCGTTGTCGGTCAGGTCGGTTTTGGCGGTGTCGATCTTGGCCGCTGTAAAGCGGTCCTCCAGCGCTTTGATCCGGTCTTCGGTGGCGCCGTTTCGTTCGGGCGCCAGCGCATCCACCGCTGCCTTGGCATCGGTCTCGGCGGGTTTGTACAGGTCTGCGGCGGCAATCAGCCGCTGGCAGGCCAGGATCGCCTGATAGGCTTTTTCAAACAGCCGCAGCGCCAGAGAGTAAGTATGGGCGGCCTTGGCCGCCTCGTATTTGGCATAAGCCGCATCGGCGCGGGCGATCTGATGCACCCCGGCCTCCTTGCCGGGGCCGACCAGCGCTGCGCGCGGCGTAACAAAATACTGGTTCTCCCAGCCCAGCACGGTTTTCAGCGTCTTCAGATCCTCATCCGTAGCCTTTTCCCAGCCCGCAGCCGCGCTGGCCTTTTCGGCCGCACCCTTGAAGTCGCGGGCCGTCTGCTTGGCGGTGCTTTCGTCCAGCAGCGTCTGGATCTCGGTCTTGCGGTGGGTCAGCTGGGTTTCGACCGCTCCGCCCTCGGTCACGATCTTGGCGATGACCGCAGCCCCTTTGGCCCGGTCGGCCTTGATGGTTTGGAACAGCGCACCGTCCGCGCGGGCCTGCTCTTCGATCTTGCGGGCTTCGCCCAGCTTGGCTTCGGCGCCCTTGTAGTCATAGCCTTCCGGCTTGATCAGATTGTCGGCCTCGCCGGTCAGCCGGGTGATGTCGTCGATATGCGGCTGAATGCAGTTGGTGTCGTTCAGCGGCGCCAGGGCGGCGGCCTTGGCGGTCAGCGAGGTCTTCAGATCGCCATAGGCGCGGTGCTGGTGGATCAGCACCATGGCCATTTTCAGGTTCGAGATGGCGCTGTCCAGATGCGCCCGCGCATCGTCCCATTTCTTGGCGGTCTTTGCCTTTTCCGCTTCGGCCGCGGGCAGCTGCGCCTTGGCGATCAACGCGGTGAAGTCATTGCCGGTGTCGGCTGCAACGACCTTGTCGCGGATGCCGGTGAAGACCTTGAAGGCCGGGTCCCAGTTTTTCTTGAGATCGTCGAGCGCGGCGGTGTCGGTCATGCCGTCCAGCTCGACCGAGGCGTCGGCTGCGGCCTTGGCATTGCCGACGCGCTTTTCGGCCTCGTCCAGCGCCTTGCTGCCGGCCGGGTAGTCGTGTTTCAGCGCCAGCGCTGCAGCCTCGGCCATCAGCGCCTTGGCGTCGGCCACCATCGGTTCGGCCGGGGGCACGTTTTTCAGGGCGTCGATCTTGCCTTGCACGGCAACCCGCTTTTCCTTGTAAGCCTTGCAGGCATCCGCCTGGGCTGTGGCTTTGGCCCAATCGCCTTGTGTCGCATCAAGCAGAGCCAGCGCCGAGGAGAATTTGTGCAGCGCCGCCTCGGACTTGGCCGAGGCCAGATCCGCTTCCATCTTCAGGATGATGACCTGGATGCCGGACGCCCCGTCGTGGTCCTTGAAGTCCTTCAGCTTGGCCTCGAAGGCTGTCAGCTTTGGCGGGTATTGCTGGACGACGGGAATTTCCTTTTCGATGAAGGGCCGCACATTCCAGAACTTGCCAAGCAATTTGACCGACTCGCCGTAGTCTTTGCTCGTGGCCACGTCTGAATCGTTATAATAGCCGTTGGCCTCGTCCAGCTTGTCCTTGAGCAGGTTTTTCACGGCTACGGCGAGGCCCGCCCAGCTGTCGACCCAGGTCTTGGCCTTCGGGCGCCAGTCGTCATAGCGTTTGCGCAGGGTTTTCACCTTGGCGGTTTTGGCATTGACGTCGGCAATCTGCTCCAGCTTTTTGACGCCGTCCTTGAACTTCTTGGCAGCCTTGTCCTGCTGCGCGGCATCATATAGCCGCTCCATTTCGCGGGCCGAGTCGTCCAAGGCCGGATCGCCGGTGGTCTTGCCGCGGTCGGCATCCGCCAGCGCTTTGCGGTCCGGGTCGAGCGCCATGAAATGGGCAAAGTCATCGGCCAGAACCTCAGCCTTGGCGATCTCATTTTCGGCCGCCTTCAGGTCATCGGTGGCGGCTTTCAGGTCGTGGGTCTTGGCCTTTTCGATGGCCGCCGTGCGCAGGCCGTTGATGCGGGTAATTTCCGGCGCGATTTCAGGTGCTGCGGCCTTGGGATGGCTCGTCAGCGGCACCATCCGCAGGTCGAAGATCTCCAGCGCTTTCTGGAAGGCGGTCTTGGCTTCGGTGTCGGCGGCAACCGCTTTTTCCAGCGCGCCGAGGGCCTTTTCGCCGGCATCCAGCTTGGCGCCGCTGGCAGCTTCGGGGTTGGCCTTGGCCTGGGCGGCCAGCGCCTCGACCTTGTCGAGCGCCGCTTTCCATTTGTCAGGCGTGGTACTGACTGCCTCCGGTACCATGGTGTTGTATGATTTGACCGGCCCGTCCCGCAGCGCCTTCAGTGCGGCCTCGATGCGGGCGATCTGCTCGGCCACGTCCACTTCGGCGGCATCATCGCCGCCATCGCCCGAGGGCGGCGCCTCAGCGCCGGAGGCTTTGGCCGGGGCTTCTTGTTTGGTCTCTGTTGCTGTGTCTCCGCCGGAGGCCGGAGCGCCTGACGGCGATGCCTCTTCGGCAGTGTCTTCTGCGGCTTCAGCGGCGGCTTGGCGGGCCTTGGAAATCGCTTGCGCCAGCGGGCCGACGGCCTTGAGCGCGCCTTCGTAATCCGGCGGCGTTGCGGCGGCGCGGGCGGTGATCTGGGTCCAGACTGCCTCGATCTTCCCGGACTGCGGCGTCTGCATCGCCAGCACTTCGCTGACCAGGGGCTCGAGCTTGGCGGATGCTTGCTGCCACTTGGCTTCGAGCATCGCCTGCCGCTTGGCATTGGCTGCAGCTTCCTTGGCTGCGGTTTTCATCTCTTCAGAGAGTTTGGCAACATGTTCCAGCGCCGCGGCATAGCCGCCGCTTTCGGCCTTGGCCTGGATTGCTTTCCACAGCGCCAGCGCCTTGGAGAGGTCGATGCCGGCAATCTCGCGCAGCTTGGCCAGGTTGGCCTCGACCTTGGTTGCTGTGGTCTTCCACTTGGCCTCGGCCGGGTCCGGTTCAGAGGAACCGGCTTCGGGCGCATCCTCCGGTGCTTCAGTGGCAGTGTCGCCGCTGGCGGCGGGGGCGTCCTGCGGGGCGTCGCCTGCCTCGTCCTCGTCGTCTTCGGTTTCAACAACGGCGCCGGAGGGATCCAGGATCAGGATCTTGTACTTGAGGCCCACCACCATGAACATCTTCTTGGCCTTGCGGGCCATGCCGGGCACGATCTTGCCCTCGACCTTCAGCGACAGCTCCTTGCCGTCCAGTTTCAGCGTGCCGAAGGAGAACTGCGGCGTCTCGCCGTCCGACTTTGCCTGCTTGCCCAAGATCTTGGCAGCCTTGGTTTTATGGGTGAGAAAGACCGAGTTTTCGATTTTCTTGCCGAAGCACAACCCGAAGGACAGTTCCCGCTTCTTCGCGAGGGCCATCTGTTGCTTGATTTCTTTAGCGGCAGATCCATCAAGAGGCATGGGGCAACTCCTGAGATAAAAAACTATTTAAAACGAGTACGTTAGCATCGCCTGCCCTTAAGCGTTGCATGGAAGGCGGATTCCGGCAAGATTTTTTTCTTGTCAATCCCCGCAGGCTGCGCAGACTACCTCCCCATGTGCATCAAGGAGAGACGCTGATGACTTTCCGGCCAGCCAGTACCGCCAAATGATGGGTCTGCCCTCTGTCCGCACCGCCTTTGCTGCGGTTCTGGCGGGGGTTTGCGCCGGCGGTATTGCCGTCTTGGTCTTTGCATCTGACGATAGGAACGGACAGGACGGAGGAGCTTCAATGGCGGCACTTACGGCAGAGAATTTCGACGGGGCCTGGATCGTTCAGGAGGTCAAAGACATTGATCTGCAGCCCTTTGGGGAACTGCGGTTCGATTTCGACAATGGCACGCTGTACGGCTCCGGCCCTTGCAGGAGCTTCACCACAACCTTCGGGCCGGATGTGGAAAATCTGATGTTCTCGCCCTTCGATATCGGCGGCGGGCTGTGCGACGAAGAGACGATGATTGTGGAGCGCGAATTCCTGCAGCAGATCGGTCTGGTCAACCGCATGGATATCGGCGCCGACGGGCAGCTGGTCATGTATAACTTTGACCAGCCGCTGCTGCGCGCCAAGCGGCTGGACGGCTGAGGCCGCCCGGCTGAACCGGGGTCAGTCGTCCCGGAAGGCACCTGAGAACGCGTCCTGCAGCGGGCGCGTGAGATAGGTGGCGGCAAGCCGTTCACCGGTTGAAATCATCACGTCTGCCGGCATTCCGGGCACCAGGGGCTGGCCGCCGAGCCGGCGCCATTCCGCGGCGGCGACAGTGATTTCAGCGCTGTAGTAAGGCTGGCCTGTGGCCGGGTCGGTCAGCGTGTCGGCAGACAGCGTTTTCACCTCGCCGTGCAGTTCCGGGGTTTGGTTGCCGCTGAAGGCGGTCAGACGCACCCGCGCGGGCTGGCCGGCGGCCACCCGGTCGATGTCGGTGACCCGGATACTGGCGGTAAGGACGGTTTCATCCTGCACAGGCACGATCTCCAGCAGCGGCTGGCCGGGCGCAATGACGCCGCCGGCGGTGTGGAACGCGAGGTTGAGGACGCGGCCCGCGCGCGGTGCGGTGATGCGGCTGCGGCGGATCCGGTCCTGCAGCGATGTGCGCTGCTCCTGCAGCTCGCGCAGCTGCTGGCCGGTTTCTGCCAGGCTGACGGAGATCTCCTCCTGCCAGCGGGCGGTGTTGCGGGTCAGCTCGCTGTCTGCCTCGGCGATCTGTGCGTGCAGGCTTTCGGTCTGGGCGGCGTTGCCCGAGATTGCGGCCTCGAGGTTCAGAATGCTGCGGCGCACCTCCAGCAGGCGGGTGACGGGGACCAGGCCTTTGGCCTCCAGGGTTTCGATGGTGGCAAGCTCGTCCCGGGTCAGGGCGAGGTCGGCCTGCAGGGCGCGGTTCTGGCTGGTGAGGCCGCTGATCTGCGCTGCAAGGGCGGCACGGCGGGCCTGCAGCAGCGCGGTTTCCGCCCGGGCCGAGGCGGTGCGTTTTTCAAACAGGCCGGTCTCGGCGGCGAGGATGTCCGCGGTTCCGGCCACCGGCGGCAGCGGAACGGAAAAATCCGGTGTTCCGGACTGGGCCCGTTCGGCCTTGAGGCGGGCCTGGCGGAGGGTCAGGCTGGCAAATTGGCTGTTGGCCGCGTTCAGTTCTGCCTGGTCCTGGGTGGTGTCGAGTTCGGCCAGCACTTGGCCCGCGGCAACCTGCTGGTTCTCCCGGACCCTGATTCCCGCAAGGATGCCGCCTTCCAGATGCTGGATCACCTGGCGGCTGGTTTGCAGGCCGACGGTCCCGGGCGCGATCACCGCGCCGTCGATGCGGGTGCTGAGGCTCCAGGCCAGAAGGCCGCCCAGCATGGCGGTGCTGACCGCCAGGCCGAACAGGGTCCAGCCGCGGGTGCTGCCGGTGGGCTCAGGTGCGGTATCAGGCATTTTCCTGCTCCTTCTTGCGGGTCATGGCGGCGCGGTTTTTCGAATAGGTGTTGAGCACATCCTCGCGCGGGCCGAAGGCCGATACCTGGCCTTTGTCGAGCACCAGCACCTTGTCGGCCAGTGCCAATGCGTTCTGGCGGTGGGCGATCAGGATCACGGTTTTGCCGGAGGCTTTCAGGTGCTGGAGGGACATGTTCAGAGCGGTCATGCCTGCGGCATCGAGGTTTGAGTTCGGCTCATCCAGAACCACAACTGCGGGGCTGCCGTAGAGCGCACGGGCGAGGCCGATGCGCTGGCGCTCGCCGCCGGACAGCGCATTGCCGCCTTCGCCCAAGGGGGTGGCGTAGGCCTGGGGCAGGCTGAGGATCAGATCGTGGGCGTTGGCTGCTGCGGCTGCGGCGATGATGTCCTCGTCCTTGGCATCCGCGTGGAAACGCGCGATGTTTTCGCGCAGGCTGCCGTCGAACAGCTCTACCGACTGGGGCAGGTAGCCGATGGCGCTTTGCAGCTGCACTGCGTTCCAATAGGCGATGGCAGCGCGGTCGAGGCGCACATCTCCTCGCATCGCGGGCCAGGCGCCGGCGATCACCCGTGCCAGGGTCGATTTGCCCGAGCCGCTGGGGCCGATCACCGCCAGCACTTCGCCCGGCTGCAGCGACAGGCTGACGTTCTTAAGAACCGGCTGGGTCTGGCCGGGAGCGGCGGCAAAGACGTTTTTAAGCTCGATGGCGCCCTTGGGCTGCGGCAGCCGGATGCTGCTGGCGGCCTCGGGGTTTGCGGCCAGCAGGGTCTCCAGCCGCTGCTGCGCGCCGCGGGCGGCGACGCAGTGGCGCCAGCCGGAAATCGCCTGCTCGGCCGGGGCCAGCGCGCGGCCGGTCAGCACCGAGGCGGCGATGATCGACCCTGCGCTGAGGTCGCCGCCGATGGCCAGGTAGGCGCCCAGCCCAAGCACCGCGGATTGCAGCAGCAGCCGCAGGGTGCGGGACAGGGCGGAGAGGTCGGAAGTCAGGTCGCTGGTGCGGCTTTGCCGGACCATGGCCTGGTTTTGCAGGCTGCTCCAGCGGGCATAAAGGTCGCGGCCCATCTTCATGGCGCCGATCACTTCGTGATTGCGGGTGATGTCGGCCATCATGCGGGCGGCGCGGGCCTGGTCCGGCGCGGTTTGCCGGGCGCCGCGCTGCACCAGCGCGTTGTTCAGGAGCGCTGCAAGCAGCAGGACCAGCACGCCAGCCAGCCCAGCATAGCCGAGCCAGGGGTGCAGCAGCCAGGCGAAGCCGAGGTAGACCGGGGTCCAGGGGGCATCGAACAGCACCGCAGGTGTGGGGCCGCCGATGAATTCGCGCAGGGTGGCGAGATCGCGCAGGGCGTCCTGGCCCTTGGTGCCGCCCTGGCGGGCGGTCTGCTGCAATTGGGCTGAGAAGACACGGGCCTGCAGCAGATTGGCAATCCGGTTGCCGATGCGCACCAGCAGCCGGGCGCGGACCTGGGACAGCAGGCCGAAGACGGCGTAGAGGCCGATCATCAGCACCGATAGGCCGATCAGGGTTGGCACGCTGCCGCTGGGCAGGGCGCGGTCGTAGACCAGGATCATGTAGACCGGGCCGGTCAGCATTGTCAGGTTGATGATCAGGCTGAAGCCGCCGGTGGCGGCCAGGGCCGGCAGGCAGCGCAGGAAGGCGTGCCTCAGTTCGGGGCGGGATGCGGTTTGCGGGGGCATCTGCGGCCTTTCTCTGCAGCGGGAGTAAAAAGGTAAACGGGGAGGCTGCGGCGGTAGAGTGACTGCCGCAGCCGGCTGGTTTAGATGAGGATGTTGTCCTCGTTCAGGTCGGCGGCCTGCACGCCCAGAAGGGTGATCGTGCCGTCGCTGCCCAAGTCGATCACCGCGTTGCTGCCGTCCTGGCTGATGGAGCCGGACAGGTCGTCAAAGCTGGCAAAGCCGAAATCGCCGCCGGTCAGGTCCACGGTCTCGCCGCGCGCAAAGGCGTTGAAATCGGTGATCACGTCGTCTCCGAAGCCCTCGTTGAAGACGAAGGTGTCGGCGCCGCGGCCGCCTTCGAGACGGTCGTTGCCGGTGCCGCCGTCCAGCGTGTCGCTTCCGCGGCCGCCGTCGAGACGGTCGTTGCCCGCGCCGCCGTCCAGCGTGTCGCTTCCGCGGCCGCCGTCGAGGCGGTCATTGCCCGCGCCGCCTTCGGCCAGGTCGCGGCCGCCGCCGCCCAGCAGGAGGTCATTGCCGTCGCCGCCTTCCAGGGTGTCGCTGCCGCGCTGGCCGCGCAGCAGGTCGTTGCCGCGGCCGCCGTCGATGAGGTCGTTCCCATCACCGCCGGACAGCACGTCATTGCCGCCCTCGGCCAGATCGACCACGATACGCAACAGCTGCTCTTCCCCGCCATTGCGGGTGAAGTCGCCTTCCACCGGGTCAACGATGGTGCCCGCCGCGGTAGTGCCGCCGAGGATGTTGACCGGGGTGCCATCCGGCAGCCCTTCGGAGCCGTTGAAGCCCTCGTGCTGGCGGACCACGCCGTTCTCGGCGGTGCCCTGGTCGCGGGCGGTCTGGTTGAGGAAGGCAGCGCCCTCTTCGGTGTTCACCTCGGTGCCGGCATCCAGCACATCGCTGCCGAAGCGTTCAATCACCAGCGGGCCGGCAAAGTTGCCGTCGGCGTCAAAGATGAAGTCCTGCAGCGCATCATCCGGCGAGGCCAGGAAGGCGTCGTTGGAGGGGATGATCATGGTGGCCCAGGTGAAGAAGCCGCGGCCGACCTGATCGGCGTTCACATTAAGGGTGAAGCTGGCGGTTTCGCCCGGGTCGATCGGCCCCGGCGCACCATTGGCGCCGATGAGGGTGGCATCGACGCCGCCGCCTGCCACCTGCCGGTTGAATTCGGCCGCGATGCCCTCGACGCTGCCGTCCTCGGCGATGCGTTCCAGCCCGCCGCTGGCGGCCTCGCCATCGGTCCAGAGGTCGAAGTTCTCGCCGTCGTGGAAGCCGAACCAGACCGGGGTCAGGAAGGTGCCGCCTTCGTCCAGGGTGTTGGTTACGGTGACGGTGATTGCCTCGCCGTCGCCGATGGCATCGCCGCGGATCACGTCATTGCCTGCGCCGCCGTTGATGGTGTCGGCGCCTGCGCCGCCAGCCAGCAGGTTATCGCCCGCGTCGCCCACGAGGATGTCGTCGTTGGAGGAGCCGGTCAGGTTCTCGATGCTGCGGAGCGTGTCTGCCACGGCGCCGTTCGGGCCCTGGTAAACAGCGGTCCCTGTGTTCAGGTCGGCAATTACCGCGGCGCCGATGTCCTGGAAGTCCGCCGTGTCGATGCCTTCGCCGCCGTCGGTGGTGTCGGCGCCGCCGCCGCCGCGCAGGATATCGTTGCCTGCGCCGCCTTCCAGCACGTCATTGCCGCCGCGGCCGACCAGCAGGTCGTTGCCCTCGTTGCCGGTGAGGGTATTGGCGCTGCCGTCGCCGAACAGCTGGTCATTGTTGGCCGAGCCGTCGAGGTTTTCGAACCCGCTGAAGTTTTCGAACACGGTGGTTGTTTCATTGGGCTGGTAAGAGGCGCTGCCGGAGCCGAGGTCGGCCACCACTTCGGCACCGATGTTGATGAAGCTGTTGGTGTCGGTGCCTTCGCCGCCGGTCAGGAAGTCGGTACCGCCGCCGCCTGCGATGAAGTCGTCGCCGTCACCGCCGTCGATGGCATTCGGAGCTGCTCCCAGCGCCCGGATGTCATCGTTGTTGGACGAGCCGGTGATGTTTTCGATTCCGGTGAACTCTTCCTCAATCAGCGGGCCATTGCCGCCGCCGCCATTGTAGGACGCGGTGCCGGAGCCGTCGGCGTTCAGCACCACGGTGACACCGGCGATCGAGGCGTCTGCGGCGCCCTGGTTGATGTTGGCAAAGGAGTTGGTGTCAATGCCTGCGCCGCCGTCGATGGTGTCGCGGCCGCCGCCGCCGCTGAGGATATCGTTGCCAGCGCCGCCAAGCAGCAGGTCGTTGCCGCTGCCGCCCCCCAGCTGGTCGCTGCCCCGGCCGCCGCGCAATTCGTCATCGCCGGCGCCGCCGTCGAGAGTGTCGGCACCGCGGTTGCCGCGGAGGTCGTCGTTGCCTTCGCCGCCGTTCAGCTCGTCATTGCCGCGGCGGCCGCGAATAAGGTCATCGCCGCCGTTGCCGTTCAGCACATTGGCGTCCCGGTCGCCCAGCAGCCGGTCGCCGTCATCGGAGCCATCCAGGTTTTCGATGCTGATCAGGGTGTCGGTTTCCGCCACCTCGTCAAAGACATTGCCGTCTTCCGTGCCGGGGTTGAGGCCGTTTGCATCGCCGCCGGCATCCTGCACGATGTCGGTGATGACCGGGCCGTTCTGACCGGCAGGCGCATTATGCAGGTGGATGGCGCTGACGCCCGCCACCGGCAGCAGATCGGAAACCGCCAGGCCGGTGACCTGAAGTTCGGAACTGTAGGTGACGTCATCGCCGTCAACCACGATCACCACCCGGCCTTCGCCGGTGGCCTGGGAGTCGCTGGCGCCGCCGGGCTCCTGGGCGCTGTCCAGTGCTGCGATCAGCGTCAGCGTGCGGATGCCGTTGTCGGTTGTGTCGCTGTCTACCAGCAGCTGGCCGCGGATCTCGCCGCCGGGGAAGTCGCTGGTGTGGATGTTATAGTAGAGATTGCCGGCCGCGGCTTGCGCTACCAGCTCCGCCGGGGTCTGGGCGGTGGTCAGCGAGGCCAGCGGCTGGTCCTCGGACACGATGGCAAAGCCGGTCTCGCGCGTTGCGGTGCCAGCTGCCAAATCGGCTTCGACCGGCACGTCGATGTCGCGAAAGCCTGCGGTGTCGGACCCGGCACCGCCGTCCAGTGTGTCTTTGCCAAGGCCGCCCACCAGGGTGTCATTGCCGCCAAGGCCCTGCAGCGCATCGCTGCCGTTTGTCCCGGTAAGAAGGTCGGGGCCTGCTGTCCCTGTGATCGGGCCCATGCTGTTCTGTTCTGTCATTGTCTTTCCTCCAGTTGTGCCGGCGCTGCTCCGTTTGCGCGCGGTCGCGACTGACCTGTGGAGGGGCTGGGGAAACTCAACGCATCAGATTTGAAGCGCGGCGCGTCATTTTGAGGAAATGGGAAATTTTCACATAAACCGTTGAAAGGCGGCGGATTTTTTTTGAGCTCACGGCAGCACAAGTAAATTTGACTGGTATTACAATGGGCTAGGAATTAGCTGGAGACGCATTCCTGTTGTTCTCTGATGAGTGTCCGGCGCAATGCAGACAGTCCGGGGCCTGAGGCCCGCCCCCGTGATGACCCAGAATTGGGATCTGTTCCGTATCTTCCTGGCGGTGGCGCGCGCGGGCAGTATTGCCGGGGCGGCGGGGCAGCTGGCAGAAAGCCCGGCCACGGTGGGGCGCAAGCTGCGCGAGCTGGAAACGGCGCTGTCGGCAACGCTGTTCGACCGTTCCATCTCAGGCGTTCAGCTGACCAGCTGCGGCAGCCTGATCCTGCGCCGGGCCGAGCAGATGGAAAATCAGGTGCTGCAGATCTGCGATGCCATTTCCGGCAGCGACGGCCAGCTTGCGGGCACGGTCACAGTGGCGGCGCCCAGCGGACTGGGCCAGACCCTGCTGGCGCCGCAGCTGCGCGAACTGCACAATCTGCATCCCGAGCTGCGGGTCAAGCTGCTGCTGTCCACCGGCAAGGTGAACCTGCTGAACCGCGAGGCGGATATTGCGGTACGCATCGGCTCTCCGAAACAGGAGCGGCTGGTGGGCCGCAATCTGGGCGAGGTGAGTTTCGGGATCTATGCCTCGCATCTGTATCTGGATGAGATCGGGGGCTTTGACTCGGTTGCGGATCTGGAGGGGCACAACATCATCGCTGCCTCAGGGGATCTGGCGCAGACGGTGCAATGCCGGGAGTTCGCGGAGATTGCGGGCCGCTGCAATGTGGCGCTGAGCACCGACAGCATTTTTGCCCAGCTTGAGGCGGTCAAAAGCGGATTGGGCATCGCGCCTTTCCCGCATTATCTGGGGCGGGCGCATCCGGATCTGGTGGAGCTGCTGCCCGGACAGCTGCAGTCCAAGGCCGGGCTGTGGCTGCTGAGCCATCCGGACACCAGCAGCATCGCGCGGGTGCAGACCGTGCAGGCGTTTATCACTCGCATCTGCCAGCACGCTGCGGGGCAGGGCGGATAAGAAAAAGCCCCGGCGGGTTTGCCGGGGCTTTTGCAAGTGTTTCGGCAGCTGGCCTCAGGCCAGGGCCAGTTCCCGTTTCTCCACCCGGCGGAAGAAGATCAGGTAGAAGACCGGCGCCGCCACCAGGGTCAGCACGGTGGCAAAGGCCAGGCCGCCCATGATGGTGATTGCCATAGACACGAAGAACGCATCGGTCAGAAGCGGCGCCATGCCGAGGATGGTGGTCACCGCCGCCAGCATCACCGGGCGCAGACGCGAGACCGAGGCCTCGACAATCGCTTCGCGCAAGGGCTTGCCGGTCTCGCGGACCAGATCGATCTCCTCGACCAGGACGATGCCGTTCTTGATCAGCATGCCCGACAGGCTGAGTAGGCCCAGCAGCGCGGTGAAGGTGAAGGGGAAGCCGGTGCCCAGCAGGCCGATCACCACGCCATTGACCGACATCGGCACCAGGAGCCAGATGATTACCGGCTGGCGGATTGCGTTAAACAGAAGCACCGAGATCAGCACCATGATCAGCAGCGTCACCGGCAGCTGCTTGCCAAGGCTTTCATTGGCATCGCCCGAGCTTTCATGCTCGCCGCCCCATTCCATGATGTAGCCGGGCGGGATTTCCATCGCTTCGATGGTCTCCTGAATTTCGGCAAAGACGGTGGCGGCAGTGAGGTCCGGCGGGATGTCGGCGCCGACGGTCAGGGTCGGCAGCCGGTCGCGGCGGTGCACCAGGGTGTTTTCGATCTCCACATCAACGCCGTCGATCATCTGCTCCAGCGGCACGAACTTTCCGGCCGAGGAGGAGAAGACCACCTGGTCATAGATGTTGTAGCCCTCTTCCGGCGCGCGGCGGACGACGATGGGGATCAGCCGGTCGCGCTCGCGGAACACGCCCATCTGCAGCCCGTCGGTGGAGAACTGCAGGGCATCGGCGATGTTCTCGCGGGTGACGCCGGCGGTTTGCGCGCGGTCGGTGGCATAGACCGGTTTCAGCACCGCTTCCTGTTCGCGCCAGTCGTGGCGCGGGATCAGGATATCCGGCGAGGCGGCTGCCAGCCGCTGCTTCGCCTCCTCGCCCAGTTCGCGCAGCACGCGCGGGTCGGGGCCGGAGAAGCGCACCTGGATCGGGTCGCCGCCGCCGGGGCCGAAGACCAGCCGTTTGGTGCGGAATTCGCCCTCGGGGAACTGCGCCTGGCCGAAGGCCTCGAGGTCGGCCTGCAAGGGCGGGATCGCCTCAAGGTTTTCGGTGCGGATGATCAGGTGGCCGTAGCTGGGGTTCGGCTTTTCCGCCGAGTATGTCAGCATGAAGCGGGTGGCGCCCTGGCCCACGAAAGAGGCCACGGAAACCACGTCGTCGCGTTCGGCCAGCCAGTTTTCGAACACCTGCATATGGTCTGAGGTGGTGTGGATCGAGGTGCCCTGCGGCAGCTTGTAGTGGACGAAGAACAGAGGCGTGTTGGAATTCGGGAAGAACTGCTGCTTCACCAGCCCGAAGCCAGCAAAGCAGGCCACGGTGACGCCGATCAGCGCAGCCACCACCAGCCAGCGCAGTTTCAGCGAGGCGCGCAGGATGGCGCCGTAGGTGCGGAACAGGATGCCGTCATAGGCGTCCTTGTCCCCGCCCTTGCCCTGTTTGAAGAAGTAATGGCCCAGAAGCGGTGTCGCGGTCAGCGCCAGCAGCCAGCTGAGCAGCAGCGAGATGGCGATGACGGCAAACAGCGAGAACAGGAACTCGCCCGAGGAGTCCGGGCTGAGGCCGATGCCGGCAAAGGCCATGATGCCGATCACGGTGGCGCCCAGCAGCGGGACCTGGGTTTTCGAGGCAGCGTCATGGGCGGCTTCGCGCGAGGTCTTTCCGCGCAGCATGGAGATCTGCATGCCCTCGGCAACCACGATGGCATTGTCCACCAGCATGCCCATGGCGATGATCAGCGCGCCCAGCGAAATCCTCTCCATCTCGATCGAGAACATGTTCATGAAGAACAGGGTGCCCACGACGGTCAGCAGCAGGGTGGAACCCACCACCACGGCGGCGCGCCAGCCCATGAACAGCGCCAGCACCACCACCACGATAGAGACCGACATGGCGAGGTTCACCAGGAAGTCGTTGGAGGCCTGTTCGACCACCACATGCTGCTGGTAGATCGGTTTCAGGTCGACGCCGTAGGGGATCTGGCTGTCCAATGCGGCCAGCTTGGCGTCGACGTTGTGCCCGACCTCGACGATGTTTTCGGTGGCGAGGCCCGCGATGCCGAGAGTGAAGGCCTCGACCCCGTCAAAGCGGATGATCAGGTCCGGGTTTGTAATGCGGCCGCGGTGGACGTCGGCCATGTCGATCACATTGACCACCTCGCCCTGCGACCCGATGGTGAGGCCCTGGATTTCAGATACGGAGTCCGAGCCTTCCGGCGCGCTGAGGCGGGTTTCCGCTGGGCCTGCATCAAGGCTGCCAGCCGAACGGACCGAGTTGGCAGTGGCCAGGGCGTTGTTGATTGCGTCGATCGGGATGTTCTGGTTGACCGCAACGGCCATCTTGGGTTCGACAAAGATCGCCTCTTGCGGGAGGCCGGCGATTTCAACGTCGGCGACCCCGTCCACCGTCAGCAATTCGCGCCGCAGGAAAGTGGCGAGCTCATGCTTTTCGGCGTCGGTGTAGCCTTCGGCGGTGACCGCATAGAACAGCCCGAACACGTCGCCGAAGCCGTCATTCACCATTGGCTGGCTGACGCCCTCGGGCAGGCCGGCAGCGGCGTCGCGGATTTCGGCGCGCAGCTTGGTCCAGATGGCGGGCAGCTCGGTGCCGTCATAGGTGTCCTGCATCTCGACTTCGATCAGCGAGAAGCCGGGCTGGTTGATCGAGGTAATGAGTTTTACCTCGCCCATCTTCTGGATCGCGGATTCCAGCGGTTCGGAGACCTCGCGGGCCACCTGCTCGCTGTTGGCGCCAGGGTACTGGGTTGCGATGACCGCGGATTTGATGGTGAAGGCCGGATCTTCAAGGCGGCCGAGGTTCAGAAAGCCCCAGATGCCGCCCAACAGGGCAGCCAGCATGATGATCCAGGTGTAAAGCGGCCGGTTGATCGACCCGCGTGCAATGTCCATGCTTCCGCCCTCAGTTGCCGAAACCGGTGAAACGGCTGACCTGCTGGCCGTCCTTCAGCGCACCGCCGCCGGTCAGCACGATTTCCTCGCCGCCGGACAGGCCGTCCGCGATTCGGAAATCGCCGTTCTGGGTGGCTTCGACCTGAACCGGGGTCCAGGTGACGGTGCCTTCCTCGGCACCTGCCGGGGCAAAGACCATGACGCCGGTGCTGCCGTCGGTTGCGGCAACCAGAGCGGTGCCGGGCACGCGGATCGCGTTGTCGCCGGTGTCGACGCGCACATTTACGGTGGCGGAGGCGCCGGGCAGGATCTGGCGGTCCTCGGGCGGGGTCAGGCGGAAGGTGACGCGGTAGGTCTGGCCGACGCTGCTGGCCTCGGCGTCAAACTCGAGAATTTCCAGCGGATAGTCGGTGTCCTGGCCTGGGAAGTTGGCGACGATGGTCAGCACGTCGCTTTCATCGGCCTGCTGGAACAGGATTTCCGGCACATCGACCTTGATGTGCAGCTCGGACATGTCGTGCAGCCGAACCACCGGGGTGCCGGCGCTGATGGTGGTGAACTGCTCGACCTCGCGGCTGGAGACCAGAGCGTTGAAGGGCGCGTCCAGCGTGGCGTGCTCAAGCTCGTATTCGGCATCGCGCAGGGCGACGCGGGCGAGGCCGGCTTCGGTCTCGGCATCGTCGATGGAGACCTGGCTGACGGTGCCGGTCAGCTTTTCCAGCCGCGCGACGGTGCGGTCGGCCTGCTCCTTGCGCAGGCGGGCCTGCTCCAGCTGCAGCTCGAACGGTTCCAGGTCCAGCTCGGCAATCAGCCCGCTCTGATCGACTTCGCTGCCTTCGGTAACCGGGAATGCAAGGATCTGGCCGCCGACCTGAAACGCCAGATCGACAGTTTGCTTGGCGGCCACCTGGCCAAAGAACTGCCGCTCCAGAAGCAGGGAGTCCGAGGAGGTTTGCAGCAGTTTTACGGGTTTCAGCACCTCTTGTGCCAGGGCCGCCGCAGCAAGAACGGACAGTCCGCCTGCAAGGGCAAGGGGTTTGCTCCAACGCATCATTGTTACTCCTTCCAGACGGTTTCCCGCTTTCCGGCAAAGCGGCGTCGTCCGTGATTGCTGCCAGTTCCGCAGGTGATCCCGGGGGGTGCGCGGGTTACAGACAATGCGCAGCACCGGAATCAGGGATTTGCAGCGTATAGGTCACAAGCCGCAACTTTCCTGTGAACAAGTTCACAATGCATGGGATTTCAAAGCAAGCGTCAATTCGGAGCCGAAAGCCAGGTTCTGCTGCAGGGGTCATATTTTCCGGAACTTGCAATCATCGGCGCTGTGATCAAGTTTGCGTCAATGATTTCTGTATTTTCAGCACGTGTTGTCAAATTTTCTGTGCGGCTTCTTCTGGCTGCTCTGGTTGTTCTCATTGTTGCCGCTGTCGGCTTCCGGTGGGCTGCGGAAAGGCGCGAAACTGCCGGGTACGGCACTGGCGTGCCGCAACAGGGGCGTTTTGCTGCCACAGCGGAAGGCGGCGTGTTCCTGCTGGAGGCAGGCCAGCCTGAGGCCCCGCCTGTGCTGTTTGCACATGGCACGGCGGCCTGGTCCGGGCTGTGGCTGCCGACGCTGGAGACGCTGGGCCAGGCAGGCTTTCACGCGATTGCATATGACATGGTGCCTTTTGGATGGTCGCAGCACCCGGTGGATGGTGATTACAGCCGGTTGCGGCAGGCGGACCGGGTGGTGGCCTTGCTGGAGGCGCTGGACAGCAGACCGGTTGTGGTGGCCCATTCCGTTGGTGCAGGCCCGGCGGCTGAGGCGGTGCTGCGGCGCCCGGATCTGGTGTTAGGCCTGGTGATTGTGGATGGCGCCATTGCGCTTGGTAGCCATCAGGCCGCTAAGGGTGTCCCTGTTTATCTTCGAAACCGTATCCTGCTTGAACACATTACTGCGGCCACGGCCTCAAACCCGCTGCTGACCCGGCAATTCCTGCGCGGCTTCATGCATGTGAAGCAGGCGGCAACCGCGGAAACTGTAGCCTTGCTGCAGGAACCCATGCGGCGGCAGGGGTATACCGAGGCGCTGGCAGACTGGCTGCCACAGCTGTTTGTGCCGCCGCGAGATGCGCTCAGCACGCGCGCGGACCCCTGGCAGGCGCTTGATCTGCCGGTGGCTTTGATCTGGGGGCGGGAGGACACTGTGACCCCGCTGGCGCAGGCCGAAGAGCTGGCCGGATTGATACCCGGGGCGCAGCTCACCATATTGGAAGGCGTTGGCCATATTCCTCAGATCGAGAACCCGGAGGCCTTCCGGGACGCTCTTATTCCAATACTGCATGCTATTTCCAAATCCGCAGCGGGAGATTTCGAGCCATGAAGACATTCAGCAGAAGAGCCGCCCTGCTGGGCACCGGTGCCGCCGCGGGATGGGGGCTGTCGCGCTGGCTGGGGCCGGACCTGCCGGTTTACGACGGCACGGCGCGGGTGGCTGCGCCGTCGGGTGACAATATGCTGAATGATGCCAGCGGGCTGTCGGCAACGCCGGTGCATAAGCATCTGATCGTCAGGGAAGACGCGGGTGAGGCCCTGGTGGCCGCGGTCCGCCGCGAGCTGGATGAGGCCCGAGCGGCGGGCCGGCCGTTCAATGTGGGCGCGGCGCGCCATTCCATGGGCGGGCAGGCGATCCCGCGGGATGGCACAGCGGTGACGTTCGACAATGGCGCGGTGGAGATCGACAGCGCCAGCGGAACTTACCGGGCCCATGCCGGCGCCCGCTGGTCGCAGGTGATTGCAGCGCTGGACCCGGCGGGCTGGTCGCCCAAGGTGATGCAGTCGAACCATGATTTCGGCGTTGCCGCCACCTATTCGGTGAACGCCCATGGCTGGCCAGTGCCCTTTGGACCGATGGGGTCGACGGTGAGGTCGCTGCGGATGGTGCTGCCCGACGGTGATCTGGTGACTTGCTCGCCGTCGGAGAACACCAGCCTCTTTAATATGGCGATGGGCGGTTACGGGCTGATCGGCGTGATTGTCGATCTGGACGTGGAGATGGTGAAGAACACCCGGTTGTCGCCGTCTTTCGAGGTAATGGAGGCCGGGAAGTTTGCCGGAGCGTTCCGCAGGGCCATTGAAGACCCTGAGGTCACCATGGCCTATGGCCGCCTGAACGTCGAACGCGAGACGTTTTTCCGCAACGCGCTGCTGGTGACTTACCGCGAGACTGCGGACCAGGCCGAGCTGTCGGCGGCTGCGGGGTCAGGCTGGATGTCCCACGCCGCCAGCCGCCTCTACCGGGCGCAGCTGGGCAATGAGACCTTGAAGTCATTCCGCTGGTGGAACGAAACCCGGCTGGCGCCGGTTCTGGGCTCGGGGGAGGCCACACGTAACTCGCTGATCAATGAGCCGGTGGTCACGCTGGATGACCGCAACCCGGACCGCACCGATATTCTGCACGAGTATTTTGTGGGCTTCGAGGCCTTTGATGGCTTCCTGGAGGCCTGCCGTGAAGTGATCCCAGCGTCGTATCAGGAGTTCCTGAATGTGACCCTGCGCTATGTGGCGCAGGACGATCAAAGCACCTTGGCTTTTGCAACCGGTCCCCGGATTGCTGCGGTTATGTCGTTCAGCCAGGAGCTGACGCAGCGGGCCGAAGCGGACATGGCGCGGATGACCCGGGAGCTGATTGACCGGGTCGTGGCGCTAGGCGGGGCCTATTACCTGCCGTACCGTCCGCATGCCACGCTGGAGCAGCTTGCCGCTGCATATGCCGGGGCAGGGAGTTTTGCGCAGGCGAAACGGGAACTGGATCCGCAGCTGGTGCTGCGCAACAATCTTTGGGACAGCTATTTGGGGCGGCTATGACTTTTCTGCAGAAACTCTCGCTTGGCTATTTCGCGGCGCTGATGATCGCCGCCTCGCTGAACTATGTGCCCGGCCTGACGGATGAAAACGGGCTGGCCTTTGGCATCTTCGCGCTGGATATCTATGACGATGCGCTGCATGTGGCCTCAGCGCTGTGGGCGCTGATTGCAGGGCTGCTGTCGCACCGCGCCGCGCGCAGCTTTCTGATCCTGTTCGGGCTGGCCTATCTCGGCGACGGGACGTTCGGCTTCTTCACCGGCTACGGTTTTCTGGATCTGGGGATCTTTACCAATGAATCCGCAGGCATAGACCTGTCGCTGCCGCGGTTCCTGGCAAACCTGCCGCATCTGGCCCTGGGCGGCATTGCGGTTTGGGCCGGGTTCCGCAATGCGGGCCAGGCGGCATGAGGTTTCTGTGGCGGTGGGCCAAGCGGCTGGTACTGCTGCTGCTGCTTGTGGCCATCGGCCTGGCTGCCCCGGTCGGCTATGTGGAAACCATGTGCCGCGGCGAGGGCGCCCCGCAGCCATATGAGGCGCTGATTGCCGCGGGGCATCACCGGCCGGAAAGCCGCACCCTGATGACCTATCCCGAATGGCACATTGTGCATGCTTATGAAGATTATGCGGAAGTCATCCGGGACGGCGACCCGCATGACTATGGCTATCTGCAGGGGATCGGCGGGTTCTGGAGTGCGCTATGCGCCTTGTCAGGCAGTGCCGCAGCCTATGGCGGCACGGACACTGCCACCAAGCAGATGGTCTATGTGATCGGGGTGAGCTTTACTGCGGAACTGGCGCTGAAAGCGGCTTACGAAGAAAGCCTGGGCCGGCTCTTTGCCGCATTGCGCGGCGGGCAGCGTGCAGCTCTGGACGATTTGTCGGCACGTCAGGCCGCGGACTATGCTGAATTCCTGCAGCAGGTGCCCTGGTACAAGTGGCGGTTCCGCGAAGATGCCGCAGACCTGCGCAGCCAGGCCGGAGCCTCCCTGCGCGACCGCGAGCGGCGGCTGGCGCTTGGGCTCGAGTACGGGGCCAAGGCCGCCTATGCGGATGTGATTGCGCAAGCGGTTGCCGCGACGGGGCAGGATGCGCTGAGGCTGCGGATGATCGTTACCGGTGCCAGTGCGGCACAGCTGGCGGCATACGAGGGCGTCGACGTGCTGCAGGAGAGGCCGGAAGGGATTGAGATCGAGACCCCGCGCTACCGGGCGCTGACGCATCTGCTGAAGCAGATGGCAGCGGACGGGGTGAATGTGGCCGAGATCGCCGGCAATGACGATATCCTGTTCACCGCCTTGTCCGGCCAGCCGTCGGAGCCGGATGCGCTGTTCAGCCGCCGCAGGCAGGGGTTCGGCGACTACCGCCATTTGATCACCGTGAAAGTGGCCGGTCTGGCAGAGCGGCTGCGCCGGATGGAGGGGGCCGGCCTGACGCTGGAGCATATTCATGACTATTAGGTCAGCCGCACTGGCGCTGCCGCTGCTTTTCCTGGGCTGGATCTCAGTCCTTCTGGCTGTTGCGGTGCTGACCGACGAAGCGCCGGCCTACGTGGTGGTCTTTCCCGGCAAGGATTTGCTGCTGGATCTGCCGGAGGGCACCGCCATCCTGGCAGCATCCCGGTACAGCATCACATTGGCCTCCGGCAGCGAGGGTTTTGCCAGGGCATTATATGGCAGCGGCGCAAGGATTGTCCTGCCCGCAGGGCTTCCCGGCTGCCTGCCGCTGCCGCGCGGGCAATGAGCCGGGCACGGCTGCTGCGTCCCCGATAGGGGCAGTCTCTTCATTTATTGGGCCGCTTTTTCGAATTGGTGCTTTTCCCCCGCCGCTCTGCGGCTCCCCCCCTCCGCGGGTATTTTTGATCAGGAAGAAGGGGGGATTCTGGCTGGATGCGGCGATTCCGGTGGTTTGTTCTGTGGGTAAGCTGTTTGAGTCTGTGGGTAAGTTGCCCTGGAGCGGGATTTGGTGCTGGGGCGGCGGTTTGGAGCGGGCAGGGGCGGCTTGGTTCGGGTTTGTGCTGCTGGATTTGTTTTGGTGTAAGCTGTTGATTTTGTTTGATTTGTGATATTTCTTTTTGGAAATTTGCGATTTTGCTGATTTTGGGGTTGCGGGTGTTGGGGGGTATCCGTAAAAGCCCCCTCACCGGCGGCGCTGAGGCGCAGCGGGGACACACCGGACGGGGCGGCGGCGACGCAGCGAAGATCGGGAAACGGGCCGGAGAGACGGCTGGACGCTCGGGAGAGACCGGGTCATTTTGGAGATTTGGCAGGCGGGCGCGCTGAGGAGATTGGCGCAACGGTCTGATTTTTGCCTCCGGATGAAGCTCTTTGACATTGATGGATGACTGAAGAGATATGCGGGCGGTTTGGTTCTTTCGATGGATCAAACGTCTGTATGTCGCGCTCTTAGGCTTCGGCCGATGATGGAGTGTCAGCTTCACTGTTTGTA
>NZ_JWLC01000002.1:31045-80872 GCF_000813745.1 Leisingera sp. ANG-M1 | reverse complement strand
CAGTTCAGTTGGGGAGGCTCACAGCGCCGGCAGCGAGAAGCGTGGATCCCGTCGTTAGGAATTCCCGCCCTACTAGAAAACCTGTGTTGTTGTCATGAGTTTCTTCCTTACTTCAGCTTTGCCGCTGGACGTTCGCACACTTCAGCGAGCAGCTTCATGAGACACAACGCTTCACCTTTGAAATAGAGGATTTAATCAGGAGTAGACCGCTGTATTGAACGAGTTCGGCGGCAGGAGAAACCGCTGCGTCAATGGAGGATCCCAGCCTCCTCCATCGTTACACCACGAGCTAGCATCCGGATGACATGTCGCAAGTTCAGCTCCGCACAGCGTCCGGCAATTTCCAGCGTCTCGGCCACAGCTTCAACCGATGCCTGCGTCAATCCGCGCCGCCCGCCCTCACGGCGGGCAAAAGCGGCCAGCTGGGATACAGGAACCGGCGGGAGGCGGATAACCTCCAGGCGGCTTAGCAGAGGGGCTGGCAGAGTGACCAGGGTGTTGGAGGTAAGCACCCAGCTGATCCAGGACATGTCGAAACCTACCTGATAAAAGGGGCACTGCCACGAAGCCGCGGAAGATGTTTCCAGGAGGGACAACAGCCCCTCAGTCAGGCCGAAGCTGTTTCCTTTGGTCGAGGTCGCAACCCCGGCCTTTTCCACTTCATCCACAACAACCACCGGGTTCGCGATCAGATGTTTCAAGATCGTCATCAAAGGGCGTCCCGGCTGCGCGTTGGACCAGCCGCGTTGAGAGCCCACGATACCGAACGACGCCTGCTCCGCCGTCGCCTCCACACCACAGCGGGGCACGCCAAGTGCGGTGCTCAGCTGACGGGCCCACATGCTCTTTCCAATTCCCGGCGGTCCGTCTAGCAGCACCGGAGGCAGGCGGAAGCCCGCGTCACCATTGCGGACCGAGCGCCGCATCGACTTCCAAAGAAGATCTGTCGCGGGCGCCATCCAGGGCATGTCGGCATGAATTCCGGCGGCGATTTCATCCGCCTGATGCTCTGTCCGGATCCGGTTCAGCTCCACACCGTTGCGCAGAACCTCCAAGGCTCTCCGGTCGTCCAGCTTGAGGTGGGAGAGGCCTGCGGCCGCAGCCCGCCTTTCCGCTAGCCTACTCACCCGGCGATCTACTCGGTCCTGACCTTCGCGCCCGAGACCGACCTGCATCAATTCATTCTCCCACCGAAGACGGTCTTCAGGATCCTCAGGGTCCGGAGGCACGATACCCCTCTCGAGGGCGCGGCGCGTTTTCAGGAACCGCTGCAGGCGATGCCGTATTGCCCGCCGGTCTTTGTCGGCATTGTGGAACTCTGCTTCGATGAACTTGATCTTGGACATAGCTTGCCCTTTCCCGGCGCGTCGCGCCGTCTGGTTCCCGATTGCACACAGTGCGGTCGGGGAATTGCGGGAAAGAACCTGGCCAGGTTTGAGCTTCAGTCCTGCTCAAAACCGCCGTTTCAGTCAACAGGAGGAGCTGAAGTCCGAGGGGGACACGTGTCCCCGCAACAAGAAAAACGCGGAAATCACCTAAGCTATTGTTTTAAAACAATACCACTGCCCGAAGTTCGGACGATGGCAAACAATCTCGTGTCGGAATGGCAGAAAACCCCCACCAATGGCAAATATTTCATGGGTCCGACAACTGCCGCGCAAACCCCGCTTTCAAGCCATGGGATCAGGCCGCAAATGACCTCGAAATTCCGGGGGCATTGGGTTTGAATTCTTCACGGGTCATCTTGTACCCCCGCCGCTAGGGTCGCCGGGAAGGATACAGCGGCCCTCCCCAGCCTGCAGGGGGGACCGTTTCCAGGCACGCAGGCAAGGGAACATGACGCATGAAAACCCATGCACAGGCAGTTGTTATCGGCGGCGGACTGGTCGGCTGTTCGATCCTCTACCACCTGGCCAAGCTCGGCTGGACCGACGTGGTTCTGCTGGAGCGCGACGAGCTGACCGCCGGCTCCACCTGGCACGCGGCGGCCAATATCCACGGCCTGCACGACAACAACAACGTCACCCGCATCCAGCACTACACCATGAACCTCTACAAGGAGCTGGAAAAGGAAACCGGCCAGGGCTGCGGCGTGTTCCAGCCGGGCTCGCTGTACCTTGCCAAGACCGAAGAGCGCGAGCACCAGCTGCGCCTGCAGGAAGCGAAGGCGAAATACTATGGCCTGAACTTCCACGAAGTCAGCCGCGAGCAGGCCAAGGAACTGCACCCGCTGGCGCAGTTCGACGACATCCGCTGCATCATGTATGAACCCGATGGCGGCAATGTGGACCCCTCGGGCGTGACCATGGCCTATGCCGCCGGCGCCCGCGCCATGGGCGCCGAGGTCGAGCGTTTCTGCCCGGTGATCGGCACCGAACAGCAGCCCGACGGCTCCTGGATCGTGAAGACCGAAAAGGGCGACATCCACACCCAGTGGGTGGTCAACGCAGGCGGTCTCTGGGGCCGTGAAGTCGCTGCCATGGCTGGCCTCACCCTGCCGCTGCAGCCGACCGAGCACCAGTATTTCGTGACAGAGACCATCGACGAGGTCGCCAACCTGGGCCGCCGCCTGCCCTCAATCGCCGACCGCGACGGCGAATACTACTTCCGCCAGGAGGGCAACGGCTTCCTGATCGGCGCCTATGAAAAGGACATGCGCTTCTGGGCTGAGGAGGGCACGCCTTGGGACTTCGCCCATGAACTGTTCCCCGACGATCTGGACCGGATCATGGAAAACGTGATCCGCGCGACCGAGCGCGTTCCTTGCGCCGAAACTGCAGGTGTGAAGCGTGTGATCAACGGCCCGATGATCTGGTCGCCCGACTCCAATGCTATCTGGGGCCCGGTGCCCGAGCTCAAGAACTACTTCTGCTGCACCGGCATCATCCCCGGCTTCTCGCAGTCCGGCGGGTTGGGCCTGCTGGCGGCCCAGTGGATGATCGAGGGCGAGCCGCAATACGACATGTTCGCCTGGGATCTGGCGCGCTTTGGCGACTGGGCCGACAAGAAGTTCACCAAGGCCCGCGTCGAGGACCAGTACGCGCACCGTTTTGCCATCCATTTCCCGAACGAGGAACGCAGCGCCGGCCGTCCGGCCCGTGTGCGCCCTGCTTATGAGATGCAAAAGGAAATGGGCTGCGTCTTTGGCCTGAACTGCGGCTGGGAACACCCCTTGTGGTTCTCCGGCGTGCCCGGCACCACCGACACCAACAGCTTCACCCGCCAGAACTGGTGGGAGCCGGTTGGCCGCGAGGTGAACATGCTGCGTGAAAACGTCGGTGTGATCGACATCTCGAACTTCGCCAACTACATCATCAAAGGCCCGGGCGCGTTCGAGTGGCTGGACAAGCTGGTTGCCAACAAGGTTCCGACCGAGGTGGGCCGCTCCTGCCTGACCCCGCTGATCTCGGTCCGCGGCGGCGTGGCCGGCGACTTCACCATCACCAAGGTGGCGGACGACGAATACATGATGGTCGGCTCGGGCATGGCGGAACGCTATCACCAGCGGTTCTTCAACATGGTCGAACTTCCGGAAGGCACCACCTTCGAAGTTGCCACCAACCGCATCGCGGGCTTCAACGTGGCCGGCCCGAAATCGCGCGACATGCTGCAGCGGATGACCAATGCGGATCTGTCAAACGAGGCCTTCCGCTTCATGCGCTCGCGCACCATCGAGGTCGGCGGCGTGGAATGCCTGGCGATCCGCGTGTCCTTCACCGGCGACCTGGGCTGGGAACTGCACTGCGCCGAAGAGGATCAGGTCAAGCTTTACTCTGCCCTGCTCGCAGCGGCCGCAGAGTTCGACGGCGGCCCGGTCGGCGGCCGTGCTCTGGGATCTTTGCGGATCGAGAAGGGCTACGGCTCCTGGGGCCGCGAGTACAGCCAGGAATACTGGCCGCAGGAAGTGGGTCTGGCCGGTCTGGTCAAGCTGGACAAGGACTTCCTCAACAAGGAAGCCTATCTGAAGGTCAAGGACAACGCCCCGCGCGAAGTGCTGGTCGGGTTCGAGATCGACGCGGTGAACAACGCCGATGCCTCCGGCGGCGAGCCGGTCTTCACACCGGACGGCAAGCCGGTGGGCCGGGTCACCTCGGGCGCCTATGGCTACTCGGTCGGCAAATCGCTGGCACTGGGATACGCCAACCCCGAGACCGCCAAGCCGGGGGATGAGGTCGAAGTCTACATCCTGGGCAAGCCGCATACGGCGCGGATCCTGGAAACTGCTGCCTTTGACCCCTCGGGCGCACGTCTGCGGGCCTAAGGTCAGCTCAGCAAGACAGCGGGCCGCCTAATTAGGCGGCCCGAAATGACTCGGGAAGGGCAATACCCGTCCGCAAGCGGAAGCAAAGCGCCCGCCCATGGGGGCGGACGGGCGCAGCCCGGCCTGCAACCGGGCGGGGCATGGTTGCAAAGAACCCGCAAAACTAACCCGAGATGAGCTAGATCGGTTGCATCCCGGCGGTCAGCCACTCTGCAAAACTGGCCTCATCCACATCTCCAGTGGCAAGGTCTTCCATCATCCTGACCCCTTCAACCGGGTCAGGGCGGAACTGAAAGCCGTTGAGGCGCAGGAAAGTGACCGCGGTCACAAAGGCGGTCCGCTTGTTGCCATCGACAAAGGCATGCGCCTTGGCGATCCCAAAGGCATAGGCAGCAGCCACTTCAGCCACACCGGCATCAGAATAGGCCGCCAGGTTCATCGCCCGCGCGCAGCCCATCTCCAGCAAAGCCTTGTCGCGCATGCCTGCGGCACCGCCATGGCGGGCAATCTGGCGGTCATGGATGACAGTCACCGCGGCCAGCGGCACCCATGTGTAGCGGCTCACGCCAGCGCCTGAAGCAGGTCGCGGTTCTCATCCATCACGATCTCAGCCGCGGCCAGCGCCTCAGCCACCGAGGGGTCATGCGCCATCACCTTGAGGCTGCCGTCATCTCCGCGTACCACAAACAGCGTATCGCCTTCTTTGGCGTCCAGCATGGTGAGCATCTCAGTCGTCAACGTGATGACGGCAGAGTTTCCGACTTTTCTGATCTTGGTCTCAATCATGGCAGGCCTCGCGTATATATACCCGTATATACGCCGACCATCGCAAAATTTCAATGCCGCCCGTATGCGGCGGTTAACACGCTACAACTCCATCTCTGCAGCGGCCTTCAGCAGCCAGCTCTTGAAATGCTTAACCGAGGGTGTCGCCGCCTTGTCCTTGAAGGTGGCGAAATAGGTCCAAGGGCAGTCGAGGTCGAAATCAAACGGCTCCACCAGCCGCCCGTCCGCCACATGGCTCCGCACCAGCGATTTTGGCAGCACCACGCAGCCAAGCGATTGCACCGCAAATTCCAGCCCCATGTTGGAGGAGTTGGTCTGCAGCCCGCCTTTGTGCTCGATCCCCGTAAGCCCATAATGCTTGGCAATTTTCTCCCAATAGATCGGGCGGCCAAGGATGTGGATCAGCTTGGCATCCGTCAGCTGCTCGGGGCGGGTCATCGCCTCGCCGCCGACCCGGTAGTCCGGCGAACACACCAGCGCCAGTTTCTCGTCCCAGAGCTTTACTGCCGACCCTACCACGTCATCCACGTGGTTGATAGTTATCGAAATATCCGAGACATTAGTCTCCACATCCACCCAGATGGTGCTGTGAATGGTCAAATCGATGTCCGGATGCACCTTGGTGAAATCCTCCACCACATGGATCAGCCATTTCTCGGCCAAGCTGACCGGGCATGAGATCACCACCTCGCGCTTGTGGCTCTGCGAAATCAGCAGCTGGGTGGCGCTGTCGATTTCCTGCAGCGCATGGCGGACCGAGGGCAGATAGGCCTCGCCCACATCGGTCAGCGACAAGGACCGCGGGTGGCGCACAAACAGCGGCCGGCCGATGAATTCCTCCAAGCTGCGCACGTGGTTCGACACCGCCGACTGGGTGCAGTTCAGCTCATCAGCTGCGGAGGTGAAGCTCAAATACCGCGCGGCGGCCTCAAACGAACGGAGAAAGGTCAGATGGGGGAGATTCTTCATCATGGGTCCGGCAGCGGTTTCGGGGGCCATGTTCCCATGCTTTGGATTGCACCGCAATTCCTTAGAGTTAGCGCCCCGGGAGGGTCAGAAAACGACGTCTATCACTGCTTTCACGAAATATCCCGAGGCTATGACCCATCTTAATTTGTGTGTCACTTGGCCCCGCACCCCCTACCCTGACGCGAGAGATTTGCCCCGACCCGCATCTGCCAGAGAGCCGCCATGACCGCCACCTTCGACCGCGCTGCCGATTTCACCTTTGACCTCGCCCCCGGCGACCTGCCGGAAACCACCCGCGAGGCGGCGGCGCTGATGTTCCTGGATACCATCGGCATCACCATCGGCGCAGGCCCCATGGAGGCCGGCCGAATCGCCCGCGAAACTGCAGTAGCGCTTTACGGCTGCGGCGAAGAGGGCCTGGGCGCGCGGATGATGTTCGACGGCCGCAAGGTGAGCGTCGCAGGCGCCGCCTATGCCTCCGCCACCGCCACCGACAATCTGGACGGCCACGACGGCTATTACCCGACCAAAGGCCACATCGGCGTAGTGGTGATCCCGGCGATTGCGGCGCTGGCGGAAACCGTACCGGATTTCTCCGGCCCTGAAGCGCTGGCCATCACCACTCTGGGCTATGAGCTGTCAGGCCGGGCGGCGCTGTCTCTGCACAACACCGTCAGCGACTACCACACCTCGGGCGCCTGGAACGCGCTGGGGGTGGCTGCCATGGCCGCCCGGATGCGCGGCCTCAGCCGTAAGCAGCTGCGCGAGGCATTGGGGATTGCCGAATACCACGGCCCCCGCAGCCAGATGATGCGCGAAATCGCCAACCCTTCGATGCTGCACGACGGCTCTGGATGGGGCGCGATGGTCGGCATGTCCTCGGCGATCCTGGCGGAAAAGGGTTTTACCGGCGCGCCCGCCATCACCATCGAAGAAGACCGGGTGGCCGAATACTGGGAAAATCTCGGCAGCTTCTGGCAGATGGAGCACCAGTATGTGAAGCCCTACCCGATCTGCCGCTGGGCCCATGCCCCGATCGACGCCGTGCGCCAGGTGATGCTGGACAACAATCTGACCCACGAGCAGATCGCCAAGATCCACATCAACACCTTCCACGAAAGCGCCTGCCTCTACCCCGGCATCCCCTCCACCACCAGCCAGGCGCAGTATTCGCTGCCCTTCGCGGTGGCAACCCAGGCCGCATACGGCCGGATCGGGGTTGAACATATCTCCGGCGAAGGCCTGAACGATCCGCTGGTTGCCTCGATCCACGAGCGTATCTCGGTTTCCGAGGCGGCGCGCCACTCGGTCCGCTTCCCGATGTGCCGGGTCGCCGATGTGGTGGTCACCCTGACCGACGGCCGGGTGATCGAGTCCGGCGATGTGCATGCCCGCGGCGGCCCCGAGGCACCGCTCACCCGCGATCAGGTGGTCCAGAAGTTCATGGAATTCGCCTCGCCGTCCCTGGGCGAAGCGCGCGCCGGAGAAATCCGCGACGCGGTGCTGGGCTTCACCAGCGAAGGCAGCAAGTTCTCGGACCTTGGCCGCCTGATTTACGACGCGCCTGCCAACTAACACCCACTAAGCCCGGCCAAAACCGCGGCATTTGAAGGACCGGCCATGCCCCTCCGGCTACTGAAATACGGGTTGTCCAAGGACTACCCGGTCACCGGCGATATTCCGGCGACCCCCGATCTGAAACCCTCTTACGACGTGGTCATCGTCGGCGGCGGCGGCCATGGCCTCGCCTGCGCCCACTACCTGTCGAAGTACCACGGCATCACCAATGTGGCGGTGCTGGAAAAGGGCTATCTGGCCGGCGGCAACACCGCCCGCAACACCACCACCATCCGCTCCAACTACATCACCAAGGAGGGCATCGCTTTCTACAAGGAAGGCGTGCAGCTCTATGAGGAGATGAGCGAGGAGCTGGACTTCAACGTGATGTTCAGCCAGCGCGGCCAGCTGACGCTGGCGCATACCGAGGCAACCCTGCGCTCCTTCCATCTGCGTGCCGAGATGGGCAAACACGCGGGCACCAACATCGAGGTGGTTGACGCCCAGACGGTCAAAGAGCTGTCGCCGCATCTCAACATGGACGAAGGCGGCCCGCTGGAGATCATCGGCGGCCTCTGGCATTCCGACGGCGGCACCGCCCGCCATGACGCGGTGGCCTGGGGCTATGCCGCGCAGGCCTCACGCCGGGGTGTTGAGATCCACCAGCGCACCGAGGTCGAGGGCTTTGATATCGAAGCCGGAAACATCACAAAGGTCCGCACCAACCGCGGCACCATCAGCGCCGGCCAGGTGATGATCGCTGTGGGCGGCATGAACTACGACATGGCGCTGAAGGCCGGTGTCGAACTGCCGATCCGCTGTTTCCCGCTGCAGGCGATGGTCACACAGCCGCTGAAGCCGTGGCTTCACACGCTGGTGAGCTCCGTCTCCTTGCACACTTACCTGGTGCAATCGTCGCGCGGCGAGATCGTGATCGGCGGCGGCTCGGACCCCTATCAGCTTTACTCCACCCGCTCGACGCTCGACATGAAGGAGCATTTGGCCGAGGGCGCCACCCACCTGTTCCCTTTCCTGCACGGAGTGCGGCTGCTGCGCCAATGGGCAGGCATCACCGACATGACACCGGACTATTCGCCGATCATGGGCGCGAGCCCTCTGAAAAACCTCTGGCTCGACTGCGGCTGGGGCACCTGGGGGTTCAAGGCAACCCCGGTGGCCGGCAAATACATGGCCCAGACCATCGCCAATCAGAAGGTCGCGCCCATGCTGGAGCCCTTCACCATGGAACGCTTTGCCACCTTCGACCTGCTCAACGAAATGGGCGCCACGGCTGCGAGTCACTGATATGAAGATCCTGACCTGCCCGATGAACGGGCCCCGCAACATCAACGAATTCCAAAGCTTCGGGCCGCTCAAAGCCAACCCCGACCCGGAGACCACCTCCGACCAGGACTGGGCCCGCCACCTGTTCCGCGCCGACAACACGCGCGGCGTGATCGTCGAATGGTGGCGCCATGTGCCGTCGAACTACTTCTTTCTAGCCGAGCGCAACGCCACCACAAACGAGGTGATCCGCACCTTTGACCCGTCTGAGCTGGAGGCCGCCCAATGACCCGCCTCCCCGCACCCTACGGCTCCCGGATCAACCGCGCCAAACCTGTCCGGTTCTCCTTTGAGAACAAGCCTTTCGAAGGTTTCGAAGGCGACGTCATTGCCTCCGCCCTGGCCGCAGGCGGCCAGTGGATGCTGTCGCGCTCGTTCAAGTACCACCGCCCGCGCGGGTTGATGTCGATGGCGGGTGCCGAGGCCGACACGCTGGTGCAGCTGCCCTCTGATCCCAACGCCCAGGCCGATCTCACCCCGGTGACCGAGGGCCTGAAGGTCACCGCCCAGAACGTGAACGGCTCGCTGGAGAACGACCGCGACGCCTTCATGGACAAACTCGGCCGCTTCATGCCGGTCGGCTTCTACTATCGCACCTTCATGGGCCCGGCGCGCTCCAGCTGGCTGAAGCTGTGGGAGCCGCTGATCCGCAAGAAGGCAGGCCTCGGCGTCATCGACCTGAAGGCGCCGCATCAGGATTACGAGAAAGCCAACCTCTACTGCGACGTGCTGGTGGTCGGCGGCGGCCATGCCGGGCTGGCGGCGGCTATTGAGGCTGCACAGGGCGGCGCTGACGTGATCCTCGCCGAGATGGAGCCGGAACTGGGCGGCGCCCTCACCTACCGCCGCGGCAGCGATGCCATGCTGCACGATCTGCTCTACCAGGCCCGCAAGCTCCCCAACCTCCGCCTGATGACCGGCACCACCGTCAACGGCTGGTTCGAGGACAACTGGCTGCCGCTGATCCAGGGCCGCAAACTGTTCAAGACCCGCGCACAGGAAGTGATCCTCGCCACCGGCTGCATCGAGCAGCCTGCGATCTTCCGCAACAACGACCTGCCCGGCGTGATGCTCGGCTCTGCCGCGCAGCGGCTGATGCGGCACTACGCCGTCAAGCCCGGCAGCCGCGCCGCAATGATGGCCGCCAATCCCGACGGCTACCGCGTGGCACTGGACCTTTTGGAGGCCGGCGTCGAAATCGCCCTCCTCGCCGACCCGCGCCCCGGCGGCAGCGGCGGGGGGCTGGCCGACGACCTCCGCGCCAAAGGCGTGCGCATTGTGCAAGGCCAGTTTGAGGAAGCCCGCGGCAAATCCCATGTCTCCGAGGTGAAAATCGCGGGCGAATGGGTGCCTTGCGACCTCGCCGTGGTCTCCGTGGGCTACGCCCCGATGTGGCAGCTCCCCTGCCATGCCGGCGCCAAGCTCGGCTATGACGAGGACACCGCGCAGTTCTCGCTGACCCTGCCGGATGCGCCGATTGGTGCAGCGGGCGGTGTGGCTGGCCTTTTCGGCGCCGAGGCAGTCGCAGCCAGCGCCCAATCCGCAGCCCAAACAGCGCTCGCCCGCCTCGGCAAGGACACCCGCGACATCGCGCCGGTTCCGGACAGCGAAGCCTCGCTTGCCAACTTCGAACTCCCGGTCAACGCCAACCCCAAGGGCAAGGATTTCATCGACCGTGACGAGGATCTGCAGGTCAAGGATCTGCAGAACGCGGTCAAGGAAGGCTACAGTGAGCTGGAGCTGGTCAAGCGCTTCTCCACCGTCGGCATGGGCCCCTCGCAAGGCCGCCACTCGGCGCTCGCCACCGCCCGCACCGTCGCCAAGGCCACCAGCCGCAAGGTGGCCGAGGTCGGAGTCACCACCGCCCGCCCGCCCTTTGCCCCTGAAACCCTGGGCGTGCTCTCGGGCCACCACCACCCGGCCGAGCGCCGCTCTGCCCTGCATCAGGAGCACATTCGCCTCGGCGCCGACATGCGCCCCGTGGGTGCCTGGCGGCGGCCCTATTTCTACGGCCCCAAGACAGACGCCAAACGGCTGATCGAGGAAGAGGTTCATGCCGTCCGCAATGGCGTCGGCGTGCTGGACGTCTCCACCCTCGGCGGGCTTGAGGTCCGCGGCCCGGATGCGGGCGAATTCCTTAACCGCATCTACACCATGGCCTACAAGAAACAGCCAGTGGGCCGCTGCCGCTATTGCCTGATGACCAACGAGATGGGCACAGTGATCGACGATGGCGTCGCCTACCGCCTGGCCGAGGATCTCTACTATGTCACCGCCACCACGGGTGCTGTGGCGCGGGTCTACTCCGATATGCTGTTCTGGAACGCCCAGTGGCGGCTGGATGTGGATGTGCTGAACGTGACCGCCGCTTTCTCCGGCTTCAACATCACCGGCCCCAAAGCCCGCGCCATAGTGGAGGCGCTGGAAAGCGATATCGACTTTTCGCGCGACGGCTTTGCCTATCTCGACGGCCGCGAGGGCACGGTGGCCGGCGTCCCGGTCCGCGCCATGCGGATCGGTTTCACCGGCGAGCTAAGCTATGAGCTGCATTGCCCCTCGACCTACGCCAAAACCCTGTGGGATGCGGTGATGCAGGCAGGCGTAACTCACGGTTTGCGCCCCTACGGGCTGGAGGCCAGCCGCATTCTGCGCCTTGAAAAAGGGCATATCCTGATTGGCCAGGACACCGACGCGCTGACCTCCCCGGATGAGCTGGGCTTTGGCTGGGCGGTCTCCAAGACCAAGCCGTTCTTTGTCGGCAAACGCGCCATCGAGATGCGCCGCAACAAGGGGCTGCCTCGCAAGCTGGTCGGCCTCACCTTCGACGGCCCCGACGTGCCGGGCGAAAGCTGCCTGGTGCTGAAGGACGACATTCCCGTCGGCCACGTCACATCGGTCCTGTGGTCGCCGACGCTGAACACCCATATCGCCCTGGCCTATGTGCATGGAGACGACGCGGCCGAAGGCACCCCCGTCACGGTGAAATGCCGCAATGGCGCCCGCGTCACCGCGCCGGTGCGCGGCCATGCCTTCTTTGACCCGGACAACAAACGGCAGGAGCTTTGACCATGCGCCTCTACCCGCTGGACCCGCAAGGCGCCGCCGAAGGCACGCCGCTGATCACCGGCCCCGTCTCCTTGCGCGACGACAGCCGCACGCCGCGCTTCGGCCTCAAAGGCCGCGGCACCGTCAGCTTCCTGCAGGCGCAAGGCTATGAGGTGCCGGAAGTGAACCGTATTGCAAACGGCCTGCTGCGTCTGGGCCGCGAGGAAGCGGTGGTGCTGAACCACCCGGAGGACCTGCGCACCCGCTGGGATGCAGCCGCAGCACCAAAGGGCTATTATTCCTGGCGGGAGGAAACCTGGGCGATGATGCACCTGTCGGGTCCGCATCTCTTTGACTTGATGGCCAAGATCTGCCCGGTGAACCTCGCCAACGGCGCGTTCGCTCAGGGCGAGATCGCCCAGACCCGTGTCGGCTATGTCGAGGCGATCACCTGGCGCGACGACCGCGGCGGCCCCGGCTTTTCAGTGCTGTTCGACATCGCCGCCACCGCCTTCTTTGCCAATGCCGTGGCCACCGCAGCGGGCGAGTTTGAAAGGGAGACCGCATAATGAAATCCCCTGTTGTCATCCTGCACACCGACAATCCCGCCCCGGCGCGCGAGGTGCTGGCCAAGGGCCACCCGGACCTGCTGATCCACACCTGCGACACCTACGAGGGCCTGCCCGCCATGGTCGCGGAAACCGGGGCCGAGGTAGTCTATTCCGTGCGCTTCAACGGAACCCCGACTTTTCCGCGCCAGGCTTTGCTGGACGCTTCAAGCGTCAAATGGGTCTCGGTCGGCGGCTCCGGCACCGACCACATGAACCCCTGGGACCCGGCGGCACTCACCGTCACCAATTCAGCCGGCGTCGCCGCCGACATGATGGCGCAATATGCGCTGGGGGCGATGTTCCACTTCAGCCTCGGCCTGCCTGCCTTCCGCGCGGCGCAAGCCCGGCGCGAGTGGCTGTCGGCACAGGTCGAACCCATCGACGGCAAAACAGTGCTGATCATCGGCCTCGGCAAGACCGGCGAGGCGGTGGCGGCGCGGTCCAAGGCTCTGGGGCTCAACACCATTGGCGTCCGCGCCCGGCCCAAGGACACACCCAATATCGATGAAGTGCATGGCATGGACGCCCTGCCCTCCCTCTGGGGCCGCGCCGATTTCATCGTCACCTGCGTGCCGCTCCTGGACAGCACCCGCGGCATCGTGGGTCCGGACGCCTTCGCCGCGATGAAAGACACAGCGGTTATCATCGACGTCTCCCGCGGCGGGGTGATCGACGAGGCGGCCCTTCTAGCGGCACTCGACGCAAATCGCATCCGCGGCGCGGCGCTGGATGTCTTCACCGTCGAGCCGCTGCCCGCAGAACACCCGCTCTGGGCCTATGAAAACGTCATCATCACCCCGCATTGCTCCTCTGTCTACCAAGGCTGGGATTTGAAATCGGTGGAGATGTTCTCCGAAAACCTGATGCGCTACCGCAAAGGCGAAGCGCTGAGCAATATCGTCAATCCTGAAAGGGGATACTGAAGTCATGGCACGTGAACGGCGCAGCGGCGGACGCCGCGGAAAATCCACCCGTTCCGGCGGCAGCATCGAACAGCTGCCTTGGACCCAGGTGAAAAACACCTACCCGGCGTATGAGCTGCTGAACCCCGACCAGATGGACCAGTTGCACGCCACCTCGATGCGGATCCTGTCGGAGGCCGGCATCCGGGTGATGGGCGACAATGTCATGGACATCTTCGAGGACGCAGGCGCCATCGTCGACCGGGACACCAAGACCATCCGCATGGATGAAAGCATTGTCATGGAGGCGCTGAAGACGGTGCCGCGCACCTTTACCCTGACCGCGCGCAACCGGGCCAAGCAGATCACCATGGGCGGCAACAACGTGAACTTCGGGCTGGTTGCTGGCCCGCCGAACGTGCACGACTGCATCAACGGCCGCCGCCAGGGCAACCTCACCGACTATCAGAACTTCATCAAGCTGGCGCATCACTTCAACGCTATCCACATTATCGGCAACCAGGTTACCGCACCGCTGGAGCTGCCCGCCAACAACCGCCATCTGGACACTTACCTGGCCAATCTGACCTACTCGGACCTGTCCTTCCACTGCACCGCCATCGGCCGCGGCCGCGCGGTGGACGGCATCAACATGATGGCAATCACCCGCGGACAGAAACCAGAGGAGATGAACGGTGATCCCGGCGTGATCACCATCATTTCAGTGAACTCGCCGCGGCTATTCGACGACACCATGGGCGACGGGCTGATCGCCATGGCCGAGCACGGCCAGCCTGTCTCGGTCACGCCGTTTACCTTGATGGGTGCGATGACTCCGGTCACCCTGCCCGCCGCGCTGGCGCAGCAGAACGCCGAGGCGCTGTTCGGCGTGGTGCTGACCCAGCTGGTCAACCCGGGCACGCCGGTGATGTACGGCTCGTTTACGTCGAACGTCGACATGCGCTCCGGCGCGCCGGCCTTTGGCACCCCGGAAAACGCCAAGGCCAATATCGTCGGCGGCCAGCTGGCGCGTCGATACGGCATCCCTTACCGCACCTCCAACGCCAATGCCTCCAACGCGGTGGATCTGCAGGCGGCTTACGAGACCATGATGGGCAGCTGGGGCGCGGTGCTGGGCGGCGCCAATATCGTCTATCACGCAGCCGGCTGGCTGGAGGGCGGGCTTACTGCATCGTATGAGAAATTCATCATGGATGTGGAGATCATCCAGAACATGATGGAATTCCTCAAACCGATGAAGTTCGACGAGGACGAGCTGGGCTTTGACGCGATCCAGTCGGTGCCCACCGGCGGCCATTTCTTTGGCGCCGAGCACACGATGGCGCGCTATGAGACCGCGTTTTACAAGCCGATGCTGTCTGACTGGCAGAACTACGAGAACTGGGAAGCAGCCGGCGCCAAGGACGCGCTGCAGCGCGCCACCGGTCTTTGGCAGCAGGCGCTGCAGGACTACGAGGAACCCGCGATGGATCCTGCAATCAAGGAAGAGCTCGCGGCCTATGTGGCCAAGCGCAAGGAAGAAATCGGCTCTGACGAGCCTTGAGAGGGCGGCAGCGAGGGGCCGGCCCCTCGCGCTCCCCCGGGTATTTTAGACCAGAAAGAAGCAAAACCCGGCGCCTGAGAAGGGGCCGGGTTTCACATTGGCGAACCTTAAAGCCGCAATCCGCTAAAGCAGATCGAACAGGCGGCCCGGCACGTTGCCCTGGCGCGGCAGCCCAAGCGCCCGCATCACTGCAAACATCATTGCCTGGTTGGAAGTGACCACCGGCTTGCCAAGCGCCGCCTCGATCCGGTCGACAGCCTCGACCGAGCGCATGTCGGTGCAGCTGAGCACGATGGCCTGGGCTTCCGGGTGATCCGCCTGGCAGGCCAGATCAAAGACCTCATCCGGGGTCAGCTCGCCCTGTCCGTAGTTGCCCAGCTCTCGGCCCACATCGGCGCATTTCACCGTGGCTATCTGGTTCTGCGCCAGGAAATCCATCGCCTGCTCATTGACCTCACCCAGATAGGGCGAGGAGAACCCCACCTTGGTTGCACCCAGAGCCTTGATCGCCTCAACCAGCGCGCCCGCGGCGGTAAAGGACAGCGCTCCGGAGCCCGCTTTGATATCCTTGGCCAGCTGTTCATCAAAGCCCGGCCCGTGGGTGAGCGTCGCCGAGGTGCAGCCATAGAGCACCACGTCGGGGCGCACGCCTGAGATCATCCTGAGATCCTGGCTGATGTCGGAGGCGCCCAGCCCCGCCATCTGGTCGGAGCCTGGGATCTCATCCACGTCATAGCCGCCCATGCGCTGGAAATGCACCGTGGTGTCCGGACAGCGCATCAGCATCATATCCGGTTCCAGGTTGGTGTTGGTGAAGGGCACCAGCACGCCGATTTTGGCACGGGTGCGGGTTTCGTGAGTCATTTGAGCACTCCTTTCAGCACCGCCAGGGCGCGGTCCATGATCTCCTGGCTGCAGATGGTGGCGCGCAGGCAGTCATTGAGGCCGTAACCTCCCATGCCGCGCATCAGCAGCTTTTCTGCCCGCAGCGCAGCGTCTGCCGCTTGCGCCTGTTCAGGTGAGGCAAAGCGCATCAGCACAAAATTGGTATGGCTTTGCGGCACCGTGAGCCCCAGCGCGCGGCAGCCTTCGGCAAAACCGTCGCGGATGGCGGCGGTTTTGGCCACCACATCCAGCAAATGCGCCTGATCGCGCATCGCCGCTGCGGCCATGGCCTGCGAGGGGATGGAGATGTTGTTGGGGTTCAGCAGCTTACGTACCTCGCCCGCAATCTCCGGCGGGAAATAGCCCCAGCCGGCGCGGGCACCTGCGAGGCTATAGGCCTTGGAGAGCGTTCGCATGACCACCGTGTCGCCGCGGTCAACAAGCGCGAAGACATCCGCCGGATCATTCGATGCATCGGCAAATTCGGCATAGGCCTGGTCGACGACCAGCAGCACATCCGCAGGCAGCCCTTCGCGCAGGCGCAGGATCTCACCGTTGGGGATCAGCGTGCCGGTGGGATTGCCCGGGTTGCAGACAAAGACAATCCGCGTCTCCGGCGTCGTGGCAGCGAGGATGTCGTCCACGGACACCGTCAGTTCCCGCTCCCGCGCCTTGACGTAATCCGCTTGCACCTGAGCCGAGGCCGAAGACACAAAGGCATAGCCATAGTCCGTCCCCAGCACCCGGTCGCCCGGGCCGGCAAAGGCGCGGATCAGGCAGCCGATCAGCTCCATGGAACCGGCGCCACACAGGATTTTGGCCGGGTCCAGACCGTGCACTTCGTCCACTGCGGCGCGCAGGTCAGGCCATTCCGGGTCCGGATAGAGCGGCATCTGTTCCAGCACCGCCTTGCCCGCCGCAATCGCGGCAGGGCTGGCGGCAAAGGCGCTTTCGTTCTGGGCGAGAGAAATGGTCCCCTCGCCGCCAAGATCCGCCAGTGCATAAGACGCCATGGCGGCAACATGGGGAACCGCGCGGATCATTTGCCACCTCCATAGGCGCTTGCGCCGTCTTGTGTAACAAGGCCGCGTTTCATGTCCAGCGCCAGCGCCTCGGGGTCGCGTTCGTACGGGTCGCCAAAACCGCCGCCGCCGGGGGTTTCGAAGATCAGGTAGTCGCCTGCCTCCACCCGCAGCTCGCCCTTGCCGGGGATATCCTGCTCGCCGTCGCGGAAGCGGATGCGGCCCGGGGCGCCGGGCTGCCCGCCCATGCGGCCCAACGCCGGGAACTTCAGCCGCTCCACCGACAGGAACACGATGAAAGGCGCATCGTTGGAGGCCGTCATCTCGATCCGCTGGCCAAGGCCACCGCGGTACTTGCCGGCACCGCCCGAGTCAGGCCGCAGCTCGCGCCGCCACATAACGACCGGGGCCACTGCCTCGGTGATCTCCACCTGTGAGCCATAAACGCCGGACGGATAAGCCGTCGCCGACAGACCGTCCGCATGGGGCCGCGCGCCGGTGCCGCCGTTGTGGACCGGCTCGATGGCGAACTCGCGGCCGCCGTCGCGGGCGACTTCGGGCGCGTGGCGCATTGGCAGGTCGAACATGCAGGACGCGCCTTCAGCCGGCACCTGGTCCGGCAGCGCCTGATGCAGGCAGCCCAGCACAAGATCCGGCGTCACCTGCCCCAGCGTGTGGCGCATTGCCACCGGCACCGGGCGCTGTGCATTCAGGATACAGCCCTTGGGGCCATCAACCGTGAACAGCTCCAGCGAGCCGGCATTGTTGGGAATATCCGGCCCCACGATGCAGCGCAGCGCAAACACCGTGTAAGCGGTAGCATAGTTCAAAGGCACGTTGATGCCTTTCTTGGAACAGCCCGAAGTTCCGGTGAAATCCACATGCATGCCGTCCTTGGAGACAGTCAGCGTGGCGTGCAGCTCCAGCTCATTCTCATAGCCGTCCATCTTGAGGACGTTCTTGTAAACTCCCTCGGGCACCTCGGCGATCGCCTCCAGCGTGCCGCGGCGGGAGGTGTCGATGATGTAGGACCCCAGCGCATCCAGATCGTCGATGCGGAACTCCTCCATCATGTCGACCAGCCGCGTCACCCCGGCCTCGCAGCAGGCAATCAGCGCATAGATGTCGCCCTCATTGGCAATCGGCTCCCGGCTGTTGGCACGGATGATGTCCATCAGCAGCGCGTTGGGCTCGCCTTCTTCGACCAGCTTGCAGGGCGGGATCAGCAGGCCCTCGTCATAGATGTCGGAACCTTCCGGCCCCATGCCAAGGCCGCCCAGATCCACCAGGTGCGAGGTGCAGGAGGTGAAGCCGACCACCTTGCCGTCTTTGAACGCGGGCATCATCAAAAGGAAGTCGTTCAGATGCCCCGAGGCCAGCCAGGGGTCGTTGGTCATGTAAATGTCGCCGGGCTTCATGTTCTGCACCGGGAAGCGCTCACGCAGGTGCATCACGGCTTCAGCCATGGTGTTGATATGGCCTGGGGTGCCGGTCACCGCCTGGGCCAGCATCCGGCCCTGAACATCAAAGATACCAGCGGAAATATCGCCGCACTCGCGCACGATGGGTGAGAACGCCGCACGGATCAGGGTCTGGCCCTGTTCCTCGACCACCGCCAGCAGGCGGTTCCACATGACTTGAAGGCGAGCGGGGGAAAGATCGGCAGCCATTATGCGCCTCCTTTCTGGTCGTCTTTCTGATCCTGGATCAGGACGAGGTTACCAATTGCATCCACATGGGCAGAGAAATCCGCCGACACCAGCGTGGTGGTTTGCGGTTCGGTGATCAGAGCCGGGCCGCAGACACGGTCGCCGTGTTTCAGGCTGTCGCGCGGCACAAACGCCGCCTGCTTCGTTGTGCCGTCCACATCGCAGGTGATCGGGCGGAAGGATTCGGCCCAGATGTTCTTCAGCTCAGGCGTCTCCGGCACCGCCGTGACGGCAACGTCCGGGGTGGCCACCCGGACGGCCCAGTTCAGGATCTCGATCTTCATGCCCGGCACCGGACGCGAGAACTGCTTGGCATATTCGGTTTCAAAGGCCGCGGTCAGGGGGCCCAGATCCTCTGCCGTCAGATCGCGGTCCGGCAGGGTGATCTCAATCTCATGCCCCTGCCCGTTGTAGCGCATGAATGCGGTGCGCTGGGTTTGCGTTTCGGCATCGCCCGCACCCTGCGTGACCACCGATTTCGCCTCATCGATCATCTGGGCGAACAAGCCGTTGATGCCTGCCATGTCCATGGTTTCCAACATGGAATAGCGGGAACGCACGATCTCAAACGAGACCGGTGCAAACAGGAAACCGACAGCCGAGCCGACCCCCGGATTCGGCGGGATCACGATGCGCGAAACCCCAGCGGAGCGCGCCACCCGGCTGGCATGCAGCGGGCCGTTGCCGCCGAAGGCAATCATGGTGCGCGGGCCCAGATCCTTACCGGATTCCACCGCGTGCATGCGCCCGGCGCTGGCCATGCTCTCGTCGACAATGCGGCTGACACCATCCGCGGAACCAACCCCGTCCAGCTTCAGCCGGGACCCGATCACCCGGGACAGCGCCTCTTTGGAGGCATCCGGGTCGATCTTGATGTGCCCCTCGGCAAACGTGTCCGGCACGATGTAGCCTAGGGTGATGTCGCTGTCGGTCACCGTCGGCTCGGTACCGCCGCGGCCGAACGCCACCGGGCCAGGCTCGGAACCGGCCGATTTCGGCCCTACGGTCAGCCGCCCCAGCCGGTCCACTCCGGCGATGGAGCCACCGCCGGCGCCGATTTCGATCATCTCAATGACGGGTATGCGCACCGGCATACCGGAGCCTTTAATGAAACGCGCCGCGCGGGCGATTTCGAACTGGCGCGAAGTCTGCGGGCGGGCGTTGTCGATCAAGCACAGTTTGGCTGTGGTGCCGCCAACGTCAAAGGACAGCACCTCATCCAGGCCTGCGCGGGCCGCAATGCGGGCGGCTAGGATGGCGCCGCCTGCGGGGCCGGATTCCACCAGCCGGATCGGGAAACGCGCCGCGGTCTGAATGGTGCACATGCCGCCGCCCGCAGTCATCATCAGGATCGGGCAGGTCACGCCTTCCGCTGCGAAACGTTCGGCAAAACGCGCCAGATAGGTCTCCATCAGCGGCTGGATATAGGCATTGGCCACGGTGGTGCAGAGCCGGTCGAATTCCCGCGCCTCGGGGCTGACCTCGGATGAAATCGAGACCGTCAGGCCGGGCCGCCGCTCGGCCAGGGTATCGCGCAGCCAGCGCTCATGATCGGGGTTGGCGTAGGAGTGCATCAGGCAGATTGCCACCGCCTCGGCGCCGCAGGCGTCCAGCTCCTCAATCAGCGCCTCAACCGCGCTGTCTTCCATGCCGATCAGCACTTCGCCCTCGGCCGACATCCGCTCGCGGATGGTCAGCGAGCGCTCGCGCGGCACCAGAAGGTCCGGCTTTTCCAGGTTGATGTCATACTGCGAATAGCGCCGCTCATAAGCGATCTCGAGAATATCACGGAACCCTTCGGTGGTGACTGTCGCAACCGTGGCCCCGCGCCGCTCGATCAGCGCATTGGTGGCCAGGGTGGTGCCGTGGATAAAGCCAGTCACCTCGCCCAGGGACCGCCCGGATTGCGCCATAACCCTTGCCGCGCCTTCCATCGCGCCGTCTGCCGGGTTTTGATGGGTTGTCAGGGTCTTGGTCGAAGCCAGAATAGTGTCTTCACCCGCCACCAGCACGGTGTCGGTAAAGGTGCCGCCAATATCAATGGCAAGGCGCAGCGCAGTTGATGCTGTCATCTATCATTCCAAAGTCTGTCGTTGAGTGTCCGCCGGAAAGCCCCTCAAAGGGCGGCGGATTCAGACAGCGACCAGGTCGCAACCCGTGGCGCGGCGGTCCAGACGTTTGGGAATGAATGTGTGTTTCATGGCCGTATCCTGCGGCGCCACTGCGCGGGCAGCTTTGCGGATAGCGACATGAATCTTGCCTGATAACGGCATCAATACGGTGCCCTGCGACTCCGCGCGGCCTTCCGGCCGGGCAGTAAACCCAGCCGGAAGCCTTTGTTTTCTTACCCGAAATGCAGGGTTTTGACTTCCTGGTAGTCCTCCAGCCCCAGCATGCCGCCTTCGCGCCCGTTGCCGGACTGCTTGTAGCCGCCAAAGGGCGAGCCATAGTTGAAGCCGCCGCCGTTGATATGCACGGCGCCAGCGCGCAGCCGGGCGGCAACCCGCTCGGCCCGCTCCGGATCGCCGGTCTGCAGATAGGCCGCCAGGCCATAGGGCGTATCGTTGGCAATGCGGATGGCGTCTTCCTCGTCCTCAAACGGGATGATCACCAGCACCGGGCCAAAGATCTCCTGCTGGGCAATCGCCATGTCGTTGGTCACATCGGCAAAGACGGTCGGACGCACATACCAGCCTTTGTCCAATCCCTCGGGCCGGCCTAGACCACCGGCCAGAACCGTGGCGCCCTCGTCGATCCCCTTCTGGATCATGGTCTGCACCCGGTCGAACTGGATACGGTCAAACATCGGGCCGATGTGATCGCCTTCCTGGGACGGGTCACCCACCGCCTGGCCTTCGGCCGCGGCCTTGGCGATTTCCAGCACTTGATCGTAGCAGCTGCGCTCCACCAGCATCCGGGTCGGCGCATCGCAGCTCTGGCCGGTGTTGTACATGCACTCGAGCACCGAGTTGGTGACCTTCTCTTGCAAGTCGGCGTCGGCAAACACAAGGTTCGGAGACTTGCCCCCCAGCTCCAGCGTTACCCGCTTCACGGTGTCGGCCGAGTCCTTGGAAACCGCGATCCCCGCCCGGGTCGAGCCGGTAAAGGACATCATGTCGACATCCGGATGCCGCGACAGGCCTGCCCCGACGGTCGGTCCATCGCCATGGATCAGGTTGAACACACCAGCCGGGTAGCCCGCATCATGGATCATCTGAGCATAAACGGCTGCCGACATCGGCGTATGCTCCGAGGGTTTCAGAACACAGGTTGAGCCGGTGGCCAGCGCCGGCAGCACCTTCAGCGCAATTTGGTTCACCGGCCAGTTCCACGGCGTGATCAGACCGCAGACCCCAATCGGCTCGCGCACCAGAATGTCCCCGTTGGAGAGCGACTCGCGCAATTCCTGCGACTTCAGCGCCTCCAGGATGCCCTCCAGATGCCCGATTCCCGAATCAGCTTGCGCATCGCGCGCCATGGAAATCGGCGCGCCCATTTCCGCGCTCAGCGCCTGCGCCATTTCTTCGCGGCGCGTGTTGCTGATTTCCAGCAGCTTCTCCAGCAGCGCAATCCGTTCCTCACGCGAGGTGCGTGAGAAGCTGTCGAACGCCGCCTTGGCTGCCGCCACAGCGTTGTTCACGTCCACCTCATCGCCGAGGATGATGGTGCCGGTCTGCTCTTCCGTGGCCGGGTTCAGCACCGGGAATTCGCGCGTCGAATGCGGCGTCACCCAGGCGCCGCCAATATAGAATTTCTGCAGATCCATCAGGTTGTTCTCACTTTATGCCGTGATTGCGTTTCAGCTGTTTGCATAGGCCGTGCCCGGCCGGGATTTGCGGCTGCGCTCCCCTGCAGCCGTTTGGGAAACAGTGACCGGGCCCCCGGCGTCCGTCAAGCTCTGGCTCAGCCGGGCCGGAGACGCCTGTTCCCCGCCGCAGCCTGCCGTTCTGGCCTGGCAGCATGGCGCGCATTATCCGGGACCGGGCAGGTCAAAACCGGCAAATAAACAGGACTTTTCGAAACCTCCGGGCTGTGGGCTCTGCGCATCACTGGCCTGTAAAGACTCTGTTTACAGCAGGAAGTTGTTCGCCGCCCTTCCCGCCGCTGGCTATGCTTCCTCAAAAGCCCGCATCAAGACCGGGCGCCTAGAGGCAAGTCATGAGCAGATCCAAATGGACAGCCCGTTCCGCGCTGCTGGCCGGAACTATCCTGTGCAGCTGCACCGTCGTCGGCCTGGATTACCAGCGCCCGGACTTTGCGGTGCCCGCCGCCTATTACCAGTCCCGCACCTATGCCACGGTTCAGGGCGCAACCGAGACCTGGTGGCAAGGGCTGAACGATGCCACCCTGAACCGGCTGGTCGAGGCCGGGCTGGCGCAAAACCTGGGCATCAAGGCCGCTCGCGAGCGCCTGGTCGCCGCCGAGGCCCTGCGCCGCGGTTCGGGCCGCGCCGAACAGGTCAGCGGCGATTTGGAAGGCAGCTCGATTTTCGAACGCCGCGAGTCGGAAAACGGTTCACGCAACACCGACACTGCCGCGATCGGCGCCACTTATGTGTTCGATCTGTTCGGTGATTTCCAGCGCCGCTCGGAACGAGCCGTGGCAAACCGCGACGCGCAATTCTACCAGACCGCCACCACCCGGCTGGCGATCATCGACGCGGTTACCCGCACTTATATTCAGGCCCGCTTCTTCCAGCGCGGCGCGGCTGTGACCCGCAAGACCATCCAGCTGCGCCAGCAGATCCTGGGCACCGTCGAAGAGCTGAAAGAAGCCCGGGCCGTCCTGGCGCTTGATGTGGAGCGCACCAAGCTGCAGGTCGCCAGCGCCAAAGCCGACCTGCCCAGCTTCATCGCGAATTACGAGTCTTCAGTCTTTGCCCTGGCCACACTGCTGGACCGCGACGCCTCCGAAGTCTTTGCAATGATGCAGGGCAGCTACAGCCAGCCCTATCCGGCCACGCAGCCCGAGCTGGGCGTGCCCGCCACCCTTCTGCGCAACCGGCCGGATGTGCTGCTGGCTGAAGCCCAGCTGCGCAGCGCCACCGCTACAATCGGCGTCACCGAAGCCGAACTTTACCCGACGCTGGAAATCACCGGCTCGGTACAGGCCACACGCGGTGTGAATGATCTCTACCGGATCGGGCCCGAGCTGACCCTGCCGCTGTTCAACCGCAAAGTCCTGCGTGCTGCGCACAAGAACGCGATCGCCCAAGCTAAGGCTACCGAATACGACTACCGTGCCTCTGTCCGCAGCGCAGTGGAAGAAGTGCAGTCGCAGCAAAGCGCCCTCCGGGCCGCGCGCCAGCGCACCGCCGCTCAGGCGCGTGCGGTCAACCTGGGCACCAAGGTGGCCGATCTCGCCCGCGAGACATTCAAGGCCAATGAAATCACCTTGTTCGACTTGCTGAACACCGAAGAGGCGCTGCGCGAAAACGAGCTCAACCTGATCGCCGCCCGCCGTGATCTGGCGCTGGCCTGGGCCAGCCTGCAAATCTCGCTCGGCAAGGGCTGGGCACCCGGCCAAAACCCTGCGAGCGCAGCCGCAGCAGCGCTTCAAAGTTCATCCATAGCTGAATAAAGGAAAATGAGGCTTCCTGGCTGAAATCCACGCTGGATTTCAGCCCGCGACGGGTCTCAGGCCTTTTGCTCTTCCTGCATCCGCTCGACCATTTGCCGCGCGCGCTTGCACTGCAGCTTGTCGCGCAGCGGGCTGTCCGGGTCGATGTCCTTGGAACAGACCACGCATTTGTCGGCGCCAGAGATCGCATTCAGACCGCCGCAGCTGCCTTTGATCTTCTTACCCATCAGAATGACACCCAGCGACATGCCCAGGATCACGATCAGCAGCACAAAGAAGGCCAGGAGAAAGGTGCTCATTTCAGTCCCTCGCAGAAAGGCTTGGCGGCTCAGTTTCCAGTCAGCGCCACAAAGGCACTGCTTTGCGACGTCATATAGGCATTCTCTCCGGCTTGCACGTCCCGATCGATGAAAAACACGGCAAGTTTATGCTGCCCGGCCAGCTTCAGTCCGGCTTCGCTGCCCAGCACCAGCATCGCCGTGGCCCAGGCATCCGCCAGCATCGCGTTTTCCGCGATCACCGTCACCGATGTCGTGCTATGCGTCACCGGCCGCCCCGCCACCGGATCCAGGATATGGGAATAGCGCACGCCCTCGTGTTCGAAGTAATTCCGGTAGTCGCCCGAGGTCGCCAATCCATAGTTGCTCACCGGCACGATCAGCTGCACCGTCTGCGCCGCCGCATCCGGTTTCTCGATACCGATCCGCCAGGCCTCCCCCTTGGCATTGTTTCCTTTGGTCACCAGATCGCCGCCGATCTCGACCATATAGTTCTCCACCCCGAAGCCCTTCAGGGCCCTGGCCACCGCATCCACACCATAGCCCTTAGCAATGGCCGAGAGGTTGATGCCGGTTTCCGGCGCCGATTTCTTCAAAGTGCCCGCCGCCGCATCCAGCGTCAGCAGCCGTGCCTGGCCAACCCCTTCCAGCGCTTGGGCAATCTCTGCATCGGCCGGCACAGGGTCCTCGGGCTGGCGCGGGCCAAAGCCCCACAACTCAATCAGCGGGCCAAGGGTCACGTCGAACTTGCCGCCGGATTTCTCATGCACATCATTGGCCGCTGCCAGCACCTGGGCAAACTCGGGTGACACCCGCACCGGCGCCGTGCTGCGCGCAGCCGAGAATTTGGACACTTCCGAAGCCGGATCCCAGTTCGACATCTTGGCATTGACCGCTGCCAGGGTTGCTTCCACTTCCGTGGCCAGCGCCGCCTCGTCCAGATCCTCGCCAATGGCGATCACATTATAGGTCGTGCCCATGGTCTGGCCTGACAGCCGCACTTCCTCCGGCCCGCTGCCAAACCAGCAGCCCGCCAGCACCACAGGCAGGATCAGAACAAGCAGCAAGCGTTTGGGCATAGGGCAACCTCCGGCGGAAAAGCTCGCGCTGCTATGCCCCCGCCCCGCGGCAGAGTCAAACCGCGCGCCCCCGCCCGGCCTTCAAAACTTCAGCGGTACAAAGGCCAGCGCCAATAGGCCAAGCGCGGCCGGCACCCCGTACAGCCAGGAGCGGAGCCGGGCATTGGGTGCTTCAGACTTCCAGTTCTGCCGGTACAAGTGGCCGCAGACCACCACAAGGAACACGGTCAGCGCACCGGTGACGGGGGTCAGGTAAAGGGTCTCGAACATGTTGTTTTCCCGCCTATGTTAGCGCTCGCGTCATTTCGCCCCTTCCCGGATCGTATTCCCGCGTTAAGATGAACCTGTCACCTGGTTCAGGATAGGAGGAGACCCGTACATGGCACCGACCTCATACCAAGCTCCGATGCGGGGCGACAAGGAGGACAAGCACACTTACAGCCAGTCCGCCGAGTCAAACCTGTCGCATTCGCAGACAACAGTGGCCAAGCTGCTGGAGGGCAAGGGGGACGCCATCTTTGCGGTACGGCCCAATGACACCATCAGCCATGTGGTCGAGGTGCTGAAAGAGAAACACATCGGCGCGCTGGTGGTAACGGATCAGAACGGCGACCTGCAGGGTATCCTGTCGGAACGCGACATCGTGCGCCGGATGGCGGAGACACCGGGCCAGACCCTGCCGCAGGAAGTCAGCGCCTTGATGACCACCAATGTCAAAACCTGCACCCCGGAAGATTACCTGCACGATGTGCTCAAGACGATGACCCAAGGCCGCTTCCGCCACATGCCGGTGATCAGGGACGGTCATCTCTGCGGCATGATCACCATCGGCGACGTAGTGAACTTCCGCCTGCAGGAACTGGAATACGAAACCCTGCGCATGAAGCAGATGATCGTCGGCTAAGCCCGGCGGGCGGACCTGCCCCATTTGCGGGCCGCCCATCACGCCACTGCTGCGGCCGCAATCAGTGCTGCCCCCCCCTCGCACGGCCGCAGGTTAGGGGTGCGCCCAAAAGGAATGCCCAGGTGCGCTGAGCACGGCCCGCCGTCAGAGCAGCCCCGCGCAGCGAATGCAACGGTGGAGCCATTGCGCACAAGTCCCTCGAACGGGCTGGCCCATGCTGGGCGCGCCCCGAGCCGCAAGCCATGTCAGGACTGATCATAAAGAAAAGCTCCCGCCCGTCGCCAGGCACATCAAAGATGTGCCTGCTCCCGTTGGGCCGGGCGCCGCGCTAACGCGCGGCGCGCCTGTCACAGCAAATGTGCGGGCCTGCGGCGTGCGTGAGCACGGCGCTGCGCCCAAGGCTGTAATTTGGCCCCGCAGGGGACAACTTCAGGCGCGGGAGCCCTCATACGATCTGCTGCCCCAGAGGCCTTGCCCGTGCTGCAGGCGCATGCGGCCCCAAGAACAGAAATACAAATCTGCCACGGAACTTCCCGGCACACCTCACCGGGCCTGGTTTCAGGCGGTGTCCCAAAGTGCCCCAGTTTTCTTTAGCAGTTCCGCGGAACCGCAGCCTGTATCGACCGCCCTTAGTGCAAAATGGCTCGAAGCAATGCCCGGCCTCCGGCCATCAGGGAAACGGCCCGCCGCCTGTCTCCTGCAGGATCTCCAAAAACTCCGGCAATTCCTCTGTTCCGGCCAGCGCCGCCATGTTGCGCTTGATGGCCGGGCCGTAAATCGCCCACATCTTCAACCGCAGCGCCGCCCCTTCCGGCGTGATGTGCAGCACCTTGCTGCGCCGGTCCTGCTCGCAGACCGTTTCCCGGATCAGCCCCTGTTTCGCCATCTGCGCCAGGATGCGCGACAGGTTGGATTGCTCAAACAGCAGGTTCTTCGTCAGTTCAAAAGCACGCACTCCGCCGCCGCCGGACATCTCGATGCCCCACAGCACATCATACCAGCGCAGGCTGGGCAGCCCTGCTGCGCGCAGCTCCGCCTCCATCTCCCGGTGGGTCTGGCGGTAGGCGCGGTTCAGCAGAACCCAGATTCTGGTCTCGTGTTTGTTTGGTGTCATGTGCGTTCACATATGAGTGAGTGTGCAGGCGTGCTGAAGAGTTTCCAGTGGATACCCGGAAATACATGCCATAGCATCTATCCCGGGTTCAATACGTTCAACGATCCCCGAACTTCACATTTGCACCAAGACTGAAATCAGACAGGGATACCGTCATGATGATCAAGATTGCCTCGCTTGCAACTGCAGCCCTGCTTGCAGCGCCCGCCGCCTTTGCAACTACCTACAAAACCGACCAGGGCCATACCGAGGTCCAGTTCAGCTGGAGCCACGCCGGCGTTTCAGTCCAGAGCGGCGAATTCACCGAAGCCACCGGCACCCTGGACATTGATCCGGAAAACCCGGAAGCGGCCTCACTGAATGTAACCATCAACGCCAAAAGCCTGGCTACAGGTTTCGGCCCGCTGGATGACCACCTCTCCAGCGCCGACTTCCTGGAAGTAGAAACCTACCCGGAAATCACCTTTGTCAGCACCGGCATCGAGAAGACCGGCGACAAGACCGCCAATGTGACCGGCGACCTGACCATTCACGGCACCACCCATCCAGTTGTACTGGAGACCACCATGACCCACTTCGGCCCGCATCCGCTGGGCGGCGTGATCGAGTACTACCAAGGTGATTGGGCGGCGTTTGAAGCCTCTACCACCATCGACCACCAGGCGTTTGGCGTCGGCGGCTTCTCCACCGGCCCGATCACCATCCGCATCAGCACCGAGATGAAGGCGGAATAACCCGCTCATCCTTTAGAGCCAGCAACGCTCCAGTATCATCAACGCCCGTCGCGCCAGCGGCGGGCACGCGCCTGCCCGCCCCACGGCGGGCGCGTACCGCGCCCACCCGGGCAGCCGCTCACCGTGAAAATTAACCGGACTGAATGGATTAAAAAGAAAAAGCCCACGCTGCGAAAACAGCGCGGGCTTCTTTGTTGTCCTGTCGTCCGGGCTCAGCCGCCGAAGTCATCCAGCATGATGTCCTCGCGGTCCACGCCCAGATCCAGCAGCATGTTGATCACCGACTGGTTCATGATCGGCGGGCCGCACATGTAGAACTCGCAGTCTTCCGGCGCCGGGTGGTTCTTGAGGTATTCCTCGAACAGAACGTTGTGAATAAAGCCGGTGTAGCCTTTCCAGTCATCCTCTGGCTGCGCATCGGACAACGCGACGTGCCATTCGAAGTTGTCGAACTCCTCGGCCAGCTGGTCGAAGTCTTCGACAAAGAACATCTCTTTCTTCGAGCGCGCGCCGTACCAGAAGCTGATCTTGCGGTCGCGGTTCTGCAGACGCTTCAGCTGGTCGAAGATGTGGCTGCGCATCGGCGCCATGCCTGCACCACCGCCGATGAAGACCATTTCCTTCTGGGTCTCGCGGGCAAAGAATTCGCCGAACGGGCCCGAGATGGTGACTTCATCACCCGGCTTCAGGTTGAAGATGTAGGACGACATCTTGCCGGCCGGAATGTCGCTGGAACCCGGCGGCGGCGAGGCGACGCGGACGTTCAGCATGATGATACCCTTTTCGTCCGGGTAGTTGGCCATCGAATAGGCACGCTCAACCGGCTCATCCACAACGGACTTGTACTGCCACAGGTTAAAGCGGTCCCAGTCCTCGCGGTACTCTTCCTGCACGTCGAAATCGGTGTAGGCCAGCTGGTGCGCGGGCGCCTCGATCTGGATGTAGCCGCCGGCGCGGAAGTTCACGTCTTCGCCTTCCGGCAGTTCCAGAACCAGCGCCTTGATGAAGGTGGCCACGTTGTCGTTCGAGCGCACCTTGCAGCGCCATTTCTTGACGCCGAAGACTTCCTCGGGAACTTCGACTTCCATGTCCTGCTTGACCGCAACCTGACAGGACAGGCGGTCGCCGCAGGACGCCTCGCGCTTGGTGATGTGGCTTTCTTCGGTCGGCAGGATCGAGCCGCCGCCGGAATGCACACGCACCCGGCACTGGGCACAGGTGCCGCCGCCGCCGCATGCGGAGGGGACGAACAGTTTTTCGGCTGCCAGCGTCTGCAGCAGCTTGCCGCCTGCAGGCACCGAGATGGTTTTTTCACCGTTGATGGTGATGTTGACATTGCCGGTCGAGACCAGGCGGGAGCGGGCGGCCAGAATAATGGCCACCAGCGCCAGCACGATCAACGTGAACAGGACAACGCCGAGCGAGAAAGTTTCCATGTTTCCGCGCTCTCCTTACAGTTTGACGCCGCTGAAGGACATGAAGGCCATCGCCATCAGACCCGCGGTGATAAAGGTGATGCCCAGGCCCTGCAGGCCGTCCGGCACGTCGGAATACTTCAGCTTCTCGCGCACGCCCGCCATTGCGGTGATCGCCAGCGCCCAGCCAAAGCCGGAGGAGAGGCCGTAAGTTGTTGCTTCCGCAAAGTTATAGTCGCGCTCCACCATGAACAGCGAACCGCCAAGGATCGCGCAGTTCACCGTGATCAGCGGCAGGAAGACCCCCAGTGCGTTGTAAAGCGGCGGGAAATACTTATCGAGGATCATCTCCAGGATCTGCACCATCGCCGCAATCACCCCGATATAGGAGATCAGGCCAAGGAAGGTCAGATCCACATCCGGGAAGCCCGCCCAGGCCAGCGCGCCCGGCTTCAGCAGGTAGGTCAGCAGCAGGTTGTTGGTCGGCACAGTAATGGCCTGCACCAGCATCACCGAAATCCCCAGACCCAGCGCGGTGGAGATCTTCTTGGACACCGCGATGAAGGTACACATGCCCAGGAAGAAGGAGAGCGCGAGGTTCTCGACAAAGATGGCCTTAACGGCGAGTGAAATCAGCCCTTCCATCAGTGGCCTCCCACAGTCTGGATTTTATATTCACGCTCTTCCACCTGCTTCGGCTTCCAGGTGCGGAACGCCCAGATCAGCAGGCCGATGACAAAGAAGGCCGAGGGCGGCAGCAGCAACATGCCGTTCGGGACATACCAGCCGCCGTTGTTCACGGTTTCCAGGATGGTGATGCCGAACAGGGAGCCGGAGCCGAACAGCTCGCGGATCACGCCCACCAGCATCAGGATCAGGCCATAGCCCAGACCGTTGCCGATGCCGTCGATGAAAGAGGCGACCGGCGGGTTGCTCATGGCAAACGCTTCGGCACGGCCCATCACGATACAGTTGGTGATGATCAGGCCGACGAATACCGACAGGGTTTTCGAGATCTCAAAGGCATAAGCCTTCAGCACCTGGTCCACCAGGATCACCAGCGAGGCGATGATCACCATCTGCACGATAATCCGGATCGACGAGGGGATCTGGTTGCGCAGGATCGAGATGAACATCGACGAGAACGCGGTCACAAAGGTCACCGCCAGGGTCATCACAAATGCCACCTGCAGCGAAGAGGTCACCGCCAGCGCCGAGCAGATGCCCAGAACCTGCAGCGTGATCGGGTTGTTGTCGACCAATGGGTCGACCAGCATTTCTTTCTTGGTCTGCGCCATCAGAACTCTCCCGCTTGCAGGGCTGCGATGAAGGGTGCGTAGCCTTCTTCGCCCATCCAGAATTTCACCAGGTTATCGACACCCACCGACGTCAGCGTGGCACCGGCCAGCGCATCGATGTGGTGGTCAGGTCCGGCCGGACCTTGTGCCTTGGCAACGGTGATCTGCAGGGTGCCTTCGGCGTCATGCAGTTTCTTGCCGCTCCACAGCGACTTCCAGCGCGGGTTGTCCACCTCGGCACCCAGGCCCGGGGTTTCGCCGTGCTGATAGAACTGCAGGCCAAAGATGTCGTTGCCGTTTTCCTCAACCGCGATGAAGCCATAGAGGGTCGACCACAGGCCATAGCCGTGGATCGGCAGGATCACCTTGTCCAATTCGCCGGCTTCGTCACGCAGCAGATAAACGGTCTTGTAACGCGACTGGCGGCCAATGCCCGCGGGATCCACGTCCAGTGCGCGGCTCAGCTCCGGGTCCTGCGCGGCAGCGCGGTCGTCAAAGCTGGCAGCGTCGAACTGGTCGGTGAACTGGCCGGTCTCAAGATCCAGCACCTGCGGCTCAAACGCTTTGAAGGCTTCGGCCACATCCTGGCCGGGCTGGTAAAGGCCCGCCACCTGCAAAACGTTCAGCTGCTTGTCGAGTTTCTTGTTGATCTCCTGCACCGGGCGCAGGGACACGGCGGCGGTGGACACGATCATCGAGGCCAGCAGGCAGACGCCGACCGCGATCACCAGGGTCTTGCCGACCGAGTCCGGGGACGCGGCGAGGAAGCGGCCGATCAGGCCTTTGCTTTGGGTCTCAGCCATGGCGGCGCGCCCTCCGTTTGATGTTTGCCTGCACGACGAAATAGTCGATCAGCGGTGCAAAAACGTTGCCGAACAGGATGGCCAGCATCATGCCTTCGGGGAAGGCCGGGTTCAGCACCCGGATCAGCACCACCATCACACCGATCAGCGCGCCATAGATGTAGCGGCCAACGTTGGTGTGCGACGCCGAAACCGGCTCGGTCACCATGAACACCAGGCCAAAGGCATAGCCGCCCAGCACCAAGTGCCAGTACCAAGGCATCGCAAACATCGGGTTGGTGTCAGAGCCGATGACGTTCAGCAGCAGCGAGAAGGCAATCATGCCGCCCAGGCAGCCAACGATCAGGCGCCAGTTGGCAATCTTGGTCGCCAGCAGGAACAGCAGACCTATGGCACAGGCCAGGGTCGAAGTTTCGCCGAAGCTGCCCTGGATGGTGCCATAAAACGCATCGGACCATTCGATGCCTTTAGCGGCCAGCGCCTGCACGCCTTCAGCTGCGGAGACACCCAGCGCAGTCGCGCCGGAGAAGCCGTCAACCGGAGTCCAGACAGAGTCGCCCGACATGTTGGCGGGATAGGCAAAGTACAGGAACGCACGGCCAGTGAGGGCCGGGTTCAGGAAGTTCTTGCCGGTGCCGCCAAAAACTTCCTTGCCGATCACCACGCCAAAGATAATGCCAAGCGCCACCTGCCACAGCGGCGTCGAAGCCGGCATGATCAGGGTGTAAAGCATCGAGGTGACCAGGAAGCCCTCGTTGACTTCATGGCCGCGCACGGTGGCAAAGATGACTTCAAAGATGCCGCCCGCAACCAGCGTCACGATGTAGATCGGCAGGAAATACAGGAAACCATGGGCAATATTCGCCAGCGGGTTGGCCGCATCCAGCGACACACCCAGCGTGTTCAGAATGGCAATCCGCCAGCCGGTGGCCGCATCAGCACCCAGCGCGGCAATCGCCGAGTTCGCCTGATAGCCGGTGTTCCACATGCCCCACAGGATGCAGGGAATGGTCGCCAGCACCACGTAGGTCATGATCCGCTTCATATCCACATAAGAGCGGGCATGCGGGGCCACGGTGGTGACGGTTTTCGGGGTATACAGGAAGGACTCGACCATCTCGTAGATGGGGAAGTACTTCTCGTACTTGCCGCCCTTCTCGAAATGGGGCTCGATCCTGTCAAAGAAGCTGCGCAATCCCATCCGGCTCAGCCCTCCTTTTCAATCTTGGCCAGGCAGTCGCGCAGCGCCAGCCCGTATTCGTATTTGGCCGGGCAGGCAAAGCCGACGAGGCCCATGTCCTCTTCGTCCAGCTCCAGCGCACCCAGTGCCTGTGCGGTGTCGGTGTCCATCACCAGCAGTGCGCGCAGCAGTTGCGTCGGCAGGTAGTCCTGCGGCATCAGCTGCTCAAACGTGCCGGTGGGCACCATGGCGCGGCGGCCGCCGTTGAGATTGCTGGTCAGGCCGAACAATTTGCTGGTCAGGGCCGAGCCCAGCACCGGCTGCACAGCGTATTTGCTGCCCATCGGACGGATCCAGCCCAGCGGGATCTGCTCGCGGTCTTCTTTGATCAGCGCAACCTGACGCGCAAACCGGCCGAGGAAGGCAATCGGGCCTGCGGCCTGGCGGCCCGACAGGATCGAACCGGAGATCACACGGACGGGGCCGTCTTCGGCAATCTCGCCGCGGGTCAGCTCATCGGTGGAGGCGCCCATCACGGTGCGCACCAGACGCGGGGACCGCGCAGCGGGACCGGCCAGCGCAACCACGACGGAAGGGTCCAGATGACCGGTCTGCAGCAGACGGCCAATGGCGATCACATCCTGATAGGAAATCGTCCAGACCTGATCCTCGGCGCGCACCGGGTTCAGGAAGTGGATGTGGGTGCCGGCCAGGCCCGAAGGATGCGGACCGGAGAAACCTGCCGCCTCAACCCCGGCCAGGTTCGCGCCCGGAATGCTGTCGCCGGTTTTCTGGCACAGGTAAGTGGTGCCCTCGGTCAGCAGGGTCAGCGCCTTCAGGCCGGCCTCGAACGCCTCAGCAGCGTCGTTGATGATCAGTGCGGCATCCGCGGCCAGCGGCTCGCTGTCCATCGCGGTGACAAAGATCGCGCCCGGCTTGGAGCCCGGCACCGGCATCTTGGAATAGGGACGGGTGCGGAAGGAGGTCCACAGACCAGCCGCGCAAAGCTTCTCGGCCAGCCCTTCGGCGGTATCGGCGTTGCCAACACCCGAGAAATCGATGCCCTTGTCCTCGGCGTCCGAAATCTCGATCACCACGCTCTGCAGAACCCGGCGGGCGCCGCGGTTGATCGCCACGACCTTACCGGTCATCGGCGCCACCATCATCGCGGCTTCGGCATCTTTGTGGCAGAACAGCGGAGTGCCGCGTTTGACCTCCTCGCCTTCCTGCACCAGCATGCGGGGTTTCAGGCCCAGATAGTCGGGGCCCAGCACCGCCACCGAAGTGATGGCCGGGCCGGGGTGAATGGTCTGTTCCGGTGCGCCTGTCACCGGCAGATCCAGCCCCTTCCTCAAGTTAAATGTTTTCATATTGCGCTACGTCCTTCCGAGGCCGATTCCCGTGGCGGTTCTTATCTGTTTCCGGCGGCGGAGACAAAGAAAACGCAGGTTAGCGGTCGCTTTTGACTCTTTGCCAGCCGGGTCCGGCCTTGTTTGATCCGGCGCACTCGAATCAAATTTGCCGCCGAATGGCAAGGCCGCCTCCCCGCCTGCCGGGTAAATTCCTTCGTGATCGCAGCTTCTAAGCCAGAATGCCGCATCCGGGGCCTGTTAATACGTCAGATCCGGGCCGCGGAACCGGCAACCAAAGCTCGGGCCTGTGGACAAAACGCCCCGGCAAACCTGGGTCTGCCGGGGCGGGTAAGTTTGATGGCGCTAACGCAAGCGACGCCCGGAATATGATTCGCGACAGGCGCCGGTTTCCGAGGCGGCGTTACAGTTCCCAGACCGCCTGCGGCGCGTCCATCAGATCGCGGTCGACGGTGATGCCCAGGCCCGGCGCATCCGGCACCAGCACGCCGCCATTCTTCACCGGCGCATCGAACTCCGCCGTCTTCAGCGTCACCATATCGCGGCAGTCCAGAATACAGCGCAGGGAGCGCTCCGGCACGGTGGCGCCCAGATGCGCAATTGCCGAGAACGCGATGACCGACCCAACCGTATCCTGCACGCTGACCGTGGCGCCGGAGGCCAGGCACATGTCCCGGTGCCGCCGGCCATGGGTCAGCCCGCCAGCCTTGGAGATCTTGAGGCCGATACCGTCGGCCACATCCTCGGCCAGCATCAGCGCAATGTCCTCGTCCTGCTGCACCAGCTCGTCCAGAATGATCGGCACGTTGCAGCGCTTGCGCAGCGACATGGTCTCGCGCCAGGTTTTGCAGGGCGCCTCCAGAACAAAGTCCAAGCCCTCGGGCAGCATCCGCAGCATGCGCAGCGCGGTTTCCGGCGTCAGCCCGCCATTGGCATCGACCAGGAAGAACTCGCCCGGCTGCCGGTCGGCCAGCGACGCGCGGATGCGCTCGGCATCCAGCGCCGGTCCGCCCTCGCTGTCCAGCGCGCCGATCTTCACTGAATGGCCCAGATAGCCCATCTCGCGGTGCTGTGCGACGCGGGCGCGCATGTCTTCCGGCGTGCCTGCGTAGATCGAGGAAATCACCGGCAGGCGTTTCCCGGTGGAGCCGCCCAGCAATTCGCAAACCGGCATGTTCACCGATTTGCCGAACAGGTCCCAGCACGCAAGGTCAATCGCTGACTTGGCGTGGTTGTGGCCCACCAGCGCCTCGTCCATTGCTTCGTTGATCCGGTCCATCTGCCGCGGGTCGCGGCCCAGCAGGTACGGTGCAATCTCAGCAATCCCGGCGCGGGTGCCCAAGGCATGGGACGCAATATAAGTGGAGCCGAACGGCGTGCTCTCACCCCAGCCCTCAAGGCCGGTATCGGTGGTGATGCGCACAAAAGACGCATCAAAGCTGCGGTATTCGCGCCCGCCCGACAGCATGTAGACACCGCCCGAATAGGGCAGATCCAGCTGATAGAGCTCGATCTTCTTGATCTTCACGATTGGACCTCCGGGATCATCAGCACCAGCTTGCCGGTGTGCTTCTTGCTCAGGAAATCCTCCTGCGCGGTGGCAATCTCGCTGAGCGGATAGGTCTTGGCGACCAGCGGGCGGATTTCATCCGCTTCTATGTAGGAGATCAGATTGGCGAACACCTCATCCTCCTGGAAGGTGCAGCCCATCAAGGTCAGGTCCTTAAGGTAAAGCGTGCGCACGTCAATCTCACTGATCGGCCCGGCGATGGCGCCGGCGGTTGTGTAGCGCCCGCCGCGGCGCAGCACATCCATGAACGACGGCCACTGCGGCCCGGCCACCAGATCGACCACCACGTCGACGGAGCCCTCGCCCAGTTCCTTGACCAGATCGGCATTGCGATCGACAACGCGGTCGGCGCCAAGCGCCAGCACCTCATCCGCCTTTGCGGCAGAGGAAAGTGCAATCACGGTCGCACCCCGGCGTTTTGCCAGTTGCACGGCGGCCGATCCGACACCGCCGGAAGCACCCGAGATCAGAACGGTCTCGGCACCCAGGCCAACCCGGTGCAGCATGTTCTCAGCCGTAGAGTAGGCACAAGGGATAGAGGCCAGCTCCGCATCCGACCAATCGCAGTTCACCGCATGGGTTTCGCGCGCGGGTGCCACTGCGAACTGGGCAAAACCGCCGTCGCATTCACTGCCGAAGGTCCAGCACTCATAGGGGCGGTAGTCCACATAGGTCCTTAACATGTTGCGCACCAGAACCCGCTCACCGATACGGGAGGCGTCGACGCCTTCGCCCACAGCGGCGATATGGCCGCAGGCATCTGCGCCTTGAATGCGGGGAAACTCCAGCGGCTTGCCGGACCAGCTGGCGTCGTCATCGTTGACGCCGTCAAACCCGGAGGCGCCGCCGGCGTTGGTGTCGGCTTCCACCGCCTTGGAGTACCAGCCGATGCGGGTGTTGATGTCGGTGTTGTTGATGCCTGCCGCCGCGACGCGGATCAGCACCTCGCCGGGGCCGGGCTGCGGCACGTCAACGTCGGTGCGGTAGTCCAGTTTTTCGATACCGCCGTGGCCGGTCAGCAGGACCGCTGCCATTTTGCTGGGGATCATAGGTTTTCTCCCTTTGGAAATTAGATTGGCCGGCCCTCCCCTGCCGGCCAAAACAGACCGCTGTCCCCGCGGGGACAATGGCCTGAAACATGTGTCAGAGCTCCAGCGGGTGCGCGCGGCCCCGCTCCGCCAGACGGCGGTTCAGCTCTTTAGCGTCCGGAAGCCCGGCCTCCAGCGCGAAGACAAAGGCGTGGGTCAGAAAGAAACAGGCGGCATCGATGTCGCCCGCTTCTTCGGCCCGGTCGCCGGCCAGGGTGTACAGCCGGACCAGCTCGGCGTGGTCGTTGTCCTCATGCGCCTTCAGCAGCGCGCGATCGAGGTCGTCGCGGTCCATGGCTCAGCCCTTCAGCGAGATCGCGATGTTCTTGGTGCGCACATAGTTATAGAGCGCCTCCAGTCCCTTTTCGCGGCCAAAGCCCGACTTGCCGACCCCGCCGAACGGCGTTGAGATGCCGCCCGCGAACCATTCGTTCACAAAGACCTGCCCGGCACGCAGACGGTTTGCAACGCGATGCGCCCGTGCAAGGTCCCGGGTGAAGACACCGGCAACCAGACCGAACTCGGTGCCGTTGGCCATGGCAATCGCTTCGGCTTCGGTGTCGAAGGGCGTGAAGCAGGTGACCGGACCAAAGATCTCTTCCTGTGCAACACGGGACGCAGGGTCCACATCGGCCAGGATGGTCGGCGCCATGAAGTAGCCCTCGCGCTCCAGCCGGGCACCGCCGGATGCCGCCCGCGCGCCGCTTTGGCGGGCCGTGGCGGTCAGGGTTTCGATGCCGTCGAGCTGCCGTGCCGAGATCACCGGGGTGAGTCCCGGGTTTTCCAGCCCGTGGCCGACGCTCAGGCCATTGGCCAGCGCAGCAGCGCGTTCGACAGCTTCCTCGTAGATCGAGCGGTGCACCAGCACCCGCGACATGGCGGAACAAACCTGACCCGCGTTATAGAAGATGCCGCTTTGCAGGGAGGACATCAGCGCGTCGAGGTTGGTGTCCTCAAACGCCACCGCGGCGGATTTGCCGCCCAGCTCCATCAGCGCGGGCGTCACCGGGTTGGCAGCGGCGCGCAGAATCGCCTGGCCGGTTGGGACCGAGCCGGTAAAAACGATCTGATCGACGGCGGAGCTTTCCACCAGCCGCGCGCCAAGGTCTGCGCCGATGCCGTTCAAAATGGAGACTGTCCCCGCGGGGACATCGGCGCGTTCCAGTGCCACGCCCAGCATCGCCAGCGCTATCGGGTCGAGCTCGGGCGATTTAATGATCACCGAGTTGCCCGCCGCCATGGCCGGCGCCAGCGAGCGCGCGGCAATCGACACCGGGAAGTTCCAGGGCACGACCTGGGCGGAGACGCCATAGGGCTCATAGACCGTAAAATCAGCGTAATCAGGGCCGAGCGGGATCGACTTGCCTTCGATCTTGTCGGCCATGCCGCCGTAGTATTCGAAATACTGCGCGGCTTCTTCGAACTCGTCATGCGCGGCGCTGAGGCTCTTGCCGCTTTCCCGGCACAGAAGCTCGGCGCCTTCATCGGCAATGCCGCGGATTTCCGCGGCGATGCGCTGCATCAGCTGGCCGCGCTTGGAAGGCTGCATCGCAGCCAGGTCGCCGCGCTCGAAACTGGCGCGGGCGGCTTCCAGGGCTTTGGCTAGGCTTTCTTCGCCGGCCAGCGCACAATCAGCTACATGTTCGGCGTTACCGGGATCCTCGACGGCCATGCGCTGGCCGCCGTCGCCTTCAACCCAGGCACCGGCCAGGAAGTTCCTGGCCAGCCCGTCGTTCAGAAAGGAACTCATGCCTCGCGGCCTTTGGTCACTTGATCCGCCACCCAAGCGTGGAAGTTGTGGGTCGGCCCGTCCATCGCCGGGGAGAAGCGGCCGCCGTCGAACAGCTCGCCATGGCGGCCCTTCTGCATGCCTTCGACCACAAAGACGTCTTCCTCAAACACGGTCTTCCAAAGCTTCGAGTTCTCATCGCGCAGGGCTTCCAGCTCCGGCGTGTCCTCGGAAGATTTGGAATAATAGAGCTCAATGTGTTCGACGGTGTTTTCGGTATCGACCGGCTCCAGGATGATCGCAAAGGCGTGGTCGCGCTGCACGCCCAGGAGAACGTTCGGGTAGACGGCCACGTATTCGCCGCCCTCGTCCCATTTGCTGCTGAGGCCTTCGAAATCCGGGAAGATCTCGCCGTTTTCACCCTTGAGCTGGCGGTAGACCAGAGTGCCCTGGCCGGAGTAGTGGCCCGGCACTTCGATGTTGTAGTGGTCTTCCAGGCGGGAGTAGCTGTTCAGGCCCGGGTGCACCCACGGCAGGTGGTAGCTTTCGCAGTAGTTTTCGACCGCCAGTTTCCAGTTGGTTTTGACTTCCAGTTTGAAACCGGAGCCTTCGCCGCCGTGATGCACCGGGGTTTCGAATTCCTTCCAGCGCTCCAGCAGGGTGGCATGGGCGTCTTCGAATTCCGGCGCGGTGCCGTCGACGTTCACAAACACCACATCGCGCCAGACGTAGGAGCGGATGCGCACCAGGCCCAGCTCGTCCAGCTTGATGTCTTCATGCTTGTTGTTGCCGGGGCCGCCGACATGCGGGGTCGAGACCAGGCGGCCGTCGAGCCCATAGCACCAGCTGTGGTAAGCGCAGCGGATGGCACCGCGGATCTTGCCAGCCTTCTCGACCAGGATCATGCCGCGGTGGCGGCAGGTGTTCTGAAAGACCCCGATCTCGCCGTCCTTGTCGCGCACGATCAACAGCGGCATGCCGAGGAAATCCACCGGTTTGGCATAGCCCGGCTCCGGCACGTCCTTGCCAAAGCCGATGCCCGACCAGTTCTTGAACAGAACCGAGCGTTTCTCTTCGGCAAAGACGGCGGGATCGATGTAATGGGCGTTCGGCAGGCCGTTTGCAACGTTGACCGGAGCCATCACCGGGGCAAGCGTGTCGTGCTTGTTCATCTGGGGTTCTCCAAAGCTGGGAAATATCTGGCGCGTTTGGAGTGTTAGACGTGAGGGCGCGGATTCCCTCAATATCAGGAATTTTCGCGTTTGGCTTAACTGGATTCACCCGAGGCTTGGTTGACCTCGCCAATCACCCAGTCCCGCAGGGAGCGGGCAGCATCCGACAGTTCGGCATCGGCCCGGCCGACCAGATGAAATCCATGCGGCGCCGCCAGCACATGGGGGCCGATCGGCACCAGCTGGCCGGTGGTCAGGAGCGGGTTCAGCAGGCGCTGCCATCCGAGCGCCAGCCCGACTCCGTCCTGGGCTGCCTGCAGCGCAACCGAGTAGTTGTTAACGCGCACGCCCGGCGCAATCGGGCCGTCATAGCCCAGCTGCTGGAACCAGTCGGCCCAGGTGGTCCAGCTCTTGTCGTCGGATTCCAGATGCAGCAGCCGCTGCTGCGCCAGTTCCTCCAGCGGGCAGCCGGTGAGTCTTTCGGCCAGTTCCGCATTGCCGACCGGCACTAGGTGGTCGCGGTAGAGCTCGGTCTGTTGCAGGCGGGTGTCGCGTTCGCGTCCGTAGCGAATATAGAAATCCACGTCGGGCATGCTGCGGAACAGCCGGTCCTGGACGATCTGGTTGACGTTCACGTCTGGGTGCTGGCGCCAGAATCGCACCACCGAGGGCGACAGCCAAAGCGAGGCCACGGCAGAGGTGGAGCCGATGGTCACAGTGTCGCCGGTATGGCGGTCGCGGATGGTTTTGAGGCTGAGCGAGATTTTCGAGAACGAGGTCGCCAGGGTTTCAAACAGAGCTTCGCCTTCTTCGGTCAGCTCAACCCCGCGGTGCTTGCGCTGGAACAGCGGCACCTGCAGCTCTGCCTCCAGCGCCTTGACCTGGTGGCTGACGGCGCCGGGGGTGACGGAGAGCTCCTGGGCGGCGTTCTTGAAGCTCAGATGCCGGGCAGCGGCCTCAAATGCGGCAAGCGTGGTGAGCGGCGGCAGGTTGTAGTGGCGGCGGGACATCTGCGGCTCCTGGCCTGTAGCTGGGATGAACGGGCTTCATTTCAATATGGGAAATGCAGCTTTGCTGACCAGCCCTTTTCAACCTGGTCTGCCCTCTCAGCTGATCCGGCCGCGCTGCAGCATGGGCGTCACATTAAAGGCTGCCCGGTAGACACGGGAGAAATGGCCAGGGCTGTCGAACCCGCAGGCCAGAGCCACTTCTGTCACTGACGACTCGGTTTGGATCAGCAGGTTGCGGGCGCGTTCCAGGCGCATCTCCATGAAGTATTTCTTGGGCGAAGTGTTCAGGTACTTGCCGAACAGCCGCTCCAGCTGGCGGGTGGAGATGCCGATGTCCTCGGCAATCACGGTGGGCGAGATCGGGTCGCTGATATGGTCGTGCATCATCTGGATGGCGCGGGCCAGATGGGTGTTGCGCATGCCGTTGCGCGATTGCAGCGAGACCTTCTGCTCGGCCGTTGCGTTGCGCACCGCGTTATAGACCATCTGATCCGCCACCGCGACGGCAAGGTCATAACCGTGCTCGCGCTCGATTAGATGCAGCATCAAGTCAGCCGTTGCCGTTCCTCCGGAGGCGGTCATGTGTTTTTCATCCGCGACAAAGACGCTGCGCACCAGATTCACCTCGGGAAAGGCTTCCATAAAGCTGTCGTGGTATTCCCAATGGATCGCCGCCTGCATGCCATCCAGGAACCCGGCCTCAGCCAGCACCCAGGCGCCGGAACACAGTGCGCCAACGGAAATGCCGCGTGCCTTTTCGCGGCGCAAAGCTGCCAGCAAGGGTTTGGTCACATGGTTGCGCATGTGGATGCCTGAAAGGGCAAACAGCTGGTCGCATTTCGGGATCGCGTCAAAACCGTAGTGCACCAGGGTCACCGAACCGTTGGAACAAACCGCGTGCTCGCCGTTCTCCGACCCGAAGGACCAATCGTAAAGATCCTTGCCGCTCACCAGGTTGGCAATGCGCAAAGGCTCCACCGCGCAAGAGAAGGCTAGATGGGAGAATTCCTCGACGAGGAGAAAGGCAAAATGCTGTGTCTTGGCCATGGCGTGCCCCCAAAAATGAAGCGGACTGCGCGGAGGGATGCCCCGCGCAGTCCAATGAGTCGGGTTTATCCCCTATTACTTGGCTGCGGCGCGGGCGGCGTCCAGCCATCCGTCATAGGCGGCGCGGTTGGCGTCGATCCATTCGGCCACATGACGGTCGATGTCGTCCGAGCTGTCCTCGCCGTCTGCAACTTTCTTGTTCTGGATGGAGACGTCGTTAATACTGATCTGGGCCACTTCGAACAGCTTTGCAGCTGCCGGGTTGGCGTCCAGGAACTCATCGGTGGCGACAATGCGGATGCTGTCGACCGCAAAGCCCAGGTCCTTGCCGTTGAAGGTGGTCTCGGCAGTCGCGCCATCGGGCAGCGAGGAGTACGGCACAGCCAGGAATTCCACGTCTTCACCCGGCACCAGCGCACCAGAGACCCAATAGGGGGTCCAAGTGTAGTACAGCACGTTTTCACCGCCTGCGTTGCGGGCGATGGTGTCGGCGATGATGGCGTTATACTCACCCTGGTTGTGGTTCACGGTGTCGCGCAGGCCGAATTCGGTCAGCTGATGCTCGATCACACGCTCGCAGCCCCAGCCGGGCACACAGCCGGCCAGATCGGCCTTGCCGTCGCCGTCAGCGTCGAACATTGCCGCCTTGGACGGGTCCTTGAGATCACCCAGGTTTTGAACGCCGGCGTCATAAGCCGCCTTGTTCACCAGATAGCCCTGCAGCGCGCCGTCGATCAGGTGGCCGACTTTCTCCAGCACGTCATCGCCGCCGGATTCCTGAAAGAAGTTGTCATGCAGCTTGTTCCAGGAGGCGGTGGTGAAGTCCGCGTCGCCGGTGCCCAGGGCCAGGTGCATGGTCTGGGCCAGCACTTCTTCCGGCTCGGCCACATCATAGCCGAGGTCGCGGAGCGCCTGGAACACGATGCGGGCCTGGAAGAATTCCTCGACGGTCGGCTGGATCACCGGGCGCACGGTGACGCCTTCGCCGGGGTTGTCTGCAGCAAACGCAGCGCCTGCCAGCATGGTCGAAGCTGCCAGCGCAGCCAGTGCGGTCTTTCTGAACATGTATGAGTCCTCCCTTGGGTGTTCAGATGAAAGAGAAAGTTAGGTCTTGCCGGTCAGGCCTTGCCCGCCAGGCGCAGCACCGCGCCCACAGGGCCGCCCTGCCACCAATGGCGGTGGCCGCGTTCGCGGCCCGACTGGCCCATGCCCTGGGTGATGCGGTCCAGAACAATCGCCAGGATCACGATGCCAAGGCCGCCGACCAGCGCCTTGCCCGCATCCAGGCGGCCCATGGCGCGCAGCACTTCGTTGCCCAGGCCTTTGACCGAGATCATCGAGGCAATCACCACCATCGACAGCGACAGCATGATGGTCTGGTTGACGCCGGCCAGGATGGTGGGGGTGGCCAGCGGCAGCTCAACCTTGAACAGGATCTGGCGGGGGTTGGCGCCAAAGGCGCGCGCGGCCTCGACCACTGAGGGATTCACGCCGCGGATGCCCAGCGAGGTCAGGCGGATCAGCGGCGGCAGCGCAAAGATGATCGTCACGATCACGCCGGAGACATTGCCGATGCCGATGAGCATCACCACCGGCACCAGGTACACAAAGGCCGGGATAGTCTGCATGGTGTCGAGCACCGGGCGCATGGCGGTCTCGAACCGGTCATTTTTGCCCGCCAGGATCCCCAGCGGCAGGCCGATGATGAAACAGAGGATCACCGCCGAGACCACAATCGCCAGCGTGGTCATCGCCAGCCCCCAGGCGTTTGGCGACAGGAAGCCAAGCGCGAACATCGCGACGCCGACCAGGATCGCCACCCGGCGGCCGGCGGCCTGCCAGGCGATCAGGATCAGGATCACCAGCATGATCAGCGGCGGCACTGCATTGAGCGCAGTGTCGATGCCGACAATCATCTCGTTGAAGAACTTCTTGATCGGCTGGATGATGCCGCGGTTGGCAATCGCCCATTGCTTCACGCCGTCTGCCGATTCCGCCAGCCCTAGATCAACCGAGGAAAACGGGTCGAGAATGCTGAATTCTTTGTCTGCCATTGTCCCGTCTCCTCAGTGCTTCAGGCTGGCTGCATCTTCGACATCGCCCTGGATGCCGCGCAGCAAGGCGTTTTTGGTGACGATGCCGATGGGTTTGCCATCGGCCTTGACCACCACCGGGTGCTGGGTGGCGATGGAGAGGTTGACCAGATCGTCCAGCGAATGATCCGGGTGCGCCTCGGGCCAGCTGTCGGTATTGGCGGGGCCGTTCATCTGCTCGAACTGCTCGACCGGGGTCATGATCTTGGCAGCGGAGATCAGTTCGAGCTTGGAGATGCCCGCCACAAAGTCGGCGACATAGTCGTCGGCCGGATTGGTCACGATGTCCTCGGGCGTGCCGACCTGCACCAGGGCGCCGTCTTTCATGATGGCGATGCGGTCGCCGATGCGGATCGCCTCGTCCAGGTCGTGGGTGATGAAGAGGGTGGTTTTCTTCATTTCAGCGCTGAGCGACATGAACTTGTCCTGCAGCTGGCGGCGGATCAGCGGGTCCAGCGCCGAGAAGGGTTCGTCCATCAGAAGGATCGAAGGATCTGCGGCGATGGCGCGGGCGAGGCCGACGCGCTGCTGCATACCGCCTGAGAGTTCATCGGGGTATTTCTGATCCCAGCCGTTCAGGTCCACAGCGTCGATGGCGCGCATGGCGTTTTCGCGGCGTTCCTTCGGATCGTGGCCGCGCACCTCCTGGCTGAAGGAGACGTTATCCAGCACGGTACGGTGCGGCATCAGCGCCATATTCTGGAACACCATGCCGATTTTCTCGGCCCGCACCTCGCGCAAGTCTTTCGCGGACAGCTGATTGACGTCCTGGCCTTCGATGAACAGCTGGCCGGAAGTGGGCTCGATCAAGCGGTTCACGTGGCGAATCAAAGTTGATTTGCCGGAACCCGACAGCCCCATGATGCAGAAGATCTCGCCGCGGCCGACGGTGAAGGTCGCATCCTGCACCCCAACGACGCAGTCAAAGCGGTCGCGCACTTCCAGCTTTCCAAGCCCCTGTTCCTTAACGGCTTTCATCGCCTCATCTGCGCGGCGGCCAAAGATCTTCCACAGATTGCGGCAGTCGATCACGGCCTCTTCTGTATGCGTCGTCACCGGTTTCTCCCCTCCGAAAACATTTCGTGCATACTGCATATTTTTTCTCTGTACACAAATTGTATTTTCTCCTAACACAAAATGAGCAATGAGGTTGCCGAACCTGCTGAGCCGCGCCATCTTGGCCAAACAGGTTCAAATGCAACGATGGAGACTGGAATGAAGGACGCGTCTAAGCGCAGGAAAGCAGAGCTGTATGGCCATCTGAAAACGGCCATCATGACGCTTGCCTTGCGGCCGGGCGCAGATCTCGACGAATCGAGGTTGTCGGAAGAGTTCGAATTGTCCCGCACGCCGCTGCGCGAAGTGCTGCGCCAGCTGGCGGGAGAGGGCTATGTCGATCTGCGGGAAAACCGCGGGGCACGGGTCAGCGAGATGTCGCATATGACCCTGCGGGACTTCTTCCTGGCAGCGCCGATGATGTATGGCGCGGTGCTGCAGCTGGCGGCAAAGAACGCGACCGAGGCGCAGATTGCCGAGCTGAAGGAGGCGCAGGAGGCCTTCAAGGCGGCGCTGCGCACCGGCTCGGGTGCCGACCGGGCGATGGCCAACAACCGCTTTCACGAGATCACCGGCGAGATGGCCGACAACATCTATCTCGCCCCGTCCTTTCAGCGCCTGCTGATTGATCATGCCCGCATCGGCATGACTTTCTACCGCCCCCAGGACCGCCAAATGGCGGAGAACCTGGGCGAGGCCAGTTCCCAGCACGACGATATCATCGCCGCCATCGAGGCCGGCGACGAGGCGGCGGCGGGGCAATTGGCGATCGACCATTGGAACCTGTCGCGCGATCAGATCGAGCTGTTTGTCATGCCCGCCGGGCTTGACCTGCCGCTGGGGACGGTGGCGCGAAAAACCCCTGCATGAGGACGCAGATGACCCCTATTTTCAAGTTTGAAGGGATCTACACCCCTGTGGTGACGCCCTATCACGAGGACGGCAGCGTCAACTGGGACGCCCTGGCCCAAGTGATCGACTATCTGATCAAGAGCGGCGTGCACGGCCTGATCTCCGGCGGTTCGACCGGCGAGAACTATGCCCAGACCGTTGAGGAACGGCTGGAGCTGGCCCGCTTCACCCGCGAGCACAGCAAGCTGCCGCTAGTGGTCGGCACCGGCGCCATGCGCACGCCGGACTCGATTGCTCTGGCCGAAGGCGCCGCCAAGCTGGGCGCCGAAAGCATCCTACTTGCGAGCCCCGCTTATTCGGTTCCGACCGACCGCGAAAACGCGCTGAATGCGCTGGCCATCGACAAGGCGGCCGATCTGCCGGTGATGCTGTATAACTATCCGCACCGCACTGGCACCATGATGGGCGAGGAGTTCCTGGACCGGGTCTGCCGCTCGCGCAATTTCTGCGGCATCAAGGAAAGCTCGGGCGATATTAACCGGGTGCACCTGCTGGCCCGCGACTATCCGCATATCCAGCTGGGCTGCGGCATGGACGACCAGGCGCTGGAATTCTTTGCCTGGGGCGCGCCTTTCTGGGTCTGCGGCGGGTCGAACTTCCTGCCGGAAGAGCATGTGGCGCTGTACAATGCCTGCGTTGTCGAGGGCAACTTCTCCAAGGGCCGCCGGATCATGTCGGCGATGCTGCCGCTTATGCGGGTGCTGGAACAGGGCGGCAAGTTCATCCAGACCATCAAGCACGGCGTCACCATGAACGGCTTTGACGCAGGCGCCATGCGGGCGCCGCTGACCGGGCTGAACAAGGACGACAAACGCGCGCTGGAACAGGTTGTGCGGGTGCTGAAACAGAAAATCGCAGATATCCAGGCGGAGGGCTGATCCATGTCGCTGCTTACTCATGACGAATACAAATCCATCGCGGCCGGCCTGGATCTGCCGACGGCGGCTTTCATCGACGGCAAGTTCTGCCCCGCGGCCTCGGGCAAGACATTTGAGACCCTGAACCCGGCGACTGGCGAAAAGGTGGCCGATATTGCGGCCTGCGGTGCCGAGGACGTGGATTTTGCGGTGGAGAAGGCGCGCGAGTCCTTTGACGACGGCCGCTGGTCGAAACTGCACCCGTCCGAGCGCAAGGACGTGCTGATCCGCCTGTGCAAGCTGATGACCCGCAATGCGCGCGAACTGGCGGTGATGGAAAGCATCGACAGCGGCAAGACGATCTATGACTGCGAAACCGTCGATGTGCCGGAGACCATCCACTGCCTGAAATGGCACGCCGAGGCGATCGACAAAATTTACGACCAAGTGGCGCCGGCGTCTGACGACCACATCGCCATGGTAGTGCGCGAACCGATTGGCGTGGTTGGCCTGGTGCTGCCCTGGAACTTCCCGCTCCTGATGCTGGCCTGGAAGATCGGCCCGGCGCTGGCGGCAGGCTGCTCGCTGGTGGTGAAACCGGCGAAGGAAACCACACTGACCGCGCTGCGGGTGGCAGAACTGGCGGCAGAAGCCGGCGTTCCGGCCGGTGTTCTGAACATCGTGCCTGGCGGCGGCGGTGACGTGGGCGAGCCGATTGGCCGCCACATGGACATCGACATGGTCTCCTTCACCGGCTCCACCGTGACCGGCAAGAAGTTCCTGACCTATTCCGCGGAAAGCAACGCCAAGGAAGTGGTTCTGGAGATGGGCGGCAAGAACCCCGCCATCGTCATGGACGACGCCGAAAACCTGGACCGCGTGGCCCAGCATCTGGTCAACGGCGCTTTCTGGAACATGGGCGAGAATTGCTCTGCCTCCTCGCGCCTGATCGTTCACAAGGACGTCAAGGCGGAACTGCTGGAGCGCATCACGCATCACGCCAAACAGTGGAACATCGGCGACCCGCTGCACCCGGAAACCCGCATGGGCGCCCTGGTCAGCGAAGGCCATTACACCAAGGTTTGCTCTTATCTGGAGAAGGCAGAAAACGTGGTGATCGGCGGCAAGGCCGAGGCCGGTTTTGTCGAGGCCACTGTGGTTGAAGTCGAGGACAACAACGCCCTCTTGGCGCGCGAAGAGATCTTTGGTCCGGTGCTGTCGGTGATTGAGGTGTCCGGCTTTGACGAGGCGATCCGGGTCGGCAATGACACCGAGTACGGCCTCTGCGCGTCGATCTTCACCGCCAATGCCAAACGCGCCATCCGAGGCGCCCGCCAACTGCGCGCAGGCACCGTGACGGTGAACAGCTTTGGTGAAGGTGACATCTCCACCCCGTTCGGCGGCTTCAAGCAGTCGGGCTTTGGCGGCCGCGACAACTCAGTCCATGCCCACGACCAGTACACCCAGCTGAAAACCATCTGGATCGACTTGGCCGACGACGCTGACGAGGCCGTGGATTGAGCCGCTACGACGCCAAAAGACTGCCCCGGCAGACCGGCGCGGCGGGATGGAATGCCATCCTGCCGCCGCAGGACCCGTTGCCGGTGCTGGACCATGATCTCACCGCCGATGTCACTGTCATCGGCGGCGGGTTTGCCGGGCTGACGGCGGCACGGCGGCTGCATCAGCTTGACCCGTCGCTGAAGGTGGCGGTGCTGGAGGCAGGTCCTTTTGCCGAAAGCTCGGCCGGGCGCAATTCCGGCTTCATGATCGACCTGCCGCATGATCTTGCGTCCGACAATTACGCAGGCGACGCGCTGGAAGCGGACCGGGCTGCCATTGCCATGAACCGCAAGGCCATTGCCTTTGCCAAGGGCGTGGCCGAAGACGGCGCCCTGCCGCAGGAGATGTTCGACCAGGCCGGCAAGATCAACGCCGCTGCGACCCGCGCAGGCGACAGGCACAACCGCGATTTTGCCGCCTATCTGGAGCGGCTGGGCGAGCCGCATACGCTTTATTCCAAAGCGGAGATGCAAGAGCTGACCGGCTGCCCGCATTACACCTCGGGCCTTTATGCACCAGGCACGGTGATGATCCAGCCCGCCGCCTATATCCGCGCCTTGTCGGCGCATTTGGCCGGGCAGATCAGCGTGTTCGAGAATTCCCCGGTCACCGGCTTTGAAAAACAGGGCAACGGCTGGGTGGTGAAAAGCCTGAAGGGGCGTATCACCACCGGGTCGATCATCCTGGCCAACAACGGCCACCTGGAAAGCTTCGGCTTTTACCAGCGCCGTCTGATGCATATCTGCCTTTATGCCTCGATGACCGAACGGCTGACGCCGGAGCAAGTCCAGCGCCTGGGCGGCGAGGCCCGCTGGTCGGTGACGCCGGCGGATCCAATGGGCACCTCGGTGCGGCGGATTTCCGGTTCTTACGGCGACCGGATCCTGGTCCGCACCTGCTCGAGCTTCCACCCGACGATCGAAACCAGCACAATGCGGCTGCGCAACGCTGCTTGGGTGCATGACCGCAAGTTCAAGGAGCGGTTCCCGCATATGGGCGATGTGCAGATGGAGCACCGCTGGGCCGGCATGCTCTGCCTCAGCCGCAACGGGTCTGCGGCCTTTGGCGAGCTGGACCAGGGCGTCTATTCCGCCTGCTGCCAGAACGGCCTTGGCGTCGCCCGCGGCACCTTGCAGGGGATCGGCGCTGCAGACCTGGTTGTTCAGGGGGGATCAGAGATTGCCAGCCATTTCCTGGCTCAGCCGGAACCGCCGAAACTGCCGCTGGAGCCTTTTGCCTCGCTGGGGGCCAATACCTACCTGATGTGGAAGGAATGGCGGTCGGGGAAGGAATAGAGCATGGAGGGGGCGCTGCCCCCGC
>NZ_JWLC01000002.1:0-30578 GCF_000813745.1 Leisingera sp. ANG-M1 | reverse complement strand
TTTTTGACCAGAAAGAAGCGGGATCCCGGGCTGTGCAAGCCCGGGTCCATTTTTCTAAGGCAGACTCAGCTTGGCCATGCGGCCGCCGTCGACGGTGTAGACCTGGCCGGTGATGAAACCGGCTTCCTCTGATGCCAGAAAGGCCACCAGCGCCGCGACTTCTTCCGGTTTGCCGGTGCGGGCGGCCGGGTGGATGCCGGCGATATCGCGGCGGAAGGCCTCCGGGTCGGGCATTGCTTCGATGAAATCCAGATTCAGTTCGGTGTCGATCCAGCCCGGCGCCACCGCGTTGCAGCGGATGCCTTCGGGACCGTGGTCCACCGCTACTGCACGGGTGAGGCCGTGAAGACCCGCCTTGGAGGCGCAATAGGCGGCGTGGCCGGGGTTGCTGCCGAGACCTTCTATGGAGCCTGTATTGACGATGCAGCCCTTGGTTTTGCGCAAGTAAGGCAGGGCCGCCTGGATCATCAGAAAGGGCGAGGTCAGGTTCACCGTCATGCTGCGCTGCCAGTCGGCGAGAGTCATGTCCTCGACGCGGGCCTCCTGCATCATGCCCGCATTGTTGACCAGCACATCGAGACGCCCTGCCCGGCTGACGGCTTCGGTGACCACCTGCGCCGGGCTGTCCGGGTCAGTGAAGTCGGCGGCGATTGCCTCAAACTCTTCATCCACGCCGCGCTGTGCGGTGAAGACGCGGGCGCCTTCGTCCGCCAAGCGCCGGGCGATGGCCTGGCCGATGCCGCTGCGGCCGCCGGTGACCAGTGCAACCTTGCCCTGAAACCGGCTCATGACACCGGTTTCCCGCCGTTCACCTCCACCAGTGCGCCGCACATGTAGCGGGCGGCATCCGAGGCCAGGAACATCACCACGTCCGCGATGTCTTCCGGCTCGGCGATGCGGCCCAGAGGTACGGATTTGCCCAGTTCTTCCACTGCCTTGTCCGGGTCGAATCCGCGTTTGGCAAAACCCGAGCGCAGCATCGGGGTATTCACCTCGTTCGGGCAGACCGCGTTGATGCGGATGCCCTGGTGGGCGTGGTCCATGCCCATGCATTCCGTCAGCGAGGCAATTGCTGCCTTGGTCATGCAATAAAGCGCGTGGTTCGGCCCCGGTGCCTTGCCGCCCCAGCACGACGACGTATTGACGATGGCACCGCCGCCGGTTTGTGCCATCAGCGGGATCGCGGCGCGGCAGATGCGGAAGGGCGCCTCGACGTTCACACCCATCGACAGGTCCCAGTCGGCGTCCGAGGTCTCAGTCACCGGGCCGCGGGTGATGACGCCGGCGTTGTTGATCACGATGTCGAGGCCTCCAAGCGCCTCAGCTGCCGCTTGCGGCAGCGCGTTGGAATATTCTGCGTCCAGCAGGTCGCCTGGCAGATGAGCCTCCGCCTCGATACCGCTGGTGTTGCGGTCAGCGACCGCCACCTTGGCGCCGGCTGCGCGCAGGCGCTGAACGATGGAGGCGCCGATGCCGCCCGCCGCGCCGGTGACCAGCGCGCATTTTCCTTGGAATTCCATGATCCTCTCTCTCGCTTAGAAGGAGGCTACCGGCGCGCCGAACAGGCTCTCGTCCGGAGTGATGCCGAGGCCCGGGCCTTGCGGCACAGCGATATGTCCGCCTTCGATGCGGATGCCGTTTTCCGCATCGTAATTGCCCTCGATATAGGGGGCGGCCAGCCAGACGCCTTCCAAGTTGCCAGGCTTCACGGTGGTGCCGATGTGGGTGCAAGCGGCGGCGATGATGTCGCCGCCCCAGCTGTCGTCGCAGGTGTGCGGCAGGTTGCGGGCCTCGCAGATGTCGCGGAAGGCGCGCATTGGCTGCAGGCCGCCGATGCGGGTGACTTTCATGCCGAAGCCGTCGACCAGGCCGGTGCCAGCCGCGGTGATCACCGTGTTCAGGCTGGTGCTGTTTTCATCCATGTAGAGGCCATGGGAGATTTGCGGGCGGATTTTCTGCAGGTCTTCCAGCGTGTTGCAGGGCTGCTCCATGATGAAGGGGATCTCGGGGCACTCGCGGCTGACGCGCAGAGCGTCGCGGGTGGCCCAGCCGCGGTTGCCGTCTACCGCCAGCTTCATGCCGGAGCCCCGGACCTTCTCCCAAACCTTGCGGATGGTTTCGATGTCCATCTCCACCGGGCGGCCACCGACCTTGATCTGCAGGCGGGGATAGCCCTCAGCCAGTTTTTCCGCCGCCAGGCGGGCAATGTCATCGGGCGCGCCGACGCCGGTAGCGTAGTAGGAAGGTACCCGGTCCGTGGCTGCGCCGCCCAAAAGGTCCGAGACGCTGACACCCAGATGCTTGCCCAGAAGGTCATGCACGGCGATGTCGATAGCGGCCTTGGCGTAGTTGTGGCCGGTCAAGAGCCCGTCCATGCGGCGGTGCAGGGTCATGGGCGCCACTTCGGCGCCGATCAAACCCTCGCCCATTGCGATCAGTGCGGCACGGGCGCCTCCGGCGTGGGATTCCGCGTAGGTCGGGCCGACAGGGCAGGTTTCACCCCAGCCGACCTGGCCGTTGTCCGCCACCAGCTTCACCAGCGTGGTATCAAGCGCCCAGACCTCGGCGTTGGCCATGGTGTAGGGGCCGTTCTTGACCGGAAGATCGTGCTGATAGATGTGGATTTCTGCGATTTTCATGGTTGTTTCCCGAGTTGGAGTAAATTGGCTGGCGGTGTCATTCGATCCCCGCTGCCAGTAGAATGGTTTTGCCGCTGCGCAGGGCGGTGGCAGCGGCGGCCTTGGGGCCGTGGAACCGGGCAGCCTCGGTCAGCCCTTCGTGCAGCAGGAACAGCGCCGCTGAGAGGGCTTCCGCGTCGCACTCCGGTGCCGTGTGCAGCAGGCGGGCACGGAATTGCGCCTGCAGCCGGGCCTTATGGCCTTCAACCGCTTGGCGGATTGCGTCGCTGTCCGGATAGGCGGCGAGTGCATTCAGAAACAGGCAGCCGGTGCTGGAAACCTGCTCCAGCCAGCCGCCAAGACGCACCAGCGGATAGAGCACATGCGCTGCCCCCTGCCCCGGGCCTCCGGCGATCCAGTCGCTGTAGGCCTGGTCGCGGTAGTCCAGTGCACCGACTACCATCGCCTCACGGCTGGGGAAGTATTTGTAGAGCGTCCTGAGCGACACATCCGCCCCGGCGCGCAATGCTTCGACGCCCTGGGTGGCAAACCCCATTTCGGCAAACTGGCGGTCCAGGCTCTCGGCGATTCTGTGCTGTGTCTCTGTCATGCCCGCACGGTAGAGCGATCGCTCTACACCCGACTTGCAGAATTCCGACCCCTGCCCCGGCATCAACCGACACAAAAAAAACCCGCCCTTTGCAGGGCGGGTCAGTCTGGGGAGGAGAGGTTGGATCAGTAATCCTGGTTCAGCTCGTCCGCGGCTGGGATTTCCCGTTCACGGCGCGCGATATAGTCCAGCAGTTCTTCGTTCTTGGCCTCGTCCAGCTTCGGCTCCTGGTATTCCGCCAGCAGCTTCTTGGCGTGGGTCAGCGCACGCTCGGTGATTTCAATGCCCCCCTCAGCCTGCCACTGCTCGATCGAGTTGTTGTCGAACATCTCAGGCATGAAGAACGCCTGCTGGAAGTTCTCCTGGGTATGCGGGTGGCCCAGATAGTGGCCGCCTGGGCCGACGTCCGGCACTGCCGCAATCGCCTGGTCGAAATCGTCCCATTTCGGGCCTTCCGCCATCCGGTAGGCCATGGCGCATTGCTCGGCGTCGACGATAAACTTGGCAACCGAGCAGTGCATGCCAGCCTCGTTCCAGCCTGCCGAGTGCCAGATGTAATTGGCGCCAGCGTGCATGACGGCGGACAGGGTGGTGGCAGATTCGTAACCCGCCTGCGCGTCGAAAGTTTTGGCGCCGCCCAGGGTGTTCGAGGTCCGCCATGGCACATCGTAGTAACGCGCCATCTGGCCGATCATGAAGTTCATCAGGCTGATCTCCGGTGTGCCCGCCATCGGCGCGCCGGATTTCATGCTGACGGTCGACAGGTAGTGGCCGTAGATCGCCGGGGTGCCCGGATTGCAGACCTGAGTATAGGCCAGCGCCGACAGCGCTTCTGCGTTCAGCTGCGCGACCGAAGCCGCAACCGAGGCCGGGGTGTTGGCGCCGCCCAGAACGAAGGGCGAGCACAGCACCGGCTGGCGGCGCTTGCCGAACGCCCGCATCGCGCCCAGCATGGTCTCATCCCAGACCAGCGGCGAGTTGCCGTTGCAGTTACCGGTGGTTACGGGATTGTTCATGATGAAGTCTTCGCCGAACAGGATGGCGCACATGTCCATCACATCCTCGGCGTTCTTGGGCGAGGTGGTCATGCCCATGAACGTCTTGTCCGAGTATTTCATCGACGAATAGGTGATGCGCAGGTGGCGCTGGCTGATCGGATGGTCGTAAGGCTCAACGATATGGTGCGCCGACGAATGCAGGGCCGGCATCATATGCGCCAGCTTGTGGAACATCGCCAGGTCTTCCAGCAGCGGGTTGCGGCGCACGTCGTCCAGGTCGCGCAGGAAGGGCGCGCCGGTCATCGGCACGAAGATCGAGTTTTTGCCGCCCAGGCGCACGTTCTTCTTCGGGTCGCGCGCGTGATAGGTGAAATCACTGGGGATGGTCTTGATCAGCTCGCGCACCAGCCCGCGGTCGAGGTAGACCAGCTCGCCGTCGACCTTGGCGCCGGCGCGTTTCCAGTCTTCCAGCGCGATGGGGTCGCGGAACTGCACACCCACGTTTTCCAGGATGTCCATCGACGCGTTGTCGATCTTTTCGACCTGGCTGGCGTCCATCACCTCGCACAGGGGGATATTGCGGGTGAGGCCGGGCAGCATGTCGAATTTCGGCGCGGTGCGCAGGGCGCGGCGGGCGTGGCGGCCGCCGGAACGCGAGCGGGTCGCGGTAGCTTGCTCAGTCATGGCAGTGTTCTCCTTTGGCGGAGAGTTTGGCGATGATGACGCAGGCCGGCGTGCAGGATTCCGAAATCCGCTTGCAAAAACCGACACTCCATTTGCTGGAACCGTCTTTACCTCGCCCGGTTTTTTTAGGCCGCGTCCAGGCAGGGGCTGCGAAACGGGATATTAGAGCCTAAACCGCCGGTTTTCCCGGACTCTTCCGCACCGGGCGACTCGGCCAGTGGCCGTCTTTTGCGCATCATGCATACTGGCGGCAAAAAATTATCCACAGGCCGGGTCGTTATCTAAGCGTTCGATTATAATTATATTTTTCAACAACTTGGAAGAGTTTCAATGGCTGGTTTCAAAGCCCGGATGCAAACTGAACACCGGGCTTGCAACCTGTAACTGAAGGAATCTATTGCACAACTGCGTTCGCATTGCGTATAGAAACGATAAATAAAGCGCTGACGCAAAACAGCGTTACTATCGAGAGGGCAGCAGTTGGCAGTAGCACTCCACATCAATCAGCGAATCCGCGAGAACGCGGAAAACCTCAGTGCGGCCCTTGAAAGCCACATGCTGGCGAGTTTTGCGCCGGATGCAAGGAAGGAATTGCGCCTGTTCAGCGCCGGTGAGGCGGCGGAGATGCTGGGCATCTCTCCCAGCTTCCTGCGCAAGCTGCATTTTGATGGCAAATTCCCCGAGGTGCACACCACTCCTGGAGGCCGCCGCCACTATTCCGCGGCTGATCTCCTGGAAATGCGCAAGATCCTGGATGCCTCGGCCAAGACGCCGGGCACCTACCTCCGCGGGCGCCGTGAGGGCGACAAGGTGCAGGTGCTGTCGTTCCTGAACTTCAAAGGCGGATCCGGCAAAACCACGTCCTCTATTCACACCGCACAGCGGCTGGCCCTGAAAGGCTACCGGGTGCTGGCCGTGGATATCGACCCGCAGGCCTCGCTGACGACGCTTTTCGGCTACCGTCCTGAGGTCGATTTCCTCGAAACAGGGACGATTTATGACGCAATCCGCTATGGTGACCCCCTGCCCCTGCGCCAAATCATCCAGCAGACCTATTTCAGCGGCCTGGACTTGGCGCCTGGCGGGCTGATCCTGCAGGAATTCGAGCATGAGACGCCGCAGGCGCTCTTGAACAACGTGCAGCCTGCGTTTTTCTCGCGCATGGCCGCCGCGCTGGCGGAGGTCGAGCAGGACTACGACGTGATCATCTTCGACTGCCCGCCGCAGCTGGGCTATCTGACGATGTCGGCTCTTTGTGCGTCGACCGGCGTGGTGATCACCGTGGTGCCCAACATGCTGGACATCGCCTCGATGTCGCAATTCCTGCAAATGAGTGCCGAATTGCTCGACGTAGTGTCTAATGCGGGCGCTTCGCTGGAGTTTGACTTCCTGCGTTTCCTGATCAACCGATACGAGCCCAACGACGGCCCGCAGCAACAGGTGGTTGCGTTCATGCGGCAATTGTTCGGCGAAGAAGTGATGGTTGCGCCAATGCTGAAATCCACGGCGATTTCCGACGCTGGCCTTACCCAGCAGACAGTTTACGAGGTGGAGAGATCGCAGTTTCACAGGTCAACCTACGACCGTGCGGTGGATTCACTCAACCAAGTGAACGATGAGATAGAGTCGCTCCTTCAACAAGCATGGAGGCGTTGATGGCACGCAAAGGCATCCTGAGCACAGCCCTGAACCCGCAATCTCCAGCAGCACCCGCCGCAAAGCCTAAGATGATGCCGCGCGGCGCAGTCGGAGCGCTGCAATCCTCGCTCAGCAAGCTGCAAGAGAGCGCGGTGCAAGAGGTGGACACGGCGCTGATCGACGATGCGGGGTATGAAGACCGCCTCGGGCTCGACGGGGCAGCGATGAACCAGCTGAAAGAAAGCCTGCAGACCTACGGTCAGCAGGTTCCGGTGCTTTTGCGCCCGCATCCCAAGGCGCCCGGGCGCTATGAGATCGTCTATGGCCGCCGCCGCCTGCGGGCGCTGCGCGACCTTGGCCTTCCGGTCAAGGCGATGGTGCGGCAGCTGGATGACCACGCGCTGGTGATGGCCCAGGGCCAGGAAAACACCTCGCGCCAGGATCTGAGCTTTATCGAGAAAGCTTCCTTTGCGGCACAGCTGCAAAGTGACGGCTACGACCGGCAGACAATTGCCGCAGCGCTGTCGATCGACCTGCCGATGGTGTCGCGGATGCTGAAAGTCGGCAACGCGTTTGAGCTGCCCTTCCTGCGCTTGATCGGCTCTGCCCCCGGCATCGGCCGCGAGCGCTGGATGGCGCTGGTCAAGCTGTTTGAGGACCCGGCCGCCAAGGCGCGCGCGGTCACCATGACCAACAGGCCGGATTTTCTGACACATGACTCGGACGGACGGTTCGATGCGGTTCTGCAGCACGCGCAAAACGCGCCGCAGGAGCAAAAACCGGTCCCTGCCCCGCCGAAAACCCGCGCCCTGCCCGGCAGCAACGGCGCCGCGGTGGCGGGTATCAAGTCCACCGCCAAAGGCATCACCTTGACCATCTCCGCCAAGGACGCGCCCGGGTTCGACACCTGGTTCGACGAAAATGCGGAGCGGATCATGATCGAACTTCACGGCCGCTGGCAGCAAGACCAGCCTGAGCAGCCGGAAGACTGAGCAAGAGCAGAGAAAACAGGACAGGAGGCACGAAGCCCGGACAAAAGAAAAGCCCCCCAGGACATTACATCCCAGAAGGCCGTTCTCAGATTTAGCACCTTTGGAATAGCCTCTCAGACTCGTCACTGTCAACTCCATGCGCTGCATGGGGGCGGGTATTTTTTGTCTTTCGTGAAAAAAAGATGGAACATGCGTCCCAAATCGCATTTGGGCGGATGGATCAGTGCGGCCAGCTGGCGGATACTCACGACAAGTGGGATCTTCTGGCTGCGCTCACCCATGCCGCTGAGGAATTCGGACTGAGCCACCGCACGCTGGGCGTGCTGAAGGCGCTGATGACGTTCTTCCCCGACCGCGGTATCCCGGCTGAGCCGGATTCAGCCGTTGTCTTCCCCTCGAACCGGAAGCTGATGGAGCGGCTGAACGGCATGCCCGAGAGCACCCTGCGCCGTCACCTGGCCAGCCTCACCAGCATCGGGATTGTCAGCCGCAAAAACAGCCCCAACCGCAAGCGCTATGCCCGCCGGGCCAGCGGTAATTGCCAGCTGGCCTTTGGTTTCGATCTCTCCCCCCTCGCCCGCCATGCCGGTCAGATTTTCGACGCCGCGCTGACCGCCAAATCCCAGGCTGAGTATCTGGCCCTGCTGCGGGAGAACGTGGCCGTCCTGCGGCAGAAACTGATCGAAGCCACGTCGGGGCAAGCTGAGGATCTTCTGGAAAGCGTCCGCAAGTTGCTTCGGCGCAAGCCCTGTAAAGACGCGCTGAGCCAAGCCGCCGAAGCATTGCAGGCGGAAATTGCGGCACTTCCCGCAGCAGAGGAACAGAGCCCCCCTACCCTGCCCGCGACCGGATTGAGCGACAGCGGCAGCCAAAATGAGCGGCACATACAGGATTCAGATAAATCTGTTTTTGACTCTGAAGAGCACATGGCTGCTGACAAAAAAAACAAAACCCAAAGCCATCCGGCCGCAAAGGGCTCTGCAGAGAAGGGCGTTGAGCTGGCAGATGTGCTGCGCGCTTGCCATGAGTTCCAGTCCTTCTTCCCGGGTCAGCTGCAGAATTGGCAGCAAGCCGACAGAGTGGCTGAGACATTGTCACCGATGATGGGCATCGATATGCCAGTTCTCAGCGACGCTCGAGCTGCTATGGGCCGAAAGGATGCGGCCACGGCAGTGTTCTGCATTCTCGAGAAAATGGGTACCATCCGCAGCCCCGGAGCCTATCTGCGGCGCTTGGCACAAAAAGCAAGGAACGGCCAGTTCTCTACCGCTCCGATGCTCCAAGCACTGCTTAACGGACCAGTGCAGCAGCCAATTGCCAGCTAACGGGTGTGCTTGTGTCCGCACTGGCACGGGTTGGAAAACAGGCTGTCTGCATGATGGATGTAGAGAAGTGATTGCCGCGCTGACAGCCTCTGTAGAGGCCGTTCCCGGGCGAATTGTCAGCTGACAATTCTGCCGTGTCCTTGAGCCCTAAAAGAGCCGGTTGTCCGAACGCTGGTAAAATGGCTCCCCATCTTGCTTCGGTGGAAAAGTTGCAGGGCGTCTTTGCCGCTGGCCAATGGAATTGTCAGCTGACAATTTCCTTCACTACGCTTCGCTGTCCGGCTGTCCCGCTGTCCGGCTGTCCGGCTGCACGGCACTGCTGCCGCACCGTTTGACTCATCCCCCCTAGGGGGATAGGCAAAAAGCATGTCACACACACATGAAACCCACCCGAAGACCATCGCCCGTCTCAAGCGCGCCAATGGCCATCTGGCAAAAGTGATCTCGATGATCGAGCAGGAAGCGCCCTGCCTGGATATTGCCCAGCAACTGCAGGCGGTAGAAAGCGCGATCACCAACGCCAAACGCGCGTTGATCCATGACCACATCGACCATTGCCTGGTGCCCGGCGGCAGTCCGGAAGACGGCGCGGCGATGCTGGACAACCTGAAATCCATCAGCAGGTATTTATGAGCCTATGTTAGCCATTCTGAGGAACCGGACCTACCGGCACTTATTCCTGGCTCAGATCGTTGCCCTGACCGGCACCGGACTGGCCACTGTTGCGCTTGGCCTGTTGGCCTTTGACCTGGCGGGCGACCGCGCCGGGCTGGTGCTGGGCACGGCGCTCACGATCAAGATGGTGGCCTATGTCACCGTGGCACCAGTTGCCGCCGCCTTTGCCGAACGGCTGAACCGTCGGCGCATGCTGATCACCCTGGATATGGTCCGCATGGCGGTGGCGGTTTGCCTGCCGTTCGTCAATGAAGTCTGGCAGATCTATGTGCTGATCTTTGTGCTCCAGTCTGCCTCGGCCGGGTTTACACCGGCCTTCCAGGCCTCGATCCCCGATGTGCTGACCGATGAAAAGGACTACACCCAGGCGCTGTCTCTGTCGCGGCTTGCGTTTGAGCTGGAAAGCCTGGCGAGTCCGATGCTGGCCGCTGCGCTGCTGCTGCTGGTGAGTTCCGGCACGTTGTTCTGGGGCACTGCCGCGGGGTTTGCGGGTTCGGCGCTGCTGCTTTTGTCCATCGCATTGCCATCGCCGCAACCATCCCAGCCGCGGCCGATCTACGAGCGTACCACCCGCGGCATCCGCAACTATCTGAGAACGCCGCGGCTGCGCGGACTCTTGGCGCTGAACTGGGCGGTGTCGGCGATGGGCTCGATGGTGATCGTCAACACGGTGGTTCTGGTGCGGGGCGGGATGGGCCTGCCGGAGAGTTCGGTTGCCTTGGCGCTGGCGGGATTCGGCGGCGGCTCGATGCTGGCGGCGCTGTCTCTGCCGCGGCTTATGGAGCGCTTCTCTGACCGCACTGTGATGCTGGCAGGCGCCGCATTGGGCACTGGCGCACTGGCTGTCTTGTCCCTGGCTGCCTTTGCGCTGCCGCTGAGCTTTGGCCTGCTGGCAATTGGATGGGTGGTAATTGGACTGGGCTATTCCACCATTCTCACACCTTCAGGCAGGCTGCTGGCCCGCTCAGCCCACGCCGCGGACCGGCCCGCGATTTTTGCTGCGCAGTTCACTCTGTCGCATGCCTGCTGGCTGATCTTCTACCCGCTGTCGGCCTGGCTGATGGCATCTTTTGGGGCAGGGGTGGCGATGCTGTCGCTGGCGGCGCTGGCGCTGGCCGGGCTGGCGGCGGCCTGGCGGTTGTGGCCGCAAAACAGCTCGGCCGCGGTGCCGCACAGCCACGCCGATCTGCCGCCGGACCATCCGCATTTGCAAGGGGCCCAGCCGCATGCGCATCCGATCATCATTGATGATCTGCATCCCCAGTATCCAAAGACAGGGCTGAGCTGAACAGGCTTTCCCAGGCCGCCCGCGGACCTTCCTGTTCCCGGGCGGCCTCATTTCTTTTCTCACTTTATGACTAGACATAATATCCAAATCCCGTAGTTTAATGCCGGAGAGGCAAGCAAAGGACTCAGGGATCCGTGACAGGGAATTATGTTCTGACAGGCGCGCGGCTGGCTACGATGGCCGGGACGGACGTGCCTTATGGCCTGATCGAGGACGGCGCGGTGGCGGTTTCGGACGGGCGGATTGCCTGGGCCGGGCCGCGGGCGGAATTGCCAGCTGACAATTCGGATTGGGAGCAGCGCGACCTCGGCGGGCGCCTGGTGACGCCGGGTTTCATCGACTGCCACACCCATATTGTTTTCGGCGGAAACCGGGCGATGGAGTTTGAAATGCGCCTGAATGGCGCGTCATACGAGGAAGTCGCAAGGGCAGGGGGCGGCATTGTTTCGACCATGTCGGCGACCCGTGCGGCCTCTTTGGAGGATTTGGTGCAAGGTGCGCTGCCGCGGCTGGACACGCTGATTGCCGAGGGCGTCACCGCGGTGGAGGTGAAATCCGGCTATGGGCTCGACCGGGAAACCGAGCTGAACATGCTGCGCGCCGCCCGCCGCCTGGGTGAGCTTCGCCCGGTGGCGGTGAAGACCACCTTCCTTGGCGCCCATGCCACGCCTGCCGAGTACAAGGGCCGCGATGACGCCTACATCGATGAGGTCTGCATTCCGGCACTGCACGCCGCCCATGCGGAGGGGCTGGTGGATGCAGTCGATGGCTTCTGCGAGAACATCGCCTTTTCTCCTGCCCAGATCGAGCGGGTGTTCAAGGTGGCGCAGGAGCTCGGCCTGCCGGTGAAACTGCACGCGGAACAGCTGAGCCATCAGGGCGGCACCGCTTTGGCCGCGCAATACGGCGCGTTGTCAGTCGATCACGTGGAATACGCCACCGAAAACGACGCGAGAGTGATGGCGGCCTCCGGCTCGGTTGCGGTGATCCTGCCCGGCGCCTTCTACACCATCCGCGAAACCCAGGCGCCGCCGATTGAGCATTTCCGCGCCCATGGCGTGCCGATGGCGCTGGCGACCGATTGCAACCCGGGTTCCTCGCCGCTGACCTCTTTGCTGCTGACGATGAACATGGGCTGCACCCTGTTCCGGATGACGCCGGAGGAGGCGCTGGCAGGCGTCACCCGCAACGCAGCGCAGGCGCTGGGGCTGACGGACCGTGGCCAGATTGCCGCCGGTATGCGGGCTGATCTGGCGGTCTGGGATGTGCAGACACCCGGCGAGCTGGCCTACCGCATCGGCTTCAATCCCCTTCACTCCCGTATCTATGAGGGCAACCAATGATCGAGATGATCCCCGGCACGGTGACGCTTGCCACGCTGGAAGATATCTACCGCAACCTGACACCGGCACGGCTGGACGCATCGGCCCGTGAGCCGGTGGAAGCCGCCGCGCAGATGGTGGCCGAGGCCGCCGCGGGCGAGGCTGCCGTCTATGGCATCAACACTGGATTCGGCAAACTGGCCTCAACAAAGATTGCGCCGGAAGACACTGCCACCCTGCAGCGCAACCTGATCCTGAGCCATTGCTGCGGGGTAGGGGAGGCGCTGCCGGAGGACAAGACCCGGCTTATGATGACGCTGAAGCTCTTGTCGATGGGCCGCGGCGCCTCGGGCGTGCGCTGGCTGGTGATCGACCAGATCGAGAAGATGCTGGCGCATGGTGTGATCCCGGTGATCCCGTCGCAGGGCTCGGTCGGTGCCTCCGGCGACCTGGCGCCGCTGGCGCATATGGCGGCGGCGATGATCGGGGCAGGGGAGGCCACGTTTGAAGGCGCCCGCATGTCCAGCGACGAAGCGCTGAAAAAGGCTGGTTTAGAGCCTATTGTGCTAGGCCCGAAAGAGGGGCTGGGGCTGATCAACGGCACCCAGTTCTCGACCGCCTGTGCGCTGGCGGGGCTGTTTGACGCCTGGCGCATGGCAGAGGCCTCGATGACCATTGCGGCGCTGACCACAGACGCCATCATGGGCTCCACCGCGCCTTTGGTTGCCGACATCCACACCCTGCGCGGCCATGCCGGGCAGATCGACGTGGCGCAGCAGATGCGGGCGATCATGGACGGCTCGGAAATCCGCGAGAGCCACCGCGAGGGCGACACACGGGTTCAGGATCCCTATTGCATCCGCTGCCAGCCGCAGGTGGTGGGCGCGGCGCTGGACGTGCTGCGGATGGCGGCCAAGACGCTGGAGATTGAGGCCAATGCGGTCACCGACAACCCGCTGGTTCTGGTGGGTGAGGGGCGTATCGTCTCGGGCGGAAACTTCCATGCGGAATACGTGGGTTTTGCCGCTGATCAGATCGCGCTGGCGGTTGCCGAAATCGGTGCCATCGCGCAGCGCCGGGTAGCGCTGATGGTCGACCCGACGCTGAGCCACGACCTGCCGCCATTCCTGACGCCTGATCCGGGCCTGAACTCGGGCTTCATGATCGCCGAGGTGACCACCGCGGCGCTGATGAGCGAGAATAAACATCTGGCCAACCCCTGCGTGACCGACTCGACCCCGACCTCGGCCAACCAGGAGGACCACGTGTCGATGGCCGCCCACGGCGCGCTGCGGCTGTCGAAGATGAACGCCAACCTCTCGGTGATCCTGGGCGTCGAAATGCTCTGCGCCGCCCAAGGGGTGGAGGCGCGGGCACCGCTGCAGACCTCGGCACGCCTGCAGGACGTGCTGGCAATGCTGCGCGAGGACATCCCTTCGCTGGCCGAAGACCGCTACCTGGCGCCGGATATCGAAGCTGCCAGCGCCATGGTCCGTGCGGGTCGCGTGGCCGCCGCTGCGGGCGTGGAGGTTTCGGCATGATCGAAGTCACCCAAGGCAGTTCGCCGCTGGTGCTGGGGCTGCCCCACACCGGCACCGATGTACCGCCGGAGATTTGGGAATGCCTGAACGAGACCGGTCAGGCTTTGGCGGACACCGACTGGCATATCCATGATCTGTACTCAGGACTGGTGGAGGAGGTCACAACCGTCCGCACGCCCATCCATCGCTACGTGATCGACGTGAACCGCGATCCGGCTGGTATCAGTCTCTATCCCGGGCAAAACACCACTACGCTGGTGCCGCTGACCGACTTTGACGGTCAGGGGATCTGGCGCGAGGGGCAGGAGCCGGACGAGGCGGAGATCACCCGCCGCCGAGAGGCGTATCATGCTCCCTATCACGCCGCGCTGGAGGCTGAACTGGAGCGGGTAAAGGCCATCCACGGCTTTGCCATCCTCTATGACTGCCACTCGATCCGCGGCGACATTCCTTTCCTGTTCGAGGGACGCTTGCCGGATTTCAACACCGGCACCAATCTGGGGACCACCTGTGACCCTGCGATTGAGGCCATGACCGTGGCCCATTGCGCGGCGGCAGAGGGCTATTCCTCGGTCCTGAATGGCCGTTTCAAGGGCGGCTGGACCACCCGCCACTATGGGCGGCCCGCGGAAGGCCTGCACGCCATCCAGATGGAACTGGCGCAGGCCACCTACTGCCAGGAAAGCCCCCCCTGGAACTATCTGCCGGAGCGCGCGGACAAACTGCGCGCCCATCTCACCCGTATTCTGACTGATCTCAAAAACTGGAGGCCCGCATGAGCGATCCCCGCAAGAACACCCGCGACATCTTTCCGCCCACCGGCCCGGAAATCACTGCCAAGCATTGGGTGACCGAGGCGCCGATGCGGATGATGATGAACAACCTGCATCCGGATGTAGCGGAAAATCCGCATGAACTGGTGGTCTACGGTGGCATCGGCCGTGCTGCGCGGACTTGGAAGGACTTCGACCTGATCGTCGAGAACCTGAAGAACCTGGAAGAAGACCAGACCTTGATGGTGCAGTCGGGCAAGCCGGTTGGCGTGTTCCAGACCCATAAGGACGCGCCGCGGGTGCTGATCGCCAACTCCAACTTGGTGCCGCATTGGGCAAACTGGGACCACTTCAACGAGCTCGATAAGAAGGGCTTGATGATGTACGGCCAGATGACCGCTGGCTCGTGGATCTATATCGGCACGCAAGGCATCGTGCAGGGCACTTATGAGACCTTTGCCGAAGCGGGGCGCCAGCATTTCGGCGGTGACCTCAAGGGCAAATGGATCCTGACCGGCGGCCTCGGCGGCATGGGCGGCGCCCAGCCTTTGGCGGCTGTGTTTGCGGGCGCTTGCTGCTTGGCGGTGGAATGCAACCCGGACTCGATCGACTTCCGCCTGCGCACCAAATACTTGGACGAGAAGGCTGAGACCCTGGACGAAGCGCTGGAGATGATCGAGCGCTGGACCGAGGCGGGCGAGGCGAAATCGGTGGGCCTCCTGGGCAATGCGGCGGATGTCTTTGCCGAGCTGGTGGAGCGTGCCAAGGCTGGCGGCGTGAAGCCTGACATTGTCACTGACCAGACCTCGGCGCATGACCCGGTGAATGGCTACCTGCCGCAGGGCTGGACCATGGCGCAGTGGAAGGAAATGCGCGAAACAGACCCTAAAGCGGTGGAAAAGGCCGCCCGTGCCTCGATGAAGGTGCAGGTCGCGGCGATGTGCGATTTCCACGCGATGGGCATTCCTACCGTCGATTACGGCAACAACATCCGCCAGATGGCGCTGGAGGAGGGGCTGGAGAACGCATTCGACTTCCCGGGCTTTGTGCCGGCCTATATCCGGCCGCTGTTCTGCAAGGGTATCGGCCCGTTCCGTTGGTGCGCGCTGTCGGGCGACCCGGAGGATATCCGCAAGACCGACGCCAAGATGAAGGAGCTGTTCCCCGAGAACGAGCACCTGCACCGCTGGCTGGACATGGCGCAGGAGCGGATTGCCTTCCAGGGCTTGCCCGCGCGGATCTGCTGGATCGGCCTCGGCGACCGTCACAAGGCGGGACTGGCGTTCAACGAAATGGTCCGCAACGGCGAATTGTCGGCACCGGTGGTGATCGGCCGCGACCATCTGGACTCGGGCTCGGTGGCCTCGCCCAACCGCGAGACCGAGGCGATGCAGGACGGTTCCGATGCGGTTTCCGACTGGCCGCTGCTGAACGCCCTGCTGAACACCGCATCGGGCGCAACCTGGGTGTCGCTGCACCATGGCGGTGGCGTTGGCATGGGCTTCTCGCAGCATTCCGGCGTGGTGATCTGCTGCGACGGCACCGAGGACGCCGACCGCCGTATCGGCCGTGTGCTGTGGAACGATCCGGCAACCGGCGTCATGCGCCACGCGGATGCAGGCTATGACATTGCCAAGGATTGCGCGCGCGAGCACGGGCTGAACCTGCCTGGTATTCTAGGCTGACATCTTGGGCTGAATTGATAAGGCCGGAATTCGATTTCGAATTCCGGCCTTTGTTTCTCAGATCCGCTCCAGCCTGTAATCGGGATGGATGCCTGACGCTGTGATGAATTCTTCCGGATCCTGGCCAGCAAGCACCCCGTCGCGGGTCACAAGAACCGTTTTCCACCCCTGCGCTGCAGCGCCCAGAATGTCGGTGTGCAGCGTGTCGCCGCACATCACGATGCGCTCCGGCGCAACGCAGGGCAGCGTTTGCGCGGCCAAGGCATAGACCTCCTCATAGGGCTTGCCGAAGAACCGCACGTCCGTCTGCCCCTGGTCCGCCAGTTGATGGCCGTAGAAACCAGGCTCTAGCGAGAGGCCATCGCTGCGCGGCGCCACCAAGTCCGCGTTGGCGATCAGCACCGGGCGCGGGGCTTGCTGCAGGCTGGCGGCCAGGATGGCCTGTTTCCCGGCGTCCCATTCAGCGCTCGACAGAAACAGGAACCCCTCGGCCCGGGCATAGGCTGCCGCATCCCGGGCCAGCCGCAGGGCAGGGGAGGGGATGTCCTCGAGCCTGTCATCCCGGGCGGCGATCCCCCCCCATAGGCGGTTGTCCAGCGCCTGCAGGGCCGCATCGCGGCTGGTGATGATTTCGTCCGGTGCCACCCGCATTCCCAAGGCGTGGAATTTCTCCAGCGTCTTCGCCTTGCCGTTGCTGGCGGCATTGGAGAGTATGCGGATGGAGCAGCCTGCGTCCCGCAACTGGTCCAGCCTCTCCGCCGCGCCGGGGATCGGTTCGGTGCCGACGTTCAGGACACCGAAGGCATCAAAAACAAAAGCATCTCCCTCGTCCTGCAGATCCAGCAGAGAGGAGATTGCCTGTGTTCCGGGCCGGGTCCGGTTCTGCGGCAGCCGGGGGCGCAGCTCCTCGTAACGGGCAAAGACGCTGTGAACGGTCTCCATTTTAGCGCTCTGCTGCGGGCAGCCAGTGCATGCCTTGTTTCAACAGCAGGCGCTGCACCCGGCCGGGGTAGTCGGAGCAAATCACGTCCACGCCGAGGGTGATCATGCGGTCGATGTCCTCGGGCTCGTTGACCGTCCACACCATCGTCGTCAGCCCCAGATCGCGTGCCAGCACCAGTGCGTCTGCGGTGATGTCCAAGTAATAGGGGCACCAGAACTGGCCCTTTGCGGTGGCCACCCGGGCGGGCAGGTCGAGCACACTGCAGCCGGCCACAGGGTTCACCTCCTTGGAGGAGTCCTCCCCCACATCCGCATCGTTTTCCGGCAGCTGGGTGAGGAAGGAGGCGGGCATTTCCGGCGCGATGCGCTGGCAGTCTGCGAGCAAATCCCAGTCGAAACTGTGCAGCACGGTGCGGGGTTGCATTTCAGCATTGCGCACGTCGGCCACCACGGTTTCGACCAGCCTTTGCCGCGCGGCGGTGTCGGCCAGCAGGTCCGGGTCGGATTTAATTTCCAGGAACAGGTGGACGTCCTGGTGCTGGGGCCTCTGCAGCAGCGCCAGCAGGTCGGCCAGCCGCGGGATGCGCACACCGCTGAGGAAGGCCTGATCAGGGAAGCGCTGGCCATAGGCGCTGGAACTGTCGAGACCGCCGGCGTCGTATTGCTGCAGCTCGGCATAGGTGAGGGCGGCGACCTTGGGTTCCTCGCCCTGCAGCCAATTGCCCTCGGCATCGCGCACCATCGAGCGGGTCAGGCGGTGGTTGTGGGTGATCACGACCACGCCGTCGCGGGTGGCCGTGACGTCCAACTCCAGCAGTTTCACCCCGGTGTTCAGGGTAAACTCGAAGCCCTCCATTGTGTTTTCCGGCAGCACGCCGCGGGCGCCGCGGTGGCCGGCCAGACGGATTACGCCGGGCTCGCCAGTGAAGGCGCGGATCTGAGGGTAGCGCATCAGATGTCCAGACGTTTGCCGGAGCCGGTGTCGAACAGGTGGGTCAGCTCTGCTGCTGCCGAGAAGCGGCGGATGCTGCCGATACCGTCGTTCGCGTGGCCGGGGACGCTGGCGGTGATGCTGTGGCCGGTGCCGTGAAGGCGGCCGTGGATCAGGGTGTTGGCGCCGAGCTGCTCCAGCATGTCGATCTCAATGGCGATGGGGCCGTTTTCGTCTTCGTTCAGGTGTTCCGGGCGCAGGCCCAAAGTGGCGGCACCGGAATAGCTTGAGGCCACGGGTAGCAAACCGCCGCCGGGCAGGGTGGCGTGGCCCGCGCTGATCTCGGTGGGCAGGAAGTTCATCGCCGGGCTGCCGATGAAACCCGCGACAAACATCGAGGCCGGACGGTCATAGAGCTCGATCGGGGTGCCGAACTGCTCGACATAGCCGCCGTTCAGAACCATCAGCCGGTCGCCGAGCGTCATTGCCTCAACCTGGTCATGGGTCACGTAGATCGAGGTCACCCCCAGCCGCTGCTGCAGCTTGCGGATTTCCAGGCGCATCTGCACCCGCAGCTTGGCATCGAGGTTGGAGAGCGGCTCGTCGAACAGGAACACCTGCGGGTCGCGGACGATGGCGCGGCCCATGGCGACGCGCTGGCGCTGGCCGCCCGACAGCTGGCGCGGTTTGCGGTCGAGGTATTGTTTGATCTCCAGGATCTCGGCGGCCTCTTCGACGCGGCGGTTGATCTCGTCCTTCGGCAGTTTGCGGATCTTCAGGCCGTAAGCCATGTTCTGACGCACCGACATATGCGGATAAAGCGCGTAGTTCTGGAACACCATGGCGATGTCGCGCGCTGAGGGTTCCAGCTCGTTCACCCGGCGCCCGCCAATGGCAATCTCGCCGGAGGTGACGGTTTCCAGCCCCGCCACCATCCGCAAAAGGGTGGACTTGCCACAGCCGGAGGGGCCGACGATGACGATGAACTCGCCATCCTTGATGTCGCCTTCGATGTGGTGAAGCACCTCGGTCGGCCCGTAGGACTTCACCAGGTCTTTGAGTTGAATGTCTGCCATCTGTCAGGCGCCTTACTTATCGGTTTCCGTCAAGCCCTGCACAAAGAGCTTTTGCATTGCGATGACCACAAACACTGGCGGGATCATCGCCAGAAGGGCCGTGGTCATGATGATGTTCCATTGCGGGCTCTGCTCGGCCGCTTCCAGCATCTGCTTGATCGACATCACGATGGTGGTCATCGAGGTGTCGGTGGTGATCAGAAGCGGCCAAAGGTACTGGTTCCAGCCGAAGATGAAGAGGATCACAAACAGCGCTGCGATATTGGTGCGCGACAGCGGCAGCAGGATGTCGAAGAAGAACCTGAGCGGCCCGGCACCGTCGATGCGGGCGCTTTCCAGCAGCTCATCGGGCACCGTCAGGAACACCTGGCGGAACATGAAAGTTGCCGTGGCCGAGGCGATCAGCGGGATCGACAGGCCCCAGTAGCTGTTCAGCATTCCTAGGTTCGCGACAACCTCGAAGGTGGGCAGGATCCGCACCTCGACCGGCAGCATCAGGGTGATGAAAATCATCCAGAAGAAGCCCATGCGGAATGGGAACTTGAAATAGACGATGGCAAAGGCCGACAGCAGGGAGATTGCAATCTTGCCGGTCGAGATCATCAGCGCCATAGCCAGCGAGTTCAGCAGCATCAGCCAGACCGGCGCCTGCTCGGTGCCGCTGAGGCCGGAGCCGAACAGGGTTTGCTTCATGTTCGCCAGAAAGTACTCGCCGGGCCACAGCGGCAGCGGCGCCTGGTTCATGCGCAGCTCGTCATGGGTGGAAGCAACAAAGGTTATCCACACCGGCAGCGCAATGGCAAAGACGCCGAGGATCAGAACCAGATGGGTGAGGAAGGCGGTGAGGGGGCGGTGTTCGACCATCAGTATGCCACCTTTCTTTCAACAAAACGGAACTGGACCACGGTCATCGCGATCACCAGCACCATCAGCACCACCGACTGCGCGGCGGAGCCGCCAAGGTCGAGGCCGACAAAGCCATCATTGAACACCTTGTAGACCAGGATAGTGGTGGAGGTGCCGGGGCCGCCCTGGGTCACGGCGTGGATGATGCCGAAGGTCTCGAAGAAGGCGTAGACCATGTTGATTACCAGGAGGAAAAAGGTGGTGGGCGAGATCAGCGGGAAGATGATGGTCCAGAAGCGGCGCGCCGGGCCTGCGCCGTCGATGGCGGCGGCCTCGATCACCGAATTGGGGATCGACTGCATGGCAGCAAGATAGAACAGGAAGTTATAGGCGACCTGCTTCCAGGCAGCGGCGAGGATCACCAATGCCATGGCTTGATTGCCGCTCAGGTAGTGGTTCCAGGTGATGCCTGCGAATTCCAGGAAATAGGGGAAGATGCCGAGGGTCGGGTTGAACATGAAAACCCAGAGCGCACCGGCCAGAACCGGGGCCACCGCATAGGGCCAGATCAGCAGGGTGCGGTAGAACATGGCGCCGCGCACGACCCGCTGGGCAAAGCCTGCGAGGATCAGAGCAAAGCCCATCGACAGCGCAGCCACCAGCAGTGAAAACACCGCGGTGCGCTGGAAGCTGGCCAGGTAGTGGTTGTCGGTTGCGAGGATCTGGAAATTCTCGAACCAGACAAATTCGGTGCCGAGGCCAAAGGCGTCTTCGATCAAAAAGGACTGATACATCGCCTGGCTGGCGGGCCAGATGAAGAACACTAGCGTAATGAGGATCTGCGGCGCGACCAGCAGATAGGGCAGCGCCGAGGTTGGGAAATGCACCCGTTTGAGCATGAAAGGCCCCAGTCAGAAAGTTGACCCTGCCGCCCCGGGGAAGGGGCGGCAGGGCCGGGTCGTCAGGATAGGTTAGGAGGGATTGGCGGTGCGCTCGAATTTGCGCAGCAGGTCGTTGCCGCGTTCAACCGCAGCGTCCAGAGCTTCCTGCGCGGATTTCTCGCCGCCCCACAGGGCTTCCAGCTCTTCGTTGATCACGTCGCGGACCTGAACGAAGTTGCCATAGCGCAGGCCGCGGCTGTTGGCGGTCGGGGTGTTCAGGCTCAGCTGCTTGATCGCGGTGTCGGTGCCGGGGTTGCTTTCATAGAAACCCTGTTCCTTGGACAGCTCGTAAGCGGCGGTGGTGATGGGCACATAGCCGGTCTCCTGGTGCCACCAGGCCTGGACCTCGGGTGAGGACAGGTAGCTCAGGAACTTGGCGGTGCCTTTGTATTCCGCCTCGTCATGGCCTTCGAGCACCCACAGGGTGGCGCCACCGATGATCGAGTTTTGCGGCGCGTCGGCCACTTTGGTGTCCAGCGGCAGCATGGACTGGCCGAATGCGAACTCTGCCTGCGACGAGATCGAGCCGTAATAGGCCGAGGAGTTCATCCACATGCCGCATTCGCCGTTGGTGAACATCGGCAGGCTGTCGCCGCGGCGGCCGCCGTAGACAAACAGGCCGTCCTTGCCCATGGAGGCGACGTCATCCAGGCGCGCAGCCACGCTGGCGTTGTTGAAGGTGAGTTCAGTGTCGAAACCGGCAAAGCCGTTTTCCTTGGTGCCGGTGGGCAGGTTGTGCCAGGCCGAGAAGTTCTCGATCATCACCCAGGACTGCCAGCCGAAGGAAACGCCGCATTTCATGCCGTTGTCGACCAGCTTCTGCGAGGCGGTTTTGACTTCGTCCCAAGTGGTGGGAACTTCGGCGCCAGCTGCGTCCAGCGCGTCCTTGTTGTACCACAGGACGGGGGTGGAGCTGTTGAAGGGCATCGACAGCAGCTCGCCTTCCGGGGTTTCATAGTAGGAGACCACCGCGGGCAGGAAAGCGTCGCCGTCAAAGGCTTCGCCTGCGTCGTTCATCAGTTTTTCGACCGGGTAGATGGCGCCTTTGGCGGACATCATGGTGGCGGTGCCGACCTCGAAGACCTGCACAATCTGTGGGTGTTCTTTGGCACGGAAAGCGGCAATCGCCGCAGTCATGGTCTCAGTATAGTTGCCCTTGTAGACGGGCACGATCTTGTACTCGTCCTGGGTTGCATTGAAGTCTTCGGCGATCTTGTTGACGCGTTCGCCATTGGTGCCGCCCATGGCGTGCCACCACTGAATTTCGGTTTCTGCAAATGCGGTGCTGCCAGCAACGGCCAGAACAGCCGAGGCGCAGAGCAAGGATTTAACGGACATGAGCTTCTCTCCCAAAGTTGGCTCTGCGGATAGCTTTTGGCGTGCCTGAAAAATAATTCAAGCAAAAGTTTTTTGACAAATTTCATAACATGATGTTATGCCGTGCCGTGATTGTTACCTTTGAGAAACGGCTAACCCCTTGAAATTCAAACTCCGCCAGCTCGAGGCCTTTCAGGCCGTCGCCCGCACAGGTTCTGTCACCCGCGCCGCCGAGACGTTGGGGATTTCCCAGCCCGCTGCCAGTCGGCTGCTGTCTGATTTCTCGAAATCGGTGGCAGTGGAGCTGTTCACCCGCAAGGACGGCTTGCTGATTCCCACCTCAGAGGCGCGCTATCTGTTGTCCGAGGTGGGCCGGGTGTTCGACAGTCTGAACCATTTGGAGGAACTCAACCGGGACTTGACCGAGCGTACCGCGGGGCATCTGCGTATCGCTTGCCTGCCGGGGTTTGCCACGGCGCTTCTGCCCAAGCTTTTGGCCGGGTTCCTGGAGCACCGCCCCGGCGTGCGGCTGACGCTGGAGCCGGACCGGCCGGAGCGGATTCTGGAGTGGATCATCGGTGAGCAGTATGACTGCGGCATCACCGACGGGTTTGCCTCGCATCCGGCGGTGGAGAACATCGACGTGCCGGTCCGCAGTGTTTGTGTTCTGCCGCAAAATGACCCGCTGGCAGAACAGGATGTTATCACGCCGCATGATTTGCGGGACCGCAAGATCATTCACACCCGCCGCGACAGCCCGTTTTTCCGCCGCCTGCACAAGGCGTTTTCCGAATCCGGGGTGGAATTGAACAGCTGGATCGAGGTGCGGCAGTTCTCGACGGCTTGCATCATCATCAGCCAAGGGCAGGGCGCCTCGGTCGTGAGCGCCCTGGATGCGGAGCAATTCCGCGGCCAGAACATCGCTATCGTGCCTTTCGCGCCAGAGATTCACCACCGGCTGTCGATCCTGCGGCCGGTGTCGGGCAGCCGCTCGCTGCTGGCGCTGGATTTCCTGGATGCCTTTGTGGAAAGTCTGGAACCGTTCCGCGCCGATCTGTGACCGGCGCGGCGCTAACGGTTAATCGTCGCCCTTGTAGTAGCCGATCACGTCGTTCTCGGTGGTGGCGCCGAGGCCGTTCAGCAAACGGTTCGAGTAGTTGAAATAGGCGCAGACCTGGTTCACCTCCAGGATCTCGCCATCGTCGCAGCCTGCGATCTTGAGTGCTTCGAAATCGGATTTCACCATTTTGCCCACGTCGGTGGTGAGCTTGCCGGCATAACGAAGCAGGGCCAGTTCCTTGCCTTCGAATTCGTCCTCGGGGCGGTGCGCCTTGAGCGCGGTGAAGATCCGGTCGCTGCGCGGCTGGTCTTTCAGCAGGTTCCGCACGTTCATGAAGTGATGGGTCAGCGAGTAAGTGCAATCGTTCAGGATCGAGGTGTAGCTGGCGATGACCTCAAGAAACCAGAACGGCAGCTTGTTGTCGTCCGAGTGCAGCACCGAACGGTAGAGGGTCACATGGCCGTTCATGGTCTCGGGCCGCAGCGAATGCACCCGCATCACCGTGTCGACGGTGCCGTGCGGGGTGCGTGCCTTGTCCAGCAGGTCCTTGAGCCGGCCCTCGGCCTTCTCGTCCGGGATCATCTCAATCCATGCGCTCATCTGGGTCTCTCCGCGTTTGCCTGGGCAAAGGATAGGGGAAAGCGGCACCTTAATGACAGTAGAAAATTCTACTGAGGTGAAAATTCTTCTGGATCGGAATCAGGTGCCGCAGGTAACATCCGCGTGAGTTTCGCGAGGGAGGAGTGCGGCATGCTGGAAAAGGATCTTCAGGCCGGGGCCAGGAACTTGCTGGTCAACTGCGGCGGCTTGGGCGCCGGGAACCGGCTGCTGGTCCTGTGCGAGGATCCGGCGAATGGCTACTACGACCAGGCGATTGGCGATGCGGTGCTCGAGGGCGCGCGGGAGCTGGGGATCGCGGCGCAGGCAGAGATCCTGCCGTTTGATCCGATGGGCGCTGCGCTGCCGTCTGATCTGGTGGCGCGGATGAAGGCCGCTGACCGGGTGCTGTTCCTGTCCCGCAGCGGCGACCAGATCCGATTCAACGCCGATATGCAGGGGATACGCCCGATCATGTCTTATGCGCTGGACGCCGGGATGCTGGCCTCTGGTTTCGGACGGGCAAGCTATCAGGGGTTCGTGGCGCTGAAGGATGCGGTGAATGCGCTGTTTGCCAAAGCTGAGCATATCCGGGTGACCTGCCCGCTGGGCACTGATTTCAGCGGTCCCGGCGCGGCTTATCCCAAGTCCGGCGCTGCGGATGTCGCAGTGGCGCGGTTCCCGATGTCGGTGTTTGCACCGGTGCCTGCGCAGGGGTTTTCCGGCGTAGTCATGCAGGACGGCTTCCTGGTGGGGACCGGATCGAAGTTTTATGAGCCTTACGGCTGCGACCTGCAGGCGCCCTTGGCGGTGCATTTCCGCGATAAAGTGCTGGAAGAGTTCGAGGGCCACGAGATGGACGTGCATTGCGCCCGGATGCATTACTCCAAGGTGGGCGAGCAGTTCGGGCTGGACCCGCTGACCATGCATTCCTGGCATGCGGGTATTCATCCGGGCTGTGCCTTTTACACGCCGGCAGCTGAGAACTTTGTGCGCTGGAGCGGTGCCGCCTTCGGAAATCCGCGGCTGCTGCATTTCCACACTTGCGGGCATTATGCGCCGGGGGAGATTTCGCTGAACGTTCTGGATCCGACCATTGAGATTGATGGTGTAGCAGTCTGGAGAGACGGAGTGTTCGATCCGCGACTGGTGCCTGGCGGTTCTGAGATCCTGGAGCAGCACCCTTGCATCCAGGCGGTGTTCGACGCTCCCGCGCAAGCGGTGGGGCAGGGGCCTGGCGGGCGGCTTGCAGGCTGAAATCCGGCACGGATTTCAGCCAAGAAAAATCGACTTTTCCTGGCCGGTTTCATTTTAAATAACCGGCCTCCTTCTCATCCCGCCTCGGCTTTGATTTGCCGGGCAACACGGGTGCGGAACCGCATGGCGCCCGCATCAAGACCCAGGTTGATATAGGGCGACTTGCGGCCCGCCATACCGGTCTGGACGTATTCCAGAACGTCCTTGTCCTCGGTGAAGGCCATCACCGCGCCGTCGAACATCCGCTGCGACATCGCCTCGTCCTCTGCGTGCATATTGCGGTGCTGGAACCAGAAATAGCGTGACCGCCCGCCATCCACCGGGGTGATGAAATTATAGGAGATGTTCACGAAAGCATTGGCGGAGAGGGGCACATCCTTGCCGCCTTCGCCTTCGGGCGCATAGACCGACATGTTGATGGCGGTCGCGGGCAGGCGGCATTCGTAATGCTGCTTGCGGTCGCAATTGGGGCCGAAGGGCAGCATCGGCTTGTAGTAGGGGGCCGGCGGCTCGCCGTGGATCCAGCGGGAGACGATGACGCCGTCCTCGGTCTCCTCCAGGTCCAGCGGCCGGTTGTCGGTGCCGGCCCCGGCGAATGAAGTCAGATGCACCCAGGCCACATGGCTGGGGTCTAGCAGGTTGTCGGTGATGTAGAGGTAATGGCAGGCCATCTCCATCGCGCCTTTGGCGGTCTTGCCCCAGGCGGGATTGTCAAAGTTCGGAATGTCGATGATCTTGCCCCGGTCGGCTTCTTCAGGCGCGCCCATCCACAGCCACAGAAAGCCCCAGCGGTCCTCGGCCGGGTAGGAATGCACCGCGGCGCGGCGCGGCGGGTTGTCGAGCTGGGTTGGTGCAATCACGCATTCGCCGCTGCAGTCAAACGTCAGCCCGTGGTAGCCGCAGACCACATGGTCGCCCTCGATGCTGCCGCGCGACAGCGGCAGCTTGCGGTGCGGGCAGGCGTCCTCCAGCGCGATCGCCTTGCCTTGGGTGTCGCGGTAGATCACGATCTGCTCTTCCAGCATGGTGAGCGCGGTCAGCTCGCGCCCGAAATCCTCGCTGCGCCCTGCTACATACCAGCAGTTGCGCACATATCCTTCGCCGCCGATCAGATCCGGTCTCATACCTGCCTCTTACTCTGAAAACACATCAAACGCTTTCAGCGCCTTGGCGCTGTAGGCATAGGAAGGCCCGCCGCCCATGTAGGTGGCCATGGCCAGCGCCTCGCACAGTTCTTCGCGGGTGGCGCCGAGACGCACCAGCGAGCGGACATGGAAACCGATGCAGCTGTCGCAGCGGGTGGCGATTGCGATGCCCAGAGCCATGAATTCCTTGGTCTTCTCGCTCAGCGCGCCGTCCTTTTTGGCAGCTTGGCCCATGACGCCAAAGCCGCGGACGGTGTCGGGAACCTCCTTGGAGAAGGTGCCGATGTTGGCCTCAGTCTCGGCCATGAAGTCTTTCCATTCCATGTTTCTCTCCTCAGCCTCTTTCGTCCGACCCCATCCGGCGTTCCAGCCAGCGCACGCCTGCGCTGATGATCAGAACCAGCACCAGGTATTCGAGGATCAGCAGGGTGTAGATTTCCAGCGGGCGGTATTCGCTCACCACCAGCTCGTTGGCGCGCCGGGTCAGCTCCTGCATACCGATGACCGAGGCGAAGGCGCTCATCTTGACGATGTAGATGAACTGGTTGGCCAGCGGTGGCAGGATGCGGCGGATTGCCTGCGGCAGGATCACGTAGCGCATGGTTTGCAGGTAGTTGAGGCCGATGGTCTGGGCGGCCTCGGTCTGGCCCTTGGCAATCGATTGGATGCCTGCGCGGTAAATCTCGGCGGTAAAGGCGCTGTCCGACAAGGCGAGCGTGATGATCGCGCCCCAGAACGGGTCGATCGGCACGTTCATCCCCATCTCGCGGAAGATGATCGGCAAGCCGTAGAACACCCAGAACAGCATCGGCAGCAGCGGGATCGAGCGGATGAACTCCACATAGATGCGGTTCACCATCCGCCAGCCGCGGCTTTTGGCGAGGCCGGGCAGGGCGACGATCAGGCCGAGGCCGATGGAGATCGCGGCAGCAATCACCGAGATCAGAATGGTGTCGCCCATGCCGGAGATCAGGAATTTCACGTTCACCCAGCCGCTGGGGGTCAGCGGGTTGATGACATACCAGCCCCAGGTCGAGGAGCTGGAGCAGCCTGCAAGCGCCAGAAGGGGCAGCAGAAGGATCAAGGTCTTTTTCATTACGGGATCTTTCCGGTCAGTGCTGCAGGATCTGCGACAGGAACTTTTGGCAGCGCGGCGAGCGGGGCGAGCCGAAGAACTCCTCGGGCGGGCCCTGCTCAACGATTTCGCCGGCATCCATGAACACCATCTGGTCGGCCACCTTGCGGGCAAAGCCCATTTCATGGGTCACAACCACCATGGTCATGCCTTCCTCGGCCAGCTCGACCATCACATCCAGCACTTCCGAGATCATTTCCGGGTCCAGGGCGGAGGTCGGTTCATCAAACAGCAGCACCTTAGGCTCCATGCAAAGTGAACGCGCGATTGCCACCCGCTGTTGCTGGCCGCCAGACAGCTGGCCGGGACGTTTATGCGCCTGATCCGGGATGTGCACCCGCTCCAGGTAGTGCATTGCCTTGGCTTCTGCTTCGGATTTGGAAATGCCGCGCGCCTTGATTGGACCCAGCGTCAGGTTCTCCAGCACCGTCAGATGCGGGAACAGGTTGAACTGCTGGAATACCATGCCGACGTCGGAGCGGATCGCGGCCACCGACTGCGGGTCGTTGGTCAGCTCAATCCCGTCGACCCGGATGCTGCCTTTCTGGTGCTCCTCCAACCGGTTGATGCAGCGCACCACGGTGGACTTGCCGGAACCGGAGGGGCCGCAGATCACAACCTTTTCACCGGACCTGATCGACAGGTTGATGTCCTTCAGCACATGAAACGTGCCATACCATTTGTTTACTCCGGCCAGCTCAATGGCGGCGTCTGCGGGCTGTGGCTGGGTGGTCCTAGGCATATTTTTCTTCCCAAGAAAAATTTTTCTTGAGATTAACTACCGGTCTGCCGTTAAATCAAGCATCAAATCTGCTACTTTTCCTAGGCAGTCAAAGAACGCACCAACGGGAGACACCAATGAAACGCTTTATCAAGGCTGTAGCGGCCGCAGCTGTAACTGTTGCGCTGACGGGGGCTGTGCAGGCGCAATCCGCCCTGAACGAGATCCTGGACAGCGGCGTGCTGAAGGTTGGCACCACCGGCGACTGGAACCCGATGACGCTGCGCGATCCGGCCACCAACAGCTACAAGGGCTATGATATCGATATCATGGCCGAGCTTGCCAAGGATCTTGGCGTCGAGGTGGAGTTTGTGCCCACCGACTGGAAAACCCTGGTCAACGGCGTGGTTGCCGGCAAGTACCACATCACCGGCTCGGCTTCGATCTCGCCGCCGCGGATGAAGGTTGCGGGCTTCTCCGACAGCTATATCGCGGTAGAGATCTTTCCGTTTACCACCAAGGACAAGGCGGGGAATTTCTCGGGCTATGACTCGATCAACCAACCGGGGGTGAAAGTGGCGACCACCTTGGGCACCACTTTCGAAAAACTGGCGCGCGAATGGTTCCCGAATGCCGACATCAAGGTGGTCGAGGCACCGGCGCGCGGTTTCCAGGAAGTGCTGGCAGGACGCGCGGATGTGTTCATCACCTCCAACATCGAAGGCTCCACCCTGGAAGCGAAATTCCCGGTGACCCGGGTTCCGGACACTGGCCCGCGCGCGCCGTCGCCGATTGCGATGCTGCTGCCGCAGGATGACCAGGTCTGGATCAACTACGTGAACAACTGGGTGAAGGTGAAGAAGGCCAAGGGCTTCTTTGAGGCCAACCGCGAGAAGTGGGGCCTGTAAGGCGCTTTGGCGCAGCCCTTCCCGGCTGCGCCTTTAGATCTCGCTGGTTTCGGCTTTGGTGACCATGGTGATGAAACTCACCTTTTGCGTTTTCAGCTCCACCGGCCCATGGGCGTTGCTGCTGTCAAAGCTGATGCTGTCGCCGGGCTTCATGTCATAGGTGGCGTCGCCGCATTGGAACACCATCTCGCCGCTGGTGATATGCATGAACTCCAGCCCGCGGTGGCGGTACAGCGGCCGCTGCTTCAGCGGCTGTTCCAGCGTCACTGCGAAGCTTTCGAAACTCACGTGGCTGTCTCCGGCCCGGCCGATCATCTTGTAAGTATGGCCAAAGCCGCTGCCCAGCCGCTGCACCGTCATGCCTTCGCCCGCAGCCACAAAGGACACGTCCGAATGCTCCACCGTTCCGGCAAAGAAGTTGATCAGCGGCGCGCCGATGCCGCCCGCCAGCGCCTCCAGCGTCGTCAGCGAGGCGGAGACCTGGCCGCGCTCGATCTTGGAGATCATCGCTGTGGACACGCCAGAGCGTTCCGACAGCCCGGCCAGCGTCAGCCCGGCCAGCATCCGGTGGGTCTTGACCGCGGCGCCGACCAGCTGGTCCAGCGCGGGTTTTTCAATCTCAGCGGGCGATGAATCTTCCATTGCCACAGACTATGCCGCCTGCAGCCAAAGGAAAAGCTGTCCCAGGCGGAAAAGACAGGAGACGGACATGCAACTCGCCCATATGACCTGGCAGCAAGTGGAGGCCCGTCTGCGGGAAGGTGCCGCGGTGATGGTGCCGGTGGGCTCGACCGAGCAGCACGGTCCGATGGGGCGGATCGGCACCGACACGATCTGCGCCGAAGCCGTGGCGCTGCGGGCGGCGGAACTGTGCAGTGCCATCGTTGCGCCAGCGCTGGCTTATACTCCGGCGCCGTTCAACACCGCCTTTCCCGGCACCGTCTCGATGCCCGAGGATCTGTTCCAGGCCCATGCGGCTGCGGTGTTCCGCGGTCTGCTGGCACAGGGGTTTGCCGGCATCTTTGTTGTAAACGGCCATGGCGCGAACGTGGCGCCCCTGCGGCGCGCGGCGGAGGATCTGGCACCAGGCCGCGTCGTCTTGCGCAGCTGGTGGGAACCGGAAGAGGTGAATGCGCTGCGGAAAGAGCTTTATGGCGATTGGGAGGGGATGCACGGCACCCCCTCCGAGGTTGCCATAACCCAGGCCTTGCTGGGGGAGCTGCCTGCGGGCGAAGCGGCAGAGCCGCCGCGGAGGCTGAACGCGGAATTCATAAAGGCCCATGCGGGCGACAAGCACGGGCCGCCGGAAGAGCACCGGGCCGAGTTTCCGGATGGGCGGGTCGGCTCTCATTCCGCGCTGGCCACGCCGGAGGACGGCGCGCGGCTGCTGGCGGCCGCGGCGCGGGGGATTTGCGAAGACTTCCTGGCGTTTTCGGCGCGCGGAGCCTAGCCGGCCGGGGGTGTCTCCAGCAGCCGCCGCTGTGCGGTGTTTTTGGCGTCCCCTAGGTGCCGTTCGATGGCCGCACGCGCCGCGCCGGCATTTCCTGACACGA
>NZ_JWLC01000019.1 GCF_000813745.1 Leisingera sp. ANG-M1 | reverse complement strand
TTTTTCATTTGGTGAAGCAGCGTTAGAACAGGACACTGCCCGGCGTGTCCGGCACATCCTCTTTCTCTGGAGCTTCAAGGTATTTGCGGATGGCCGGGTCGATCCGCGGGCTGCGGACCGGGTATACCCCGCACGCGGCGATTGCTTCCCGCGCCGTGACCCGCTCGTCCAGCCGCTTCCAAATTGCCCGGGCTGCATAGGGCCGCGGGAACGGGCGCCAGGCGACCCCCATGGTCATGCCGCGCAGATACTTAAGCTGCTGGCGGTGGGCCGAGAACAGAATGGTCTGCGCCACGCTGCCCTCGCGGGCGCGCTCGTGTTCGGTGATGAACAGCCGGTTGCCGCGCAGGGTGACCATGCCGTGATAGCGCGAGATCTGCCGGATGCTCTGCTCCGGGTCATGCGCGATTTCCATGTTGCGCGAGACGATGTAGCCGTCTTCCTCGGAAAAGCGGGTGAGTGAGCAGAAGATGCCCTCGCCCCAGGAGGGCGTGCGGAAATAGGCGTGATAGAAGCCGAGGTAGCGTTTCAGATTGCGCTGCTGGCCGCGGAAGGGCGCCATGAACTTCTCACCTGCACCATGCTGCACGGCGCCTGCCGCATCTGACAGCTTGGTCTCGAAGTCGGTGTTTTCCGTGAACAATTGAGACTCAGGGATCGCAAAGTAACGGGCAATGCGGCGCAGGTTGTGGGCCGCGGGCATGCTGCTGCCATTGAGGTAGCGGTTGAACTGCTGCCGGTTGATGCCGATCTCACGGCAGATTTGGGCAATACTGCCATGCTCGGCGCATAGCGAACGCAGATTTTCTGAAAAATTCCCGGACAAGGGCTGAAATCCTTCGCGAACTGACGCTAGTTTGATACGGGTCGCGTCACTTCGCGCATGTTTGCACAGTTCCGTCAATGGCAAATCCGGGGTCTCTGGAGGGCATCACCCCGTCTGGAGACCCCAATGCTCGTCACCTGCATCGAAAACCAATGGCTCCCCCTGCCGGACGGGCGGCGGCTGGCGGTGCGCATGTGGATACCGGAGGGCACCGGGCCGTTTCCGGCCATCCTCGAATACCTGCCTTACCGCAAACGCGATGGAACCGCAGCACGGGATGAGACCACGCACCGGGTGTTTGCTGCCGAAGGTTATGCCTGTGTGCGGGTGGATATCGCCGGCACCGGCGACAGCGAGGGCGTCTTTGATGACGAATACTCCGAGCAGGAGCTAAGCGACGGCGAAGCGGTGCTGGAATGGATCGCAGCTCAGCCATGGTGCACGGGCAACGTCGGTATGATCGGCATTTCCTGGGGCGGGTTCAACGGGCTACAGCTCGCGTTCCGCCAGCCGGAGGCGCTGAAGGCGGTGGTCACTGTGGCCTCTGCTGTCGACCGTTACGAGGATGACATTCACTACATGGGCGGCTGCCTGGTTGGCGACAACGCCAACTGGGGGGCGCAGATGTTTGCCTATCTGACCCGTCCCGCGGATCCGGAGCTGCGGGCCAATTGGCGCGAGGACTGGATTGCGCGGATGGAGAATGTCCCGTTCTGCGCGGTGGACTGGATGCGGCATCCGCTGCGCGACGGTTATTGGAAGCACGGCTCGGTCTGCGAGGACTGGTCTGCGATCAATGTACCGGTGCTGGCCATGACCGGCTGGGCCGATCCTTACGTGAACACGCCGGCTGCGCTGGCGGCGAACCTGCAAGCGCCGGCCAAGGCCCTGATCGGCCCCTGGGAGCACCGCTACCCGCATATTTCCAAGCTGGAGGCCTCGGATTTTCACTCCGAGGTGCTGGGCTGGTTCGACCGCTGGCTGAAGCAGGAGGAAAACGGCGCCGAAGACCTGCCGGCCTACCGCGCCTATATGCAGGAGCATTTCAACCCCGTGGCGCAGAATTCCCCACGCCAGGGGCGCTGGGTGGCTGAGGCGGAATGGCCGTCGCCCAATGTGTCCGAAACTGTTTGGCACCTGGTTTCGGGCGGGTTCTCGGAAACCGCAGGGCAGGGGGCACTCACGGTTACCTCGCCCGCACACCTTGGCCAGGCCGGCGGCTATTTCTGCCCCGGTATGCGGATCGACAATGAACTGGCTGGAAATCAGGCCGATGATGACGCGCTGTCTGTTTGCTTTGACAGCCTGCCGCTGGAAAATCCGCTGGAATTGCTGGGCCGCGCCCGGCTGCGGCTGCGGTTCTCCGCGGACAAGCCGGTGGCCCAGGTCACCGCGCGGCTGTGCGATGTCTCTCCCGAGGGCCTGTCGCAGCGGATAACCTTCCGGCCGTTGAACCTCACTCATCACAGCAGCCACGAGACACTGGAGGCGCTGGTGCCCGGGCAGGTGTATGAGGCGGAGATTGCGCTCAACGAATGCGCACACCGCCTGCGGGCCGGGCACAAGCTGCGGCTTGCGCTGTCGACCGCCTACTGGCCGATGATCTGGCCCGCGCCGGAGGCTGCGGAGGTGACCCTGCACCTGGAAGGCTGCATGTTGCATCTGCCGGTGCGGGAAGCGGCCGCAGAAATCGACCCGGCCAATCCGGGCCTGGCGCAGGAGTTCCCCGTTCTGCAGGCCAAGGAGTTGCGCGCACCCGCGGGAACTTCCGAACGCAAGGTGCTGGAGGACGGCACCGTGCTGCTGGAGACCTTTGACGATTTCGGCGAGACGCGCGATCCTCACCACCGGCTGGCCACCGGCAGTCATGTGGCGATGCGCTATGCCATTCACCCCGACGATCCGGCCTCAGCACGGTTTGAAACGCAGTGGCGTTTCACCTCCCGGCGGAATGGCTGGCAGGTCGCCATCGACACCGAGAGCACCATGCATTGCGACGGGCAGAATTTCCATCTGACCCGGAAATTGCGCGCCACGGAGGGCGCGGATGAAACGGAAGTCCTGGCAAAGGAATGGGTTGAAACCCTTCCGCGCGGGCTTCTGTGAACTGATCTTAAGGGAGGACACCATGAAGATCGAATGGACCAAGGCGCCGGTGGGGCGCCGCAAGTTTCTGAAAGGCGCCACCGCTTTGGGTGCGGCTGCCGCACTGCCCGGCAGCCTGGCCAGCCGCGCCTTTGCCGCCGATGACGGCGTGCTGCGGGTGCGGGCCTATGGCGATGCGCAGAACATGGACCCGGCGCACAGCGTTGGCGTGGTTGAAGAAGAGGTGCATGCCTCGATCTACAACAAGCTGATCCAGTACAAGCCGGGCCGCGAATGGGACTGGCAGTTGGACGCCGCCGCGATGATCGAGCAGGCGGACCCGACCCACGTCAAATTCGCCCTGCGCGACGACATCGGTTTCACCAACGGCTTTGGCGCGATGACCGCCGAGGACGTTAAGTTCTCCTTCGAGCGCATCATCGCCGATGCCACCGAAAGCCCGAACAAGCCCGACATGGGCCCGCTGAGCCACGTTGAAGTGACCGGCGAGCGTGAAGGCACCATTGTCCTGAACGAACCCTTTGCACCGCTGTGGAGCATCGCGCTGCCCTATATCACCGGCAACATCGTCTCCAAGGCGGCAGTTGAGGCCGCGGGCGGCCGTATCGGCGCGGACCCGGTTGCGGAATCCGGCCCCTACCTGCGCGCGAGCTGGGAGCCGAAGGCCAAGACCACGCTGAAGCGCAACCCGGATTGGAAAGGCGAAGCGCCGGCCTGGGACACCATCGAAATCCTGCCGATCGACGACGAGAACACCGCCGAGATCGCCTTTGAGGCCGGCGAGCTGGACTTCACCCGCGTCTCGCTGGGCTCGGTTGAACGCTACCGCGCCGGGGTTCCGAACGGCGGCACGCTGCTGGAATACCCGTCGCTGTACTATGCATGGCTGGGCATGAACCTGGATCACCCGAAGCTGCAGAACAAGAAGCTGCGCCAGGCGATCCAGCACGCCATCGACGTGCCGACCGTTCTGGAAGCCGCCTATTTCGGCGCCGTGGAACCCTCCACCGGCATCATCGCGCCGGGCCTCGCAGGCAACCGTGCCAATTCGCTGATCCCGCCGCAGGCGGACTTCGAGAAAGCCGCGGCTCTGCTGGCGGAATCCGGTGAAACCAACGTCACCCTGAAACTCGACACGCTGAACAAGACCACCTTCACCACCGCCGCGCAGGTGATCCAAGCAACCCTGGCGCAGATCGGCATCACGGTTGAAGTGAATGTTCTGGAGTCCGGCGCCTTCTGGGCCAGTGCGGATAACGAAGACCTGCAGCTGGTGCTGAACCGCTACTCAATGACCCCGGATCCCTATTACGCGACCTCCTGGTTCACCACCGAGCAGGTCGGCCACTGGAACTGGGAACGCTTCAGCAATGAAGAGTTCGACAAGATCCACGCGGACGCCTACCAGGAGACCGATCTGGTCAAACGCGGCGAGATGTACCAGCGTGCGCAGGACCTGATGGAAGAAAGCGGCGCCTACCGTTTCCTGACCCATGAGGCGACGCCGGTGATCCATTCGGCAAAAGTTGTGCCGGCGCTGCGCCCCGACGGGCTGGCCCTGCTGCGCTACTTCGGTAAGGCCTGACCCTCCCCTCGGGCCTGACCAGCTGGCACGGCTGCACTTGCGGAGCAGCCGTGCCGATTTCCCACCGCACAGCGAGACTAAGGGAGCCATGCGGCCATGTTACTTTTTGCAACCCGGCGGTTCGGGCTGGCATTGCTGATCCTGATCGTGGCGGTCACCGCCATGTTCCTGATGATCCGTGCCGTGCCCGGCGATCCGGTCCAGATCATGCTGGGCCCGCGCGCCACGCCCGAGCTGCAGGCGCGGCTGACGGCTGAGCTGGCGCTGGACCAGCCGATCTGGAAACAGCTTCTCATCTTCTATGGCAACCTGATGCAAGGGGACCTGGGGATCGACGTGTTCTCGGGCCGGTCTGTGACCGAGATCGTGTTCCAGCAGCTGCCGCATACCCTGTGGCTGATACTGAGCTCGATCACCTGGTCTGCGGCTCTGGGCATTGCGCTTGGCGCCTATGCCGCCGCGCATCCCAATACGTTGATCGACCGGGTTACGGCTGCAATTTCCGTTAGTTTCGTTGCGGCGCCCGCCTTTGTGGTCGCTTTGCTGTCGCTGCTGATTTTTGCGGTGAACCTGCAGTGGTTCCCGGCCATTGGCGCCGGCGAGGGCTTCTGGGGCCGCCTCAACCACCTGGTGCTGCCCGCCTTCGCCATCGGTCTCAGTTGGGTCGGCTACATCGCCCGGCTGGTGCGCGCCTCGATGCTGGAAGTGATGGGCGAAAGCCACATCCGCACCGCTCGCGCCTTTGGCATCAACGAGCGCCGGGTGGTGATGGTCTACGCGCTGCGTATTGCCATCCTGCCTGTGGTCACGGTGATCGGCGTTGGCATGGGGTTTCTCTTGTCCTCTGCCGTCTTTGCCGAGATCGTCTTTGCCCGCCCGGGCCTCGGCAAACTGGTGATCGACAGTATCACCACCCGCAACTACCCGATCGTGATGGGATCGGTGCTGATTTCGACTGGCCTGTTTGTGGTCTCTACCGCGCTGGCCGACCTGATCAACGCCTGGCTCGATCCCCGCGCCCGCACCGCGATATAAGGAGGGCGTGAGATATGGCTAAATCCCGTTCCGAACTGGGCCAGATCATCACCGGCGTCGCCCGCGATCCGCTGGGGCTGATGGGACTGATCATTGTCGGCACCATCGTTTTCTGCGCTATCTTCGCCTATTGGATCGTGCCCTTCGATCCGGTCGGCATGAACATCAAGTCACGCCTGCAGGGACCGTCGTGGACCCATCTTCTCGGCACCGACCAGCTGGGCCGCGATACGTTTTCCCGCGTGATTGCGGGTGGCCAGGTGGCGCTGCAAGTGGCCCTGCCCGCGGTTTTCGGCGCCATGGCCATCGGCCTGACGCTGGGCATGATCGCTGGCTACGGGCCGAAATGGCTCGACAACCTCCTGATGCTGCTCTTTGACACCATCCGCTCCTTCCCGACGGTGATGTTCGCGCTGGCTGTGGTCGCGCTGGTGGGGCCGAGCCTGCAGACAGTGGTGTTTGTGGTCATGGCAACCTCGATCCCGACCTATGGCCGGGTGGCGCGGACCCAGACGCTCACCTTGCGCAATTCCGAGTTCATCCTGGCCGAGCGCTCGATGGGGGCCAGCATGACCCGCATCCTGGGCGTGCACATGCTGCCCAACATCGTCGGCGTGCTGGCGGTGCTGGCTGCAATGGACATCCCCACCGTGATCGCGCTGGAGGCGGGCCTGTCTTTCCTTGGCCTCGGAGTGAAGCCGCCGACACCCAGCTGGGGTGCACTGCTGAAAGACGGCTATTCGCTGATCCGCCAGACCCCCTGGCTGGTGGTGGGCGGCGGGCTGCCGATCATCCTAGCCACGCTGGGCTTCACCTTCCTGGGTGAAAGCTTGCGAGACGTGGTTGACCCGAAACTGAGGAAACAGCGATGACCGATACATTGTTGGAAATCGACCGCCTCAGCGTCGATTACGAAACCGCCCGCGGCGATCTGAAAGCCTTGCGCGATATCTCCTTTGACATCCGCAAGGGCGAGATTGTCGGCATCGTCGGTGAATCGGGTTGCGGCAAATCCACCCTGATCTCGTCCATCCTGCGGCTGACCGCACCGAACACGCGCTTCCGTCAGGGCGAGGTGCGGTTCAAGGGTCAGGACCTGCTGCAACTGCCCGAACGCAAGATGCGCGATCTGCGCGGTGCTGACATCTCCATTGTGTTCCAGGACCCGATGCAGACCCACAACCCGGTCTTGTCCATCGGCCAGCAGATGCTGGACATCCAGCACCGTTCCAAGGCCTCCAAGGCGGAGAAGCGCGCCCGTGCCGCGCAGATGCTGGGCGCTGTTGGCATCCCCGACCCAGAGGCCCGGCTGGACCAGTTCCCGCATGAGTTCTCCGGCGGCATGCGCCAGCGGATTGCCATCGCCATGGCGCTGATGTCGGAACCGGATCTGCTGATTGCGGATGAGCCGACCACGGCACTGGACGCCACGCTGGAGGTGCAGATCATTGAGCGCCTGCAGGAGCTGCAGCAAGAGTTCAACTGCGCCATCCTGTTCATCTCGCACCATCTGGGCGTCATTGCCGAGCTCTGCGACCGGGTGGTGGTGATGTATGCGGGCGCTGTCGTCGAAAGCGGCGAGGTGCGTGAAATCTTCCACGATCCGAAACACCCCTACACCCGCCGCCTGATCGATTGCGACCCGGGCCATATCAAGGAACGCGCCCGGGTGCTGCCAACCATCCCGGGCGAGGTGCCGGACCTTGCCAACCTGCCCGGCGGCTGCATCTTCCGCGACCGCTGCGATTTGGCCACGGCGCGCTGCGTAGAGGTGCCGCCGCTTGCCAAACTGAAAGAGGGCCACCACGCCGCCTGCTGGCTGAACCATAAGGAGGCCGCCGAATGACCTTGCTGGATGTGAAGAACCTCAAGACCAGCTACGGGCCGGTCAATGTGCTGGCCGGTGTCAGCTTTGCGGTGGAGCCAGGCGAAACCTATGCGCTGGTCGGCGAAAGCGGCTCAGGCAAGACCACCGTGATCCGGGCGATTGCAGGGCTGGCGCCGGCGCAGGAAGGTTCGGTCAAGTTCGATGGGCAGGAGATCCGCGGCGCCTCGGAGCGCACCCTGCGGCCCCTGCGCAAGGACATTGCGATGATGTTCCAGGATCCGGTGGGCAGCCTGTCGCCGCGCCTGACGATCCGCAGCCTGATCACCGAACCCTACCGCATCCAGGGCATGAAGGACCGGGATCTGGATGCCGAGGCCAAGCGCCTGTTGGAAATGGTGAATCTCCCTGCGCATTTTGCCGACCGCTATCCTTACCAGCTCTCGGGCGGTCAGGCCCGCCGGGTCGGCGTTGCTCGGGCGCTGGCACTGAAACCCAAACTGATCCTGGCCGATGAACCCACCGCGGGCCTCGACGTGTCGGTGCAGGGGGAACTGCTGAACCTCCTCAACGACCTGCGCGAGCGGCTGGGGCTGGCGATAGTGATCATCACCCACAACCTCAACGTCGTGCGCCATGTGGCCGACCGGATGGGCATCATGTATCTGGGCCGCCTCGTCGAGGAAGGCACCACTGAGGCCATCTTCAAGGACCCGCGCCACCCTTACACCCGCTGCCTCTTGTCAGCGAACCCGGAACCCGATCCCGACGCGCGACTGGAGCGCATTGCTCTCAAAGGCGAGCCGCCCAGCCTGCTCAAGCGCCCCTCCGGCTGCGAGTTCCGCGAACGCTGCCCCTTTGCCCAGGAGATTTGCACCCAGACCCCGCAATGGGAAGTCGATAACGGCCACGGCCTGCGCTGCCTCGCACCGCTGCATCAGGGGCGGGCGGCATGATGCGCTTTGCAGGCAAATCAGTCCTGATCACCGGCGGGCACTCCGGCATCGGTTTCGGCATCGCCGAGCGCTTTGCCCGCGAAGGCGCTGATCTGATCCTGGCGGGCCGCAACCAGGCAAAGGGCGATGCCGCCGCGGAAAAACTCGCAGCGCAGGGCGCAAACGCCCGGTTCCTGCCAGTAGACCTGTCGTGCGAGGAGGCCGTGCGCGATATGGCCGCCGGGCTGGATCGGCTCGACGTGCTGGTCAACAACGCGGGCCTCGGCGGGCGGCGCATCGAACACGCCCCCGAGGACAGCCCCGGCACCCGCTGGGACCGTATCCGCGGTGCCAATCAGGACAGCACCTACTTGGTCACCGCCCATTGCCTGCCGCTGCTGAAGGCCTCGGGCGGATCGGTGGTGAATATCTCCTCAACCGCCACATGGCACGGCAACTGGGGGCTTTACGGTGTGGCCAAGGCCGGTGTTGAGGCGCTGACCCGCGCCTTTGCCGCCGAAGCAGCGCCGGTGCGGGTCAACGCCGTCAGCCCGGGCTGGATTGCCAACGACCTTTCTGCCTCTGCCTCAGGCAACGCGGATGGCAGCTGGGACCTTCCGCCCTCGCTGCTGGACCGTATGGGGACCCCTTCCGAAATCGCGGGCGCCGTAGCCTTCCTTGCCTCGGAAGATGCCTCCTTTGTCACCGGCCAGACGCTGATTGTGGATGGCGGACTGACCCTGATTGACTACCCCTCCCGCCCGCTGCTGTCGCAGCGCGGGCAGGTGCTGAAATCCCAAGACTGAACACCGGAAAGCCAAGCAATGACATCCGTGCTGTATTTCAACGGCCCGATCCTGACCATGGATGCGGGGAACTCCACACCTGAGGCAGTGCTGACCGAAGGCCAGACTATCCGCGCGGTTGGCAGCGAAGCGGAGCTGCGCGCGGAAATGCCCGCGGGCACGCAGGAAGCGGACCTGCAGGGCCAGACCCTGATCCCCGCCTTCATCGACCCGCACGGGCATTTCCCTGACCCGGGCTTTATCCGCTTGTTCCGGGTCGACTTGGCCTCGCCCCCGCGCGGCGATTGCCTGGACATCCCCACAGCGCTGGAGCGGCTGCGGGCCAAGGCAGCGGAAACCCCTACCGGTGAGTGGGTGATGGGGGTGCTGTTCGACAATACTTCCATTGCAGAAGGCCGGATGCCGACTCGCGCTGAGCTGGACAGTGTTTCCACTGAGCATCCGATTTGGGTGATCCACGCCTCGGGCCACAATGGGTCGGCCAACTCCTTGGCGCTGCAAAAGCACGGAGTGAACCGGGATACGCCCGACCCCCTGGGCGGCCGTTTTGGGCGCGATCCGGAGACAGGCGCGCTAACCGGGCTGATCGAAGGCCTCTCGGCCATGGGCGAAATGGGAGACACCGATTTCCTCATTGATCGGGAGCGGTTTTGGGCCGGGTTCAACAGCTGCCGGGACGAATATCTGGCGCATGGCGTGACCTATGCGCAAAACGCCTGGGCGACGCGGGAGATGCTGGAGCATTTTGCCTCGCTGCCCGCGGACCAGGATCCGGGTTATGACCTGATGCTGCTGCCCATCGGCGAGCTGGAACCGGCGCTGACCGATGGCCCCGATCCGCTGGACTGGCCCGGTAATCCGCATTTTACGCTGGGCCCGCGCAAACTGTTCACTGACGGGGCTTTCCAGCTGCAGACCGCGTTTCTCAGCGCGCCGTATCACAAGCCCATCGATCCGGAGAACCCTTGCGGGATGTCTTATGAAAGCGAGGAGCAGCACCGTTTTCAGGTCAAGAAGCTGCATGATCTGGGGTATCAGATCCATTGCCACTGCAACGGCGATGCCGGCGCGCAGATGTTCATTGATGCGGTGGCCGCCGCGCTGGAGGCCAATCCCCGCGCCGATCACCGCCACACCATCATCCACGGGCAAGCCTTACGCGATGACCAGCTGCAGCAGATGGCCAAGCTGGGGATCACCGTAAGTTTCTTCCCGGCGCATGTGCATTTCTGGGGCGACCGCCACTACGATACCTTTTTGGGCCCCGAGCGGGCAGAGCGGATTTCCCCGTGTGCCTCGGCCGAGCGTTTTGGTGTGCGCTACACCATCCACAATGACGCTTCAGTGACGCCAACGCGGCCCATTCACCTGGCGCATTGCGCAGTGAACCGGCTGACGGCAGGCGGCAGGCGCTTGGGTGAGGCCCAGCGGATCAGCGCGCTGTCGGCCCTGCGTGCCCAGACCATCGATGCGGCCTGGCAGGTTTTCCAAGAGGACACCCGCGGCTCCATCGAACCGGGCAAGCTGGCGGATCTGGCAGTGCTGAACCGCAACCCGCTGGAGGACCCTGACAGCATCGAGACCACCAAAGTCACCCGGACCATCCGCCGCGGGCAGGTTGTCTGGGCACAGGAGCAGTGAGCGTCATGCACTCCAAACCGCGGATCGCCATTGCCGGTTTTCAGCATGAAACCAATTGCTTCGGCACCACCAAGGCCGGGCTGGCCGAGTTCGAAATGGCGGACTCCTGGCCCGCCATGCTGCACGGGGACGCGGTGATTGCGGAAACCCGCGGCATGAACCTGCCCATCGCGGGATTTGCCAAGGCAGCCGAGGATGCGGGAATGGAGCTGGTGCCGATCCTGTGGTGCGCCGCCGAGCCGTCGGCGCATGTGTCTGATGACGCCTTTGAGACCATCTGCGCCAAGATCCTGGACGGGGTGCGCCAAGCGGGGCCGCTGGACGGCATCTATCTGGACCTGCACGGGGCAATGGTCACCGAAAGCCACGCCGATGGCGAAGGCGAGATCCTGCGGCGGTTGCGGGCATTGGTGAGGCCGGAACTGCCAATTGTGGTCAGCCTGGATCTGCACGCCAATGTCTCCGCCGCATCAGTGGAACTGGCGTCCTACATGGCGATCTTCCGCACCTATCCTCATCTGGACATGGGCGGCACCGGCGCGCGCTGCCTGCCGGTGCTGCAGCGGCTGCTGGCGGGAGAGGTGCTGCACAAGGCGTTCCGGCAGATGGATTATCTGATCCCGCTGCATGCCCAGTATACCGGCGCAACCCCGGGTGAGGAACTCTATGCCGCGCTGTCTCCGCTGGAAGCGGATGGTGTTTTGGCCGATATCGCACTGGGATTCACCGCCGCGGACTTCCCCGATACCCGGCCCTCCTGCGTGGCCTATAGCCTCACGGCCGAAGCAGCGGACCGCGCAGCAGATCAAATCGCATCTCTTTTCGGCGCGCTGGAGGCGGGCTCAACCCATCCCATGCTGTCGCCCCTGGAAGCTGCGATCATCGCCTGCGAAGCGAGGACAGGCAAGCCCGTGGTGCTTGCCGACGTGCAGGACAATCCCGGTGCCGGCGGCACCTCGGACACCACCGGGCTTCTGGCAGCGCTGGCAGAGGCGGGCGCGCAGGGCGTGCTGACGGGACTGTTTCATGATCCGGAGGCTGCCGCCATGGCCCATGCGCTGGGACGCGGCGGGGTGTTCCACGCAGCGCTTGGCGGACGGTCCGGAGTGCCAGGCGACGCGCCGTTTGAAGCGGAATTCGAAGTGGTTGCCCTCAGCGACGGCGCCTGCCGCTATACCGGCGAGATGTACGGCGGCGGGGTGGCGACGCTGGGCCTGACAGCGGCGTTGCGGCTGGCAAACCCGGACGCGGATATCACTCTGGTCGTTACCAGCATCCGCAACCAGTGCCTGGACCTGGCGCATTTCACCCATCTGGGGCTGGAGCCGGAGAAATTCCGCACGGTCTGCGTCAAAAGCACCGCTCACTTCCGCGCCGATTTCGAGCCCGTTGCAAGTGCCGTCTACCCGGTGGCAGCACCGGGCGTGTTTCCCTGCGACCTGGAACACTTCCCCTACAAGAACCTGCACCCGGACGTCAGAACCGCCCCTGCACGAGGCTGAACCCTGATGCAGGAGCGGTCTTCGCAAGCGGCCTAGGCCTGCCGCTTGCGGGGAGGATCACTCCTCGTCGTCGCCGTTCTGGTAGGGCACCACCAGGGTCGGGATCTGCGAACGCCGCAGAACCCGCTTGGCGACAGTGCCCAGGAAGGTGTGCGAGAACCCGTGGTCATGGGCGCCCAGCACAATCAGGTCGCAGCCGAGTTCAGCCGAACGGCGCAGGATCACCTCCGCCGGATGGCCGTCGGTGACTTCGATCGAAGTCACCTGGTCGCGGATCTTGGCGTCATCGCCTTCGAAGGCGGCCCAGAACCGGGCCTGGCGTTCAGCCAGGACCTGCTTGACCATTTCGTGCCGCCGCTTGGCTGCTGCCTTGCGGGTCTCGTCGTTCAGCACGAACATCTCGAAGGTGATCTTGGCATCTTCCGAGATCGGCTCATTCACATGCAGCACGTGGATCTCGGCCCCGGTGGCCTGCGCCAGGCTGGCGGCGTGGCGCAAGGCATGCGTCGAGTTGTGCGACAGGTCGGTGGCAAACAGGATGTTTGTGATCAGCGGTTTCATGTCAGTCCCCTTTCAGATCAGTAACCAAACAGCCGTGGCAGCCACAGCGAGATTTCCGGGAAGAAGGCGATGATGAAGATCGCAATCGTGTTCACCGCAGCAAAGGGCAGGGCCCGCAGCGAGATCTGCTCGATGGTGATATTCGAAATCCCCGACGCGATGAACAGGTTCTCACCCAAGGGCGGCGTCTGGAAGCCGATGCCCAGGGTACAGACCATCACCACGCCAAAGTGGATCGGATCGATGCCCACCGAATAGGCCACTGGCAGCATCACCGGAACCAGGATCAGGATCGTTGCCAGCGTCTCCATGAACATGCCGACAAACAGCAGGAAGAAGATGATCAGCGCCCAGATGACATAGAGGTTCTGGGTGAAGCTCAGCATGCTGTCGGCAATCACCGCCGGGATCTGGTTTTCCACCAGGAGGCGGCCGAACACAGTGGCAGTGAACAGGATCAAGAGCACGCGGCCGGTGAGCCAGGTGGTGGCTTCCAGCGATTGGAACAGCGACGACCAGGTCAGCTCGCGGTAGATGAAGACACCAACCACCAGGGTATAGAAGATCGCGACGATGGCAGCCTCAGTCGGGGTGAAGAAGCCGGTGTAGATGCCGCCCAGGATCACCACCGGCGCCATCAGCGACCAGAAGCCCCGATACAATTCGCAGCCTACATTGCGGATCGACCAGCCGTCAGCGGAGCCCTTGTAGCCGCGCTTTTTCGACATGAAGAAGTTCAGGATCAAGAGGCTGGTGGCGATCAGGAAGGCGGGAACAAAGCCGGCAATGAACAGTTTCGAGATCGAAACCGACTGGAAGGTGCCGTATTTCTCAACCGCTTCCGGCGGCGGCGCCATGCCAAGCGCGGCAATGCCAAAGATCACCATCGGGATCGACGGCGGGATGATGATGCCGAGGCCGCCCGAGGATGCGGTGATCGCAGACGCGTAGCCGCGCTCATAGCCGCGGTTGATCATTGCCGGGATCATCAGCATGCCAACGGCAGCAGTGGTTGCCGGGCCGGAACCGGAGATTGCCCCAAAGAACAGACAAGCCATAACGGTTGCGGCCGAGATGCCGCCAGTGAACGGCCCGGCGAAGCTTTCGGCAACGTTGATCAGCCGTTTCGAGATCCCAGCAGCTTCCATCAGCGCACCCGCCAGAATGAAGGCCGGCAGCGCCATCAGCGGGAATGAGCCGACCGAGGTGAAGGCGATCTGCACAAATTTGATCGGGTTTTCATCCAGATACAGGAACGACAAGAGTGACGACACACCCAGCGCAACAGTGATCGGCGCACCAAGGAGCAAAAGCAGCAGAAATGATCCGAACAGGATCGTGACGATTTCAGTTTCCATTATTCTATCCCTCCCTTTCTCACGCGCGATTGTCCGCGCCAGCACTTCCCTTGATCTCATCAAGGTCGATCTGGTCGGGATCGTGGATTTCTTCGCCACGGATCAGTTTGCGGTAGTTCACCTGCAGAATGCGGATGGTCATCAGAGTGAAGGCGATGGGCAGCACCATGTAGATGTATTTCATCTCGATGCCTAAGGTCTGCGATTTCCAGAACTTGTTCATCTTGTTGAAGACGAAATCGGTGGCCAGCCACAGGAAGTAGCAATTGAAGAACAGCCAGAAAAGATCTGCAAAGGCCTCGATATACTTGATCGCGCCCGAAGGCAGAAACTTGAACTGGAAGGTGACCCGGTTATGCGCTCCCTTCAGCGCGGCATAGCTGGCCCCGAAATAGACAAACCAGACGAACATGTAGACCGAGAGCTCCTCGATCCACGAGAATGAATGACCAAAGACTTCGCGTGAGACGATCTGCACGAACAGCAGAATGACAAAACCGGACAGCAATAGGCGGCAGATATAGCTTTCTATATTGTCCAGGACTTTCCAGAACATGATGTACTCCTCCCCTGTGCAAAGCAGCGCACGAGGCGCTGCTTTGTTGTTTTTATTGATTTGCCAGAGGCTTACTGGACCGGATCGCGGCCGATGGCGGTCAGCACCGCGTTCATCTTCTCAACGCCGCCGATCGAGTCATAGAACTTCGGCCACACGGCTTCGGTTGCCAGCTTGATGAATTCGGCTTCGTTGTTCTCAGGATCAACGATTTCCATGCCTTTGGCGGTCAGCTCTTCCTTGATCGCAGCTTCGGAGTCACGCAGGAACTGGGCCGATTTAAGGGTGGCTTCCTGGCCCGCTTCCAGAATGATCTTCTGGTCTTCTTCCGACAGGCCCTGGAACACGGCTTCGGACACGATCAGCGGTTCGATCGAGAAGATGTAGCGCAGGTTGGTGACGTGGTCCTGCACCTCATAGAACTTCATCGCGTTGATGGTCATGTAGGGGTTGTCCTGACCGTCAACCACTTTGGTCTGCAGGCCGGTAAAGGTCTCGGACCAGGCCATCGGGGTCGGGTTGATGCCCCAGGACTTGTAGGTTTCGATCATGATCTCGTTCTTGGGAACGCGGATGACCAGGTCCTGCAGGTCGGCAACCGAGGTGACCGGCTTCTTGGAGTTGGTCAGGCGGCGGAAGCCGGTGTAGGTCCAGGCAATGATGCGCACGCCCGCGTCACGCAGGGTGTTCTCGGTCAGCTCCTGGCCGATCGGGCCCTGGGTCAGGGTTTCCGCATCTTCCAGCGACAGGATCACATAAGGCAGGGTGAACACGCCCACGGTCGGGGAGAACGGGGTCACGTTGTTGATTGCCAGCAGCGACATATCCAGGGTGCCGATGGCCGCCTCATTCACGGTGTCCTGCTCGGAACCCAGCTGGCCGTTCAGGAACAGGGTGGCGGTATGCTCGCCGCCGGACTTTGCTTCCAATGCCTCAACAAAGAACTTGCCGGTCGCTTCCTGCGGGCTGCCGGCGCTGTCGCCCACGGCAATTTTGAAGTTCTTTGCGGAAACGGCACCGGTGGTCAGCATCGCGGCTGCAGAAACGGCTGCGGTCAGCGTGCAGACCTTTTTGAGAAATGACATAACTTCCTCCCGTATTGTCATCTTGAAACCCAAGGCGCGCGCCGGCATGCCCTCCATAAGCATATTTGCCGGTCCGATCCGTCCTTGGTGGGCTGGAAGCTACATTGCGTTTTATGTTTCTAGAATGTAAACTTTTGAAAGCAAAGTTTCACAAATCGCGAACCTGGAAGATGAACCGCCATTCCCAAGTCAAACACATCGCTGATGCCGACCTGAAATTGCTGCGTGTCTTCAAGGCGGTGGCCGAAAGCGGCGGGCTGGCGGCGGCGGAGACCGAGCTGAACATCGGCAAATCCACAATTTCGAAATACATCGCTGACCTGGAGTTAAGGCTGGATCTGAAGCTGTGCAACCGCGGCCCGGCCGGGTTTTCCCTGACAGATGACGGCGAAAAGGTGCTGCGTTCCGCCGACGGCTTGCTGGCATCGGTGACCGACTTCCGCGCCCAGGTGAATGAGATCAAGCAGCAGCTGGCCGGCACCATCCGTATCGCCTTGTTCGACCAATGCGCCTCCAACCCCGAGGCCTTTGTTCCCGGCACCATCCGCGAATTCAACAAGGCGGCCCCAGCCGTGGAAATCGAGCTGTCGCTGGAGCCGCCCAACGTGATTGAAACCAAGGTAATCGGCGGCGAGCTGGATATCGGAATCCTGGCCCTGCACCGGCCGTCACCAAGCCTCGACTACATGCCGCTCTACGGTGAGAACATGTTCCTTTACTGCGGAAAGGGGCATCCGTTTTTTGACAGCGACCAGGCCAGTCTCGGGCTGCCGGACGTGCAGTCCGTGAACTACGCCGGAATCCGGGTGAACTCGCCCAACCTGCATGTGGGCCAGAAACTTGGGTTCCGCCGGGCCGCCAAGGTGCAAAACGAACAGGCACTGGCCATCCTGATCATGTCCGGCAGCTATTTAGGGTTCTTGCCGGACCACTTGGGCGACCTTTTTGTTGGCCACGGGCTGATGAAGAAAGTGCTGCCGGAAGAAATTTTCTATCGCAGCCAGTTCGCCGCCGTTACCCGCAAACGCCCGGCGGTGAACCGGATCACTAAGCTGTTTCTCGACACATTGGTTGCCTCGCACTCGGGGCCAGACGCCGGGGATTGATGGTATCCTTCACCAGTTCAGCTGCCTGGCCGGTACGCCTGCAATGTTTCTGCGGTTCTGGCTTGCAGCCACGCCTTGAATGACGATGCGGCGGCGGCGGCCGCCCCCAGCCCGTCAGCTGAGCGCATCCAGTAACTCTGCCCTGAAGGACAGGCTGTCCCCGCCACAAAACCCAATGATCCAGCGCGCAGCGCGCTGTCCGCATTGACCAGGCTGGTCAGGGCCAGGCTCTCGCTCGTGCGAACCGCATCAATGGCGGCATGCTCAGCCGTCACCTGCAGCCCCGAAGGAAACCGTAATTCAGTCTGAAACAGGTTTCGGCCCCAGGCCTGCCATGAGAACTCGCCGCGGCGGCTGCCCTGCTCGTGGCTGATATGGACCAGCGGGAAAGCTTGCAAGGCTTCGGGCAGCTGCTCCGGGCTTTGGCTCAGAAGCGGGTGCCGGGATGCGCAGACAATCGCGCAGATGTCTTCAAACAATGGCTCCCAGCCCGGTCCCTCCGGCTGGTTACCAGCATGAACGATAACAAACCCGGTGCTGGCGCGCGCCTGCCGCACCGGGGTGTGGCTGGGTTCAATCGTGATTTTGAGTTCCGGGTGTTCTGCCTGAAACTCCGGCAGATGCGGGATCAGCCAGGAGACCGCAAAAGAATAGGAGGCGACAATCTCAAGCGCGGGCGAGGCAGCATTGTCTTCAATCAGCTGGCTCGCATTGAGGATCCGCCCGAATGCATCGCCCAGCTGATCCAGCACCGCCCGCCCCAGGACCGTTGGGTGAAACTGCCCGCCCTCGCGGTAGCAGAGTTTTTCTCCGGCCCGGGTTTCAAGATCCTTCAAACGATGGCTGATAGCGGCCGGCGTCACACAGAGTTCCTGTGCGGCCCCGGTTAGAGAACCGTGCCGGACCACCGCTTCAAAGGCGCGCAGCCCGGTCAGGGAAGGAGCGTTGAGCATGAGACATCCCTTTTACTTTTTGTAAAAAAACTGCGCCGGAAACGTCATTTTGTAAAGCAGAGCAAAGCGGGCAAGCTCAGCATCAGGTATTATCTTGGATTGCTGGCATGACCGAAACGGATCCCTCCACAGCAGCTGAACTGACGGAAAACAGATATGCGCTCTATCAGGCACGGCTGGAACACACCCGCGCGGGTATGCGCCGTCATGACATTCCGGTGATGGCCATCATTGATCCGAACCAGATCTTTTACTCCACCGGTGCGATGAACATGCAGCTGTGGTCGTCGCGCACCCCGGCCCGTTATCTGCTGGTGTTTTTGGAAGGGCCGGTAATCCTTTACGATTTCGCAGGCTCCCAGCATCTGGCCGAGGACTTGCCGACAATCAGTGAAATCCGCATGGCGGAGGGGTTGGATTTTGTGAGCTCCGGCGGCGACATGCAGGGGGCTTGCGCCCGGTTTGCGGCGGAGATCGCCCGAACCGTGCGGGACCATGATCCGGCCATTGACCGCATCGCCGTCGACCGTTTCCCGTTTCAGGCCGTGGACGCGCTGCAAGCGCAAGGGCTGCAGGTGAGTGATGCAGGCGAGGCACTCGCTCTGACCCGGATGATCAAGCTGCCGGTTGAGCTGCCCTATATCCGCGAGGCGATGCGGCGGGTGGAAATCGGCGTCGAACGGCTGGAAACCCGGGCTGAACCCGGAAAGACAGAGACCGAAACATGGGCCGAATTCCATTACGCACTGATGGCCAAGCATGGCCAGTATGTCTCGACACGGCTGTTTCAAAGCGGGCCCAACACCTTTCCATACTTCCAGGAGGCCGGCAGCCGATTGCTGCAGAAGGGGGACCTGTTGTGCCTCGACACTGACGCGCTGGCGTTTGAGAATTATGCGGTCGATTTCTCCCGCACATTCCTGTGCGGCGACCAGAAGGCGACGCCGGACCAGCAGCTGCTATACGCCCGTGCGCGTGAGCAGCTGGAGTGGAATGCGGACTTGCTGAAACCGGGCACCGAATACCGCGAGTTGGCCGAGAAGGCCTGGCAGGTGCCGCCCGAGCATCAGGCCAGCCGCTATTACTGCATCGGCCATGGGCTGGGGATGGCAGGCGAGTTCCCCAACATCCCGCATATGGACGGCACCGGCGCCGCCTATCCGCTGCAAGGCGTGCTGGAGCCGGGCATGATCATTTGCTTGGAAAGCTACATCGGCTGGGACCGCTCCAACGAAGGAGTGAAGCTGGAGGACCAGTTCCTGATCCTTGAGGACGGGGTGGAGCGGATGTCGAACTATCACTTCGATCACCGGCTGGGCGGGCGGATGATCTGACAGCAAAGTCAAAACAGGGAGGGAAAGATGGATAGGCAAACAGAGACGAGAATCAGCCATTGGGCTGACGAAGCCAAGGCCGGGCGGCTGGACCGGCGTGAGTTCATGGCCCTGGCGAGCATTTTTGGCATCACTTCCGCAGCAGCCTCGGGAATGCTTGGACTGGCGGTGCCCACGGTTGCCGCCGCGGAAGAACCCAAGCACGGCGGGGTGCTGCGTGTTGGCCAGCAGGTGCTGGATATCAATGACCCGCGCACCTATGACTGGCCCCAGAAGGCCAATGTTGCCCGCCAGTTCTGCGAGCCACTGGTACGGTGGGAGCCTGACGGCAGCTTCTCTCCATCGCTGCTGGAGGCTTGGGAAGTGAGCAGCGACGCCAAAACCTACACACTGAAAGTCCGCCGCAACGCGGTCTGGAGTAACGGCGAACCGTTCACCGCAGATGACGTGGTCTTCAACATCCGCCGCATGGCCGACAGCACTGCCGAGGGTAATTCTATGGCAGCACGGCTAGCAGCATTGCGGGCCGAGGGCGAAGATCAGGCCGCGGAAGGCGCGGTGGAGAAGCTCGACGACTACACCGTCCGCCTGAATCTGTTCACGCCCGACATTTCGCTGATCCCGTCCTTTGGCGATTACCCTGCGCTCTGTGTCCACCCGTCTTTCACCGGCCAGCTGCAGGATGCGCCAATTGGCACCGGCGGCTTTGAACTGGTCTCCTTCGAGGTCGGCGGCAAGGCAGTGCTGAAGCGGCGCGAGGACGGAAAATGGTGGGGCGGCGAAGTTTACCTCGACGGGATCGAATTCCTGGACCTCGGTAACAATGACGCCACCTTTGCTGCCTCTTTCGACGCCGGCGACATTGACATGAACGACGAGACCTCCAGCAACTCGGAAGAATTGTTCAATGCTATGGGCTTGGAACGGGCGGCGGCTTTGACAGCGACCACCGCCGTGGCACGGATGAATGTGAATGCGCCACCCTTCACCAATCAGCAGCTGCGCAATGCGGTTCAGCTGGCGGTGGACAATGCGCTCTGCGTCGAGCTTGCGATCTCCGGCCTGGGCAGCGAGGCGGACAATCACCATGTGGCACCGGTGCATCCAGAATACGCCGAGGTGCCGCGCCCGGCCACTGATCCGGCCAAGGCGAAGGCGCTGCTGGAGGCCTCCGGCGAAAGCGGGGAGATTGAGCTGATCTCGACCGATGAGGGCGAATTGAAGGATTTTGCCGACAGCGTCGCGGCACAGCTTAGGGATGCGGGCTTTGATGTGGCGCGCAAAACGCTGCCGGGGGCCACGTTCTGGAACGATTGGACAAAGTACCCGTTCTCGACCACGTCCTGGGGCGGGCGCCCCCTGGGGGTGCAAGTCTATGCACTGGCCTATAAGTCCGGCGAAGCCTGGAACGAGAGCGGCCACTCCAACCCGGAGTTCGATGCCAAGCTGACCCAGGCCCTGGGGATCTTCGACCCGGAGAAGCGCCGCCCATTGATGGCTGAGCTGGAGAAGATGCTACAGGACAGCGGCGTGATCGTGCAGGCCTACTGGCGCGATCTGGCGATGCATCACACTGCAAGGGTGAGGGGCTACAAGCGCCACCCGCTGCGGGAAATGCATCTGGAACGCGTCTGGCTGGACGGCTGAATACAGCCGCCGCCCTGTAACCGGGGCGGCGGCCTTCGGGTGGCAAGGAAACACACATGAAAATCAAATCACTCAAAGCGACGCCGATCCTGGTGCCGCTGGAGGCGCCCTATGTCTGGTCCTATGGTGTGCTGGATGCGTTCACCAAATGTGTGGTGGAAGTTGAGACCACCGACGGGGTGGTGGGCATCGGCGAGGCGCCCTCGCATGCGGCAGCGCCCTTCATCCAGACCTGGGCAGAGCATTTCGAAGGCCGCGACCCGCTCGACATTGTGGCACTGGAGCGGATGGTGCTGCCTTCGCAGCCGTTCTGCCATTCGGTGACCGACACCGTCACCCGCGGCGCTTGGGGCGGGGTGGAAATTGCGCTTTGGGACCTGCGCGGCAAGCTGTGGGGTCAGCCGGTGGCCAATCTGCTGGGAGGCATTCAGCGGCGGCAGATCCCGTTCACCGATTACTTCTCCTACCGGCTGCCGCAAGGGGACGTGCAAGGTGAAGCCAGCATCGCCGAAGTCGTAGATTATTGCCTGGACCTGCGAGAGCGGTTTGGCACCACATGGTTTGAGGGCAAGGTTTCAGACGCGGATTTGCCGCAGAATATCAAACTGCTGCAAGCGCTGCGCGATACGCTGGGGCCGGACGCGATGCTGAGGGCCGACAGCAACCAGGCCTTCAGCCTGTCCTCGGCGCTTTATCTGGCACCGGCCTTCCAGGAGATCGGCCTGCGCAACTGGGAGGACCCAACGCCGGAGTGGCGGCAGATGCGCAAGCTGCGCGCGCATACCTCCATCCCGTTTTCCGGTCACAACCTCGATATCGGCAAGGCGGTGGCTTATGGCGTGCCGGATGCGCTGGTCTCGGATGTGGCCGGGCTGGGCGGGTTTTCGGCGATGATGCGCTTCGTATCCACCTGCGAGGGCGCGGGGATCGATTTCTGGTGCTATTCCGGCGACAGCGGGCTTGGCACTGCCGCCTATCTGCACGCCTGCGCCGCGCATCCGCATATCCGCGAGCCGAACCAGTCGCTGCTGCGCCAGCAGCCGCATGACGTGATCACCGAAGGCCCGTTCAGTCCCCGCAACAACCACCTGCCGCTGCCCGAAGGCCCCGGGCTGGGTGTTACCTTGGACCGGGAGCGGCTGGCCTATTGCGCCAATCTGCTGCGCGAGCGGGGCCTTCCGAACAAGTACCACGACCCCAACGCCCCCGGCGTCATGCGGCGGATGCCGCTGGTTTGACGGTGACCCTGCAAGGAACACGGATGACAAAAACGATTTCTCTTGAACAGGTTGAGGACTTTTCCCTGGCCGCGCTGCGCAGCGCCGGAGCCAGCAACTGGCAGGCCGCGCCGGTCGCCAAGTCAATTCGCGCAGCCGAGGCCGAAGGCACCCGCGGAATTGGGCTTGGGTATTTGCCCTATTACTGCAACCACCTGCGAGTGGGGAAGATCCGCGGCGATGCAGAACCTTCTGTGCGCCGGCCGCTGCCAGGCACCATTGCCGTGAATGCAGCCGACGGGTTTGCCCACCCAGCCTTTGAGGCTGCTGCAGATCAGCTGGTCGCGGCTGCGCAGACACAGGGCATTGCGGTGCTTGGGATCAGCAACGCTTATGCTTGCGGGGTGCTGGGGTATTTCACCGACCGCTTGGCGCGGCGCGGGCTGATCAGCCTGATGACGGCCAATGCCTCTGCGACCATGGCACCCTGGGGCGGCAAGACGCCTTTCTTTGGCACCAACCCCTGGGCTTTTGGCGCGCCCCGCCACGGGGATCCTCTGGTGATCGACAGTTCTTCCTCCGCCACGGCCTTTGTCAATCTGGCCAATGCTGCCGCCGCAGGTGAAAACATCCCTCCGCATTGGGCACTGGATGCCGAGGGCAGGTCAACATCCGATCCGCAGGCCGCAATGGAAGGCTCGATTGCCCCTGCAGGCGGCCATAAAGGGGCCGCACTGGCGCTGATGGTAGAGGTACTGGCAGCCGGCCTCAGCGGTGCGCAGTGGTCGTTTCAGGCGTCCTCGCTGGGTGATGACCGAGGCGGGCCGCCGCGGCTGGGGCAGACCATCATTGCAATTCGGCCGGACGGGCTGGGGCGGAGAAACTTCCCGGCGGCGCTGGAGGAGATGCTGGCTGCAATGACCCGGGGCGAGGGTGTGCGGGTACCAGGCGAACGGCGGCATCAGCAAAGGCGGCAGGCCGAGGCAAATGGGGTTCAATTGAGTCTTGAGGAGGTCAAAGCCTTGGCAGAGCTGGCAGAATTTCCCGCCTGAGCCGCCTATGCGCCGCTGAGCTCGACCCAATAGGGCAAGTGGTCGGAGCCGTCGGCCTGCCGGTCCACCCAGGCGCGCGCAACGCAATCCGCCAGCCCCGGGCTGAGGAGGCAGTAGTCCAGCCGCAAAGGCTCGGCAGGGGCGCGATCCGGCGGGTCGGGCAGCCAAGTGTGGCCTTCATCGCCGGCACTGTCCCTTGCATGTGTCCAACTGTCGGCAAAGCTGTCCCAATGAAGGTTGTGACCGGTAGCCAGGTCAGGCTCGCCAGTCAGTGCAATGTATTCCGGGCTGCCGGGGACCATGTTGAAATCGCCCATCAGGATTGTGTGGCGGGGCAGGGCGGGCTGTTCTTCGCCTTGCGCCCAATCCATCGCGTGGAAATTGGCGAGCTCGCCCGGATCATGTTCGGGCGCCTTGCCTGTCCAGGAGCCACCGCGGGCATGAGCGTTTTGATGCAAAGCAATCAGATGCTGGACTTGCAGCAGCTTCTCCCGCCGGGAGGCCGAGGTCAAATGCAGGGAATAAACCCGCAAAGGACCCTCTGGCGCATCCAGAACACATTCCAGCGCGCCGGTTTCCATGCCGAAACTCCGCGCGGTGGCGATCTTGGGCAGCGGGTGGCGGCGTACTTCGAGGATCCGGTGCTTTGACAGCAGCATCGGGCCGAACTGGCGGCGGCGGTTCAACACCCGGCCATCGGCGCCCATGCTGCTGGCATCCATATCGAAAGCCGGGAAAAAGGCCCAGTGATAATCCGGCAGCAGCTCTGCCAGCAGCGCAGGCTGATCGGCCATGCCGCTGCGGCGCCAATTGCGCTCCACCTCCTGCAGCGCAATGACATCGGCACCGCGCACTGCGTCTGCAATCGGGCCATAGTCATAGACCCCGTCCGGTCCAAGAGCGTAACGGATGTTGTAAGTGACCAGCTTCATGGGCGCGCCCTCATAAAAAACGGCGGACAGCCAGGGCCGCCCGCCGCAGTCTTCGGGATATCAGGTTACAGCAGCCAGGTTTTCACCAGCGCACCGTCGTACATCATGCCGCCGCCGGAATCATTCTCCCAGCCTCCGACCTGTTCGCTGACCGCATCGATGAAGTCGTTGAACATCGGAATGATCGCGCCGCCTTCGTTGCCGACCATAACGCTCATTTCGCGGTACAGCGCGGTGCGCTTGACGGTATCCAGTTCGCCCTTGGCCTGCAGCAGCAGCGTATCGAAGTCATCGCGCTTAAACCGGGTGTCGTTCCAGTCAGCATCCGATTTATAGGCGGTCGAGAACATCTGGTCCTGCACCGGACGGCCGCCCCAATAGGAAGCGCAGAAGGGTTCTTTGTTCCAGACCTCGGACCAGTAGCCGTCGCTGGGGACCCGCTCGATCTGCAGCGGAATGCCCGCCGTGGAGGCGCTTTGCTGGAACAACTGGGCTGCATCCACCGCGCCCGGGAAGGCCGTGTCGGAGACTTTCATCACAACCGGGCCGTCGTGGCCTGACTTCTGATAGTAATGGCGGGCTTGATCCGGGTCGTAGGCGCGCTGTTCGATGTCATCCGAGAACAGCGGATAGGCGGCGTTGATCGGGGAGTCGTTGCCAACGCTGCCAAAGCCGCGCAACACCTTGTCGACCATTTCCTGCCGGTCGATCGCCAGTTTCAGCGCCATCCGCAGATCATTGCTCGCAAAGGGTGCGGTGTCGCAATGCATCAGGAAGCAATAATGGCCGCGGCCGGCAATGCTCTCGATCCGCAGGCCCGGTGCGCGGCCCAGCAGCTTGGCGATCTTCGGCGCCACCCGGTTGATGAAATGCACCTGGCCGCTTTGCAGCGCAGCGGTGCGGGCGGTGTCGTCGTTCAGCACCAGGATTTCGATCTCGTCCGCATGGCCGCGGCCCTCGTCCCAGTAGTTGGCGAATTTCTTAAAGGCGTGGCGGGCGCCGGGCTCGTTGACTTCAAGCGTGTAGGGGCCGCAGCCGATGCCGGACGCCGGGGCGTCCATACCGCCATCGGGCTGCACCACCAGGTGGTAGTCGGCCATCAGGTAGGGCAGGTCGGCGTTCGGCGTGTCCAGGGTGACGCTGAAGTAATCGCCGTCCACTTTCATCGACTCGATGCCGCGCATAATGCCAAGTGCGCCGGACTGGCTGTCCTCGTTGGAGTGGCGCTGCATGGTTTTCAGCACGTCCTCCGGCGTCATGGTCTTGCCGTTGTGGAACTCCACGCCTTTGCGGATCTTGAAGGTCCAGGTCTTGGCGTCGGCGCTGGCTTCAACCGACTCTGCCAGACGCGGCACGATTTGCCCGTGGGTGTCGACTTCGACCAGCAGGTCGCCATAGGCGGTCAGCACGTTGTTGGGGACCGAGCTGGCCGCCAGCGCCGGGTCCAGGCTGTCGGTGCTGGCGCCGCCTTGCAGGCCGGCGCGGAGCAGGCCGCCCTTCTTAGGGCCTTCGGCGCACGCGGCCGAGGCCAGCAGACTGTTGGCAGAAGCTGCGGCAACCCCCAGCGCGCCAAGGCGGCCTATGAATTCGCGGCGGTTCATGAAACCTTTGGCCGCCTGTTGGACATAATGGTTGATGATGTCAGACATGTTCTTCCCCTGCCGGCTGCACAAGGCCCGTCTGGCAGGCAAAGGGCAGCCTTCTTTGCTGTTCATGTGCCCATGCTCGGGCTGACGGGGATGTGTTGACAGAAAATGGTTTTGCTCACAACGGCCAATTCGGTTAAATGTTGCAAACCATTTTGGAGCCGAGCCGTGCCGGAGCAAACCAAGCATACCGCACCGCTGCCGTTTCTGCAGCTGGACCGCGAAGGCGGAACACCACTGTACCTGCAGCTGATCCAGCAGCTGCGCCGGATGATCCAGACCGGCGCAATCAAACCAGGGCAAAAGCTGCCATCAACCCGCTGGATGAAAGAGCACCACGGTATTGCCCGCAGCACTTTGGTCGCTGCGTTCGAACAGCTGACCAGCGAAGGATATCTGCATAGCCGGACCGGGGCGGGAACCTTTGTAAATCCGGAGTTTCAAGGGCTGCACCCTAGCAGTGGCCAGGCGGCAGAACCCGCCAGCCCTCCGAAACTGTCACGGCGCGGCAAGGCAGCGGCGGAAGGGCTGGACCCTTCCTATTTCGACCCGCTGCGGGTGCGCCCCTTCATTGCCAATATCCCGGCCATCGACCTGTTCCCTCACAAGATCTGGGGCCGGATTGAGAACCGCATCCGCAACCGGCTGGACAGTGCAATGATGGCCTACGGACAGCCCGGCGGCTATCCCCCGTTGCGGGCGGCGATCGCTGATTACGTGCTGAACCGGCGCGGACTGAAATGCATCCAGGACCAGGTGATCGTCACTAATGGCAGCCAGCAGTCGCTCAACCTGATCGCGGCGCTGCTGCTGGACCCCGGAGACAAAGTGCTGATGGAGGATCCTTCCAGCCCGGTGGTCCGGCTCAGCTTTCAGGCCCAGGGCGGCACGGTGGTGCCGGTTCATGTCAAGGAGACCGGCGCAGCGGTGCCGCCGCACGGGCCGGACACCGCCGGCGCAAGGCTCGCTTATCTGACCCCGTCCTGCCAATACCCGCTGAGCGCGGTGATGCCGATCGCACAGCGGCTGGAATGGATGGACTGGGCAGCCCGCACCGATGCCTGGCTGATCGAGGACGACCTGGACAACGAGTTCGTGTTCGGCGGCCGGCCGGATCCGGCGATCTATTGCGACGACCGCCAAGAGCGCACTATCTATGTGTCCAGCTTCAACAACGCCCTGTTCCCCTCGCTGCGGCTGGGTTTCATCATTGCGCCGCCGTCGCTGGTTAAACCGCTGATGGCGCTCAGCGCGATCACCGACCGCGGCCCCAACACCTGGCTGCAGGCGGTGCTGGCCGAGTTCATCGAGCAGGGCCATCTCAGCACTCACATCCGCCGCATGCACAGCGCCTACACCCGCCGGCGCAAGGCAATGCTCAGCAGTTTCGGACGCCTTTCCAGCCCGCTGGTGGAACTTCGCCAGACAACCAGCGGGCTTCGGGTCATTGCCGATTTGCCGCCGGGCATCCGCGACGTTGATGTTCTGGACACCTTGGATACCCATGGGCTGTCAGCTTATGCACTGTCCTATTACTGCATGCAGCGGCAAGACCTGAACGGGCTGCTTCTGGGCTACGGCTGCACCCACGAAGACGATATCCCAGCAGCCGTTGAAAGACTCTGCGCATGCTTGCCTGGGGCTTAGCCCTCAGAAAATATCCAGCGACACTTTCACCCGGTCCATCACAACTGATGACGTGAAGCGGCTCACATTGGATTCATCAAAGAAATACTCCTGCGTGAACGCCTCATACTCCTTGATGTCCTTGACGATCACCACCAGGATAAAATCCGCCTCGCCGGTGGTATAGTAGCACTGCTGCACCTCCCGCGCCTGACGCATCTTGCGCTTGAAGGCATCCAAATGCATTCGGCTTTCGCGTTCCAGCACCACCTGCACGATCACCGTCATCTCGCGGCCAAGTTTCGAGGGCGATAGGAGCGCGATTTCCTTTTCGATCACGCCGGTATCCCGCAGCTTCTTCAGCCGTTTCTGAACCGCGGGCGCCGACAGTCCGATCTCATGGCTGATTGCTTCGGCGGTGAGCTGCGCATTGGATTGGATCAGCCGGAGAATTTCGTAGTCTTTGTCATCCATAGGTATTTTTTCGTCCGTTCCCGCTGGTTTGACAATGCATTTCGTCAAAAGAGCGTGGCGATAGCCCTGCCTGGGCGGCCAATCCGGTTGCGTTTTCCTTTACTCGAATATTCTTGAAATTCTGATTGGATCCGGCTGGTACATGTTTGCGGCGGCGCCTTAAGACGGTCCCCGCCATGCAAACGCCGTCAAATCTCCGGTCCAGTTGACGCCAGCCAGGGGAAAAGATCTGTGCGGCCCTTGCTCCAGGACAGGAAGACCCGCCGGGTGAAGACGGCGGATCCCTCAACTTCGAACAGTTTTCCGTCCTGGATCAAAGCAGCTGACATTCGCCGGGGCAGATAGGCAGAGCCGCCATGGGTCAGAAGGTGGGGCAGGGCCCAGTCCGGGCTGCTGAAGGCAATCGAAGCCATCTCGACACTTGGCCAGGTCTCGGCGTGCTGGGCACGGATTGCAGGGCCGTAATCGACATAGATGTATCCGGGATCCCATTGCACAGCCTGCCGCGGCTCAGTGGCGACCTGGATCAGTTCATCCGCCGCCAGTTCGTGGCTCTCAAATCCGGTCCGGGTCAGCGGTTCCGTCAGCATAGCTGCATCGCTCATTCCGCTTTGCAGCCAGGATTGCGCATCAGCCACGCTTCCAGACCAGATTTCGAATGCGGTCTCCGGGTGGCCGTTGCGGATTTGCCCTATCCATTTCTCGCCCAACCCGCTCCATAGGCCAGGATCGCAAACAAAACTGAACAGCCGGGTAACCCCGCTCGGCAAGCTGATCCGGGTACGGGCATTATCCCAGCTGCGGGTGATCACCTCTGCCTGCTCTAAAAAGGCAAATCCCTCCTTGGTCAGAGTTGCGCCTTTGCGGGAGCGGACCAGCAGCTTGGCACCCAATGCCTGCTCTAAGGCATCCAGCCGGGCAGTCACGGCAGATTGCGTAACATACATCTCCTCTGCCGCGCGGTTAAGATTCCGGGTCCGGACAACACAAAGAAAGGTTTGGATAGCGGCAATGTTCATCTCAGCATAATGCAAATTTCCTGCATCTATTGATAGATTAAATTCGTTTTATTGTTTTAAGTACTTCTGCCAACCTGCTTCCTGCAAGACAGGGAGGCGACACATGGAATTTTCTATTCAGCTGTCCGCGGACTATCCGGACAAATCCTATGGCGGAGACCGCGTCTATGCGGACATGCTGGCGCAGGCTGTTCTGGCCGACCGGCTGGGCTTCGACGCAGTTTCGGTAACAGAGCACCACTTGATCAACTGCCTGATGATGCCGGCTCCGTTGCAGTTTGCGGTCAAGATTGCCGCCATGACCACCCGGATCAAAATCATGACCTCGATTGTGGTGCTGCCGCTGCACGACATGCGCACCTATGCCGGTGAAGTGGTCGCAACCGACATTTTCACCGATGGACGGCTGATGCTGGGTGTGGGCCGCGGCGCCTTCAGGTACGAAATGGAACGGCTTGGCGTTCCAATGGAGGAAACCCAGGCCCGGTTCAATGAATCGCTGGCCGTGCTGCAGGCGCTGTTGTCCGAAGAAGAAGTGAGCTGGGGCGGAGAATTTTACAAATTCGACCCGATCACCATCATGCCGCGGCCAGTGCGCGCAGGCGGGCCGCAGATGATGATGGCCGTCTTGAACCCCGAAGGCATCTATCATTGCACCAAGCGCGGCTTTCACATCCAGACCACCCCCCTGTCGGGAAACCACCAGCTGCTGCTGGACCAGGTTGACGCCTTCAACCGCGCCAAAGCAGAAATGGACGAAGCTGGGCGTGAGCTGACCTTGTCGCTTTCCCGGGTCGGGTTTGTAACGCGGGACCAAGCCGACCGGCAAAAGAAAGCCGAGGCAGCGCACCGCTACTACAGCCGGTTCGACAATGTTTTCACCGGCCCCGGCCTCGTTGACAACGGCATGGTCCGCGAACTGCCCAGGCAGCAATCAGCGGAGGAGCTGGCCGAAAGCCTGCTGATCGGCTCCCCTCAGGAAATCACCGACAAGCTGGCGCCCTATGCAGAGCTGGGCATCGACCGGGTGATCCTGAACCCCAATTTCGGCTGCGATGCGCAGGAAACCTTGGATGCGATCCAATGCTTCGCCGAGGAGGTCATGCCCCATTTCACGTCCCGTCCGGCAACAGAGGCGGCAGAATGACAGCAGCAGACCGCAGCGCCTTTATCACTGCAATGCGGCAGGTTGCGAGTTCCGTCACCGTGGTGACGACCAACGGGCCCGCCGGGGCGGCAGGCGCGACCGTCAGCGCCTTTGCCTCGCTGTCCGCGGATCCACCGTCTGTGCTTGTCTGTCTGCGCAGCGACAGCCGTATTGCCGCGGCAGTGGCAGCAAACAAAGTGTTCTGCGTCAACGTTCTGCCCGAAGATGCGCGCGAAACCGCTGAGTGTTTTGCCGGCCGCACAGGCAAAGTTTGCGGCGACCGCTTCCACGGGGTCGCGCTGACCGAAACGCCTTGGGGGGCAGTGCTGAATGGCGCGACGGCCTTTGCCTGCCAGAAGGTGACATCGCTGGCGCATGGAACCCACACGATAATCATTGGCAATACTTTTGAAATTCACAACGCGGGCCTGCGCCCGCTGACATATCTGGACGGCGCCTTTCATGCTGTCCGGCCTCAGTTACCTGCAACAGGAGAACAGCAATGCCGATAATCCGAGTCGAAATGTTTACTGGCCGCAGCGAGGACCAGAAACGCGCCATCGTCCGCGATCTGACCGATGCCTTTGTGCAGGCAGCAGGCGGCAGCCCGGACAGCGTTCATGTGGTGATCACTGATGTCGACAAGGGCAATTGGGGAGCCGGCGGGCAGCTGTGCTCTGACAAATATCCGGAGTGAGGGAGGCCGCCATGGCAGAAGCCATAGATTGCGAATACACGATCCAAGGCGAAGGGCCGCCGCTGTTCCTGATCCACGGGATTGGGGCCGCGCGAAATACCTGGGCTAAAGCCCTGCCGGTTTTGACACAGCACTTTACAGTTGTCACTTATGACCTGCGCGGGCATGGCGCCTCACCTATGCCGCATGGGGAGTTCGGCCTGGATGAGCTGGTGGCCGATCTGGAACGGCTCCGCCAGCGGACCGGGTTCGAAAGCGCGCATTTCGCCGGCCACTCTCTTGGCGGTATGATCGGCCCGGCCTATGCGTTGAAGTATCCGGAGCGGGTCCGCACGCTGGGGCTGCTGTCCACTGCTGCTTTCCGCACCGAGGACGACAAGGCCAAAGTCTGGGCCGTCGTGAAGGCGATGGAGCAGAAGGGCATCCCTCAGGTGCTGGAGACACTGACCGCGCGTTGGTTCACTGACGGGTTTATCGAAGACCATCCGGAAGTCGTGGAAAACCGGTTGAAACAGGTTGTGGGGACCGATCCAGAGGTGTTCCTGAACGTCTTCCGGATCTATGCCGATACTGAAATGGCGCCATGGCTGCATCAGGTTGCGGCGCCATCGCTTGTTCTGACCGGAGAGTTCGACGGCGGCTGCAATCCGCGGCTGAATCGGCAGATCGATCAGGCGCTGCCAGAATCCGAACTCGTCATTCTGCCCGATTTGAAGCATTCGCTCTTGCTGGAAGCCGGCGGCCGGGTTGCCGAGCATATCGTGCGTTTCATCGCCTCAGCAGCGCAGCCGGAGGAGGTTAGGGCAAAGGCATAGAGCAAAAACCATTCCGCTGCGGCTCCAGGTAAATTGCGTGTGAGTTTAGTTACCCGTAAGACTGGAACCGCAGCGCAAAGCGGGGCGCCGGATCCTATGCCGTCATGCGGAAAATTCAAATCAGGGCGCTCTTGCACCTGACGGTTTGCGCCAAAATTTCTGATCAGGAACAGAAAAATTGCATCCATGGCTCTTTAATAGAAGGGGCTGACGCAGCAGATCTTCCGGAATTGGGCAGATTTGCGTAAATGCGGCATCTGGCAGGCAGCTTTTCCAGAATTCTTCATTTACGGAACCATTGCGGTACACACTTTTTCAGGACTTTCCTGATTAACACTCCTGTATGCCCCGGCTCTGCGCCGCCCCCGTCGATTGCAGGAGACTTTCGCCCATGCCCCGGATCAGGAAACTGCCGCTTAAACTGAAACTGCCGCTGATCATGGTGGCGCTCACAGGCGCGTTTCTCGTCACTGTGTCGCTGCTGGTCTATTCAATGGCCGAGCGCAGCATCCGGGAAAATGCCTTTGCGATCCAGGAAATCGAAGCCAAATCCGGGGCCCAGGCGCTGGAGTTCCTGATCAAAGCTGCGCGGTCGGATGTATCCAGCCTGGCCGGGCAGCCCGCTGTGTTCAGGGCACTCGGCAATTTCGAACGGGTGATCGGCATGGTCGAAGAAGACGATCCTATCGCTTACCTGAAGCGAACCTATGCTACGGCAAACCCCCATCCCAAAGACCAGCGGGACGAGCTCACCGATGCAGGCGACGGATCTTACTACAACCAGTCGCATGTCACCTATCACCCGACCTTTCTGCAAAGCCTGCGCCTCAATGGCTATCAGGACCTGTATCTGATCAGCGCTTCCGGGCAAATTGTCTATTCAGTCAAGAAGCACGGGGATTTTCTGACCAACCTTCAATCAGATGGCAGCAGCGGCCTGGCGCAGGTCTTTCAGACAGCCATGCAAGCCGAAGCCGGCACTGTGGCGACAGCCGATTTTGCAGCCTACAGCCACAGTACGGACGCCGCCGCCTTTCTGGCCGCTCCGGTCTTTTCCAAACGCAAGGAAGCCGTTGGGGTCATTGCAGTGCAGCTGGGCAGTAAAGGCATCGTCAGCGCATTGACCAGCAATTTGTCAGAGGGCAACCATCAGAACATCTTTGCCGTCAGCCGCGACGGCCTGGCCCGCAGCCCGTCTTCGGTTGAAGGGCTGTTCCCGGTCCTGCACCAAATGCCGCAAACGCCGCAGATCGAGGCCGCAAAGAACCGCGAGGGTGGGCAGTTTGCATCGGTGGCGTCTTCTCTGGGCGCACAGGCGATTGCCTTGGTGATGCCCCTGGACCTGCCTGGCTTCGAATGGTCCCTGGTCCTGGAAACGGATGAACATACTGCCTTTGCAGTGGCTGACCGGATCCGGCTCGCCGCCGCCGCGCTGATCGGCGTGGCGCTGCTGCTAGCCATTGCAGTGTCCTGGGCCGCGGCACGCAGCGTCACCCGCCCGATCCATGCGCTGCGCCAGGCCACTAATGCGCTGGCCGAAAGCCAATACGATACCGAAATCCAGGGCCGCAGCCGCGGCGACGAACTGGGAGACCTCGCCCGCAGCCTCGACAGCTTCCGCGGCAAGCTGAAAGACGCCGACGCTGCCGCAGCCCGGGAAGCAGAAGCCGCCCGCCACACAACCGTAGTTGTGGACAGCATGAGTGCTGCCTTGGCGGAGCTGCAGCGGGGCAATCTGACATGTGACATCCGGATTCCATTTGACGGCCAGTACGAAGCGCTCCGCAAGAACTTCAACCACAGCCTGGACAAGTTGCGCACCTCGATGGGCGAGGTTGTCGGCACCGCCAGCAACGTCGGCCGTTTTTCAGAAGAGCAGGGCGGTGCGGCCACCGACATGGCCCGGCGGACCGAAACCCAGGCCGCGACCCTGGAAGGAACTGCCGGAGCGCTGCGCGAACTTACGGCAGGTATCCGTTCCACCGCCGAGCGAGCCGGCCGGATGGACGAGACCATGCATGGCGCCCGCCGCGAGGCAGAACAGAGCACCGGCGTGGTGGCTTCAGCGGTGGAAGCGATGGATCAGATCCAGGAGGCTGCGGCTGAGATTTCCAAGATCATCAGCCTGATCGACGATATCGCTTTTCAAACCAACCTGCTGGCCCTGAATGCCGGGGTTGAGGCCGCCCGTGCCGGCCCGGCCGGCGCGGGGTTTGCCGTTGTTGCCTCGGAAGTCAGGGCCTTGGCGCAGCGCGCCTCCAGCGCGGCCGGGCAGATCAAGGAACTGACCAGCGCCAGCGAAGAGCATGTGGCCAACGGCGTTTCAATGGTCGGACGGGCGGGAGACGCCTTGTCGAGCATCATTGCACAGGTTTCGGACGTGTCCGGGCTGGTGAGCGACATCGCCGGCGGCGTTCGCACGCAATCAAGCGGGCTCGAGAAAATCGAGGAAGCCATGCATCAGCTGGACCGGATGACGCAGCAAAACGCGGCAATGGCCGAGCAGGCAGCCGCCGCCAGCCAGCTGCTGCAGAATGAAGCGCACAGCCTCTCCGGTATTGTCGGCCGCTTTGATCTGGACGGGCCGGCCGCATCAGCGGCTCAGCCTGCGGTGGGATCAAACGGGCTCGCAGCATAAGTCCAGAAGCGCCGGAACTTCGTTGCATCGAGGCTGTCGAATTGCACCGCCAGCCCGGCAACTGCTCTGCCCGGTCCCGGCCCAGCACCGGAACTGTCAGCACCTAGGTCGGCCCAGAACTCTGCCCCGTCGTCTCCTTCTCAGGTCAGGGCAGGCGCGCCGGTAAAGCCGTCTGTTGCAAGGAAGCAGCGGTGGCTCCTGAAGGGACACCCCAGCCGGCACCGTCCAGCAGCATGGCAGAACCCGCATGGCCCTTGCATGGTGTCGGGTCGTCATGGGCATCAATCGAGTCGATGGTGAACGCCCCGCTATCGCCGTGCCGGCAGGGCTGGCAGTGCACCCGTCCATCAGCAGCTTGACAGCACCTACGCAGCTGGCGCCGATAGCAGTGGAGCAACCCGGCGGACGGTCTTCGACAACTCGGTGGTGGCACCGATAGCAGTAACGCCCATGGCACCCAGGAAGGAACGCCTGAAGGTCCACAGCGCTTGCTCCGGCAGATCTTCATAGGTCGGCCCAGTTGCAAACCGGTCGAATGTCAGGGCCATTGGTTCAGCGCCTCCACCACGCCTGCTTGGTGCATGGCAGCAAAGAGCCGGGCACGATGCCGCAAGGATATCCTGGCGCCCTCACCTCCGCCGCGCCGGTATTCCTGAGACAGGCTGCCTGACCACTGAAAGTCCAAAGTGTCTCGCCAATTGCAATGCATCGCCCCTTGAGGCCGCAACTTTCCGGCATCAAGTTGCATGTATAGCTGGGCCAGCCTGCTTTGTGTTCCCAGCAAGGAAACGTCCCAGCACTGTTTCTTTAGGTAGCGAGAAAGGCATCACATTTAACATAAGTCTCATTACATACAGTTAGCGTGCGGCGAGGGAGCACGCTGCCCTGAAGTGCGACCGCAATTCGAAACAACGTATTTTCTAATCGGTGTCCCGCGTGGGCGCCACTTGCACGCAACTGAGCATCGCCAACCGCCTACGAAGTAAACACTAGAGGCACGCTACCGGTCCTGTTCGTCGGGTAGCATGAGGGCTGCGGCTGACAATGATTGACGGATTTGTAGGTTTTGCAGCACTAACAAGAGCATATTTCTAAGGATTTTTTGACCATGCCGCAATTAGCCAAATCCGGGGTCCTAGGTCTTCAGAAAGGCGGCGTCGAATTGAGAGCGCACCATGATGAATGGGCCTTGGCTTTCCGTGCAGAACGCGAACGCCTGGCTGAGGCTCTTGGGCCCAGCGGGTATCTTGCTGAGCATATTGGCAGCACGGCGGTCCCCGGTTTGCCTGCAAAGCCAATTCTAGACATTGCATTGCCCCTCCGGCATCCCAGGATTTCACGTCGCTTTAAAAATTGCTTGCACTCAATTGGTTACATCCACAGTGGAAATCATGCTGAGCACGGGGGGCACTTGTTTTTGCTGGAGGCATCCCCCGAAGTTCGGACAGTTCACCTTCACGTAATCTTTGAAACCGACCCGCAATGGGCCAACTATCTGAAGTTCAGGGATGTTTTGAGGTCGAACACAGACCTCCGCCAGGAATACTCACGCCTTAAGTCCCGCCTTGCCGCCAAGTTTTCTGATAATCGGGCAAGGTACACCGCTGCGAAGGCACGTTTCATCGAAGGTGTTCTGTCTGAGAAAACCCGTTAGCTGAAACGGCGGACTATGGCTCAGTGCATACGGCCGGAGTTCGCTGCCCCGCCAGGCTGATCAGCCCGCCGGAGCCTTAGGCTGCCAGGCCCCGTTCCGAAAGCAAAACTTGGCAGCGATTCCGATTGATACAACCAGCGGCACTGCTGCATGCCATCTTCTTTACTACACCCCGAGAAACCGATCGGCCGTCTCTGCGGGCAGCGCTTCCAAGCCCCCGCTCCAGGCGTTGCTGCCCTTGCTAAGGATCACGGCGCGGTCTGCAATGGCCGAAAGCTCCTTCAGCGACTTGTCGACCACAAGGATGGCCAGCCCTGCATTGGCTTTGAGATGCGCCACCGCGGACCAGATTTCCTGCCGCACGACCGGCGCAAGCCCCTCGGTTGCTTCATCCAGGATCAGGAGCCTCGGGTTTGTCATCAAGGCGCGGCCTATAGTCAGCATCTGCTGCTCACCGCCGGAAAGAGAACCAGCCTTCTGCGCCCGCCGTTCCTGCAGGCGCGGGAACAGTTCTGCCACCCGTTTGAAATCCCAGGGGCCCGGGCGGGCGGGCGCGATAAGGTTCTCCTCAACAGTCAGCGGCGCAAAACAGCGGCGGCCTTCGGGGACCAAGCCGATACCCAGCCGCGCAATCTTGTGAGACGGGAGCCGGCGCAGGTCGTGGCCATCGAATTGCAAGCGGCCTGCGGAGGCCGCAAGCATTCCGCAGACGGTCTTGATGGTCGTCGATTTGCCCATGCCATTGCGCCCCATCAGCGCCACGACCTGGCCCTCATCGATCTCCAGATCAACGCCGAACAAGGCTTGCGCGGGCCCGTAAGAGGCTTCGACGCCCTGCAAACTCAGCAAGCTCATGCAGCCTCCTCCTCTCCCAGATAGGCCCGGCGCACCTCGGCATTTGCGCGGATCTCATCCGCCGTGCCGGTGGCAATGATCTGACCGTAGACCAGCACGCTGATCCGGTCGGCCAGGGCAAAGACTGCATCCATGTCGTGCTCCACCAGAAGGATCGGCGCCTGCTGCCTCAAACCGTCAAGGAAGCCGGTCAGCTCTTTCGAACCGGCGGCGCCGAGGCCCGCCATAGGCTCATCCATCAGGAACAGCCTGGGCTGCAGCGTCAGCGCCACGGCCACTTCCAGTTGGCGGCGCTGGCCATGGGACAGGTCAGCGGTGCGGCGGTTTGCGTCATCCGCCAGACCCACCCGCTCCAGCGCGTCACGAGCCGGTTCCAGCAAGCCAGGGTCCTTCATCACATTGCGAAAAAACCGGAACGGCCCGCCGCGCCCGCCAAGCGCGCCCAGAACCGCGTTCTGCAAGACAGTGTATTCCATCGCCAGCGCAGAAATCTGAAAGGTCCGCCCCAGCCCCATCCTCGCGCGGGCCACGGTGTCCTGACCGGTCACGTCACGGCCCAGCAGTTCCACCTGGCCGCTGTCGGGCCGGATGTTCCCGGCAATCTGCTTGATCAGAGTGGATTTACCAGCGCCATTGGGACCGATCAGCGCATGGATTTCCCCGTGGCGCAGATCCAGCGTAACGTCGCTGCTGGCTTTCAGGGCACCGAAGCTCTTGTTCAGCTTGTCCGTTCTCAAAACAAGGTCAGCCATGCGCCTTCTCCCGCCCTACCAGGGCTCCGATCAGCCCGCCGCGGGCAAACAGAACGATCAGCAGCAGCAGCAGCCCGAGGAAGATCTGCCAGTAGTCGCTGACTCCGCCCAGGAGGTGCTCCAGCATGATATACAGCGCCGCACCCGCCACTGGTCCATAAAGCCGCCCCACTCCGCCAAGGATCACAAAGATCATGATCTCGCCGCTAGTATGCCAGCTGAGCATGGTAGGGCTGACAAAGCGGTTGAGGTCAGCAAACAGCGCCCCCGCCAATCCGGTGATGGCGCCGGAAATCACAAAGGCGGTTAGCCGTAGGGTAAAGGGAGTGAGGCCCACCGCCTCGACCCGGTCCTCGTTCTGGCGCGCGGCGGCCAGTGCCAGGCCAAAGGGTGAGCGCGCCAGCCGGGCTGCAAACACCAGCGCCAGGCACAGGATCACATAGGCGATGGCAAAGAACTGGATCGGATCCAGGGTGTTGAGGCCCGGAAACTCGTTCCGCACCCAGATCGACAGCCCGTCCTCGCCGCCATAAGCGCTCCAGCTGATGGCGAAGTAATAGAGCATCTGGCCGAAGGCCAAGGTGATCATGATGAAATAGACACCTGAGGTGCGCAAGGACAGTACCCCGATCACCAGCGCGGCCAAGGCGCTGAACACTACGGCCACCAGCCAGATCAGCGGCATCTGGTTACTGCCTTCGAACAAGAACGGCCATTCGAACAGCGGTTCATAATTTTGGGCATGGGCGGCAAGGATGCCCATCGCATAGCCGCCAATCCCAAAGAATGCCGCATGGCCGAGGCTGATCATCCCGCCCAGGCCAAGCGCTATGTTCAAGCCGACACCGGCCAGCGCCAGGATCGCAGCCTTGGTGGCGAGCGTTATGATGAACGGTTCGTCCAGGCTCCAAGCGGCCAGCGGCACGATCAAAAGGGCCGTAATCATCGCCCAATTGAGAAGGCTTTCGCGGGTCAGCATCAGGCGCTCCCTCCATAAAGCCCCGAGGGGCGCACCAGCAGGATCGCCGCCATCAGGATATAGATCAGCATCGACGCCAGCGAGGCGCCGGCCGAGGCCGCACTTGCCGGATCCATGAAGACGGCAAACAGCTGCGGCAGGAACACACCGCCCAGAGTGTCGGTCATTCCGACCAGCAGCGCTCCGGCCAAAGCGCCTTTGATCGAACCGATGCCGCCGATGACGATCACCACAAAGGCAAGGATCAACACCGGCTCGCCCATACCGACTTGCACCGACTGGATCGCACCAACCAGTGCACCGGCCAGCCCGGCCAGAGCTGCGCCAAGGGCAAAGACCAGCGTGTAAAGCTTGGAGATATCGACGCCGAGCGCAGCGATCATCTCGCGGTCCGCCTCCCCTGCCCGGATCTGAATGCCGATGCGGGTGCGGGCGATCAGCAGGAACAGCCCGGCGGCAATCGCCAAACCAATCAGGATGATCGTCAGCCGGTAAAGCGGGTATTCAATGCCGCCCGGCAGGCTGACCGGCCCCGACAGGTACGACGGCACGTCCAGGAACAGCGGGAAGGAGCCGAACAGCCAGCGGGTCCCTTCGGAAAATATCAGGATCAGGGCAAATGTCGCAAGAACCTGATCCAGATGGTCGCGCTGATACAAGCGCCGGATCACCACCAGCTCCACCAGCGCACCTGCGGTGGCCGCGGCAGCCAGGCTTGCGATCAGCGCCAGCAGAAAGGAACCGGTCCAGCCCGCCACCGCCGCGGCGGCAAAGGCGCCGACCATGTAGAGCGAGCCATGGGCCAGGTTGATCAGACCCATCACCCCGAACACCAGCGTCAGCCCAGCCGCCATCAGGAACAGCATCACGCCAAGCTGGAGCCCGTTCAGGATCTGCTCCAGAACTAGAATATAAGTCATTTGATTTTCCGAAGGAGACGTCTTGCCTCGACGGAGGCGCAGCAGCGCCTCCGTCCAAAGCTAAGCTTACATCTTGCACTCGCCGGCATAAGCGTCAGCGTGGTCGCTCAGGCCGGTGGCGATAATCTTGTTGGTGAAGACATCGCCTTCCTTGATCACTTCCCGCACATAGATATCCTGCACCGGATGGTGGTTGGGGCCGAACTTGAAATCGCCGCGGACCGAGTCGAACTCCGCCGCCTGCAGCGCCGCGCGGAAGGCATCCTGGTCAGAGGCTTCGGCCTTGTTCAGCGCGCTCAGGATCAGGTTCGCGGTGTCGTAGCCCTGGCTGGCGTAAAGCGAGGGCAGCCGGCCGTATTTCTCCTGGAAGGCCGCAACAAATGCAGTATTGGCCGGGTTGTCGATATCCTTGTTCCACTGAGAGGTGTTTTTCACGCCCAATGCGGCCTCGCCCACGGCTTGCAGAATGCCCTGGTCAAAGGAGAACGCCGGGCCGACGACCGGCAGGTCCACACCGCTGCCCGCATATTGCTTGAGGAAGGAAATCCCCATGCCACCGGGCAGGAAGAAATAGACCGAGTCGGCGCCAGACGCCCGGATCTGGGCGATTTCAGCAGCATAGTCGGTCTGGCCGAGCTTAGTGTAGATCTCACCGGCCAGCTCACCGCCATACATCCGCTTGTAGCCGGTCAGCGCGTCCTTGCCCGCCGGATAATTCGGCGCCAGGATAAAGCTGTTCTTCAGCCCCGCCTCATTAGCATAGGCGCCTGCGGCCTCGTGCAGGTTGTCGTTCTGCCAGGCGACGTTGAAATAGTTCGGATGGCAGCGCTTGCCCGCCAGGGCCGAGGGGCCTGCATTGGGCGACAGGTAGAACACGCCTTGGGCAGTGGCAGCCGGCACCACAGCCATCGCCAGGTTCGACCAGATGATGCCTGTTAGGATGTCGACCTTCTCGGACTGGATCATCCGGTCGGCGATCTGCACTGCGGCGTCTGGTTTGCGCTGATCGTCCTCGATCACCACTTCGACGCCGTCGCGGCCGTCCTGTTCGATCGCCAGCATGAAACCGTCGCGCACATCGACACCCAGGCCTGCGCCGCCGCCGGACAGGGTGGTGATCATGCCGATTTTGGTTTCAGCCTGCGCCGCAGCCGCCAGCACCGGAATCGCGGCCGCCATGGCGAGCATCCGAATGGTTTTCATAACGTATTTCCTCCCAGTATGCGCCCCGGCTCGCAGCCGGGAGTCTTGATCAAATGCTTGCGACAATACCGCGGCGGCAGCAGAAGCCAAGCCCGTCGGCAGCCCGCATCTCCCCGGCCGGTCTTGCGCCGGCCCTGAGTAGAGCCTACGCAGGCTTGGCAAGATATTTCAAGATTAAAATATATAGGGCAGAACTGCTGTCCTTTGACCGCTTCATCACTGCAGACCGGCGCCTGCGGCAGCGGAGCGAGCGAAGGGCCGGCCCCTCGCACTCCCCAGAGTTTTTTTACCCAGAAAGAAGCAAAGCGGAGTTCATCCCTCTGTAATTATGGTGCTTTTGGTGTCGGCAGTCGCCGCAGCCCGCCTTGTTAACTTGAGCTGAAATAGCTTGCCAAATGGTCAATCAAAGCCCGGATCCGGGCTGTCAGATGGCGGCTGGGCGGGTAGACCGCATAAAGGGTGATCGGTCCGGTTTCCTGCTCCTCAAACAGCACTTGCAGCCGTCCATCTGCCAGAAACGGGCGCGCGGTGTAATGCGGGCAGCGGGCGATGCCCAGCCCGTGAGCCGCCATATGCGCTACAGCGCGCGGCGAATTGGCCCGGAAACTGCCCCCGACATTGACCGTCTTTTGCCCACCATCCCCGAACGTCCAGATGTCCGGCTGCGGCGAGGTCATTTGCAGCAGGCAATTGTGCGTGGCCAGGGCCTCGGGTTCGGAGGGCGCGCCATGCGCCGCAAGGTAGCCGGGCGCCGCAACCACGACCAGCCGCATATCACAGAGCTTCCGCGCCACCAGCGTCGACTCTTTGAGAGCCCCAAAACGCACAGCCAGATCCACCCCTTCCTCGAGAATCGGCAAGTGACGGTCGGAAAGCACCAGCTCGACGGCCACTTTCGGATGCGCCTGCTGGAACGGCTGCAGCGCCTCGACCAGTTCACGGCTGCCAAAGCCGGTCGGCGCCGTGACGCGGACGGGGCCAGCCAGCTCTTTCTGGCGCAATTGCACCACATCCTCCAATTCGTCGAACTGATCCAGCAGCGGCAGGCAGCGCTCCAGATAGGCCCGGCCGGTGTCGGTCAGCGTCACCTTGCGGGTGGTGCGGTTCAACAGCTGCGCCCCCAGCCGTTCCTCCAGCCGGGCTACATATTTGCTGGCCAGCTTGGTGCTGATCCCCAGCTGCCGGGCGCCGCCGGTAAAGGAGCTTTGCGCCGCCACGGCGGCAAAGGCACGCATACAGTCCAGCTTGTCCATGCTCGCGCCTCCTGGCTGAAGTTTATGAACTCAACGTACATAATAATTCGCCAGATTGAAATATTATCGCCGGATGGCAGATGCCGTAACTTCCGGGTGTCTTCAACAAATGCGGCATATGCCGAGCAAAAGGATCCTAGTTATGACCCAGACCATTCGCATCCACAGCTTCCCACTCTCCGGCCACGCTCACCGGGTGGAACTGTTTGCCAGCCTCACCGGCATTGCCCATGAGGTGATCAATGTCGATCTTGCCGGCGGCGAGCACAAACAGGCCGCCTTCCTGGCACTGAACCCTGCAGGCCAGGTACCGGTGATCGAAGACGGCAGCACCGTCATCAGCGACTCCAACGCAATCCTGGTTTACCTGGCCCGCAAGTACGCGCCTTCCTGGCTGCCCGCCGATCCGGTTCTGGAAGCGGAGGTGCAGAAGTTCCTGACTCTGGCGGCAGGCGAGATTGCCTTTGGCCCGGCCGCAGCGCGGCTGATCAACGTGTTCAACGCGCCTTTGGACGCCGAATTCTGCGCAACGGTCGCGGGCCGGGTTCTCGGCAAGATCGACGCTCATATGGAGGGCCGCCGATTCCTGGTCGGCGATGCGCCCACTATCGCCGACGTGGCTGTCTACTCTTACGTTGCGCACGCACCGGAGGGCGGCATCTCGCTGGACCCTTATCCGAACGTCCGCGCGCTTCTTGCCAATATCGAAAACCTGCAAGGGTTCAAGCCGATGCCTGCCACCAAAGCCGGCCTGGCAGCCTGATACCCTGGCGGCGGGCCGGTCAGGTCCGCCGCAATTCCCTACGAAAACAGGAGGTTTCCATGGCCCCCACTGACGCAGATCAGCCCTCCCCCTTTCACGAAGGCGAACAGGAAATGCAGCGCCGCGCAGGTAAGCGCGAGATGGCTGAGACCGTAGGCCGCCGCATGATCCGCCCTTTCATGCCGGATCAGCACAGGGAATTCTTTGCCCAGCTGCCGTTTCTGGCAGCGGGAGCAGCGGATCGCGACGGCTGGCCCTGGGCGAGCCTTCTGTGCGGACCGCCCGGCTTTGCCACTTCACCGGACCCAGAGCATTTGCACATTTCTTTGAACAAGGAGACAAAGGATCCCGTTCACGCGGCCATCCGCGAAGGCGCAGCACTGGGGCTCTTGGGGATCGAGCTGCACAGCCGCCGCCGCAACCGGCTGAATGGGCGGGTGGCCACAGCCGGGCCGGACGGATTTACCCTGAAAGTGGATCAATCCTTCGGCAATTGTCCGCAATACATCCAACTCCGCGAACTGGAGCCGGTTGATACCGCGCCCCCGGCAGAACCGCAGCCTTTCACGGACCTCGGTACGGGTCACGCGGCCCTGATCGAACAAGCAAACATGTTCTTTGTCGCCAGCCATGTGCCCGCCGCCGGTCATCCGGAACGGGAAGGTGTAGACGTCTCACACCGTGGCGGGCGGCCCGGCTTTGTCCGCGTTGACGGCAATACCCTGACCATACCGGACTTCCGCGGCAACAACCACTTCAACACGTTAGGGAATTTCCTGCTGAACCCGCGCGCGGGCCTGGCTTTCCCGGACTTTGCAACCGGCAGCTTGCTGTTGATGACCGGCACAGCCGAGGTGCTGGACGAAACCCACCCTGACGTGCGCGGTTTCCAAGGTGCACTGCGCGGCTGGCGGTTCACCCTCCGCAATGGCCTGTGGCTGGAACGTGCCCTGCCCTGGCGTGCCGGACCCGGCGGATTTGCCCCGCAAACCCTGCAGACCGGCATCTGGCAGGAGGCCCAGGCGTAGGCCTCCTCGCCGGGCTAAGTGCCCGTCAAGCTGCTCTCTGGAAAATTTCTCTGGACAAAACTGTCCAGGATCGCCGATGTATTGGACAACATTGTCCAAAGGGTGGATTCGGGGCACGTCCCGTCCCGCCCGGCGGCCTCAGACAGGGAGCAAATCCATGAAGTCGCACTATCGTGCCGTCGTTATCGGGGGCGGCGTTGTCGGCACCTCGGTTCTCTATCACCTGGCGAAGTTCGGCTGGACCGACGTCTGCCTGATCGAGCGCTCGGTGCTGACGGCTGGCTCCAGCTGGCACGCCGCGGGCGGTTTCCACGCGCTGAACGCCGACCCGAATATCGCCTCGCTGCAGGCCTATACCATCGACCTCCTGTCCGAGATTGAGCAGGAATCCGGACAATCCGTCGGCATGCATATGACCGGCGGCATGACGCTGGCGGGCACCCCGGACCGCTGGGAGTGGCTGCAGTCGGCCTACCGAACCTTCCAGTCAATCGGCATCGACGATTGCCGCCTGATCACCCCACAGGAGGCCGGCGAGCTGTGCCCGATCATGTCCACCGAGGGCATCATCGGCGGCATGTGGGCCGACCGCGAGGGCTATGTCGACACTACCGGCACTGTGCATGCCTATGCTGGTGCCGCCAAGAAACGTGGGGCGGAGGTGATTGAAAACAACCGGGTGCTGGAGCTGCACCAAGTCGTCGATGGCTGGCAGATCGTCACCGAAAAGGGCACCATCCACGCCGAGCATGTAGTCAATGCCGCGGGCCTCTGGGCCAAGCAAGTGGGCCGCATGGCAGGCGTGGAACTGCCGGTCTCACCGCTCAACCACCACTACCTGATTTCCGACACCATCCCCGAGCTGGAGCAGCTCGATTTCGAAGTGCCGATGACGGTCGACCTCGAAGGATTCACCTATATGCGCCAGGACCAGAAGGGCATCCTGCTGGGCATCTACGAGATCGACCACGAGCACTGGATGATGGACGGCGCACCGTGGGAGTACGGGTTTGAGCTGCAGCAGGAGGACCCCGACCGGATCGAGCGCGAACTGACGCTGGGCTTCGAACGCTACCCCGCCCTGCAAACCACCGGCGTAAAAACATGGGTCAACGGCGCCTTCACCTTTGCGCCTGACGGCAACCCGCTGGTCGGCCCGGTGCGCGGCAAGCCCGGCTACTGGTGTGCCTGCGGTGTGATGGCGGGGTTCCTGCAGGGCGGCGGTGTCGGCAAGTCGCTGGCCGAATGGATGATCCACGGCGAGCCGGAGGCGGATGTCTTTGGCATGGATGTGGCGCGCTTTGGCGACTACGCCCAGAACAAACGCTTCATCAAAGAAACCACCGGCCAGTTCTACACCCGCCGCTTTGTGATGACCTACCCGAACGAGCAGCTGCCCGCAGGCCGCCCGCTGAAAAAGGCTCCCGCCTATGACGGCATGAGTGCCGCTGGCTGCCGCTGGGGCGCAAGCTACGGGCTGGAAATCCCGCTCTATTTTGCCCCCTCGGGTGATTTCACCGAAACTCCAACACTGAAACGTTCCAACGCCTTTGAAATCGTCGCAGAGGAATGCAAGGCCGTGCGTGAGAATGTCGGCCTCTTGGACATCTCCGCCTTTTCCCGGTTCGAAGTCTCCGGCCTCGGCGCCGAGGTCTGGCTCGACCGGATCATGGCCTCGAAATTGCCTAAACCCGGCCGCGCCAAACTGGCGCCGATGCTATCGCCGGAAGGGCGTCTCAAAGGCGACCTCACCGTGTTCAATTGGGGTGACGGCAGCTGGTGGATCATGGGCAGCTACTACCTGCGCGAATGGCACATGCGCTGGTTCCAGGATCATATGGGCGACGGCGTCAAGGTACGCGACGTGACCGATGCCATCACCGGCTTCAGTCTCTCCGGCCCCAACAGCCGTAAAGTCTTGGAGAATCTGACAGATGGTCCGATTGCCGAGCTGTCTTTCATGGGCTGCACCACGCTGGACATCGGCATGCTGCGGGTCAAAGTGGGCCGGCTCTCGGTTGCCGGAGAGCTAGGTTATGAACTCCACAGCTCCGCTGCCGAGCACATCACCCTGCGCGAAACCCTGCTGGAGGCTGGCGCGGACCTTGGCATCCGCGAATACGGTTTCAACGCGCTCCTCAGCCTGCGGCTGGAAAAGAGCTTCGGCATCTGGAGTGCTGAATTCACCCAGGGCTACACTGCTGCACAAACCGGCATGGACCGCTGGATCAATTGGGAGAAAGACTTCATCGGCCGCGAAGCCGCGTTGAAAGAACGCGAGGAAGGCGGCCCGGCGCAAATCGTTGTACCAATCGAGGTCAACGCAACAGACGCCGACGCAAGCGGCTATGAACCAGTCTGGCAGAACGGCAAGCGCGTGGGCTTTGTCACCTCCGGCGGCTTTGGCCACACCACGGGCAAATCGCTCGCCATGGCGATGGTCGACCGTGAGGCCGCAGCAGAAGGCACAGAACTGGCAGTGCACATCGTTGGGCAGGAGCGCCCTGCGCGCGTCATTGCCGCCTCCCCCTATGATCCCTCCGGCACAGCGATGAGAGGTTAACGCCATGAGTATCGAAAACGACAGCGCCGCCCGCGGACGCCGCCGCAGAGGACGGGGTGCGGAGGCCGCCCCTGCCCCTCAGCGTTATGTGAATTACCGCCAGTTGAAGAACCCCTTCCCGCTGATGGAAGTCTTCCCGGCGCATCAGATTGCAGACATGCATGAAACCGCGCTCAAGATGCTCGAAGAACTGGGCATGAAAGTGCTGCTGCCTGAAGCCCGCAAGATCTATGCCAAGGGCGGCGCCCGCGTCGATGAAGACACTGAGATGGTCTATATCGGCCGCGACATTATCGAGGCGGCGCTGGCCACGGCACCCCGCTCGATCAACTGCCGGGCGGGCAGCCGCGACCGCGACATCACCCTGGAACTGGGCAGCCTTGTGTTCCAGGCCGGCGCCGGCGCGCCCAATGCCACTGACTTGGAGCGCGGGCGGCGTCCGGGCTCGGCCCAGGACTATCTGGAGTACCTGAAGCTCACCCATCACTTCGACGTCTTCCACATGATCTCGCCCCAGGTGGAGCCGCAGGACGTCCCCACCCATCTGCGCCACTACTTCACCACCGAGGCGCAGATGACCCAAACGGACAAGTTCCCATTCATCTATTCCCGCGGCACACCGCAGGTGATGGACTGTTTCGAGATGATCCGCGATTTCCGCGGCGTCTCGGACGCGGAGTTCCAGGCCGCGCCGCACTGCTACACAATTATCAACACCAACAGCCCGCGCACGCTGGACATTCCGATGGCGCAAGGCCTGATTGACTTTGCCCGCCACAGGCAATTGTCCATCGTCACGCCTTTCACACTGATGGGTGCAATGGCACCGATCACGGTCGCGGGTTCCATCACCCTCAGCCATGCCGAGGTGCTGGCGGCCATCACCCTGACCCAGCTGACAAACCCCGGCGCGCCGGTCTGCTACGGCACCTTCACCTCGAACGTCGATATGAAGTCTGGCGCGCCTGCCTTTGGCACACCGCCGCATTTCCAAGCCTCGCTGGCCGCAGGCCAGCTGGCACGCTTCCTCGGCCTGCCCTGGCGCTCGGCGGCCGGCTCCGCCTCCAATACCAACGACGTGCAGGCCGCCAATGAAAACCAAATGGGCCTGTGGGGCTGCCTGATGGCCGGGGCCACCGTGGTGATCCATTCAGCCGGCTGGCTGGAAGGCGGACTCTCGGTGTCCTATGAAAAGCTGATCACCGATGCCGAAGTGCTGAATATGATTGCCGAACTTTGCGCAGGCGCCCAGGCAGGCACGGATGAAATCGGCTATGAAACCGCACTGAAGGAAGTGGAGCCCAGCGGCCACTTCTTTGCCACCCAGCAAACCATGGCGCGCTACAATACCGAGTTCTACGAGCCTGTGGTGCATGACTATGCCAATTTCGGCACCTGGACGGAACGCGGCAGCCTTGACGCCAACCAGCGCGCCACCCAGGTCTGGAAGGAAATCCTCTCTTATGATAACCGGCCCCAGACAGACGACACCCGCGTTGATGCCCTGAAGAGCTTCATCGCCAAGCGCACCGCGGAAGGCGGCGCCCCACCGGAGAGCTGAAATGGCCAAACACGCAGGCTCTGTTCTGCACCGGGACAACCCGGACAAGGAGCCGCTCACCGGCCATGTGAAGGTCACGCCTGAAGACTGGCTGAATGTCGCCCGCGACCTGTTGATCAGTGACGGTGTGGCTGGGGTCAAGGTGCTCGCCATCGGCGAGCGCCTCGGCGTCTCACGCTCGAGCTTCTACTGGTACTTCAAAAGCCGCAAACACCTTCTGGAAGCGCTCCTGGACGACTGGGAGGCCCGCAATACCGAGCCAATCCTCACCCATTGCGAATTGCCGGCTGACAACATTTCCTGGGCGGTCTGCAACTTTTTCCGCTGCTTTGTCGACCCGGGGCTGTTCGACGCCAACCTTGACTTCGCGGTGCGGGAGTGGTCGCGGCGGGACGGCAAAGTCCGCAACCGGATAGATGCCGCAGACGCACAGCGGCTGGAGGCCGTCACAGCCATGTTTCAGCGCCATGGATATACTGCTTATGACGCCGACGCGCGGGCGCGGATCCTCTATTTCATGCAATGCGGCTACCACGCATTGGAGGTCCGCGAGCCAATGAAAGCCCGCACCGCACGGCTGGAGGGCTACCTGCTGGGCTTTACCGGTGCAGAACCGGACCCCGAGGCTGTTGCCGCCGCCCGCGCCTTTGCGGAACAGAAAATGGAACGCTGAAGCCGGGCTCTTTGCGTCAGCGGCAAAGGCGAGGGACCTGCCCCTCGCGCTCCCCGGAGTATTTTCGACCAGAAAGAAGCTGCGGTTTAGGGACCTTGCAGCCCCGTTCCTTTTACCCTGCTGCTTTACACCTTCCACCAGCGCTCGGCCGCCTTGGCGCCATCCAGCTCCCAGTTCGCGGCAATGTCCGGACCGTGGCCGACAGTCTTGGACACGCCCATGATGTGATTGGCAAACATCGGCACCAGGGCGCCGCCATCATCATGCACCAGCGTCTGAGCCTCGGCATAGAGCGTTCGGCGTTTGCTGCTGTCTAGTTCGGTTCGCGCTTCGGTGACCACCGCATTGAAGCGTTTGGCGGCCGCGCTGCCGCGCCAAGCAGTTTCGTTCCATTCGGTTTCCGCCACATAGCCGGAGGCAAACATCCAGTCCTCGGTCGGGCGGCCGCTCCAGAAGCTGGCGGTCCAGGGTTTGCGGTTCCACACGTTCGACCAATAGCCGTCATTGGGTTCGCGCACCACCTGGACTTCGATACCGGCCTGCGCGGCCGAGGCAGCAATCAGCTGGGCCGCATCCACCGCGCCGGCAAAGGCGGTTTCCGCTGCCGACAGTTGCAGCGGGCCGCTGTGGCCAGACTTTTTGAAATGATGCGCCGCTTTGTCCGGGTCGAACTCGCGCTGGGGCAAGTCCGAAGCGTGATAGCGGTTGGCGGTGGAAATCGGGTGGTCGTTGCCAACCGACCCATGACCAAGCAAGATCTTGTCGACCAGTTCCTGCCGGTTCACCGCCCATTTGACCGCCATGCGCAGATCGTAATTGTCAAACGGCGCCGCATCCGCCCGCATCGGGAAGGTATAGTGAAGGGTGCTGGTTTTTTCGACCACGTTCAGTGTAGGCACCCGCGACAGCAAGGCTACGGTTTTCGGGTCGACCCGATCGATGGCGTCGACTTCGCCATTGATCACCGCATTCTGGCGCGCCGTGGTGTCGATAATCGATAACAGCTCCACTTCTTCGAAGTGAGCCGCGCCTTCTTTCCAGTAGTTGGGGTTGCGGCTGGCCTCGGTGCGAACCCCCGGTTCGAATTTTCCGATCCTGTAGCCGCCGGTGCCGATGCCCGACACCGGATCGATCACACCGTCCTGCGCAGGCAGGATGATCAGGTGGTAATCGCTGAGAACATAGGGGAAATCGGCGTTGCCGGTTTCCAGTTCGAAAACCACTGCATTGCCATCGGCGCGCATCTGCTTGATCTGTTTCACCAGCCCGCCAACGGCGGATTTCGATCCCTCGCCGCGGTGATGGTTGATTGAGGCGATGACGTCTTCGGGTGCCAGTGTCTTGCCGTTGTGGAACTCCACACCTTGGCGCAGGTTGAACACCCAGGTTTTAGCATCTTTGGACTCGAAACTTTCCGCCAATTCCGGCACCAGGCCGCCGGTGTGGTCCACTTCGACCAGGTTATTGGCATACATGAAGGCCAGCGAGGCGTTGATCGTGCCTTCATAGGTCGCCGGATCCAGACTGTCAGTGGTGGAGCCGCTGCCCAAGCCTGCCCGGAACAGCCCGCCCCTCTGCGGCGTTGCCGCCCGCACCTGTTCCGCCCAGCTGAGTGCCAGCGGCACAGAAACCCCGGCCGCAACCATCGACGTCATGAAGGTGCGGCGGGAAATGCCGCCTGCCGCCAGCTGCACCCTTTTTGCTGAAATAAACTGCTGTTTGTTGTCCGCCATCCGTCTTTCCTCCCTGGATCTGTGCCCGTCATGGGAAGGCAGCCTAGAAGCGGCATTCCGGCAGAAACGCGAGTTTTTGGACCAGGGAATGTCCGATTCCTCACTTGCCCGGCGTTACGGTTTCATAAGCTGGAGCGTATCGCAGCACCCACGCTTGCCTATTCAAGCGGTCATGCAACACCACAGGGAGGGCCGGGCTTGCACCCAGTATTATCCACTGTCCTCAAGCGCTTGATGCTTGGCGTACTGACCTTGTTCATGGTCTCGGTTGTCATCTTCTGCGCTGTCAGCATGCTGCCGGGCGACTTCGGCCAGGCGGTGCTGGGTCAGTCCGCCACCGAAGACGCCGTGGAGGCGTTCCGGCAAGAGCTGGGTTTGGACCGGCCGGCGGCGCTGCGCTATCTCGACTGGATTGGCGCACTGGCCACCGGGGATCTCGGGACCTCGTTTTCCGGGCGCTCCAGTTCCGGCATCGACCGCTCGCGGCCGGTAGCAGAGCTGGTAGCGCCAAGGCTGGCCAACACACTGTTCCTGGCCTCGGTCACCGCCGCCATCGCGGTTCCGCTGGCGCTGTTTTTGGGCATCACCTCTGCGCTGTGGCGCAACTCGCTTTATGACCGGCTGGCCAGCGCCGGCACGCTGGTCACAATTTCTTTCCCCGAATTCTTTGTCGCCTACATCCTGATCCTGTTCCTGGGCACGCTCTGGGCGCTGTTCCCGTCGCTGGCAGCGGTAGAGCCGGAAATGGCGCTGGGGGAGCGGCTATATAAATCCGTGCTGCCGGCGCTGACCCTGACTCTGGTGATTGTCGCCCATATGATGCGGATGACGCGGGCCGCGATCATCAGCCTGCTGGCCAGCCCCCATATCGAGATGGCGCGCCTGGCAGGCGAAAGCCCGAGGCGGGTAATCCTGCGCCACGCGCTGCCCAACGCCTGGGCGCCGATTGCCACGGTGATCGCCTTCAACCTCGCCTATCTGGTGGTCGGCGTGGTCGTGGTCGAAGTGGTGTTTGTCTACCCCGGTGTCGGCCAGCTGATGGTAGATGCGGTGAGCTCCCGCGATATCCCGGTGGTGCAGGCCTGCGCGCTGATCTTTGCTGCCGCCTATATCCTGTTGAATCTCCTAGCCGATGTCATCGGCATCATCACCAACCCAAGGCTGCTGCATCCGAAATGACTGACACGTCACACACCTACTCTGCAGCGGCTGAGGCAGGCCGCCTGCGTATCCGCCGCACCCGCTGGCAACGTCTGCAGCTGGAGCTTATGAAAGCGCCAGCCTCTGCAAAGATTGGCCTTTCAATCATCCTGTTCTATGCCGCCATGGCACTGTTTGCACCGCTGATCGCGCCTTACGGCGAAGCTGAGATCCTGCCGCAGCCTTACGCGCCCTGGAGCGCTGAACATTGGCTGGGCACTGATCAGATCGGACGCGACATCCTCTCGCGGCTGATCTACGGCGCCCGCAATACCATCGGCATCGCACTGCTGACCACCCTGCTGGCCTTTGCCATCGGCGGCGGGCTGGGGCTGATGGCAGCAATCAGCCGAGGCTGGCTGGATCAGATCCTCAGCCGCGGGGTGGACGTGGTGATGGCAATCCCCAGCCTTATCTTTGCGCTGATGCTGCTGTCGGTGTTCGGCTCTTCCGCCGCCAGCCTGATCCTGATCATTGCGCTTCTGGACTCCACCCGCGTCTTCCGGCTGACCCGCGCCGTCAGCGTCAACGTGGTGGTGATGGATTACATCGAAGCCGCAAGAGTGCGCGGCGAGGGGCTGGGCTGGATCATGCGGCGCGAGATCCTGCCGAATATCCTGCCGCCGCTGGTGGCGGAATTCGGTCTGCGCTTCTGCTTTGTGTTCCTGACTATCGCCTCGCTGTCGTTCCTGGGTGTCGGCATCCAGCCGCCCACCGCGGACTGGGGCTCGATGGTGCGGGAGACGGCGCAGCTGATCCAATTTGCAAAATATGACCTCAGCGCCGCCATCACCCCGCTGATCCCGGCCGGGGCAATTGCCATGATCACTGTTGGCGTGAACTTCACTGCCGACTGGTTCCTCCACAAATCCAGCGGGTTGCGCGATGAGCAGTAAGACACAGGATGTACTTCTGGAGATGCGTGATGTCCGCATCGAGGGGTTTTCGGACGAGCATTGGAACCCGATTGTCAAGGGCGTGGACCTGACCCTGCACCGGGGCGAGGTGCTGGGGCTGATCGGAGAATCCGGGGCCGGCAAGTCGACGCTGGGGCTGGCGGCTATGGGTTTTGTGCGCGCGGGCTGCCGGATCAGCGGCGGCTCCATCCGGTTTGGCGACACGGATCTGCGCACCGCCTCCGAGGCGGAAAAACGCAGGCTCTGGGGCACCCGGCTGACCTATGTGGCGCAATCGGCCGCGGCCTCTTTCAACCCGGCGCACCGGCTGATTACGCAAACTGCCAATGCCGCCATCCGCGAGGGGCTTTTCAGTGCTTCCGAGGCCAGGGGCGCCGCGCGCGGTCTTTACCAGGCAATGTCGCTTCCTGAGCCAGACCAGATCGGCCTGCGGTACCCGCATCAGGTCTCCGGCGGCCAGCTGCAGCGGGTGATGACCGCCATGGCGATGCTGCCGCAGCCGGACCTGATTGTCTTTGACGAACCCACCACCGCCCTGGATGTGACTACTCAGGCCGAGGTTCTGCTGGCCATGCGCCGCATTGTCGAACAGCACAACACCGCTGCGATCTATATCACGCATGACCTTGCCGTGGTGGCGCAGATGGCCGACACCATCAAGGTGCTGCGCCATGGCCAAGAGGTCGAGGAAGCCCCAGCACGCAACATGCTCTCCGCCCCGAAGGAAGCCTATACCCGCTCGCTCTGGTCGGTGCGCAAGCTGGAGAAGGTGACCAAACCCGCCAGCGAAACCGTACTGGCAGTCGACAGCGTCGATGCTGCCTATGGCACGGTCAAGGTGCTGGACGATGTCACCATCCGCCTGCCCCGCGGCCGCACCGTCTCAATCGTCGGCGAGTCTGGCTCCGGCAAGTCCACAACTGCCCGTGTCATCATGGGACTGCTGCCGCCGCGGCGCGGGCAGGTGGTGTTTGAGGGCTCCGCCCTGCCGCCAGGCCTGAAGGGACGCAGCAAACAGCAGCTGCGCCGCATCCAGATGATCTACCAGATGGCTGACACCGCCATGAACCCGCGCCACACCGTGGGAGAGATCATCAGGCGGCCACTGGAGTTCTACCACGGCCTGACGGGCGCCGCCGCCGAGGCGCGGGTGCTGGAACTGCTGGAGCAGATCGAACTGGGGGCGGATTTCTACGACCGCCTGCCCTCAGAGCTCTCCGGCGGCCAGAAGCAGCGGGTCTGCATTGCCCGGGCGCTGGCGGCGGAGCCGGATGTGATCATCTGCGACGAGGTTACCTCGGCCCTGGACCAGATCGTGCAGGAGGGCATCTTGAGACTGCTGATGCGGCTGCAAAAGGAGTGCGGCATCTCCTACCTGTTCATCACTCATGACATCGCCACGGTGCAGGCGATCTCGGATGAGATTGTGGTGATGCACAAGGGCAAGGTGGTAGAGCAAGGCCCCAAGGAGGAAATCTTGTCGCCGCCGCATCCCGAATATACCCGCCTGCTGCTGACCTCGGTTCCGGAAATGGATCCAGACTGGCTGACCCGGCTGGCGGCCAGCCGGGAGGCCGGCACCAATCCGGCAACCGGCTAATCACCCAGGTACGCCACGCAGTCCAGCTTCACCTTCATCTCCCAGACCTGCCCGGCGCCAACGCTCAGCCGAGCGGGATAGGGTTCCTCGAAGAATTCCGCATAGGCGGCATTGGCTTCTTCGTAGTCCTCAGGGTCCTGCAGATAGAGCCCCATCTTCACCACATCCTTCAGCGAGGCGCCGTGGGCGGCCAGGATCGCCTGGATGTGCTCCATGGTAATCCGCAGCTGCTCAGCCGCGGTCGTTCCTTGGATTTCATGCGTCTCCACATTCAGCGAGCCAATACCCGACAGAAACAGGAAGTCCCCTGCCCGAACGGCTTGGGAATAGGGCCCGGCACCTGCGGGGGCTCCAGGCGTGATTTTCACGGAGATCGGCATGATCAAAGGTCCTTGTCATGACTGGCAGCCGCCGCAGCAAAGGCCCGGCGCTCTTCCAGCGGGGTGGAGCCAAACTGCTGCACGTACCATTTGGCGAGATAAGATGAGGAGGAAAACCCGCAGGCCAGCGCGGTTTCAAATACCGGCAGATCGGTCTGCCGGATCAGCGACCGCGCCAGGCGCAAGCGGCATTCCAGATAATAGCGTTTCGGGCTGCGCCCCAAGTGGGCGTGGAACAGCCGGTCCAAATGCCGCTGCGACAGGCCGGTGGCGACGGCGATTTCCGGCAGCGGAATCGGGTCTTCCAGGTTGCGTTCCATGATCTGCACCGCTTTGCGTACATGCGGGTTGGTGATGCCCAGCCTGCGCCGCTGATTCAGTGCGGCAGCTGCCGCGGGGGAGCGGATGGCGTCATGCAGCAGCTGCTCGGCCACCTTGTTGGCGAGGTCGATGCCATGTGCGGCCGCCACAAAGGTCAGCGTCAGATCCACCACCGCGGTACCGCCGGAGCAGGTGAACACCGGCCCGTCGGTTTCAAAAATCGCCTCGGTCACATTCAGGTCCGGGAAGGTCTCCCGGAACGGCGCCCGGTCCTCCCAGTGGATAGTGCAGCGGCGCCCCTCCAAGAGCCCCGCCCGCGCCAGCACCCAGCTGCCGGTGGAGACCGCCCCGACACTGGTGCCCCCGGCCTTGACCCGTCGCAGCCAGGCCAGCACCTCGGACGTGGCCTGCTGGTGGCCGTCGATGCCGCAGCAGACAATGGCGGTAGAGAGATAGGGCGCGTCCTTGAGACTGTAGTCCGCCTGCACGTTCAGCCCGTTCATTGATTGCACCATGCCATCCTGCTGGCTGATGGTGCACCAAGAGTACAGTTGCCGGCCGCCGACGTAATTCGCCAATGCCAGCACGTCGATCGCCGCCGAGACCGACAGCATTGGATGGCCCGGGCACAGCAGGAAGCCGAACATCTCGCTGCTGCCGGCCAGTCCCGCCGCCATCAGCTTGCCCCGCCCAATTGCCGTTCGATCCATTGCACCGCAGTCAAGGCCCGCTGTTCCAGTGCGGTCAGATTGACATTTACACCCAGGCCGGGGCGGGCCGGCAGCTGCGCGGCACTCTCCACAATCATGATCCCGGTATCAATCAACCCATCCGTTGCGGCATCAAAATGCGGAAAGTGCTCGGAGATCCTGCAATTGCTGCTGCAGGCCGCCGCATGCAGCATTGCGGCCATCGCAATGCCGGAGCTGTTGTAATTATGCGGGGTGACCTCCACCGAAAGAGCGGCAGCCATCGCCGCAATCTCGGTGAACTCCAGGATGCCGCCGCAAGCAGCGATATCCGGGTTCAGAATATTGGCCGCCCGATGCTGCAGCAGATCGGCAAAGGCCGTTTTGCCGGCCAGCCGCTCGCCGCTGACCACCGGCAGGGGGATCTTGCCGGTTAGCTCCGCCAGCAGCCGCAGATCGCTGGAGTCCACCGGCTCTTCGAACCAAGCAATGTTATAGTCCCGGATGAGTTCTGCCAGATCCAGAGCGGCTTGCGGGTCCGGCTGGCCGCTGAGGTCCACCATGATCTTGACGTCCGGCCCCAGCGCGGCACGCACTTCGCGGACCAGTTCCGCACCCGCCGCAACGCTGCCCTGCTGCATCGGGTAGATCTTGACCGCCTTGTAGCCTTTACCCGTCAGGGCCTGCGCGCGTCGAACCACGTCCGCCCCCGCCGGAGCGTATGCACTCCAGAAATTGGCATAAAGCGGCAAAGGATGCGCCGGCGACCCGCCCAGCAGCGTGCAGACCGGCGCGTTCAGATGCTGGCCAAGCGCGTCCCACAGGGCAATTTCAATGCCGCTGAAGGCACAAAGCAGGGAGAGGTCGGCGCGGTTCTCGGAGAACTCCCGCAATGCAAACCGGCGCAAGCCCCGGATATCTGCAGCGTCGCGTCCAGTCAGCAGATGGGCGAACTCCATGACCTGCACCGCCAGCGCCCCGATACGGTTGTCGAGCGCATAGACCTCGCCCCAGCCGGTGATGCCGGCATCGGTTTCAAGCCGCACAAACAAGAATGGCTTGATCTCCGCCCAGCCGTCGGGGCTGGGCATGCCGGGCAGGATATAGGGGGAGATCGAGGTGATTTTCATTCTGCACCGCTGCTGATGGGAAGAGCCGGGGCGGCATGCGCCGCCGCCCCGGCCAGCATAGGTTTGCGCGCCTCAGCCCCGCAAGCTTTGCGTGGCTTGCGCATCCACCTCTCCGCCCGGGGTCAGGGCAACGCCATAGTCCCGCTGTGCGGCTTCGCGGCTCACCAGCCCCAGACGCACGTCTTCGGCCACTAGCTCCGCCGGTCGCTCCTTGGGATCCCCCAGACCGCCACCGCCGGGGGTGCGGAAGTCAAAGACTTCACCCGCGGGGATTTCCTGCTTGCCCTTGCCGTTCAGCATCTGCTCTGCGTGCATCAGGCGCAGCACCCCAGGCGCGCCGGACAGGCCCCCGTCGCGGCCAAGCGCCGGGAACTTCACACGGTCGACGGTGGCAAACAGGGTGATCGGCTGGTTCTCGCGGCTTTCCAGTTCGATGTTTTGGCCAAGACCGCCGCGGTACTTGCCCGCCCCGCCCGAGTCTGCGCGCAGCTCACGGCGGCGGAACAGCAAGGGCGCCACGCTCTCGGTGATCTCCACCTGCGCACCGTAAACGCCGCTTGGGAAGGCCGCCACCGACAGCCCGTCCTTGCCGGGCCGGGCGCCGGTGCCACCGTTGTGGGTTACCTCGACCGCATACTTTGTTGCCCCCTGGCCCTTGTTCATCTCGAACCCGCCGCGCAGCGGCAGGTCGTACATGCAGGAGGAACCTTCGGCCGGGATCCGGTCCGGAATCGCCTGATGCAGGCAGCCGTACATCAGATCCGGCATGATCTGCCCCAGAATATGCCGCTGCGCCACCGGCGCCGGGCGCGGTGCATTCAGAATGCAGCCCTCCTCCGGCGCGGTGATCTCGAAACAGCCCAAGGAGCCCGCGTTGTTCGGCACTTCAGGTGCAAAGATGCAGCGCAAGCCGAATACCGAATAGGCGGTGGCATAGTTCAAGGGCACGTTGATGCCATAGCGCGAACAGGGCGAGGAGCCGCCGAAATCAACCTTCAGCTTGCTGCCCTCGACGGTCATGGTGGCCACCATGTCGATCTCGAAATCATAGCCATCCACCCGCATGGTGTAGGTGTAGGTGCCGTCCGGCACCTCGGCGATGGCGGCTTCGGTGATGCGCCGCGAGGTGTCAAAGATATACGCGCCCACCCGGTCCAGCGAGGTGATCTCCAGCTCCTTCATCATCGCCGCCAGCCGGGCCGAGGCCACGTCGCAGCAGGCAATCAGCGCATAGACGTCGCCCTCGTTCTGGAACGGCGCGCGCGAGTTCGACTTGATCAGCGCCAGCAGGGTCTCGTTCATAGCACCGGCATCGACCAGCTTGATCGGCGGGATCAACAGGCCCTCGTCATAAACATCCGATCCATCCGGCCCCATGCCAAGCCCGCCAAGGTCGACCAGATGCGAGGTGCAGGAGACCATGCCGACCAGCTTGCCGTCCAGAAACGACGGCTGCACCAGCACAAAATCATTGAGGTGCCCCGACCCCAGCCAGGGATCGTTGGTCAGATAGGTATCGCCTTCGGCCATGGTCTCGGGCGGAAAATACTCGGTGAAGTATTTCACCGATTCCGCCATTGTGTTGATGTGCCCTGGCGTGCCGGTCACCGCCTGGGCCAGCATCCGGCCCTGCACGTCGAAGACGCCGGCGGAAATATCGCCGCTTTCACGCACGATGGGGCTGAAGGCGGTGTGCATCAGCGCCTGCGCCTGCTCGTCCACCACCGATTGCAGGCGGTTCCACATCACCTGCAGCTCGATCTCGGCGGCAGCGGAGTTCTGGGTCTCGGTCATGTCTGTTCCTCCTCAGCCGATCCGGGTGATGACAATATTTTCTGCGGTGTCGATCACCGCCTCGAAACCGTGGTCCACCAGCGTTGTGGTCTGTGCCTCGGCAATCAGGGCCGGGCCTTGCACCCGGTCGCCCACGGCCAGATCCGCGCGGGTGAAGGTGGCGATGGTGATCATCGCCTCATCCCGGCGCGAGTAGACCTTGGCCTCGCCGCTGGGCGGTGCATCGCGGGTTTCGGTCGGCAGGCTGGCTGCGGCAGGAGGCGTGGATTTGGTGGCCGCCACAAACGCCCAGTTGATGATCTCGATATCGACGCCGGGCACCAGCCGGCCGAACATCTCCAGATACATGTCTTCAAAGTTGCGCCGCAGGACCTCGCCGGTTTCCGCGGTAACCGGACCTGTCGGCACCGCCACCTCCAGCTCGTGTCCCTGCCCGTCATAGCGCATGAAGGCCACGCGTCTTTCGTCCAGTTCACCGTCCCGTGCACCCGCGCGCACAATACCGCGGGCTTCCGCCTCCATATCCGCGATCAACTGTGAGACCGCGTCCACGTCAAATGCGCTCGGGCGGCAGTAGAGCGAGCGGATAATTTCATAAGACACCGGCGCGCTGAGGAAGCCAATGGCCGAGCCCACCCCCGGCGAGCGCGGGATGATCACCCGGTCGATGCCGGTCTTGTTGGCAATGCGGCTGGCATGCAGCGGGCCGTTGCCGCCGGTGGCGATCAGGGTGCCGCCCGCTACCTCCTGGCCCCATTCAGCGGCATGGACGCGGGCGGCATTGGCCATGCTTTCATCCACCAGCTGCGAAATCCCATAGGCCGCGACGGTTGCTTCAAAGCCCAGCGGCGCGCCAATCTGCTCTGCCACCGCGTTCACCGCGCCGCTGCGGTCCAGCCGGAACCGGCCCTCGGCAAAGTTGTCCGGGTCCAGATAGCCAAGAACCAGGTCGCTGTCGGTTACCGTCGGCAGCGTGCCGCCCTTGCCATAGCATACCGGCCCGGGGTCAGAACTTGCACTGTCCGGTCCCACGGCAATGCGTCCCAGCGCATCAATGCGGGCAATCGAACCGCCGCCGGCGCCGATCTCGATCATCTCGATCACCGGAATGCGTACCGGCAGGCCAGACCCCTTGATGAACCGCGCCGCACGGGCGATTTCGAACTGGCGCGAGCGGTGCGGCTTGTAATTCTCGATCAGGCACAACTTGGCAGTAGTGCCACCCATGTCAAAGGCCACTACCTTTTCCACGCCGCATTGCTCGGCCACTTGGCAGGCCAGGATCGCCCCGCCCGAGGGTCCCGACTCCACCAGCCGGATCGGCGCTTGGATCGCGGTCTCCAACGTGGTCATGCCACCGCCCGAGGTCATGATGAACAGCGAGGCCTCCAGCCCCTCATCCTCAATCGCCCCCGACAGCCCGGTCAGATAAGCGCTCATCAGCGGTTTGATGTAGGCATTGCCGATGGCGGTGCAGGCGCGGTCATATTCGCGGATTTCCGGACAAACATCCGAGGACAGCGTCACCGAGACCTCTGGGCAGGCCGCCTGCAGCAGATCCCGCACCCGCCGCTCGTGGGCTGGGTTCAAGTAGGAGTGCAGCAGGCAAACCGCAACGCTTTCAATACCTTGCACGCGGATCTCCTTGATCACCGGCTGCAGGCTCGCCTCATCCAGCGGGCTGATCACCGCGCCGGTGGCATCCATCCTTTCCGCCACCGTCCAGCAATGATCGCGGCCCACCAGCATCTCGGGCTTGTCGATCATCAGGTCATACTGGTCATACCGCCGCTCATAAGCAATCTCGAGGATGTCGCGGAAGCCCTTGGTGGTGATGAAACCGGTCCTGGCCCCCTTGCGCTCAATCAGCGCGTTTGAGGCCAGGGTGGTGCCGTGAATGATGGTGCCGATTTGGCTTGGAGAAATACCCGCGCTCTCGACGACCGAGCGGATACCGTTCAGCACGCCTTCGATCGGCTGCGCCGGAGTGGTCAGCGTCTTGGCTGTGACCAGACGCCCCTCCAAATCCAATGCCACATCGGTAAATGTGCCGCCAATATCCACCGCCAGGCGGCCCGGTTTGCGTTCGCTCACCTGTTGCTCCTCTCAAAGATTGCATGGGCAAATCAGATTGCCGTTCCATCAATTCTTGGGAGAGAGCTGGGATCAAAGGAGCGATTTTTTCGCCATCATTCCGCGAGGTTTTGGCCAAAACGCCAAACCAAACAAAAACACCTGGCACGCCAATGGGAGAGGGGCGTGCCAGGTTTTCCGCTTCCTTGCGAATGCAAGGGTAAGCGGGAGGAGACTTATTTCTTGTTGTGGAAGATGAAGCCGATGAAGTTCAGCAGCAGCTGCGCCGCCAGGATCTGGGTGCTTTCGGCCGGGTCATAGGCCGGTGCCACTTCCACCAGGTCGATGCCAACCACGTCACCGCGCTTAGACAGCCCCTGCAGGATTTCCAGCACATCGTAATACTGGAAACCGCCGTGGCTCGGGGTGCCGGTGCCGGGCGCAATCGAGGGGCAGAAGGCGTCGATGTCGATGGTCACGTAATAACGCGCGCCTTCGGGGATGCGGTCCAGCACCGCGTCCGTGCCCAGCTTGCGCACCTGCCGCACCGACAGGATGTCCGAGCCGCGCTCGCGGGCGTCGATGTAGCCTTCTTTGGCTGTGGAAGAGACGTTGCGGATGCCCAGCTGGGTCATGCCGGAGACATAGTCTTTCTCAATCGCGCGGCGCATCGGGTTGCCGTGGCCATCGGTGACACCCTTGCGCTCGTCAACAAAGTCCAGATGCGCGTCGATCTGGATCACATGGATCGGACCGTTCTTGGCGCAGTCTTCCTTGTAAGCGTTGATGCAGGGGATGTTGACCGAGTGGTCGCCGCCGATGGTCACCGGAATGGCGCCCGCACCCAGGATCTTCTTGACGCCGTATTCGATGTTGGCGTGGCTTTCCTCGGTCTTGGTGTGGATGATATCGGCGTCGCCCAAGTCAACAATCCGCACCTCCTCGCCCAGATAGGTGGCATCATCCTCGTGGTCATAGGCGCCGGCGTGGCCGAAGCTGAACAGTGTCGAGGCCTCACGCACCGCCCGCGGGCCGAAACGCGCGCCGGAGCGGAATTGGCAGCCAAAGTCAAACGGCGCGCCCAGGATGGCGACGTCGGCGTTGATGTTGTCCCAGTCCTCGACGTAGGGCTTCTTGCCGAAGGTGGCGATGCCAACAAAGGGCAGGTTCAGGCGGCCGGATTCGTAACCGTGTCCAGACATGTTTCTCTCCAGTTTCTTGTTTTAGCGGTAAGCCAGTTCCGGCAGGAACAGAGCGATTTGCGGGAAGGCGACCAGCAGCCCGGTCACGATCAGAAGGATGATGAGGAAGGGTGGCACACCGCGTACCACTTCGACAAACGGTCTGCGGAAGACTGCGATGGCGGTGAACAGGTTGCAACCGAAAGGCGGGGTTGCGGCACCGATGGCCACCTGCAGGGTGATCAGCACGCCGACCAGCACCGGATCGAGGCCAGCCGCTTTGATCATCGGTGCGAAGATCGGCACCAGGATCAGGATCACCACAATCGAGTCCACGAACATGCAGCCCACGAAGAAGGCCACGTTCACGGCCAGGAGAACCATCAGCGGCCCGGCATCGTTCAGCCCCAGCGAGGCAATGATCTGCTGCGGCACCTGGGCAAAGCTCAGCGTCCAGCTGAAGGCCGCGCCTGCCGCGATCAGGATGAACACCACTGAGGTGATAGCACCGGTTGACAGAGCAATGTCCCAAAGATCGCGCAAGCGGACCGAGCGGAAGATCAGCACCTCAAGTACAGCAGCATAAAGCACACAGATCGCGGCAGCTTCGGTCGGCGAGAACACCCCGCCATAGATGCCGCCGACGATGATCGCCGGAAAGCCCATCGGCCACAGTGCCCGGCGCATGGCGGTGAAGCGCTGGCCCCACCCTTCGCGCGGCAGCACAGGGATGTCGTGGCGATAGGCGTAATACATGCAATAGGCCGAAAACAGCGCCACGATCAGCAGCCCCGGCACGATGCCGGCGATGAACAACTGCGAGATCGAGGTGCCCGACACCACGCCATAGATGATCATGCCGATCGACGGCGGGATCAGATAGGCAAGGTCAGCCGCATTCACGATCAGACCGATGGCAAAGCTGTCCTTGTAGCCCGATTTCAGCATCCTGGGCCGCATCGCGCCGCCGATCGCCACCACGGTGGCCTGGGTCGAGCCGCAGACCGCGCCGAAAAGCGCGCAGGCCGAGGTCACCGAGATCGCCAGCCCGCCCTTGATATGGCCCATGAAGCTCATCACGACGTCGATCAGCCGGTTGGCGGAATGGCCGCGGGTGATGATGTCAGCGGCCAGGATGAACATCGGCACCGCAATCAGCGCAGAGGGCTTCACCCCGCCGATCATCTGCTGGATCAGGATCTGCATGTTCATGGTCGGGAAGTAGACCAGGAAGCCCAGCACCGCGGCCGAGATCAGCGGCATCTTCATCGGGAACCCTGCCAGCAAGAGCAGGATCATGACAGCAAGCATCAGTTCGGTCATTGCTTTTCCTCCCCGCCAGCAGTTTCTTCATGGCGTTGAATGGCGGCGGCGGTTTCCGGATCTTCGTAGCTGTCCACCTCCAGGTAGGAGACATAGATCTCCTCCTCGGCGAAATTCAGGTTGCGCAGCGCGGTCAGCAGATACTGGAACGAGGTTAGCGCCAGCCCGATCACCACCCAGACGTAAGTCAGGTACAGCGGCACCTGCAGCGCCGGGGTGATGCGGCCGCGGCTGGCGACCTTCTGCACATATTCCAGCGCGTACCAGGCCAGCAGCGCCATCATCACCGCGGTGGTCGCGGCAATAACCACCATCAGCCCCTTGCGCATTTTCACCGGAAGCGCGTCATAGATCGCGGACATGCGGATGTGGATGCCCTTGCGGGTGGCATAGCCAAGCCCCATGAAGGTGACGATGACAATCAGGAACTCGTTCAGTTCTTCAGAGAAATAGATCGACTGGTTGAACACATAGCGGCCAAAGACATTGGCGATTGTGTTGGCAGCCATCAGGATGATCCCCCAGCCCAGGATCCAGACCTCGATACGCCCGATGGCACCGTCAATCTTTCCCAGAAAGCCGAAGGGAGCGGAATTGCCGTCTTGCATGATATCCTCCCTTGGTGCGGCCCCGCACAAATGCGCGCGAGGCCTGAAAGCGGGATCAGTTGCCCGCCAGCTCTGCCTGCAGCGCGTCCAGCAGCTCCTGGCCGCGGGCGCCTGCGGTCTCAACATAAGCCGCGGCAGTGTCGCCCGAACGGGCACGGAAGACGTCACGCTCTTCTTCGGTCAGAACCACCAGGCCGATGTCCGGCTTGGCTGCCTTGATCACGTCCAGGCGGGCCTGGTTGAAGTCGGTGACCACGCCGTCAATGAAGCCGGTCATATCCGCCATGGTGTCACGCACCAGTTGCTGGCGCTCCGGGGTCAGGGTGGCAAACCAGTCGGAGCCTGCGACAACGGTGGTGACCAGTTCCTGCTCGCCAGCCCAGATCAGGTGGCTGGTGACTTCATAGAACTTCATTTCCTCAATGGTCGGGATCGGGTTCACCTGGCCGTCGACTGCACCCAGCTGCAGCGCACCGAACACTTCGCCAAACGGCAGCGGAGTCGGGCTCGCGCCCATGTTTTTATATGTTTCCAGCAGGATCGGCGACACCATCACCCGCATCTTGAAGTTCTCAAAATCCTCCGGGGTCCGGATCTCGCGGTTGGTGGTCCAGACCTGCGGGCCTTCAGAATACATAGTCATCACTTCCAGGCCGCGCTTCTGGAAGTCCGCATTCAGGTCACCATAGATGGTGTCCGAGCTGCTGAGGATCTTCGAGATCGCTGCTGGATCAGAGGGCAGCAGGTAAGGCAGCAGGAACACCTGGCTTTCCGGTACAATGGTGCCGAGGTTGCCGATCGAGACGTTGGTCAGCTGGATGATGCCATCGGCAGCCTGCTCGACGGTCTCGGTCGGGGTGCCCAGTGTGCCCATCGGATAGACGGTCACGGTCACATCGCCGTCGGTCGCCGCCTCAATGCGCTTTTTGAACTCCTGCGCATAGGCATCCATGATCGAGCCCGGAATCTCCTCGATGGCGAATTTCCAGTCTTCGGCAAACACAGCCGCCGGCGCCAGGCTCAGCAGCGCCGCGGCAGCGGTGGCTTTCAGGGTTTTCAAGGTAAAGGCCATGCGGGTCTCCTCCCAGTTGGCATGGTTGACAAAGGTCGGAGAACAGATCAGCACAGGCTGATGCATGAAAAAATATTACATTGATTATCTTCACATGAGGAAGATTTATGTAATAGCCGCTGACCGCCAAAAGGAGGCGCGCCATGAAACTGCTGCGCAACACACTGCTGGAAACCTTTGTCACCGTAGTGGAATGCGGCGGCTTTTCCGATGCGCAATATGCACTTGGGATCACCCAGTCCGCCATCAGCATCCGCATCCGCGATCTGGAGACCTCGCTGGGCTACCGGGTCTGCGAACGCGGCCGCGGCGGCTTCCGCCTGACCGAACGCGGCGAGATCGCTTATCAGAAAGCCCGCGACATATTGCGCAGCGCCCGTGATTTCGACGCTGAACTGCTGGAATTGCGCGACGCAGTGACCGGCGACCTGCGCATCGGAATGGTGGATGCGGTCAACAGCCTGCCCGGGCTCAATCTTTCCCAGGCGCTTCAGCGTTTCCTCGCCCGCCCAAACGAGGTCCGGCTGGAAATTGTCGTGGCCTCGCCTGCCGATCTGACCCAGCAGCTGATCACCGGCGAGCTGCACGCGGCCATCGCCCCGTTCCGCAACCAGATAGCCGATCTGGCCTATGAGGAGCTCTGCACCGAAGAACACTATCTCTACTGCGGCCGGACCCACCCGTTGTTCGCCCTGCCGGCTGCAGAGGTCAGCCCGCAGCAGGTGGCGACCTACCCGCTCTGCCAGCGTTCCTATGACATGCTGGTTTCCCCCGACCTCGGCAGCCCTGAACCTAAGGCAGTGGTCGCCAATATGGAGGCCATGGCCATGCTGATTGAAACCGGCCAGTACCTCGGCCCGCTGCCGGCGCATTATGCGCAGGCCTGGGTTGCCAGCGGCAAACTGCGCGAACTCCGCCATCCGCTGTTACGCTGGCATTCCCCCTTCTGCCTCGCCACCCGCCGCATCCAGGTGCACCGCCGGGCAGTTGAGCTGTTTGTTCAGGACGTGAAGGATTGCTGCCAATCCAGCCCAGCCGCCGGCGTGGAACCTTGACGCAACCGCGTCGGGCGTCAGCCCGGCGCTACGCCCAACTGTGAGGCATCTTGGAAAAGATGCAGCCACAGGTGGGAGCCCCCTGCCCCAAAATCTCAGCCGTCTGCCGGGCTGTCCTCCGGCATGTCGCGCTTCAACAGGAACTGGTTCTTGAAGTTCTGCAGCCCCAGCATGACATCGGCTTCGGCGATATCGCTGCTGCCGTGGATCTCATGCTCCAGGAACCGCTTCAGCGCATCGCCGTCGTCGCTCACCAGTTCGACAATCAGGTCATAACGCCCCGCCACCCACAGGATGAAGACCACCCGCGGATCCTTCTGCAGCCGGTCCGCCACCTGCCGCGGGGTGACACCCGAAGCAACATTGACGCCGATCATCGCGTCCGTGGTGTATTCCGTCGCCACCGGATCCGACATCGCCACAATCCGCAGCATGTTGTTCTCGCGCAGGCCGCTCACCCGGTTGCGGATGGTGCCTTCGGACACATCCAGCTTCTGGGCGATCTCCGAAAACGCCATCCGCCCGTCCTGCTGCAGCAGCCGGATGATCTGCTGGTTGAGGTCGTCTCCCGGCGACCGGATGCTTTGATTGGTCCGCTTCACGCGGGAGGAATTCTGCTGTTTTCCTGCCATCTGCCCTGCTGCTCGTCTGCTATTTCCGCAACCGAGATTACGCCAAGGCGCAGGAATCCGCAATTTGCCGCCCGGAAATCTTTCCAGCCGCCCATTTGTCAGCCGGATCAACCGGGCAGAAACCGGTAGGGAATCGCTTCAAAAATTGCGATTCCCGGAAAAACACACCCGCCAAACGTGCGAAATTCGAATTTCAACCTGGTGAAACTTGCCCCGCGCTCCTTGATTCACAGCCAATTTTTACGATTCATCACGAATATCGCAAAAAACTATTGCCAGACCGTGCGATTTTCGCAAACATCAACCCGGGCCCTGCGAAACCGGCCAAGGATCTGCACACAGGCCAGCCCGGAGCAGGGACACAATCCATGCGGAAGCCTTGGAAAGGCCCCCGCATGTGGCAGTGTCGAAGGGAGGAATAATGACAATTGCCGAGGAAAAGACAAAACTTGCCGAAGGGCCGGAACACGGGCTGACCGCCGAGGCATACCGCAGCGAGGAGTTCTGGCAGAAGGAATGCCAGACCGTGCTGTCCAAGAACTGGGTGTTCATCGGGTTCGCCCATCAAGTGGCCGATCCGGGAGACGCCCACCCGGTTAGCTGCGCCGGCCTGCCGCTGCTGACGGTGCGCGGCCAGGACGGCGGCATCCAGGTGTTTCACAACGTCTGCCTGCACCGCTGCATGACCCTGGTCGACAAGCCCAAGAATGTCGGCAAGCTGATCCGCTGCCCCTATCACGCCTGGGCCTATGATCTGGAAGGCCGGCTGCGTGCCGCGCCGCATTTCGCCGGCACCGGCAAGCAGGAGTTCGACGGTTTCGACCTGAAGGAACACCGCCTAAAGCCGGTCCGCACCCATGTCTGGCAAGACTGGATCTTCGTCAATCTGGACGGCAACGCGCCCGAGTTTGAAGATTACGCCGCGCCGCTGATCAGCCGCCTGGAGGGCATCAACTACGATAAGCTGGAGCCGATCGGCCTGCTCGATTTCGGCGAGATCGACACCAACTGGAAACTGATCATGGAGAACTTCATTGAGCCCTACCATGTCCAGTTCGTGCATTCCTCGACCACCGACCAGCCGCTGGAGGATCATTACACCATCACCGACGGCAACTGCCTCGGCAGCGCGGTAGACCTGAAGGAAGAGGTCGGTACCGCAGGCAGCCTTGCGGTCAGCTCGCGCTATCTGACGCTCTATCCCAACTTCATCCTGGGCCGCTATTTCCCGGATCAGCTGGGAGTCTACCTGAACGTGCCCGTCGGTCCCGGCAAGATGCGCCAGTACCGCGCGCTTTATACCACCGAGGGGCAGGAATTGAGCGCAGAGGAAATCCAGGGCCTGAAGGACCTGTGGTGGGACGTCCACAAGGAAGACCACGAGATGGTCGAACGCATGTACGAGGGCCGCAAGTCCCCGGTTGCCAATGACGGCGGGCTGCTGTCGCCGGCCTGGGAAGACAGTGTCCGCGCCTTCCAGGACATGATCGAACGCGACATCGCCACTGCTCCGGCAAACGCCTGAACCAAGAGGAAGACGACACATGAGTGAACCCATTTCCAAGGGTTTCCGCCTGGCCCACACGATGATGCGGGTGATGGACATGGAGAAATCGCTGGAATTCTACTGCGGAATTCTGGGCATGGAGGTGCTGCGCCGCACCGACTACCCCGAAGGCAAATTCACCAACACCTTCATCGGCTACGGCCCGGAGGCGGAATCCCCTACGCTAGAGCTGACTGCGAACTGGGATCAGAAAGAGCCTTACGACAAGGGCAACGGCTGGGGCCACATCTGCATCGAAACCCCGGACGTCTATGCCGCCTGTGAGCAGCTGGCAGCGGCCGGCGTCAACATCACCCGCCCGCCGGGACCGATGAAGAACGGCACCCGGATCATCGCCTTCTGCGAAGATCCGGACGGCTACAAGGTCGAACTGAACGAAAGCATTCTGAAACACCTGGCCAGCGAGGGGAAGTAACCCATGGGCGATCAACCGCAGCTTTTCAAATTCGACCTGGTCCAGGAGCGCTATGACTCCATGGGCGACAGCGACACCTACATCAAGCCGATGGTCACCAGCGAATTCAGCAAGTCCATGTGCGGCGGCATCAATGTTCTGAATAACATCAAGGTGCCGTGGGACCTGACCTGCGACGAGATCATCTACTGCCTGGAGGGCACCTTCCGGCTGGTCTGCGACGGCAAGGAATACATCTGCAACCGCGGCGACGTGCTGTTTGTGCCCAAGGACAACCACATCTCTTATGAGGCGGACGGCAAATGCGTGATCTTCTACGCCGCCTATCCGCACAACTGGAAACAGCTGGCCGGGATCACCGAGGTCCCGGGCATCGACCCGTCGGACTTTGTCCCGGGCTAAGAAACGCCGCTCCTGGCGACTGGGCACCCTAGTCCGCGCCCCGGGTGACGGGTTGCCCGCCTTTTTCGCCAGGTAACTGCAAACAAGGAAAACGAAAACAGCGCTGACCGGTCCCCGGTCAGCGGCCAGCAGCATATTGCCATTCAAGGGAGGACGACTGATGCTGAAAGCAAATCCCGAAGAGAAGATCTATTACGAAAGCTTCCACGACGCCGTGGAGCGCAACCGCCCCCGCATCCCCGAGGTGCGCGAGCAGCTGGAAGCGGCCGGCGTCAAATACGTGATGGCCGCCTGGATCGACCTGCACGGCATCCCTAAGACCAAGCCGGTGCCGATGAGCGACTTCGAACCGCTCTGCCTCGGCAAGGGCCCGCAGTTCGCCGTGCACTCGATCTCCTTTGTGCCGGAACTCAGCCCCGCCGACAGCGACCAGGTGGTGGTACCGGATCTGGACGCCGTCTATGTCTGCCCCTGGGACAACTCGATGGCGATCATCTTCTCGGACCTTTACTGGGAAGACGCGCCGTATAACGTCTGCTCGCGCCAGGCCCTGAAGCGCGCCATGCATGAGGCCAAACTGGAAGGCTACAGCGGTTTTGCCGGCGTCGAGCCTGAATTCATCGTCATGAAATACGACGAAAACGGCCTGCCGGTGAAAGCCTTCGACGACGATCTGGGCAAGGCCATCTCCCCGCGCCGCCAGGCCTTTGGCTATGACGTGGAATACTCCATCGACTCGATGCCCTTCCTGAAGGACATGATCGACATCATCGAAGGCTTGGGCTGGAACCTGCACGACGTGGTTGCCGAGGGCGCCTATTCCCAGTTCGAGCTGGATTTCCACTATACCAACATGCTGGAAATGTCCGACCGGCTGGCCTTCCTGCGCATCACCCTCAAGGAAGTGGCCAAGAAACACGGCATGTTCGTGACCTTCATGCCGAAGCCGACGGTGGGCGACTGGCGCTCCGGTGCGCATATCAACATGTCGATGCAGCATGACAGCCGCCCGGGTGAGAACATCTTTGAAACCGCCGATGGCAGCGATTGGTCCGACGAAAGCCGCTGGGCCGTGGGCGGCCTGATGCAGCACGCCGAGGCGATCACCGCGATCACCTGCCCGACCGTGAACTCCTACAACGGCCTGGTGCCGCGGGTGGGCGGTTTCGAAGGCGGCACCGTCACCTGGGCGCCGACCAACATCACTTACGGCTTCAACAACCGTTCCGCCCAGTTCCGGCTGCCGCAAAGCCGCCACTGCATCGAAAACCGCGCCTGCGACATGACCATGAATGTCTACCTTGCGATGGCGATGCACCTGAGCTGCGCGCTGAAGGGCATCAAGAACAAGATCGACCCGGGCAAACCGACCGACTTCGATCTGTACTCGAAGACCGAAGCCGAACTGCAGGAACTGGGCATCCGCCGCCTGCCCCGCACGCTGTTCAACGCCATCGAGGCACTGCGCCATGACGAGATGGCCGAACACGTGATGGGCCCGGTGATGCGCAAGTCGTTCCTGGAATACAAGAACGATGAATGGGAGCGCTACCACCAGTCGGTCACCGACTGGGAAGTGCAGGAATACCTGCGCCTCTACTAATCCCTCCCAGCAAAGGACAGACCCATGACCCAGGCCCTTCGGACTTTACCAGCAACCCGGGCCAAGGACACGCGCCCGAAACTGCGGATCTTCGAGTTCAAATCGGACATCCCCGCTTCCTGGCGCCTCACCCTCGGGGTAGCGGTCTGGGTCCTGTTCTTTGCCATCTGGCAGATCGCCGCCTGGTCCGGCGTGATGCCCGCAATCCTGCTGCCAGGGCCCGGCAAGGTCCTGACAGCGCTCTACACGCTCTTCACCGAGCAAGGTTTTCTCGGTGATGTGCTGATCAGCGTCTGGCGGGTGATGTTCAGCTTTGCCCTGGCCTGCGCAGTTGCGGTGCCGCTCGGCATTCTGATGGGCGCGTTCAAATCGGTCGAAGCGTTTTTCTCCCCCTTCGTCTCGGCTTGGCGTTACCTGCCCGCCCCGTCCTTCATTCCCCTGTTGCTGATGTGGTTCGGGGCGGGCGACGCCCAAAAACTGGCACTGCTGTTTATCGGCGTGATCTGGTTCCTGATCACCCTGATTGCAGACCACACCAAAGCCGTTCCCAAGGATCTGATCAACACATCCGTGACCCTGGGCGGCTCCCGCTGGCAGGTGCTGCGCACCGTCGTTGTCCCCGCCGCCCTGCCCAACATCGTGATCGCCATGCGCCAGATGCTGGCGGTCAGCTGGACCTATCTGGTGATCGCAGAGATCACCGCCGCAGACGCCGGCATCGGCGCCATGATGATGCGCGCCAAACGCTTCTTGCATGTGGATCAGATCATGGCCGGCATCCTGGTGATCGGTCTTCTGGGGCTGATCTTCGACTACCTGCTGCGGGCGCTGCACCGCCGCGCGTTCCAGTATCTCGACGAATATTCCTGAGGAGCCGGAGCAGAACTTTAAAACACACCAAACAAAAAAATGACGTCGCAAGGGAGGTATCGTGACGATGACCAAGAAACTGCTGAAATCCGCCAGTGGCTGCATCGCAGCCTTAGCACTGGCAGGCGCCGCCGCCCCCGTATGGGCCGCAGAAAGCGTCAAGATCGCGGGCTTCACCTGGCCGGGCTACGGCTTCTGGCACATCGCGGCGGAAAAGGGCCTCGCCCCGGATCTGGACATCCAGTACCAGACCATCGAAGACCCCTATGAAAGCTTCAACCTGGTTGCTGCAGGCCAGCTTGACGTGGTCTCTTCCACTGCCGAATTCACCCCGGTCGGCGTCGAGCGCGGCCTGCCGGTCAAGCTGGTGGCCTTTGGCAACCTCTCGAACGGCACCGACAAGGTCGTCGCAGGCCCCGGTATCGAAAGCGCCGCCGACCTGGCCGGGAAAGAGGTCGCCGTGCTCGAAGGCGGGCTGGCACAGATCTATGTCGCCATGTGGCTGGAACAGAACGGCGCCGCCTATGACTCGGTCGTCTACCGCAACATCATCGCCGATGATGCCTTTGCCGCCATGATCGGCGGCGGCGTGGCGGCCTCTGAGTTCTGGGAACCCTACGGCACCAACACGCTGAAAGCCCTGGAAGGCTCCAGCATCCTGACCCAGTCCGACGAACCCTTCTGGCTGAAGAACGCAGTAGTCGCCGACGGCCACTATATGAGCAACGCGCTGATCAACGACCGCCGCGACGTGGCCCTGAAGACCATGCAAGCGATGTATGACGCCATTGCCTGGTGGAAGCAGAACCCAACAGAAGGCAACGAGATCATCGCCAAGGGCATGGGGATGAGCATCGCCGACGTTGAGCTGGTTCTGGGCAAGGACGGCACCTCTCTGGATGGCGGCCTCTATGTCTACGACTTCATCGAAGCGGCGCAGTTCTGCGGTGCCGCCCCAGGCAATCCCCCGTTTGAGCAGACCAACGGCCAGATGTCTGACCACTGGAACCTGGTCAGCGAATGGTGGGTCAAATTCGGCCTGATCCAGGAGGTCAAAGCGCCCGAAACCGGCGTCGAATGCACCCTGCACAAGGAGCTTTACGACAGCGGCTACCGCGGCTGATCCACAGAAACCAGCAAAGAGGGGCGCATCATGCAATCCAGCACCATTCTATCCGTCCAGAATGTCTGCAAGACATTCCCCACACGCGGCGGCGGGGTCGAAGCCTTGCGCGATGTGTCCTTCTCGGTGGCCCGCAACGAGCTGTGCGTGCTGCTGGGGCCCTCGGGCTGCGGCAAGTCCACGCTCTTGAATATCGTCGCGGGCCTCCATACCCCCACCAGCGGCACTCTCAGCCTGGAGGGCCGGCCGATCCACGGCCCGGCCCGCGAACGCGGCATGGTGTTTCAAAGCTACACATCGTTTCCTTGGCTGACGGTGCTGGAGAACGTCGAATACGGCATGAAGCTGAACGGTATCCCCAAGGCGGAACGCCGCGAGCGCGCGCTGCACTACATCGACCTGGTGCATCTGACAAAGTTCCGCGACGCCTACCCCAAGACCCTGTCGGGCGGCATGAAGCAGCGGGTCGCCATCGCCCGCACCCTGGCCAACGCACCGGAAATCCTGCTGATGGACGAGCCCTACGGCGCACTCGATGCGGAAACCCGCTGGCACATGCAGGAAATGCTGCTGGACATTATGCGCACCACCCAGACCACCATCCTGCTGGTCACCCACGACATTCAGGAGGCGATCTTCCTCGCCGACCGCATCGTCTTCCTGTCGGCCCACCCGGGACGCCTCAAGACCATCCTCGAACTGGACTTCAAGAAAGGCAAAGAGATCCGCAGCAAAGAGGATCTGGTCGAGCTCGAAGGCTACCCCGAATGCGAGCGCGAGATCATGCATCTGATGCGCAACGAAGCCAAACAGGAAGAAGACGCCTGACCGATACGTGAAATAGGGACTTCACGAACTCCGCTGGCCCGAACGGGCCGCAAATCCGCACTTGCGGCAAACGCAAGGCATCAAAAATACCGACAGGAAGGAAATACGAATGCCGATAAAGCCACCGATGACGGACCTGCACATAGAGACCCATGACCAGGGCTTCTACCGCGGGTTCAACAGGATGGTCGCCCTGGGCTCCAAAATCGCCATTGGCCTCCTGATCCTCTGGGCCGCGGTCTGGCCGGATCAGGCAGGCGCGGTGCTGAAAAGCATCCGTGGCGCCATCGATGCCAACACCGGCAGCTGGTACATGTATGTGATGGCGTTCTATATCGTGGTCTGTGTCGCTTTGGCGCTATGGCCCGCCACCGGGCGGCTGAAGCTGGGTGCGGCAGACGAAAAGCCCGAGTTTTCCAATTTTTCCTGGTTTTCCATGATGTTCGGTGCCGGGATCGGCATCGGCATGCTGACCTATGCCACGGCTGAGCCGCTTTACCATTTCGGCACCAACCCGGATGTGATCCAGGGTCTGGCCGAAGGCTCCACCGCCGAGAACGTCCGCCCTGCCTACCGCTGGTCCTTCATGCACTGGGGGTTCTCGGCCTGGGGCTGCTACGCGATTGTCGGTCTGGCACTCGGCTTTTTCAGCTATTCCCGCGGGCTGCCGCTGACTATCCGTTCCGGCTTGGCGCCGCTGTTCGGCAATGCGCTTTCGGGCCCCTTGGGCCATGTTATCGACATCGTCTCGGTGATTGCCACCATCCTCGGCGTCTCGGTGACGCTGGGCTATGGCGTGTCGCAATTTGCCTCCGGCATCTTCAACATCACCGGTGCCGAATGGATGATGGACGCCGAGGGGGCCCCCACCATCACCGCGATGATTATCGCCCTTGGCATTGTGATGCTGGCCTCCACCCTCTCGGCGTTGTCTGGCGTCGGCAAGGGGATCAAGTGGCTCTCCAACATCAATATGGGGCTGTCGTTCTTCCTGCTCGCCTTCTTCCTGATCTTCGGCTCGACGGTCTTTGCGCTCAAAAGCCTTTTCATCGGCCTCTGGGACTATGTGACCGCCTTCCCGGCCATGGCGGTCACCGTCTGGAAAGGCGACGGCGTGGCAGACAGCGTCGCCACCCAGCTGGCTGGCTGGCAGGGCGGCTGGACCATCTTCTACTGGGCCTGGTGGATCGCCTTTGCCCCCTTTGTCGGGTTGTTCCTGGCCCGCATTTCCCGCGGCCGCACCTTCCGCGAATACGTACTGGGTGCGATGATCGTGCCGTCGCTGATGTGTTTTGTCTGGTTCACCTTTGTCGGCGGCACCGCCATCGACCTGACCCTGAACGGCGATGCAGGTGATGCGATCACCGGCGCGGGCCTGTCCTCGCAGCTGTTTGCAATGATCAACCACATGCTGCCCTCCGGCTTGGCGCTGCTGATGACCGTTGTCATCGTTGTGCTGCTGCTCACCTATCTGGTGACCTCGGCGGACTCGGCAGTGCTGATCATCAACACCATCGCAGCCGGCGGCGATGCGCAGCAGAAGCCCAAGATCCACATCATCGTCTGGGGCGCCGCCCTGACGCTGGTGATCGGCACCCTGCTGGCGGCCGGAGGCCTGGGCGCGATCAACACCGCGATGATCATCGGCGCGCTGCCCTTCTCGGTGGTGATGGCGCTGATGGGTATCGCCCTGTTCAAAGCAGTGATCCGCGACGGCATGCGCGCCCGCCACGACGAAGAACGCGTGACCCCCGCAGAGTAAACTCTCGCCCCCGGCTTAAAGACAGGCCGGGGGCAATCTCAGTTATACAAACCAAAAGAGCCTCAAAATGCCGGATTACGAAATCTTAGACCTGGGAGACTTCCCGCTGCTGTCAGGAGACGTCCTGAAAGACGCCAAGCTCGCCTATCAGACCTATGGCACCCTCTCGCCCGCGCGCGACAATGTCATTGTACTGCCCACCTTCTACACCGGCACCAATTCCCGCAACGAGGGCTTCTTCGGCCCCGGCCGCGCCATAGACCCCGCAAAGCATTTCATCGTCAGCCCCAATCTGTTCGGCAACGGCCGCTCCTCCTCACCCTCCAACACCCCTGCCCCGCAGGACGGCCCCCGCTTCCCGCTGGTGGAGATGTGGGACAACATCGCCGCCCAGCACCGGCTGATCCACGATCACCTCGGCATCGAGCAAATCGCCCTGGTCGCAGGCTGGTCGATGGCGGGCTGCCAATCTTACCAATGGGCGGCGCAATACCCGGACATGGTTCAGGCGATCCTGCCGTTCTGCGCTTCGGCCAAAACCTCGCCGCATAACTTCGTTTTCCTCGAAGGCGTGAAATCCGCCCTCTGCGCCGACCAGAACTGGAACAGCGGCAACTACACCAGCCCGCCCGAAGCCGGGCTCAAAGCCTTTGGCCGGGTCTATGCCGGCTGGGCGTTTTCGCAAACCTTCTACCGCGAGCATCTCTACCGGCAGCTTGGGTTCGAGACCATCGAGGACCTGCTGCAGGATTGGGAGCAGGACCATGTGCAGGGCTGGGATGCAAACAACCTGCTGGCCAAACTTGCCACCTGGCAAGCGGGCGACATCTCCGCCGGGCCGCTCTACAACGGCGATTTCCAGGCCGCCCTCAAGGCCATCAAGGCCCGCGCCATCCTAATGCCCTGCACCCAGGATCTCTACTTCCCGCCGGAAGACAATGAGATAGAAGCCCGCCACATGCCCAACGCAATTTTCCGCCCCTATGACTCTCCCTGGGGCCATTGCGCCGCCAACCCGGGCAATGACCCAGGCTTCACCGCGCAGCTGGATGCCAGCATCCGCGAACTGCTGGAGGACTAGCCGCAGGCTCAGGCAAACACCTCTTCAAGCCAGGCCTCGAACAGCTGCTTCGCGGCCTCGCTGGACGCCCGGGCGGGCACGCTGACCAGATAGTGTGCCTGATCGACCGGCACCGGATCCCCGGCAATGGAAATGGCCTTGCCTGTTTCTATCGCCATGCGGGCAAACCGCTCCACGACCACGGCATAACCGCCGCCTGCTGCAACAATGTCGAGCGCTGCCACCGTTGTATCCACCGCAAACCTGGCTGCCTCCTGCAGCGGTGCGCAGCCGTGGGCGTTCAGATACCGCAGCAACATATCCTCAAACCCGAGGATTTGAACCACCGGGCCCTGCCGCAAGGCCTCTGGGCTGAGAATTCCGCTGCCCGCCGCACGCACCGGAACCAGCCTCTCTTGCGAAATCCTCCGCACCTCGCCGCCATCCCAGCCGCCTGAGCCAAAGCGCAGCTCCACATCGACATTCTCCGGCGCTTCGGTTCCCGCCCAGATGTTGGACACCATACGCACCGAAATGCCTGCATGCCGTTCAGCAAATTCCGGCAACCTGTGTGCCAGCCACAGACCTGCGGTCGACATCGGCACCCGGACGGTCAGAACCTGCTCTGTCTCGGCACCAAACAGGCTTGCGGTGGAAATCGCCATATCCCCCAACGCCTGCCGCAGCGAGTAGGCATAGGCCTTGCCCGTCTCGGTCAATGTCAGCCGCCGCGCCGCACGGGTGAACAGCTTGCAGCCCAGCTCCGCCTCCAGCGAGCGCACATGCAGGCTGACGGCAGTCTGGGTCATCCCGAGCTCCTGCGCCGCCTCGGTGAAACTCAGATGCTGCGCTGCGCTCTCAAACGAGCGCAACCAGACCAGATTGGGCAGTTTTCGCATTAAGCACCAAAATTTCTTTGTGATTCCGCCCTGTTTTACTCATTTTACTTTGCTCGCGCCACGCTCTTATCTCTTCGTCTAAAGGATCGCTGTATCAGGGAGGCCGCCGCGCCATGACCACAACCGACATAAACGCTTCCCCGCACACCGAACGCCAGGATCCCGGTCCGATGAGCCGCGAATGGCACTGGCACCCTGATCTGCCGGTGAAGCACGCGCCCTACTGGCACTGGCCGCCCAAGCCGGGCACGCTTGCGAAATGGCTGTGGCAGAACTGGCTGCAGGTCTCCGACCGCTCGATCTATGTGGCGCTGGCCTTTGCAGTGTCTTTCTGGCTGCAGCCCGTCACCACGGCGCAGGCCGGGTTCGCTTTTGATTGGATGGCCTGGGTGTTCCTGCGCAACTGGGTGCTGCTTTTGATCGTGGCCGGCGGGTTGCATCTGTGGTTCTACGGCATCGACGGCCAGGGCAAACTGTTGAAATACGACCCCCGCCCTTATGCTAAACGCAGGAACGCGCTTTATAAATTCGGCTACCAGACCTGGGACAACATGTATTATTCCATGGTCTTCGGCGCGACCTTCCTGTCAATTCTGGAATGCGTCCTGCGCTGGATCTATGCCAATGAATATATCGGCACGCTCAGTTTTGCAGCCCACCCGATCTGGTTCATCGCCCTGTTCCCGGTGCTGGCGATCTGGCAAAGCTTCCATTTCTACGTAGTGCATCTGTTCCTGCATCAGCCCTTCATCTACCGTCACGTCCACGCGGTGCATCACCGCAACGTCAACACCGGCCCTTGGTCCGGCATGTCGATGCACCCGGTCGAGGCCGCGGGCTACCTTAGCGCCATCCTGATCGTGCTGGTGCTGCCCAGCCACCCGGTGCACATGCTGTTCCTCGGCTACTGGCTGATGCTCGGTGCTGCCTCCTCGCATTCGGGCTACGAGGCGATCTGGGCCAAGGACCGTCAGGCGCTGCTGCTCGGCGCTTTCTTCCACCAGCTGCACCACCGCTACTACGAGTGCAACTACGGCAACGCTGAAATGCCCTGGGACAAGTGGTTCGGCACCTATCATGACGGCTCCGAAGCGGCGACCCGGCGCACCCGGGACCGCAAACGTCAAATGCATGCGGCGGGCAAGAGCTCCTGAAGCCGGGCTAATAGATTGCGGCCGTCCAGAGCAGGTCTGCAAGCTTGGACTTCACCGCGCCGGCTTTGGTGCTGGCCGTGATGCGAACAGCCGCTGTCCTGTGATGAAACGAATATGATTGCCGCCCCTTAGGCGGCAATCGGCTTAAACCGCTGACTGGCGTACCCGCCGCACAGCCCACGAACGGCTTGGTCCCGTTCTCTCAGCCAGCCCCATGGCGCTCTGCTCAACAGCATAGTGCCGGCCTACCAGAGACTGATGTGAACAGCAGAGCTGTCTTCAGCTAGGCCGCACCCCTTCTCATCTGGGCCGCCGTCTCCTTTTTGGTCGTTTGGATGTGCTGACGAAGGAGATCAACGGCCTCTTCGATACAACCAGTTTCACAGGCCCGCAGAATGGCCTTGTGCTCCTCCTGCGGCCGTTCCAGACCGCTGACCTGAGTGACAAGAAGGCGCAGCTGGGGGCCAATCCTCTGCTGCAGGTCCGTGATCATCTGCAGCAGGAGAGGGTTGGAGCAGGGCTCATACAAGGCTTGATGAAAGCGGATGTTCATTTCGCTCCAATGGGCTGGCTCTGTCTGGCTGGAGTATTCATCCAGTATCGCCCACGCTGCCGTAAAATCCGAAGCGATCATATTCGGAATCGACAGCTCCAGCGCTTTGCACTCCAGCGCGACGCGAATGTCCATGATGTGGAGAATCTCTTCAGCAGTGACTTCACGAACGATGGCGCCGCGGTTCTTGCGCATCAGGACGTAGCCGTCGACCTCGAGCTTCAGCAGGGCTTCGCGGACCGGGATCTTGCTGACGCCGTGTTGGCGGGCGATCTCGTCCTGGCGCAGAGGCTCGCCCGGGGCCAGTTCACCCTCAATGATTTGCTCCTTCAGGGCCTCATAAATTGGTTCCGCCGTTGGCCGGATCGTCCGGTTGTCCCCCATGTCCAGCCCTGCCCTCTTGCTGCCTGCCGCCTGTGACGGTCAGTCAACAGCAAATAGGCGGGGGTGGCAATGTCATGACATCCTTAGGACAATTCACGAGACCGCGCTCCGGCGGCAGAGATGGCAGCAGACACGGCATCCGCCAGGCCGCTATCCCCAAGGGCCTGCAGCCCGGCAGCGGTGGTTCCGTTGGGGCTGGTGACGGTTTCGCGCAGCCGGGCCGGTTCCGGTGTCTCCTGCAGCAAGCGGCCCGCGCCGGCGACGGTGGCGATGGCCAGCGCGCGGGCAGTGTCAGGGGCCAGCCCCTGCGCTTGAGCTGCAGCAATCATCGCCTCGCACATGGCAAAGACATAGGCTGGGCCGCTGCCGAAAAGGGCGGTCACCGTGTGCAGATCCTCCTCCCGGGCCAGCCAGGAGAAACTTCCCACGGCCCTGAACAGCCGCTCCACAAGAGCGCGGTGAGGCACGGTGCAATCAGGGCTGGCAGCAGCGGCGGTAGCGGAGCAGCCCAGCGTCGCGCCGATATTGGGCATGGCACGCACCGCCGGGGATGGCGCGGCAAAGACACTCTGCAGGGTGCTGAGCGGCACCCCGGCAGCGACCGAGACCACCAGCGTATCTGGCCCTGCACAGCCGGACAGAGACTGCAGAGCGGCATGGGTCAGCTGCGGCTTGCAGGCCGCCACGATGGCATCGGCAATGAGGTTCTCCGGCAGATCAGCGGCGGTGGCCGCATGGCAGAACTGCGGCTGACCGGGCGCGGCAGCGGCAATATCGTCAAGCGTCTCGGAGGCGTGCGGGTCGACGGCATAGATCCGCAGCCCCTCCCCCAGCGCGGCCATCCAGCCGCGCAGCAGGGCGCCGCCCATCCGGCCCGCGCCGGCGAGAATGATTGTGGTCATATCCCTAGCCCTCAGAGCACGCCTTTGTTGGCGTCATGCAGATCGGCCATCAGTATCGCATCATCGTAACGGGCAAGCGAGAAGTTGCGGGCATAATCCGGCAGCTCTCCCTCGGCAATCCAGGCGGCGCACAGCTCGCCGCTGGCGCAGGCCGCCATGGTGCCATAGCCCGACAGTGCCGCATTCATGTAGGCGCCCTCCGGTCCCATCGGCCCGATCAGCGGCCAGTTCTCCTCGGTCATCGCGTACCAGCCGCCGTAATGATGCATGCCGCGCGGCAGCTGGCCGTAATAGGCCTTGAGTGCCGGGTTCAGCCGCGCCGCGCCGCGCAGCACGATATCGGGGAAGTTATCATCCAGCGGCGGCTCCCAGGCGGGCTCGGCCGGGGCTTCATTGTAGGCCCAGCCAAGCTTGATCCAGCTGCCCCTGTCGCCGCCGTCGGGGCGGCAATGGATGGCGCCGGGCATGCCGCCCGCCAGCCAGGCAAACTCCGGATCCTCAGCCAGCATGGCGCGCTCTTCCTCGGACCAGTCGATCCGCTGGCCATCCAGGTCTATGGAAAATGGCTGCGACCGCGGAATGGCGCCAAGCTTGTCCTCAAAGGCGATCTTCTGCTGGAAAGTGCAGTGGATCGGCAGTTCCACCCCCAGCATCCGGGCGATGCGGCCTGCAAAAGGCCCGGCGGCATTGACGATCCGGTCCGCCTCAAGGGTGCGGGTACCCTCTCCACCGTAGAGTTCGATCCGGTAACCTTCGCCCTGCGAAATCGCCTGCACCTCGCCGATGACCCGCCTGGCCCCCGCCTCGCGCAGGAAGTCGAGCATATGCATGCCGAGCTGCTGGCCGCTGATATCGCCGCCGCGGCGGATGTGGATGATGGTCTGAACCTCCGGATCATAGCCGGGGAAATGGCTGCGGATCAGATCCTGGTTCTGCAGGATGTCGACGCCGTCCGGCACCCCCTCCCAATCGGGCTTGTCAAAACCGTGGTAGCTGCCGGAAGCGGCGCCCTGATGATAACGCAGCAGGCGCTCCGCATCGGCGCCGAGCCCGTCGTGCAGTTGCCCCACCAGATCGGAGATTTCGGTCCTGCGGGTCGCCAGCGCATAGCCGCGGCGGTTCATGCTGATGCGGTTGCCGCTTTCGAGCGCTACCTCTTCCAGCAGGTCGATGCTGCGGTTGGTGAAGCCGACCATGGCCGGATGCGGCCACCAGTTGCGGTAGTTCTCGCCGGACTGGGCTGAGGTGAAAGCCATCGGCTGGCCGCAGTCGATCAGGGTGATATTGCGGCAGCCATGGTTGCGCGCCAGGTAATAAGCGGTGGAGATCCCGATGATCCCGGTGCCGATCACGGCGATGCGGCTGTTCGAAGACATGTACAGCGGTCCTTACTTGATGCCGATTTCGGCAAGGGGGGCGTTCTGTTCAACCCGCGAGTACTCCAGGCGGGTCAGGTCCAGGCTCTGGTAGCGGCCGGTCAGGGCCAGCTCGGACAGCGCCCGGCCGACGGCGGGGGCATGCATGATGCCATGGCCGGAAAAGCCGCAGGCGGTGATGATGTTGTCGTGGCCTGGAGAGTATTTGCCGATGATCATATTGCCGTCGAGCGTGTTCTGAGCGTAGTGGCCGAACCAGCTGCGCTGTAGCTTGAGGTCCTCGAACTTGGGCACCAGGGCGGCCATCATCGGCCAGATGGTTTCCTCGAAATAATTAGCAAAGAAGCCAGAGTAGATGTCATCAACAAAGCCGGGCGCAATGTCGAAACTGGGCCGGCCGCCGGCGAAACCGTCACCTTCGGGCCGGAAGAACATACCGCTTTCGTCCTTGACCAGCGGCAACGGCTCGATCTCATGCGCGCATTTCCAGAAGTGCTGGACCCGGCACATCGGGACAACAGGCAAATGCGCACCGGTCATCCCGGCGATCTGCGCCGCCCAAGGACCGGCGGTGTTGATGACAAAATCCGCCTCGATCACCTGGCCGCTGTCCAGCGTCAGGGAGCGGACTTTGGTTGCGTCTGATTCGATGCCGCTCACGCGGGCGCGGATGTATTCGGCGCCGAAGTGCTCGGCCGCGCGGCGAAAGCCCCAGAGGCCCGCATTGGGATCAATCCAGCCGTCATCGGGCGTGTGACAGCCCAGAACGATGTCGTCGCGGTTGATTGAAGGGAAGCGGCGTCGGACCTCGTCATAGGAAATCAGCTGCGCGTCCACCCCGTGCTTTTCCTGCAGCGCCTGATTGCGGCGCAGGGTGGCCTCGCCCTCCTTGGTGACGACAAACAGATAGCCCTCCTCGCGGAAATTCAGATCAGGCAGATCCGGCACGCCGGCCATGTAGGTCTCCCAATTCTTGTAGAATTCCAGGCTGTTGCGCGATTGGTCGATGTTTTCGGCAACGCTGAACTGCTGCCGCACACCGCCTGCGCCCTGCGGTGTTGTGGCATGCTGATAGCCGGGATCGGGCTCGATCACCACGACGTTGCCCGCCTGTCCTGATTTGCTGAGGAAGTACGCCGCTGCGGAACCCATGATCCCGCCGCCGATGATTGCAATGTCCCGCTTCATGACCCGTTTCTTTCCCGTGTGAGCTTGCCTGCGCTTCCGGCTGAGCCAGAGGAAGACGCATTAGTGTTGTATTACAAGTTGACAAAAACGTATACGATTTGCAAGGTTCAAATCCAAATTAGGAAATCCAGTGACCGATCCCACGAAACACAAGGGCGCCAGCGCCGCCGATCCGATCTACCGGACCCTGAAGGACAGTATCCTGTCGGGTGCGCTGGCCGCCGAGGAGCCGCTGCGCCAGAACGAGATCGCCCGCACCCATGGGGTCAGCAAGATCCCGGTGCGCGAGGCCCTGCGGCGTCTGGAGGTCGAAGGGCTGGTCACCTTCCGCAAAAACCGTGGCGCCACGGTCCGGCGCATGTCCGAGGCCGAGATCCTGCAGCTTTTGGACATCCGGGTGGCACTGGAATGCCGGGCGCTGGAACTGGCGGTCGAAAACATGATCGATGCCGATTTCCGCGAGATGGCGGCGCTGCTGGACGGCTACACCTGCGATGCCAGCATCGTCGCGTGGAGCGAGATGAACCGCCGCTTTCACCACATGCTTTATGAGCCCTGCGGCAACCCGGTGCTGCTGTCGATGATCACCGATCTGCAGCAAAAGCTGGGCCCCTATTTGCGTTTGCTGGTCACCGAAGCCAGCGGCGCAGAGCGGCCCAACCGGGAACATGCGGCGATCCTGCAGGCCTGCCAGCGCAGCGACACGCCCAAGGCTGCGGAACTTCTGCGCCAGCATATCGAAACCACCAAGAAAGAGGTCGCTGCCTTCCTGCGCAGAAGCGGCTGACACTTTTACCCCCGAACATTCAAACACCACAGGGAGAAGACCATGAGCAAACTATTGAAACTGGCCTTTGCCGCGGGCACTGCCGCGGTCATGGCATCTGGCACCGCTGCGGCGGAGCGCAAATTCGTCAATATCGGCACCGCCGGCATCGGCGGCGGCTACTATCCGACCGGCGGTTTCATCTGCAACGTGCTGAACAAAAGCCGCAAAACCCAGGGCCACAACGTGCGCTGCACCGTCGAATCCACCGGCGGCTCGGTGGCCAACCTGCGCTCAATCCAGGCCGGCGAAATGGACGTAGCCATCGCCCAGGCGGACTGGCTCTACCACTCCTACAACGGTTCCTCCAAGTTTGAGGAAAACGGCGCCAACCAGGACCTGCGCTTCCTGTTCTCGCTGCACCTGGACACCGCGCATCTGGTGGCCAAGGGCGAACTGGGCGTCTCTGACTTCGCCGGCCTGAAAGGCAAAATTGTGAATGTCGGCAACGCTGGTTCCGGCCAGGAAGCCACCATGGGGTTTGCCCTGTCGCGTTATGGCACCGATGCCGAAGCCTATTTCGGCCAGGCCACCCGCCTGACTTCGCGCGAGCAGGCGCAGGCGCTCTGCGACGGCAAGATCGACGCCTTCTTCTATACCACCGGCGTAACTGCATCCTCGATCACCGAGGCCACCAATACCTGCGACAGCACCGTGCTGAACTGGAACGATGCCACCATCGACGCGATGATCGCGGAGTTCCCTTATTACGGCAAATCCATCATCCCGGCCGGCACCTACCGCGGCCAGGACGAAGAGCGGGTGACCTGGGGACTGCCGGCCACCTTGGTGGCCTCTGCTGATGCCGATGAAGAAGTGATCTACAACCTGGTGAAATCGGTCTTCGACAACTTCGAAGACTTCAAGGCGCAGTCGACCCTTTATGTCGCCGTGACCCGCGAGGGTGCCGTTGCCAATGGCCGCTCTGTCCCCTTCCATCCGGGCGCCGAGCGCTATTTCCGCGAAGTCGGCCTGATCAAGTAAGTCTCGAATAACAAATACAAGACTGCTTGGAGCCGGGCATCCATCCCGGCTCCAAGCAGAGGGGGGAAGCCATGACCGATACATCCCATCAGGAACAGCTTGGCGAGCTGATCGCCGAGAATGACACCGGTGCGCGGGACCCGTCCGGGCTGGCCCGCAAAATTGTGCTCTCAGTGGCGCTGGCCTGGCCGCTCTACCAGCTTTATATGGCTTCCCCCCTGCCCTTTTTGACCGGGATCGGACTGATCGACGACAGCCAGCAGCGCGCGATTCACTTGGCCTTTGCGCTGTTCCTAGGCTTCATGACCTTCCCGGCCTTCCTGCGTGCGCCGCGCCGGCATATCCCTATCTATGATTGGGTGCTGGCAGTCGCGGCGGCGGGCTGCGCGCTCTATATCCTGGTCTTCTACCGGGAGGTAGTGGACAACGCAGGCGGCCTCCGTACCCCGGCTGAAACCATCGCCTCATTGCTGGGCATGGCACTGGTGCTGGAGCTGACCCGGCGGGTGCTGGGCCTGTCCCTGGTGATCGTCGCCGCCGTTTTCACCGTTTATGTCTTTACCGGGCCCTTGCTGCCCGAGCTGATCTCGCATCGCGGCTTTTCGCTCAACCGCTATGTCGACCACATGTGGCTGACAACCGAGGGCGTCTTTGGCCTGCCCCTGGGCGTCTCCAACAGCTTCATCTTTCTCTTCGTGCTGTTCGGTGCGCTCCTGGACAAGGGCGGCGCGGGCAACTTCTTCATCAAGCTGTCGTTTTCCATGCTTGGCCATCTGCGGGGCGGCCCGGCCAAGGCGGCCGTGGTCTCCTCTGGCCTTACCGGGCTGATCTCCGGCTCGGCCATCGCCAACGTGGTGACCACAGGCACCTTCACCATCCCGCTGATGAAGCGGATCGGCTTTTCCGGCGAGAAGGCCGGCGCTATCGAGGTCTCCTCCTCCATCAACGGCCAGATCATGCCGCCGGTGATGGGGGCCGCGGCTTTCCTGATGACCGAATTTGTCGGCATCACCTATTTCGAAGTGGTGGTTCATGCCTTTGTACCCGCCATCGTCAGCTACATCGGCCTCTTCTACATCGTCCATCTGGAAGCGGTGAAAGCCAACATGCCCGTGCTGGCCAAGGTGCAGGAAAGCACCCTGCTGCAAGGCCTCGGCCGGTTCCTCTTCGGCTTTGGCTCGCTGGCGCTGGTCAGCGGACTGGTCTACGCTGTTGCCACCGGCCTTGGCCTGGTCGCAGGTGAATACGCGACGCCAGTGGCAGCCGTGCTGATGACTGTCCTTTACGTCTGGCTGTTGAAGATCGCAGCGCGCTATCCCGAACTGGAGATCGACGACCCCAACGCGCCGCTGATCGAGATCCCAAAGCTGAAGCCGACCCTGATGGCAGGGCTGCACTTTGCCCTGCCGATCGGGGTGCTGATCTGGTGCCTGATGATCCAGCGCCTGTCGCCCGGGCTTGCGGTCAGCTGGGCCATTGTCGTGATGGTTGCGATCATGCTGACTCAGAAGCCGCTGCTGGCCCATTTCCGCAAGACCGCCAGTGGCGGAGAGCTGCGCCAAGGATTCGCCGACCTGATCGGGGGGATGATCGCAGGCTCTCGCAACATGGTCGGCATCGCGGTGGCCATGGGAGCTGCCGGCATTATCGTGGGAGTGGTCTCGCTCACCGGTCTGGGGCTCTTGATGACCGAGATCATCGACGCGGTCGCGGGCGGCAACGTGATGCTGATGCTGCTGTTCACCGCGCTGATGTGCATTGTGCTGGGCATGGGGCTTCCGACCACGGCAAACTACATCGTGGTGGCCAGCGTCATGGCGCAGCCGCTGGTGACACTGGCCGCGCAAAACGGGCTGGTGATCCCGCTCTTTGCGGTGCATCTGTTCGTCTTCTATTTCGGGCTGATGTCCGGCACCACGCCGCCGGTCGCGGTCGACAGCTTTGCCGGCGCTGCGGTGGCGCGTTCAGACCCGATGAAAACCTGCGTGCAGGCCTTTTACTACTCCCTGCGCACCGCCATACTGCCGTTCATCTTTGTGATGAACCCGGAGATGCTGCTGATCGGGGTGGAAAGCTGGTGGTCGGCGGCGCTGATCATCGTCTCAGCCACGATTGCGATGTGTGTTTTCGCGGCAGCAACACAGGGCTTTTTCCTGGTCAAGAACCACAAGCTGGAAAGCGCGCTGCTGGTCATCATCGCCCTGTCGCTGCTGCGCCCGGCCTTCTGGCTCGACCGGGTCCAGCCGCCGTTTGTTTCCGCCGATCCGCGAGCGATCCATCAGGTCGCCGAAAAGGCCGGGGATGGCGCCCAGATTCAGATGCTGATGACGGGCGAGAACTTCAGCGGCGACATCGTGACCCGCAAAGTGGCCATCCCGCTGGGCCAGTCCGGCGCCGTGGGGGAAGAACGGCTGCTGGCGGCAGCAGGGCTTGAGATGCGGCTCGGGGCAGATGGCGTCTTTGTAGAAAACGTGGCGTTCAACAGCCCGGCGCAGAAATGGGGTATCGATTTTGACTGGCAGGTACTGGAGCTCAGGCAACCAGCCGTCCGGATGGCTAAAGAATGGTTCCACATCCCCGCTTATGCCACTCTGATGATGATCGTTTTCGTCCAGCTTGCGCGCCGCCGCAAGCAGACAGACGCAGCCCCAATCTAGGCCCGCTTGCCCGGGCGGGACGGCACAGAAAGCCAGCGGCTTGGGGCATTGCCACTAACCGAAAGCGACACCGATCCGGGCAGAGACATCTTTCACGCACTCCAAAAGCGGAGCCGCATAGCTATTGCGGTCCTCCCGCAGCCGGAAAAGCGGCACGGAAACACTGACCGCTGCCGCCGGCTGACCGCTCTCATTCATGATTGCAGCTCCAAAGCAAACAATACCCACTTCATTTTCCTGATCATCAAAGATGAACCCGCGTTTCCGGCACAGTTCAATCTGGCTGGCCAGAGCGCGCGGATCCGTTGTTGTGAAGGGCGTAACCGGTATCAATTCGATACCCTCAAGCAGTTCGGCGCATTCCTGCTGCGGCAAGGCGGCCAGATAGGCCTTTCCGACACCGCTTGAATGCAAGGGCACCGGCGTGCCGATTGTCGAATTCATCCGCACGGTTTCGCGGCTTTCTATTTTGTCGATGTAAACCAGCCCGCCGCCGCTGCGCACTGCCAAATGCACGGTTTCCCCGGTCACATCCCTCAGCTTCTCCAAATGCGGGCGGGCCAGGTCACGGATGTCCGACTGGCCAAGCGCCCGGCGCGCGAGCGAAATCAGCCGCAAGCCGGGCTTGTACTTGCGGTCGGCCGTTCTGGTTATCAGTTCCTCGGCCTCCAGCCCTGCAAGCAGCCGGTAGAGCGTGGGCCGTGTAAAACCGCATTCCGCCAGCAAATCCTGCAATCCAGGCGGCTCCCTCCGGTCCGCAATGTGCTGCAGCAGCCCGATACTGCGGGCAAAGCTCTGGGTCCCTTGAACCTGTTTCGCCATCTCATTCTCCACCGGCCGCACACCAACGGGCGGATTGACAGCGGGTGCGGCAACCGTACCATGTCCATATATCGAATCCTTGTCCACAATATGGTCATTAACTGGAGCAGGCAATGGAAAAAACACATCCTGAAGTTCTAGTGACAGGCGGCACAAGCGGTTTAGGTCTCGCAATAGCCCGCGGCTTTGCCTCAGCCGGCTACAGTGTAACCGCAGCAGGCCTCGGCCCCTTGCCGGAGCCAGAGCCGGGCTTGGGCTTCCGGTCTCTGGATGTCACGGACGCGGCGGCGATTGGAGCTCTGCTGGCCGGTTTTTCCAGTCTGACCGTTCTGGTGAATGCTGCCGGCGTGATACGGCGCGGCGCTGAGCTGGAGCCGGATGTGTTTGCGGAAGTGGTGGACATCAATCTGATTGGCACCATGCGGGTTTGCGCCTCCGCGAGGCCCTTGCTGAGGGAAAGCAAAGGGGCAATCATCAATATCGCCTCAATGCTGAGCTACTTCGGCGGCGGTCTCGTTCCGGGCTATGCGGCCTCGAAAGGCGGCATTGCACAGCTCACAAAATCGCTTGCCATTGCCTATGCCGCTGACGGGATCCGGGTGAACGCCTTGGCGCCGGGCTGGATCTCCACACCGCTGACCAAAGATCTCCGCGAAGATGAAGACCGCAGCGCCGCGATCCTGTCGCGCACACCGATGGGCCGCTGGGGCAAGCCGGAGGACCTGATTGGCCCGGCGCTGTTCCTCGCCTCCGAAGCTGCCGGATTTGTGACCGGCACCATTCTCAATGTCGATGGCGGCTACGCTGCCGCCTGAACTGAAAAGGAAGCTTAGATGCCACTGGTAAGTGAAGACGAAAACCCGCGGGTTCCTTACAAGCACCCGATGCCACAGGATGCGCTGCCGGAGATCGTGATCCCGGATGCATTGGCGGAAGATGACCCGCGCATGTGGGTGCAGCAGGCCGAGCACGTCTTCTTCCGCCCGCTCTGCCTGAACGTCAGCCAAGGCTACTGGATGAACCTCTTGAAGGTGACCAAATCCGGCGTGCTGTCGCGCCACCGCCACCCGAACGCGGTGCATGGGTTCGTGCTGAAGGGCCGCTGGCACTACCTCGAGCATGATTGGGAAGCCCGCGCAGGCGGCTATGTGTTTGAGCCGCCGGGAGAAACCCACACTTTGGTTGTGCCCGATGATGTCGACGAGATGATCACTTATTTCCAAGTGAACGGCGTCATGTACTACGTCGACCCGGACGGCAATCACCTGGGATACGAGGACGTCTTCACCAAGATCGACATGTGCCGCGCCCATTTCGAGAAGGTTGGCCTGGGGGCTGACTACGTGAAAACCTTCATCCGCTGAGACGCCAGAATGACCAATGTAAACTATGACTTTTCGGGCCGCGTTGCGGTTGTGACGGGCGGCGCAGCGGGGATCGGCGCCGAAATCGCCCGCCACTACTCCGCCGCGGGGGCGCAGGTGATGATCTGGGATCTAACCGAACCCGCCCAAACACCCGAAGGCGCGGGTTTTTGCCAGGTGGACATCAGCGATCCCGTAGAGATCGCCGCCGCCGTGGCAAAGACCCGCGCCGCCTTTGGCGGTATCAACTTCTTGTCGCATAACGCCGGGTTTGCCGGGCCGACTGTACCGGTCACGGAATACGACCCGGACACCTGGGCGCGGATCATCGAGGTCAACCTTACCGGCACCTTCCATCTGGCCCGCGCTGTAGTCCCGGTGATGCAGGAAAACGGCTACGGACGGATCGTCAACATGGCGTCGCTGGCGGGCAAGGAAGGCACGCCCAACGCCTCCGCCTATTCCGCGGCCAAAGCAGGTGTGATCGGCTTCACCAAGTCCTTGGCCAAGGAACTGGCCGAAACCGCTATCCGGGTGAACTGCATCGCACCGGCAGCCGTGAAAACGGCCATCCTCGACCAGATGACTCCGGACTTCGTGCAGATCATGATCGACAAGTCTCCAATGAAACGTCTGGGGCTGGTGCAAGAAGCGGCGGAATTGGCGATGTGGCTGTCTTCGGACGCCTGTTCGTTCAATACCGGTGCGGTCTTTGACCTATCTGGCGGCCGGGCCACTTATTGAAACGGGGCCGCAGCAAAGCATCACCCTAGGTCGCGGTATCCAGGAGCCCTGCCGCAGCGCAAGCAAAACCCTTGGATGCCGCGAGCGGACAAATACGGCCTCTTGGTTTCAGCCCCTTTGGGCGCGGCCACGGATACCTGGCTGCTTCGAACCTTCCGTTGCTCAGGCGGTTCAGACCGGTTTTCGGTTCCTGCCGCCACAAGAGCGGGCCCTCTCAGGTCAAAGCCCGCCTGACCGCTTAGAATTTTCGGCCAATGCCGCAATGCGGTAAGATACCGGACAGGCCCCGTCCCGGTGCTTCTTCCGGTATTCTGTCAAATAGTATCAAAAAAATTAAAGAGGCTGCCATGCCCAACAGGCACAGTCTCTTCAAAGCCTTGCCCGCGTCTCCGGGGTGCAAAGTTTGTGCGGGGTTTACGTTTCTTTATCCGCAGTCGCGTATCGGTTTCCTACCGCAGCCGGCCCCACCGGCAATGCGCCTGCAGACAGTTCACTACCGCGCGTGCATTACCCCGCGCCAGATAGAAGGCCGAATTGATTTATGGCTACACCGGATTGGGTCGATGATCTTGTCGCCAGCATGACTGGCTCGGCGGGCAACGACAAAATGGACGGCACCACCGGCGACGACACCATCGAAGCCGGGGCAGGTCAGGACACAGTTGCCGGTGAAGAAGGCAATGACGTCATCGAGTCCGGCGCAGGCAATGACACCGTTTATGGTGACATGGGCGACGGCTTCGAACAGGGCCTGGACGCCTCGCCGCTAGTGCTGGACATCAACAACATCCAGAGCATTTCCCACGACGGTTCGGATGGCTCGGCCGGCGATTATGCCGTCTTCAGAGACATCGCGACTCTGGACGACGGCACCAAAGTCTGGGGCAAGCTGGTTCTGGTCGAGAAGTCCAACCCGGACATGTCGGTTGAATTCGGCTACACGGCCGGTGCCGAAATCCTGCTGGACGGCGACGACCCGGGAGACCAGGCCACCTTCCGGCTTGAATTCTACGATCCGGACACGGGTGAGCCGGTCTATCTGAACTCTACCGCGACTTTCAACGACGTTGACGACAACAGCGGCTATGGCGATGCCGAAGCCGTAATCATCGACGGCAACAGTTTCACCTCCTTTGGCGTCGCATCGGATACATCACTGGCCACCGCGGTCGACGGCAGCATGGTGACTGCCACAGGGTCCGAGCAAAACAGCTACACCGATCAGGACGCTTGGTTCTCTGCCGGGTTCGAAGACCGGTCTTCGATCGAATTCACGCTGCAGACCCGCGAAGGCCTGGCGGGCTTCACACTGTCCGGCGACATGATCGACGACGCGGTTGTCACTCCGATCGAACAAGGGGCCGACACGATTATGGCCGGCGAAGGCGACGATGTTGTCTTCGGCCAAGGGGGGGATGACTCCCTGTTCGGTGAGGATGGCAACGACAGTCTTGACGGCGGCGACGGCGACGACCTCATCGAAGGCGGCGAAGGCGCGGACACCATTATCGGCGGCGAAGGCGGCGACACACTCGCAGGCGGCGACGGGGATGACTACATCGAAGGCGGTGCGGGCAACGACAGCCTGACTACCGGGCTGGGCAACGATACCCTGATCGGCGGCGAAGGCGACGACACACTGATGAACTCGGCCGGGGACGACAGCCTGGTCGGCGGTGTCGGCAACGACAGCATCGTGGCAACCGACGGCAATGACACGCTGGACGGCGGCGCCGGCAATGACACCTTGTACGGCGGCAATGACAACGACTTGCTGATCGGCGGCGCAGACGCGGACCTGATGTACGGCGAGGCCGACGCTGACACCTTTGAAATGTCAGACGGCTTTGGCAACGATACTTTGGAAGGCGGCGAGGCCGGAACCGACCAGGACACGGTCGATCTTACTGCCGTCACCTCCGGGCTGACGGTCACCTATACCGGAGATGAAGCCGGCACGATCTCCGATGGTTCCGATACCATCACCTTTTCTGAGATCGAAGCGCTGGAACTGACAGACCAAGCCGACGTGGTGGACGCTTCGGCGGACTCGGCCGGCGTGCAGATCGACGCCGGGGCAGGCGACGACACTGTCACTTTCGGGGCGGGCAATGACTCGATCACCAGCGGCACCGGGTATGACGAGCTGGTCCTGACCGCGTCCGGCGGCATCGACACCGTCAGCGACTTCAACATCGGTGACGATGACAGCGACGGGTTCTACAACGATCAGCTCGATGTGTCCGAGCTGACCGGAGGCAGCGGACCGCTTGGGGCCGTTCGCGCCTGGGACGTCTCTGTCACCGACGACGGGTCCGGCAATGCGCTGCTGTCCTTCCCGGGAGGTGAAAAGCTGGTACTGGAAGGGGTCGCCCCGTCCCAGATTTCAAGCGGGCCGCAGCTTTTTGCTGCGGGCGTGCCCTGCTTTACGCCAGATGTCCTGATCGCCACCAAACGCGGCGCGGTACCCGCAGGGCAGATCCGCGCGGGAGATCTGCTGCAAACTGCTGACAATGGCTTTCAGCCGGTTCTCTGGGTCGGTAAACGCTCATTGAGCCCGGCCGAACTGGAGCAAAATCCCCATTTGAAGCCTTATTGCCTGCACCCAGGCGGGCTGCTGTCCCCCGAGCGGCCGATGCTGCTCTCTCCCCAGCACCGCCTGCTGGCCGGGCGCCGGGCCTTTGACCCAGGCAGCCGCCAGGACGAGTGCTTCCTGCCGGCAAAACTGCTGGCAGAGGTTGACGCCGCCTGCGCGCAACTGGTCCGATCTGTAAAACCGGTCACCTATGTGCACCTCATGACTGAGCGGCATGAAGTGATTTTTGCAGAAGGCATTGCAACCGAGACTTTCTGGCCCGGTCCCGAAGCGCTGCGCGGGCTGCGGTTTCAGGACAGGCTGGAGCTGTTCGGCCTCTTTCCGGAACTGGCGGCGGCGGCCGGCCTGCAAGGCGGCCGCGGGCGGCGGCAGGTCAGCAATGTTTACGGCGGCCTGGCGCGCCACTCCCTCAAACGGCGCGACTTGCAGTCTTTGACTGCGGCCTAGTGTTGCGACCAGAAGCCTAGGCAGGACAATCGCCTGGCGACCGGGTTATACATTCCATAAGCAAACGTCATAGAAATTTGCCTTAGTCTCGGCCGAAACCTCAACAAGAGTGCCGCATGACAATTCTGATTAAGCCGCCCTGCGCGGCGGTACCGGCTGCGCTGCCAGGCGCAAGCCGGGCTTTTCATCCCTGCCGCATGACCCGGCCTGGTCTGGACATCCTCCAGGCTGCTGACGCACACTCCAAAGGCGGCACCGCGCGCCCAGTGCTGCTCCCTGCCCGCCGCCTCAGCCGGACGCTATAGACCGGCGGCCCTTTGCCCGCTGCTGCTTTGCTGCTCCGCAGGATGTGATCAGCACGTGAATGCAATGCGCAGGCAGCATGCGCATTCTGTAGTGACAATTGCCAGGGCGGCAACAAGACCTGCCCGATAAACCCCTTGAAGGAGCGACGGAAACCATGTCTCAGATATCCAGCATTGTGCTCGCACTGCTCGAATTCCTGTCTTATGCGTTCATCTTTGCCGTTGGTGCCGGCGTCTTGTGGCTGGTGGTGATCTATTTCCGCGACAAGACCCAGACCGAAAGCACCCTGCGCCGCAACTACCCGGTCGTCGCCCGCTTCCGTTATTTCTTTGAACATATGGGCGAGTTCTTCCGGCAGTACTTCTTTGCGCTCGACCGCGAGGAGATGCCTTTCAACCGGGCCGAACGCTCCTGGGCCTACCGGGCGGCCAAGAACGTCGACTCCACCGTCGCCTTCGGCTCCACCCGTGACCTGCGGTCGACCGGCACCGTCTATTTCGTGAACTGCCCCTTCCCGACGCTGGAACAGGACGCCAAGGAGCCCTCCGCCGTCACTATCGGCCCCTACACACGCCACCCCTACACCACGGATTCCTTCTTCAACATCTCCGGCATGAGCTATGGCGCCATTTCGGTCCCGGCCGTCCGCGCCTTGTCGCAAGGCGCCAAAAAGGCGGGCATCTGGATCAACACCGGCGAGGGCGGCCTGTCGCCCTATCACTTGGAAAGCGGCGCCGACATCGTGTTCCAGATCGGCACTGGCAAGTTTGGCGTGCGCAAGCCCGAAGGCGGCTTTGACGAGGACAAGCTGCGCAAGGTTGCCGGCCACGACAGTGTCCGCATGTTCGAAATCAAGCTGAGCCAGGGCGCCAAGCCCGGCAAAGGCGGCATCCTGCCCGGCGCCAAAGTGACCGAGGAAATCGCCGAAATCCGCGGCCTGAAACCTGGTCAGGACGCTATCAGCCCCAACCGCCACCCTGAAGTCGACTGCGTCGACGACCTCTTGGACATGATCGCTTATGTCCGCGGCGTGACCGGCAAGCCGGTGGGCTTCAAGACGGTTATCGGCGCCTATGGCTTCCTCGACTCTCTGTGCCGGGAAATCCAAAAACGCGGCCCCGAAAGCGCCCCGGACTTCATCACCATAGACAGCGCCGACGGCGGCACCGGCGCCGCTCCGATGAGCCTGATCGACAACATGGGCATGCCGCTGCGCGAAAGCCTGCCGCTGGCCGTCGACATTCTGAAACGCCACGGCCTGCGCGAGCGCATCAAGGTCTGTGCCAGCGGCAAACTGATCAACCCGTCCGAAGTTGCCTGGGCTTTCTGCGCCGGCGCGGATTTCGTGAACTCCGCCCGCGGCTTCATGTTTGCCCTGGGCTGCATCCAGGCCCTGCAGTGCAACAAGAACACCTGCCCCACCGGCATAACCACCCATGACCCCAAGCTGCAGTTCGGCCTCGATCCTGCTAGCAAATCCGAACGCGTGGCCTACTACGCCAAGAACATGAAAAAGGAGGTCGGCATCATCGCCCACAGCTGCGGCGCTGCCGAGCCGCGGCTCTTGAAACGCTACCACGCTCGGATCGTACTTGATAACGGCCGCTCGGTCTCCATGGACGAACTGTACCCCGAACCCGAGCAGCAGCAAGCCGCTGAATAACCTCTTCTCCGAACTCACAAATTTATTGAACAGGAGCCCCCATGCCTGACACCCGTTCCGCTGCCGTCAAAGCCTCCGATCTACTAGTCGCCGCCCTTGAGGCAGAAGGCGTCGACTATATCTTCGCCGTCCCCGGCGAGGAAAACCTCGACGTGCTGGAATCTCTGCGCACTTCGAAAATTGAGCTGGTTCTGACCCGCCACGAACAAGGCGCCGCTTTCATGGCCGCCACCTATGGCCGCCTCACCGGCAAGGCCGGTGTCTGCATGGCCACGCTTGGCCCCGGCGCCACCAATTTTGCCACCCCTGCGGCTTATGCCCATCTGGGCGGCATGCCGCTGATCATGATCACCGGCCAGAAGCCGATCAAGAAATCGAAACAAGGCCAGTTCCAGATCATCGACGTGGTCGGCCTGTTCGCCCCGATCTGCAAGATGTCCAAGCAGATCGTGCACGGCAACACCATCCCCGCCCTGATCCGCGAGGCCTTCCGTGTCGCCGAAGAGGAACGCCCCGGCGCGGTCCTGCTGGAACTGCCCGAAGACATTGCCGCCGAGGACACCGACGAACCCGTTCTACAGCCCCACCCCCGCCATTACGCGGTGGCCGGCGACACCGTGCTGAACGAAGCGGCCGAGCTGATCCGCAACGCCAAGATGCCCCTGCTGCTGCTGGGGGCCGGCGCCAACCGCAAGGATGCCCGCTCCGCCCTCAGCGCCTTTGCCGAGGCGGCGCAAATCCCCTTCTTCAACACCCAGATGGGCAAAGGGGTGATCGACGAGCGTTCGGACCTGTTTCTGGGCACCGCTGCGCTGTCCGATGGCGACTACCTGCACTGCGCCATCGACCGCGCCGACCTGATTATCAACGTTGGCCACGACGTGGTCGAAAAACCGCCCTTCTTCATGGAGGAGGGCGGCACCAAGGTCATCCATGTGAACTACAAGGCCGCCCAGGTCGACCAGGTTTACTTCCCGCAGGTCGAGGTGGTCGGCGACCTCGCCCAATCCATCACCCGCCTGGGTGAAATCCTTGGCGGCCCCTTGGATTTCGACCGCGGCTACTTCCAGCGCATCAAGCAAGAGACTGAGAAACACACCTCCGAAGGCTCGGAAGACCCCCGCTTCCCGATCATTCCGCAGCGTCTGGTCGCGGACACCCGCAAAGTGATGGCAGACTGCGATATCATCGCACTGGATAATGGCATCTACAAAATCTGGTACGCCCGGAACTACAAGGCTTATCAGCCCAACACCGTGCTACTAGACAACGCCCTGGCGACAATGGGTGCGGGCCTGCCCTCGGCGATGATGGCGGCCAAGCTCTACCCGAACCGGCGGGTGATGGCGATCTGCGGTGACGGCGGCTTTATGATGAACAGCCAAGAGTTGGAAACTGCTGTCCGCCTGAACCTCAACCTGGTGGTCACGGTGCTAAACGACAGCTCCTACGGCATGATCCGCTGGAAGCAATCGCACGCGGGCTTTGACGACTGGGGGCTGGAGTTCAACAATCCTGATTTTGTGCAGTATGCCAACAGCTATGGTGCCACCGGCCACCGGATCACCCGCACCGAAGACCTCGCGCCCACCTTCGAGGCCGCCTTTGCCGCGGGCGGCGTGCATCTGATTGATGTCCCCGTCGATTACAGCGAAAATCAGCGCGTCCTGATTGACGAACTGGCAGCAAAGGCGTGTCTGATATGAGCAAAACCGTAGAAGTCGTGAATCCCTACAGCCTGGAACGCATCGGCACCGTCGAGACCAGCAGCTGGGAACAGATCGACGCAATGCTGGACACTGCGCATGGCCTCTTCCGCCAGCGCAGCGCCTGGCTGCCTGCCTATCAGCGCATCGAAATCCTCAAGAAAACCGCTCGGCTGATGGAGGCGCGCTTTGACGAGCTGGCCCTGCTGATCGCCAGCGAGGGCGGCAAGCCGCTGGTCGACGCCAAGGTCGAGGTCAAACGCGCCATCGACGGGGTGGAGCTATGCGTTCATGAGATCGGCCAGATGACCGGTAAGGAAATCCCGATGGATCTGACTGCCGCAGGCGCGGGCCGCATCGCCTTTACCCAGCGCGAGCCGATCGGCGTGGTGGTGGCCGCCAGCGCCTTCAACCACCCGCTGAACCTGATCGTGCACCAGGTGGCGCCCGCCGTCGCCACAGGCTGCCCGGTGATCGTCAAACCGGCAATGGACACACCGCTCTCGTGCCAGGCCTTTGTTGCCATGCTGCACGAGGCCGGATTGCCGCAGGACTGGTGCCGCTCCGTGGTCTGCAGTAACGAGGTCGCCGAGCAGATGATCACCGACACCCGCGTTGGTTTCTTCTCGTTCATCGGCTCCGCCCGCGTCGGCTGGATGCTGCGCTCCAAACTCGCTCCCGGGACCCGCTGCGCCTTGGAACACGGCGGCGCGGCGCCTGTGATCGTGGGTGAAGACGCGGATACCGATGCCATGATCCCGGCCTTGGCCAAGGGCGGTTTCTACCACTCCGGCCAGGTCTGTGTTTCGGTTCAGCGCGTGTTCGCTCCCTCTGCCAAAGCCGAAGAGATCGCGCAGAAACTGGCAGAGGCCGCGAATGCGCTGAAAGTCGGTGACGCCACAGATCCCACCACCGACTGCGGCCCGCTGATCCGCCCCGGCGAGGTCGACCGGATCGAGGAATGGGTGAACGAGGCCGTAAACGGCGGCGCCAAGCTGCTCACAGGAGGAAAACGCCTCGGTGAAACCACCTACGCGCCAACCGTTCTATTGGACCCGCCTGCAGACGCCCGCGTCTCGCAGCTGGAAATCTTTGGCCCGGTGATCTGCGTCTACAGCACCAACAGCGTCGAGGAAGCCTTTGAAACTGCAAACAATCTGCCCTTCGCCTTCCAGGCCGCGGTCTTCACCCAAAGCCTGGACACCGCCATGCAGGCCGTCCGCCAGCTCGACGCCACCGCGGTCATGGTCAACGACCACACCGCCTTCCGCGTTGACTGGATGCCCTTCGCCGGCCGCCGCCAGTCCGGCTACAACACCGGCGGTATCGGCTACACCATGCATGACATGACCCAAGACAAAATGGCGGTGATCAAGCTTTGACCCGCTGCGCCGGGCCGTCCTGCGGCCCGGCACGAAACATCCCGTTGATCCCCTCAAGGGCCGACCCCAAGAGCTTGGCAAACTCATTTGCCAATGCAGAGGGCGGCCGGTGCGCAGGCTGCATCACTGATACCTCCAGCGCCACACCAGGGCGAAACGGCCGGAACACCACCGGCCGCGGGTCCGGCCGCATGTTCACGTACCCGGCGGCAGTGATCGGATCGCACACGCAGTAGCACAGCCCCTTCTCCACCAGAGTCAGCGCCGGATGAAAGGTCCGAAGTTCGAAGCGATGCTCAAACCGCGCCTTCTGTGCCTCAAACGCCCGCAAGGTTGCAATCAGGTTCGGGTGCCCCTCTTGCAGCGCTGCCATCGGCTTGCCCGACAGATGCCGCGCCTCTACCGCTTCCAGCTCTGCCAGGGGATCGCCTGCAGGGATCGCACAGACGCAGTCCATCTGAAAATCCACCGTCTCAATCGCCGCTGACGGCTTTGGCGTCTCGCCCAGCCCGATGTCATACTGCTGCGAGGCAACCCATTCCTCGATCACCGGCGAGGCCCGCATCATCAGGGACGCCCGCACCTCCGGCTTGTCCTGCAGGAACTCTCCCAAGAGCTGCGGCATCAGCAGGCTCGCCGCTGCCGGCATGCAGGCGATGTTCAACCTCCCTTTCGCCAGCGCCCCGATCTCGCGCATGGTGCGGGTCGACAGCGCCAGCCGGTCCAGGATCGCCTCCGCCTCGCTCAGAAAATACTGTGCCTCGGGCGTCGGTGCCATCTTTCCCCGCTGGCGGCGGAACAAATTGATCCCCAGCTCGCTCTCAAGGTTAGCGATTAAGGCAGAGACCGCAGGCTGAGTCCGCCCCAGAATTCGCGCCGCATCGGACACCGATCCGGTCCGCATCACCTCCCGGAAGGCCTGTAGCTGACGAAAGCTCAGGTTCATGGCCTTTGATTTCCTTCACATTTTTCACAAACCATAAAGCAACCCTATTCATCAATCAATTTAATCGCTTTGACTTAATACCTCGCACCCGCAAGTTTCCCTGCCACGGATGCACCGCCTGTATCCGCCCAAAAGGGAGGGGAACATGACACGCGCCTTCAGTGTACTGCTGACAGTGCTGATCTGCCTGGTGGCGCTCGGCCAATTTTTCCAGGTGATCACCCGCTATGTGCTGGAAATCCCGGTGATGGGACTGGAGGAAAGCCTGCTCTACCCGACACTCTGGCTCTACATGCTGGGCGCCGTGAACGCCTCGCGCGAGAACACCCACATTCGCGCCAACGTGCTCGAGATCTTCCTGTCCTCCGAACGCCAGCACCAGGTGCTCGCCATCATCGGTGAGGTGATCAGCCTGACCGTCGGCCTCTGGCTCACCTCCTGGGCCTGGGACTTCTGGAAGTATTCTCAGCGGGTCTGGCGCGAAAGTCCGACGCTCTACCTGCCGACTTTCTACGTCGATGCCGCCCTGTTCATCGGCATGGTCCTGATGATGGCTTTCACCGCCTGGCATCTGGCCCTGCATATCCGTGCCCTGTTCTCCCCCCTCCCGGCGCAAAAGGAAGCCTGAGATGATCGAGATTGCCCTCCTTGCCGTTCTGGTCCTGGTCCTGCTGCTGACCCTGGGCGTGCCGCTCCCCTACTGCTTTGGCGCCGGTCTGATGGTGATGTATTTCGCTGGCGACGTGGTGATGAAGGGCAACATGCTCTGGGGATTCCAGCAGCTGGGCAACCCGGTACTGCTGGCAATCCCGCTGTTCGTGCTGGCCGGCACGATCATGAGTGTCTCCGGCATCGCTGCTTCGCTATTGAATTTCGTCAACATCTTCATCGGCCACCTGCGCGGCGGCTTGGGCGTTGTCGCCACTGTGTCCTGCGCCCTCATTGGTGCGATCTCCGGCTCCGGCCTCACCGGCGTGGCCGCCATCGGCCCGCTGCTGATCCCCGAGATGGAGAAACAGGGATACCCCCGCGAATACGCCACAGCCCTCATCGCCAATGCCTCGCTGCTGGGCCTGCTGATTCCGCCCTCGGTCACCATGATCGTCTACGGCTGGGTCACCGACACCTCGATCCTCGCCTGTTTCCTCGCCACCCTCGGCCCGGGTCTGCTGATCATGTCCTCCTTCTCGGTGGTGAACATCCGCATGGCCCGCAAGTTCCCGCTGCAGCTTGCCGAACCGCTCAAAGGCCAGGCCTTCATGTCCGAGGCCACAACCCGCGGGCTCAAGGCTACCCCGGCGCTTTTGATGCCGGTGATCATCCTCGGCGGCATCTACGGCGGCATCATGACCCCGACCGAGGCCGCAGCCGTCGCCGTGATCTACGCCGTGCCCGTCGGCTTCCTGATCTACAAGGGCCTCGACATCCGCACCTTCCTCGGCGCGGGGCGCGAAGCGGCAACCTCGGTGGGCGCGATCATGCTGATGATCCTGTTCTCGATGATCCTCAGTCAGATGTTTGTGCTGGAAAGCGTGCCGCAAGCGATCGTCGAAGGCATCTTCTCGATCACCGAGAACAAGGCGCTGCTGCTCGTCCTCATCAACATCCTCTTATTCCTGGTTGGCATGGTGGTGAACGACGTTACTGCCATCATCCTGATTGCGCCGCTCCTGCTGCCGCTGATGCAGGCGATCGGCGTCAGCCCGATCCAGTTCGCCGCGATCATGGGCGTCAACACCGCGATGGGCGGCGTCACACCACCTTATGCCTCGATCCTCTACCTTGGCGCCCGCGTCGGCCAGGTGCCGGTCACCAAGGTGATCCGCCCCGCCATGACCCTGATCCTGCTCGGCTACCTGCCGGTGGTGTTCCTCACCAGCTTCTGGCCTGACCTGTCGCTCTGGCTGCCCCGCGTCTTCGGCTACTGAGCCGCCCCCGCATTCATCATCACTCACGGAGGAGAAAACCCATGATGACGTTCCTGAAATCCACCTGCATGGCCGCAGCCCTGGCCGCCACCGCTGGCATGGCCATGGCTGACACGCTCAAGCTCAGCCACATCCGCCCGCAGGGCGCCACCATCGACAACGAGCTGCGCGCCTTTGCCGAGGACCTCTCGGGTGCCACCAGCGGCTCGCTGGAACTGAACCTGTTCCCCGCCTCGGCGCTCGGCGACTACACCTCGGTGCAGGAGCGCATTTCCGTCGGCGCCATCGACATGGCGGTGCAGCCCGCTGCCACCGCCGTCGACCGCCGGATGCAAATCTCGGCCTTTCCCTATGTCGCTTCCAACTGGGCCGAGGCGAAAAAGATCTACGGCCCCGGCGGCGCGATCTATGACGCGATGAAGGAGCTTTACGCCAAGCAAGACATCACCATGCTGGCCGCCTACCCGGTCTATTTCGGCGGCGTCGCCCTGAACACCGATGCCGTCGACCCCGGCAATCCCTCTGCTGCCAAAGGCATCAAGGTCCGCGTCCCCGGCATCAAGAGCTTCCAGCTGACCGCCGACGCGCTTGGCTACATCTCCTCGCCGATCCCCTTCTCCGAAGCCTTCACCGCGGTGCAGACCGGCGTGGTTGACGGTGTCGTGGGTTCGGGTGCCGAGGGTTACTACGCCTCCTTCCGCGACGTGACCACCACTTATGTGCCGGTGAACACCCACTTCGAGGTCTGGTACATGATCATCAACTCCGGCACCCTTGCCGAGCTGAACGACGGCGACCGCGCCGCCCTTGAGCAGGCCGCCGTGGCGTTTGAGGCCAAGCGCTGGCAAACCGCCGAGGCCGACCAGGGCGCTTTTGAGCAGAAGCTCGCGGACAACGGCGCCAAGATCGTCTCGCTGAGCGACGCCGAGCTCTCCGCCACCGCCGAACACGTGCGCGCCCAGGTCTGGCCGCAGGTGCTGGAAGATGTCGGCCAGGACTGGGGCCAAGCCATCCTCGACAAGATCGCCGAGTAAGCCAGTCCCGTACTTGGGAAAGGCGCGCCCTCCCCGCCGCCTTTCCCTTTTTCCCAATCCCCGATGGAGGTCCGCCGATGTTCCGATCCCTGCGTTCAGACAGCGCGCCCAAGATCACGCTGACAATCAACGGCCAGGCCGTGACCGCCGCCGCCGGACAATCGGTCTGGTCCGCCATGGTGCTTTGCGGCCAGCCTGTGACCCGCCGCGCCGCTCTGTCGGGCCAGGACCGCAGCGCCTATTGCGCCATGGGCGTCTGTTTCGAATGCATGGTGGTCATCGACGGCTTCCCCAACCAGCAGGCCTGCCTGCGCCAGGTGGCTGAAGGCATGACAGTCGCAACCCAGACCATCACCGAAGACAGGGGGGCACCAGATGCAGGCCTTTGACTGCGCCATCATCGGCGCCGGGCCTGCCGGCATGGCCGCCGCCATCGCGCTCGCCAAAGGCGGCGCCAATGTTGCCGTGCTGGACCGCGGCGCCCGCGTCGGCGGCCAGATCTACCGCGCCGCCGCTGCCAGCCCTCTGCCGGACGCCAGCGTGCTGGGGCCGGACTACACTGCCGGCGCGGCCCTGATTGCCGAATTCAACCGCGCCGAGATCACCCGTTTCACCGGCGCCGACGCTTGGCACCTGGGCGATGACGGCCGCGTCTTGTTCTCGCACCTTGGCGACACCCATGAGCTGCACTGCCGCGAGATGCTGCTCTGCCCCGGCGCGATGGAACGCCCGATGCCCATCCCCGGCTGGACCCTGCCCGGCGTGATGACCGTCGGCGCCGCCCAAGTGATGCTAAAGTCCGATGCCACGGTGGCCGACGGCGCCGTCTTCGCAGGCTCCGGCCCGCTGCTCTATCTGATCGTGGCGCAATACCTGCGCCTTGGCGTGCCCGTCGCCGCCCTGGTCGACACCACCCCGCGGCAAAACTACCTGAACGCCGTCCCGCTGCTGCCCGGTGCCCTGCGCCAGGCCGGGCAGCTGAAAAAAGGCCTCGCCCTCCTGCGCGAGATCCGCGCCGCCGGCATCCCGCAGTACCGCTTTGCCGAAGGCCTGGAGATACTGGGAGAGGATAAAGCCGAGGGTCTGCGGTTCACCGCAAACGGCCAACCCTATGAGATCGCCTCAGAAACCGTCTTCCTGCATCATGGCGTCCAGCCCAACCTCAACATGACCCGCGCGATGGATCTGGCCCACCGCTGGAACCCGCAGCAGCTCTGCTGGCAGGTCGAGGCCGATGCCTGGGGCCAAACATCCGTCCCGCATGTCTCGGCCGCGGGAGACGGCGCCGGGATCATCGGAGCAGAGGGCGCCCGCATCGCAGGTGATCTGGCTGCGCTCAACATCCTGCACCGCCTTGGCCATCTAAGCGAAGGAGAGCGCGACCGCCAGACCGCTCCTGGCTCCGCCCGGCTCGCTGCCATGGCCCCCTTCCGCGCCTTCCTTGACCGCCTCTACCGCCCCGCCGGTGCCTTCCGGCTGCCGCAAAACCCGGAAACATTGGTCTGCCGCTGCGAGGAGCAAAGCCTCGCGAACCTGCGCGCCGGTTTTAATCAGGGCGCCCGCGACCCTAATGCACTGAAATCCCTGACACGCTGCGGCATGGGCCCCTGCCAGGGCCGCCAATGCGGCCATATGGTGACCGGGCTCTTGGCCGAGTGGCAGGCTGAACCGCCCGAGGCCGTTGGCTACTACCGCCTGCGCAGCCCCCAGCGCCTGCTAACGCTGGAGGAGCTGAGCCGCTTCCAGGCCGTGCCCGCCCCTGCACAAGCGGAGGCCGCGGAATGAAAGCCGACGTCCTGATCATCGGCGGCGGCATCCAGGGGTGCGCCACCGCCTATCACCTGGCCCGCCGGGGCGCCTCAGTGATCCTGCTGGAGAAGGACTATGCCGGCCGCCACGCCTCTGGCGTCAATGCAGGCGGCGTGCGTCTCTTGGGCCGAGACATGGCCGAGGTGCCGCTATCCAAAGCCTCGATGGAGATGTGGCAGACCCTGGACCAAGAGCTGGGGCACAACACCGGCTTCCGCCGCCAGGGTGTCATCAACATTGCCGCCGATCAGACAGACATGACCACCCTGCGCGCCCGCGAGGCGAAGATGCTGGCCGCAGGCTACACCCACGAACGCATCCTCAGCCGGGCCGAGCTGCTCGATCGCCTGCCGCATGTGAGCCGCGACTGCGCGGGCGGCGCCATCTCGGAGAAGGACGGCTATGCCATCCCCTACAAATCCACCAGCGCTTTCCGCCACGCCGCCGAACGCTACGGTGCGCAGATCATCGAAGGCGAAGAGCTGATCGGCCTGCGCCGCATTGGTGCCGCCTGGCTCGCTCAAGGGGCCAGGAACCGCTATGAGGCGGAAACCGTCGTCAATTGCGCCGGCGCTTGGGCCGACCGGATTGCGCTGATGATCGGCGACAATGTGCCTCTCAGCCATGCCGCACCGATGCTGATGATCACTGCGCGGATACCGCATTTTGCTTCCCCCGTAGTCGGGGCCGTCAGCCGCCAGCTTAGCTTCAAGCAATTCGAAAACGGAACCGTCCTGATCGGCGGCGGCGCAAAGGGTTTTGCCGACCGCGCCAGCAACCGCACCAGGCTGGACTATGCAAAGCTCGCCTGCGCCGCACGCACTACGGCGGAATTCTTCCCGATCATGCGCCGCGCCAGCATCAACCGGATGTGGGCGGGGCTTGAGGCCTATATGCCCGATAACCTTCCCGTGATCGGCCCCGCAGCAAACGCAGACCGCGCTTTCCACGCCTTCGGCTTCTCCGCCCACGGCTTCCAGATGGGCCCTATCGTCGGCCAGGCGATGGCTGATCTGGTGCTTACCGGACGGAGCCGTTTCGACCTTTCCCCCTTCCGCATCAACCGCTATGACCGCAAGGTTCTTTGACCAGAGGAAACTTCCCAATGACCATCACCCGTATCGGCACCACCGCCCGCGCCAGCAAAATCGTCAAGCACAACGGCGTTGTCTATCTCAGCGGCCAGGTCTCCGAGGCCGAAACCGCGGCTGAGCAGACCCGCGAAATCCTCGCCAAGGTCGACGCCCTGCTGGAAGAAGCCGGCAGCGACAAAACCCGCCTGCTGCAGACCGTGATCTGGCTGTCCGATATGTCCTATTTCGCCGAGCTGAACGAGGTTTGGAACGCCTGGGTTCCCGAAGGCCACGCACCGGCGCGTGCCTGCGGCGAAGCCAAACTGGCGCGCGAAATCCTGAAGGTCGAAATCATCGTTACTGCCGCCTGCGACTAAGGTCCCTCAGGCAAAACGATAAAACAGCGCCGGGCCTCAGCAGCCCGGCGCTCTTCGTTTCAGCGATCTGCCCCGTTTCAGGCGTGCAGATCCTGCGACATACGGGTGCCGTCCGGCGCAGAGGCCGCATCGGCGATCGGCGCTGCAGACGGGTCGGTCTTCAGCGACTTATACAGCCCCAGTGTCATCCCGATGATCACAAAGGAGATCGGGAAAGCGGCCGCAATCGACGCGGTCTGCAGAGCGCTCAACCCCCCGGCCTTCAGCAGCACAATTGCAGTTGCCCCAATGCCAACGCCCCAGATGATGCGGAACTTCTTCGGCGGGTTGTCGTCGCCCATCGACAGCATGGTGGTGATCACCAGGGTGCCGGAGTCTGCCGAAGTCACAAACCACGAGAACAAGAGCAGGGTTGCCAGCGCCGACAGCGGCCAGGCCGTCCAGCTCAGATCGCCCAGCCAGGAAGTAGCGCCCAGATTGCCGATGGTACCGTAAAGCGCCGCGGGCAGGTCCCAGTTGCGCACTGTGGCAATCACGCCTGCACCACCTTCGGCCGCCGGGCCGCCTGCCATATTAAGCTCCTGCCAGATCGCGTTGCCACCGAACATGCACAGCCAGAAAAACGCTATCGCGGTTGGCACGAACAGCACGCCCACCATGAACTCGCGGATGGTCCGCCCGCGCGAGATACGGGCGATGAACATGCCCACCATCGGCGCCCATGCGATCCACCAGCCCCAGTAGAAGATGGTCCAGCCGCCCTGCCAGGCGATGTTCTCTTCCGAGCTCGCGGTCCAGAAACCCATCGGAATGAAGTTCCAGATGTAGTCACCCAGGGTGGTCACATAAAAGCCCAGCAGCCATTTCAGCGGGCCGATGACCACAAAGGCCGCCAGCAGGAACATCGACAGCCAGATATTCCATTCCGAGATGATCCGGATGCCTTTGCCCACACCGGACACGGTGGAGAGCGTTGCGATGATGGTCACAATCACAATCAGCACGATTTTCAGCGTGTCGGTCGGTTCCAGCCCGAACAGCACGTTGAGACCGGTAGCCATCTGGCTGGTGCCCAGGCCCAGCGAGGTCGCGATGCCAAAGACCGAGCCAAACACCGCCAGCAGGTCCACCATGTGCCCCCAGGGGCCATAGATCTTCTCGCCGATCAGCGGATACAGCGCCGAACGCATAGTCAGCGGCAGTTTTTTGCGGAAACCGAAATACGCCAGGCACAGGCCAACAATCACATAGAGCGCCCAGCCATGGAAACCCCAGTGGAAATAGGTCACCCGCATCGCGTCAATCGCGCGCTGCATGTCCATGTCCGAATGGCCCGCCATCTCCGCATGGGGGTTGTTCGGATAGCCCCAAACCGCCGAGTTATCGAAGTAGAAGATCGGCTCGGCAACGCCAAAGAACAGGATGCCGATACCGATGCCGGCAGAAAACAGCATCGCAAACCAGCTGAAGTTGCTGAATTCGGGCCGTGAATTGTCGTCACCCAGCCGCAGGCTGCCGAACTTCGAGAACATCAGGAAGAAGCAGAAGAACATGATCCCGGCCAGAACCGAGATGTAATACCAGCTCAGGCCGCCTTCGATCCAGCTGCGGACCGACTTGTAAAGGCCGCCTGCAAACTCGACGTTCAACACAGTGAAAATCACAAAGGCGGCAATCATCGCCTTTGCCGCCATACCCATTCCCGGGTGCAGGCCGGTAAAGAAACCGGACTTTGCCACCAGGTGGCTGTTTGAATTGCTTTCAGACATTTGGTCCTCCCTTTGTCCCTATGCAATAGCCCCCGGAGTCCTCCGCCCCGGAAAAGCTGCCCGGTCTGCCAAGACGGGATGAAGCCCTCCCTATTGCCTTGGTTTCCGGAAATGCCTCCCCGGGCAGCCGGCGGAACCGGCCGCGAAAATGCGGGCTGGAATCGGGGAGGAGATCCAGCCCGCAGCGGGGTATTCCAGCGGGCCGCAAACCCGCCGGCCCCAAGCTCAGCCGCGCTGGCCGACGTGGCGCCCGGCGCCCTCCGGCATCGGCATTCCTGCATGAGCCGCGGCATAGCTTGCCAGCTTGTCCGCCACGTCCTGTGAGGGCAGCGACGTGCCGCGGGCATTCAGGTCCATATGCAGCAGCAGCGTTTCCACAGTTGCCGCCAGCTTGCCCTCGGGGCCATGCAGGCGGTGGAACAGATGCATTTTCTTGCCTTCGCCCTGCAGCACCTGAGTGGTGACAGTCAGCGCGTCACCCTCATGCAGCTCATCCAGGAAGCGCACGTGGTTCTCGACGGTGAAATAGCTGCCGCCCGCGGCGATGTATTCCGCGTCGCAGCCGATCATCTCCATGAAACGGTCGGTCGCCTGGGCCGAAGCCTCGGTGTAATGCGCCTCGTTCATGTGGCCGTTGTAGTCTGTCCAGCTCTGCGGCACCGGGCGGCTGACGGTCACCGGCAGATCCGCCGCTTCCGGCGTGGGCAGCGTGGCCTCATGCGCGTTTATGGTGCCGCCGGCGCCGCTGCCGGACTTTTTCAGCGCCCGCATCATGCCGACCAGGTTGTCGTCGCGCAGGCGCTCCAGCTCACGGATCGACAGATGGCCCGATTGCGCATCCGACTGGCCCGCGATCAGGTCCACCAGCTCGTCGGTGAACTCCGGCACATCCATCAGCTTGGTCCAGGGCCATTCCAGCGCCGGGCCGAACTGCGCCATGAAGTGCTTCATGCCCGCTTCGCCGCCGGCAATCCGGTAGGTCTCAAAGAGGCCCATCTGCGCCCAGCGGAGGCCAAAGCCCATACGGATCGATTCATCCAGCTCCTCGGTGGTGCAGATGCCGTCCTTGATCAGCCACAGGCCTTCACGCCAGACCGCTTCCAGCAGCCGGTCGGCGATATGCGCATCAATCTCCTTGCGCACGGTCAGCGGGTACATGCCCACCTCGCGCAGCAGGTCCGAAGCTTGTGCGCAAGTGTCCGCATCGCCCACCAGCTCGACCAGCGGCAGCAGGTAGACCGGGTTGAACGGATGCGCCACCACGGCGCGGGCGCCCTGCTCGTTCAGCTCCGACGGCTTGAAGCCCGAAGTGGAGGAGCCGATCACCGCGCTTACCGGCGCGTGCTCTTGGATCTGCGCGTGGATCTTGTGCTTCAGGTCCAGCCGCTCCGGCACGCTTTCCTGAATCCAGGAAGCCTCCGCCACGGCCTCGGCCATGTCATTGTGGAAGGTCAGCGCTCCCTCAGCGGGCAGTGCCTTGTCATAAAGCGACGGCAGCGAGCGGCGGGCGTTTGCCAGCACTTCGCCGATCTTGCGTTCCGCTTCCGGGTCCGGGTCGAACACCCGCACATTCCAGCCGTTCAGAAGGAACCGCGCGGCCCAGCCGCCGCCGATAACCCCGCCGCCGATGATTGCTGCTGTTTTCATCTGATTTCCCTTTCAATAACGCCCGGCTCTTCTTCTGGCCAAAAATATCCTGGGGGTTTGGGGGCGAGCCCCCAAGTTGCCCCGTACCGCAGCGCTGCGGTGCATAAGCGGTGTACAGGGGGTGCACGCACAGCACCCCCAGGTTGCCGGTTATTTCGCCACCGGCGCGCGCTTGGTCAGACCCAGCTTCTCGCGGACCGCATCGGGGCCGATGATCTTGGCGCCCATGCCCTCGATCACGCCAACCGCGCGCTCCACCAGCTGCGCGTTGGTGGCCAGCACGCCCTTCTCCAGGAACAGGTTGTCTTCCAGACCAACCCGCACGTTGCCGCCAGCCAGCACCGACTGCGCCGCATAGGGCATCTGGTCGCGGCCCAGGCTGAACGCCGACCAAGTCCAGTCCGCCGGCACATTGTTGACCATCGCCATAAAGGTGTTGAGGTCGTTCGGCGCGCCCCACGGCACCCCCATGCACAGCTGCACCAGTGCGTTCGGCTCCAGAATTCCCTCTTTCACCAACTGCTTGGCAAACCACAGGTGACCGGTGTCAAACGCCTCGATCTCGGGCTTCACACCCAGATCGGTCATCATCTGGCCCATGGCGCGCAGCATGCCGGGGAAGTTGGTCATGACGTAATCGGCCTCGGCAAAGTTCATGGTGCCGCAGTCCAGAGTGCAGATTTCCGGCAGGCATTCAGCAATATGGGCCATCCGCTCGGTGGCACCGATCATGTCAGTCGCCGCCTCGTTGACCGGGAACGGGTTTTCTACGCCGCCAAACACGATGTCGCCACCCATACCCGCGGTCAGGTTCAGAACCACATCCACCTCGGAATCGCGGATGCGGTCTGTGAGCTCCCGGTAATACTCAAGTTTCCGGGACGGCGCACCGGTTTCCGGATCGCGCACATGGCAGTGCACAACAGCGGCGCCGGCCTTGGCGGCCTCAATCGCAGACTCGGCAATCTGCTTGGGCGAGCGCGGCACATGGGGGGATTTATCCTGGGTGCCACCCGAGCCGGTCACGGCAGCGGTGATGAAGACTTCACGGTTCATGGTCAGGGGCATGATCTCGCTCCTTTAGGGTCAAACTTGCAATTCAGGGTGATCCGCAAACAGCTCCAGCGCCTGCGGGTTCGCGAGGCCGGAGAGGTTGCGGACAGGTTGTTTGTTCACCACATCGCGCACTGCCAGCTCGGCGGTTTTACCGGATTTGGTGCGCGGGATATCAGCGACAGAGATGATTTTTGTCGGCACATGGCGTGGCGATGCGTTCTTGCGGATTTCCGTTTTAACACGATTAGTTAGGGCGTCATCCAGCACGGAACCTTCGGCGGTTTGCACAAAGAGAACCACCCGCACATCGTTGTCGAAATTCTGGCCCACGACCACCGCGTCCGAGACCTCGTCAATCTTGTCGAGCTGCCGGTAGATCTCTGCCGTTCCGATCCGCACGCCGCCCGGGTTCAGGGTCGCATCCGAGCGGCCCAGAACGACATAGCCGCCGTGCTCCGTGCGGATGGTGAAATCCCCCTGCCGCCATATGTTGAGGTAAGTCTCGAAATAGCTGGACCGGTAGCGGGCATTTTCCGGATCGTTCAGAAACCGCGTCGGCATCGACGGATGCGCATTGCGGCAGACCAGCTCGCCCGCGGCGCCTTCAACCGGCTCGCCTGCATCGTTCAGGGTCGCCACATCCAGCCCCAGCATCGGCGCCTGGATTTCGCCCTGGTGCACCGGCAGCACCGGGCAGCCGCCAATGAAGCAGCCCAGAATATCGGTGCCGCCGCAGATCGAGGCCAGCTGCACATCCGCTTTCCAGTCTGCATAGACATGGGCAAAGCCCTCGGGCGACAGCGGCGAGCCAGTGGACAGAACCACCCGCAGATCGTCCAGATTGTGGGTCTCCACGGGCCGGTTCCGGCGCTTCTGCGAAGCGTCTATGTATTTGGCGGAAATACCAAAATGGGTGACCTTTTCAGCCTCTGCCAGGTCGAACAGGCGGCTGATGCCGGGATACATCGGGTTGCCGTCAAACAGCACAATCGCGGCTTCGGAGGCCAGCGCTGCCACCTGCCAGTTCCACATCATCCAGTTGCAAGTGGTGTAATAGAACATCCGGTCGCCGGGGCGCAGGTCACAGTGCAGCTGCTGCTCCACCAGCATCCGCAGCAGCGTGCCGCCGCCGGAATGCTCAATGCATTTGGGCTTGCCGGTGGTGCCGGAGGAGAACATCACATAAAGAGGATCGCGGAAGCTCATAGGGCGGCAGGCCAGCGCCTGTGCATCCTCATGTTTAAAGGCGTCATAGGCAATCATGCCTTCCGGCAGGTCCTCGGCCCCGCTGGCATAAGGCCAGACCACGATCTGACCGATTGACGGCACCCGGGAGGCAACCTCGGCAATGGCGGCGCGGGTATCGAACGTTTTACCGTTGTAGAAGTAGCCATCGGCGGCGAACATCAGTTTGGGCTCAATCTGACCGAACCGGTCAACCACCACATCCGGCCCGCTCTCAGGCGCGCAAGAAGACCAAACCGCCCCCAGCGAAGCCGTGGCCAGCATCGCTGCCACCGTCTGCGGCATGTTCGGCACGTAGCCCGCAACATGGTCGCCAGCCTCGATCCCAGCATCACGCAGGGCCACGGCCAGCTGCTCCACCTCACGCTTCAGCTCAGCGCGTGTCCAGGCCATGCGGCGTCCGTCTTCGCCAATGAACACAACCGCCTCGCGACAGTCCGCGTTCTTCAAAAAGGTATCAACGATGTTGAGCCGTGCTTCCGGGAAGAACCGCACCTGCATCGGATCGTCGTCCGGCACCAGGGCAATACTGCCTTTCTCTCCTTCCAGCCCGCAAAAGTCCCAGACCAGCGGCCAGAAATCTGCGGCATGATCCACCGACCAGGCGTGCAATTCCGAATGATCCGCAAAGGCGCGGCCGGCAGCGGCCTCGGCCTGCGCGTGGAAATCACACAAGAGCGGTTTGCGGCGCGCCGAAAGATCCGGCTGCCAGAGGAGGCGAGCAGTTGTCATAAGTGTATCAGTGGCTAGAGAGCAGTGTTCGGATCGGCGTCGGCGGGTCGTCAACAGTCTTGACTTCTGCAGTGATTAGCCCACCAAATGCGGCTACGCTTATACTTTTTCGGTCAAAAAACACACAAATGCCGTCAAATCCGCCACCAATCTTCGAATTTCTTCTGTTCGACGGCTTTTCGAATATGGTGCTGGCCAGCGCCATGGAGCCGTTGCGCGATGTCCGGATGACCGCAGGTCAGGACACCGCCGCCTGGCGGGTCAGCACCCTGGACGGCGCCCCGGTCACCAGCTCCAGCGGGCTGCGGATTGCACCCGACAGTGCCTTCCACGAACAGCGCGGCAGCCGCAACCTGGTGCTGGTCGCCGGCTACAATGTGCGCACACAGGCAACCCCCGCCCTTCTGGCGAAACTCAGAACCGCAACCCGGCAGGCGAAACTGGTCCTTGCCCTCGACACCGCGGCCTGGCTGCTCGCCCAGGCCGGAGCGCTGGACGGGCATACCGCCACAATCCACTGGCAGGAACTGGAGGCCTTCACCGAAGCCTTCCCCAAGATCGAAGTCTCCACCGCCCGTTTTGTCCGCTCCGGCCCGTACCTCACCTGCGGCGGCGCCAGCACCGCGCTCGACATGATGCTGAGCCTGATCCAGGATCTGTACGGATCCGCCGCTGCCTTCGGTGCCTCAACCATGTTTGTCTACGATCCCTCCCGGCAATCCGAGCTGAACCGCGGTGCCGCCCGGCTGGAGCAAAAAGGCTCCCCCAAGATCCTGGAGGCGGCCAATCTGATGGCAGAAAACATCGAAACACCCATGACAACCGCTGAGCTGGCAGACCGGCTGTCCCTGTCCGAAAGCACCCTGGCCCGCGCGTTTCACCGGGAGCTGGGCATGAAGCCCGGCAAATACTACAAGATGCTGCGCCTCCAGCATGCCCGGTACCTGTCCGAGGAAACCCACCTGAGCCTGGAGCAGATCGCGCTTCGCTGCGGGTTCTCTTCGGCTTCTTCGCTAGGCCGCTCGTTTACCGGTCTCTACGGCCGCACCTTGCGCGAGGCGCGCGTGCAGGAAAAGCCCTGGATGAAGACCAGCCGGGACGCCAGCGGTAATTAAGAAGCCGCAGCCGTTGCCGGTTTTTCATCGCGCGGCGACACTCCGAACTTGCGGGTGTATTCGCGGCTGAACTGGGTCGGGCTTTCGTAGCCTACATCATAGGCCGCCGACGCCACCGACTTGCCGCCGCTCATCAGCAGCCTGCGCGCTTCCATCAGCCGCAGCTCCTTCTGGTATTGCAACGGGGTGCTGGAAGTGAGCGCCTTGAAATGCTCGTGGAAAGTCGATTGGCTCATCCCGGCTGCTGCGGCCAGTTCAGACACCGGCAGCGCAGCCTTGTAGCCCTCCCGGATCATTGAAATTGCCTTGGCAATCCGGCTCGCCGGGCTTTCATGCAGCAGAAGCTGGCGCAGCATGCCGCCGTGCTGGGCACGCAACAAGCGGAAATGGATTTCCTTCAGCACCAGCGGCGCCAGCGCCTGCACTTCCACCGGGTCCTTGGCCAGGCGGAACAATCGCGCCACCGCGTCGAACAGATCCGCATCGCCATCGGCCACGCTCATCGAATGCGAGGCCCGTGCCTGCCCCTCGGCCGCACCGATCTCGTCATAGAGGCTGCGTACGGTGGCGAGATCCAGCTGCAAGGCCAGCGAAACATATGGGGTTTCAGGCGAGGCATCAATCACCCCTGCCGTCACAGGCAGGGCATGGCTGACGATCAGCGATTTGCCAGCCCCGTAGCGGACCACCCGGTCCTCCAGATGCGCTTCTTTGGCGCCTTGCAGAACAAGGCACATGACCGGCTCGTAGATCATTGCCTGAAACTCGGTCCGCCTCTCGCTGCAAAACGCAAACAGCCCCTCGATCCCGGTTTCACAGCCGGTTTCAAGCCCGCCGCGTGCGCGGACAAATTCAGCGACTTCGGAAATCAGGTCCTGGGGTACCATGGGCGTTCCTCCTGTTGCCCTTGATTTATAGTCGCTGCGACGGCGGCACAGAACCTCAAATCCCGAAGCTTCGGAGGATCAGGCAGATCATCCGGAGGATCGGGCACGGGGAACAGCAGCGTCCGCTCTACCTTGGTGGCAACCGAATTGCTGGAGCTGAGAAATGCCGCAGACCATTCTTATCACCGGGGCCTCTTCAGGGATCGGCAAAGCCACGGCCCGCTTGTTTGCCGAAGACGGCTGGAATGTCATTGCCACGATGCGCAATCCTGCAGATGCCGGGGATCTGGCGGAGCGGGCCAATGTCCTGGTGACGGCGCTGGATGTGACCAAGCCGGACACCATCGCGGATGCCGTGAACAAGTCGCTGAGCGCTTTCGGGCAAATCGACGTGCTGCTGAACAATGCTGGCTATGGCGCCTATGGCCCGCTGGAGGCTTTCCCGATGGAGCGGATCGAACGCCAGTTCGACACCAATGTGATCGGCCTTCTGGCGGTGACCAAAGCGGTGCTGCCGCATATGCGGGCTCAGAAATCCGGCATTATCGTCAATGTCTCTTCTATCGGCGGGCAAATGACCTTTCCGCTGGGCACGCTGTATCATGGCACTAAGTTCGCAGTCGAAGGCTTGTCCGAAGCTCTGCATTACGAGCTCGAAGCGTGCGGTGTGAAGGTCAAGATCGTCGAGCCGGGCATGATCAATACTGATTTCGGCGGCCGTTCCTTTGACTTTGCCGTGGATGAGAGCATGCCAGAATACATGCCTGTCGTGGCCGGGATGCAGGCTGCTATGGGCACATTCGGCGCGCAGGCCTCTGAGCCTGAACTGGTTGCAGAGGTGATCCGCACCGCCGTGACCGACGGCACATCCCGGCTGCGCTACCGTGCCGGAGCGGATGCCGAGGCACTGCTGAGTGCCCGCGAAGCGCATGATGACGAGACCTTCATCGGCGGGATCAAGGCAGGCATGGGGCTGTAACCGCTCCTGCTCACAATCCAAATCTGGGAGGGAAAGCTATGTACGGACAAGCACTTGCAGCAGGCGGACTAGCGGTTGTAACCGGCGGCGCCAGCGGTGTCGGCTATGCCGCCGCCGAACGGTTTGCACAAGGCGGTCTCGGTATCGTTCTGGCTGATCTCCCGAGCGAGGCTTTGGCGCAGGCCGCAGAGAAACTGCGCGCTATTGCCCAGCCTGGCGCGCCAGTTCTTGCGGTGCCGACAGACGTCAGCGATGCAACAGCGGTTCAAGCGCTGGCCGATGCAGCCTTTGATACCGGCGAGGTCGCGGTGTTGATGAACAACGCAGGTATCGGCCGCCCGTCCGGCAGCTGGGAGGAGCCAGACGCCTGGCGCGCGATGATCGAGGTGAACCTGTTCGGCGTGCTGAACGGAGTACAGGCCTTCCTGCCGCGGATGATCGCCGCCGAGCGGCCCGCCGCGGTGATCAACACCGGCTCGAAACAGGGCATCACCACCCCGCCAGGCAACCCCGGCTACAATGTCTCAAAAGCTGGTGTGAAGGTGCTGACCGAGATGCTGGCCCATGACCTGCGCCAGGCAGGGGCACCCATCTCGGCGCATCTGTTTGTGCCCGGCTTCACATATACCGGCATGGTGGCCCGCCATATTCCGGAAAAACCCGCCGCTGCTTGGACTTCCGACCAGACCGTCGATCACCTTCTCACCCGGATGGCGGCAGGTGATTTCTATATTCTCTGCCCGGACAATGACGTCACACCCGAGCGCGACCGGCGCCGGGTCACATGGGCCTTGGGCGATGTCTTAGAAAACCGCCCGGCCTTGTCGCGCTGGCATCCCGATTACGCCGATGCCTTCGCCAAATTCGAACAATCCTGAACCAGAACTTCCAGCCAAGGGGAGGCCCCACAGCCATGGCACTTTCACTGAAACTCAACGGCCAGACACATGAGGTCGAAGCCGAACCCGGAACCCCGCTGCTGTGGGTGATCCGGGATGAACTGAAACTGACCGGCACCAAATTCGGCTGCGGCGTCGCTGCCTGCGGCGCCTGCACGGTGCATCTGGACGGCGAGCCGGTACGCTCCTGCCAGACCTATATCGAAGACGCCGAAGGTGCGGAAATCACCACCATCGAAGGGCTGAACTCCAAGGCCGCGCAAGCGGTGCAGGCCGCCTGGGTAGAGCTGGACGTGGTGCAATGCGGCTACTGCCAGTCGGGCCAGATCATGTCCGCGGTGGGACTCTTGAGCGAGAACCCCAAGCCAACCGTTGAAGAGATCGACGATTACATGAACGGCAACGCCTGCCGCTGCGCCACCTACCAGCGCATCCGCTCCGCGATCCTGCGCGCATCCGACATGATGGAGGCCTGATATGACCCTGAACACCTCCCGCCGCGGCTTCCTGAAATCCGCCGCTGCCGCTGCTGCCGTACTGTATGTCGGTGCCCGCCCGGATGGCGCTCTGGCCGCTGGCTCTGCGCCTGCACAGCTGAACCCCTTCGTAAGGATCGACGCCGACGGCACCGTCACCGCCATCGTCAAGCACTTCGAGAAGGGCCAGGGCCCGGCCACCGGCCTCACCACTCTGATCGCCGAAGAACTTGGCGTCTCGATGGAAGACATACAGTACGAATTCGCCCCCTCCGACCCCTCGCGCTATGCTAACCTGGCGTTTGGCCAGTTCCAGGGCACCGGCGGCTCCACCGCGATGGCCAACTCCTTCATGCAGTACCGCCAGGCCGGTGCCGCCGCCCGCGAGATGCTGATCAAGGCCGCGGCTGAGGCCTGGGGCGCAGACGTCAGCACATTGTCCATCGAAGACGGTATCATCAAAGGCGCAGGCCAGCAGGCGCCAATTGCGGATTTCGTCGGCGCCGCCGCGCAGATGGAGGCTCCGGCCGAGCCGCGACTGAAAGACCCCAGCGAGTTCCGCCTGATCGGCAACGCCAAGGTCAAGCGCAAGGACTCTCTGCCCAAGACCAACGGCACAGCGAAATATGCCATGGACCTGCATCTGCCGAACCAAATGGTGGCAGTCATTGCCCGCAGCCCGCGCATGGGCGGGCTGGCTGCCGGGTTCGACGATACGGACGCCAAGGAGGTCAAAGGCTACATCCGCGCCGCGGTTCTGCCCAACAAGGCGGGCGTTGCGGTGTACGCCGAAAACACCTGGGCCGCGTTCCAGGCGCGCGAAGCGGTCACCGTGGATTGGGATCTATCTAATGCCGAAAACCGCAGCTCGGACCAGATCCGAGAGCAACTGCTGAACGCGGTGAACAGCGACCCGGAATACAACGTCAATGGCGCCGACCCGGCCGCCACCGCCGCCCTGATTGACGGTGCGGAGAAAGTGGTCGAGCAGACCTTCTACTTCCCGCTGCTGGCACACGCGCCGATGGAGCCGCTCACCTGCACCATCGAGGCCAATGAGGACGGCGGCATCACCCTGCACGACGGCGCCCAGATCCCGACCGGCCCGCATATGGCCCTGGCCGAGATCTTCCAGCTGCCGATGGAGAAGATCCGCATCAACACGATGCTGGCTGGCGGCTCCTTTGGCCGCCGCGCCACCCCGACCGCGGACTACCAGGTCGAGGCAGCGCTGGCCTTTGTCCTCACTGACCGCTCGCGCCCGGTGAAACTGGTCTGGTCGCGTGAAGATGACATCACCGGCGGCTACTACCGCCCGGCAGTGGCACATAAGGTGCGCGTGGGGCTGGATGCCGGTGGCAACATCACCGGATGGGACCATCGCATCGCCGCGCAGTCGATCATAAAAGGCACCTTCTTTGAACCGATGCTGGTGCACAACGGGGTCGATCACACCTCGGTCGAAGGCGTGCCGGACGGCCTGTACCAGATCCAGGGGCAATTCGTCGGCCTCTCCGATGTGGCCAAGGCCACCAACGTTCTGTGGTGGCGCTCGGTCGGGCATACCCACACGGCCTATGTGATGGAAACCATGATGGACGAAGCCGCCCGCGCGGCTGGCCGCGATCCGGTGGAATTCCGCCTAGCGCTGCTGGAAGGCGGCGGCAAGGACCAAGAGCGTCTGGCCGGTGTACTGAAGCTCGCTGCGGACAAGGGCAACTGGGGCAGCGCGCCCGAAGGCCGCAGCCAGGGCATCGCCGTGCACAAGAGCTTTGGCAGCTATGTGGCTGAGGTGGTTGAGATCTCTGGAAATGCGGATGACGGGGTGCAGGTCGAGAAGGTCACCTGTGCCGTGGATTGCGGCCTTGCCGTCAACCCGGATGTGGTCAAGGCGCAGATGGAAGGCGGTATTGGCTACGGCATCGGCCATGTGATGCGCAATGAGATCACCCTGACGGATGGTGTTGTCGACCAGTTCAACTTCCCTGACTACGAGCCGCTTCGGATCGGCGACATCAACGCCATCGAGGTGCATATCGTGCCCTCCGCCGAGGCGCCCTCCGGTGTCGGCGAGCCCGGCACCCCGCCCTCAGCTCCGGCACTGGCCAATGCCATTGCCGTCTCCGGTCCGCGGGTGACCGAACTTCCGATGATCAACAGCGGCATCAGCTTCGCTTGATCCCGTGCCCGCACCGGAAATGGCTTCCGGTGCGGGCGCTTCGCGGTGGGCTCTGCTCCCTCTAAACCAATCCCATGGCGATTGCCGACTGCGGCTCCATCCCGAGGTCGGCAAACCCCGCGGCGGTGGCACCGGCAATATTGTCCCGCTGCATCAAAGCGATCTGTGCCTGCGTTACCGGTGGCTGCGGCAGCGGAGAGAGCAGCGCCGCCGCAATCCGCCACAGCGCAAAGGGTAGCGGCAAAAGCAAGCGGCGGCGGCCGCTGCGGACAATCAGGCGCTGCAGTATCTCCCGGTAGGTAAAGATATCAGGCCCGCCCAACTCGATCACTTTCCGGCCGACGCGGCCGCCATCAAGAATACGGCAAACTGCTTCGGCGACGTCCTCGACCCAAACCGGCTGCAGCCGCGTGCGGCCCATGCCAAACAATGGAATGACCGGCAGCCGTGCCGCGATCTTTTGCAGATCGCCAAAGAAGGCGCCGTTGCGGCTGAACATCACACTGGGCCGCAGGACAACCGCGCCCGGGCAAGCAGTGCGCACCGCGGCCTCGCCTTCTGCACGGGCCCGGACATAGGCTGAGGGTGAACTCAGGCTGGCCCCGATCCCGGAAATATGGATGAGGCGCTGGTCTCCGTTTTCCCGAACCAAACGGGCAATCCTGCGGGCGGCCTCGGAGTGAACGTCCTGGAAGCTTTCGCCGCGGGTCTCGGCGTAATAGCCGATGCAATTGACCACCGCGCTGCAGCCTGCCAGCACCCTGGCCAATGCGCTGCGGTTCTTCAGGTTGGTCCGGACCAAATTCACACCCCCGCCCCAGCGGCGGCTGCGGGCAGCGGCCCCGGGAAACCGGGTTCCAACACTGACCCGGCAGCCGCGCTCTGCGAGGCGGCTGACCAGCCGCCTGCCAAGAAATCCAGTACCGCCAAGCACAATGACGTTGCGGGCATTGGTCTTCACAGCAGGTGCTCCTCGTCAGGTTTCAGAGGCGGCAGGGGCTGTTGTTCCGCTCCTGCATTGCAAACCAGCAGGGGCCCGGAGGCAGTGCCACTGGTTATCCTTCCGGGCTGATCAGTTCCACTTCAACGGTGACCGGATACTCCGCACCGGCTCCAACGCAGCCAGCATGCCGGGCCAGATACCACTCCGGGATAAAGACCGCGCCATCGCCGAAACCCGGATTCACCTTCAGCGGCACAGTAAAGCCCGCTCCGTTCGCTGAAATCCGAACCAAGCTCCCTTCCGGACCGGCCCAGCCTTCGCCTGGGTTAAGCTCGGCATAGGCACCGCCAGTCAAACCGGAAAGGCATCGGGAACGCCCCGAGAGTTGTCCTGATTGGAACAAACCATCACCAGTGATCAGATAGTGCTGTCTGGCAGCCTTTCCACCAGTGGTAGAAACCGGCGGCAAAAGACCTGTTTTTTTGGCTCCTGAAACTGCTGCTCCGCCCTCTGCATCAAACGCGCCGAAGCCAGGGATCTCCGCTGCAATGACGGCTCCCAGCGGTGCAGGTTTGCAAGGCCCGAGATCCTGTCCTAGCGCTCCAGCAATCAGCCCGAACACCTGCCCTGGCTCCGGCCCGCTGAACCGCGGCGGCCGGATGGCACGGATCTCCTGAACCCGGCCTTCGTTGCTGGTGAACGTGCCTTCTTCTTCACCGAATGCCGGGGCAGGCAACAGCACATCCGCGTGCTCTGCGGTTCGGGACATGTGCGCGGCATGCACCACCAAACAGTCATTATTCTGCGCAAAGCCCCCGGACCGGTAGGCGGCCGGATCCGCGCCGAGAACATAGTGCAGCCCAGGCCCGCCATCAGCGGAATGCGGCCTCTGCGCTTCTTGCCGCCACCCCGGCAAGATCCCCGGCAAGCAGCCCATTTCCCACAGGCCCAGCTGGTTGGGGCGGTCGAACAGGAACTGCAGCTGAACCCTCTTTCCGTGGTCTGCAAAATGCGCAGCCGAGGCAGAAACCCACTGTAAAACAGCGGCAGCCTCAACCGTGCGCAGGAACTCGGTGCCGATTAGCAAAGCGATACTCTCCGCCTGCGTTACAACAGGGGCGGCAACAGCACAAAATTCCGCCATTGCCGGGTCCGCCACGCCAGCCTGCCCAGTCAGCGCAGCAAGGAGCTGTGACTCATGCCCGGGCCGCAGACGCAGAGTGGCCGCAGCGAGGCTATCCAGGCTGCCGGGACGGGATGAGGCAACAAGCAAGCGGTTGAAGGAACCTCTCACCGCGGCACGGATCAAGTAAGAGCTAACCGGGTTTTCCTCTGCCGCGTTGGACCCCAGCAGGAAAATGCAATCGGCCTGCAAAACAGTTTCAAGGGGGCTGCGGGACGCCAAGCGTCCTGCCGTCTCTGCCAGCGCCTCAACAGCAGCCGGCGTGCGGAGTCCGGCAAAACGGCAACTGGAGTGAATTTCACTGGATTTGAAGCACTGCCGCATCAGCCGCTGGAACAGAAAGGCAGTTTCATTGGGCTGGCGCGGCGAAATCTGGCCCCGGATTGTTCTGCCTTTCCCGCGCACTTCGTGCACTTTGTCCGCCAAAAAGCGGATCGCAGCATCCCAGCTTACAGGCTCCAAGGTGCCGTTTCTTCGGACCATCGGCTCCCGTATGCGGTTGCCGCCATCGATAGCATCGAAACCAAAGCGTCCCTTGGCACACAAAAGCTCACCGTTGAGCCCCGTGTCGAACCGGCTTTTAACCCGTTTGAAGGCACCATCGCGGGTTTCCACCGTCAAGCTGCAACCGGTGCCGCACATGCCGCAGATGGTCTCGGTGCGTTGCAGGTCCCAGGGCCGGGCCTTGTAACGGTAGGGAATGCTCATAAGCGCGCCGACCGGGCAGACCTCGATGCAATTGCCGCAATGGCTGCAGTCCTTCAGGCTGTTGCCGGTGCCGGTAATCTCGGAATCCAGCCCCCGCTCGCCGGTGCCCAATGCCACGTCACCGACGATCTCTTCGCAAACACGGACGCAGCGCTGGCATTGGATGCAGCGGTTGGCGTTGAAAACAATCACTTGGTTCAGCTCGATATCCCGATTGCGGAAAACCCGCTTGGGATCGCGCAGGCGCGAGTCGCCGCGGCCGTATTCGAACACCGTGTCCTGCAGCTCGCACTCGCCGCCCTTGTCGCAGACCGGGCAATCCAGCGGGTGGTTGGCCAGCAGAATTTCCAGCATGTCGCCCCGGGTCTCCACCACCCGGTCCGAGTGGCTGTGCACCACCATGCCCTCAGCCACCGCAGTGGCGCAGGAGGGTTCCAGCTTGCCCCTCCCTTCGATCTCAACCAGGCACATGCGGCAGGAGGCAGAGATCGACAGCCGCTCCTGGTAGCAGAAGGTAGGAATACCGATATCCACCGACCGCGCCGCCTGCAAAATGGTGGTGCCGGGTTCGACCTGCATTTCCCGCCCGTCCAGGGTGAATGTCACCATAGCCGCATCTCCTGCACCGGCTGCGCCTGAGCCGGGATCAGCGCTTCGAATTCGTGACGGAAGTGTTTCAGCGCCGCACCCAGGGCCCAGGCCGCGCCATCGCCAAGGGCACAGAAGGACTTGCCGAAGATACTGCCGCAGAGCATGTCCAGCTGCGCGACATCGCCGGGCGCCCCCTCGCCCGCCTCGATCCGGCGCAGGATCTTGGCGGCCCAGGTGAGGCCCTCACGGCAGGGGGTGCATTTGCCGCAGCTTTCGTGGCTGAAGAACTCGGTGATCCGCCGCGCGACACGGGGTATCGAGGCACTCTCGTCCAGCCCGATCACCCCGGCCGAGCCCAGCATGCTGCCCGCAGCCGCCAATGAGCTGAAGTCCATCTTCACGTCAAAGCCGCTTTCAGGGAACATCGGTGCCGAAACCCCGCCCGGAATTGCCGCCTTGAACCGGCCGCTGAGGGCGCCGCCGCCGTAAACCTCCAGCATCTCGCCCAAAGGCAGCCCCATCGGCACCTCATAGACACCGGGGCGCTTGACCTGGCCGCTGAAACAGAAAAGCTTCGGCCCCGGTCCGTCCTCAGGGCCAATCGAAGTGAACCACTCCACCCCGCGGCGGAACAGATGCGGCAGGCAGGCCAGCGTTTCGACATTGTTGACCACGGTCGGGCATTCATACAGCCCCGCCACCGCCGGGAACGGCGGCTTCAGCTTGGGCTGGCCGCGCTTGCCTTCGATGGATTCCAGCAGCGCTGTTTCCTCGCCGCAAATATAGGCGCCGGCGCCTTTGTGGATGTGAATGTCCAGGTCAAAGCCGCTGCCCAGGATGTCCTTACCCAGATACCCCTTGGCATAGGCGGCCGCGATGGCCTGTTCGCATTGCCGGATCGACAGCCCATATTCGCCGCGGATGTAGAGATAGGCGGTATTGGCGCCGATGGCATAAGCGGCGATCACCATGCCTTCGATCAGCTGATGCGGGTCGCGCTCCATCAGGATGCGGTCCTTGAAGGTGCCCGGCTCGCCCTCGTCTGCGTTGCAGCACAGGTAATGCGGTTTGCCGCTGTCCTTGGGGACAAAGCTCCACTTCATGCCGGTGGGAAAACCAGCTCCGCCCCGCCCGCGTAGGCTGGAGGATTTCACCGCTTCAATCACCTGATCAGGCGCGAAATCGCGTAGCACGATGCGCAGACCCTCATAGCCACCGGAGCTTTCATAGACCGCAATTTCCGGCGCATCCGGGTTTTCGATGTTCCTGAGAAGGACCAGATCGCTCATGCCGCGCCCTCCTCTGCCGCCTTCGCTTCGCGCTCAAGCGCCGCCAGCAGCACCTCCAGCTTGGCCGGGGTGATGTCCTCGATGTAGTCGGCGTTGACCATCAGCACCGGCGCCTTGTCGCAGGCGCCTAGGCATTCCACCGCGCTAAGAGAAAACAGCCCCTCATGCGGGCCTTCCGCCGCCAGATGCATCCGCAACTCCTCCAGCAGCTCCTCGGCACCGGCCAGCATGCAGGAGACATTGGTGCAAAGCTGCAGGTGATAGCGCCCCATCTCCTTGCGGTCGAACAGGGTGTAGAAACTGGCAACCTCGAACACCCAGATTTCCGGCACGTCCAGCAGCTCGGCGATAGCCTGATAGGTGGTGCCATCAATAACCCCATAAGCTTGCTGCGCCAGCTCCAGGGTCGGCATAATGGCGCTGCGCTTGGTAGGATAGCGCGCTGCAGCCTCCTGCACCTGGGAAGCAAGCGCCTGCTTGATGGTGGCAACCGTGGCGGCGCTCATTTGTCGACCTCCCCCATCACCGGATCAAGGCTGCCCAGCATGGCGATCACATCAGCGAGGTATTTCATATTGGTGGTACGCTCGGTCAGCGCCTGCAGATTCACAAACGACGGCGAGCGCACCTTGAGCCGGAACGGTTTCTCGCTGCCGTCCGAGATCAGGTAATAACCCAGCTCGCCCTTGGGCGCCTCGATGGCCTGATACACCTCGCCCTTGGGCACCTTGAAACCATAGGCGGCGAGCTCAAAATGGTGGATATGGGTCTCCATCGAATGGGCCAGCAGGTCCTTGTCCACCGGAAAGGCGATCTTGGGATCATCGACCAGCACATCGCCGGCAGGCATCTGCTCAACGCATTGCCGGATCATCCGCAGGCTTTCGCGCATCTCGTCCAGGCGGCATTTCCAGCGGTCGTAACAGTCGCCGTCCTTACGGGTGATGACATTGAATTCCAGCCGGTCGTAGATTTCATAAGGTTCATCGCGGCGCAGGTCCCAGTCGACGCCCGAGGCGCGCAGGTTGGGGCCGGTCAGGCCCAACGCAATGGCATCTTCAGCGGTGATATTGCCGATGTTTTCGACGCGGGCGAGGAAGATCCGGTTGTTTTTCAGCAGCGTTTCATAGTCGGAAATCCGGTCCGCGAAGATATCGCAGAACTCCAGGATCCGCGCCTCCGCCCCCTCGGGCAGGTCCTCGCGCACGCCGCCGACCCGGCAGAACGATGTGTGCATACGGACGCCGCTGATCATCTCCATCAGATCCAGCACCATCTCGCGGTCGCGCATGGTGTACAAGAGCGAGGTCATCGCCCCGACATCCATCGGCAAGGCGCCAGTGATTAGCAAGTGGCCGGAAATACGCGACAATTCCGCCATGATGACGCGGATGTACTGGCCGCGCAGCGGCGCCTCGATCCCCAAGAGCGCCTCCACCGCCAGTGCGTAGCCCAGGTTGTTCGACGGCGGGCAAAGGTAGTCCAACCGGTCCGTAAGCGGAAAGATCTGGGTGTAGGTGAAGCTTTCAAACAGCTTTTCAGTGCCCCGGTGCAACAGGCCGATATGCGGTTCGATCCGCTCGACGATCTCGCCGTCCATCTGCAGCAGCAGCCGCAAGACGCCATGGGTGCTGGGGTGCTGCGGCCCGAGGTTCATCAGCACTTCGCGGGCCATGCCGGTATCGGTCGGGACTTCCTGCAGGGTGGTGACTTCGGTCATGCGCCGCCCCCGTTTCTCCTCCGCTCAACGCCCAGCGGGTTCATGTGATCTTTGTAGCCGCGCAAGGGGAAGTCGCGGCGCATCGGGTAGCCGTCGAATTCGTCCCACATATACAGGCGGCGCAGGTCCGGGTGGCCGTCGAAATGGATGCCATACATGTCGTAGGCCTCGCGCTCGTGCCAGTTGGCGGTGGTCCATACGCTGGTGACAGTAGGGGCAACCGGCGGATCGCCAAGCCAGCATTTCAGCCGCAGCCGCCAGTGGTTCGGGATCGACACCAGATGATAAACTAGCTGGAAGCGTGGGGCTTCAGGATGGAAATCCACCCCGCAAATGTCCGATAGGAAATTGAACTGCAGCGCCGCTTCGCCGCGAAGGAACTGACACAGCGCCAGCAGGTCCGCAGGCGGTACCATCAGGCAGGGCATATCCGCCGCGGTCTCATCCAAATGCACATTGCTGAACTGCTCCAAAGCAGAACCCAGAGGGATCTCCGTCATGCTCACGCCCTTTCCGCCGAAGGCAGCGCGTCCGGCTCAGCTCTCAAAACCCGTGAACCGGTGATCTTCTCCTGCAGCTGCAGGAACCCGTGCAGCAGCGCCTCAGGCCGCGGCGGGCAGCCGGCAACATGGATATCGACGGGGATGATGCAATCGACCCCCTGCACCACCGCATAGGTGTTGTAGACGCCGCCGGAGATAGCGCATGTGCCCATGGCGATGACATAGCGCGGCTCGGCCATCTGGTCGTAAAGCCGCCGCACAATCGGAGCCATCTTGCGGGTCACCGTGCCGGCCACGATCATCACATCCGACTGCCGCGGCGAGGGGCGGAACACCACGCCGAAGCGGTCCAGGTCATAACGCGCGCAGCCCGCCGAGATCATCTCGATCGCACAGCACGCAATGCCGAAGGTCTGCGGCCAGAGCGAGGATTTGCGGCTCCAGTTGATAATGTCGTCTGCGGTTGTGAACAGCACGCTGTCCTGCATGCTGTGGCTCAGGACACCCATTCCAGCGCTCCTTTGATCCAGGCATAGGCAAAGCCGACCAGCAGCAGCGCTATGAACACAAACATCTCGATATAGCCGAACAGGCCCAGGTCGCTCAGCACCACCGCCCAGGGGAACAGGAACATGGTCTCGACGTCGAAGACCACAAACAGGATGGCGATCACGAAGTACTGGACCTTGAATAGCCCGCCCGAGGCTTCGCCCACGTGGTCGACTCCGCATTCATAGGGGCGGTTCTTCTCCGGGTACGGGTTGTCGGGCCGGATCAGCCGCGACAGGGTCAGGATAAAGACCGACAGCGCGACGACCACCGCCACCATCAGGAACACCGGCAGAAAGTCGATAGGCATGCTGTTTCCCCTTTCGTGTTTGTTCCCTTTTTTCTGGTTCCCTGAAACGGCGCTTTAAATGGTATCTGAACCGCCCGGCCGATAGGCCGGGCAGCGCCCGACCCTCCCCACGGGAGGCCGCTTCACGCCCACCCAGGGCCAGGCGCTGCCCTCCGCGATTTCCGTTAGCTTTGCACGCTTTTCAGCGAAGCATTCTCCGCCGCAAGCATACACCAAAGCCCCCGTTCAACCAAATCCCGCCGCCGCTGCCGCCTGCGCCCACCCCAGGAACCAGGCCGGCAGGATGCCGGTCGCCAGCGTGCCCGCCAGCGCCGCAAACAATACCAGCCGCATCGGCCCGGAAACCGCAATCCGCGCCGGGCCGGCAGGCGCCTGCGTGTACATCAGCATGATGATCCGCAAATAGAACCACGCGGCCACTGCGCTCAGCAGCACTGCAATCACCGCCAGCACCGCATGGCCCGCCTCGATCAGCGCCATCAGAACGTAAAACTTGGCAAAAAAGCCGCCGGTCGGCGGGATGCCCGCCAGCGAAAACAGGAATACCAGTGCCAAAGCGGCCAGCAGCGCATGAGTCCGGGCCAGGCCTGCAAAGGCTTGGATCGGCTCGCCCCGCTCCGCCCCCTCGTTCAGCAGCACAACCACCGCAAACAGGCCCAGCGTCATGAAGGTGAAGATCAACAGATACAGCATCACGCTGGCCAGTCCGCCGGGGCCTCCGGCAAGCAGCCCCAGCAACAGGAACCCGGCATGAGCAACCGAGGAATAGGCCAGCATCCGCTTGATATTCTCCTGCACCAGCGCCGCCAGGCTGCCCAGCCCCAGGGTCAGCACCGCCGCTGCCGCGACGGCGGCGTGCCAGACCGGGTTGAGCGCGGTCAGATCCAGCATCAGGACCCGCAGCACCACGGCAAATGCGGCGGCCTTGCCCACAGCTGCCATGAAGCCGGTGATCGGCGAGGGCGCGCCCTCGTAAATATCCGGCACCCACATGTGAAAAGGCACCGCGCCAAGTTTGAACAACAGACCCGCCACCAGGAACAGCGCCGCCAGCACCAAGAGCGGGCTGGAGATATCCTGTGCGGCCAGCGCCATCTGCAGCTCTTGCAGCTGGGTGGTGCCTGCCAGGCCATAGAACAGCGACAGGCCAAACAGCAGCAGGCCCGAGGAAAACGCCCCCAGGATCACATATTTCAACGCCGCCTCGTTGGAGCGGCCATGGGTTTTCAGGAACCCCACCAGAACATAAACCGACAGCGCCTGCAGCTCGAGTCCGACGTAGATAATCACCAGATCGGTACCGGATACCATGATCATCGCGCCCGCGAGCGCGCAGAGCAGCAGCGCATAATACTCGCCGCGCACCACCCGTTCGGTGGCCAGATAGCCGCCCGACATCAGGATGGTCAGCGCTGTTCCCAGATACAGCACCATCTTGAGGAAGGTCGAAAACGGGTCGACCGTGAACATGCCGGAATAGACCGTTTGCGCGTGACCGGCGAGGCCCCAGCTCATCCCCGCGGCCAGAGCGATCATCAGCAGGCTCAGCCCCGCCAGCCAGCGGACAGGGCCGGGACCCGGCAGCAGCGACAGCATCAGCACCGCACAGGCGCCAAGGATAATGATGATCTCGGGGCCGGAAGCCAGAACCGAGGCGGTGACGGATGTCATTTCCATGCCAGCCCCTCCGTTGCAGCCTCATCCGATTGCGTGATCTGCGTCATCAGATGATCGAGCGATGGCTGCAGTATGGCCAGGAAAGGCTTAGGGTAGAGGCCGAACCAGAACACGAACAGAAGCAGCGGCAGCGCGCAGGCCAGCTCACGGCGGCGCAGGTCCTGCATCACCGAGCCTGCAGGGATTTTCACCGGCCCCAGCAGCACTTGCCGGTAGAGCCCGAGCAGATAGGCGGCGCCGATCAGCGCGCCCAGCACCCCGGCGGTTCCAGCCCAGCCGCTGACCCCGAAAGTGCCCGCCAGCACCAGGATCTCACCAATGAACCCATTGGTGCCGGGCACCGCCATCGAGGCCAGCAGGAAGGCAGCAAACAGGACACCGAAAATCGGCACTGCCTTGATCATGCCGCCATAAGCGGCGATCTCGCGGCTGTGGGTGCGCTCGTAGATCAGCCCGACAAACAGGAACAGCGCGCCGGTGGTGATGCCGTGGTTGAACATCTGGATCACCGCGCCGGACATGCCGTTCTGCTGGAAGGTGAACAAACCCAGGGTGACAAAGCCCATATGGCTGACGCTGGAATAGGCGATCAGCTTCTTGATGTCGGTTTGCGCTAGCGCCAGAAGCCCGCCATAGACAATTGCCGAGGCTGACAGCGCGATCATCAGCGGCGCCAGATACAGGGACGCATCGGGCAGCATCGGCAGCGAAAAGCGCAGGAAGCCATAGGCGCCCATCTTCAAAAGCACACCCGCCAGGATGATGCTGCCTGCCGTCGGCGCCTGCACATGGGCGTCCGGCAGCCAGGTGTGCACCGGCACCATCGGCACCTTGACCGCAAAGGCGACCAGGAAGGCAAGGAACACCCAGACCTGCAGGCGGAAGGGGTACTCAGCATCCATCAGCGCCAGCATGTCAAAGGTGCGGCCGCCCGCGAAATACAGCGCCAGAAGCCCGACCAGGAACAGCAGGCTGCCCGCCAGCGTGTAGAGGAAGAACTTGAAGGCGGCATAAATCCGGTTGCCGCCGCCCCAGATGCCGATGATCAGATACATCGGCACCAGCATCACCTCCCACAGCACGTAGAACAGCACCAGATCGAGCGCGCAGAACACACCCACCATCATCGCCTGGATGGCCAGCAGGCAGGTCATGAACTCCTTGACCCGCTCGGCGATAGCCCGCCAAGAGGCCAATACGCAGATCCAGCCCAAGAGCGTGGTCAGCAGCACAAACCAGACGCTGATGCCGTCCAGCCCCAGCCGGTAGCCCATATCCAGCGCCGGCACCCACAGCTGCGCCTCGCGGAACTGCATCTCTGCGGTGGTAGGATCGAAGGCAGCCAGGATCGCTGCCGCCAGCAGGAAATCCGCAAACAGCACGCCCAAGGTGAACCTGCGCACCAGGCCGTTGCCGCGCAGGAACGGCACCGCCAAGGCGCCGGCAGCAGGCAGCAGGATCAAAATGCTAAGAACCGGCAGCCCGCTCATGATGCACCTGCCTTGGCTTCTGTCCCGGCTGAGAGGCGTTTTGCCCCCGGATCGCTTTGCGATCCGGTTCGCGCCCGGCCCCGCCCTCCAGGGCGGGCGCGAATTGCTCCAACATCACGAAACACTGCGAGGGTTGCGCTTGGCCCAGCCCTTGCATCCTGCGGCAAGGCGCCCACCCCCGGGGCCGGGCGCGAACCTACCGTTTCCTGCCGTTGCATCCAGTCCGCCGGATCAGGTTCAGCGGCCTCCGCCGCCGCCAGCCAGGCCCCCGCAACCGCCCAGGCCAACCCGGCAATCAGCCCGGCAATGATCCAGAAGGCATAATGCGACACCACGCCGGTCTGCAGCCGCCGCATCAGAAGCCCGCCGCGCCGGGCGCTCGCCGCCACGCCATTGACCAGCGCATCCACGACCCGGATGTCGGCCAGCAGGCTGAGCCGCGACAGATGGTGCATCAGCCGCAGCCCGGCGACGTCGCCTAGGGTAATCAGCCTCTGCTCCCAGGCAAGCACCGGATGCCTGGCGACCCACATGAACCCCCGCGCCCCGCGCCGGTAGAGCCAGTCGGTGTCCAAGCTGATGGTGTCCTCAGGGTCCAGATGCTTCAGCAGCAGCACAAAGGCCAGGAGGGTGAACATCAAAAGCCCTAGGCTCTCGGTCACATGCACAGCCGTGTAGGGCTCATAGTCCACCGGATAGGGCAGCAGAGCGTAAAGCGCCTGCGGATAGACCCCGATGCCAATGCAGAATGCCGCCGCAATCCCCATCGCCAGCAGCATGTTCAGCGGCGGCTCGGGCGGGCGCAGGCCGCAATCCTTGCCGAAGAACATATAATAAGGCAGCTTCAGCCCGGTGTGCAGGAAGGTGCCGGATGATGCCACCGTCAGCAGCAGCGCCGCAGCGGCCCGGTGATCGCCCGCCGCGGCCGAGACCACCATGGATTTGCTGACAAAGCCGCTGAACAGCGGAAAGGCCGAAATCGCAAAGGCCCCGATCATGTAAAGCACAACAGTGAGCGGCATGGTGCGGTAAAGCCCGCCCAGCTCGGTCAGCTTGCGCCGCCCGGCCATCAGGATCACCGCCCCCGCGCCCATGAACAGCAACCCCTTGTAGAGGATATGGGCAAACGCGTGGGAGGCCGCCCCGTTCAGTGCCATCTCGGTGCCGATGCCGACGCCGGCCACCATGTATCCCACCTGGCTGACGATGTGATAGGCAAGGAGGCGGCGGCAGTTGTTCTCCAGCACCGCAAAGACCACGCCATAAAGCGCCATCGCCACCCCAAACCCCACCAGGATCTCCGCCCCCGGGTAATTGCGGATCAGCACGTAAACCGCGGTCTTGGTGGTAAAGGCGCTGAGGAACACCGCGCCGGTCACGGTGGCCTCGGGGTAGGCATCGGTGAGCCAGGCATTCAAAGGCGGCACCGCCGCGTTGATCATGAAGGAGATCAGGATCAGCCAATAGGCCCAGCCGGCCAGCCCCCCCTGCCCTGGCTCCAACGGCCCCACCAGCCAGGAACCGGTCTCAATCCCATGCAGCACAATGCCGCCGAACAGCAGCACGCCCCCCGCCACATGCACCAGCAGATAGCGGAACCCCGCCGCCACAGCTTTGGCGTTGCGGGAGGCAAAGATCAGATAGGCCGAGGCAAAAGCCATCACCTCCCACCCGATAAGCAGCGTCAGCCAGTCGCCCGCAAACACCACGCCAAAGGCGCTTCCGGCATAAAGGAACCCCGCCACCCGCTGGCCGGTGCCCTCGATATGCCAGGCATACAGATTGCCGATCAACGACATGATGGCAAAGACCCAGGCAAAGACCAGCGACAGCTTGTCCGCCTGAAACAGCACGAGCTCAACCCCGGCAAAGGCAATGGCGCCGGACGTGCCCGGCGCCATTTGCGACACCGCGTAGAGAACCAGCAGCGGCACGATCAGCGACAGCATCCGCTGGCCGGTGCCGCGCACCAGCGGCAGCAGCGCGGCGCCTATCAGCATCAGCAGGGCAGGATGCAGCCACTCAGTCATAATAATCCTCGTCCCGCATGATGCCGCCGCTGTGGCCGATGAACTTGCTGACAAAGATGATGGCCACGCAGCTGGCAAAGCCGAACACCGCGCCCCAGCCGGGGATCGCATCCCAGAAGTGTTCGCTGTGATGGCGCGGCACCATGAAATCAGCGGCCAGAAGCAGCGCCAGCGCCGCAACCAGCAACCGCCAGCGCAGCTTCTTGTAACGCCGCTGCCCGAAGAAATTCACCAGCCAGCCCATCCTCACACCCCCGCCGCGCGCATCACCAGCTGGGCCAGCTCAACAAAGAACCCGGGCGCCAAACCCAGCGCCAGCGACATCGCCGCCGTCAGCAGCAGCGGTACCGCCACCATCGGGATCTCCCGCACCTCCTGCAGCGCCACCGCGCCGGGGATGCCGGGCTTCTCCGGCTCGAAAAACGCGGTGTAGGTCACCGGCAGGAAATAGGCAGCATTCAAAAGCGCACTGGCAAGCAGCACCGTCAGAAACACCATCTCCCGCCCCTCGACCGAGCCCAGCACCAGATACCATTTGCTGACAAAGCCGCCCGAAGGCGGAATGCCGATCATCCCCAAAGAGCCGATAAAAAACGCCGCCATGGTCCAGGGCAGCCGCCGCCCGATGCCCGCCAGATCGCTGATATTGCGACGTTTCGAGGCGCAGTAGATCGAGCCTGCGCAGAAAAACAGCGTGATCTTGGAAAACGCATGCGCCGCGATATGGATAATGCCGCCCACCGCCGCCATCGGCGTCAGCAGCACCGCGCCCAGAATGATGTAGGACAGCTGACTGACGGTTGAGTAGGCCAGCCGCGCCTTCAGATCGTCGCGGGTCAGCGCATAGACCGAGGCCATCACGATTGTGAAGGAGACCAGATAGGCGGTGGCAATGCCCAGCCCCAGGCTGCCCATCAGATCCACCCCCATCACATGGAAGATCACCCGCAGCATGCAGAACACGCCCATCTTCACCACCGCCACCGCGTGCAGCAGCGCGCTCACAGGAGTCGGTGCCACCATGGCTGCAGGCAGCCAGGCATGGAACGGCATCACCGCCGCCTTGGCGAAGCCTGCCAGGTAACACAGATAGACGGCGCTCAGCAGCCAGCCATCGGCGCCGGAGCCTGCCAGCAGCCCCTGCGGCAGGAACTCCAGGCTTCCGGCCAGCTGATAGGTCAGCGCCAGCGCCGCCAGCAGAAAGGATTTCGAGGCGCCGATCAGGTAGACGACATAGCGGCGGCTGCCGCCCCAGCTCTCGCCGTCCTCCTTGTGGTAGACCAGCGGGTAGGTGACCAGGCTCAGCAGCTCGTAAAAGATCACCAGGGTGAACAGGTTGGCGGCAAAGGCGCCGCCAACGGCGGCCGACAGCGACACCGCAAAGGCGGCAAAGAACCGTGTCTGCGCATGTTCATTCAGGCTGCGCATATAGCCGATCGAATAGAGCGCGGCAAAGATCCACAGCAGGCTGGAGACGGTGGCAAACACCATACCCAGGGCATCCACGCGAAAGGCAAAATCCACACCCGGCAGAACTTCAAACAGGGTGAGTTCCAGGGTGCCGCCCGCCAGCACCAGCGGCGCCAGCGAGATCACAACGGCGAATTTCAGCAGCGCCGCGACAACTGAGACCGTATCGCGGGCATCCGGGCGCTTGTGCAGGCACAGGATCAGCGCCGCGGCCGCCAGGCTGACGGCAATGGCCAGAAGCGGCCGGATCATCAGCAGAAACTCCACCCGTTCACCCTTTCAAAACAGTCAGCTCATCCACTTCCAGCGAATGCTTGTTGCGCAAAAGCGCGACCAGAATCCCCAATGCCACCGCCACCTCGGCAGCAGTGATCGCAATGACAAAGATCGCGATAATCTGGCCGCGCAGGTCCTGCAGCACATGGCCGAAGGCGACCAGGTTGATGGTCACGCTGTTCAGCATCAGCTCCAGCGACATCAGCACAATCAGCACATTGCGCCGCAGCAGAACCCCGGCGCCGCCGATTACAAACAGCACGGCGGCCAGGATCAGATACCAGGAGGTGGGGATCATCGCGCCGCCCCGCGCGGCTCCTTGCGCGCCGCCTTTGCAGCGCTTGCGCCGTCTTCGCGCGCCAGCACCACCGCGCCGATCAGCGCCACCAGCAGGATCACCGACGCAACTTCAAACGGCAGCAGATACTCCTGGAACAGCAACAAGCTGAGATCCGCCACCGAGGGCTGCTCCAGAACCGGCTGCCCCGGCCCCATCACCGCATGCAGCCGGGTGCTGTGCAGCAGCAGCGCAATCATCTCGCCCGCCAGCACAGCGAGCACAACAAGCCCCGGCAGCAGCGGGCCGCGCAGGAACCGCACCTGCGCCTCTTTGCGCACATCCAGCATCATGATGACAAACAGGAACAACACCATGACCGCGCCGACATAAACGAAAATCTGGATAACGGCGAGAAAGGGCGCCCCCAGCAGCACGTAAAGCGCGGCGATCTGCACTAAGCAGGCAACCAGGGCCAGGGCGCTGTGGATCGGGTTGCGGGCCAGCACAACCAGCAGCGCCGCCGTCACCGCCACCGCCGCAAGCAGCAGAAAAAATGCCTGTTCCATCAATGCCCTCCCTGTATGTGATCTCCCGCTCTTCTGTCTGCCCACCCACGCAGTCTTCAGGCGCTATAGCCGGTGCCGTCGATGTATTTCAGCAGCTCTTCTTCCTCGCGCATGATCTCGTCGAGCCGATGCTTGACCACGTCGCCGATGCTGATCACGCCGCACAGCCCTTCGGCATCGCAGACAAGCATGTGGCGGCTGCGCTTTTTGGTCATCAAAGCCATGATCTTGATCAGGTTGTCATCCGGCGCGCAGGTAACCACCTCGGTGGTCATCACATCGCGCACCGGCGTCTGCCGCCCGGCGCTGTCCGGGTCGGCCAGCGCCTTGCAGATTTCCCGTTCCGAAACTCCGCCCAGCGGCTCGCCGCCCGCACCTTTGACCACGGCAAAGCCGATCTTTTTGTCATTGAACAGCTGCAGCGCCGTCAGAACGCTGTCGTCCGGGGCCACTGTATAGGTTTCAAACCCCTTGGCCCCCAGCACCGCTTTGACATACATTTGCGCCCCCCTCTTTACTGCGGCGGCCGCGCCCGTCTCAAAAGACGCCCGCCGCAACCAAATCTACTTTCCCTTCCGGATGTGCCGCCACCAGTCTTGGCCCTGCGACTTCGCCCCTGCAGCTTCCACCGAACGCCCGCTTCCATCCGGCTGCAGACGGGCAGGCCGCAGCTGGCCGCCGTCCTCTGCCTTGCGCGGCGCGGCCACCAGATCCTCCAGATGCACCACCAGCTTGGGCCGGTCATCGCAGGCGACCTCATATTCTTGACCTAGTTTGATTGCGTCCGCCGGACAGGCGTCCTCGCACAACCCGCAGTAAAGGCAGCGTGCCAGGTTGATATCGAACACCTGCGGGCGCCGGTCGCCCTTCTCGTTTTCAAAGGGAATGACGGTGATGCAATCGCAGGGGCAGATCTGCGAGCACAGCTCGCAGGCCACACAGTTCACGTCGCCCTCCTCGTTGGTCTTGATGAAGTGATGGCCCCGGTGGCGCGGGTACGGCACCCATTTTTCGTGGTCCGGGTAGCGGTGGGTGACCGGGTGCGAGAACATATAGCGCAAGGTCAAACGCAGCCCAGCCAGCAGATCGGCAAAGAAGATCCTGCCGATCCAGCCTGATTTTTTCACCGATGTCCGTGCCATTTCATTTTCTCCGGATCACAGCATCCACAGGCCGCTGACCAGGATGTTCAGCAGCGAGAGCGGCAGCAACACCTTCCATCCGATGGTCATCAGCTGGTCATAGCGGTAGCGCGGGAAGGTGAAGCGGAACCACATGAACACCCAGACAAAGAAGCCAACCTTCAGCAGGAACCACACGGGCTCCGGCACAAACGGCGGCGCGCCGTTCCAGCCGCCGAAGAACAAGAGTACGTTGAGCGCCGCCAGCATCACCACCACCAGGTATTCCGCCAGCATGAACAGCGAAAACCGGATGCCGCTGTATTCGGTGTGATAACCCGCGCCCAGGTCGCCCTCGGCCTCGGGCAAGTCAAAGGGGATGCGCTGCGCCTCGGCCAGACCGGCCACGAAGAAAACGAAGAAGCCGATGGGCTGCAGTACGATATTCCACAGGCCTTCCTGCGCCGCCACGATCTGACTCAGGTTCATGGACTGTGCCAGCATCACCACGCCGATCACCGAAAACCCCATCGGGATTTCATAGGAGATCATCTGCGCGATTGACCGCAGGCTGCCCAGCACCGCGTATTTACTGTTCGACGACCAGCCCGCCAGGATGGTGCCGAAAACGCCGATGCCGGAAACCGCCAGGATGAACAAAAGCCCCACGTTCATGTCCGAGATCATCAGCGTGACCTCCTGCCCGAACAGCTGCACCGGCGTGCCAAAGGGAATGGCGGTGAACACCAGGAACGGCGGCACCAGCGCCACCACCGGCGCCATGGCAAACAGGCGGCGGTCGGCATCGGCCGGGATGTGGTCCTCTTTGGTCAGCAGCTTCAGCGCATCGGCCAAGGGCTGCAGCAGCCCGTGCCATCCCACCCGCATCGGCCCCGGGCGCTGCTGGATATGGGCGGCAATTTTGCGCTCCATCCAAGTGAGCGGCAGCGGCAGCAGCAGCAGCACGCCCACCACGATGGCCATTTTGACCAGCATTGGCAAAAGCGTCAGGAGGCTGTCCATTGCACGCTCCTTCTCTCCCGGCAGGTGTTGCACCGCAGGCTTGTCCGCTGTCAGAATGTGCGGCAGCGCCTTGGGCCAGAGGCCTAAGAGGAAGGCAAGTCTTTGAAATTGCCGCAGAGGTTTGCGAACAAATCCATTAAAACGGGACTGATAATAGCAATTTTACGGCGATTTTGCAAAACCGAGCCAGATGCACGCATCCCGGCGGCGGCCAGGCCGGGATTCTACAGCCCGGTACCGGGCACGCTATCCGACAGGAAATTCAGGTACTGGGCAACGTAATCCATGCCGGCAACTTGGGCGAAACCGTCCATGATGCGCTGCGTGACCGGTCCGGGCACACCCGATGAAAATGCATGTCCGTTCAGCGAAGCCACCGGGCAGGCGCAAAGGCTGGTCGAGGTAAAGAACGCCTCCTGCGCCTGCAGGGCGGTTTCCAGCGGCAGATCCGTTTCGCGCAAAGGAATGCCCAGATCCCGGCACAAATCACTCACCACCTGGCGGCTGACGCCGGCCAGCACGAATTCGGTTGCCGGTGTCATCACCTCGCCATCCTTGACCACAAAGAAATTGCACCCTGCGCCTTCGGCCAGGTTGCCATTCTGGTCGGGCATCAGCGCCCAGGCGCCGGGATAGGCAGCCGAAATTTCCTTCTGCGCCAGGATCATGTTGAGGTAGTTGTTCGTCTTGGCATTGGGCGAGATGGCCTGCGGCGCAATCCGGCAGCGTTCTGCAATACGCGCCTCTATACCATGTTTGAAGAAGGGCGCCCGCGCCCTCAGCGGGATCGGGATGCAGTCGATCACGACCGTGGCGCCGGTATTGCGCGCAGGCTCTCCGTCAAAGCTCTGCAACCCGCTGGTGACACGGATCGTTACCCAGTAATCTTCACCATCGCGCAGCATCGGCAGGTTCGCCGCCACCAGGCGCTCGGTGGCATCAATGAACTCCGCCCGGCTCATTCCGGCATCGATCCTCGCATAGGCAAGGCTGTCCAGCAGCCGGTCGACATGCTCGGCGAGTTTGAACAGTATGCCGCCAAAGGTGCGCGCAGTGTCGAACACGCTGTCGCCATAGACCAGCCCCATGTCCCGGATCGAGACAGAGGCCTCTGTTTCCGCCAGGATTTCGCCGTTCACATAGGCAAACCGTTCAGACATATGCGCATTCCTCTCTGCCAGGCTGTTCCAAATCAGCAGGTTGCACGCCCCTAATCAGGCACGTTTGCGGCAGGAATGACGCTCCTCTTTCAGTCTCCGGTGTTTTGCCATGTTTATAAGGCGAAGCCGCTGGTCAGCTCCGCCTTCCCTGGTGCCGTTCACTCATGCACATCGATCTTGAAAATTGTCATGTCCTCGACCGCGTCCCAGTCGATTTCCAGCCCCAGACCCGGCAGCGAGGACGCATTCACATAGCCTTCGCTGTCCACTTCGATCCGTCCCAGCGCGTCGACCTGGAAATCGGCATATGGCACCGGCATCTCGAAATAGTCGCAGTTATCATGCGCCAGCATCAGATGCATGTTGGCGGCCATCGACAGGGCGCAGCCCCAGCTTTGGAATTCGACGTTGAAGTTGTTGGCCTCGGCCAGCGCCATCACCTTGCGCGAGGGCGTGATGCCCCCTGCGGTGGTTGCATCGATACGCACCCCGTCCCAGCAATCGTGCCGCATGGCATGGGCGATGCTGGGCAGGTCGACGATGGTATTGCCGCCCGGCAGGATCGGCAGTTCTGTACGGCGGCGCAGCTCGCGGTAGCCGTCCAGATCGTGATCCGGGAACGGCGCCTCCAGCCAGACATAGCCCATTTCATACATCGCCCGGGCCACTTTCAGCGCGCCCTTGTGGCTGTAGTAGGCATCAGCGTCGAACATGAAGTCGAGCCCTTTGCCGCCATGTGCCTCATGCACCCGGCGCATCATTTCGATGTCGGCATCCGGCTCGCATTTGTAGTGGAACTTGAAGGCGGAAAATCCCTGCTCCTGCAGCTCGCTGATGTGATCGACATAGGGTTCCGGCCCGTCGAACACCTGCATTGAAGCATAGGCCTTGACCCGGTCGCGGGCGCCGCCAAGGAACATATAGAGCGGCATGTCGGCGCGTTTCGCGGCCAGATCCCACATCGCGATGTCCAGCCCGGCTATTGAGGTGTTGGGGATCGACAGGCGGCGCAGCTGCATCCATTTCCAGATGTCCTCGCGCCGCAGCGCCTGGCGGCCCAGGAGGCCCTTCAACAGCGGCCGCATGCCCTCGGCCACGGCGCGGTCGAAATCATGCTCGGTGCAGGAGAATACGCCGCCTGCCCCCTCGTAGCCGTCCGAGGTGGTGATTCGGGCGATGGTATTGGTGGTCAGCAGCGCCGGCATGGTCGGCGACCAGGAGAATTTCGGGATCCCGGTCTTCACGACATAGACCTGGATTCTCTCGATCCTGCCAAAACGATCTTCTGTCATTTCAGTCATTTACGCGCCCTCACATGCGGCATGGTGAACCTGGTGCGCCGCTGGGGCGCGCTTTCCAATTATGACAAAACATCTTGCCCATCAATAGATATATCAGTTAATGCGCCAATTGATCCAACCTGTCCGGCGGGCCCAATGGCCCCGGATGCAAGCCAGGGAGAGCCCGATGAGTGAGTTTGAGAGCCAGTGGCAGCGCACCTATGTTGAGCAGGCCGGAAGCGGCCTGCCGGTGTTTGCCGATGTCGACGTTGTTGTGGTCGGCGGCGGCGCGGCCGGTGTTGCCGCGGCCGAGACCCTGGGCCGCAAGGGCCGCTCGGTGCTGCTGATCGAGCGCTACGGCTTCTGCGGCGGCGGCGCGGTGGCGGGTCTCTCGGGCACCATCTGCGGCATGTTCCTGTCGACAGAAAACGAAAAGGCAGCGCCCGAACAGGTGATCTTCGGCTGGGCCGAGAAATTCCGCGCCGCGCTTGAGAGCCGCAATGGCGTCAGCGGCCCGCAGCGCTATGGCAAGACCTTCACCGTCACCCACGACCCGCTGGTCTGGCGCGAGGTCGCCGACGGTTTCCTGTGCGAGGCCGGCGTACAGATCCTCTACCACTCCCAAGTCGTTGGCGTGCTGATGGAGGGCGATGCCTTTGGCGGCGTCATCGTCAACTCGAAATCCGGCCTGGCGCAGGTCCGTGCCAAGCGGATCATCGATGCATCAGGCGACGGCGACGTGATCCACCGCGCAGGCTTTAAGACCACCAAGGGCAACAACGGCGCGATCCAGAACCCGACGATGATTTTCCGGATGGGCGGCATCGATGTGGACCGCTTCAGCGAATATTGGGGCGAAGACACCATCAGCCCGCAAAAGGTGATCGACCAGCTGATCGCTGCCGACCCCGAAGGTGCCCGCCTGCCGCGCAAGAAGATCTGGATTTTCCCGACCACCCGCCCCGGCGAGCTGATGGTCAACGCCACCCGCATCCTCGGTTTCGACGGCCGCGACCTCGATGTGACCAATCCGGTGGATCACTCCGAGGGCGAGCTGGTCGCCCGCCTGCAGGTGCGCGAATACGCCGACTTCCTGCGCCGCCACATCCCCGGCTGCGAAGAGGGCTACGTGAACGACACCGGCGTCGAGATCGGCATCCGCCAGACCCGCACCGTCACCGGCATCGCCACGCTGACCAATGACGACGTGCTGGGCCGCGCCAAATCCGCCGACGCCATCGCCCGCTCGCCCTGGCCGATCGAGCTGCACGCGGGCACCAAGCCCAAGGTCGAATGGCTGTTCGATGATACCTACGAAATCCCCTATGGCACCCTGGTGCCGGTGAAGGGCGAGAACATCATCGTGGCGGGCCGCTGCCTGTCGGCTGAGCATGAGGCCCTGGCCTCGGCCCGGGTGACGGCACAGTGCTTCGGTTACGGCCACGCCGCGGCGCTGGCTGCGGACCTTTCCATCAAGGAAAACATCGCCATCCGCGACATTCAGGGCGCCGACATCCGCACCCTGCTGAACCAGGAGGGCGCACGCCTGTAACGGCGCCCTCTACCCCCATCCCCGAAACGCGCATTAGGGAGGAGAAACCTTATGCCGACCCCCAAGCTCGACCGCATCACCTTTGCGGCGACGTTCATAGCCCTGTTCGCAATCTGCGTTCCGCTGATCCTCTGGCCCGACGCCAGCGGCGCCGTGCTGGGCGATCTGTTCAACTTCATGACCAAGACCTTTGGCGTGACCTACCTGTGGGCCGGACTTGGTTCGCTGGTGTTCCTGAGCTGGCTGGCGTTCGGCCAGCACGGCCGCACCCGCCTGGGCGAGCACACCCCCGATTTCTCGACCTTCAGTTGGGCAGCGATGCTGTTCTGCGCAGGTATCGCCTCCGGCATCCTCTACTGGTCGGTGATCGAGTGGAACTACTACTACAACTCGCCCCCGCTGGGCATCGAGGCCCGCAGCGAACGCGCCGCCGAATGGGCGGCAATGTACGGCATCTTCCACTGGGGCGTGACCGCCTGGGCCTTCTATGCGGTGCCCACCGTGATCATCGCTTACAGCTATTATGTGCGCGGCATCCACGTGCTGAAGATCTCCGAGGTGTGCCGCGGCTTCCTGGGCGGTCTGGTCGACGGCCCGCTGGGCAAGCTGATCGATATCATCTTCATGTTCGGCCTCTTGGGCGCGGCGGGCACCTCGCTAGGCCTCGGCACCCCATTGATCGCGGCCGGCGTCACCCATCTGACCGGGATCGAGGACAGCTTCGGCCTGAAACTGACCGTGCTCCTGGCCTGCACCGCGATCTTTGCGGTAAGCGTCTGGTCCGGCCTGGAAAAGGGCATCAAGCTCCTGTCCAACCTCAACACCGGCCTGGCCCTGGCGCTCTTGGCCTTTGTGCTGATCGTCGGCCCCACCGCCTTCATGATCAAGACCGGCACCAATGCCATCGGCCTGATGCTGCAGAACTTTGTCCGCCTCAACACCTGGACCGACCCGGTCACCCAGTCGGGCTTCCCCGAGGGCTGGACCATCTTCTACTGGGCCTGGTGGATCGTCTATGCCCCGTTCATGGGGCTGTTCGTGGCCAAGATTTCGCGCGGGCGCACGATCCGCGGGCTGATCGGCGGCATGCTGTTCTTCGGCACCGCGGGCTGCGCGGTCTACTTTGCCATCCTCGGCAACTACGCGATGGATCTGGAGCTGACCGGCGCCTATGACGTTACCAAATCGCTCGGCGAAAACGGCGGCCCGGCGACCATCATCAACGTGATCGCCACCCTGCCGCTCTCCGGCGTGATGGTTGCTGTCTTCTGCATTGTGGCGCTGGTTTACCTGGCCACCACCTTCGACTCCGCCTCATACACCCTGGCCGCGGTGACCAGCCAGAACCTGGAAGAGGATCAGCACCCGGCGCGCTGGAACCGCCTGTTCTGGGCCTTTGCAGTGGCGCTCTTGCCGATGGCGCTGATGTTTGTCGGCGGCCTGAAGTCGGTGCAAAGCGCCTCGGTTATTACCGCGCTGCCGATGATCGTTCTCTTGCTGGTGATGGTGCTGAGCTTCATCCGCGACCTGAAGGGCACCGCGCCTCAGGCGCAGGCTGCAGCGCAAAAAGCCGTTCAGCCGGCCGAATGAGCTAAGATAACCGGGCGGCCTTCGGACCGCCCGCGACCTTTTCGAAAGATACCCCCATGCGCATCACCGACATCGGCGTCATCGAACTTTACGCGGCCAAGCCCGACGGCCAGGACGCGCATGACACGGCCTATTCCACCTGCCTGATCCGGATCAGCACCGATGACGGGCTGATGGGCATTGCCGAAATCGACACCATCCCCTCGATCGCCAACGCGATCATCTCCGCCCCGACCCGCTCGCCGCTGCAGCGGGGCCTGCGCGAAATCCTGATCGGCAAGGACGCCTCGGATATTGAAGCCCGCTGGCAGGACATGCTGGAGCAGACCAGCTTCATCGGCCGCCGCGGGCTGGTGATGCATGCGATCTCCGGCATCGACATCGCGCTCTGGGATCTGAAGGGCAAGGCCGAGGGCAAATCCGTCTCCGAACTGCTGGGCGGGCGCAAGCACAGCCGGGTGCCCGGCTATGTCACCATCTACCCGCTCGGCCGCTGCCCAGATGACGCACGGCGCAAGCTGGACCGCGCGGTTGCCGCCTATAACCCTGTTGGCATCAAGATCGCTGCCGACCGATTCTGGCACGAGGACCCGGCGCTGGCCGAGCTGCTGATCCGCACCGCCCGGGACCATCTGGGCAAGGATTTCCCGCTGATGGTCGACGCCATCACCGCCTTTGACACGGTCGAGGACGTGAACCGGATGCTGCCGGTGCTGCATGATTGCGGCATCCACTGGCTGGAGGCGCCCTTACCGCTGGATGACATCGACGGTCACGCGCTACTCAAGGGCTGCGGATTGCCGGTGGGGGTGGGTGATCTGGGCCTCACCGCGCCGCTGGAGTGGCGGCCATTCTTTGAAGCCGGCATTGTCGACATCGCCCAACCCGACCTGTCGCACATCGGCGGGCTGACCGGGCTGGTCAAGCTGCAGGCAATGGCGGCGCGCAATGGCTGCACAAGGATCGCGCCGCATGGCTGGAACTCCAACCTGACGCTGGCCGCAAACCTGCATGTGCTGGCCAGCCGCGATCCGCTGGAGATGGCCGAGTTCTCCACCTCGAACTCACCGCTGCGGTGGGCGGTGACCCGCGAGGACATCCGTTTTGACGCGGACGGCCACCTGCCGGTGCCCGAAGCGCCGGGCCTTGGCATGCGCATCGACTGGGAGCGGATCGAGGCCTTCCGTCCCTAACCCTACCCCGCCGCCGGACGCAGGCCGCGTGTGGCCTGGGTGAAGCCTTCCAGATAGTCGATCAACGCATGCGAGGCCGCGCCTGCCGCGGCCTTGTCGCCGCGGCTCACCGCCTCAAGCACCGCGGCATGCAGCGCAGCGGCCTTCTGGTAATCCTCAAAGGTGGCGTGAAAAAACCAGAACCGCCGCGACAGCCCCTGCACCGGGCGCATGGCGCGTAACAGGAACGGATTCTCGGCGGCGTCTGTCAGGGCCAGATGGGCCGCGCGCAGACTGGCCAGGAAATCGGTTCGGTTGCCGACATTCTGCGCAGCTTCCGGCATTGCGGCGGCCAGCGCAGCCATCGCTTGGCGCTGTGCCTCGGTGGCATTCTCGCAGGCGGACTCGACACAAAGCGCCTCAACCGCCCGGCGCACCCTGAGCAGCTTCTGCTGATCCTCGGCACTGACCGGCGGCACAAAGATGCCGCGGCGCGATTGGATCTCCACCAGCCCCTCATGCGCCAGCTTCTGCAACGCCTCGCGCACCGGAGTGCGGCCCAACTGCAGCATCTCCCCCAACTCGCGTTCGGTATGCAGGCTGCCGGGGGCCAACTGGCCGATGACAACCATGGCTTCCAACGCCTCATAGGCCTTTTCTGTGTCGGTCAAGCAGGACTCCGATCAGTTCATATATCAGGGAGCCCCACCTTTACCCCGTCAGGAGGCCAGCCGCCAGACCAGGCTGGATTTATCCTTTCAACCGGCTGTTCTCCGGGTCAAATGGCGGCTTTTCCAGCACCCGCGCAGGCAAGCGTTCTCCCAGCAATTCCACCGTCAGCCCCTCGCGGGCGCTGCGGTCGCGCAGATAGGCCAGCGCCAGTGTCTTGCCGGTTCGGTGGCCATGTGCGGCTGAGGTTACAATGCCCACCACCCGATCACCCTGCAGCACGCCATGGGCATAATAGGGATCCACATCCTTGGCCTCGACCTCCAGCAACACCATGTCCCAGCGGTCGTCCGCCTCCATCCGCTGCGCCAGCGCTTCCTTGCCTGTGAACGCATGATCCATCTTGATCATGAAGTCCGCGCCGGTCTCGGCCGGAGTGCGCTCGGTGGTGAAATCAGCGCCCCAGGCGCGGTAACCCTTCTCCAGCCGCATCGCATTCATCGCATAGGCGCCAAAGAAGCCCAGCCCGTGCGGTTTGCCTGCGGCCTCCAGCGCCAGGAACAGGTCTTGCATCCGGCTTGCTGCGACATGAAGTTCCCAGCCCAGCTCGCCAACATAAGACACCCGCAGAGCGCGCACCGGAATACCGGAAACTGTGATCTCGCGCACGGACAGCCAGGGGAAACCTTCGCCAAGGTCTGCGTCAGTCAAACCGGCCAGCACATCGCGCGATTTCGGGCCCATCAGCCCCAGCACACCAAAGTCTTCGGTCACCCGGGTGATTGTTATGTCGAACCCCTCGGAGCGCGCCCGCAGCAGATCCCCGTCCATTTCCTCGGCAGCGGCTGCGCAGGTCAGGTAGATATGATCTTCGGCCAGAACCGAGACCGTGAACTCGGATTGCGTCCCGCCGGCCGGGGTCAAAGCGTGGGTCAGGCCGATCCGCCCTGCCCTGGGTGTACGATTGGCGCCGATCGAGTCGACAAAAGCGCGCGCACCCGGGCCAGTCACGTCGAATTTCGAGAACACCGACATATCCGCCAGGCCCACGGATTCAGTCACGGTCCGGCATTCCTGCGCCACCGGTTCAAACCAGTTGGAGCGGCGGAAACTGGGCACTGCCTCGTCGCCCGGCTTGTCCGAAAACCAATTCGGCCGTTCCCAGCCATAAGCCGCGCCCATTACCGCGCCGCGCTCCACCATCAGATCATGGATCGGCGATAGCCGTTTGCCGCGGGCCGCGGGACGTTCCTCATGCGGGTAATGCACGCCAAACTGCAGGCCAAAGCATTCGATGGCTTTCTCCACCCGGTAATCACGGTCGGCCCAGCTGCCGAAGCGGCGGCTGTCCACTGCCAGCGCATCCATTGGCGGCGCGCCGTGCGTCATCCAATGGGCCAGAAACCAGCCCGCGCCGCCGCCCTCCATCACCCCCATCGACGAGCCGGTCAGCAGCCAGGCATTCTCCAGCCCATGTGCCGGGCCGATCAGCGGGTTGGCATCCGGGGTAAAGGTGATCGGGCCGTTCACCACCGATTTCACCCCGCCGGTTTCCAGAGCCGGGATGCGCTCCATCGCGGCCATGATGATGTGCTCGACCCGGTCCAGATCCGGCGGCATCAGGTCGGCGCCAAAGTCCGGCGGGCAGCCGTCGATCGACCAAGGCTGAGCGTCTTTCTCGTAAGGCCCAAGGATCAGCCCGTCGCGCTCCTGGCGCACGTACCAGCTTTCCTCCGGATCGCGGATCATCGGCAGTTCGGGCAGGCCCTTGGCGATGCGGTCCGCCACCGCAGGCACAGTGTCGGTCACCAGATACTGGTGCAGCACCGGCACCGAGGGGATGTTGAGCCCCATCATATGCCCCACTTCCCAACCCCAGGTGCCGGCCGCATTGACCAGGTGACGCGCGCGGATGGTTGTCTTCTCGGTCTCCACCACCCAAACGCCGTCTTCGCGCCGGATCGACGACACCGGGTTGTAGCGCAGGATCGTGGCGCCATTGGCCCGCGCCGCCTTGGCCATCGCATTGGTCGCCAGCGAGGGGTCCACATGGCCGTCGTCCGGCTCGTAGATCCCTCCAAGGATGCCTTCGGTGCGGGCCAGCGGGTGCAGCCGCTCAACATCATCCGGCGTCAGCATCTGCAGGTCATAGCCGGTAAAGCGGCTGAGCCCCGCCACATGGGCAAACTCATCCATCCGGTCTGGGTTCGAGGTGATCCGCATCGCGCCCGAGCGGTGGAAGCCGCATGTATCGCCGGTCTCCTCCGGCAGGATATCCCGGTACAGCCTTACAGAGGTTGCCCGCAGCTCTTGGATGGTCGGGTTATGGGCGAAATGGGTGCACAGGCCAGCCGCATGCCAGGTGGAGCCGTGGGTGAGGTCGTTCTTTTCCGTCAGCACCACATCGGTCCAGCCAGCCTTGGCCAGGTGGTACATCAGTGACACCCCCATGGCGCCGCCGCCAATGATCAGGACATTTGCGTTTGTGGTGGTCATGCTTTCATCCGTTCGCCAGAGGGGTCAAAGGGCGGGCGCCGCAGCGCCTCGGCGGCGTAGCACTGCCCTGCGATTTCGATTTCAAACTGCCGCGCGCAAGTCTGTGCCAGGGTCTCGCCTGGCTGCATCTCCACCAGCGCCAACGCCAGGGTGAGGCCAGTGCGCGCGCCGCGACCGCCGGAGGTGGTGAAGCCCACGACGCGGCCCTCTTCCAGAACCGGCTCGTCATGCAGCACCAACGGATGGCCGGGCAGGTTGAACAAGACCATCCGGTGGCTTAGGCCGTTTGCTTTCTGGGTTACCAAAGCGTCTTTGCCAAAGAAATCCGTATCCCAAGCAACGGTGAAGCCCAGCCCGGCCTCAAGCGGTGTTATCTCCGGCCCCAGGTCATGGCCCCAGGCGCGGAAACCCTTTTCGATCCGGCAGGCCTCCAGCGCGAAATGGCCCATCGGCCGCACCCCGGCTTCTTTCAGCGCGTCGAACACCGTGCCTGCGGAGATCGCCGGCACCGACAGCTCCCAGCCGAGCTCGCCAACAAAGCTCACCCGTGTGGCCCGCAGCGCCTGCCCGGCAACCGTTGCATCGCGGGCGGTGGAGAAAGGAAAAGCCCACCAATCATCAGAGCTTAACCCCTCCAGCACCGCCCGCGCGCCGGCGCCCATGACGCCGATCACACATTCTTCTTCGGTTACATCCGTAACCTGCACATCGCGGCCGACCGCATGGCGGCGCAGCCAAGCCAGGTCCTTGCGCCGGGTTGCCGCCCCGGACGTCACCCGGAAACGATCCTTTGCCAGGCGGGTGATGGTCACATCCGCCTCGATCCCGCCCTTGGCGTTCAGCATCGGCGTATAGACCGCCCGGCCCGGCTCCACGTCCACGTCGCCCGCGGCCAGATACTGCATCAGTGCGACGGCCTTGGGGCCCTGCACATCAAACTTGCCGAATGGGGAGAGGTCGAGCATCACCGCGCCCGCATCCATCACCGCTGCCTCGCGGCAGGCAATCGGGTACCAGGGCTGATCGCCGACCGAGTAGGGCAGGCTGCGCTCGCGGACGTCCTGCGCGTACCACAGCCCGCGCTCCCAGCCTGCGGTCAGACCGAAATGCGCCCCTGCCTCGGCCCAGCGGTCATGCAAAGCCGACTTGCGCAGCCCCCGGCCCGCCTTTGGCTGTTTGAAAGGCCAATGCAGGGCAAAAGCATCGCTGACCGCCTCTTCCATCCGGGTTTCGATATGAGCCTGCCCGGCGGCCAACGGGTCAACACGGGCGATTTCCACTTCCCACAGGTCCATCGGCGGCTCGCCTGCCAGCATCCAATCCGCCAGCACCCGGCCCACGCCGGCCGAGGACATCACCCCAACCGAATTCATCCCCGCCGCCACATAAAGCCCGTCCACCTCCGGCGTCTGACCGATCAAGGGCCTTGTGTCGGCAGTGAAGCTCTCAGGCCCGTTCATGAAATGCTGTATGCCAGCGCTCTCCAGCCCCGGCACCAGCGCCAGCGCCGCCTCCATGAAGGGCATGAACTGATCCCAATCCTCGGGCATTTCCAGGAACGGGCGGTCGCCTTCGGGGCCGTAGGCATCCCAGACCTTGGCCTGCGGTTCAAAGCCGCCGAAAACCAGCTTGCCCGCGTCGCCCTTCACATAGATGCCGCGGTCCAGGTCGCGCAGCACCGGATAGGGATTGGGCAGACCCTGCATCGCCTCGGTCACCACATACATGTGCTCCACTGCCTGCAAAGGCAGCGCCACCCCGGCAGCATCGGCCAGGCGTTTCGACCAGGCCCCGGCACACAGCGCCACCTGATCTGCCAGCAGCTCCGTCCCATCCGCCAGGCGCACGCCCTTGCAAGTGCCATTCTCCACCAGCAGCGCCTCGACCTGCACACCTTCGCGGATCATCGCCCCCTTGGCGCGGGAGGCCTTGGCATAGGCCATGCACAGGTCGACCGGGTTCACATTGGCGTCTTCCTCGACCCGCAGGGCGCCCACGACCCCTTGCAGGTTCAGTCCGGGCACGTCGATCCCGTCTGGCCCGACGATGGAGGGCGTCAGCCCAAAATGCCGCCCCAGCGCAGCGATCCGGTGCAGCTCATCCATCCGGACCTCTTCACGGGCGATCCAGTAGCCGCCGGTCTGGCGGTAGCCGGTCGACAGGCCTGCCTCTTCCTCCAGCGTCGGAAACAGCTTTCCCGCATACATCGCCAGCTCGGTCATGTTCGGCGTCGCCCGCAGCGGCCCGACGATACCCGCCGCATGCCAGCTGGTGCCGCTGGTCAGCTGGTTGCGCTCCAGCACCGTGACCTCGGCCCGCCCGGCCAGATGATAGGCCAGCCCCAACCCGATCGCCCCGCCGCCAATGATGATGATCTGCGCCATGCACGGCCCCTTCGATGTTTGACGCAGGATTGACTTGTGCGCGGGTGCAGCACAAGAATTTGCTCCGACAATTAGAAAGACTAATGAAAGTCAGAAATAATGAAGAAAACGCAGGCGGAATCGGATGTTAACCTGCTGCGCGCGCTGGAGGTGTTCATGGCCGTGGCCGATTCCCGCCATGTCACCGCGGCGGCGGCGACGCTGGGGATGACCCAGTCCGCGGTCTCCCAGCAGCTGAAAAAGCTGGAATGGGCACTGGATGCGCCACTGTTCAACCGCTCCCGCCGCCCGCTGGAGCTGACCCACGCAGGCGAAATCCTGCGCCGCCGTGCCTTCCGGATCCTTAGCGAAGTGGAGGATCTGCGCTCCGAGCTGCGCTACCTGCAATCAAGCTCAATGCCGATCCTGCGGGTGGCCTTGCTGGCCTCCATTGCCACCACCCTCACCCCCGGCCTGCTGGACATGGTGCGCAGCGGGCTGGGCATCCCGGAGCTGAGCCTCTCGGCCGGACTGGCAACAGATCATCAGGCGGCGCTGAATGCCCGCAGCATCGACATCGCCATCACCTCGGACCCGCAGTTTGATCTTACGGATTATGATTGCACCCCGATCCTGGAAGAACCGTTTTTCCTCGTTCTGCCAAGTAATTACGACGGCCCCACCAATGACATTCACGCCATCAGCGAACGCCTGTCCATGGTCCGGTTCAGCGCCGACGCACCGGTCGGGCGGCGCACCGACCAGCACCTGCAGCGCTGCCGCCTGGACCTGCCGCGGTCGATGGAGGCAGACCGGGCCTCGATGGTTGTCGCGGGCGTCATCACCGGAAAATGCTTTGCCATCCTGACGCCCTCGCTGCTGATCGACGCAATTGCCGAAGGCATGGCGCTGCGCATCGCGCCGCTGCCCTTTGCCGGGTTCAAACGCTCCATCGTGGCAATTTCGCGCGCCGGGCAGCTGGGGGATATCCCGGCCAAAGTTGCGCAGGAAAGCGGCCGCCTGATGCGGCAGAGCTTTGAACGGCTGATGCCGCAGGCGGCGGGCAGCGTTATCTACCCTTCCTAATCCGCATCATTAATGCAGCTAATGTTGCGTGGTTTTGCTGTGCCGGCCGCAAAATCCTTGCCATGTCTGATACAAGACGTGACCGCAACGGAGGCCCTGCATGGCCCGCACATCCACCCGCCGCGCTGGACGGCAAGAGCGCATGGCTGCCCGCACCGCGCAAAGCACGCTGGCGGCGCCATATACGATCCGGCAGACCGGGCTGGTCAGCCTGATCAGCGACGAAGCCGTCGCCATCATCGAGGGCAACGCCGACCGGATCCTGGATGAGATCGGTATGGACTTCCGCGGCGACCCGGAAACGCTGGAGCTGTTCAAGAAGCACGGCGCGAGGGTGGACGGTGAGCGGGTGCGGTTCGATCCCGGCTGGTGCCGCGAGAAGATCAAGACGGCGCCCAGCGTTTTTACCCAGCACGCCCGCAACCCGGCCCGTTCGGTGCAGATCGGCGGCGATGCGCAGGTCTATGCCCCGAGCTTCGGCCCGCCTTTCGTGCACGACATGGAAAAGGGCCGCCGCTACGCCACGCTTGAGGATTTCAAGAACATCACCAAACTGCACTACAGCCTTGGCGCGGTGAACCACTCCGGCGGGGTGGTGGTGGAACCCGTCGATGTGCCGGTCGAACTGCGCCACCTGCATATGGCGCACACGCACCTGACGATGAACGACAAGCCCTTCATGGGCGCCGTCACCGCCCCGGAACGCGCCCGCGACACTATCGACATGTGCCGCATCGCCATGGGACGGGAGTTCGTCGACAAAAACTGCGTGCTCTATTCCGTGGTCAACACCAACGCGCCGCTGGTGATGGACGAAACCATGCTCTGGGCCTTGAAGGAATATGCCCAGGCCGGGCAATGCACTGTGGTCTCGCCGTTTGTTCTGGGTGGTGCGATGTCACCGGTTTCGGTCGCGGCTACCCTGGCGCAAGTTCTGGCCGAGGTGATGGCCTCTGTCGCGCTGATCCAGTTGATCCGCCCCGGCGCACCCGCGGCCTTTGGCACCTTCTTCTCGCCGATCAGCCTCAAGACCGGCGCGCCGACATTCGGCACGCCCGAAGGCACCCAGTTCCAGATGTGCGCCAAGACGCTGGCGGACCGGCTCGGCCTGCCTTTCCACTCAGTCGGCGGGCTGACCGCGGCCAAGGTGCCGGACGCACAGGCCGGTTACGAAAGCCAGGCGCAGCTGATGGGCGCGGTGCTGGCCGGCGTCAATTTCATCATCCATGCCACCGGCTGCCTGGAGGGGCTCTTGACCACCGGCTACGAGAAGATCGTGATGGACGCCGACCGCTGCTCGGCCATGCAGCGCTTTATCAAGGGCGTTGATTTCTCGGAAGCGGCACAGGCGATGGACGCATTTTTCGAGGTAGAGCCGGGCGGCCATTTCCTGGGCGCCCAGCACACCCAGGACAATTACCAGACCGCCTTTTGGATGGGCGATATGTCCGACAACGGCACTTACGAGCAGTGGAACGCCGAGGGCGCGCTATGGCAGCACGAACGTGCCAGCGCCCGGGTGAAGCAGCTGCTCAACGACTATCAGCAACCAACAATGGACATCGCAACACGCGACGCGCTGGACGACTTCGTCGCCCGCCGCACCAAGGAGATCGAGGGAGGAAAGACATGACCCTGCACACGGATTGGACCCTGAATGAGACCGCCGAACGGCGCGACAATTACTACGCCGCAAGCCAGCGCAAATTCATCCCCTTCAAGGCCCCGATGGTCTTCAAGAAGGGCTCGATGCAGTACCTGTGGGATGTGGAGGGGCGCAAATACACCGACCTTCTGGGCATGAATGTCTGTATCTCAGTCGGCCACAGCCACCCCAAGGTGGTTGCCGCGGCGATGGAGCAGGCGCAGGAGCTGACCCATTGCACCACCATGTTCTATCACCCGGTGCCCGCCCATTTTGCCGAGGAACTGGCGGCCACCATGCCGAACCCGAACGGCGATATTGAATGGGTTGTGCATTTCACCAACTCGGGGTCTGAGGCGGTTGACCTCGCCATGACCATGGCGCGCAGCTACACCGGCAACCTGGACCTGCTGGCGCTGCGCTCGGCCTATCACGGTCCCACGGCAGCGGCGCAGTCGATCACCGGCATCTCCGGCTGGCGCCATCCCGGCATGCCCGGCAACGTCGCCTTTGTCGCCGAGCCGCACCAGTACCGCGGCATCTTTGGCGAGAAGGCAGGGGCCCAGCCTTATCTCGATGAGATCGAGCGCACCATCCACACCGCCACTTCCGGCCGGGTTGCGGGCATGTTCATCGAAAGCGTGCAGGGCTACGGAGGCATCGTTGAAATGCCTAAGGGCTACATGACCGGCGCCGCCGAGCGGGTGCGCGCTGCGGGCGGGCTGCTGATCGCCGATGAGGTGCAGGCCGGATTCGGGCGCACCGGCGACCACATGTGGGGGTTCGAGGCCGATGGCGTTATCCCCGACATCGTGGTGATGGCCAAAGGCATCGGCAACGGTTTCCCGCTGGGCGCCGTGGTGGCTCGCAAGGAAATCGCCGCTCCGATGGCCGAGAAGTTTATGTTCCACACCTATGGCGCCAACCCGACCTCCTGCGCCGCCGGCCGTGCCGTGCTGCAGGTTTTGAAAGAAGACAACGTTCAGGAGAACGCCCGCACCGTTGGTGCCGCGCTTCTGGAACGTCTGCATGCGCTGAAAGAGAAGTACCCGGCAATCGGCGATGTGCGCGGCCGCGGTCTGATGCTGGCGATTGAGATGGTCAAGGACCGCAAGACCAAGGAGCCCGACCCGCAAACCACCGCCGCAGTGTTCGAGGCGACGCGCGAAAGCGGGATCATCCTGTCGAAGTCCGGCGCCTATCAGTCCTGCCTGCGCATGGTGCCGCCGATGTGCCTGTCGCTGGAGGATGTTGACCACGTGCACGACGGCCTCGACCGAGCCTTTGGCAGCCTTTGAACCCCGGTCCCTAGGTAAAGAGGACCGGAGCTTTCCAGCTCCGGTCCTTCTTTTCGTGTTTTAGACCGGATTGACCGGCATCGGCAGATAGGGCGGCACCGGCACCTCGTCCTGGTCCAGATCCCGCGCCCATTTGCTGCCGGAATGCACCGCCGCCGCAATGATGCTGGGGGCAACGCAATCGCCGATCTGCGATACCGATTTGATCCCCGCATCGGCCCATTCCGCTTCGCGGGCTATCAGTTCCTGATAAACCGTGTCTTCAGGCAGCTTTGACGTCAGCAGCACAATGGTGCCCAAAGGCAGTTCCAGCCCTTCGCCGCCGTGAACGCAGGCCAGCTTGACCGATCCCTCGGAGACACTCTCCAGCATCTTCAGCCGTTCGATCCGCACCCCCAGCTGCATCAGCCGGGCAATCACCTTGTGCTGCTCCATGGTCAGCGCCAGGTAGGGCGCGACCTCGTTGGCCGGGGTGACATAGGTGACCTGGTGCCCCTCCTTCACCAGCTTTTCCGCCAGCACGTTGCCCATATAGGCACCGTCCTCGTCATAGATCACCACCGGTCCCGAGACCCCTGCCCCGTCCAAGAGATCATCCGGTGTCAGCACATTCACCTCATCCCCGCGCAGCACCGGCGTTTGGTTCCAACGCCCGACCCCGTCGCGGCGCCACTTGGCGCCGGTGGCCAGAACGACATACTCCATTCCGAAGTCCAGAATATCCTCCGCTGTCAGCGGCGATTCCGTGTAGAGACTGACATTCCCAAGCTGCTGCAGCGCATAAAGCCGGTAGTCCGCCACCCGGATCCACTCCGACAGCCCCGGCAAGCCGGCCTCGCGCTTGACCCGCCCGCCCAGTTCGGCGCGGGCATCGGCCACCGTCACCTCATAGCCGCGCTTGGAGAGCACATTGGCGCACTCAAGCCCGGCAGGGCCACCGCCAACGATCAGAATGCTGTCGTCCGAGCCCTTTGGCTCCACCCGCTCCGGATGCCAGCCGCGCCGGTACTCGTCCATCACCGTGGGGTTCTGAGTGCAGCGCATCGGTGCATAAGACAGCTCGCCTGAGGCGCAGATATTGCAGCCGATGCATTCGCGGATGTCATCGACCCGGCCCTCGTTGATCTTGTTCGGAATGAACGGGTCAGCAATCGACGGCCGCGCTGCGCCGACCAGATCCAGCACCCCTCGCTTCACCTGGCTCAGCATCGTGTCGGGCGAAGTGAAGCGGCCGACGCTCACCACCGGCTTGTTCACGATCTCCTTCACAAAGGCGATCTGCTCTTCCTGAAACCCTTCCTTGGAAAAACGAGAGGTCTGGCTGTCCTCCGGCCAGTCCGACAGGTTCACATCCCACAGGTCCGGGATATCCTTCAGCATTTCCACCAGTTCCTGCCCCTGGGTCAGGTCGCCGTCGACTTCATTAACGGCAAAGCGGAAGGCCACGGCGCTGGTGTCTCCAACAGCTTCTTTCATGCCCTCCAGCACCTCCCGCAGCAGCCGGGCACGGTTTTCCAAGGACCCGCCGTACTCGTCCGAGCGAGTGTTATACTTGCTCTGCAGGAACTGGCTGAAGATCGACAGCCCGTGCGAGGCATAGGCATAGATAATGTCAAACCCGGCCTTCTTGGCCCGCACCGCCGCCGCGATATGCTGCTCGCGGACGGTTTTGATGTCCTGCTTATCCATCATCTTGGACTGGAACGGCTCCACCGACTCCAGTGTCAGAAACGAGCCCGGCCCCAAGGGCGGCGTGCGCGAGGCACGGTTGCCCGCCGCCAGGCCGACATGACCCAGCTCAACCCCGGCCAGGGCACCATGGCGGTGCACCGCCTCTGGCATCCGGGCAATGCGCTTTATGTCGTCGTCACTCCACAGGTGCAGCGAGGGGTAGGGCCAGAATTCGGTGGTATTGGCGATCTCGGCGATCTCGGTGCAGACAACGCCCCAGCCGCCCTCGGCCTTCATCTCCCGCATGCGGGTATTAGCATCGGGCGCATTGTCCGAGGTGCCGGAGCAATGCGGCACCTGGTAAAAGCGGTTCTTGGCGGTGACGGGGCCGATTTTCACAGGCTCGAACAGAATGTCATAGCGCGGGTCACGTGTCATGCTGGGTCTCCCTTGCTGGCTGCCTGCGAACTGCCGCAGCCGTTTCAAACCCAGCTTTACCCAAGGCGGCCTGCCGCAGTAGGGTCCCTAAAGGGACCCCTCCTCGAACCTGCGAAGCCTTTGCCCATGCACGACAATCCTGCACCGCCGCCGATGTCCTTCCCCGATCTGGCGGAGCCGGTGCGGCTTTGCGGCCGACCTGGGTTCCAGCGGGCGCTGCTAGAGGCGCTAGGCCGGTTCTTGCAAGCCGATACCAGCGGTGTCCTGCAGTATTCGCGCTATGCCGTGCCGCATTACTTTATCCATGACAACGTGCCGGATCAGGAGATTTCCGCCTACTTGGCTGGGGCGTACCGGTTCGACCCCTTCTTCCGCCATTGGCGCGAGACCGGGCAAACGGGACTGCTCAGCCTGGCTTCTCTGGCCAAAGCCTCGGACCGGATCCGGGAAAGCCTCGAAAGCTACGTGGCCAGTTTCCAGCCACGCACCGGGATGGCGGATGAAATCGCCCTGATCTGCCCTAAGATCGGGGGACACGCAGACAACTACTTCTTCTTGCGGCAAGAGCCTTTCACGGAGATGGAACTGGCATTGCTGTCAACGCTGTTTCCCACCCTGCACGCCCTACACAAACGCAATCAGGAACTGGTACTGGCACAGCTGGAGGACGGGGCCGGACAGGAAACAGGATTTCCGGATGCCGACGCTTTTTTGATCGAAGACAGCAGAGGCAAACCCGCCTTTGCCGATGCCAGTTGGTCCACAATGGCCGGACAGGATCTGGCGGTCTCAGAGGCGGTCGAAACCGCGCGCCGCGCGCCCGGAACTCCGGTTTCTGCAGGTCAGGCGCAGGTCCTGTGCGAACCTTTGGACGAAGAGTTTGCCCTGGCTCCCGGCGGGCGCATCACCTTCCTGATCCGGCGCCCGGCCGCAGAGGCTTCTCTCGATCTCGAAACCGCGCTGCAGCAACTGTTCCGCGAACGGCTGACAGAACGCGAAACGGCCATCTGCGGGCTGATCCTGCGCGGCCAGCCGACGGTCACTGTCGCGGAAACCCTGGGCATTTCAGCGGGCACCGTGAAGAACCACCGCAAACGGATCTACCGCAAGCTCGACATCACCACCGAACGGGAATTGTTCCTGATGCTGCTCCAGCACATCGGCAGCCCGCCGGATTGACCGCAAAAAAGCCCCGGGCACGCAGCACCCGGGGCAGGCTGTCCTGACGGACTACCAGGGGAGGTATTACTTTTTCAGGTTGGTCCAGATGGTGTCATAGACTGCCTGGGTCTGCTCATCGCAAACTTGGATGAAGGCAGTGGAGACACCGGCCGGCGGGTTGTTCTCAGGCGATGTGCGCAGGGCCTCGTCCAGATGGTCGGAAACCCCGTCCACACCAGCCGAATACTGGGTCCAGTTGGTCAGCGCCGCGACGTTTTCCGGCTCCAGCATGAAGTCCAGGAACTTCAGCGCGTTCTCGCGGTTCGGCGCATCCTTCAGCAGCACGATGTTGTCCATCCATACCAGCATGCCCTGCTCAGGATAGGCGTATTCCACGTTGGCGCCTTCCGCACGGGCCTTGGCCGAGAAACCGTTCCAGATCATGCCCGCCGAAACGTCGCCCGAGACCAGCACTTCCTTGGCGGTGTCCGAGTTGAACGAGGTCCAGTTCTCCTTGGCACCCTGCACCAGCGCGTTCAGTGCCTTCAGCTGTTCACGGTCATTCGTGCATTGCGGGATGCCCAAGTGCAGCGAGGCCATCGCCAGCACATCTGCCTGGCTGTCCAGAACGTTGATGCGGCCCTTCAGCTCTTCCGGCGGGTTGAACAGAATGTCGGTGGACTGGATATCGCCCTGGTAATCATCCCGGTTCACTGAAAAGCTGGTGGAACCCCACTGATAAGGGATCGAGTGCATCCGGCCCGGGTCGAAATCAACGTCCAGCCATTGGTCGGAGATGTTGGCTTTGTTCTTCAGTTCGCCATCCGCAATGGTGTCCAGCATGCCCTGGTTCTTGAGGATCGCCACCATGTAGTCGCCGGGCACCGACAGGTCATAGGTGCCGATGGCGCCGGCCTTGAGGCTGGCCAGCATGGCTTCGTTGCTGTCGAAGGTGTCCATGGTGACCTTGATGCCGGTTTCGGCAGTGAACTTGTCCAGCAGCTCCTGCGGCATGTATTCGAACCAATGGTAAAGAACCACTTTCTCTTCCGCGGCTGCTGCCGTTGCGCCGACCGTCAGCGCCAGTGCGGCAGCAGTGGTTTTCAGCATGGTTTTCATTTCCGTTTCCTCCGTGTTGAGACTTACTTGGTGTTGTCTGATTTGCTGACGAAATAGCTGATGGTGACCATCACGATGGAGAAGCTCAGCAGCATGGTTGAGATCGCCATGATGTTGGGTTTGATCCCCTGTTTCACCGAACCGAAGATCGCGGTGGGCAGGGTTTCGACACCGGCGCCTTTGACGAAATTGGTGATGATGAAGTCATCCAGAGAGACGATGAAGGCCAGCAGGAAGCCCGAGATGATCCCCGGTGCCATCAGCGGCATCAGCACTTTGGTGAAGGCCTGGCGCTTGGTGGCGTAAAGGTCCATTGCCGCCTGTTCAAAGCTGTCCTCGATACCCTGCATCCGGGCCGAGATCGGCAGGTAGGCAAAGGGGATGCAGAAGGCGATATGGGCAACCAGGATGGTCAGGTAGCCGCGGGTGAAGCCGATCGAGTTGAAGAAGATCAGCGTCGCAACTGCGGTCACGATCTCGGGCACCATCAGCGGCAGCGAGATCAGGCCAAAGGATACGGTCCGCAGTTTGAACTTGCCGCCGCGCACCATGGCGGTGGCCGCCAATGTGGCAATGGTGGTCGACGCCGTGGCCGCCATGATAGCAATGGTGAAGCTGTTGAAGGCCGCCACCTTGAACTTGTCGCTTTCCGGGCCGGTGAAGACATCGGCGTACCAGCGGAACGACAGGCCTTCCCAGTTGGTGATCGAGGCTGATGCGTTGAAGCTGTAAATCGTGACGATCACCAGCGGCGCATAGAGCACCAGAAGGCACAGGAGGGTGATGGCACGGAAGCCCTTGTAGGTCTTGATGTCATTGTTGACGGTTGCCATGGCTCAGCTCCCTCCGTTTTCGGCTTTGGATTGCTGGCGGGCAAAGATCAGCAGGATGATCAGCACCATGGTCAGCAGGATCATCGACGCCGCCGCCCCAAAGGGCCAGTTGCCCGCGTTGCCCTTGAACTGCTCTTCGATCAGCGAGCCGATCATGAAGTTCTTGGCGCCGCCAAGAAGGTCGGGAGCCAGGAAGGAGCCCATCGAAGGCACAAACACCAGGATGCACCCCGCGATGACGCCCGGTTTGATCGCAGGCAGCACGATACGGCGCAGCGTGACCCATTTCGGCGCATAAAGATCCGCCGCCGCCTCGGAGAGCGAGAAGTTGTAGCGTTCCACCGCCGCATAAATCGGCAGCACCATGAACGGCAGGTAGGAGTAGAACAGCCCCAGCTGCACCGCAAAGTTGGTGTTGACGATATGGATCGGGCTGTCGATCAGGCCGGTGCCGATCAGGAAGTCATTCAGCGGCCCCTGGTCGCGCAGCAGGAACTTCATCGACACGGTGCGGATCAGCAGGTTCACCCAATAGGGGATGGTGATCAGGAACACCCAGAACGGGCGCACGCGCTCGGGCCGCGTGGCAATGAAGTAGGCAGTCGGGAAGCCGATCACCAGGCTAAGGAGCGTCGCCGCGCCGGCCTGCCAGATCGATCGCCAGAAAATGGTGATATAGGTCCATTCGATCTTGGCCGGCTCGTCGCCGAACAGCCCGCGGTCAAAGAAGAACTGATCATAGGCCGCCAGCGACGGTTCCCAGATCACCCCGCCGCGGAATTCCTTGGTCAGGAAGGAATAGACCAGCATCATGCATACGGGCGCGAGGACAAAGATCCCAAGAACCGCCCAGGAGGGAAGCAACAGCCAGTTGCGTGCTTCCTTGTATGTGTCTGTTGTTGCGCTGCCGCCGCTTGCTGCACCTGCTGCCATCAGTCCACCAGGAGGCGCCCGGCCCCCAGCTCCATATTGACAAAGATTTCGCTGCCCGGCTCAAAGATGCGCTTGTTGCCGCGCTCGGAATTCGAGGTCCGCACGATGAACTGCGGCCCCTCGGCCAGATCGACAATTGTGCTGATGTCGGTGCCGACAAAGATGTTCTCGACCACCCGGCCTTTCAGCGCTTCGCCTTCGACCGGCACATCCGTGGTGAACAGCCGCTCGGGCCGCACCGACATATGCACCTTGGCGCCGACATTGATGCCTTCGACCGAGTTGCAGGTCAGCGCATGGCCGCCGCCCAGATGGCAGACCGCGCGGCCGTTCATCACCTGATCGACCGAGACCTCCAGCAGATTGGTCTCGCCGATGAAATCCGCCACGAACATATTGCGCGGCTGTTCATAGATCTCGGTCGGGCTGCCCAGCTGCTGCATCTCGCCTGCCGACATCACCGCGATGCGGTCGGACATGGTGAGCGCCTCTTCCTGGTCATGGGTCACAAAGATAAAAGTGATCCCGGTTTCCCGCTGCAGGTGCTTCAGCTCCAGCTGCATGGCTTTCCTGAGCTTCAGATCAAGCGCCGACAGCGGCTCGTCCAGAAGCAGGACTTTAGGCTGTGGCGCCAGCGCACGCGCCAGCGCCACACGCTGCTGCTGGCCGCCTGAGAGCTGAGACGGTTTGCGTGCAGCGAATTGCGACAGTTGCACCAGTTCCAGCATTTCGCCGGCGCGGGTGCGCGCCTCGGACTTGGACTTGCCGCGCATCTCCAGGCCAAAGGCGACGTTTTCCAGAATGGTCATATGCGGGAACAGCGCATAGTTCTGGAACACCGTGTTCACCGGCCGCTGATGCGGGGGCAGTTTCTCGATCTCATCCCCGTAAAGGAGGATCTCGCCCTCGGTCACATCCTCAAACCCTGCGATCATCCGCAAAAGCGTTGTCTTGCCGCAGCCCGAGGGCCCCAGCAGGGTAAAGAACTCATTATCCTTGATGGTCAGCGAAATCCGCTTGAGGGCCGTGAAGTCCCCATAGCGCTTGACCGCGTTACGCACATCAATCGCGTTTGACATCCTCTCCGACACTTGCGCCTCCCTCAATGCCGCTTGACGTTTGTCCCAGCATAGGAAGCGCAGGGGTTCGCATTAAGAATTGACTCCCTCAGCAAATGTTAGTCTCTGCCTAACCTTTGAAAACTTATTATTTTCTGCAACTTATCCATATTCGAACAACCTGCTGACCGCTCTGTGAATAGCTCTGAAAATGTCGTCGGCGCAGCTTTGCAGAATCCTAACCGGTGGCAAGGAAACCGCGTCTTTACCGGCTTGCCGGGCAGCTCTTAGGCAAGGGCGGAGTTTCACAGCGGCCAGGACCAAAGACGATGCAAACCACACGCCAGGAACAGGACTCCATCGGCCCGGTTGAGCTGCCCGCAGACAGCCTGCACGGCATCCAGACCGAGCGCGCCCGGCAGAACTTCCCGATCACCGGCGTGCCGCTGTCACATTTCCCGGCGCTGGTGCGCAGCTTGGCAATGGTGAAATCCGCCGCCGCCCGCGCCAATGCGGAAACCGGCGGGCTGGAACCGGACAAGGCCGGCGCAATCACAGCCGCCTGTGCCAGCATCGTCGCGGATCAGCATCACGCGCATTTCAGCGTCGACATGATCCAGGGCGGCGCCGGCACCTCGACCAACATGAACGCCAACGAGGTGATCGCCAACCTCGCGCTTCTATGGATGGGGCGCGAGCCCGGGGACTACGCACATCTGCACCCGAACGACGATGTGAACCACGGCCAGTCCACCAATGACGTCTACCCGACCGCAATCCGGCTGGCGGTGCTGGCCAGCACCGCGCCGCTATGTGAGGCGCTGCACGCGCTGCAGCAAGCTTTTGACGAACGGGCCAGGGCCTTTGACGGCATCGCAAAGGTTGGCCGCACCCAGCTGCAGGACGCAGTGCCGATGTCGCTGGGGATGGAGTTTGCCTCCTTTGCTGTTACGGTGGGCGAGGACATCGACCGGCTGCGCGATATCAGCCAGCTCTTGACCGAAGTGAACCTGGGCGGCACCGCCATCGGCACAGGGGTAAACGCCGAACCCGGCTATGCCCCGCTGGCGCTGCAATATCTGTCCGAGCTGTCCGGGTTTGACCTGAAACAGGCGGGCAATCTGATCGAAGCCTCCTCGGACCTTGGCGCCTTTGTCGCCTATTCCGGCATCCTGAAACGTGTAGCGGTGAAGCTCTCGAAAATCTGCAACGACCTGCGACTGTTGTCCTCCGGCCCTCGTGCCGGCTTTGGCGAGATCACCCTGCCGGCGGTACAGGCTGGCTCTTCGATCATGCCGGGCAAGGTCAACCCGGTGATCCCCGAAGTGGTCAACCAGGTCTGCTTCCAGGTGATCGGCAATGACCTGACCATCACCATGGCCGCCGAGGCTGGCCAGCTTCAGCTCAACGCGATGGAGCCGGTGGTGGCCTATAACCTGCTGGAATCGATCCGGATTTTGAAAAACGCTGTCGAAGTGCTGACAGAGAAATGCGTGACCGGCATCACTGCCAACGAAGACCGCTGCGCAGCGCTGCTAGACAACAGCCTGGTACTGGCCACAGCCCTCGCCCCGCATCTGGGCTATGACGCCGCCGCCAGGATCGCCAAGGAAGCGCTGGCCTCTGGCCGCAGCATCAGCGCGGTGCTGGCGGAAACCGGCAGCTTGTCAGCTGACAAAACAAATAAAATTCTAAGCAATGCCGCAATGCTGAACGGGCCGGAGCGTTAAGCTCTGGCCCGCAGGTTCCGCCAGATGGCGAGCAGTGCAATCAGCAGGAACATCACCTCAATCACGATGGCGCCGAGGTTTGGGCGGTAGACCAGCGAAATCATCACCAAAGCCCCGCCCGCGATATTAGCCGCATTGAACGGAATTCTGTCGGCCGGCAGAAAATTGCGCGTGGCCATGTAATAGGCCACGACAATGACCACCGAGCCGATTAGGCCAAGCGCGTCATACCAGGCGATTTCTGTAATCACCCGGGCAGATCTGTCGTCACTGCCAGGTAAGATTTGCGCGCCACATCGCTGCGGATGTCCCACAGCACCGGGGTACCCTTGGCAATGATCCAGCTGTCGCCGGGGCCATAAACCACGGTGTCACCGGTCGCCTCATTGGTCAGCGCCACCTCGCCGTCCAGCAGGGTTGCGTGCTCGTGAAAGCCATAGGTGACGCGGTATTTGCCCTTGGTCACTGAATACAAACCTCCGAACACCGGATCGTCCGGGCTGCCCAGATCGAAACTGCCGGCACATTCCGGCGCGCCTTCGACGGTTTCGGAGCCGATATCCTCGGGCGTGCCCCAGGCGTCCAGGTCTCCTCGCTCCATGGTTTGCAGATAGGCTGTCATTGTCATGCTGTATTCCTCAATTAGTCAGATCTTCCAGGATCCGGTCCATCATCGCGTCGCAGGCGGCGAGTTGGCTCAGTTCCAGATATTCGTCGGGCTTGTGCCCCTGCCCTTCCATCGAGCCCGGGCCGCAAACCACGGTGGGCACCCCCAGCTGGTCAAAGAACCCGGCCTCGGTGCCAAAGGCGACCTTGGTGGTGCTATTGCTTTGGGCCAGCTTCTGGGCAAAGGGGACAACCGGGCTGTCCGCAGGCACATCCAAGCCGGGATAGGCGTTGTATTGCTCCACCTCGACGCTGGCCTCCGCCGGGTAGCGGGCGCTGACACGGTCAGCAGCGGCCTGAATGCGGGCCAGAATGTCCGCCCCCCGGTCGGCGGCCAGATGGCGGTACTCGAATGTCAGCTCGGCGCGGTCCGGCACGATGTTCAATGCGGTGCCGCCGCTCATCTTGCCGGCATGCACGGTGGAATAGGGCACCGCATAAGCCGTATCCCGCGCGCCATTGGCGGCGAAATCCTCCTGCAGCGTGCGCAGTTCGGCCAGGAAATCCCCGGCAAGGTGCAAAGCGTTGGTGAAGTTGGGAGCAAGGGCCGAATGCCCGCTTTGGCCGTGGCACACGGCGCGCAGAGCCGCTTTGCCCTTGTGGCCGATGGCGACTTCCATCTCGGTCGGCTCGCCGACGAAACAGGCCCGCGGCTGTCCGATCAGCGGTGCCAGCCGCTCCAGCATTTCCTGAATGCCAACGCAGCCGACCTCCTCGTCATAAGACAGCGCGATTTTCAGCGGTTCTTTCAGATCCGCCTTCGCCGCCCTGTCTGCCAGCGCCAAAGCACTGGCCGCGTAACCCTTCATATCGGTGGTGCCGCGGCCATAGACGCGGTCACCGTCGCGGGTCAGCCGGAAAGGATCGCGGCTCCAGTCCTGGCCGTCCACCGGCACCACATCGGTATGCGCTGACAGCAGAACCCCCCGCCCCGCCGGGCCTTTCTCGGCATAAAGCCCGGTCTTGGACCCATCCGGCGACGGAAGCCGCATCACCGCAAAGCCGCGCTCGGCCAGGAAACCCTCAACATAAGCGGCAAGTTCCAGATTGGAGTTGCAGCTGACCGTGTCAAATCCGATCAGCCGCTCCAGGATGTCCAGCGTCTGCATGGTCTCAGTCAAGCCGAAACCCGATCTTCATGCCGACCTGATAGTGGGCAACCTTGCCATCGGTGACATGGCCCCGGATCTCGCCCACCTCGAACCAGCCGATGTGGTCGATGGTCTTGGAGGCCTTGGCAATGGCCCCGCTCACCGCATCCTCAATGCTTTCGGTGGAGCTGCCCACCACATCAACCGTCTTGTAAATTGCATCACTCATGGCCTTCCTCCTCAGTCTGCGGCCAGCTCGGTGATTTCGCGGCGGAAGGGCAGCGCATCGCCGATATCCGGCCCATCCAGCTCACGCGCATAGCGGTGGCCTGCATAGGTGGCCCAAGCAATCGGCCCCGGCGCGTTCGCATCGCCAATCAGTTTGACCGATTTAATCCCTGCGTCCAGCCATTCCGCTTCGCGGGTGAGGAGATCTTCGTAGATGCTGTCATTGCCGGTGCGGGAAGCGACCATCACCACCGCATCCGCCTCGATGTTCCAGGTGCGGTCCGTGTAGGTGCAGTTGCTGACCACGTGGCCCGCGTGGATTTCAGTCACGCCACGGTTCAGCACGATCTCCACCCCGGCCTCAACCAGGCGCGGGTGGATCGCCACCTGCTCCAGCGTATTGTTGGTCCAATCGCTGACATAGGCCGACGGCGTGACCAGCGTCACTTGCGCGCCCTTCGAGGCCAGCAGCTCGGCCAGCACGCCGCCCATGTAGTAGTGGTCGTCATCATAAACCACCACGCGGCCCTCGGGGATGGTGCCGTCCATCAGATCGTCGGGGGTATAGACCTTGGCGCCTTCGGCAATCGGCATCGGCACCACATGCTGGCGCGAGACCCCGTCGCGGCGCCAGGTGGAGCCAGTGGCGATGCAGACGTTCTCGAAGCCGAATTCCAGAATGCTGTCCGCGTCTAGCGGGCTTTCGCGGTAAATTTCGACGTTCGGGCGCTGGCTCAGCTGGTAGTCGCGGTAGTCGACGACGCGGCCCCAGGCATTGAGGCCCGGTAGAGTGCGTTCGCGGGTCACCCGGCCACCGATCACATCCTTGGCCTCGGCCACCGCCACGTCGTAGCCGCGGCGGCACAGTGCCCAGGCGGCTTCCAGACCTGCAGGGCCGGAGCCGACCACCAGCACGTTGGAGCTGTCGCCCTTGGTGTTCATCTTCTCCGGATGCCAGCCTTTGCGCCATTCCTCCATAAAGGTCGGGTTCTGGGTGCAGCGGCTGATCGACATGGTCATGTCGCCGGTGATGCAGATGTTGCAGCCGATGCATTCGCGGATGTCCTCGATGCGGCCTTCCTCGATCTTCTTGGGCAGGAAGGGATCGGCAATCGACGGACGCGCGCAGCCGATGAAGTCCAGCGTGCCGGATTTTACCATCTTGGCCATCACATCCGGGCTGGTGAAGCGGCCGACGCCGACAATCGGCTTGTCCGACAGCTCATGAATGCCGCGCACCAACTGCTCCTGCGCCGCCTCTTCCTTGAACCGCGACGGGCCCGAGCAGTCTTCCCAGGTCCCCTGCGCCAAGTCCCAAAGGTCCGGCAGGTCCTTGTTCATCTCGATGTAATCGCGCACCTCAGCATTGGAGAAGCCCAGTTCGCCGATGGTCTCATCGAGCGACACCCGCAGGGTTATCGCCATCGTGTCGCCCACCGCATCGCGCATGTCCGCGATAACTTCCTGGCTGAACCGCGACCGGTTCTCCAGGCTGCCGCCGTATTCATCCGAGCGCTGGTTGGTAGCGCGGCTCAGGAAGTGTTGGAAGATGCCGAACCCATGCGCGCCATACAGGCAGATCAGGTCAAACCCGGCCTCTTTCGAGCGTTTCGCCGCGTTCACAAACCAGCGGCGCAGGTCCTTGATGTCCTGTTTGTCCAGCGCGCGCGCCTGCACCGGGTCATTGGTAAAGGTGCGGATCGGCAGCGCAGACGGCGCCAGTGGCACCTCTTTGGTGTAAAGGTTCGGGCCGTTGATCCCGGAATAGGCCAGCTGGATACCGGCTAGCGCGCCGTGGGTCTTCATCCGCTCCGACATTTTGCGCAGCTGCGGTATGTCCTTGTCCTCCCACAGGCGCAGTTCGATGAAGGGGGTGATTTCCGAAGTGTGATGCATCTCGCACTGTTCGGTGAAGATGACACCCCAGCCGCCCTCGGCCTTGATGCCGCGCATCGCCGCAGCTGCAGACGGGTCGCGGTAGCCGCCGCCGTTGCAATGGGGCACCTGATAAAAGCGATTCTTGGCTGTGAGCGGGCCGATGTTCATCGGCTCGAACAGAATATCATAGCGGGGATCGCGCAATTTCCATCTCCTTCGTGCAAGAGTGCCAAAAGGGTACAGGACTGAGCGCGTTGCTAAAGTTCAGCTTGCGAAAGCGTTGATTAGCCTGCAGCTAAGCCGCGGCTCAGCCGCCTTCCGGCGCCGTCTTCAACCCCGGAAGCGCACCTTCTTCCACCAGCTCCGAGCAATGCTCGACAAAGGAGCGGATGGTGATCGAGTTCTCGGAATCCGGCGCCATCAGCAACCCCATCCGCATCGGCCGGAGATCGCCCCTGATCGGAATGAACCGCAGTGGCTTGCCGTCCGGCGACTGGTCATTGATCGGTTGGATATTGGCGATGGAGTAGCCATAGCCATTGGCAACCAGGCTGCGCATCACCGCCATGTCGCGGGTGCGTTCGGCGACATTGGGTTTGACTCCGGCCTCATGAAAGAACGACAGGAAGTATTCGGCACTGAACGGCAGATCCAACAGCACCATCGGGTGCTCGCGCAGCTCTTTAACCGTCACATCCGCGCGGTCCGCCAGCGGATGGTCCTCGCCAACCAGCGCATAAGGCGGCAGCTCTGCCAAAGTGATGAAGCGCAGGTCCGCAGGAATATCCAAATTATAAGTCAGCGCGATGTCGATCTCGGCCCGCCGGATGCCGCTGAAGATCGCTGCCTGGTCCAGCTCGATCTGGCGCACGTTCACATCCGGATACCGGTCCTCGAACCCGCGCCGGACCGAGGGCAGCACCACTTGGGCAAAAGTCAGCAGGCAGCCCACCGCCAGGGGCCCGCGCACCTGGCCGGAGATATCGCCCGCGATATCCATCATCCGGTCCGCTTCGCGCAAGACGGTGCGGGCCTGCTCCAGCATCACCCGCCCGGCCTGGGTCAGCGCCAGCCCTTGCGCGTGCTGGCGCACAAACAGCGGCAGCCCGAACTCCTGTTCGAGCTGCGCAATCGCCGCCGAGATCGACGGCGACGACACATTCACCTTGTCCGAGGCCAGCGCGATTGAGCCCGCCTCCCCGACTGCCACAAAATACTCAAGCTGGCGCAGCGTGTATCTGACAGGCAAAGGCAGGCTCTCCCGGGCTGATGGGATCAAGCCTTGTACTTGATCCAGGTTGTTTTCAAAGCAGTGTACTTCTCAAGCGAGTGCAAAGACAAATCCCGTCCGAAGCCGGACTGCTTCATGCCGCCAAAGGGCGTCTGCGCCGACAGCGCATCGACGGTGTTGACCGAGACAGTGCCCACCTGCAGCTTGTCCGACACCCGGCAGGCACGGCTGAGGTTATCGGTCCAGACCGACGCGGCGAGACCATAGATCGAGTCATTGGCCATGGCGACGGCCTCATCCTCGCTGTCGAACGGAATGACCGACAGGACGGGGCCAAAGATCTCATCCCGCGCCAGCGGGTTGTCGTGGCTCACGTCATCAAAGATCGTCGGCTGCACAAAGCAGCCCTTGCCTTCGACGGTGACACGCTCACCGCCTGCCACCAGATTGGCCGTGCCCTTGCCTGCCTCGACAAAGCGCATAATGCCTTCGGTCTGCTTCTCATCGACAATGGCGCCCATTTTCGAGGCCGGATCCAGCGGATCGCCCGGTTGGGTGGCCTCAGCGCGGGCAATCAGCTTCTCGACAAAGGCGTCCTTGATCGAGCGCTCCACATACAGCCGCGAATTGGCCGAGCAGACCTCGCCCTGATTGAAGAAAATGCCAAAGGCAGCCATGTCGGCGGCGGCATCCAAGTCCTCGCAATCTGCAAATACCAGATTGGGACTCTTGCCGCCGGTTTCAGGCCAGACCTGCTTCAGGTTGGATTGTCCCGAATACTGCATGAACATCTTGCCAATGCCGGTGGAGCCGGTGAAGGCGAGGCAATCCACATCCATATGCAGCCCCAGCGCCTTGCCTGCAGTGACGCCATAGCCCGGCACCACGTTGAAGACCCCGTCCGGCAGCCCAGCCTCTGCTGCCAGCTCCGCCAGCCGCAATGCCGACAGAGGCGATTGCTCCGCCGGTTTCAGCACCACCGAGTTGCCTGCAGCCAATGCCGCCGCAGCCTTCCAGGTCGCCATGTCCAGCGGGAAGTTCCAGGGCGTCACCGCCCCGACCACGCCCAACGGCACCCGGGACACCAGCGCCAGGTCACCCGGCCCGGTCGGCGCCACTTCGTCATAAACCTTATCGATGGCTTCCGCGTACCACTGGAAGAAATGCGCAGACCCCGGTGCATCCACGGTGGCGGCATCAGTGACCAGCTTGCCCATGTCCAGGCTGTCCAGCAGCGCCATCTCCTCCAGGTTTTCCCGGATTAGGTCTGCCAGCTTCAGCATCACCGCCTTACGTTCGCCCGGCGCCATCCGCGACCAGCGCCCGTCCTCAAACGCACGGCGGCCCGCCGCCACGGCACGGTTCACATCCTCTTCATCGCATTCGGCAACCTGCGCCAGCACCTCACCCGTTGCCGGGTTGACGCTGCCAAAAGTCTTGCCCGAGGCCGCATCCACAAACTTTCCGTCAATGAAAGCCTGGCCGCGGAAGTTCAGCGCCGCGGCACGGGATTTCCAATCGTCGTGAGTATAGTCCAGCATGTTTCTCTCCCTGATGCGCCGCGTTTATTCGTCCCCAGGCACGCCGTAAGACGGCGCCTCGCGCGGATCGAGCGCGCGCTGGACATAGGCGTCCAGCTGCGGCTTGTAGATGTCCCAGGCGGTGGCGATGGCCTCAATCGGGCAGTCCTCAGTCCAATCGCAGCGCAGATCCGCCACCGGCCAGCTCACCTTGTCGACGATCTTCATGCCGGCTGAATGCACCGGCCCGGCCTCGCCGCCAGCCGCCAGCCCGGCACGCATCGCGGCAATCAGCCGGTCGCCCAAATGCCCCGAAGAGGCCGTGAACCCTTCCACGATGGCCTGGCACACACCGTCATTGGCCAAAAGATTGCCACCCGAAGCGACGTCCTTGCCCTCAGCTTGCGTCCAGATCCCCAAACTGTTCGGCCCGGAATGAATGGCAGTGCCGCCAATGCTGTCCACCGCCAGCACCTGCCGGTACTCAATGAAACGGCCAATCTCGCGCACTTTCGCCACCGCTGCAGCAGCGGTCATGCCCTGTTCCATCAAGTCCAAAGCCAGCGGCCCCAGGCTCGGATCAGTCACATTCTGGCTCGCCACCGCGCCGACACCCGCCCGGGCAAACGAACAGCGTGCCGCCACTGCAGGCGAGGACGAGGAAATCGCAATACCGAACATGCCCGTCTCTGCGCACCGTGCCACAAGCGAAAAGGTCATGAGCTAGCCTCCTGCTGCTTCTTTCTGGTTAAAAGTACCCCCGGGGGAGCGCGAGGGGGCAGGCAGCCCCCTCGTTCCCGCCCTCAACCCCAGGCGCAATCGGTTATTCAGTCCGGAATAACCGCGGTGCCGTCGATCTCCACCAGCCACTCTGGCCGCGCCAGCGCCTGCACCACCAGACCGGTCGAGACCGGATGCACGCCTTTGATATATTCGCCCATGGTGCGGTAGACTGCCTCGCGGTGGCGCACGTCAGTGATGTAAACGACCACCTTCACCAGATGCTCCATCGAACCGCCGGCTTCCTCAATCAACTGCTTGATGTTCTGCATCACCTTGTGGGTCTGCTCGACCGGATCATGGCTGTCGATATTGACGGCATCATCCAGGTTCTGCGGGCATTGGCCGCGCAAATAAACAGTCTTACCGCCTTGCGTCACCACCGCCTGGCACAGGTCATTGTCCAGGTTCTGCTCCGGATAGGTGACGCCGGTATTGAACTTGCGGATACGGGTATGGGCCATGGTGTCCTCCTGGCATGGCGGGGCGGCGATCCGGCCACAGGCTGTGTTTGCCGCCAAAGATTTCATGAACCGCGGGCGGGCCAAATTACCTTCTGGCTACGCCTTGCTTCGGCTCAGGTTAACAAGGCCTGCACGCGCCCCAGGGGGACGGGGCGGTGCAGGCTGCGCGGGAACTTGGGCGCTCAGGCCTCGTCCGCCCGGCGCTCGCCGGGACCGCGGTAAGTTTCATAGTGGCGCTGAATGGCGATCTGGTCAGCCACATGCTTGGCATCATGCCAAACGCCCCAGATAAAGGTCGACCCGCGCCGCGACTGCCAGGGCAGGCCCAGGAAATAGATCCCCGGCTCCACCGACACCCCGCGCTGATGCTGCGGGCGGCCCTTTTCGTCGAAGGCATCCACATTCATCCAGCCAAAGTCCTGGCGGAAGCCGGTGGCCCAGAGAATGGTGGTGATGCCTTCCGCCGCCAGATCCAACTCGCCGATCGGATTGGTCAGACTGTCTGGATCGGCAAAAGCCTCGCGCGCCTGCGGCTCTTCCGGCAGATCAATGCCAGTACGCGCCACATATTCGTCGGCAAGATCCAGCATCTTCAGGTAATCAGCGTCGCCATTGGCAATGTTTTCCTGCAGATCGCCCGCAAATTTGATGGTCCCGCCATCATAGCTTTCCGTCAGGCCCAGCAGGGTTACGCCCTCGCCTGCCAGACGGCGGAAATCCATGGTCTGGCCGCCGTAGGCGCCGCTGACCGAGATCGTCACATGCTCCTTGCCCGGCTCCAGCGCCGCCTGGTCCCACAGGCCCAGCACCCCCAGCCACCAGACGAAATCACGGCCGCGGTACATGCGCGGCGGCCGGTCGTGTGGGCCAACTGACAGATAGACCTTGCGGCCCGCCCGGTTCAGCTCATCCGCAATTTGCGCTCCCGAAGAACCCGCGCCCACAACCAGCACTGCGCCCTCAGGCAATTGTTCGGGATTGCGGTAGTGGAAGGAATGCAGCTGGTTCACTGCCGCCCCTTGCGGCACCACCGGCGGGATCACCGGATGCTGGAAGGCGCCGGTGGCGGCAACGATCCGCTGCGCCTCGATCACCCCGTCCGAGGTCTCGACCCGGAAACCGCCGGTGCCGTTGATGCGCTCGGCCTTCTTCACTTCGACACCGGTGCGGATCGGCGCATTGAAGCGCTCGGCATATTCGACCATGTAATCCGCAACCCGCTCTTTGGCGGGAAAAGATTCAGGGTCGGCTCCGGTGAATTCCAAGTTCGGAAACCGGTCATGCCAGGCCGGGCCGTTAGCCACCAGGGAATCCCAGCGCCCGGTGCGCCAAGCTTCGGCAATCCGGTTTTTCTCCAGCACCAAATGCGGCACGCCGTGGCTGGTCAGATGCTCGCTCATGGCCACGCCGGCCTGGCCTGCACCAACAACCAGCGTGTCTACCTTTTCAATCGCCATTTCCAAACCCTCTCCTGACACTTCGGCGCGGCCTGTGCCATCACCGGTCTTCCTCAACAGGAATTCCACATCCCCTGGACAGGAAAAAGAAATCTATGGCTTACCTCTGGTTCGCGTAGAGCTAAGCAGGATTTCATCGTTTTAAATTAGAAGCTTAACAGGCCGCTTGCAGCAAAAGGAAAAGCCGTTCTGCCAGGTACAGGGCAGAACGGCTTAGGACGCGCCTTGCATTGGAAACCGGCGCGAGGAGGGTCAGCGCATGACGAATGGGTCCGGGATTTGTTCGTCTGATGTTCTGAGCCATACGGCTTTAGTTTTTGTGTAGTCGAGGGCGGCTTGCAGGCCGCCTTCGCGGCCGTGG
>NZ_JWLC01000018.1 GCF_000813745.1 Leisingera sp. ANG-M1 | reverse complement strand
GGTCCGCCCCCGGCGCCCCCGCCCGTGTTCTGCGGCGTCAGCAAATGCCGGATCAGCGCCACCGGATGCGCCCGCAAGCTGAGGCGCATGGCGACGTAATCCTCCACCACCTCCTCACCCAGCCCCATCTGCGGCAGGTCTGCCTGCGGTTCATAAATCGCCTCGCCGTCCAGCTCGCGGGCAAACAGCGGCAGGGGTTTGCGGGCGGTGATCGCCTTGGCGGCCCACAAGGCCTCGCGCCGGTTCAGGCCAAGGGCGGCAAAGGCATCGGCCTCGGCCAGCCGCTCGATCACCGGCGGCGCCAGGCCTGCCTTGCGCCAGACGTCCTCGACCTCGTGATAACCGTTGCCGCGCGCCGCGGTCAGCCAGGCGGCATCCTCATCCCGCAGGCCCTTCACCTGGCGGAAGCCCAGCCGCAGTGCCAGGCCGCCGTGGCCGTCGGGCTCCATCGCGTTGTCCCAGTAGGAGCGGTTGATGCAGACCGGGCGCACCTCGACCCCATGGGCGCGGGCGTCGCGCACGATCTGCGCAGGCGCATAAAACCCCATCGGCTGGGCGTTCAAAAGCGCGCAGGCAAAGATCCCCGGGTGGTGGCATTTGATCCAGGCAGAGGCATAAACCAGCAGCGCAAAACTGGCGGCATGGCTTTCCGGGAAGCCGTAGGAGCCAAAGCCCTCGATCTGAGAGAAGCAGCGCTCGGAGAACTCTGCATCATAGCCGTTGGCGTCCATGCCGCGCAGGAACAGGCTGCGGAATTCGCTGACGTTGCCGTGTTTCTTGAAGGTCGCAAGCGACCGGCGCAGGCGATCGGCCTGCTCCGGCGTAAAGCCGGCGCCGACGATGGCGATCTGCATCGCCTGCTCTTGGAACAGCGGCACGCCGAGGGTCTTTCCCAGCACCTCGCCCAGCGCATCCGAGGGGAAATGCACCGGCTCCTCGCCATTCCTGCGGCGGATATAGGGATGCACCATGTCGCCCTGGATCGGACCGGGGCGGACGATGGCGACCTCGATCACCAGGTCGTAGAATTTGCGCGGGCGCATCCGCGGCAGGAAGTTCATCTGCGCCCGGCTTTCCACTTGGAACACCCCGATGCTGTCGGCGCGGCACAGCATGTTATAGACCGCCGGGTCCTCGGGCGGCAGGGTGGCCAGGCTGTAGTCCAGCTGGTGGTGCTGCTGCATCAGGTCAAAGGCCTTGCGGATGCAGGTGAGCATCCCCAGCGACAGCACATCGACCTTGAGGATGCCCAGCGTGTCGATGTCATCCTTGTCCCAGCAAATGACCGTACGCCCCTCCATGGTGGCGTTCTCGATCGGCACCAGCTCATCCAGGCGGCCTTGGGTGATGATGAAACCGCCCACATGCTGGCTGAGGTGGCGGGGGAAGCCGATGATCTGCTCCACCAGCTGCATGGTCAGCTGCAGGCGGCGGCTGTTTGGGTCCAGCCCGATCTCGCGCATCCGCTCTTCCTCCACCCCCTTGGCACTGAAGAAGCCCCAAAGCTGCGAGGAAAGCGCTGAGATGGTGTCCTCGGTGAGGCCCATGGCGCGGCCCACCTCGCGGATGGCGCGTTTGCCGCGGTAGTGGATCACCGTGGCACAGAGGCCCGCCCGGTGGCGGCCGTAGCGTTCATAGATCCACTGGATCACCTCCTCGCGCCGCTCGTGCTCGAAATCGACATCGATGTCGGGCGGCTCGTCACGGGCTTCACTGACGAAACGCTCGAACACCATGGTGCCCAGCTCCGGGCTGACCGAAGTGACGCCCAGGCAATAGCAGACCACCGAGTTTGCCGCCGAGCCGCGCCCCTGGCAGAGGATCCCGCGGGAGCGGGCAAAATCGACGATATCGCGCACGGTAAGGAAATAGGGGTCGTATTTCAGCTTGGCGATCAGGGCCAGCTCATGCTCCAGCAGCGTGCGCACCTTGTCCGGCGCGCCGCCCGGGTAGCGCCATCTGAGGCCCTCTTCAGCGAGGCGCCTGAGGCGCTGCGGCGGGGTTTCCTGCTCGCTGCCCTCGTCCGGGTAGTCATAGCGCAGCTCATCCAGCGAGAAGGTCAGCTGGCCTGCCAGCCGGGCGGCATTGTCCACGGCGTCTTCATGGCCGCGGAACAGGCGGCGCATCTCGGCCTCGGACCGCAAGCGCTGCTCGCCATTGGCCATGGCGGCGCGGCCCAAGTGTTCGACCTTGCAGCGCAGGCGGATAGCGCTGAGCACGTCGCCAAGGCGGCGGCGGCTGCCGTGATGCATCCGCGGCGCGGCGCTGGCGAGCGGCGGCAGGTTCAGGCGTTGGGCGAGGTCTGAGAGCCGGGCAAACCGCGCCTGGTCGCCGCCATCATAGGCAGGTGTCATCAAAAGATGCATCCGCCCGGCAAAGCGGCGCGTCAGCCCCTCCATATGCGGCCCCCATCCGCCCGCGCCGCCGGGCAGATGTTCCGCCTGCGGCAGCAGCAGCAGGTGGAGACCATCGGCAAACTCCATGAGGTCGGAGAAATGCAGGATGCAGCTGCCCTTCTCTGCCCTCAGCCGCCCCGTTGAGAGCAGCCGCGTCAGGCTGCCCCAGCCAGTGCGGTTCATGGGCAGCGCAATCACCTCCGGCGCGTCGGTGAAGATCAGCCGCGCCGCCGGGATCAGCCGCACGGTGCCATAGACCGGGAAGGAGCGCGGCGGCGGGATGCCTTCGGGACGCGGCGGCCCGATCGACGTGTGCTGCCGGTCCCAGGTCTGCCGCTCGCGCACCCGCCGGGCGATATCAGCGCATTCCGCATGGGCCCGCACGATGCCTGCCACCGAGTTCTCATCGGCAACCGCCACCGCCCCGATCCCCAGCGCCAGCGTACGGGTCACGTATTCCTCTGGATGCGACGCCCCGGTGAGGAAGGTGAAATTGGACAGGCAGGCGAATTCGGCGAACATGAGTCGCATGATATTCCTGTTTTGTTCTCATGTGGAGTCACCCTGAAGAACGCCTGCCGGAGCACGCTGCCGCGCCGCGCGCCAGCGCGGCGCCAGGCCCAACAGCCGCAGGGCATTTTCAATGCCTGCCCGGCTGGCGGGAGCCCCCCGCGCGGCCTGCGGGATGCGCAAGAAACGGGTCGATTGCTGCCTGTCTGTTCAGGCAGGATCACGGCAGCAAAGGAGTTTTAGCATGACCAAGATCACCGCCCTGCCCACCCAAGATGTCCGCGCCCTGCAAGCGGGCGGCGCCGATGCCTATGGCCGCACGCCGGAGCGCGCCATCTCGGACGGCGGCGGCAACCCCTGCCGCCATTGCCTGAAATACATCCCCGAAGGCGAGGAGATGCTGGTCCTGGCCTACCGCCCCTTTCCTGAAACGCAGCCCTATGCCGAGACCGGGCCGCTGTTCCTCTGTGCAGATCACTGCACGCGCCATGACGGTGAGGCGCTGCCAGAGATGCTGACCGGTTCCCCCGATTTTCTGATCAAGGGCTACAGCTCCGATGACCGCATCGTCTATGGCACCGGCATTGTCATTCCGCAGGCAGAGATGATGGGGCAGGCAGAGGCTATCTTTGAGGATGACCGGGTGAAGTACATCCACATCCGCTCGTCACGGAACAACTGCTACCAGGCGCGGATTGACCGGGAATGAGGGTCAAAGCTGACCTCAGAACACTAAGGGCGGCGTCTGTCCCCGCGGGGTAAAAAAGACGCCCCCACCGTGCGCTTTAACGCTTACGCCAGTTTAAAGTACTTGAACCGAGTACCGCGCACGGGCCTTGAGCCCGCTTTCAGTTAAGCGGACCGAACAACTTCTCATTCTTCGAGGATCGCCTTCAAAACGAAACCACGGGTCCGGCGTCACGCCGCAAAGCTCAACAAGCCTTTTGAACAGAATCAAATCCCCGATATGATCATGCTCCGGCATTCCCTTGGCCATTGCACTGCCAATTGTGTATGCCGACTTCTTCATCTGATCGGTTCCAGCACCGAGCAATGCTCGGTCGATAGATCCCAGTCCTCCATTAAACTGAGGGAACCGAAGAAGATATGAAGACAACGCCTTTACAAAAACAGGCGCAGTGTTTCGTTCATTGATGAAGTTCCTGACTGCTTCACCGGACCCTTGCGAAACCGCTCTGCACAGATCGCCAAATAGCTGCGCATCCAGGGGTTCTGCGTTGCTGGCGCCATACAGATCTTCCATTTCCTCGAGACGCAGAGCCCCCAGCCCCCATTTTACCTGACAGCCACCGAAATACCTCGCCAGGATACCAGTGATGTCTACACCGTCGTCCGCGAGCAAACGCAGGGTCACCGCGGCATAAAAAACGTCTTGGACACTGTCTGAAACGCATATCTCGACCAAATCTGACGCCTTGATTTCTTCGACCAATGAGATGTGTTCGTCCGTCAGGTCGAAATCGTGAGCTGCGTCAGCGTCATAGAGATCAAGCGACTGCCAGAATGCTTGCCGCTGCAGAAAAAAGTCACGGCTCGCGCCGGACAGTGGCAGAGGCCCGTGAGAATATTCATCATAAGATGCAAAAACACGCGTTTCCCATTCCGGTTTGACCTTGCCAAACATTTGGCGGAGCGTGCCCGCCGCGCTGAGACAGTGTGTCAGGACAGTGTATTTCAATTTACCCCTCACCCCGCCTTCGTCAGCGACAGGAAGACATCCTCCAGATCCGCCTCTTCGGTCTTCACATCGCGGATCGAAATGCCCGCGGCATGCACCGCGCCCAGCACGTCTTCAGCGCTGGTCACGCGGCTGCGGTAGCGTAAGCCAACAGCACCGTCCGGGCGCAGCTCAGCCTCGATGCCGGCCCCCTGCGGCAGATCCGTGACCGGCACCGCGGGCTGCACCACCATGGTCTTGGCATCCAGCCGGCCCAAGAGGCTTGCGGTGGAATCGCGCGCCACTACCTCACCCTGATTGATGATGGCGATCTCGTCGCACATCTCCTCGGCCTCCTCCAGGTAGTGGGTGGTGAGGATGATGGTCATGCCCTGCGCATTCAGTTTGCGGATGTTCTCCCACAGCATCTGGCGCAGCTCAATGTCGACGCCCGCTGTTGGCTCGTCCAGCACCAGAACCGACGGGCGGTGGACCAGCGCCTTGCCCAAGAGCAGCCGCCGCCGCATGCCGCCGGAGAGGGTGCGGGCATAGGCCTCCGCCTTGTCCTCCAGCCCGATCATCCGCAGGATTTCGTCGCTGTGGCGTTCGTGTTTGGGCACGCCGTAGAGGCCCGCTTGCACCTCCAGCGCGCCGCGCGGGGTGAAGAAGGGGTCGAGGTTCAGCTCCTGCGGCATCACCCCGATTGCGGCGCGGCTCTGGCGCGGATTGGCGTCCTGGTCAAAGCCCCAGATCGTCACCTTGCCGGAGGTCTTGCGCACCAGGCCTGCGAGGATGTTGATCATCGTCGACTTGCCCGCGCCATTGGGGCCCAGCAGTCCAAAGACAGAGCCGCGCGGCACCGTCAGGTCGACGCCCTTCAGCGCGTGCTTCTCCGGCTGGCCTTTGCGCCCGGCGTAGGTTTTACGCAAAGCTTCGATACGGATTGCGTCAGCAGACATCGCGGCTCTTGCCCCCGGTTTTTCCTTGGCTCATAAATGCGCCTAGCCGAAAACCGAAAGGACTGCCAGCCATGACCATCGAAGCGCCGGAAACCAGGATCGTTCACAGCCGCAAAGTGGCGTGCGACGGCAGCGAAGGCGCCCTGGGGCATCCGCGGGTCTATCTGCAGATCCCGGAAGAGCAGAACTGGGTTGAATGCCCCTATTGCGACTGCAAGTTCATCTATGAGGACGCGGCCAAGGCAGCCGAGTGATCCAGAAGCTGCTGCGGTTGCTGCTGGCAATTGCCGGAAGCGTCCTGGCCTATCTTGCCGCTGCGGTGATTGGCGCAGTGCTGCCCGCAGGCGGCGGCAGCCGCCCAGCCGAAGACCGGCCGCACAGGGTCCTGATGGTTGCGGGACCGATCCACTATGATTTCCTGATCCCGCTGGACGCGCCCGCAAAGGCGCGTTTTGCGTTTCTGGAGACGGCGGGCCTGCAGCTTAGCCACCCGGACGCGCAATGGCTGCTTTTGGGTTGAGGCGCGCGGGAGTTTTACACCAGCGCCGGCAGCTACCGGGATGTCTCGGCCAAGGCGGTGCTGAAGGGCATCTTTGGCGATGCTTCCACATTGCGGGCGGACGTCCTGGGCGCCATTGCACCTGAGCAGGAACTGCCTGCGGTCTCCTTCAGCCCCGGAGAGTATGCGGCATTCCTGGAGGCCGCCGCGGCCAGTTTCCGCCGCTCGCCGGATGGGGCAGCGCAAGCCCTGGCGCATCCGGGCTTTACCGCCGCGGACAGGTTTTTCGAAGCCGAAGGCCGGTTTCATCTGCTGCGCACCTGCAACACCTGGGTGGCCCGGATGATCCGCGCCTCCGGCCGCCGGTTTGGCGCCTGGACGCCGCTGCCCTATTCGGTGTCTCTGTCGCACACGCTGTTTCTGAAGGAGTGACCAAGCAGGCAGGTTGGAAAATTCAAATTTTCCGGCCAAATTTCTGTAAGGAAATTTGCTGCCGCCCGCTATGGTCCCGCTGTGTTTGAAGCAAAGGGCAGGCAGGGATGGCACAGCTTCTGATCGTCTATCACTCACGCACAGGCGGCAGCCGGCAGATGGCAGAGGCGGCGTTTGAGGCCGCGCATGACGAGATTGAAACCGTGCTGAAGCGGGCGGAAGATGCCGGGCGGCAGGATCTTCTGGCAGCGGACGGATACATCTTCTGCGCGCCAGAGAATCTGGCGGCCCTGTCCGGCATGATGAAAGAGTTCTTCGACCGCTGCTATTACCCGGTGCTGGGAAGGATTGAGGGGCGGCCCTATGCGCAGATGGTCTGTGCCGGCTCGGATGGCGAGAACGCGGCACGGCAATGCGCGCGGATCGCCACCGGCTGGCGGCTGAAAGAGGTGCAGCCGCCGCTGATCCTCTGCACCCATGCGCAGACACCGGAAGCGATCTTGGCAGAAAAGGCAATTCCGGAGGATCAGCTGGAAGCTTGCCGGGAGCTGGGGCTAGCGATGGGGGCTGGGCTGGCGATGGGGGTGTTTTGAGCCTGGCGAGCGACCTGCAAAACGCTTGCCCGTTTCGGACAACTATCTGTAAAGCCGTGTGTCCTGAAGAAACACTGTGTCAAAGATTGCAAATGCCGTACCAGCCAACTCGGTCCCTACAACACTTTCACGGTCGAGAGCACGGGCGGCCAGACCGCTATTTGCGGATGGGCGGCGGCCTGCGTCGATAACCATAACTCCTGGACCATCCTCGTTCTCGAAATGCATCAGCGAAACGGCAACGCGATCAGCAGATGACGCGCCCTCGCCCCAAGGCCCGATGATAAAGTCATAGTTGGCTGGGTGCCGATCAAGCCCGGCGCTGGCAGTCCAATGCACGTGGTAGCTGGCAACCGTGGCTGACCCGGCATGAACAAATCCCCAAGCCAAATGAGTTTCATTGCCGCAACAGCCGCAGACCCCGTTGCTTTGACCAAGCGGTTCCACTTCATATTCGGTTTTGTCAATGTTGCCCTGCATAAGAAATCATCTACCTATGGCTGAGCTGCGCGTCCAGCTTTGCTGTTGAAAACACTTCAGCCTTCGCTTCGATTGATAACTCCAATTGCCCTTCCTGCCCGGATCACCGATAACCGGGAAACAGAACACGAACGGATTTTCCAGGGGAGCGCGGCGCACATGAGCGGTACACAATTCGGCAAAGGTTGTCACCTCCATCTGATCGACGGCTCGGCCTTCATCTTCCGCGCTTATCACGCTCTGCCGCCGCTGACGCGGAAATCCGACGGGCTGCCGATCGGCGCGGTCTCGGGCTTTTGCAACATGCTGTTCAAACAGGTCGAGGACAACAAGGGCCCGGATGCGCCGACCCATGTGGCGGTGATTTTCGACCACTCGGGCAAGTCGTTCCGCAATGAGATGTACGACCAGTACAAGGCCAACCGCCCGCCGGCGCCTGAGGATCTGGTGCCGCAGTTCCCGCTGACCCGCGACGCCACCCGCGCCTTCAATATCGCGTGCAAGGAGATCGAAGGCTTTGAGGCCGACGACATCATCGCAACTCTGGCGCATCAGGCGCGCGATGCGGGCGGCCGGGTGACGATCATCTCCTCGGACAAGGACCTGATGCAGCTGGTCGGCGGCGGCGTCGAGATGCTGGATGCGATGAAGAACAAGCGCATCGACAGCGACGGCGTGGTGGAGAAATTCGGCGTCGGGCCGGAGCGCGTGGTGGATGTGCAGGCTCTGGCGGGCGACTCGGTTGATAACGTGCCCGGCGCGCCCGGGATCGGGATTAAGACCGCCGCCTTGCTGATCAACGAATACGGTTCTTTGGAAGAGCTGCTCGACCGGGCGGAAGAGATCAAACAGCCGAAGCGCCGCCAGACGCTGATCGAGAAGCGGGATCAGATCGAGCTGTCGAAAAAGCTGGTGCAGCTGGACTGCAATATGGAGCTGGATTTCACCCTGGATGACCTGGAGGTGAAGGAGCCCGAGGGCGAGACCCTGCTGAACTTCCTGAGCGAGATGGAGTTCCGCACACTCACCAAGCGGCTGGCCGATCAGCTGGGCATGGATGCGCCGGCGATCCCCGAGGCACCAGCCGCGGCGGCAGAGGCTGCGGCGCCGGAGGCGGTGCCGTTCGACAAGGAGAAATACGAATGCGTCCGCGACGCAGCCGCCCTGCAGGTCTGGGTCGACCGCATCCGAGAGCGCGGCTGGGTGGCGGTGGATACCGAGACCACCGGGCTGGACGAAATGGTGGTGGATCTGGTCGGCATCTCGCTGTGCGTAGAGGCGGGCGAGGCCTGCTATATCCCCTTGGCGCATAAGGCGGGCGGCGATGATCTCTTTGGCGGCGAAGGGCTGTCCGAAGGGCAGATGCCGCTGGAAGAGGCCGTTGCGATGCTGAAAGGCGTTCTGGAGGATCCCGCGATCATCAAGATCGGCCAGAACATGAAATACGACGCCAAGATCTTCCACCGCTACGGGGTGGATGTGGCGCCAGTGGATGACACCATGCTGATGTCTTATGCGCTGCATGCAGGCATGCACGGGCATGGGATGGACACGCTGTCGGAGCGTTACCTCGACCACACGCCGATCCCGATCAAGCCTCTGTTGGGCAGCGGCAAATCAGCCATCACCTTTGACCGGGTGCCGATAGACGATGCGGTGCCATATGCGGCCGAGGACGCCGACATCACCCTGCGCCTGTGGCAACTGTTCAAGCCGCAGCTGCATCAGGAGCGGGTCACCACGGTTTATGAAACGCTGGAACGCCCTCTGGTGCCGGTGCTGGCGGATATGGAGCGCAACGGCATCAAGGTGGACCGCGATACGCTCTCGCGCATGTCCAATGCATTCGCCCAGAAGATGGCCGGTTTGGAGGCCGAAATCCACGAGCTGGCGGGCGAGAGTTTCAATGTCGGCTCGCCCAAGCAGCTGGGCGAGATCCTGTTCGACAAGATGGCACTGCCCGGCGGCAAGAAGGGCAAGACCGGCGCCTATGCCACCGGCGCCGATATCCTGGAGGATCTGGCGACCGAGCACGACCTGCCTGCCCGTGTCCTGGACTGGCGCCAGCTGTCGAAGCTGAAATCGACTTACACCGATGCGCTGCAGGATCATATCAATGCAGACACCGGCCGGGTCCATACCTCTTATGCCCAGACGGGCGCCAGCACAGGCCGGATGGCCTCGACCGATCCGAACCTGCAGAACATCCCGGTCCGCACCGAGGAGGGCCGCCGCATCCGCGAGGCTTTTGTGGCGGAAGAGGGCAATGTGCTCTTGTCGCTCGACTACAGCCAGATCGAGCTGCGCATTCTGGCCCATATGGCCGGGATCGACACGCTGAAGGCGGCTTTTGCGGAAGGCAAGGATATCCACGCGATGACCGCGTCGGAGATGTTCGAGGTGCCGCTGGAGGAGATGACGCCGGAGATCCGCCGCCAGGCCAAGGCGATCAACTTTGGTGTGATCTACGGCATCTCCGGCTTTGGCCTGGCCCGCAACCTGCGCATCCCGCGCAAGGACGCGCAGGGGTTCATCGACCGCTATTTCGAGCGCTTCCCGGGCATCCGCCGTTACATGGATTCCACCGTGGAGTTCGCCAAGGAGCATGGCTATGTGCAGACGCTGTTCGGGCGCAAGATCCACACGGCGGAGATCAACGCCAAGGGGCCGAAAGCGGGCTTTGCCAAACGCGCCGCGATCAACGCGCCGATCCAGGGAACGGCAGCTGATGTGATCCGCCGTGCGATGATCCGGATGCCTGCGGCAATTGCTCACCTGCCCGCGCGGATGCTCCTGCAGGTGCACGACGAACTGCTGTTCGAAGTGCCGGAAGCGGCGGTAGAGGAAACAATCGAGACCGCCCGCAAGGTGATGGAAAACGCAGCAAACCCAGCTGTGCATCTGGACGTGAAGCTGGTGGTGGACGCAGGCCGCGGCCAGAACTGGGCGGAGGCGCATTAAGGCAAGCGGCGCACTCCCGCCCGGCTTCGATCTGTCGATCTCATCCCGTTGGGTCCAGCGCCGCTGACGCGGCGCGGGATATGCCCGGACCCTCGCCTCACCGGGTCAAGGGAGCCGCCAGGCTCCGCGCGGCAGCGCGGCTTGCCCTTGACGCGGCCCATGCAGAAAACAATGGGGCCCGCCCCTCAAGGGCAGACCTGCCCTTAGGGGCTTCTCAGCAGAAACACTTGCGCCGCGCCAGCGGCGCCACGCCCAACGGCTGCTGCTGCATCTTTGATGCAGCTTGCAGCGGGCGGGAGCCCCCTTTGGCCGGGTCAGCCGCCGGCGGGCTGCTTTACCAGCTTCGACACCAGCTTGCGCACCAGCGGAGCTGCGGTAAAGGCAACGGCAAAGGCAATCGGCCAGCTCAGGCTCCAGGCGTTCATCCAGGCGCCGGAAAACCCGTCTCCGAAACCCAGCACCTTCCAGGTCGCCACTCCGGTCACGATAAAGGACATCAGCCCCGACAGGATAAAGCTGAACAAAAGCGGCGCAAAGCGGGCAGGCAGCATGGGAGGTATCCTTCCTTCGGTCTCAACCGCCTTATGCAAGCTGCAAGTTCACATTTCAATTCACGAATGTGAAACCGCTTTGAAGCGGCTCAGCGCATCCAGCCAAGGCTGTCTTCGGTGCGCTTGCTGGACGGCGTGTATTCGGCGCTGACCCAGCCTTCATAGCCGCTGGCATCAATTGCCGCAAACAGCTCCTGGAAATCCACTGGCCCGGTGCCCGGCTCGCAGCGCCCGGGGGCCGCACCGATCTGCACATGCACGGCCTGGCTCCCGAACTCTTCCCACACTTTGGCCGCATCGCCGTGGATCAGCTGGGCGTGGTAGGCATCGTACTGCAGGCCGACATTGGGACGGTCCACGGACGCAAGCACTTCCATCGCCAGATTGTAATCGTCCAGAAAATATCCGGGCTGGTCGCCGCTGTTCAGCGGTTCGATGGTGAACTGCTGCGCGGGCGCCCGGTCGGCGGCCCACCTCAGGTTTTCCACAAACGTCTCCTGCGCCGCCTCCCCCTTCGCGTAGCCGGCCATCACGTGGATCCTGCCGGCCTTGAGCGCCTCGGCATAGCGCAGCACCCGGCGGATGTCCCGCTGGAAGCGGTCGACGCCCTCGGGCACTGCGGCATAACCGGGCATGCCGCCAGTGTAATTGGGGGGCGGCGCGTTGATCAGCAGCAGCTCCAGCCCATTGGCCAGCAGCGCGCGCTGGGTCTCCTTGGCCGCGAGTTCATAGGGGTAGAGAATCTCCACAGCCTCAAACCCGGCGGCGGCGGCGGCCTGGAAACGGTCAAGATAGGGCAGCTCGGCAAACAGCATTGAGATGTTGGCTGCGAATCTGGGCATGGAAATCCTCCTGGCTTCACGGTGGTTTACCCCGCAGAAATCCGGGCCGCCAAGAGATAGAAAACGACGCATTGTCGCTTTCCCGCAAGACGCGGGCGGCGGTTTCTGATGCTACTGCAGAAAACCGGCGTATTTCCGCTGGATTCCCTGAGGATCGCAGTCATGACCATGAACCCTGAGCGCCTGCCCGCAGGCTCTTCTGCATCGCCGCGTGCCCATGCGCTTGGCGGCAACGCTTTGGCGGCAGCGGCGATGATGACTTGGGCCGCAGGCTTTCCTGCCGCTGAAGTGCTGCTGCAGACCTGGCCGCCAGTGATGCTGCTGGCGGCGCGGCTGTTGCTAGCGGCGGTTGGCATCCTGCTTCTGTGGGGAATGCGGGAAGGTGTGCAGACCGTACTGCGGGCGCCCTGGCGCAAGGGGCTGATGATCGGGATTTTCGGCTTTGGCGCAAGCGCCTATCTGATCATCCAGGCGCAGGTGCTGACCAATGCAGTAACCGCAGCGCTGATCTGCTCTGCGGCCCCGGTGATCGGCGGGGTGCTGGAGATGCTGCAGGGCCAGCGGCGGCTGGGGGTGCGGTTTGCTCTGGGCGCCGTTGCAACTGTAATCGGAGGAATCATCGCCACCAGCTCGCTCAGCGGTGCTGAACTGGGGCTGGGCGCGGCGGCAGCCGCAGCTGCCATCACGCTTTATACCTGGGCAAGTTCGGCAGCGGTGCGCGAGCTGCCGGATCTGTCGCCCTCGGGGCGCAGCGCGGTCACCATTTGCGGCGGGCTGATTCTGGCAAGCGTGCTGACCGCAGGCACCGCGGCCTTGGGCGGGGAATGGCTGCCGAGCGCACCAGTGGATGGCTACCAGCTGCAGATGCTGCTGATTTTCGGCCTGGTCTCGGTGATGATCAGCCAGTTGCTGTGGCTATCGGCGGTTGAGCGGCTGGGGGTGGCGCTGGCCTCGTTCCACACCAATCTGGCGCCGTTCTATGTGATGATCCTAATGCTGTTTCTGGGCGAGAGCTGGGAGTGGCCGCAAGCGATCGGCGCAGCGGTTGTCGGGCTGGGGGTGATCGTGGCTCAGGACAAGCGGCCCAAGCTGGCGGAGCCGGTGAACGGCAGCCAGGCGTAAGGAAACTCGAGAACTTGCAAGGGCAGCGCCCGGCCCGTCGGGGTGGGAAGCGTAGCGCCCGCCCCGGTGGGGGCGGGTCGGGCGCAGCCCGGCCTATCGGCCGGGCGGGACGTTCCTTGGATGTTAATCCGCTTCCAGCTCAGACGACAGGATCAGCGGGAAGAATGTGCCGCCGGACCAGACGCCGAACCACTCATCGTGATGTTCCCCGAGCTCTGCCAGCCGGTAGAAGCTCTTGCGGTCGATGCGGGCTTCCAGGCCTGCGCGCACCATCACATAGGGAGACGGCTCTCCGCTCTCTGCATCGCGCTCGACCCGGATCGGGGTGTCCGGGCCTGCTGCGGTAGTGTCCTCGACATTTGTCGTGAATGTGATCACCTGATCGCGCCCCTCGCCCGCCGCATCAAAATCCACCGCCACAAAGGGCGCGTCTTCGACCGTGATGCCGACCTTCTCGACAGGGGTGACCAGGAAATACTTCCCCTCTTCCAGCTTCAGGATCGAAGCGAACAGCTTGACCAGCTCGAACCGGGTGAAGGGCGTGCCGAGGTAGTACCAGCTGCCGTCGCGGGCGATGCGGATGTCGAGATCGCCGCAAAACGGCGGGTTCCACAGGTGGACGGGCGGCAAACCCTTGCCTTTCTTGGCCGCTTTCACCGACGCGGCGATGCCTTCGGCACCGGGTGTCACAGCTTTTTGTCCGCTCATTGCTTTTGCCATTTCCTGTCAGCACGATAGAGTAACAGCATATATCCTGGAAACGAGGAATGACATGCCTGAAACCGACGATCTGCTGGCCGGCATCGAGGCGCTGGAAGCCAAGCTGAAACAGGCCCGCGAGTCGATCACCAAGCGATTCATCGGCCAGGAGCGGGTGGTGGACCTGACGCTGTCGGTGCTCTTGTGCGGCGGCCATGGGCTGCTGATCGGCCTGCCCGGGCTGGGCAAGACCCGGCTGGTGGAGACACTGAGCACGGTGATGGGGCTGGATGGCAGCCGGATCCAGTTCACCCCGGATCTGATGCCTGCGGATATTCTGGGCTCCGAGGTGCTGGACACGGCAGAGGACGGCCACCGCTCCTTCCGCTTTGTGCCGGGGCCGGTGTTCTGCCAATTGCTGATGGCGGATGAGATCAACCGGGCGAGCCCGCGGACGCAGTCGGCGCTCTTGCAGGCGATGCAGGAGCGGCAGGTGACAGTGGCGGGCGAAGACCGGCAGCTGGGGGCGCCGTTTCATGTGCTGGCAACCCAGAACCCGATCGAGCAGGAAGGCACCTATCCGCTGCCCGAGGCGCAGCTGGACCGGTTCCTGCTGCAGATCGACGTGAATTATCCGGACCGCAAGACCGAACGCGATATCCTGCTGGCCACCACTGGGGCTGAGGAAGCGGAAGCCTATCAGGTGTTTACCGCCGCCGAGCTGATCGCAGCCCAGACCCTGCTGCGGCGGATGCCGGTGGGCGAGTCTGTTGTTGAGATGATCCTGGATCTGGTGCGGGCGTTCCGGCCCGAAGAAGAGGGTGTCTCCGAGCGGGTGGCGCAGACCGTGGCCTGGGGGCCGGGTCCGCGGGCAGCGCAGGCGCTGATGCTGGCGGTGCGGGCGCGGGCCTTGCTGCACGGGCGGCTGGCGCCGAGCGCCGAGGATGTGCTGGATATGGCCAAGCCGGTGCTGAGCCACCGGATGCAGCTGAATTTTGCCGCGCGGGCGCGGGGCGACAGCCTGACCGCTTTGATCGAAGAAACTGCGGCTGATCTGGCCCGGACCAGGACCGCGGCGTGACCAGACCTGCCGCCTCTCAGGCTGCAACCGGATTGCGGCACCGCGCCGAGGCCGAGGCCAGCGCCTTTCCGCCCTTGCTGGTGCAGGCGCGGCATCTGGCAGGCTCGGTGCTGATGGGCGAGCATGGCCGCCGCCGGGCCGGCACCGGCGATGACTTCTGGCAGTACCGCCCGGCGCAGCCCGGCGACAGCCGCCAGATGATCGACCACCGGCGCTCGGCCATGGGGGACGTGCAATATGTGCGCGAGCGGGAGTGGCATATTTCGCAGACGGTGCATCTGTGGGTGGATACCGGCGCCTCGATGCGGTTTTCCTCATCGCCGAAGCTGCCGCAGAAGATTGATCAGGCGCGGCTGCTGGGTTTGGCCGCATCGGTGCTGATGGTGCATGGCGGCGAGCGGGTGGGCCTGACGGGCGGCAGCTTGCCGCCCCGGCGCGGCAACGTGCAGATCCTGCGGCTGGCTGAGGCGCTGTCGGATGACGGCGATGAGGATTACGCCCCGCCCAACGACCGGGCGCTGATCCCGCATGCCCGGGCGCTGTTCATCTCGGATTTTCTGGGGCCGTATGAGCCGATGGAGCAAGCGCTCTCCAAAGCCGCTGCGCGCGGGGTGCGCGGGGTGCTGTTGCAGGTGCTGGACCCGGCGGAAGAAGCCTTTCCCTTTACCGGCCGCACCCTGTTTGAAAGCGTCAAAGGCGGCGTTACACATGAAACATTGAAAGCCTCGGCGCTGCAGGAGCGCTATCTGGACCGGCTGGCGGAACGGCGGGATGCGCTGGAGCGGCTGTGCCACGAAGCCGGCTGGCGGTTCGGCCAGCATCACACCGGCGACCCGGCGCAGGCTGCGCTGATGTGGCTTTACCACGCTTTGGAAAGAACCGCGCCATGACGACGATTGCGGGCATCGGCTTTACCGCACCCTGGCTGCTGCTGGGGCTGCTGGCGCTGCCGGTGCTGTGGTTCCTGCTGCGGGCGATCCCGCCGGCACCCAAGCGGCAGCCGTTTCCGGCGGTGACGCTTCTGCTGGGGCTGAAGGATGACGAGAGCCTGTCGGACCGCACGCCTTGGTGGCTGCTGCTCTTGCGGATGCTGGCGGTGGCGGCGGCCATCATCGGGCTTGCCGGGCCGGTGCTGAACCCCTCAGCCGAGGAAAGCGGCGGCAGCGGGCCGCTGCTGGTTGTGATGGACGCTAGCTGGGGCGGCGCGGCGGGCTGGAAGCAGACCAGCGCCCAAACGGCAGCGCAGCTGGAGGAGGCCGGACGCGCCGGGCGGCCAGTGGCGGTGCTGCGGCTGAGTGCGCCGGAACCGCTGCAGTTCCGTGCCGCCAGCGACTGGCAGCGGCAGATGGCCGGGCTTGTGCCCCTGCCCTGGCAGCCGGGTCCGGATCAGCTGCAGGGTGCTTTGGCGGCGATTGACGGCGCCGAAGGCGGCTTTGACACGCTGTGGTTCAGCGACGGGCTGGAGTATGCGGGCCGCGACGGGCTGATCGAAGCGCTAAGCCGCCGCGGCGATATCGAGGTGTTCGAACAGCCGGTGCCAGTGCTGGGGCTGCTGCCTGCGCTGTATACCGGCGGCAATATCGAACTGACGGTTCAGCGCAGCCGTGCCGGACCCGCGCAGGAGGTGACGGTGCTGGCGCAGGGCGCGGATCCGGGCGGCACTCCGCGCAGCCTGGCGGCGCTGCCGCTGCGCTTTGCGGATGGCGCCCGCAGCGCCTCGGCCGAGCTGTCGCTGCCGGCCGAGCTGCGCGCGCGGCTGTCGCGGTTCGAAATCCGCGACATGAAATCCGCAGGCGCCGTGGCACTGACCGATGACAGCTTGCGCCGCCGCGAAGTGGCGCTGGTCTCTTCGCAAAGCGCCGATGAAGGCTTGGCGCTGCTGTCGCCGCTGCACTATTTGCGTCAGGCGCTGGCGCCCTCGGCGGAACTGCTGGAGGGGGCGCTTGCGGATCTGCTGCCGGCCAATCCCGATGTGATCGTGCTGGCCGATGTGGCGCGGCTGGCGCCCGCGCAGGAAGAGGCGGTGATCGAATGGGTGGAAAACGGCGGGCTGCTCTTGCGCTTTGCCGGGCCGCGCCTGGCGGCGAGCGATACCGCCCGTTCCGGCGAAGAGCCCCTGATGCCGGTGCGTCTGCGCATTGGCGGCCGCAGCATCGGCGGCGCCATGAGCTGGGGCGAGCCGAAGACTTTGGCGCCCTTTGCCGAGGGCTCTCCGTTTTATGGCCTGGAGGTGCCCGGCGAGGTCTCGATCAGTTCTCAAGTTGTGGCGCAGCCCGACCCCGAGCTGGCCGCGCGTGTGATTGCTGAGCTGGCCGACGGCACGCCCCTGGTGACCCGCAAGACGCTGGGCCAGGGGCAAGTGGTGCTGTTTCACGTGACGGCAAACGCCGAGTGGAGCAGCCTGCCGCTGTCGGGCCTTTTTGTGGCGATGCTGGAACGGCTGGCGGTGTCCTCCTCGGCGGCACAGCCGGATGCGGAGGATCTGGAGGGCACCACTTGGACACCGGTTGAAGTGCTGGACGGGTTCGGACGCATTGAGGCGGCGGAAACACTGCCGGGGGTCAAGGGGCCGGATCTGGTGGCCGCGCCCGCGGGGCCGGAGCTGCGGCCGGGCGTCTATGACGGCGGGCGGCGGATGCTGGCCCGAAACGTGCTGCGCCCTGGCGACGAATTGCAGGCGGCGCGCTGGCCTGCTTCGGTTGAGGTCAGCGGTTATGATGCGCCGCAGGAGCTGCCTTTGAGCGGCGCGCTGCTGACGCTGGCGCTGCTGCTGCTGGCGCTGGATGTGCTGGGCACGCTGCTGGTCTCGGGCCTGCTGGGCGGCGCCCGCACTGCGTCTTTGGCCGGGGCACTGGCTTTGTCGGCACTGGCCCTGCCGCAGGACGCACGGGCGCAAGCCCCGCCGGTGGCAGAGGATTTCCGGGCAGCCGGGCTGGCCTCGGAACTGGTGCTGGCGCATGTGCTGACCGGCGACGCGCAGGTCGACAGGATCGCTGAAGCGGGGCTTCGCGGGCTGTCGGACACGCTGTTCTTCCGCACCTCAGTAGAGCCGGCCAAACCGGCAGGTGTGGATCTTGAGCGCGATGAGCTGGCGTTTTACCCGCTGCTCTACTGGCCCATCACCCGCGACCAGCCGCTGCCCTCGTCCGAGGCTTACGGCAAGCTGAACGCTTACCTGCGGGCAGGCGGGATGATCCTGTTTGACACTCGCGACGCCGATCTGAGCACCTCCGGCGCTACCAGCCCGGCGGCACGGCGGCTGCAGCAGATTGCCCTGCCCCTGGACATTCCGCCGCTGGAGGTGGTGCCGGAAGATCACGTGCTGACCCGCGCCTTTTACTTGCTGCAGGCCTTCCCGGGGCGGCACAGCCGCGGGCCGGTCTGGGTCGAGGCGGCGCCGCCAGATGCCGAGCAGGCCGAAGGCATCCCCTTCCGCAATCTGAATGACGGGGTGACGCCGGTGGTGATCGGCGGCAACGACTGGGCCGCAGCCTGGGCGGTGGATGAGAACGGCCGGCCGCTACTGCCGGTGGGGCGCGGCTATGCTGGCGAACGGCAGCGCGAGCTGGCGTTCCGCTTTGGCGTTAACCTGGTGATGCATGTGCTGACCGGCAATTACAAATCCGACCAGGTGCATGTGCCGGCACTGCTGGACCGGCTGGGGCAATAAGGAGCGGATAAGATGACACAAACGATCCTGTTTGACCCGCTGATGCCCTGGCCCGTGATCTGGGCCGCGGGCGGCATCACCCTGGCGGCGCTGATCCTGGGCCTGTGGAAGGGGCTCTCGGGCTGGGCCCTGCGTGCGCTGGCGGCGCTGGTGCTGCTGGCAGCGCTCTCGGGGCCGGTGCATCAGAGCGAGGACCGCGCGCCGCTCAGTGACATCGTGATTGTGGCCGAGGACCAGACCGCCAGCCAGCAGCTCAGCACCCGGCCTGAGCAGATGGCGCGGGCACGCACCCAGTTGAAGGCGGCCCTGGCGGACCGGCCCGGGACCGAAGTGCGCTGGGTCACGGTGGAAGACGGAACCGGCGATGAGGGCACTCAGCTGATGGAGGCAATTGCCGGCGCGCTGGCGGATGAGCCGCGGGCGCGGGTGGCGGGCATCATCGCCCTGTCGGACGGGCAGGTGCATGATGCGGGCCAGATGATGGCCCTGCCCGCGCCGATGCATCTGCTGCTGACCGGCCGCGCGGACGACTGGGACCGGCGGCTGATCGTCAAAAACGCCCCCGGCTTTGCTATCATCGGTGAACCGGTGAAGCTGACCTTGCGGATCGAGGATCAGGGCGCGGTGCCGGAGCCGGGCGGATTTGCCGAACTGGAGATTTCCGTGCGGGGCGAGGAGCCGCAGCGCTTTACCCTGCCGGTGGGTGTGGATTTCGAACTGCCGATGGTGCTGCAGCACGGCGGCCGCAACGTGATCCAGTTCAGCGTGCCGGAGGAGCCGGGCGAGCTGACCGCGCGCAACAACACCGCTCTGGTGCAGATCAACGGGGTGCGCGACCGGCTGCGGGTGCTGCTGGTCTCCGGCGAGCCGCATGCAGGCGGGCGCACCTGGCGCAACCTGCTGAAATCCGACAGTGCGGTGGATCTGGTGCATTTCACCATCCTGCGGCCGCCGGAGAAGCAGGACGGGGTGCCGGTGGAGGAACTGTCGCTGATCGCCTTCCCCACCCGCGAGCTGTTCCTGGAAAAGATCGACGATTTCGACCTGATCATTTTTGACCGCTACAAACGGCGCGGCATCCTGCCCGCGGTTTACCTGGACAATGTAGCAAACTATGCGATGGGCGGCGGCGCTGTTCTTGTGGCGGCAGGGCCGGATTTTGCCAGCGCCGACAGTATCTACCGCTCGCCGCTGTCCCTGATCCTGCCGGCTGAGCCGTCGGCGCGGGTGCTGGAAGAACCGTATCGGCCGGAAGTGACCGATCTGGGCAAGCAGCATCCGGTGACTTCGGGGCTGGAGGGGACAGAGGATTGGGGCCGCTGGCTGCGCCAGATCGAGCTGCGCACACCGGAAGGCCATGTGCTTATGAATGGTGCGGGCGAGCGGCCCTTGCTGGTGCTGAACCGGGTCGGTGACGGCCGGGTGGCGCTCTTGGCCTCGGACCACGCCTGGCTGTGGAGCCGCGGCTATGAAGGCGGCGGCCCGCAGCTGGAGCTGCTGCGGCGTCTGGCGCATTGGATGATGAAGGAGCCGGAACTGGAGGAGGAAGCGCTGTGGGCCGAGGCATCAGGCCAGCGGATGCGGATCCTGCGCCGCACGCTGGCGGGCCAGGCCGGGCCGGTGATGGTGACCAACCCGGATGGCTCGACGGCCGAGCTGGAGCTGCGGCAGACCGCGCCGGGCCAGTGGGAGACCCGCTATGACGGGCCGGAGCCGGGGCTCTACCGGCTGGAGGAAGGCGGCGAAACCGCAGTGGCCGGGCTGGGGCCTGCGGCGCCGAAGGAGTTTGAGGAGACCATTGCCACAGGGGATGTGCTGGAACCGGTGCTGGCGCCTTTGCGCGGCGGGGTGCTGCGGCTGGAGGACGGCCTGCCATCCTTGCGCAGCGTCCGGGCCGGGCGGCCCGCAGCGGGCCGCGGCTGGATCGGCCTTACCCCGCGCGACGCTTATGAAACGCTGTCGGTGAGCCAGGGGCCGCTGCTGCCGGCCTGGCTGGCACTGCTGATGGCGGCGTTTTTCCTCATGGCAGGCTGGCTGCGCGAAGGCCGCCGCTGACTATCCACGCATTTTCCCATCAATAAGCCGTTCATTCCGTCCAAGAAGCACTCCCGCCAATCGCCGGGGTCCTGACGGACCCCGCGCCAGTTGGGCCAGGCGCCGCGCCATAGGCGCGGCGCGGATCGCTTCGGGCAAAGCCCGAAGCGAAAAACCTCAGCAGAATAGCAGTTGCCGCCTGTTCTGAGGCTATTCGGCGAAAGAGACTGAAACGGTGGGATTGCCGGGCAGTCCCTGGTAGGTGACGCTGACCCCGCCTTTGGTCTTCTGCGGCGGGAACAGCGGGCCGAAGGAACCAACGGAGATCAGGTCGCCCGCTTTGAAGACGATCCCCTTGGAGCGCAGCCACAGGGCAGAGTTCACCGGGTTGCCCAGAACCGCACGTCCTGGCGCCTGCACCAGAACATCTCCGGCGCCATCGTGCATGGTGACAGTCATCTCTTCGAGCATGCGGGCCATCGCAGCGGGCTCCTCAACTGCCACCGGGGAGCCGAGCACGCCAAGCCTGGCGCCCACCCCCATAGCGGTGATGGTCACGGGGGTGATGGGCTCGCCCTTGGCCAGCGCCAGGTCGGGGAGCTCGATAAAAGGGCGAATGGCGGCAGTATGGGCCAGGGATTCCTCTGGCGTTTCTGCGGTATTGATCCCAGCGTCCTTCACCACCAGCACTAGGTCCGCCTCCACCATCGGCACCGCGCCCCAGCGCACATCGACTGTGGCGCCGTCCTGGAGCATCATGTTTTCATAAAGCAGCCCTTGCACGGGTTCGTCAGTGCCGAAGCGTTCCTGCGCGGGCCGGCTGGTGAGCCCGGCCTTATAGCCCGCAACCGCACCTAGGTGCGGTTCCATGGAAAGAACCAATTTCGCTTGAGTACAGAGCGCATCCGCCATGCTGGCGCCTGCTGCCAGCGCTTTGGCCGGGGTTTTGGCGGCATAGCTTTCCACAAACGCCGCCACTTCGGCATCTGAGGCGCAAGCCGCCCAGGCAGCAGGTGCAGCAAGGGTTATGGCACAGGCAGAGAGCAAGGATTTCAGCATGATGGGGCCTCAGCAAATGGATGGGGTCAATCAATCCGCAGGTTAACCCGGCCGGAGCGGCCTGCGCCATCGACAATCACCAGCGAGGAAAAGCCGGTACCCGGACTGGGCACCGGAAACTCTCGGCGGCGCTGGCCGGACAGAACGGGGCGGCCGTTGGCCAGAACCAGGAAGGGCGCTGTGCCGCCGCGCAATTTCAGGGTCAGGCTGCCGCCGTCCAGCGCCAGGCGGGCGCCCTCAGGCGGAAACAGAATTTGCGGCGCATCGCGGCTGTCATCAAAAGCCGCCGCCCGCGGGCGGAAACGCTGCAAGGGCAATGGCAGCTCGGCGGAGCTGACGATGAGTGCCGCAGGCGGCGGAGACGGCAGCGGGTCGAGAGCGGGTTTCAGACGGCCGAAAGCCTCGAAAAGAACCGGAGCTGCCAGATCGCCGCCGAAGATGCCCGGTACCGGCGTGCCATCGGCGCGGCCCAGCCAGATCCCGATCACGTGGCGCCCGTCCCAGCCGATGGCCCAGGCGTCGCGGTGGCCATAAGAGGTGCCGGTCTTATAGGCAATGGCGCCGGGCTGTGCGCCCGGCGGCACCGGCAGGCCGCGCAGGATGTCTCCTACCTGCCAGGCGGCTTCGGCTGAGATCAGGCGGCCAGTCTGCTGCGGCGGCGCGCCCTGCAGAACGCGCAGCCTGGGTCCCTGCCCGCCTGCTGCCAGCCCGGTATAAAGCTGCACCAGGTCCTGCAAGCTGATCCCGGCTCCGCCCAGCGACAGCGCCAGCCCGGGCGCGCCGCCCGGCAGTTGCGGCTTGGCCCCGCCTGACCGCATGGCCGCCATCAGCCGCGCCGGGCCCAGCTCCTGTGTCAGCTTTACCACCGGGATATTGAGCGACAACTGCAGCGCCTCGCGGATCCGGATATCGCCGCGGAACGCATTGTCGAAATTCTGCGGCGCATAGCCTGCGAAATTCACCGGCCCGTCGTGGATCAGCGTTTCCGGATGCGCCAGCCCCTGGTCGAAAGCCAGCCCGTAGACCAGCGGTTTCAAGGTGGAGCCCGGGGAGCGCAAGGCCTGGGTCATATCCACAAATCCGCGCCGCGCGGCATCGGCGTAGCCGGGCGAGCCAACCAAAGCCTGTACCTCGCCGGTCTGGTGATCAGCGGCGATCAGGGCCGCGGAAAGCTGCGGGCCTGCAGCCCGGGCAGCCTCTGCCAGCAGTTGCTGCATCCGGGATTGCACCGCGCTGTCAATGGTGAGGCGCAGCTGGTGTTTGCCAGGGTGCGCAGCCCGGACCCGCTCTGACAGATGCGGTGCCAGGCGCGGGAAGGCTGCCATACGGTACGGCAAAGCGCTGCGGCGGGCAGCCTCTGCGTCTTCATGAGACAAAACACCTTGCCGCTGCATCCGTGCAAGCACCCGGTTGCGGGCTTCCTGCGCCGCTTCCGGGAAACGGTCCGGGCGGCGGCGTTCCGGCGATTGCGGCAGCGCCACCAGAAGCGCTGCCTCTGCCGGAGTCAGGCGCCCCGGTTCCTTGCCGAACCAGGTATAGGCCGCGGCCCGGATGCCCTCTGCTGCGCTGCCATAAGGCGCATGGGTCAGGTAGAGAGTGAGAATCTCGTCCTTGCTGAGGCGCCGCTCCAGCGCCAGGGCCACCCGCATCTGGCGCAGCTTGCCGGACCAGCGGCCGGTGCTGCCGTCCTCCAGCAGGCGCGCCACCTGCATGGTAAGGGTGGAGCCGCCGGAGACCGTGCGGCCGTTCCACAGCGCCTGCCCCGCGGCGCGGAGCAGCGCCACTGGATCGACGCCGGCGTGAGCGTAGAAGCGCTTGTCCTCGTAGCGCAGCAGCATGGCCAGGAAACGCGGGTCGGCCTGGTCCGGCCGGACCGCCAGGCGCCAGAGCCCGTCTTCGACCGGAAAGGCGCGCAAGAGCCGGCCCTTGCGGTCGAGAACCTCGGTCGAGGTTTCAGCGAGGGTAAGAGGGAGATCGGTACGGTCTATCCAGGCATCGAAGCTGCGCCAAACTGTGAAAGCCGCCGTGAGTACAAACACGAAAGCCGCCGCGCGCCACTTCCACCTGCTGCCTGTGCGATAGGCCGGGCACCGCCCGTCCGCCTCCCCGGGCTGGCGAAGCTCCCCCTGCCGCGGCCGGGCGATGCCCTTCAGTTTGTTAAACCGCCGTTTCACTTGACCTCTACGCGTCCCGCCCCTGTCCGTGCCCTATAGGCCGGGCGGTACATGTCCTCGACCGAGGCCGCCGGGTGGTGGAAACGGCCCGGTGTCACTGCACGGGCGATGTAAGCCAGCGTCACAGGGGAGGCGTCCCGAACGTCCACCGCGGCCAGGAAGCGGTCGCTGCGGAACTCTGCGTGCTCGGCTTCAACCGGGTTCAGCCAGTCCAGATCGCGGAGATCTCCGGAGCGCAAGAGGTTGGGGTTGTCGATCTCAAAGCCCGCCGGCAGCGGATCATTGACCAACAGCCGGGCGCCGGTTTTCTCATGCGGACGGACCTGCAGAACGGTAACAAAGCGCGTACCGGCCTGCAGCGCCTGCATGTCCAGCGGCTGGCCCTCTAGCGTGAAATAGCTGCGGTCGATTGTGTAGCCGAAGCCCCCTGCGGCAGGCGCAACTTCAGGCACGCCCAGCGTGGTCAGAGTGATCTCAGCCGTTCGCCCGCTGGCGGCGGTCAGGGCCAGTTCCGGGGTTTCCAGCCCGCCTGCCGCCCGCACAAAGGGCCCCTGAACCGGCTGGCCGTTGACCAGCAGGCCTGAGTCCTCGGGCCGCTGCGCCAGGGCGTGGGCCGCCATCAGGGTCCATGCGGCTTCCTGGGTGGAGCGGCGGCTGGAGGCCTGCACGATCCGGGCCGACAGGCTGCTGCGGTCCACGGCTTGCGACCCTGCCTCGGCCGCCAGCGCCAGCACGCCCGCGGTGTCGCGCAAAGAAGTGCCGAAGTCTGCGCGCCACAGGGAGGTGTTCTCCCGGGTGCCTTGCAGCATCTGCGCCGCACGAGCAAACATCCGGTCGGCGCGGCGCTGGTCGCCATAGGCTGCCAGAGCTGCTCCCAGCTGGGCGGCGGCCAGCGGGGTTGCGAAGGCTTCGCCTTTTACATCGGCATAGTAGCGCAAGTCGCCCATCTGGGCGGCGCCTTCGCGGGCCAGAACCAGGAGCGCATAGGCGATCTCTTCACCGCCGCTGTCGAAGTCGGAGGCATAGTTGATGCGGTTGCGCAGGTTGTCCATCGCCTGGGCAAAGGCCTGCTGCGGCACCTCATAGCCCTGCGCGCGGGCACGGCTCAGGAAATCGCTGGCATAGGCATCCAGCCAGAACTCGCCGCTGTCGGCCCGCCACATCCCAAAGGCGCCGCTGGGGGCCTGCCGGGTCAGCACCTTGCGGATGGCGGCGTTGACGCGCTGGTCCACCGCCGGGCCGTCGCCCAGCCCCGCGGCTTCTGCAACGCTGCTAAGGTAAAGAAGCGGCAGTGCTTTGGACGTGACCTGCTCGGTGCAGCCGTAGGGGTACTGATCAAGATCCGCCAGCAGCCCCGGCACGTCGAACTTGGCCAGCGGGCCGGAGGAGATGACGGCGCGGGCCGTGCCGGGACGCAGGCCGGTGAAGACCTCGCCGTTGAACAGGAAGGTGTCGCCGCCTGCCAGGGTGAAGCGGCGGGTCTGCGCCACCACCGGGTCATTGGCCCGCACAGGCAGGCGGAGGTCCTGCCGCAGCTCCTGCCCATCGGGCGTGGTGAGCTTGAGGGTCAACTGGTGATCTCCCACGGTTTCCGCGGAGACCGGCAGCTCCAGCACTGTCTTGCCCTGCTCTGCCAGGGTGATGGCGGCAGGCAGGGTTCCGAGCGAGAGGCCGCCGGCAGTGCTGGCGGTCAGCGCCATCTCTCCGGCCGGGCCGTCGGCGTGCACGATTTCAATGCGGGCGCGGCTTTGGTCGCCAGGCGCCAGGAAGCGCGGCAGCGACGCAGTGACCACGACCGGGTCGCGCACCAGCATGTCGGCTTCGGCCTGGCCCACGGCTTTGCCCGACCAGGCCACCGCCATAAGCCGCACGGTACCATTGAAAGTCGGCAGGGAGATGGGGAACTCGGCCTCGCCGTTTGCATCCACGCGCAGCGGGCCGGAGAACAATGCCACCAGATCCTGGGTGGGCGGCGGCGATTGCATCTTGAGCCCGCTGTCCGCATCGCCGCCGGAGCGGATCCTTCCCATGGCGCCGTTGCCGGGGTCGATGAGCCTGCCGTAAACATCGCGCAGTTCCATGCCCAGCCGGCGCTGGCCGTAGTAATGCGCGCTGGGATCGGGGCTTGTGAAGCCGGTGAGGTTGAGGATACCGAGGTCAACGGCGGCCACGGTGAGCCAGACCTCTTCGCCTTCGGCCGCGCCATCAACGCGGAGCTTCGCCACCTGGGTGCCGCGCGGGCGGGCCACTTCGGGCACTTCAATTGCAACCCGCAGCTGCTGGCCTGGCTGGGTGATGCTGGCATGAGCCAGACCCAGGGCACGCACAGGCGTGCGGTTTTCTTTGCCTGCCACAGGCTGGATCACCGTTGCGGTCACATAGGCACCGCTTCCCCACTCTTGGGTCACATCCAGCGGTATCACGGTTTCACCTGCGGGCACGTCAACCGCCATCCGGTGGATCAGCCGGTTTGAAACCACCGAGACCAGCGCGGTGCCCGCGGCCTGCGGCACGATGCGCAGGCGGGCAGTCTCACCGGGGGCATAGTTTTCGCGGTCCAGCGACAGTTCCAGCCGGGCCGGCGTATCCTGGCTGCCTGCAGGCGCGTACCAGCCCGCATAGAAATCAAATGCGGCCGAGGCATAGGCGCCGTCCAACCGCTCAACCACCAGTTCGTAGCGGCCCCATCCGACCGGCTGCGACAGCGGCAGGGGATCGCTGCCAAGCTGCGCCTCGCCGGTGGCAATGCGGGTGCGGCGGGTGATCGGCTCCCAGTTCCAGTTGCCGTAAAGCTGGTACCACTGATAACGCGTCTCGACCCGGTTCAGCGTCCATTTCACCCGCATCGGCATCGGCGTGAGATCCGGCGCCAAGGCGATCAATTCAAACCCTGCCTCGGCACCTTCTGCTGCGACCTCATCAAACAGCGGCTTGATGCCGATGACAGGACCCGCGGGTTTTACAGGCAGCTCGAGGCTGCGCTCCACAGGCCGCGCGGCGCCATCGGCAACACGGGTGGCGAGAGTGGCCAGCAGCGGCTTGCCCTCGGCCGGAATGGTGTCCGGCAAGCTGACCGGGAAGACTGCATGGCCGTCGGCACCGGTTTCCTGCCCGCCGAAATAGGCGGTTTGAGCTGAAGATGGCTCGTCATAGCGGCCGAAGCGGAAGCCGGGCCATTGCTCCAGGGTGCTGGCGGCGGTGAGGCGGATATCGCCCTGCACTTTCAGACCTGCACCCGGTGCGCCGAACAGGTAATCGGCCTGCAGCTCCAGCTGAGCGGCGGCGCCGGGCTGGAGGGCCTCGGCATTGATGACCTGTTGTTCGAAGTCGATACGTTCCGGCAGGAAGTCCTCAACCAGGATCTGACGGCTGGCGAGTGCGGGCGCCTTGAGATCGCTCTTGATCTCGATCCGCCAGGTGCCGCGCGGAGCGGCGGGGCCGGTGGCCAGCGCAAAGACATGGCCGCCCTGGTGGCCAGCCGCGGAGGTCTGGCGGGTGTATTCCACACCGTCGGGGCGCAAAAGGATAGCGGTCAGCGGAAGTCCGTCGATGGCCTGGGCTTTGCTGTCACGCGCCAGCGCCGTCACATGCACGGTCTCGCCGGCCCGGAAGGCACCGCGGGTGGTGGCCAGGAAGACATCCACCGGGCCAGGCGCGGGCCGCCCGGCAACGCCGCGGTCGGAGAGATCAAAGGCCGCATCGGTCAGCGGCAGAAAGGTGAAGTCGTCCTCTCCGGCCTGGGCGGTGATCAGCGCGGGCGCAGCGCCGCCCGTACCGCGGATCAGGCCGGGTGCAAAGCGGACATAGCCGCTGGCATCGCTGGTCTCGGAGGCCAGCACCTCGTTGGCGCTGGAAATCAGGCGGACTTTGGCGCCTGCATGCGGCTTGGCATCCGCAAGCCCCTGCACCTGCACATGCAGCCCGTCGCTGCCGGACATGGTGCTGAGGCCAAGGCCGGTCATCACAAACCATTGGGTCGCGCCGGCATCATCATAGGGATCGGCGCCCGGCACCCGCGCGGTCAGCGCGTACAGGCCCGGCTTTTGCCCCGCCATTGCCTCAGCCAGCGGCACGCGGCTGGTCATGGTCTGATTGATGGCGGTGTCCACTTCGGCGCTGCCCTGCCAGACTTCTTCGGCAATATCCGAGGCGAAATGGGTGTCCTCCCAATGGGAAAGCGGCTTGGCAAAGTAGCCCTCCTGCAGGGTGCGCAGCACGTTGCGGCTGCTGACCCGGCGCAGGCGCAGGTCCAGCTCCGTCAGGTTCACGGTCTCCACTGGCAGCGCCGCTTGACCGCCTGCGGGCAGCACATAGGCCCGGCCCGGGAAGCGCACCAGCGGGGCACGGTCGCGCACATAGTGGGTCAGTTCCACATCCTTGTAGAGCTGCTCGCCGCTGGCCGCAGGCAGGCCCCGGCGCAGGGTCAGGCGGTACTGTTGGCCATGCTCGACCCCGTCGAAACAAAGCTGACGCCCTGAGACGGTGACCGCCAAACCGCCCTGCGGCAGGCGCACGTAGTTTTCATATTCCGTGCCGGCCTGTTCAAGATCTTCGGAAAACTCGGCACAGATCCGCGGCGCCGCGCTGTCGCTTTCAACCGTGGAGCCGGTCACCCGGAAGCCGTATTTCCGGATGGCATAATTCAGCAGCTCGGCATTTGCCTTGAGCGGAATGATCTCCTCTGCCAGGTGCAGCAGCGGCAGCATCTCCCGCCCCCGCCCAAGCGATTCCACAGCCTCCGCCGCCTGGCGCAGAGCCTGGGCCTGGGCTTCGGGCGCGTCAGCTCTCAGATAGCCGTTGAGCGCAGCAAGATAGGCGTCCTGGCGGAACCGGCGCTGCTGGCGGCTGCTGCCGCGCTCCTCGAAGGCGCGCAGGAGATAGTCCGAGAATCTGGTCCAGTCCTGTGCCGAATCCGTAAGCACCACCGCCTGCCCCATCCAGCGCAGAGCGGCGAGCGGATCGCCTGCGCGAATCAGGGAGCGGGCCGCCGAGAAAGCTTCGGCCGCATCCTTGGCCGACAACGGATACGCGAGCCCCAGCGAGCGGGACAATTCCGCCGCCTGCTGCAGGTCCTGTGCGGTGACGCTCTTTAGCCGGCCTGCACGGTCCTTGGCCGCGGCCGCCAGACCGGCCGGGACCAGTTGTTTCACGGCTGAGAGCGCGCCGTCGTAGGGACTGGGCTGCTGCAGCTCTGATTTCGGGAAACAAGCGTTGGAGCGCTGGTTGAAAACAAAACCGGCACACTCAGCCTGCGCGGAACAAGCCCGTGCACAGGCAGCCTGATCCGTGTCGAACAGCGGCTGCAGGTCCGATCCGAAAAAATCAGTGTTGGCAAAAGACTGGTAGCGGAAGTCCGGCACCGCCGGCCCGGCAAAGGCAGCGGTAAGAGAAATCAGGAATCCAAGGCAGAAATTGAAAAAACAGGCAAACAGACGCGGCATGGCACCCTCCAATACTGTTTGCAGGCTGGCACGGGCTTAACGTCATAGCAAGATTCACCCGCGTAACACGATAGGAGCAGCCTTGCTGCCGCCTGCGCGCGGAATTTGCCGCGCGCCGTTCGTGTTTATGTATTGCCGGAGTTCGCAGGGATGAGCCTTGCAGAAAAATTAGCGGAAGAAAGGCGGGCCCGGCTTGCCGCCGAGCGGCTGCTTGAACTCAAGCAGGCCGAGCTTTCTGCCGCGAACCGCAAACTTGGCCGCCACGCTCTGGCGCTGACCAAGCAGATCGGCCAGACGCAGGCCGAAGTGGCCACCGTCCGCGACGAAAACGCCAAGGTGAAGTCTGACCTGCACACCGTGCAATCCGACCTGCACACCGCCAATGAGAAGATCGAGACCGCGGAACGGCGGCTGTGGCATTCGATCCAGGTGTTCCAGGACGGCTTTGCCTTTTTTGATTCCGACAGCAAGCTGATCGGCGCCAATACCGCCTATCTAAACATCTTCGACGGGCTTGAGGAGATCACTCCCGGTATCTCCTATACGCGCATTCTGCAGCTGCTGACCGACGAGGGGCTGATCAACACCGGGGAAATGGGCCCTGATGCCTGGCGCTCGATGATGAACGACCGCTGGCTTCTGCCCGCGCCTGCGCCAGTGGTGGTGCAGCTGTGGGACGAACGCTATCTGCGGCTGATCGACCAGCGCGGCCATGGCGGCGATGTGGTCTCGCTGGCGCTCGATATCACTTCAACGGTGCGCTACGAGAAAGAGCTGCGCGCCTCCCGCGCCCGGGCCGAGGCAGCCAACCGGGCCAAATCCGCCTTCCTTGCCAATATGAGCCACGAGATCCGCACCCCGATGAACGGGGTTGTCGGCATGGCCGAACTGCTGAGCGACACCGCTCTGGATGAGGAACAGCGGCTCTACGCCAACACGATCAAAAACTCGGGCGAAGCGCTGCTGGTCATCATCAATGACGTGCTCGACTATTCCAAGATCGAAGCCGACAAGTTGGAGCTGCACCCCGAACCGTTCGACTTAGAGCGCAGCCTGCATGAGGTGGTAATGCTGCTGCAGCCCAGCGCGCGCGACAAGGGGCTGGCGCTGCTGGTGGATTACGACCTGTTCCTGCCAACCAAATTCGTTGGCGACCCGGGCCGGATCCGTCAGGTGCTGACCAACCTGGCCGGCAACGCGGTGAAATTCACCAAGGAGGGCCATGTGACCCTGCGGGTGACCGGCATCTCCTCGCCGGAAGACAAGCAATGCGCGGTGCATGTGACCATCGAGGACACCGGCATCGGCATTCCCGAGGAAATGATCGATCACGTCTTCGGCGAGTTCAACCAGGTCGAGGACGAGCGCAACCGCAAGTTCGAAGGCACCGGGCTGGGGTTGGCGATTTCCAAGCGGCTGATCGAGATGATGGGCGGCGAGATCTGGGTCGACAGCGAAGAAGGCAAGGGCTCCTGCTTCGGGTTCCGCCTGCCGCTGCCGATGGACGGCAGCCCGGACCAGCCGGAGCCGAAGCTGCCCAGCTCCCTGCGCCATGTGCTGCTTGTGGATGATGTTCCGCTCAACTGCGAGATCCTGCAGAAACACCTGCTGATGCTGGGCATTCAGGTCACCGCGGCGGAAACCGCGGCCGCGGCCCTTTCAGCGATGCAGGACAGCGTCGATCTTGTGATCAGCGGCCACAACCTGCCGGCTCTGGACGGGCTGCAGCTGGCCAAGGACCTCAAGGCCGGCCCCTGGGCCAGTGTTCCGGTGCTGCTGCTGAATTCCAGCCCGAACGCCGCCAACGAACCTGATATCCGCCAGCTGGTGGACGGGGTGCTGCAGAACCCGGTGCCGCGGGACGATCTGTTCAACCAGCTGGCCAAGCTGGGCGCCAGCGCAGACGCAGACGCAGACGATGTGATTTCCGAACCCCGGACCGAAGCGGGAACCGCTCAGGCCGCGGCCGGGCCGGAACAGGCTGCCGCGCCCAGCAGCCCGCAAGAGCCGCACGAACTGCAAGAACCGCAAGCACGGCGGATGCGGGTGCTGGCAGCGGAGGACAACAAGACCAACCAGCTGGTGTTCCGGAAGATGGTGAAAGAGCTGAACATAGAGCTGCAATTTGCCAACAACGGGCTGGAAGCCGTAGAGGCCTTCCGTTCATTTGGCCCGGATCTGATCTTCATGGATATCTCCATGCCGATGATGGACGGCAAGGAGGCCACCGCGGAAATCCGCAGGCTTGAAGACGGAACCGGCGCCCATGTCCCGATTGTCGCGCTGACCGCGCATGCGATGACGGGCGATTCAGAGGGGATACTGGCCGCCGGACTGGATCATTACCTCACCAAACCTCTGCGTAAGGCTCTGATCCACGATAAAATCCGGACTTTCGCGCCCGATGAGGCCCAGCCGCTTGATCCTGACGGTGCAGCTGCCGCGGCAGGACAACCCTGAGCAAAGCGGCCAAGGGGCTCTATTCAGCCAGCCTTCACGGCAGTTGCCGCCAATCAGGCTCTCCCGCGCCCGCAGGCGTGCCAGCTGTGCAGGCACGCCTTTCGTGCGGCCTTGGGCCCGGCAGCGCGCAAAGCGCGCTGCCGGGCCCAGCCGGGGCGGTGCCTTCTTTGAATACGCCAAAGCGGGTGGAAGTGCTCTGGCTGCCTTAAGCCTTGCGCAGAAAAACCGGTTTGTGCGGTTCGGACATCGACGGCTGATAAGCATAGCCGCCGGTGTCGAAATCCTTCAATGCCTCGGCATCATCCAGCCGGTGCTGAATGATGTAACGCGCCATCGCGCCGCGGGCGCGCTTGGCGTAAAAGCTCACGACTTTCGGCGTGCCGTTCTTGTCTTCCATGAAGACCGGAGTGATCACCTCCGGCTTCAGGGCTTTGAGATCCACCGCACCGAAATACTCCTGGCTGGCGCAATTCACCAGAAGCCTGCTGCCAACCGCGTCCGCCTGCGCATTCAGAGCTTCGGAAATCCGGCTTCCCCAGAATTCATAAAGGTTCTTGCCGCGTGTGTTTTTCAGCCGCGAGCCCATTTCCAGCCGGTAAGGCTGCATCGCATCCAGCGGCCGCAGTACGCCATACAGACCGGAGAGGATGCGGAAATGATCCTGTGCCCAGGCCATCTCTTCGGCATCCAGCGACGCGGCTTCCAGCCCCTGATAGGTATCGCCGGCAAAGGCCAGTGCCGCCGGGCGGGTGGCACTGGCTGCCGGGTCAGCCGAGAAGTCCCGGAACCGGGTATAGTTCAGCTTGGCCAGATCCTCGCTGATGTGCATCAGCTTCATCAAATCCGCCACGGATTGCCCGCGGGCCACATCTGCCAGTTCCACCGAGTCATCGTGGAGCTGCGGCCAGGTCATCTCCTGATCCCGTTCTGCCCAGTCCAGCTTCTTGGCCGGAGAGGTTACTACCAGCATCTCTGCCCCCTCAGATAACACGCATTGTTCTTGGCGCGACCCTAGCCCGCGCCGCGCAGGACGTCCAGAAACGCCGAGGCGAAACGTTCGGCGCGGCGCTCCCCTAACAGCCTTGTGATGCCCGCTTCGTCATCCACGCGCATCTGCGCCACCTTAGCCAGCAGCGAGGCCGAGCAGGTCAAAGGCTTCAGCGTGCCGCAGTCCCCGCGCGAAAGCTGCGCCTGCACTTCCAGGAGCGCGTCGTAGACCGAGCCCGCCTCGCGCCCGGCCAGCTTGCGACGGGCGGGATGCAGCTGCTCAGCAGCGCCCGTGATGACGCCGAGGAAATCATCGCCGTAGCGTTCCAGCTTCTTGGCGCCGACGCCGTTGATGCGGGCCATCTGGTCAAGGGTTTCCGGACGCATCTCTGCCATCTCAATGAGGGTGCGGTCGGGGAAAATCACATAGGCCGGCACTTTCTGTGCCTCCGCCAGCGCCCGCCGCTTGGCCTTCAGCGCCGACAGCAGCGGCGCGTCCTCTTCCGAGACCAGTGCCTTCACTGCCGGGCGGCGGTCGGCCTTGCGGATGGTGTCCTTGCGCAAGCTGATCTGCTGCTCGCCGCGCAAAACCGGCTGCGCGGCCTCGGTAAAGCGCAGGGCGCCGTGGCGTTCCGGGTCGGGGCGCAAGAGGTCGTGCCCCATCATCTGCCGGAACACCGCCTGCCATTCGCGTTTGCTGTATTCCTTGCCGCAGCCGAAAACCGAGAGCTGGTCGTGGCGGCGTGCCTGCACCCGCTCGGTTTCATTGCCCAGCAAGATGTCGATCAGATGGCCTGAGCCGAACCATTCCTCGGTCCTGAGCACCGCCGACAGCGCCTTCCTCACCGCTGTTGTGCCGTCGAACACATCCGCCGGCGTGTCGCAGAGATCGCAATTGCCGCAAGGCTCTGCCTCCTCGCCGAAATAGCCCAGCAGCTTCTGGCGGCGGCAGTGCAGCGCCTCGGCCAGTCCCAGCAGCGCATTGAGCCGGGCATGATCGGCGGCGCGGCGTTCCGGCGGGGCGAGGCCCTCGTCAATCTGCGAACGGCGCAGGCGGATATCGTCGGGGCCGAACAGGGTGAGGGTTTCCGCAGGGGCGCCGTCGCGGCCGGCGCGGCCGATTTCCTGGTAATAGGCCTCGATGCTTTTCGGCAGGTCGGCATGGGCAACCCAGCGGATGTCGGGCTTGTCGATGCCCATGCCAAAGGCAACGGTGGCGACCACGATCAGACCATCCTCTCGGGCAAAGCGGGTTTCGACAAAGCGGCGGTCTTCGGGGTCCATGCCGCCGTGGTAGAAACAGGCGGAATGGCCGGCCTCGCGCAGGGCGGCCGAGAGCGCTTCGGTCTTGGCGCGGGTGCCGCAGTAGACAATGCCCGACTGGCCCTTGCGGGCGGCGGCGAACTCCAGGATCTGGCGGCGGGGGCTGTCCTTGGCGCCGAAGGCCAGGTGGATGTTGGGCCGGTCAAAACCGCGCAGGAAGCTGCGGGGGGCATCGCCGTCGAACAGCTTCTGGACAATCTCTTCCTGGGTTTCCTGGTCCGCGGTTGCCGTGAAAGCCGCCAATGGCACGTCCAGCGCCTGACGCAGCTCACCAATGCGGAGGTAGTCGGGGCGGAAGTCGTGGCCCCATTGGCTGACGCAATGGGCCTCGTCCACCGCAATCAGGCTGACGCCGATGCGGCGCAGCATGCCCATAGCGGCGCCAGAGGCGAGACGTTCGGGCGCCATGTAGAGGAGTTTCAACCGGCCGGCCTCGATGGCTTCCCAGACCAGTTCAGTTTCTTCTTCGGTATTGCCGGATGTGAGGGCGCCTGCGGCAACACCTGCCTCTTGCAATGCCCGCACTTGGTCACGCATCAAAGCGATGAGGGGCGAGATAACCACGGTAATGCCGTCGCGCAAAAGCGCTGGCAGCTGGTAGCACAAGGACTTGCCGCCGCCCGTCGGCATGATTGCCAGCACGTTTTCCCCGGCCGTTACGGCGTCGACAATTTCCTCCTGCCCGGGGCGGAAGGCATCAAAGCCGAAGATCTCGCGCAGGATGGGTGCGGCGCCTGACAGCTCTGTCATGGGGCGGGGGGCCTCGTGGTGGTGGTCTGCTCTTTATGGCAGGCACAATCCCACAGGAGGCATGGGGCGGCAAGGGCCGCCAGGCAAAAGCCCGGCGAAAGCCGCCGGGCCGGAGGAGTTCAGATCAGTAGAACGCCGAGATATTGTTCACCAAGATGATGCGCACGGCATAAACCGCGATCAGCACCACCAGCGGTGCCAGGTCGATGCCGCCCATATTGGGCATCAGGCGGCGCACCGGGGCATAGAGCGGTTCCAGGATCCGGTTCAGCATGTACCAGATCTGCGCCACCAGCTGCTGGTGCAGGTTCAGGACCTGGAAGTTGATCAGCCAGCTCATGATCACATGGGCAATGATGAAGAACCAGACGATGTCCAGGATCAGCATCAGGATTTGGAACAGCGAAACCATCTGTATTTCCCTTTTTCGAACAGCCTCACAGGTAAGCAGCCTGCAGGAAATACGCAAGGCTTCCGCGAGGTTGCGGTTGACGCGCTGTAAACGGGTGGCATCACGGGCACATGGCAACAAGGAGCCTCTGCCCATGTACCCGATTGTCCGCCTAATCAAGGATACCGTGCTGGCCAGCCGGATGGCGCCGCTGGAGATCACCGGGCTGCATGTCTCAAGCCACATCTGCTGGCCCTGGGATCTGGACATGTGGATGGAGCTGAACAACGGCCGCACCATGACGTTGTATGACTTGGGGCGCACCATGCTGGCGCAGCGGGTGGGGCTGATCAAGGCGCTGCGCCAGCAGCGCTGGGGGCTAACGGTGGCGGGCTCCTCAGTACGCTACCGGCGCCGCATCCGCGGGTTCGAGAAGTTCGAGATGCGCAGCCGCGCGGCCGGGTGGGACGAAAAGTTCATCTACGTTGAGCAGTCCATCTGGAAGAAAAACGGCGAGTGCGCCAGTCATGTCATGCTGCGCACGGCGGTGACGGACCGCAGCGGCATCGTGCCGCCAGCGCGTGTGCTGGAGGCGCTGGGGCATGATGCAGCGGCTTCGCCTGAATTGCCCGAGTGGATCCGGAACTGGTGCCAAGCGGATGCCGGCCGGCCCTGGCCGCCGATGCAGGACGGGCTTGCCTAGGCCCCTGCCCGCCTGTCATACCTGAAAGCAACTATAACAAGAGGCCGGGTATGCAGCAGATATCCACGCGCAAGCGCATCTGGGGATGGTGGTTCTTTGACTGGGCCAGCCAGCCGTATCAGACACTGCTTGTGACCTTTGTCTTCAGCCCGTTCTTTGCCGCCGTGGCAGCGGAGTATTTCATGGGCCAAGGGGTGGAGAGCGAGGCCGCCAAGGCGCAGGCGCAGACCGTCTGGTCGATGTGCCTGACCGTGACCGGGCTGATCATCGGCTTCGGGGCGCCGTTCCTGGGGGCGCTGGCTGATATCACCGGCCGCCGCCTGCCCTGGATCATGATGTTCTCGCTGATGTATCTGATCGGCGCCTGGGGACTGTGGTTCATGGATCCGGGCGGCTCGAACCTGTGGTGGATGCTGGTCAGTTTCGGCTTCGGCTTCATCGGCGCCGAATTCGCCCTGATCTTTATCAACGCGCAGCTGCCAACGCTCGCCAGCCGCGAGGATGTCGGCGACATCTCAGGCTCGGGCTTTGCCTTTGGTTACCTCGGCGGGGTGCTGTCGCTGTTCATCATGCTGCTGTTGTTTGTCGAACAGAGCACCGGAAAAACACTGATCGGGCTGAGCCCTGCCCTGGGCCTGGACGCTGAAGCACGCGAAGGCACCCGGGCGGTCGGGCCCTTTGTCGCGATCTGGTTTGCCGTCTTCATGATCCCCTACTTCCTGTGGGTGAAGGACCGCGGTGCAACCGGGCGCAAGGCGAGCCTGGGCAAGGCCTGGCAGAAGGTGGTCAAGCTGGTCTCGGGCCTGCGCCACCGGCTGAGCCTGGCAAGCTACCTTGGCTCCTCGATGTTCTACCGGGACGCGCTGAACGGGCTATACGGATTTGGCGGCGTTTACGCCAAGCTGGTGCTGGGCTGGGAGATCACCCTGATCGGCATCTTCGGCATTGTTGCCGCTTTTGCCGCCACAGTTTTCAGCTGGCTGGGCGGCAAAGCGGACAGGCGGTTCGGTCCGAAGCCAGTGATCATCACCTCGATCCTGATCCTGTCGCTTGTCTGCCTGATCATCGTTTCCATGTCGCGCACCCAGATCTTCGGCATCGGCCTGGCCGAGGGATCAGGCCTGCCGGATGCGGTGTTCTTTGGCTGCGGCGTGCTGATCGGCGGCTTCGGCGGCATCCTGCAATCGGCCAGCCGCAGCCTGATGGTGCGCCACACCAGCCCGGCCAATGCCACCGAGAGCTTTGGCCTGTTTGGCCTGTCGGGCCGCGCCACCGCTTTTTTGGCACCGATGCTGATCGGGGTGGCGACCACGGTGACCGGCAGCGCCCGGCTGGGGATCACCCCGGTGATCGCGCTGTTTCTGATCGGATTGGTACTGTTGTTCTGGGTTCAAGCAGAAGGAGATCAGGAGTGAGACTGTTCCTTGCCATATTTTTAGCGGTTGCTGGTTTTATGAGTCCGGCAAGCGCGCAGACCCCCGCCAAGGCGCTGTTCGGGGCCAAGCCCAGCGCCTCGCAGCAAAAGCCCGCCCCGTTTGGCTCTTATGCCAAGGGCTGCGTGGCCGGCGCCGCGCAACTGCCTGAGACCGGCCCCACCTGGCAGGCGATGCGCCTTAGCCGCAACCGCAACTGGGGCCACCCGGAAGCGGTGGATTTCGTAAAGGATCTCAGCCGCTTTGCCGCCACCCAGCCCGGCTGGAAGGGGCTCTATATCGGTGACATCAGCCAGCCGCGCGGCGGGCCTATGCTGTCGGGTCACCGAAGCCACCAGATCGGCCTCGATATCGACATCTGGATGCGCCCGCCGGACCGGCTGAACCTCAGCCGCAGCGCACGCGAAAACATCTCCTCAATCTCCATGCGCCGGGCCAAAGGGGCCTATGTAAATGCCAGCTGGACCCGCGCCCATCACGAGATCCTCAAGGCAGCCGCACAGGACAAGCGGGTGGCCCGGATCTTTGTCTTCCCCGGCGCCAAGGTGCAGATGTGCAACGATGAGAAGGGCGACCGGCGCTGGCTGCGCAAGATCCGGCCCTGGTGGGGGCACCACTACCACTTCCACGTGCGGCTCAACTGCCCGCGCGGCGCCCGCGGCTGCGTGGATCAGGCCGCCCCGCCCAAGGGCGACGGCTGCGCCGATGCCCAGCGCTGGGTCAATGACATTCTGAACCCGCCGCCGCCGAAACCGGTTGACCCGAACGCGCCAAAGCCTAAACCGAGACGCGACTACACCCTCGCGGACCTGCCCAAGCAATGCGCCTCCGTTCTGCAATCAAACTGATCCTGGCTCTGGCCGCGGCTGGCTGTCTTGCGGCAGCCGCCTATGCCGCGAACCGCCCTGGCGCCGCCGCGGGCGAGGCGCGGTTTCTGGGCAGTTTCACCTGGAAACTGAACCAGCCCTGGTTCGGCGGCTTCTCTGCGCTGAAGCTCAGCAACGATGGCAACGCGATGACCGTGCTCAGCGACCGCGCCACACTGGTGACAACAGCAATCCAGCGCAAGCAGGGTCTGATCTCAGGCATCACCACCCAGCAAGCCCACGGGCTGCGGGCGTCAACCGGCAAAACGCTCCGAGGCTTTGCCGGCGACAGTGAAGGCCTGGCGGTGGCCAAAGACGGCAGCCGCTACATCTCCTTTGAAGGCGCCGCCCGCGTCGCCCGCTACCTGCACCCCGGAGCCCCGGCCAAGGTGCTGCCGCGCCCCAAAGCGTTCCGAAAGCTGCCGCCGAACAAGTCGCTGGAAACCCTGGCCATCGACCGCCGCGGCCGTCTCTATACCTTGCCGGAGCGGGCTTTGGACAGCCAAGGGCAGATCCCGGTCTGGCGCTGGAACGGAGACCGCTGGTCGCGGCCTTTCTCCTTGCCGCCTCAGGGAGGTTTCTTGCCGGTGGATGCAGATTTCGGCCCCGACGGGCGGCTTTACCTGCTGGAGCGCGACTTTACCCTCTTCGGTTTCCGCAGCCGCTTGCGCCGCTGGGACATCACAGCGGCAGGGCCGGCAAACGAAGCCGTCCTGCTGCAAACCCGGGCGGGAACCCATGACAATCTCGAAGGCCTGTCGGTCTGGCGCACCCGGAATGGGGAGCTGCGCGCGACCATGGTGTCAGACGACAATTTCCTGCCGCTGCAGCGCACGGAACTTGTGGAATACGCCCTGCCCCGCTGACAGGCGCCAACCGCGCCGCGGCAGCGGCGCCACGCCCAACTGCAACGCGCATTCTTTGAATGCGGCGGCGCAGGCGGGAGCGCTCCGGCTGCTGGAATGCGCTTGCTCAAACCACCGCTCCGGTCTAGACGGGGCCGCTTCCCGCACAAGCGGGACAAGTCTCCGCGACCTCGTCTAAAAAACGGATCCGAAAAATGAGCCGCGCCCATATCCCCGGCATTCTTGCCATGGCCGCCGTTGTGGCGGCCTCGAACATCCTGGTGCAATTCCTGTTCGGTCAATGGCTGACCTGGGGCGCCTTCACCTATCCCATCGCCTTCCTGGTCACCGATGTGATGAACCGGGTCTACGGCACAGCTGCCGCCCGCAAGGTGGTCTTCGCGGGTTTCATCGCGGGGGTGATCTGCTCGCTGATCGGCACCCAAATCATGCTGCAGGGCGACGGCTTCACCTATCCGGCGGTCACCCTGCGCATCGCCATCGGATCGGGCGCCGCTTTCCTCACCGCGCAGCTGCTGGATGTCGCTGTGTTCTCCGCACTGCGCGAAGGGAAATGGTGGCGGGCGCCCTTGGCGTCCACTCTGATCGGCTCCTCGGTGGACACCGCCTTGTTTTTCACCATCGCCTTTTCCGGAACGCTCAGCTGGCTGGAACCAGCAAATGACATCTCCTGGGCCGCTGAGGCCCTGCCGCTGCTGGGCGCGGGCCCGGTGGCGCCGCTCTGGGTGTCCCTCGCCGTGGCGGACTGGCTGGTGAAATTGTCGCTTGCCCTCCTCGCCCTTGTGCCCTTCCGCATCATCGTGCGTAAGCTCACCGTAAAGACCACATGATTTTGTTTTGACATTAACCGAATCTGTGGCAGGCTGAGGGCACACGAAACATTCAGAAAGGAGGTGCCCATTGTCTAGAGAAGCTATGGAGAGCAGTGCCGGAACAGTTCAGAAGGAGTGCGGCCGAGGCAGCCCTTGGCGCGTATAGAACTTTGAATTGGTGCTGACCTAACCGGTGCACCTCCTATCATCTCGAAGGGCTGTTCCCGCGTGTGGGAGCGGCCCTTTCGCTTTCAATGCTGCCCTGCAATAACCAGCCATGATCCGCATCAACGACCAAATCATCCTGCAAGACTGGGAAATGACCGAGAGCTTCATGCGCGCCTCGGGCCCAGGCGGGCAGAATGTGAACAAGGTGGCCACGGCAGTTGAGCTGCGGTTCGAGGCGGCCCGCTCGCCTGCGCTCGCGCCTGCGGTCAAATCCCGGCTGAAACGGTTGGCCGGGCGGCGCTGGACCAAAGAAGGCGCCATCATCCTGCAATGCGACGAGACCCGCTCGCAGCAAAGAAACCGCGAGATTGTGCGTGAACGGCTGGCCGAACTGGTGCGCAAGGCGCTGGTGGCACCCAAGCGGCGGATTGCCACCAAACCCACCCGCGGTTCGGTCAAACGCCGGCTGGAGGCCAAGAAGCAGCGCGGCGAGCTGAAAGCGACGCGCGGTAAGATCGACCCGGACTGACTTGGGATTGCGCCGCCGCCCGGCCCGGCCCATTCTGGCGCCAGGCAATTCAGGAGGGAAAACCATGCGGCTGGAAGGAAAAACCGCCATCGTGACCGGCGGTGCCTCGGGGTTCGGCGCGGGCATCGTCCGGAAGTTCCTGACTGAGGGTGCCCGGGTGATGATCGCAGACATCAACGGGGCCGCGGCAGAGGAAATGGCCGCAGGCCTGGGCAGCCATGCCTTGGCGCAAACCGTGGATGTCTCTGACCGCGCCTCGGTCAATGCCATGGCTGAGGCCGCGCTGGACGCCTTCGGACACCTCGACATCCTGGTCAACAACGCAGGTGTCACCCATCTGCCTGCCCCGCTGGAGGACATCACCGAGGACGACTTTGACCGGGTGATGGGCGTCAACATGAAATCGGTCTACCTGACAGCCCGTGCGCTGGTACCGCATATGAAGGCACGCCAGGCTGGAGCAATCCTAAATGTCGCCTCCACCGCCGGTGTCTCGCCGCGGCCTAACCTCAATTGGTACAACGCCTCCAAGGGCTGGATGATCACCGCCACCAAGACCATGGCGGTCGAACTCGCCCCGCATGGGGTGCGGGTCAACGCGATCAACCCGGTGGCGGGCGAAACCCCGCTTTTGAAATCCTTCATGGGCGAGGACACCCCGGAGCGGCGTGCCCAGTTCTTGTCAACCATCCCGATTGGCCGGTTCTCAACGCCCGAAGATATGGGCAACGCCGCCTGCTACCTGTGTTCAGATGAGGCAAGCATGGTGACCGGCGTCGCCATGGAAGTGGACGGAGGCCGCTGCATATGAAACCCGTGAACCTGGCCGAGAAGCTGGCGATGTTCTCCAGCCATTGGGACCCGCATGTGGTGGCGGATTACAACGGCAACGACGTGATGGTGGTGAAGTTCCAGGGCGAATTTCCCTTTCATGTCCACCCCGACACCGATGATTTCTTCCTAGTGCTCGAAGGCGAAATGGTGATGGAGATCGAAGGCCAGCCGCCCCAGACCGTGCGCCAGGGCGAGTTGTTCGTGGTACCCAAAGGCGTTACCCACCGCCCCCGAGCCGCGCAGGAATGCAAGGTGCTGCTGATCGAACCCAAGGGCGAGCCAAACAGCGGCGACCCGGCAACCGCAGCCCCCAAACCGCGGATTTGACCTCCTGCTTTCCTCTTGCTTCAAATATCCCCGCCGGAGGCAGCGCGCCAAGGCGCGCATTGGCAAAACAAAGGACCGATCGCAATGATCCCCGGCTCCCGAAACCTGATCACCGACGTGCCCGGCATCCAAGTTGGCAACGCCCAGGACGCACTGCTGAAATCCGGCACCACGGTTCTGACTGCTGATCAGCCTTTCACCGCCTCGGTGCATGTGATGGGCGGCGCGCCGGGCACGCGGGAGACCGACCTGCTGGCGCCGGACAAATCGGTAGCAAAGATCGACGCCTTGGTTCTGTCTGGCGGTTCCGCTTTCGGGCTGGATGCCTGTTCCGGCGTGATGGACGCGCTGCGGGCACAAGACCGCGGCTTTCCAGTTGGCCCTGCGCGGGTGCCGCTGGTGCCGGGGGCAATCCTGTTCGACCTGCTGAACGGCGGCAGCAAAGACTGGGGCGAAAACCCCTACCGCGCCCTAGGGCGGGCCGCGTTTGACTCGGCTTCGGAAGATATCAAGCTGGGCACCGCTGGCGCGGGAGCCGGTGCCACGACGGCCATGCTCAAGGGCGGGCTGGGCTCGGCCTCGCTGGTGCTGGAGAGCGGCGCCACAGTTGGCGCATTGGTTGCGGCCAACCCGATGGGCTCGGCGACTACGCCGGGGGACAGGCACTTCTGGGCCGCGCCGTTCGAAATTGATGGCGAGTTCGGCGGGCTGGGTCCCGACCCCGCGGCCGGGCTGGGACGGCAGCTGCCCAGCCGTAAGATTGCCGCCATGACCCGGCAAAGCGGCGGTGCGGTACTGCCTGAAGAGCGCGCCAATACTACCATTGCCATCGTCGCCACCGATGCCGCCCTGACCAAGGCGCAATGCCAGCGCCTGGCCATGGCAGCGCATGACGGGATCGGCCGCGCCATTGTGCCGGCCCATATGCCCGGCGACGGCGATCTGGTGTTTGCCGCCAGTACCGGCGCCCGCCCGGCCGCAAACCCGGAGGCAGAGCTGTCCTCGCTCTGCCACGCCGCGGCACTGTGCCTGTCCCGCGCCATCGCCCGCGCGGTCTATCTCGCCCGGCCCGAGTCCGGCGACCTGCTGCCCTGCTGGGCGGCCCCCTGAACAACCGCGGCTTTCTGCCGGGACTTTGACGCGCGTCAAACTGCCGGTTGACACCGCGGGCTATTGAACCATGAGTCACACGTGCCAACTCAAAACCGGAGCAAGCAATATGAAACCTCTGATGACTGCCGCCATTCTCGGCCTCCTCGCCGCCCCCGCCTTTGCCGAAGGCGACCCGGCCAAGGGGGAGAAGGGGTTCAACAAATGCAAATCCTGCCACACCGTCACCTCGGATGCGGGCGACGTGATCGTCAAAGGCGGCAAGACCGGCCCCAACCTGTGGGGCATTGCCGGGCGCACCGCAGGCACTGTCGAAGGGTTCAAATACAGCAACGACCTGACCGCCGCCGGTGAAGCGGGCCTGGTCTGGGACGAAGAGAAATTCGTGGCCTTCACCACCGACCCCAAGAAATTCCTGCAGGCGGAAACCGGCAACTCCAAGGCCAAATCGAAAATGTCCTTCCGCCTGAAGAAAGGCGGCGAGGATATCTTTGCCTTCCTGGCGGCCAATGGGCCTGCTCCGGCGGAAGAGCCCGCAGCGGAGGAAAGCGCAGAGGCAGCCTCCGAATAAACCTGGAGCAGCCAGCGGAACGGCTACAAAGCCGCGGCATTTTCGCCGCGGCTTTTCGCGTAATTGCTTTCGTAACCTGCAGGCGGTAGCGGTAGAAGACGGATTTTGCGAAATGCGGCATGCCGCACCATTTGAACACCGTCACGGAAACAGCATGAGCCACATGATCCCCGCCTGGGTGAACGGCGATTTGACACCGGTTGACAAGCTCGCAGCGCATGAGCGCGGGCTGAAGCACAAGGCGGTCTCCGTCTTTGTGGTGAAAGGCGTGGAAATCCTGATGCAGCGGCGGGCGATGGGCAAATACCACACCCCGGGCCTGTGGGCGAACACCTGCTGCACCCATCCGATGTGGGACGAGCAGCCCTCGGCCTGCGCGGTGCGGAGGATGCAGGAGGAGCTGGGGATCAGCGGCCTGTATCCTGAATTCCGCCATCACCTGGAATACCGCGCCGATGTCGGCAACGGGCTGGTCGAGCATGAGGCGGTCGACGTCTTCCTGGCCCATGTGCACCGGCCTCTGAACGTGACACCCAACCCCGACGAAGTGATGGAAACCCGCTGGGTCGACTACCACGACCTGCTTGCCGAGGTCAGCCGCCACCCCGAACGCTTCACCCCCTGGCTCAAGATCTACCTGCACAACTACGCCGATGTGATTTTCGGACCCGACCTGATCATTGCCGGCAGGCGCTGAGCAGGCGCCCCGCCCGCTTCCGCTTGATCGCGCACCCGGCCTGTGTTCCTCTGCGCTCGAAAATAGGAGGCACACTTATTATGACCATTCTCATCGCTGGCGGCGGCATCGCGGGCCTGAGCCTCGGCCTCACGCTGCATCAAATCGGCGTGCCGTTTCATATCTATGAAGCGGCCGAGCGGCTGGAGCCGCTGGGTGTAGGCATCAACTTACAGCCCAATGCGGTGCGGGAGCTTTTCGACCTCGGGCTGGAGCGGGAGCTGGATGGCATCGGGGTGAGAACCCGGCAGCTGGGGTTTTACAGCAAGCTGGGCAAGACGATCTGGGAAGAGCCGCGCGGCACCTGGGCGGGCTATGCCTGGCCGCAGTATTCGGTGCACCGGGGCAAACTGCAGATGATGCTGTACCGCGCGCTGGTTGAGCGCGCCGGGCCTGAGTGTATTACCACCGGTGCCCAGGCTGCCGGTTTCGAGACCAGCAGTGCCGGCGCTGCACTGCTGCTGCAGGACGGGCGGCGGGCCGGCGGCAGGATGGCCGTTGCCGCGGATGGCATTCACTCGGCGCTGCGGGCGCAGATGGTGCCGGATGAAGGCGCTCCCATCTGGAACGGCCGCATTCTGTGGCGCGCCACCACCCGCGCGCCGGAGGTCAAGGGCGGAGCGGCGATGGCCATGATCGGCCATGACCATCTGCGGCTTGTGGCCTATCCGATCTCTCAGCCGGATGCAGATGGCACTGTCACCATGAACTGGATTGCGGAGAAACAATTTGATCCATCATCGCCCTGGCGCAGGGAAGACTGGAACCGCCCGGCCGACATCACGGAGTTTCTGCCGGACTTCGAAAGCTGGCGCTTCGGCTGGATTGATGCTCCGGATCTGATCCGCGGCGCAGAGGCGGTTTATGAATACCCGATGGTGGACCGCGATCCTCTGGAGACATGGACGCAAGGCAATGTAACGCTGATGGGCGATGCCGCCCATCCGACCTATCCCATCGGCTCCAACGGCGCGAGCCAGGCGATCGTGGATGCCCGGGTGATCGGAGCAAAGCTGCTGAAGCACGGGGTGACGCCCAGCGCCTTGCAGGCCTATGAGGCCGAAGTGCGGCCGCTGGCCACGGCGGTTGGGCTTGCAAACCGCGCAGGCGGCGGGCCGGATGCGGTGCTGCAGCAGGTCGAAGACCTGTGCCGCGGCGATTTTCAGGACATCAGCGAAGTGATCCCGCAGCCGGACCTGGCCGCCCATGCCGCCAAGTACAAATCCATTGCCGGCTTCTCCATCGAAGACCTGAACGCCCGTCCCCCAACCATTCCGGCAGGTGCCCGCATCTGCTGAGGAAGCACTCCCGCGCCTGTGCCGCTGCATCGAAGATGCCGCAGCTAGCCTTGGGTCCGGCGCCGCCCTGGCGGGCGGCGTGCGCCTGCGGCGAACCGCAGGGCAAGGGCGGCACGGCCGCCGCGCCGCGGGCTCGGTTCAAACTAGAGGCGGGGCTCGCCGCACCCATGTTTGGCAAGGCACGTTATGGGCAGGCCTGCCCTTGGATCGCTTCGCAGCAAAAAAGGACAGCGCCGTGCAAAGCACGGCGCCACGCCCAACTGCGCAGGCACATTCTTTGAATGTGGCGGAACAGGCGGGAGTACTTCCCCTCCGCTTCACACCCCAATCACCGCCTGCACAGCACGCAGCCAGCGGGCATAGGCTGCTCCGCGCACCTCCGGCTGCATCTGCGGGGTGAACTGGCGGTCGAGCTTCCAGGTCTGAGCAAATCCCGCCTGATCCGGATAAACTCCGGCCCGCATCCCCGCCAGCCAGGCAGCGCCCAGCGCGGTGGTTTCCTGCATCACCGGGCGGTCGACAGCAGCGCCCAGGAGGTCCGACAGGCTTTGCATGGTCCAGTCGCTGGCGCTCATGCCGCCGTCAACGCGCAGGGTCACCTTAGCCTCGCCGCCCCAGTCGGCGCGCATCGCCTCCCACAGGTCGCGGGTCTGATAGGCGACGCTTTGCAGCGCGGCGCGGGAAAATTCCGCCGGTCCGGAGTTACGGGTCAAGCCAAAGACCGCCCCCTGGCAGTCCGGCTTCCAATAGGGCGCGCCGAGGCCGGTGAAGGCAGGCACCAGAACCACGTCCTGGCCAGGATCGGCCTGCAACGCCAGTTCGCCCGATTGCGATGCCTGCTCGATGATTCCGAGCCCATCGCGCAGCCATTGCACTGCCGCGCCCGCAATGAAGATTGAGCCTTCCAGCGCGTAAGTGGGTTTGCCATCCAGCTGATAGGCAATTGTGGTCAGCATCCGGTTTTTGGAGACAACCGGCGCATCGCCGGTGTTCAGCAGCGCAAAACATCCCGTGCCATAGGTCGACTTCATCATGCCCGGCTGGAAGCAGGCCTGACCGATGGTGGCGGCCTGCTGGTCGCCGGCCACACCGAGGATTGGAATCGCGCCGCCGAGGATCTCCGGATCGCTGGTGCCGAAATCGGCGGCGCTGTCCTTCACCTCAGGCAGCATCTGCTGCGGCACGTCCAGAAGATTGCTGATGGTGCGGCTCCAGCGGCCTTTGCGGATGTCATACAGCAGGGTGCGGGCGGCGTTGGTAGCGTCAGTCGCATGCGAGGCGCCGCCGGTCAGGCGCCAGATCAGGAAGGTGTCGATGGTGCCAAACAGCAGCTCGCCAGCCGCCGCCTTCTCCCTCGCGCCCGGCACTGTGTCGAGAATCCATTTCACCTTGGTGCCGGAGAAATACGGGTCCAGCAGCAGGCCTGTCCGGTCGGTCACCATTTCTTCATGTCCAGCCGAACGCAGCTCCTCGCAGATTGAAGCGGTGCGGCGGTCCTGCCAGACAATGGCGTTATGAATAGCTTTGCCAGAGGCCTTGTCCCAGACCACCGTGGTTTCGCGCTGGTTGGTAATGCCGATGCCGGCGATCTCCGCAGCAGAGACATCCAGATCCGCCATCACCTTGCGGCAGACCGCAACGGTGGTGGACCAGATCTCTTCCGGGTCATGTTCCACCCAGCCCGCCTGCGGGTAGTGCTGGCTGAACTCCTGCTGCGCCGTGCCCGCGACCTGCATGGCATCGTCAAACAAAATTGCCCGGGTCGAGGTGGTGCCCTGGTCAATCGCCAGAATATAGGTCATCTGCTGCCCTCCAGTCTCCTTTGACCGGGGACAATAAACGCAAATTCGGTACCGCTACCAGCCCTTACTAAGCGTTTAGTTCAGGAACCTCGATATTGTCGATCAGACGGACGCCGTCCATCCAGGCAGCAGCCAGCAGCCGGGCGGACCGGGAGGGGGTGTCCAGAGCTTCCAGCGTGCTGGCGCAGCGCAGATCGAAATATTCGACATCGCCAAACCCGGCATCCGCCAGCGCCTGCCGTGCGGCAGCTTCCAGCTGCGTCCAGGGTTCTCCTGCGGCAGCCTTGGCAGCCGCTTCCCGCATCGCGGCGTTCAGTGCGGCCGCCTTGGACAGCGCGCCCTCAGACAGCAGCAGATTACGCGAGGACATGGCAAGCCCCGAAGGCTCGCGCACCGTCTCGCAGCCGATCACCTCGACCGGGATGTCCAGATCACGGGCCATGCGGGTCACCACCATCAGCTGCTGGTAGTCCTTTTGGCCAAAGAACGCCTTGTCGGCGCTGGTCTGCAGGAAGAGTTTCGCCACGACCGTTGCCACCCCGTCGAAGTGGCCGGGGCGGAAGGGGCCTTCCATCACCGCGGTGATGCTGCCGCCGACCGAGACATTGGTGGCATAGCCGTCCGGATAAATCTGGTCCGGGTCCGGGCAGTAGATCAGATCGACACCTAGATGGGCGAGCTTCGCGGCATCCTCGTGTTCGGTACGCGGGTAGTTTGCCAGATCTTCCGGCTTGTTGAACTGCTTGGGGTTCACAAAGATGGTCACGATCACCCGGTCACAGGCCTGTTTGGCAGCTTCGGCCAGCGACAGGTGGCCCGCATGCAGCGCGCCCATTGTGGGCACCAGGCCAATGGTCTCGCCGTTGCGGCGCCATTCAGCCGTCTTGGCGCGCAGGTCAGACAGGCGGCGCAGGATCGGAGCGGTCATCTCAGAAGTCATCCTTTGGAGGGCGCCTGATCGGCAAAGACATGTTCGGCAGCCGGGAAGCTGCGGGCCCGCACCTCGGCGGCGTATTCGGCAATAGCGGTTTCCGCCAGCGGGCCAAGGTCGGCATAGCGTTTCACGAATTTCGGTTTGAAGGCAGTGAAGAAGCCCAGCATGTCGTCAACAACCAGGATCTGGCCGTCGCAGCCGACGCTGGCGCCGATACCGATGGTGGGGATTGCGACCTCGGCGGTGATCCTGTCAGCCAGCACCTGCGGCACTTTCTCAAGCACCACCGAGAACGCTCCGGCCTCTGCCACGGCACGCGCATCGGCCAGCACGGCCTCAGCCTGCTCCTCGCGGCCCTGCACCTTGTAGCCGCCCAGCGTGTTGATCGACTGCGGCGTGAGGCCAATATGCGCCATCACCGGGATGCCGCGCTTGACCAGGAAGCGGATGGTCTCGGCCAATTCGACGCCGCCTTCCAGCTTGACTGCGGCGCAGCCGGTCTCTGCCATCAGCCGGGCGGCGTTGCGGAATGCCTGCTGCGGGCTTTCCTCATAAGAGGCAAAGGGCATGTCGATGACCAGCATTGCCTTGTCCAGCCCGCGGGCCACCGCCAGGCCGTGCAGGATCATCATCTCCATTGTGACGGACAGGGTCGAGGTCAGACCGTGCAGCACCATACCGACGCTGTCGCCGACCAGAACAAAGTCGCAATGGGCATCCATCAACCGCGCCATCGGCGTGGTGTAGGCTGTAAGGCTCACCAAAGGCGTGCCGCCCTTGCGGGCCCGGATGTCTTCGGCGTTGGGTGCCTGTTTCTTGGCTGTTGCGCTCATGGCTTCCTGTCCGCGGTTCCTTAAGTGCGCACGGATTATCAATTAACGCCGCGTGCTTCCAGTGCGCGAAATGTCCCTAGCCCTTGATTACGCCCGGGAAAGTGGGAAACTCGTTTCCCATAAGCGCCGTTCAGGGCCCGAGTATAGCACATCAGGGAGATTTCAAATGGCATTCAAATCATTCGTTCTTGCGGCAAGTTCCGCGCTGGCCCTGATGGCGGGCAGCGCCTGGGCCAAGGACAGCGTCACCATCGCCATGCAGCTGGAGCCGCCGCATCTGGACCCGACCAGCGCCGCCGCCCAGGCCATCGACTCGGTGGTCTATTCCAATATCTTCGAGGGGCTGACCCGCTTCATGGGCGACGGTTCCGTGGTGCCGGGGCTGGCCGAGAGCTGGGAAATTTCGGAAAACGGCACCGTCTATACTTTCAAGCTGCGCGCAGGCGTGACATTCCATGACGGCAGCGCGATGGATGCGGAGGATGTGAAATTCTCGCTTGACCGTGCCCGGGCCGAAGACAGCACCAACGCGCAAAAGGCACTGTTTGCCGGGATCACCTCGGTGGAGGCCGTGGACCCGCAGACGGTAAAGGTCACGCTGGACGGGCCCAACGGCAATTTCCTGTTCAATCTGGCCTGGGGCGATGCGGTGATTGTGGCGCCTGAGAGCATTGAGGACATCAAGACCAAACCCATCGGCACCGGCGCCTATACCTTCCAGGAGTGGGTCCAGGGCGACCGCATTACCGTGGCCCGCAACCCCGACTACTGGGGCACGCAGCCGACGCTGGCCTCCGCCACCTTTAAATTCATCTCCGACCCCACCGCCGCCTTTGCTGCGATGATGGCCGAGGATATTGACGCTTTCGACAACTTCCCGGCACCGGAGAACCTGCCCCAGTTCGAGGCGGATCCCCGGTTCCAGGTGCTGGTCGGCTCGACCGAGGGCGAGACGATCCTGTCGACCAACAACAAGCAGCCGCCGTTTGACGACGTGCGGGTGCGCGAGGCTGTGGCCCATGCCATCGACCGCCAAGCAATCATCGACGGCGCAATGTTCGGCTATGGCACCCCGATCGGCACCCATTTCGCGCCGCATAACCCGGCCTACAGGGACCTGACCGGCGCGTCTTCCTTCGACCTGGATAAGGCCACGGCGCTGTTAGCCGAGGCGGGGTTTCCCGATGGGTTTGAAACCACCCTGCACCTGCCGCCGCCGTCTTATGCTCGCCGCGGCGGCGAGATCATTGCGGCGCAGCTGGCCGCCGTAGGCATCAAGGCAGAGATCATCAACGTAGAATGGGCGCAATGGCTTGAGACCGTATTCCGCGGCAAGAACTTCGGCCTGACAATCGTCAGCCATACTGAACCGATGGACATCGGTATCTATGCGCGGCCGGAGTATTACTTCCAGTATGACAGCAAAGCTTTTCAGGAACTGATGGCCAAGCTGAACGCCACCACTGACCCCGGAGCCCGGACCGCGCTGCTGCAGGAGGCGCAGGAGATGATTTCGGCAGACTACGTGAACGGCTACCTGTTTCAGCTGGCCAAACTGGGCGTCGCCAAAGCCGGGCTGCAGGGGTTGTGGGAGAATGCACCCACGGCGGCCATCGACCTGAGCGCGCTGAGCTGGGCTGAGTAAACATCACCGAACTCTTGCCCGGCGGCACTGCCGGGCAACGCCTGCCCCTTCCCGCGGGAGGGCGCTTCGCATCCGCACAGGGCCGGACTCTGCCCTCCTTGGCCTAGAGCCCGTGTCTTACCCGCAAATAGGCCACCCCTTGCCGGATCACTTGCCTGACCTCCCCGCCGCGCGGCTGGTCGCGCAGCGTGGTGAACCAATGCTCCGGCGGGTTGCGGCCCAGCCGGTTGCCGTTGAACTCCAGCCCGCGCAGGACCTTTTCACCCGCCTCTGGCAGGTGCTCTGGTATTTCAAACCCATTGAGCGTCGCCCAGACCCCTGTCCACAGCCGCCCGACCGACCACGGGTTATACCCGCCCCCGCCCAGCACCAGATAACGCGGCGCCATCCCCATAAGCGCCCGTACTACCGCCCAATGCGCGTTGTTTGACAGATCCAGATGCGGCAGCGGGTCTTCGGTCACCGCATCTGCCCCGCATTGCAGCACAATGGCATCCGGCGCAAAAGCTTCGACTGCGGGCAGGATCAGTTCGTCGCGCACATGGGCCATCTCGTCATCGTTGAAGCCGCGCGGCACCGGCAGGTTCAGGGCCGAGCCTCCAGCGTCCTCCATCAGCGTTCCTGTCTTGGGCCAGAGGTTTTCCTCATGCACCGAGATCATCAGCACGTCAGGGTCGCCGGCAAAGCCATGCTCCACCCCGTCGGCATGATGCGCATCGATATCCACATAGGCGATCCGCTGCGCGCCGTGGTGGCGCAGCGACAGCATCGCCAGCACCGGATCGTTCAGGTAGCAGAAGCCGTTGGCCCGGTCCGGCATCCCGTGATGGGTGCCGCCCGCCGGGTTGTAGACCACGCCGCCATTGGCCAACAGCTCGCCCGCCAGGATCGAGCCGCCCGCAGCCGTGGCCGGGCGGCGGAAGATTTCCGGGAACACCGGGTTGGAGATGGTGCCCAATTGGTGCCGCGCGCGGACCTCCTCGCTCACCCCCTGTGCAGCCTCTGCCGCCTGAAGAGCCGAGACATACTCCGGCGTGTGCCAGGCAGTCAGCGCCGCCGCTTTGGCCTGGGGTGAGTTCACATAGACCTCATCCGGCAGCCAGCCCAGCGCCCGCGACAGATCCATCACCGTTGAAACGCGCGGCACGCGCAAAGGGTGCGTGCGCCCGTATGAGGAGCCGCGGTAGATTTCCGATCCAATGAACAGAGGCTTGGCAAGCATTTGCCAGTGATACCCCGCTCCTGCCCCGGCAAGAAAGAGCCCAATCAGTATTCCAGCCGCCCATCCGTTGCACACATTGCACGCATTTCGCACACCTCTGGATCCGAAATGCACCAACCCTCTGACATGGAGTGATTTTTTTCGCCGTCCGCAACGTTCTCCAGCTTCTTCTCTGGACCGCTGCTTTACGCAGACCTAACGTAGCCGCAATGCTGCGCTATGCCTTGAAACGCCTTCTGTCCCTGCTTCTCAGCCTGGCTGCTGCCTCGCTGGTGATCTTCTTTGTGGTTGAGGTTGCTCCGGGCGATCCCGCTTCCTTCATGCTGGGAGTGAATGCGCAGGCGGATACGGTTGCTGCGCTGAAGGCCGAACTAGGGCTGGACCAAAGCAAGCCTGCCCGGTACCTGACCTGGGTCATAGGCATGCTGGGCGGCGATTTCGGTACCTCCTATACCTACCGCACGCCGGTGGCCGGGATGATTGCTGACCGGCTGTGGGTGTCGCTGCCGCTGGCGGTCTACGCTCTGACCCTCTCCACCCTGATCGCTTTTCCCGCAGGCATCTACGCCGCTGCCCGCCGAGGCAAGGCGGGAGATATGGCGGTGACCGGCGCCACGCAGCTGGGCGTTGCGGTGCCGAACTTCTGGTTTGCGATGATGCTGGTGCTGATCTTTGCTATCAACCTGCGCTGGTTCGGGGCCGGCGGGTTCCCCGGCTGGGAAGCCGGGCTTTGGGCAGGCCTGCATGCGCTCACCCTGCCCGCCATTGCGCTGGCGCTGCCGCAGGCGGCGATCCTGACCCGGGTTATGCGCTCGTCGCTGCTGGACATACTGGGTGAGGACTTCATGCGCACCGCCCGCGCCAAGGGGCTGACCCGGAATCAAGCGCTGTGGCGGCATGGCGTGCGCAATGCACTGATCCCGGTGCTGACCATCATCGGCCTGCAATTCTCCTTCCTTCTGGCAGGCGCCATCATCATCGAGCAGGTCTTCTACCTGCCCGGCCTTGGGCGGCTGGTGTTCCAGGCGATCTCCTCGCGCGATCTGATCGTAGTGGAATCAGTGGTGATGCTGCTGGTCTTTGCGGTGATCACGGTGAACTTCCTGGTCGATCTCGCCTATGCACTGGTGGACCCGCGCCTCAGGAGCCTGACATGAGCCGCAACCTGATCCTTGGCGGCCTGCTGTCCGCACTGGTGCTGCTGGCCGCGGCGGTGTCGTTCTTATGGACGCCGTTCGATCACGCCGCATTGAACATCCCGGCCAAATTGCAAACCCCCAACGGGCAGCACTGGCTGGGCACCGATCATTTCGGGCGCGACCTGATGTCGATGATCATGGTCGGCGCCCGTACCTCTATCGCCGTGGCACTGGTCGCCGTGGGTATCGGCATGGGGGCCGGCGTGCCGCTGGGGCTGGCCGCGGCAGCACGCAAAGGGTCATGGCTGGACGAGGGGATTATGCGCGGCAACGATCTGGTCTTTGCCTTCCCGTCGCTGGTGATCGCCATCCTGATCACGGCCGTCCTGGGCGCCGGTGCCGTCAACGCCATCATCGCCATCGGCATCTTCAACATTCCCGTCTTTGCCCGCATCACCCGCGGCGCGGCGCTGTCCCTTTGGGAGCGCGAGTTCATCCTGGCAGCCCGGGTGGCAGGCAAAAGTGCAGCGCGTATTTCGGCCGAGCACATCCTGCCCAACGTCATGAACCTGCTGATCGTGCAAGGCACCATCCAGTTCTCGCTGGCGATCCTGGCCGAGGCCGGCCTGTCCTACGTCGGCCTGGGTGCTCAGCCGCCCACGCCCAGCTGGGGCCGGATGCTGGCCGATGCGCAAACCATGGTGAGCTTTGCCCCGCATCTGGCGCTGGTCCCCGGCTCGGCCATTATCCTGACGGTGCTGGGGCTGAACCTGCTGGGCGACGGGTTGCGCGACTACCTGGACCCGAAACTGCGGGTGGCACGCGCATGACCTTGCTGGATGTCACCCATATGTCGCTCTCCATCGGCTGCCTCCCGGTGTTGAAAGATGTGTCTTTCCACGTCGACCCGGGCGAGATCGTGGCCGTCACCGGCGAAAGCGGCTCGGGAAAGTCGATGACCGCGCTGGCGGTGTTGGGGCTGCTGCCGGAACTCGCACAGGCGAAAGGCTACATAACACTGGACGGCACACAGTTGCTGGAGCAGTCCGAGACTGAGATGTGTGCCATTCGCGGTCAATCCGTGGGCATGGTCTTCCAAGAGCCGATGACAGCCTTGAACCCGGTCAAAACCATTGGCGAACAGGTGATGGAGACCATCCTGATCCACAAAGCAATGGCCCGCGCCGAGGCCGAAGCCCGCGCGCGCGAGGTGCTGGACCGGGTCGGGCTGCCTGCGGACCGCTTTCCCCTGACGCGCTATCCGCATGAACTGTCTGGCGGCCAGCGCCAGCGGGTGGTGATTGCCATGGCCATCGCCCTGCGTCCCAAGCTGCTGATCGCGGATGAGCCGACCACCGCGCTGGACGTGACCACCCAGGCGCAGATTCTCGATCTGCTGAAGGATCTGGTGCAGGACTATGGCATGGGGCTGCTGATCATCACCCACGATCTGGCGGTGGTGGCAGATCTGGCCGACCGGATCGTTGTCATGCGCCACGGCGAGGTGGTGGAGACCGGCCATACGGATTGGCTGCTGCGCAATATGCGCCATCCTTACACGCAGATGCTGTTTGCCGCCTCGAACCATCAGGTCGCGCTGCCGGCCCCGCCTGCCCCTGCCCCGCTGCTGGAGGTCAGGAACGCGGTGCGCGACTACAAGACGCCACGCAAGTCGCTGTTCTCCAAACCCGGCACATTCCGTGCCGTGAACGGTGTCTCCTTTACCCTGAACCGCGGAGAGCGGCTGGGGCTTGTTGGTGAGTCGGGCTGCGGAAAATCGACCCTAACAAGGGCAATTCTGGGGTTGGAACCGCTGCAGCAAGGCGCGATTCGCCTGGATGGGCAACCCGTCACGACTCACCTTGCCCCCAGCCTCCGCCGCAAGATGCAAGTGGTGTTTCAGGACCCCTACGGCAGCTTCAATCCGCGTCATAGGGTTGAGCGGCTGATCACCGAGCCTTTCTACACGCTGCCAGACCCGCCAACGGGGACAGCTCGCAGAGACCTGATTGCCGAAACCCTCACCGCCGTTGGACTGCAGCCTGACGATGCACAGAAATACATCCACCAGTTCTCCGGCGGCCAGCGGCAGCGGATCGCCATTGCCCGAGCGCTGATCACGCGGCCGGAGCTGATCATATTTGATGAGGCGGTCTCGGCCCTGGATGTGTCTGTCCGCGCCCGTATCCTCGACCTGCTGGCAGAGCTGTGCGAGGCCTACGCCCTCACCTATCTGTTCATCAGCCACGACCTGAGCGTGGTGCGCACGATCACTGACCGCTGCCTGGTGATGCAGCAGGGGCAGATTGTCGAGCAGGGCGAAACCGAAACCGTTTTCAGCAACCCGCAGCATCCCTACACCCGGCAGCTGATTGCCGCCGCGCCAGTGCTGCCCGATCTGGATCAGGGGGCCGCATGACCCTGGCGCTGGCACTGATCATGCCGCGGGAGCAGGCCTTCTTTGCCGCAGCGCTGGCACCTTATTTTGCCGAAGTCGCCCCGCAGGCCGTCATTGATCCCACGGAGCGGGCAGGCCAGATGCTGAACCGCAAGGACGTGACCGCCTTCTGGATCCTGAATGATATCCGGCGCATCGGGTTTGCCATCGTGCTGAACCTGCCGGATGACCGGCGCGAATTGTCGGAATTCTGCATCCTGCCGCAGCATCGCCGCCGGGGCTGGGGGCAGCAGGCGGCCACCTTGATACTCCGCGAATTTCCGGGCCGCTGGCGCATGGGGCTGTCCAAGTCCTCACGCGAGGCGGTGGCCTTCTGGGGCACCTGTCTCAGCATTCTGCCGGGTATCCGGGACTTGCGCGAAGGCGCGCCTTTCACCGAACATCAGATCAAAAGCTACAGCTTCGACATCGCAGGAGCGCATGATGACTGACACCTCCCCTCTCTGGTTCGATCCCGCGCTCTGCCTCATCGGTGGAGAATGGCTGCCTGCTGCCAGCGGCGAAACCCTGCCGCTGATGAATCCATCGGACGGCAGCGAAATCTGCCGGATCGCCCGGGGCAGCGAAGCCGACATCAACGCAGCGGTCGCAGCAGCAGGCGCCGCACTGGAGGGGGAATGGGGTGCGATGACCGCGCTGGAGCGGGGCCGCATCCTGACCCGCATCGGACAGCTGGTACTGGAGCGGGTTGAAGACCTGGCGGTGCTGGAAGCCATGGATGTGGGCAAGCCGCTCACCCAGGCGCGCGCCGATGCGGTGGCGCTGGCGCGCTACTGCGAGTTCTACGGCGGCGCGGCGGATAAGGTGATGGGGGAAACCATTCCCTATCTGGATGGCTACACCGTCTATACCCTGCGCGAGCCGCACGGGGTCACGGGGCATATCGTGCCCTGGAACTATCCGATGCAGATCATCGGCCGCTCGGTCGGTGCGGCGCTGGCGATGGGCAACGCCTGCGTGCTGAAACCCGCCGAGGAGGCCTGCCTGACAGCTCTGGCCTTTGCCTGTATCGCCATTGAGGCCGGTTTGCCCGCCGGGGTTCTGAATGTGGTACCGGGCCTGGGCGCCGAGGCCGGCGCGGCTTTGGCCGGGCATCCTGGTGTTCAGCACATTTCCTTCACCGGCTCTGTCAAAACAGGCGCACTGGTGCAGCAGGCGGCAGGCGCCAATGTTGTGCCGGTGACGCTGGAGCTGGGCGGCAAGTCGCCGCAACTGGTGTTTGATGACGCCGATCTGGATGCGGCCCTTCCCTTCCTTGTGAACGCAGGCATTCAGAACGCAGGCCAGACCTGCTCGGCCTCCTCGCGGATTCTGGTGCAGCGCGGGGTGTATGCAGACGTTAAGGCGCGGATGGCTGAGGCTTACACCGCCCTAACCGTGGGGCCAGCAGCCGAAGATTTGCGGGTCGGGCCGCTGATCTCTGCCCGCCAGAAGCAGATTGTGGAAAGGTATCTGGAACAGGGCTCAGGACTGCCGGTTGCAGCCCAGGCAACTGTCGTCCCGCACGCCCCCGAGGGCGGCGCTTATGTGCGCCCGACACTGTTTGCCGATGTGCCGGAGGATCATGTCCTGGCGCGCGAAGAAATCTTTGGGCCGGTGCAGGTCCTGATCCCGTTTGAAACCGAAACCGAGGCTCTCCGGATCGCGAATGCCACGGAATACGGGCTGGTCGCCAGCATTTGGACCCGTGACGGCAGCCGCCAGATGCGGCTGGCGAAGCAGCTGCGGGCGGGACAAGTCTTCATCAACAATTACGGGGCCGGCGGCGGTGTGGAGCTGCCATTTGGCGGGGTCGGGAAATCCGGCCACGGCCGGGAAAAAGGGTTTGAGGCGCTCTACGGCTTTTCTCAGCTGAAAACGGTGGCGGCCCATCACGGCTGAAACCGGTTGACGCCGGAGGTTTTGCGCTGTGCTTTTCACCTCGCCGGAGGCAGGCCGCGCCTCCGGCGCGGCCTGCCGGGCCCAAGGGGCGGCCTTGCTTTTCAAAGCATGGGCGACGCGCGGGAGCTGCCCGTTGCTGCTGGCACCGCTAGCGCAATCTCAGACGATGACGTCCAGCCGCTCTTGCGCGCCAACGCCGAACACCCGTTTGTAGCGCTTGATTTCTTCCGCAGGCCCCATTGCCTTTTCCGGGTTGTCCGACAGTTTCACGGTGGGCTTCCCATTGGCGGCCACCGCCTTGCAGACCAGCGAAAACGGCGCCAGCGCATCCTCCGGCACCAGTCCGCGGAAATCATTTGTCAAAAGCGTGCCCCAGCCAAAGGACACTTTGGTGCGCCCCGAGAACTGCGCGTGCAGATCCTGGATCTGCTGCACATCCAGCCCATCGGAAAAGATCACACGCTTGTCCGCCGGATCCTCACCGCGCTGCTGCCACCAGTTGATCGCCACCTCGGCACCCTTGACGGGATCCCCGCTGTCGATGCGGATGCCGGTCCAGCCTGCCAGCCAGTCGGGCGCACGGTCTAGAAAACCCTTGGTGCCGTAGGTGTCCGGCAGGATGATGCGCAGGTTGCCCTCGTGCTCGTCATGCCAATCCGACAGTACATCATAGGGCGCTTGCGCCAGCGCCGCGTCGCCTTCGGCCAGCGCCGAATAGACCATCGGCAGCTCATGGGCGTTGGTGCCGATCGCCTCCACCTCGCGGCGCATGGCGATGAGGCAGTTGGAGGTGCCGGTGAACTTCTCCCCCAGCCCCTCGAGCATTGCCTGCACGCACCAGTCCTGCCAGAGGAAGGAGTGGCGGCGGCGGGTGCCGAAGTCGGCAATCGTCAAGCCCTCCACTTCGCGCAGGCGTTCTATTTTTTCCCAGACCCGGGTCATGGCGCGGGCGTAGAGCACCTGCAGCTCGAACCGGCCCATGCTGTTGATCACGGCACGCGAGCGCAGCTCCATTAGCACCGCCAGCGCTGGAATCTCCCACAGCATGACCTCGTGCCATTTGCCTTCGAAAGTCAGCTCGTACTGATCGCCCTTGCGCTCCAACTGATAGGGCGGCAGGCGCAGGCCTTCGAACCATTCCATGAAATCGGGGCGGAACATCTGCCGCTTGCCATAGAAGGTATTCCCGCGCAGCCAGGTGCTTTCGCCGCGGCTGAGCGACAGCGAGCGGATGTGATCAAGCTGCTCGCGCAGCTCACCCTCGTCGATCAGCCGTGCCAGCGGCACCTGTGAGGAACGGTTGATCAGCGAGAAGGCCACCGTGGTGTCCGGCTTGTTGCGGAACACCGACTGGCACATCAAAAGCTTGTAGAAATCAGTGTCGATCAGCGACCGGACAATCGGATCGATCTTCCATTTGTGATTATAGACGCGGGTTGCAATATCCACCGGCGGCCTCGTGCTTAAGGATCACTGATTGATAGGATAGCCCGCCGGCGGGGGCAAAGGAAATCAGCCCGCGCGGCGGCTTTGCACCTGCGGCGCCAGCTGTTCCAGAAGTTCCAGCAGTTTGCCCCGGTTAACCGGCTTGCTCATGAATTCATCCATGCCTGCCGCAAGACACGCCTCCCTGTCGGAGGCAAAGGCATTGGCGGTGAGCGCCACAATGGCCGGCTGCGGGCGCGGCAAGGTACGGATTGCGCGGGTGGCTTCCAGCCCGTCCATCTCCGGCATCGACATATCCATCAGGATGATATCCGGAGCAAAGGCCTCGAACCGCGCGACAGCTTCCCGGCCGTCTTTGGCAAAGGCCAGTTCCACCGGGGCCGCTTGCAGGAATTTCTCCAGCAGCACCCGGTTCACCGCGTTGTCTTCAGCCACCAGCACCCGCAATCCATCCAGAACCTGCAGACCGGCGGACCGCGGCGGCACGGCCGGCTCCGCGCGGGGTTCCGCTCTGGCAAGGCCCAACCGCAGCCGTACTGTGAAACAGGAGCCCGCTCCCAATTCGGATGACACCGAGATATTGCCATCCATCGCCTCGCTCAGGCGGCGGCAAATCGCCAAGCCAAGGCCGGTGCCGCCAAAACGCCGGCTGATTGCCGCGTCTGCCTGCGAGAACCGGTCAAACACCGTTTCAAGCTTCTCCTTGGCGATGCCGATCCCGGTGTCGGCAACCGAGAACAGCAGGTCATAGCCCGCCGCCGCCGGCTCCGCGCCGAGGGTGACCGTAACCCGTCCCTGTTCGGTGAATTTGATCGCGTTACCGGCAAGATTCATCAGGATCTGCCGGATCCGCCGGTCGTCTCCATACAGCTGAGCGGGCACCGCATCATGAATGTCGAGCAGCAGCTCCAGCCCTTTTGCATCCGCCTGTCCCTGCAGCAGCTGAATTGTCTCGCCGAAACAGGCGCGAGGGTCGAAATTCGCACGGCTGAAGGAAACTCCTTCGGCATCCATTTTGGACACATCCAGAACATCGTTGATCAGCGCCAGCAACGTATCCGCGGAGCTGAGAATGGTTCCGGCATAGGCGTCCTGTTCTTCGTTCAGCCCGCTGTCCCGCAGCAATTGCGCCATACCGATCACCCCGTTCATCGGCGTGCGGATCTCATGGCTCATAGTGGCCAGGAAGTCGGCCTTGGCCCGCGCGCCTTCTTCGGCGGCAATCCGGGCCTCTTCCAGCTGCCGGGCGTGCTCCTTGGCGGCGGAAATGTCCCGCTCCACCGCAATCAGGGTTTCCAGCTCGCCTGCACTGTCCAGCATCGGCACCTGGCTGGTCTCGATCCAGATCCGCTCCCCGTCCTTGCGACGGTTGCGGATTTCCACCCGCACCGGCCGGGCATAGCGGACGCTGTCCTGCAGCTGGCGGATGGTGGCCGCATCGGTTTCACCGCTGTTCAGCAGATCGCCGGGCATCTGGCCCACAGCCTCTTCATAAGAATAGCCGGTCAGGCGGGTGAAACTGTCATTGACCCAGGTGATGCGCCCGTCGCGGTCCATCAGCATCACGCTGTCGTTGGCGTTTTCCGCCACCAGGGCCAGGCGCTTGGCCTCCATCTGCTGCTCATAGAGCCGGGCATAGGCGCTCTCCAGTTCCTGCTGCTGCAGCGCCTGGGCCAGCGTATGACTGCGGGCCCGGCTGGAATTGCGCATGACAAAGGCGAGGAACCAGCAAAAAGAGCCATAAAGCACCGCCAGCCCGGCCAAGTGCAAATTGTACATCGGCGCCAGAACCGGCGCCTCGATGATTTCATACGCAAGGAAGGCAACCGGCAAAGCTGCATAGACCAGCAGTTTGGTGACAACTGCGCGCGGATGATAGGGCAGCACCAGGCCGGCATTGATCGCCGCCCCCGCCAGCAACCCGATAGTAAACAGCGGTTCGTTATGGGTATGCGCCATCAGCGAGGGCATCTCCACGAAGAACGGCACCGAAGCAGCGGCACTAAGGGCCGCTGCATGCAGAAAGGCCGTCAGAGACGTCAGCAGCCGCAGGGTGCCCTCCCGCATGCCGCGCCGGGTCAGCGCATCGGCCTGGCGTAGCAGCAGGCAATCGGCAGCATCGCCGGCAAGAGAAATGGCATAGCCCGCCAGCGCGTACAGCGGCGGCACCACCAGACCCAGCACAAGAAAGGCCAGCCCCATGAAAAGCTGCCGCCCCCAGAACAGGCGGACACGGCCGCGGGCATAGCGCAGCAGCAGCTCAAGCGAGCCGTATTTCCTGTAATAGCTGGCTAGGGGGCCGCTGCCGGCCCCGTCCGCAGTTTCCATCAATCCGCCTTGCCGTCCGGGTACCCGGGCAGCCTAACCCGGATATTGTTAATTTTTTCAGGCATCAACTCAGGATTGCAGAACAATTCCGGCTTCTTTCATCTGTGTCAGCGCCGCCTGCAAAGAGCCGTCCAGGTCAATCGCCCGGCAGGCCGTCAGATCGACGGTCACAGCGAAGCCAAGCCGCGCCGCATCCAGCGCGGTGAAAGCGACACAGAAATCGGTGGCCAGCCCGGCCAGAGTGAGCCCGGTGATCCCCCGGCTGCGCAGATAGCCTTCGAGGCCAGTGGGCGTCGTCTGATCGTTTTCGAAGAACCCTGAGTAGCTGTCGATCCCGACCCGGAATCCCTTGCGCAGGATCAGGTCGCCATCGGTGCGCAACTCCTCATGAAACGCGGCGCCATCGCTGCCTTGGACACAATGATCGGGCCAGAGCACCTGGGTGCCATAGGCCATTTCAACAGTTTCAAACGGCGCCTTGCCAGGATGCGATGAGGCAAAGGAGGAATGACCGGCCGGGTGCCAGTCCTGAGTCAGGATAACAGTGTCGAACTGCACCATCATCGCGTTGATGGGGGCCACCACCTCATCCCCGCCCGGCACTGCCAGCGCGCCTCCGGGACAGAAATCGTTCTGCACATCGACAACGATCAGCGCCTGGGTCATCACCTGCTCCTTTTTCCGGCCTACACAATATCTAGCGGTGCGGAGCTGTCTTGGGAACTGTTGCTAGGCGGCCGGGCGGCCGTGAAGCGTTAAGGATACTGCCACTCCCCTTATTTTACTGGCGTGCAGGCGGCAGTTCTTTCTCTTGAATTACCCCCGCCAGGGTTCTAAGGGCGGGGCATGTACACGATTGCTGCCCTCTATCACTTCACCCGTTTTCCCGATCCCGCTGCGATCAAGCCAGCGCTGCTGGAGCTTTGCCAGGCGCAAGGCGTCAAGGGCTCGCTGCTGCTGGCGCAGGAGGGGATCAACGGTACTATCGCCGGCCCGCGGGCAGGTATCGACGCGGTGCTGGCGCATATTAAGGCGCTGCCGGGGTGCGCCGGGCTGGAGTGGAAAGAGGCGATTGCCGCCGAACCGCCGTTCGGCAAGATGAAGGTGCGGCTGAAGAAAGAGATCGTGACCATGGGGCAGCCTGACGTGGACCCGCTTGCCTCAGTTGGCCACTACGTCGAGCCGGAAGAATGGAACGACCTCATCCGCCAGGACGATGTGGTGCTGATCGATACCCGCAACGATTACGAGGTGGCGATTGGCACTTTCGAAGGTGCCATCGACCCCAAGACCGAAAGCTTCCGCGATTTCCCGGCCTGGTGGGAAGAAAACAAGGATCGCTTCCACAACAAGCGGGTGGCGATGTTCTGCACCGGTGGCATCCGCTGCGAGAAATCGACCAACTACCTGCTGGGCCAGGGGGTGGAGGATGTCTATCACCTGAAAGGCGGCATCCTGCGCTACCTGGAGGAAATGCCCGCGGAGAGCAGCACCTGGGAAGGCGAATGCTTTGTCTTCGACAACCGGGTGTCAGTCGGCCACGGGCTGGCGGAAGGTCCGCATGAGCTGTGCCACGGCTGCCGCCGTCCGATTCTGCCCGTGGACCAGGAGCGGCCCGAGTTTGAACAGGGGGTCTCCTGCCACCTGTGCATCGATCAGACCTCGGACGAGGACAAGGCCCGGTTCCGGGAACGGCAAAAGCAGATGAAACTGGCCCGCGAACGCGGTGAAGGCCATCTGGGCAGCATCCCGCTGTAAACCCGCAGCCCGTAAATCAGACACTAAAAAGGCCGCTTCCCAATGGGCAGCGGCCTTTTTCAGCTTTGCACGGAACGCTCTGCGTCAGTGGCCGCTCATCCCCAGATAGCTGCGGGTACTGGCCAAGAGGCCTTCGCCCTCGGACGGAGGCAGCAGGCGGGCGTGGTCCTGGGCAGCAGCCTCGCCCATGTCGGGCAGCTGGTGGGCGATGCCCTTGTGGCAGTTGATGCAGGTCTTCTCACCGGTGAACAGGAAACGCTCATGCGCATCCGCCGCCCGCTTGGACTGGCGGGTGATGTCCATGGACTCGTCCGAGTGGCAGTTGCGGCACTCAAGGCTGTCGTTTGCCTCAAGCCGTGCCCATTCGTGCTGCGCCAGTTCCAGCCGGTGCTCCAGGAATTTCTCCCGCGTGTTGATGGTGCCGAAGATCTTGCCCCAGACCTCCTTGGAGGCCTGCATCTTGCGGGCGATCTTATTGGTCCAGTTGTGCGGCACGTGGCAGTCCGGGCAGGAGGCGCGCACGCCGGAGCGGTTGGAGTAGTGGATCGTCGGCTTCAGCTCCTCGAACACGTTGTCGCGCATCTCGTGGCAGCTGGTGCAGAAGGCCTCGGTGTTGGTGACTTCCAGCGCGGTGTTGAAGCCGCCCCAGAAGATGATCCCCATCACAAAGCCGCCCATGGTCAGAAAGCCGAGCGAGAAATAGGCGCTGGGACGCCGGATGATCCACCAGAGCCGTTTGAGGAAACCAATCATCAGTCCGCCCCGCTCTGCTGCGCGTTCACGTAGTCGATCACGCGGTCCACATCGACGAACTCATTCTCGACCAGCGGCCGCGCGTTGGTCTGCACCACGTGGCACTGGTTGCAGAAGTAGCGCCGCGGGCTGACTGCACCCAGGGTCTGGCCATCACGGTCCATGAAGTGGGTGACCGAGATCATCGGCGCCTGGCTGACCTCCACCGCGGTGCGGCTGTGGCAGGTCAGGCATTTGTTCGAATTCAGATCAACCTGATAGTTGTCGGTCTTATGCGGGATCAGCGGCGGCTGGTCCGGATAGTTGCGCACCTGGCGGATGTCGGTGTTCACGATGCCGGGGATCTGGGTGGCTTCACCCTCCTGGTCCAGCGGCGCATTGTTGCGCAGCGTGGCAACCTGGTTCTGGGCGACGGCTGCCGTGGCCATAAAAACCGGAACAGCCAGGATAGCGAGACGGAAATGTTTCATGACGGGCCTCACACTGCTTCGATACGGACTGCGCATTTCTTGAAGTCCGTCTGTTTCGAGATCGGATCGGTGGCATCCAGCGTGACTTTGTTGATCAGCCGGCGCGCATCGAACCAGGGCACAAAGACCAGCCCCTTGGGCGGTTTGTTGCGGCCGCGGGTCTCGACCCGGGTGCGCATTTCACCGCGGCGCGAGATGATTTTCACCTCGGTGCCGCGCCTGAAGCCCATGGCCTTGGCGTCATCCGGATGCATGTAGCACAGCGCATCGGGGACGGCCTGATACAGCTCGGGCACCCGCTGGGTCATCGAGCCGGAGTGCCAGTGCTCCAGCACACGGCCGGTGGCCAGCCACATCGGGTATTCCTCGTCCGGGCTTTCCGCCGGCGGCTCGTAAGGCAGCGCAAAGATCACCGCCTTGCCATCGGGCTTGCCGTAGAACTCGTAGTCGGAACCCGGGGTCACATAGGGGTCGGAGCCTTCCTTGAAGCGCCACTGGGTTTCCTTGCCGTCCACCACGGGCCAGCGCAAGCCGCGCACCTCGTGGTAAGTGTCGAACGGCGCCAGATCGTGGGCCTTGCCGCGGCCGAATTCGGCGTATTCCTCGAACAGGCCTTTCTGGATGTAGAAGCCGAAGTCCTCGGATTCGTGGTTGCCGTATTCGCGGGCCTTCTCGGTCAGCTCGTATTTGTTGACCTTGCCGTTGGCGAACAGCACGTCGAACAGGGTCTTGCCCTTGAACTCCGGGTTGGCGTCCAGCAGCTCAGCCGGCCAGACCTCGTCGGTGGTGAAGCGCTTGGAGAATTCCGCCAGCTGCCACAGGTCGGACATGGATTCACCCGGCGCGTTGACCAGCTGGTACCAGAACTGGGTGCGGCGTTCAGCGTTGCCATAGGCGCCTTCCTTCTCCACCCACATGGCAGCGGGCAGGATCAGGTCGGCAGCTTCGGCGGTCACCGTCGGATAGGCATCGGACACCACGATGAAGTTGTCGGGGTTGCGGTAGCCCGGCAGCCCTTCCTCCATGATGTTGGGAGCGGCCTGCATGTTGTTGTTCACCTGAACCCAGTAGCAGTTGATTTTGCCGTCCTTCAGGTCGCGGTTCTGCTTCACCGCATGGGAGCCGACCCAGCCCGGAATGGTACCCTCGGGCAGTTTCCAGATCTTTTCGGCATAGGCACGGTGCTCGGGGTTCTTGACCACCATGTCGGCAGGCAGACGGTGCGAGAAGGTGCCCACCTCGCGCGCGGTGCCGCAGGCAGAGGGCTGGCCGGTCAGCGAAAACGGCGAGTTGCCCGGGGTGGAGATTTTGCCGGTCAGCAGGTGGATGTTGTAGAGCAGGTTGTTCACCCAGACACCGCGGGTGTGCTGGTTGGTGCCCATGGTCCACAGCGACATGACCTTGGTGTCGGGATCGGCATAAAGCTTGGCGATCTTCTCCAGAGTCGCAGCCGGAACACCGGACATTTCCTCTGCTTTTTCCAGCGTGTACTCGGAAACGAACTCGGCGAATTCCTCGAAAGACATCGGCTCGGAGCCGCCTGCCTTGCCGGCATTCACGGCTGCCTGCTCCAGCGGGTGCTCGGGGCGCAGGCCATAGCCGATGTCCGTATTGCCGCGGCGGAAGTTCACGTGTTTGCTGACGAAGTCCTTATGCACCGCGTCGTTCTGGATGATGTAGTTGGCGATGTAGTTCAGGATCACCAGGTCGGTGTGCGGGGCGAAGACCGCCGGGATGTCGGCCAGGTCAAAGCTGCGGTGAGTGAAAGTCGACAGCACCGCCACCTGCACATGCGGATGGCTGAACCGGCGGTCGGTGATGCGGGTCCAGAGGATCGGGTGCATCTCCGCCATGTTCGAGCCCCACAGCACAAAGGCGTCGGCGTTCTCGAAGTCGTCATAGCAGCCCATCGGCTCATCGATGCCGAAGGTGCGCATGAATCCGCCCACGGCCGAGGCCATGCAGTGGCGCGCGTTGGGGTCGATGTTGTTGGAGCGGAAGCCCGCTTTCATCAGCTTGGATGCTGCGTAGCCTTCCCAAACAGTCCACTGGCCGGAGCCGAACATGCCGATGCCTTCGGGGCCTTTCTCGGCCAGAGTCTTCTTCCACTTCTCGGCCATGATGTCGAAGGCCTCATCCCAGGAAACCGGGGTGAATTCGCCGTTCTTGTCGTATTCGCCGTTGGTCTTGCGCAGCAAAGGCGTGGTCAGGCGGTCGGCGCCATACATGATCTTCGAGAGGAAGTAGCCTTTGACGCAGTTCAGGCCGCGGTTCACCTCGGCCTGGGTGTCGCCATGGGTAGCCACCACGCGGCCGGCCTTGGTCGCAACCATGATCGAGCAGCCGGTGCCGCAGAAGCGGCAGGGTGCCTTCGACCATTTCAGCTGAGTCAGGTCGGCGTCGGTAACAAGGTTCTGCGCGGCGGCAGGGATCGGCAGCCCGGCAGCAAGCGCCGCAGCGGCAGCAGCCTGCGCCTTGATGGCGTCACGGCGGGTAATTCCGGTCATTGGAGGGTTCCTTCTTGAAGGGCGAGTTCCTGGGCATCGCAAGCCTGATGGAAGACAAGCGCCGCGCTGGCGACGCCGTCGAGAAGCTGGATCTTTGCCAGGGCATCGCCGATGGCACGGTCACTGTCCGCTTCGAACAGGACAACGATTTTGCCCGAGGGATCGGTTTGCGAAATCTCGGCGTTGGGCATGGATGTGATGGTCTCCAGCACGGCCGCCATGCGGGCCGGATTGCTGCGCACCAGCAGGCTGGAAATGTGAAGCTCTTCTGTCACGCGTGGCTCCTTTGCTGGCGTGGGTCGCAGATGGCGATGGCGTCATTGGGACAGGTGGCAAGGCAGGCGCCGCAGCCGCTGCAGGCCTCAGGATCAATCCGGATGGCGCCAACCGGGCGCACTGACAGATCCATCCGAAGGGCGCGCGGATCACAGCTGTCGGTGCAGAGCTGGCAGCTGATGCCCGCGGACAAAAGACAGTCATCACCGATACTTACGGTGACCGGCCAGGGAGACGGTTGCAGCAAATCGAAAACCGGCTTTGGGCAGGCTTCAGCACAGACCTCGCAAAAGGTGCACTCGCTGCCCCGGAAATTGATCCGCGGGCGGTTCCGGCTGTCGAATTCAATGATTTGTTCCGGACAGCTCTCCACGCAGGCATTGCAACTGGTGCAATGCGCCTGCACCCGGTCCTCATCCGTCCATGGCGGGCGGAATTGCGGCTCGGGGCGCGCGACACGGCCAGTCAGAAAGGCGCGGCGCGAGGGGGCTGTGCTGGCATGCGCTGGCATCGGCCTGGCCCCTTACCCGGCCGGGGGACCCAAGAAAATTTGGGAGATCCAGACGATCAACCCGTAGCCGCCGACGATTCCCACCGCCAGGACTGGCGCCAGAACCACGGCGAGGAACAGGAAGGTGTTCCGTTCTTCGGCTTTGGTTGGCTGTTCGGACATTTTGTCCTCCTTGGCTCCTACAAAAGTAGCGCAGCAAGGCGGGCTGGAAAGAACCCCTCGTGATTCTGGTTCTTCAATGCAGCGCTGCTACGCTGACCGGAGAATGCTCAGGACCGCCGGAGGGCACATTGATCTGAATCATTTCAGAAGCGTTTGATTTCGAAAAACAAAATATTCAAAAAACCGAAAGTGTAAATTTGTCAGCCCTACCGGGTTATCCCGCTGCAAGAGGCTGAGCAAAATTTCTGCCCGCACAACCCATAGGCTGCGCGGGCGGTCTGGAAACCTTCAGCCTGCGTCAGGCATCGGCAGGCGCCATGACCTCTGCGAATTTCTTAAAGAACTTAGCCGCCAGCTTCTTGGCCGTGCTCTGGATCAGCCGGCTGCCCAGCTGCGCCAGCTTGCCGCCAATCTCGGCCTTGGCAGTGTATTTCAGCACCGTCTTGCCATCTGCTTCCTCCAGCGTCACATCAGCGCCGCCTTTGGCGTGGCCTGCTGCCCCCCCATTGCCTTGACCGGACAGTGAAAACGCGTCCGGCGCGCCTGAGGTGTCCAGCTCGACGTTGCCGCTGAAGCGCGCCTTTACCGGGCCAACCTTGAGCACAACCTTGGCTTCCAGCTCGGTATCGGAATGTTTGATCAGCTCTTCGCAGCCCGGAATGCATTGCCGCAGGATCTCCGGGTCATTCAAAGCCTCGTAGACCCGGGCCATCGGTGCGTCGATGATGATCTCGTCGTTCAGTTCCATATGCGGTTCCTTCTTAGCAACAGGGAAATTTGATCTTGGACAGCAGCTCGGCGTGTTCCTTGGACAGTGAAACCTGCGCCAAGCGCCGCCACAGCCGGGCCAGAAAGCCGCCAGGTTTGGTGCTGCGGGGGAGGCTGCTGTCAGTCATCGCTTTGATCTCCGCGCTGGCGCCGGCGCCGCACCTGTGTCAGCTGCGCCAGGATTGAGAGGGCAATCTCCTCCGGGGTGACGGCATCGATGGCCAGGCCTGCCGGAGCTTGGACGGCGGCCAAAAGGATGGGATCACACCCCTCCCCGATCAGCTTTACGGAAAGAGAGGCGAACTTCCGGCGGCTGCCGACAAAAGCGACGAACTCCGCCCCTGCGTTCAGCGCCCCGCGCAGGCTGGCTGCATCGTCCTTGCCCTGTGTGGCCACCACGACCATCCGGCGGGTGCTATCTGGCACATTTGCAGGGGGCGCGTCTGCGCTGCCCTCTGTAACCATCCAGTGAAACTGTTCTGCCAAGGTTTTCAGCGCCCCGGCCACAGGCGATGCGCCATAGACGACCAGTTCTGGCCGCGGCAGCACCGGCTCAACAAAGATGTCGAGCGAGCCCTTGGAGGGGCAGCCGTTCCTGGCAAAGCGGATACCATCCTGTTCGGTGCCCGGGGTGATGCCTTCGGCCTCCAGCATGTCCTGCGGTTTCAGCGAGATCAGCTGCGGCTGGCCCCCTGCCACCGCCTGCTTCACCGCGCGCGCCAGCGCTGCACGCACACAGCCGCCGCCCACCCAGCCATGGGCAATCTCGCCATCCGCCAGCAGCACGGCCTTAGCCCCGGGCTTGGCGGCGGTCAGGCCCGCCGTGCGGATCACTGTGGCAATAGCAAAAGGCGCACCTTCAGAGCGCAGCGCCTGGGTCACGACCGCAAGATCCCGGTCTGTTAGTTCTGCAGGTGTCATAGCCGGGCAAGCTCCGGTTCCAGGGCGGCCAGGTCTTCCAAGCGGTTCGCCGCGCTGAACAGGTCAAGATGCGGAAGGGCGGCTGCCATGCCGCGGGCGATAGGCTCATATCCGGCCCAGCCCTTCATCGGGTTAAGCCAGATGATCCGGCAGCCGCGCTTGCGCAGCCGCGCCAGCGCCGCGCCCAGCAGTTCAGGCGGATCGGTGTCATAGCCATCCGACAGGATCAGAACCGCGGTGCGGCCGTCCACGAAGCGGCGCGCATAGCTGCGTGAGAAATGGTCCAGCGACGCACCGATTTTTGAACCGCCGCCAAAGCCCTCCGCCATGACCGACAGCCGGCCCAGCGCGCGCAAGGCATCCTTGTCGCGCAACGCATCGGTGATCCGCACCAGGCGGGTGTGGAACAGATAGGCATCGCTGGCCGGGTCAGCGCGCATCAGGCCAGCCAAAAAGGCCAGAAAAACGCGGGCGTACAGCGTCATCGAGCCGGAAACGTCACAGATGGCCACAATCTTTACCGGCCGGTCCGGGCGGGTTTTCCGGTACAGGCGCAAAGGTTCTCCGCCCGTGGACAGGCTGCTGCGGATTACCTTGCGCAGATGCAGTTCCCTGCCCTTGCGGGAGGCCTTGCGGCGGCGCGCGCGCCGGTCGCGCAGCGCCGCACCCAAGCGGCGGGCCACGGTTTCCGCTGCGGCGATGTCTTCCTTCTGCACCAGGTCGCGCAGATCTTGCTTCATCAGGTTCCGTGTTGCGACGGCGGCCAGCTTACCCTCGCCGCCGGTTTCTGCTGCACCGCCGCCGCCATCCGGTGCGCTGGCTTTGCCGCCGCTGCTCCTGTCTTCGCCTTTGGTCTCGCGCGAAGAATGAACCGAGGACATATCCAGCGATGGCACCGGTACGGCCTTGGAAGAAACCCGCCCGCCATTGCGCCAAAAACTGTCGAACAGATCGCCGAACCGGGCCGCATCATCCGCGCTGCCGGCACAGACCGCTTTGAGCGCGCGGCAGCAGTCATCGGCATTCCAGGCGTCAACACAGGTCAGCGCCTCCAGTGCTGCCCGGGTTTCCGAAGCCCCCAGTCGCAGCCCATTGGCCCGCAAATGCGCCATGAAACCCGCCATCCGGGCAGCCGGCCCCGGGTCGCGGACCGCAAACCGCGTCACCCGGCTCATGCCGCCCGCCCCGCCAAGCGCTGCGCAACCTCTGTGGTGATGTTTGCGCGGTCGCTTTGGGTCTTCAGCAAAGCGGCCAAGGTTGCCTGCAACTGATGCGGATCATCGGTCAGGTCGGCAACGCCCAGCCCCATAAGCGCCGCCGCAAAATCAAGAGTTTCGGCAATGCCGGGGGTTTTCTCCAGCTCTTCCTTGCGCAAAGCCTGCACAAATCCAACGACCTGCCGGGCCAGGCGGTCTTCCATCCCAGCACAGCGGACCTGCAGAATGGCAAGCTCGGCAGCCGGATCCGGATAGTCCACATGGGCATAGAGGCAACGCCGCCGCAGCGCATCGCTGAGGTCGCGGGTGCCATTGGCGGTCAGGATCACAACCGGGCGGGAAGTGGCGGAAATGGTGCCAAGCTCCGGCACGGTGATCTGAAACTCTGACAGCACCTCCAGCAGATAGGCTTCGAATTCCTCATCCGCGCGGTCAATCTCGTCGATCAACAGGACTGGAGGCGTCTCCTGCCGGATCGCTTTCAGCAGCGGCCGTTCCAGCAGGAACTCTTCCGAGAAGATGCGGCTCTCCACTGCCCGCCCGGTCTCGCCATCCTCAGCCGCAGCCCGGATCGCCAGCAGCTGGCGCTGATAGTTCCACTCATAGATTGCCTGCGCCGCATCCAGCCCTTCATAACACTGCAGCCGGATCAGCTGGGTTTCCAAAACCGCTGCCAGCACCCGGGCCACCTCGGTCTTGCCGACGCCTGCCGCCCCTTCCAGCAGCAGCGGCCGCCCCAGCGCCAGCGCCAAGTGCACCGCCATCGCCAGATCCTCTCCAGCAACATAGCCTTGTGCGGCCAACGCCTCTTTCAGCTCACCATGTGTCACAAATGGGATCCACTCTTCTTCTGGCAATAAATATCCCGGGGGAGGTCCGGAGGGGGCAGCGCCCCCTCCGGCGGGTCGGACCAAGCCAAGCTGGTCCGAAACCCTTCACCCATGCAGGCCCAGGTCATTGGCAGTTTTCCAGATCCGCCAATGATCATGCGGCATTTGCGTATGGCGCAGGCCAAAGGCCCGGAACGCATCCTGCACCGCATTGGAGAAGCAGGGCACCCCGCCCACATGCGGACTTTCACCCACGCCCTTGGCGCCGATCGGATGATGCGGCGAAGGGGTCACCGTGTGATCCGTCTCGTAGTTTGGCGTCTCCCAGGCGGTGGGCAGGAAGAAGTCCATCAGCGTGCCGGTCTTCACATTGCCCAGATCGTCATAGGCAATCTCCTGCCCCAGCGCGACGGCCAGCGCCTCGGTCAGGCCGCCATGCACCTGACCTTCGATGATCATCGGATTGATGCGGGTGCCGCAGTCATCCAGCGCATAGAAACGGCGGATCTCCGGCACCCCGGTGTCAACGTCGATATCCATCACGCAGACATAGGCGCCAAAGGGATAGGTCATGTTCGGAGGGTCGTAGTAGCTCACTGCCTCCAGCCCCGGTTCCACGCCCGGAATGGCCTGGTTATACGCGGCATAGGCGATGTCCTTCATGGTCTTGAACCGCTCCGGCGCGCCCTTGACCACGAAGCGGTCGACGTCGAATTCCACGTCGTCGTCGTGCACCTCCAGCAGGTAGGCCGCGATCATCTGCGCCTTTGCGCGGATCTTGCGGCCTGCCAGAGCCGTCGCGGCCCCCGCCACCGGGGTCGAGCGCGAGCCGTAGGTGCCGAGGCCGTAGGGTGCGGTGTCGGTATCGCCTTCCTCGATGGTGATGCTGTCGGCGGGGATGCCGGTCTCACTGGCCAGGATCTGGGCAAAGGTGGTCGCATGCCCTTGGCCCTGGCTGATGGTGCCGAGCCGTGCGATGGCCGAGCCTGTCGGGTGGATGCGGATCTCGCAGCTGTCAAACATGCCCATGCCGAGAATATCGCAATTCTTGACCGGCCCGGCGCCGACGATCTCGGTAAAGAAGCTCAGCCCGATGCCCATCAGCTTGCGGGTCTCGCCGCGCTTGAAGGCCTCGACCCGCTCCGCCTGCTCGCGGCGCAGCGCGTCATATTCCACCGTTTTCAGCGCCTTGTCCCAAGCCGTGTGATAGTCGCCGGAGTCATATTCCCAGCCCAGTGCAGCCGTGTAGGGAAACTGCTCCTTCTTGATGAAGTTGATCCGGCGCAGCTCAGCCGCGTCCATGTTCAGCTCAATCGCCAGAACCTCGATCATCCGCTCGATGAAATAGACCGCCTCAGTTACACGGAAGGAACAGCGGTAGCTGACCCCGCCCGGCGCCTTGTTGGTGTAGACGCCGTCGACACCCAGATAGGCCACCGGAATGTCATAGGAGCCGGTGCAGATGTTCATGAAGCCGGCCGGGTATTTGGTAGGGTCGGCGCAGGCGTCGAAGGCCCCGTGGTCGGCCGTAACATGGCAGTGCAGCCCGGTAATCTTGCCCTCCTTGGTGGCCGAGATCCTGCCGGTCATCCAATAGTCGCGGGCAAAGGCGGTGGACATCAGGTTTTCCATCCGGTCCTCGATCCATTTCACCGGCTTGCCGGTGACGATCGAGGCCACGATGGAGCAGACATAGCCGGGGTAGACCCCCACCTTGTTGCCAAAACCGCCGCCGATGTCTGGCGAGATCACCCGGATGTTGTGCTCCTCAATCCCCGACAGCAGCGAGGCCACAGTGCGCACCACATGCGGCGCCTGGAAGGTGCCCCAGAGAGTGAGCTTGCCGTTCACCTTGTCCATCGACGCCACCGAGCCGCAGGTCTCCAGCGGGCAAGGGTGGGTGCGGTGGTAGTACATGGTCTCTTCCGTCACCACTTCGGCTTCGTCCAGCACCTGGTTGGTGGCTTCCTCATCGCCCGCTTCCCACAGGAAGATGTGGTTGTGATGCTTGCGGGGGCCATGCGCGCCGTCGGCGCCGGGCTCCAGATCCTCGCGCAGGACCACATCGGACTGCAGCGCCTCAAACGGGTCGACGAGGACAGGGAGTTCTTCGTAGTCGACCTCGACAAGCTCCACTGCGTCGGCGGCCACATAGCGGTCGCGCGCCACCACAAAGGCGACCTCCTGGCCTTGGAACAGTACCTTGCCATCGGCCAGCACCATCTGCTTGTCGCCCGCAAGGGTCGGCATCCAGTGCAGGCTCAGCGGTGCCAGATCCTCGGCCGTCAGCACGGCCACCACACCGTCCAGCGCCATGGCGGCCTCAGTATTAATCGATTTGATCCGCGCATGGGCGTAGGGAGAGCGCACAAAGTCGCCGTGCAGCATGCCGGGCAGTTTCACGTCATCGACGTAGTTGCCTTTTCCCTGGGTGAAGCGGACGTCTTCCACCCGCTTGCGGGAGCATCCCATGCCCTTGAGGTTTGCGGAACGGTCGTCGCGGTCGGGGGTCATATCGTTCATTCCGCGGCCTCCTTGGCTGAGTTCATTTCAGTGGCGGCAACCTGAATCGATTTCACGATGTTCTGGTAGCCGGTGCAGCGGCAGATATTGCCGGCCATGCCAAAGCGGATGTCCTCCTCCGTCGGGTCCGGGTTCTCCTCCAGCAGCTTGGTCGCGCGGGTGATCATGCCCGGGGTGCAGAAGCCGCATTGCAGCCCGTGATGCTCGCGGAAACTCTCCTGCAGCACGTGCAAAGCGTCGGGCTGGCCGATGCCTTCGATGGTGGTGATCTCGGCGCCGTTGGCCTGGGCCACGAACATGGTGCAGGATTTCACCGATTTGCCGTCAATGGTGACGGTGCAGGCACCGCAGTGGGAGGTGTCGCAGCCCACATGCGGGCCTGTCAGGTCCAGGTGCTCGCGCAGGGCATAGATCAGCAGCTCGCGCGGTTCGGCCAGAAACTCGCGGTCCTCGCCGTTCACCTTCAGTTTGATATGCATCTTGTCGCTCATCTCCGCTCCTCCCTCATGCGCGGCCCCAGGCGCGCTGGATGGCGCGGGTCAGGATGATACCGGCCACATGGCGCTTGAACGCCACCGGGCCGCGGTTGTCCTCAACCGGGTCGATGTCATCGAGAACAGCCTGAACGGCGGCGCTGACGGCTGCAGCGTCCACGGAGGTGCCCGTCAGGGCCTCACCTGCCGCGTCCGACCACACCGGCACATCGCTGAGGTTGGTCATGGCGATGGAGGCCGCCGCGCAGGTGCCGCCGTCCTTCTGCAGGATCACCGCAGCGGCAGCCGTTGCGTAGTCGCCGATCTTGCGCTTCTGCTTTTCATAAGCGTAGCCGCCCGAAGGCGCCGCAAAGCTGATCGCTGTCAGAACTTCTTCATCCTCGCGCTCGGTCATATAGGCCGCTTCATAGAAGTCGCGGGCGGCGACAGTACGCTGGCCATCGGGGCCAACAAGGGTGAACTCCGCATCCAGGCACTGCATCAGGCCAGGCATGTCGTTGCCCGGATCGCCATTGGCGACATTGCCGCCGACGGTGCCCATGTAGCGCACCTGCGGGTCGGCAATCACCAGCGCAGCCTCGCGCAGGATCGGGGCGGTATTGGCCAACCCTTGGTGCTGGATCAGCTCATGCTGAGTTACCATGGCGCCGAGGGTTACCCGGCCTTCAGCCACAGCAATCCCCTTCAGCCCGGCCACGTCCTGCAGGTCGATCAGGTGGGGTATCTCTGCCATGCGCAGTTTCATCATCGGGATCAGGCTGTGCCCGCCCGCCATTACCCGCGCGTCATCCCCGTGTTCTTCCAAAAGCGCGATCACGCCGGCCATATCCGCCGGTCTGTGATACTCAAACGCCGCTGGTATCATCGCTTGTCCTCCCTCAACTGGCTGAGGAAGAGACTGTCTGCAGCGGCCTGCTAAGGCCCGGGGATTTCAACCATTTTCGCGGCTTTCTGCACGAAATGCGAATAGGAGCGCACGAAATGCGCGCGGCCTACACCCCCAATGCCGCCCGCACGTCCTTGAGCCGCGAGCGCGACACCGGCACCTTGGCCAGTCCCGGGATATCGAAGTGGCAGACACCATTGTCTTTCAGCCTTTCGAACCCGCTGACATGGGCCGGGTTGATCAGATAAGAGCGGTGGGTCTTGATGAAATCCGTCTGCGCCAGCCGCCGCTCGGCCTCGGTGATAGACCAGCTGCAAAAGTGCTGGCCAGCCGCGGTGTAGAGATGGGTGTAATGCCCCTCGGCCCGGATCGCCGCCACCGCATCGGTGCTGAAGAACTGGGTACGGCCTTCCTGCTCATAAGGGATCTGCCGCGAGACCGGCGCCGCCTCGGCTTCCGGTTCTGCCTGGACTCCGGGCTGAGGAGCCGACCCGTCGGGCGGCTCTACCTGTGCGGCAGACGATGGCTTCAGGAATGTCACCCCGGTCAGCAGAAACGCCCCGCAAAGGGCAAAGCTGGTCAGCACCACGCCAATGGCCAGTGTCTCATTGCCGATCAGGGGCCCGACTTGGCTGGTCACTTCCAGCGGAATGAAACTGGTGCCAGCAATTGCGATGAAATGGACGGTGAAAACCGCCAAACCAAACCCGGCAGTGCCCAAAAGAATGTTGCGGTGGCTGCGCTCGCCATAGGCAATTGAGAACGCCGCGATGTTCAGCGCGCAGGAGGCCGCAACCGCCAAGGCAATGCCCCCGGGTGTATAGAGCGCGCGGCACAGCTCCAGCCCGGCCATGCCGATGTAATGCATCGCCAGCACCCCCAGCCCTACCGTAGTGCCGGCCAATGCGAGGGTCATCCGGGTGCGCTGCCAGAAATGCAGGATCAGGAGCGCCACACCGACCACCAGTATCGCCACCAGCGCAGAGGCCAGAGTGACCGCGGAGTCATAATAGAACTGGATCGGCAGCTGCAGACCGAGCATGGCCACAAAATGCATCGACCAGATGCCGCCGCCCAGCGCCACAGACGACAGTGCAATCGCCAGCTTCCGCTGCGCAAAGGAGCGCGCGGACAGTCCTTTGGTCAGCGACAGCCCCGTGAACCCTGCTACCAGCGCAACGAAAAAGGAAGCCGCCACAAGCCCTTGGTTATGGGTGTAGTCCAAAACCTGCATGACGGGAATCATTAGCCGCTTGCACCACAGCCTGCAATAAAGCTGTGGTGAACCCGCGCCTGCGGATCTTCTGGCACGGCATTCAGCCGGTCAGTTTGTCCTGCACCTCCTGCAAGGCGGCCTCGAGGACACCGAACATTTCGTCGATCTGCTCCAGGCTGATGATCAGCGGCGGCGAAAACACCGCCATATTGATCAACGGACGCACCAGCAGGCCGCGGGCCTCGCAGGCGGCATCTATTTGCGCACCAAGCTGGCGCTCCGCCTCCAGGTCATCCGCCCGCCCCTCGATACAGCCGAGCAGTCCCATGCCGCGGGCGTCGCCGACGATACTGAACTTTTTCAGATCCTGCAGCCGGGCCTGGAAATGCGGCGTCACTGCGCGCACATGTTCCAGTATGCCCTCTTCTTCGAAAATTTCGATGTTTTTCAAAGCTGCAGCACAGCTCACCGGGTGGCCGGAATAGGTGTAGCCATTGGTGTAGCCCGAGGGTTCGCCCAGGTGACTCATTTGCCGCATCACCCGATCCGAAATAATGCAGGCGCCCAGCGGCAGATAGCCCGACGTCAGACCCTTGGCACAGGTGATCATGTCGGGCTGGATGCCGAACAGCTCTTCGGAGGCAAACCAGTGCCCCAGACGGCCGAAGCCAGTGACCACCTCGTCGGAGATATAAAGGATGTCATGCGCCCGGCAGATCTCCCAGGTCCGCTCGTGGTAGCCGGGCGGCGGCACGATCACCCCGCCTGAACTGAGGATGGGTTCGGCGATGAAGGCACCAATCTTGTCCGCTCCCAAAGTACCGATAGCAGTCTCTAAATCAGCCACTTTCGCGTCACACCAGGCTTCGACGCTCATCCCGTCCGGCCGGCGGTAGGGGTTCACATCCGGCAGAAAATGCACCAGCCGGGTCTCGAAATCGAACTGGCTCTGGTCGCGCTCCTTGCCGGTCACCGAATGGGCCAGATAGGTGGAGCCGTGGTAGCCCTTCTCCCGCGCCAGGATCAGTTTCTTCTCCGGCAGGCCGCGCCGGTTGTTCAGATACTGCATGGTGCGCAGCGCGGTATCCACCGCGGTGGAGCCGCCGGTGGTGAAGAAGACGTTGTTCAGATCCCCCGGTGCGCGTTCAGCCAGCTTGCGGGCCAGCACTGCCGAAGGTTCGGTGGTGTTGGTGAAAGGCGAGGTATAGGGCAGCTTCATCACCTGCGCGGCGATGGCATCTGCCATGTCCTGGCGTCCATACCCGATCTGGGTGCACCACATGCCGCCTGGCCCGTCGATGTAGCGCTTGCCGGCCGCATCCCACATGTAGATACCGTCCGCCGTGTCGACGAGCATGTTGTCGTAGCTCCGCCATTCATCCATCGCCATCCAGGGATGCAGCTGATGTGTCCTGTCCCAGGCCTGCAGGGTCTCTGCTGCCGGGGCGTTGCTGAACTTGTGCATGGTCATTTTGCTCATGATGTCCGCCTGATCCGTCCCAGAACACCGCAAGGCGGCACTGCTGCGCTGCCTCTGCCGGTTACCAGACCCTAGGCGATCCCGGCGCTCGCGTAAAGATTATTTGAGCGCTCAATTAAATTTTAGCGGGCTGACAGCCTCAGGTAATTGTGAAACAAGGGAAATAGAGGAACGCATGAGGTTGGCATGAGCGCAGTTGCCGCCAGCGGCAAGAAGCCGCGCAAGGAACGCAAGGACAACGCAGACAAGCGGCGGAGGCAGATTCTTGACGCCGCTTTCCGCTCGATCGTGACCCATGGGCTGGCCAAGACCACGCTTGCGACCGTGGCGAACGAGGCCGGTCTGTCGCAGGGTGTGGCGGTTTTCTATTACAAGTCCAAGAACGGCATCCTGGCCGCGGTGCTGCGCGATCTCTACGAGAAATACGAGACCCGCTGGCACGCGGCTCTGGAGCAAGCTCCGCAAAATCCCGCTGCCCGGCTGCGCGCCGTCCTGACCGCCGACTTTGACGCGGATCTGTGCACTCCCGACACTCTAGCGGTTTGGTTTGCTTTCTGGGGCGAGCAGAACTTTGTCCCGCAATATGCCGAGATCACCAGCGTGTTTGAAAGGAAACGCGCTGACGCTCTGCGCGGCATCTGCCAGCAGCTGGCGCCCGAGGACCCAAGCAAGGCCCTGCTGGCGGGTAATTGGATTGACACGCTAACCGATGGCTATTGGCAAAAGCTGCACCTGTTCCCGCACAGCTGCAGCCGCGAAGACGCCTTGGCGCAGACATTGCAGTTTGCACAGACTCTGTTTCCAGGCCACGCAGAAGCCTTGCAACCTCACCCGCACCGCGCCAACAGCTGACAGGCCGGCAAGGCCGTGGTGCTGCTGGTACATTTGAAACAGAACGCGGTGACATTCTGACAACTGGCCCCCGTATCCAGTGTTCGCCTGGCGCTAGCTGCGCAGGAGAACAGGAGACACGACGATGCCCGTATTTGCAAAACTCGATGGCGTGCCCGGAAGCTCGGAAGGGAACGAAGACAGACCGTCTGCCCCCGCCTGGTTTGACCTGGACGGCAGCGACGAACCGCTGGCCTTTGCACGCGGCAAAGCCTGGATCGAGCCGGTGCCGCTTGCAGATACCGACGGCCACGACCCGGTCATATTCACCGGTTTGGAGCTGGCTCCCGCCGTAAACCCGGATCCCGAGCCAGCCTCTGCTGCAGGTCAGCCGGATCTGTTCTGCCCTTACGAGATGGCGTTCACGACCGTGGAATACCTGATCATGGGCTGAGACCAGCCCTAGGACAAACCGGCCATTGCCGCCGCAGCGCGGCTTACCCGAAAATATAACCGATACCGCGCACCGTGCGGATTACCTCCGGTTTGGCGGGGTTTGTCTCGATCTTGCGCCGCAGCCGGGAAATGCGAAGATCTATCGACCGGTCAAACGGCTCCCAGCCCCGGTCATGCGCCTTGTCCAGCAGCTGGTCCCGGTTCAGGGTCCGGCCGCGGTTTTCGGCAAAGACCCGCAGCAGGCTGAATTCCATGGCCGTGATGGCAATCTCTTCACCGTCCGGCCCAAACAGCCGGGCTCCGTCCAGGTCGAGCCTGCAGGGGCCGAAGTCCACTGTTCCGCTCAACCGGTCATGAACCTTTTGCGCTTGCTCCTGTATCGCACTGCGCCTGATTGCAGCCTTGATCCGGGCCTGCAGCTCACGCAGGTCCACCGGTTTGACGATATAGTCATCGGCTCCGAATTCCAGGCCCAGCACCTTGTCCACAACGTCGCCTGCCGCGGTCAGCATCATCACCGGCACTTTTGAGGCCGCCCGGATTTCCCGCAGAGCTGCCAAGCCGTCCTTGCCCGGCATCTGCACATCCAGAATGACCAGGTCGGGCTCTTCTTCCGCCAGCAGCGCCATCATCGCGGCAGCATCCGCAGCCTCCCGCACGGCATATCCGCAATCACCGAGATAATCTTTGAGCATCTGGCGCAATGGAGCTTCGTCATCGCAGACAAGGACAGTGTGGTTCATGTTTATTCCAAGCTGTAGAGCACAAGCCGGATCAGGGTCAGCAGCTCGCGCTTGATAATTGGTTTTTCAATAAACGGGCGTTCCGAGCGGGCAAAGAAGTCCCGGACATTCCCGCTGAGCGCATCGCCGGTGACAAAGCCGATCCGGCTGGCACACTCCGGGGAAATTACCCGCAGCGCCTCGTAGAATTCCTCGCCATCCATATCGGGCATCTTGAAGTCGCTGAGAACCACGTCAAACGGCCGGGCTTCAATCAGGCGCAGAGCCTCGCGCGGGCTGGTTGTGGACTCGACGCAATATCCCTCTTCTTTCAGCAGGTCATGCAGCAGCTGCGCGACGCCGGCCTCGTCATCAACCACCAGAACCGACAACGTCTCTTCCGGCTCCAGACCGATCCGTTCCACTTCGGCCTGAGCGTCTGTGTTCTGCGCCGCATCCAGCTTGACGTAGAAGCTGGTCCCGGTGCCGGGCGCCGACTGCAGGGACAGCTCGCCTTTGTGGCTTTCGACAATCTTGTGGCTGAAGGCCAAGCCGACCCCCGTGCCTTCGCCAACGTCCTTTGTGGTGAAGAACGGTTCGAAAATCCGGCTTTGGATGTCCTTGGGGATGCCTGGACCATTGTCGCTGATCTCAACCACGGTGCGGTCCGTCTCCGCTTCGTGATACGAACGTACCATGATGCGGCCATCTTCCCGCTGGTCCTGCAGGGCATGGCCGGCATTGACGATCAGGTTGCTGAAAACCTGGGCCAGCTGATCGAAGTCGCAAGCGACAGGCGGCGCGGTTTCGTCCAGTTCGGTCTCCACGATTGTTCCGTTGGCCTTCAGCGAATACCCCGAGACTTCCAGCGCCGTGGCCACGATATCGTTCAGCGAGCAGATCTCGATCCGGGTCGGGCGCTGACGGGCCATCGCCAGGAAGGTCTTGACGATCTTGCCCGCGCGCTCGGCGGATTTGCACACCAGATCTATTCGCTCCGACAGCACCGGGTCCTGAACCTTGCCCTGCAGCATCTGGCTGTAGCCGAACACCACCGACAGCGGGTTGTTCAACTCGTGGGCGACTCCGGCCAGCAATTCGCCAAGCGCCGACAGCTTTTCATTCTGATGGGCAAGCTCGCGCTGTTCCTGCAGTTCTGCTTCGGCGCGGACCTGTTCGGTGATCTCACGGTAGGACAGCAGGTAGCCTCCAAGCGCCGTGACATTCGAGCTGGCCAGAAAGATCCGGCCATCCGACGTCTGCAGCGGGAATTCGCGCCCATAGTTATAGATCAGTGCCATGCCGTGGGCATAGAACTCTTCTTTGCTCATCTCCTCGGGCCAGACATAATACCCGCTTTCGATCGTCGACCAGAAAAACTCTGCCCCCGGCTCCCCCGGCTGCGGATCCAGCCCTGTCGGAGCGATCATGGCGTACCAGGCCTTGTTGGCCAGTACGAACTTCTCCTCGGAATCAAACAGAACCAGCGGGTAATCCACTGCGTCAATTGCGTCGTTCACCGCTTCCAGCCGGGTGGCTTCAGCCTGGCGCTGCTCGGTCAGATCCCGCACAAACAGCAGCGACCCGCCAAAGGCAGTCAGATGCGATGCGCCAACGTAATGCTTACCCTCGGCAGTCCTGATTTCCACCTGTTTGCCGTGCTGGGCCATTTCAACCATCAGCCAGTTGATGAAGTCCTCGTGGCTCTGGCCCTCAGGGATGTCGTAGAATCCATCCTCCACCAGCTCGATGACTTTCTCGACAACGTGATCTCCGGGTTTCGGGGCCAGATGCGGACGGCTGCCGTACATCATTTTCAGCCAGGCCTTGTTACCGAACACAAACCGCATGTTCTCATCGCAGAGGACCAGCCCCTCATCCAGAGCCTGGAACGCGTCCAGCAGCATGTCCCGGGCAACCTGATCCGAGTGCCGCTCGCGGCTGGCATCCCGCAAGGTAACCAACAGCCCGCCAAGGCCGGTTGTTTTGGCGGAGGACACAAGAGTGCGCCCAGCCGCTGTTTCCAGTTCGGCAGGCAGGCCGCCACCGCCAAACACAGCGCTGCCAGAAACAAAACCCTCAGTTTCCGCAGCAGTCGGGCGTTTCAGATGGCCCGTTACCGCAAGGCCCCGCAAAAGGTCTTGCAGGGAGACGCCAGGTTCCGGCGGCAGCTGGCCCTTTGGCAGCAGCATCTCCGCAAACCGGGTGTTGCAACAGATCAGCCGGCTATCCGCATTGAACAGAGCGGCGCCGTCCTCCATTGCATTCAGCAAGTCTTGATACTGCGCGGCGCTTAGGTTTCCCCCGGACAGCCCGGCAGGCGGCGGCGCAGGGTGCGGGGTCGTGCTCATTACGCGGTCCTTTGATACGGCGTGGCGCTTAAACAGCACCCAGATTTCGAAACTGTATCGCGAACTGTATCAATTGTATCCGCCAGAGAAGCTGCCGGATTCCTTAGCTGTCAATCCAGCAGCATATCGATAACGCGCCGCGGCATCACCAAGTCGGCCAAGGCGCGGCGGATTGGTTCATCCGCCAGATGCAGCGGGTCGTTCCCGAGGTTAAACCCCAGAAATCTGTGCGGCAATCGCAGAGCGAGATAGAAATCATGACCCTCGAACGCCGCCTCGCAGTATTCCCGCCCTCCCTGGAACGACTTGGCCATATCAATGAATTTACACGGGAAATTCTGTCCAAGGTGCTGGCTGGCGCGATCAATGTCATCGGAGTAAACCTCAAAAACATTCTCAATGCCCGGGTCTGCAAATTCCCAGCGGTGCGGCGGCACAGCCGGGCTCGACCATTTGTTCACCTTATTCAGGGTCTCCCCGAAATCCCGCAGAAAGACAGTGCAAGGCATGTCCACCGGGCAGTCGACCTGCAGCAAAATGCCTGAGAAAACCTCATGGTAGCGGACATCCCCCTCCGAATCCCGCTCCCTTTGCCGGCATGTCAGGCTAAGCACTTTGTAGTTCACATCCCGCCACTGGCCGGTCACCGCCAGGCTCTGGTTTGCCTCGCTGCCGTGCGGCAGCAGCCGAAGGTCCCGCAGCCTCTCCAAAGGCATGAACCCGCCGGGCACCTCCCGGGTCATCTCCATGCTGCCCAGGAAACGGCACAAAACCGGTGGCAGGAACGCGGCCGCAGCGCGTTCCACTTTGTCGCCCCGCTGAACCCAAAGCAGGAATGCCAGAACAAAGCCTAGGAACAGCGGGAAGAAGGCCAATGCGGGATGCACCGCCATGCCGCTCCAAAATGCCAGCCCGGCAGACAGAGGTATAACAATCCCAACCCAGAGCTTTCTCTTGGCCAAACTGCGGGTCCGCAGAATTTCCATCTCTTTCAGAAAAGGAGAGACTTCGTTTTCATACACGTCTGCGAATCCAGCCTCATGAGGTTCCTGTTCAGCAAAACGGTATTCGGTCATCTGGAAATCCTTGAAATTACGCGGCTGCAAAATGGGAACCGAGGTGGCTTAGGTCAAATATAGCGCGGCTTGTGCCAGACAACTAAGCGTTTAAAGCACAAAGCGCGATGCTCTGCACAGCTTGCCGCCCTGGATCTGCAGCAGGTAGAGGTCGCCGCCGGTGCAGAACCAGGGCGGATACGGCTGCTCGCCCAGGTCGCGGTAACCTTGCGCACAGATCATGTAGCCAGCCTGCGGCGGTTCCAGCAACGTGTCCGCCCCTGCTTTCGTCTGCATTTCGCCGGCGTGCGCGATAGTGAAGAAGAACGCGCAAACATGCCGCTGCTTTCTGCCTAGATCCATTTGTGGGAAATTTGCTCATTTCGAGCGCGGCCAGAGTTGCCGACAAGAAAATGCCCCGCAACTGCCGGCGGGGCATCATGAGCAAAAACCAACAAGGGCTCAAAACACGAACCGCAGAACTATGAGCGGATTCCGCAAAACTATGGGGTATCCGCAGCGCTATGGGGATCCCTACAAAAAGTCAGAAATCGAGGTTTTCCACACTCAACGCATTCTTTTGAATGAACTCGCGGCGCGGTTCCACCACGTCGCCCATCAGCTTGGTGAACAGGTCATCCGCCTCGACCATATCATCGATGCGCACCTGCAGAAGCGTCCGGGCGTCCGGGTCCAGGGTGGTCTCCCACAGCTGGTCCGGATTCATCTCGCCAAGGCCCTTGTAGCGCTGCAGGGTGAGGCCCTTTTCGCCCTCCTCAAGGATAGCCTTAAGCAAGTCCAGAGGCCCGTGGATCACCTGGCTGCGGTCGCGGCGGACCAGCTGAGCAGTGCTGCCATAGACCTCCTGCAGGCTTTGGGTAAAGCTGCCGGTTTTGCGGGCCTCGCCGGAACGCAGCATCGGGCCGTCCAGGGTGCGGACCTCTTCAACGCCGCGCAGGATGCGGGCCAGGCGGATGCCGTGGTCCTGAGTGATCCGGCCCTGCCAGCCGCGCTCATACTCCAGCGCGATGGCGTCGAGCCGGGCGGCGACCTTGTCGGCCACGCCCTGCAGGTCGGAATCAACCGCGCCAGGCACAAAGGCGCCGGCCACCGCGGCCTGCTCCAGGATGTGGCGTGGGTAATGGGTCGGGAAGGCATCCAGCACGCGTTTCAGCTGACGCGCCTCATCCACAACACGGGTGAGGTCGGCCCCGGCCATTTCGGAACCGCCGCCCAGCTTCAGCACCGCGCCGTCGACACCTTGGTTGATCAGGTAGTCATCCAGCGCCGCCTGGTCCTTGAGGTAAACCTCAGACTTGCCGCGCGCGACTTTGTAGAGAGGCGGCTGCGCGATATAGAGGTAGCCGCCTTCGATCAGCTCCGGCATCTGCCGGTAGAAGAAAGTGAGCAAGAGCGTCCGGATATGGGCACCGTCGACGTCGGCGTCCGTCATGATGACGATCTTGTGGTAGCGCAGCTTGTCGATGTTGAACTCATCCCGGCCGATGCCGGTGCCAAGCGCCATCACCAGGTTGCCGATCTCCTGGCTCGACAGCATCCGGTCGAACCGCGCCCGTTCCACGTTTAGGATCTTGCCGCGCAAGGGCAGGATCGCCTGGGTCATCCGGTCCCGGCCCGTCTGGGCAGAGCCGCCGGCCGAGTCACCCTCAACCAGGAAAACTTCGGTTTTAGACGGGTCCTTTTCGGAGCAGTCTTTCAGCTTGCCCGCCAGGTAGTTCACATCCATCGCCGTCTTGCGCCGGGTCAGCTCGCGCGCCTTGCGCGCCGCCTCGCGGGCCAGCGCCGCTTCGATGATCTTGCCGACGATCTGCTTGGCCTCGTTGGGGTTCTCTTCGAACCACTCGGCCAGTTTCTCGCCCACCAGGCTTTCAACCACCGGGCGCACTTCCGACGACACCAGCTTATCCTTGGTTTGGCTGGAGAATTTCGGATCCGGCACCTTGACCGACAGCACGCAGGTCAGGCCTTCGCGGGCGTCATCGCCGGTGAAAGAGACCTTCTCCTTCTTGGCGATGCCAGAGGATTGCGCGTAGTTGTTGATGGTTCGGGTCAGGGCGCCGCGGAAGCCCGCCACATGGGTGCCGCCGTCGCGCTGCGGGATGTTGTTGGTGAAGGGCAGCACCGTCTCGTGGTAGCTGTCGTTCCACCACATGGCGATCTCGACGCCGATCTCGTCCTTTTCGCCGATGATATAGACCGGGGTCTCCATCACCGGGGCCTTATGGCGGTCCAGGTATTTCACGAATTCCTTGACGCCGCCCTCATAGAACAGCTCCACCTCCAGCCGCTCGGCCGGGCGTTCGTCGATCAGAATGATGCGCACACCGGAATTCAGGAAGGCCAGCTCGCGCAGGCGTTTTTCCAGCGTTTCGAAAACATAGTCGAGGTTCGAGAATGTATCGGTCGAGGCCATAAACCGGACTTCGGTGCCGGTCTGATCACCGCAATCGGCAACCACTTCCAGATGCCTGGCGGTATCACCGCGCTCGAACCGGGCGATGTGCTCTTTGCCGTTGCGCCAGATGCGCAGCTCCAGCCAGTCGCTGAGCGCGTTCACCACCGAAACGCCCACACCGTGCAAGCCGCCCGAAACCTTGTAGGAGTTCGAGTCAAACTTACCGCCCGCGTGCAGCTGGGTCATGATGACCTCGGCCGCCGAGACACCTTCTTCCGGGTGGATATCCACCGGAATCCCGCGCCCGTTATCGCTGACAGAAACACTGGAATCGGCGTGGATTTTCACCGTCACATGGTCGGCGTGGCCCGCCAGCGCTTCGTCGATACCGTTGTCCACCACCTCATAGACCATGTGGTGCAGGCCCGAGCCGTCATCCGTGTCCCCGATGTACATGCCGGGGCGTTTGCGAACCGCCTCCAAGCCTTTGAGAACCTTGATGGATTCCGCGCCATATTCTGCGGGAGCCTGCTCGTTTCCGGACATTCACATTTTCCTGTCTTTGCTTCCGGAATTTATACGAAACCCCGGGCGGAATGTCACCCGCAGAGCCCTAATTTTCTTGCCGAATCCAAGCTGCGCGTGCCCTATCAGGCAATCCCTTGCCCGGCCCGCAGCAGCAGTCTTCAGGTGAAGGGAATGATCAGCCCGACGCCGATCAGCAAACCGCCCGACACAAGGTTGATCCGGCGCAGGGTCCGTGGCGAAGAAATGGCCTTGCGCACCCGGTGGACCATACCCGCCAGGGCCAGATTGCCGGCCAACGGGATGACAAAGGACAAGGTCACAATTGCCGCCACGTCCGCCCCAGATGTCCCCGACAGATCAAAGAACCCAGGCAGCACGCCCATGTAAAACAGGATCGCCTTGGGATTACCCAGGATCGCGGCAATCCCAGCCAAAAAACCGGCCCAGATGCCGGGCCTTGTCAGTGCCCTGTTCTCCTGCACCGCCTCACCCGCGTGACGGATCAGCAGATAGCCCATACCAAGGAACATCAAACAGGCCACCCAGCGCAAAACAGTCATTATGCCGGTGAATTCCGACACCACCCAGGACATCCCTGCCACAGCCACCAGCGGCCACAGGATATCGCCGCACGCCACCCCCAGCGCCAGCGGCCAGGCTGCCTGGAAACCGCCCGAAACCGAGCGCGCCATCAAGGCCAGCCACACCGGGCCGGGGGTCAGGAACAGGATTAGCAAGGCGCCGGCATAAAGCACCAGGTCCCAGGAAGTAACCGTCATCGGTGAATAACCTCTGATGCGCCGCTGCTGTCGGAAACTTCCAGCATCTGCGCCCGCGCGCCCAGCTCCGCAAACAATTCCGGCCCGGTCCCGGTCATCCAGGCCTGGGTTCCCAAGGCGCAGATCTCATCATAAAGCGCCGCCCGCCGCGCCGCATCCAGATGCGCCGCAACCTCGTCCAGCAGCAGGATCGGGGGAGCCCCCTCGCGCTGCGCCAGCGCCCGCGCATTTGCCAGGATCAGCGACACCAGCAGCGCCTTCTGTTCGCCGGTCGAGCAATCCTTGGCCGGAACACCCTTAGTCTGGTAGGTGCCGATCAGATCGGTGCGGTGCGGCCCCACCAGGGTACGCCCCGCCGCCAGATCCCGGAAACGGCTCTCCTCCAGCGCTTCCCGGAAGTCTCCCTCCGTCGACGGCATGCTGCCCTCCGACTGCATGAGCTCCAGCTCAGCCGCCGGAAACGCGGTTTCCGCCTCCGCCTGCGCCAGCTGCAGCAGGTCCACCGCCTGCACCCGGGCCGCATGGATCCGGTGCCCGGCCGCGGCCATCCGGTCTTCCAGCACCCGGTACCATGCGGCGTCGCGGATTTGTTCCTTCAACAGGCGGTTGCGCTCGCGCATCGCCTTTTCATAAGCCAGCGACGCCTCAGCATGGGAGGGCTCGAAACTGAGCGCAATCCGGTCCAGGAACCGCCTGCGCCCCTCGGCCGCCTCGATCCACAGCCGGTCCATCGCAGGGATCAGCCAAACCACCCGCGCCACCTGCCCCAAGGCAATCTGGCTGGCGGATTTATTGTCGATTTTCACCTGCCGGGCATTGCCGCCCTCGGACCAGGTTTCCACCTCATAGACCTGCGTCGGCGCCCGCAGTTCCCCTCTCAGCTTCCACCCCAGCGCCTCCGGCTGGCGCGCCATGTCGGCGGCGCTGGCGCGGCGCAAACCGCGCCCCGGCGAGAACAGCGACACCGCTTCCAGTATATTGGTCTTGCCCGCACCATTGTTGCCGTGGATGGCCACCGGCCGCCCGTCCAAACGCAATTCCGCCCGCAAATGCGAGCGGAAATGGGACAAAACGAGTGAGGTCAGAGCCAGCACGCGGGAGCTCCCTAGTTCTTCTGGCCTAAAATATCCCCGCCGGAGGCATCGCCGTCAGGCGATCAAACCCGCATCGGCATCACGACGTAGACAGCGCTTTCGTCGTTGCCTTCCCGCATCAGGGTCGGGTCGCCCGAAGAGTTGAACATGAACACCGCATTCTCACGGTCCACCTGATTGGCGATCTCCAGCAAGTACTTAGCGTTAAACCCGATTTCCAGCCGTTCGTCATTGTAGGCAACGCCCAGCTCTTCTTCCGCAGCACCGCTGTCCGGTGCGTTCACGGACAGGATCAGACGGTCCTCTTCCAGCTGCAGCTTCACCGCGCGGGAGCGTTCCGACGACACCGTTGCCACCCGGTCCACGGCCTGGGCGAATTCCGACGCATCCACTTCCAGACGGCGGGTGTTGCCGGCCGGGATCACCCGGGTGTAGTCGGGGAAGGTGCCGTCGATCACCTTGGAGGTCAGAGTGATGTTCGGAGTGGCAAAGCGTACCTTGGTTTCCGAGACCGAGACCGCAATGTCCATGTCGTCATCATCAAGCAGTTTGCGCAGCTCGCCCACGGTTTTGCGCGGCACGATCACGCCCGGCATGTCCTCGGCTCCCAGCGGCAGCTCTGCGTCGATGCGGGCCAGACGGTGGCCGTCGGTGGCCACGGCACGCAGCGCCTTGCCGCCATCGGCGGAGGACACATGCAGGTAAACACCGTTCAGATAATAACGGGTCTCCTCGGTGGAGATCGCAAATTTCGACTTGTCGAACAGGCGGCGCAGCACTGCCGCCTTGGCCGCAAAATTCGAGTGGTACTCAGACGATGCCATCACCGGAAAGTCCTCGCGCGGCAGGGTGGCCAGCGAGAAGTTCGACCGGCCGGCCTCCACCGCCAGACGGCCGGTTGCGGCGTCGGCGGTCAGGGTGACCAGCGCGCCGTCGGGCAGCTTGCGGACAATCTCGTGCAGGGTGGTGGCGGCCACGGTGGTGGCGCCGGCGCGCTCGACCTGGGCGGGGGCCTTGTCGACCACCTCGATATCCAGGTCGGTGGCGCGGAACTGGACGCTGTCGCCTTCGGCTTCAATCAGCACATTTGCCAGGATCGGAATGGTGTTGCGGCGCTCGACCACCGACTGTGCCTGAGCCACAGCCTTGAGAAGCGTGCCGCGTTCGATGCTGATCTTCATGTCCCAAATCCTCTTCGTCAGGCGCCCGTGTCAGTAGCCGGGACAAGCAACCTACCTGTTTACCCCTGCCGCACAAGGCTTTTTATGGATTTCTCCAAGGGATTTCCGGCGGGGTCAAGAGGCGCTGCGCGGCATAAGGGCCAAACCGGGGCAAACGTTGCAGCAGAACCCGGAACTGTCCCCGCAGGGACAGGGCTGGAAAACTCAGGGTGTCCCCGCGGGGACCCAAACGAAAAACGCCCCGGCACAGGGCCGGGGCGTGATACGGGCAGGTGAATGCACTGGAGAGGTGCTTAGGCCTTCACCCGCTCCGATTTCGGATCGTACATCGGCTTCAGGGAGGCCTCTGCCTTCACCTTTACGCCGCAAACGTCGATCTCGTAGGTCGAGGCCAGCACGTCAGCTGCTTTCTCGCCTTCACACGGCACATAGCCCATGCCGATGGCAGCCCCCAGAGTATGGCCGTAGTTGCCGGAGCTGAGGTAGCCCACGTATTTACCGTCGCGGATGATCGGCTCGTTGTGGAACAACAGCGGTTCAGCATCGGTCAGCTTGAACTGCAGCATGCGGTTCTTGGGTCCGGTTTCCTTACGCTCCAGCACGGCGGCCTTGCCGATGAAATCCGCCTTGTCGGTCTTCACTGCAAAGCCCAGGCCTGCGTCGATCACATTGTCCTCGCAGGTGATGTCGTGGCCGAAGTGGCGGAAGCCCTTTTCGATGCGGCAGCTGTCCATCATGTGCATGCCGCAGAGCTTGAGCCCCATGTCCTGGCCTGCTTCCCACAGGGTTTCGAACGCGTGGCCCGCCATGTCGGCGCTGACATAGATCTCCCAGCCGAGTTCGCCCACATAGGTCACGCGGTGCACACGGGCGAGGCCCATGCCCAGCTCGATCTCCTGCGCGGTGCCGAAGGGGTTCACTTCGTTGGAGAAGTCGTTCGGCGAGACCTTCTGCAGCAGCTCGCGGGCGTTCGGGCCCATTACAGCCAGCACGCCTTCGCCTGCGGTCACATCGGTGATCACCACGCGGTGGTCGCCCACGTGGCGCATCATCCAGGTCTGGTCGGCCAGACGGGTCACCGCCGGGGTCACCACCAGATAGGCGGTCTCAGACAGGCGGGTGACGGTCACGTCGGCCTCGATGCCGCCGCGGGAGTTCAGGAACTGGGTGTAGACGATCTTGCCCGCCGGAACCGACAGGTTGGCACCGCAGATGTAGTTCAGGAACTTTTCGGCGTCCGGGCCTTCGACGCGGATCTTGCCGAAAGAGGACATGTCGTACATGCCGACGTTTTCGCGGACTGCCTTGTGTTCAGCCGCCGAGTTCTCGAACCAGTTCTGGCGCTTCCAGCTGTACTGGTACTCGCGCTCCTGGCCTTTATTGGCAAACCAGTTGGCACGCTCCCAGCCGCCGATCTCGCCCATAACCGCGCCCTGCTCCAGCAGGTGGTGGTGGAACGGGGTGCGGCGCACGCCGCGGGCGGTGGCCTTCTGGCGGTAGGGGAAGTGGTCGGCGTACAAGAGGCCCAGGGTCTCTTTCGAGCGCTCGAACAGATAGGTCTTGTTGCCCTGGAACGGGTGCATACGGGAGATGTCCACGTCGCCCAGATCGAAGGGCTTTTCGCCTTCGTCCATCCACTGCGCCAGCGCCATGCCGGCGCCGCCCGCGGACTGGATGCCGATCGAGTTGAAGCCCGCGGCAACCCAGAAGTTGTCCATCTCGGGCGCCAGGCCCAGGTGGTAGGCATCATCCGGAGTGAAGCTCTCGGGGCCGTTGAAGAAAGTGTGGATACCTGCCTCGGCCAGCATGGGCATACGGTTGCAGGCGGCTTCAAGGATCGGCTCGAAGTGGTCGAAATCCTCGGGCAGCTGGTCGAATTCGAAGCTGTCCGGGATACCCTTCATTGCCCAGGGCTTGGCGTTGGGCTCAAAGGCGCCGAGCAGGATTTTGCCTGCGTCTTCCTTGTAGTAGGCGCATTCGTCCGGGACGCGCAGCACCGGCATCTGGGTCAGGCCTTCGATGCCTTCGGTCACGATGTAGAAGTGCTCGCAAGCGTGCAACGGCACGTTGACGCCCGCCATGCGGCCAACCTCGTGGCCCCACATGCCGGCGCAGTTCACCACCATGTCGGCTTCGATGTGGCCCTGGGACTGGCCGTCGTCGCTGGCCCAGTCAACGCCAGTGACGCGGCGGCCTTCCTTGGAGATGCCGGTGACCTTAATGCGCTCCTTGACCAGCGCGCCGCGCTGGCGGGCGCCTTTGGCCAGGGCCAGTGCGATGTTGGCCGGGTCGCCCTGGCCGTCTTTCGGCAGCCACACGCCGCCGGTCACATCGCCAATGTTCAGGTGCTCGTAGCGGGCTTTGACTTCTTCCGGCGAGATTTCCTCGACCTCAACGCCAAATGCGCGCGCCATGGCGGCCTGGCGGAAGATCTCTTCCTTGCGCTCTTCGGTCAGGGCCACGGTGATCGAGCCGCAGCGCTTGAAGCCGGTGGCGACGCCGGTTTCTTCTTCCAGCGAGCCGTAGAGCTCCTGCGAGTACTTCGCCAGCTTGGTCATGTTGGCGGTGGCGCGCAACTGGGCAATTAGGCCCGCGGCGTGCCAAGTGGTGCCGGAGGTCAGCTGCTTGCGCTCCAGCAACACCACATCCTTCCAGCCCAGTTTCGCAAGGTGATAGGCCACCGAGCAGCCGATCACGCCGCCGCCGATAATGACCACACGGGCCTTGTTGGGAAGATCGCTCATGTCATCGCTCCACAGTCAGTGTTTGCGCCTGATTATCATGAATAGGCGGCGGAAAATGCATCAAAAACGTCAGGCTTCCGCAGCTATTCTCCGGCCTTGAGGATATTTTCCGAACTGTCCTCTCCCAGCCTGCGGCGCTTGCGCAAGGCAAAGGGAGTGATTCCAAAGAAGCTCTTGTAAAGGCTGGAGAATCCGTTGGGAAAGCCGCAGGCGAGGCCGATTTCGCGCACGCTCATGGTGGTGTTGAGCAAGAGGTTGTTGGCCTTGGAGAGGCGCATTTCGCGGTAGAAGCCGTTGGGGGTGGTGCCCAGGAAGGTCTTGAACTTGCGTTCCAGCGAGCGGGTGGAAATCCCAAGCTCGTCAACGATTTCGCTGATCGGCACCGGCTCCTCGATGTTGTCCTGCATGATACGGATGCAGTGGTCGAGGTCGCTGTCGCCGGTGATCGTCGGCTTGGCGCCGGCAAAGGGCTGCAGCGAGGAGAAGTCGCGCACCTGTTCGTGCAGCATGATGTTGCCCACGGTCATTTGCGCCGCCGCTGAGGTCAGGCGCCCGACCAGTGCCAGTACGATGTCGACGGTGGAGCCCATGCCCGCGCATGTGACAACCAGCCCATCCTCGCTGGCCAGCGCGTGGCTGGCGTCGTTCAGCCCCATGCGCTCACGCAGGAGGGCGGAGTTTTCCCAGTGGGTGGTCAGCCGCCCGGCGGCGCCGCCCTGGTCGCGGATGTAGCGGGCGGCGGCCTCGGCCAGAAGATAGACCTTGCCGCCGCGCGAAGTGTAGCTGGAGATCACCCGGCCCAGGCTGAGGCCGGGGTGGTCCGGGTCGGAATTGCCGAGGAAGAAGGCGAAATCCGCGTCCGGCTTGGCGGCGAAGGGTTCAGTGTCGACGCTGAGGCCCGCCTTGCAGCCAACCCGCCCGCCCTGCAGCGACCGCATGGTCCATTTGAACGGCGGCTGGGCCAGCACCCGGTTGGCGATCCGCAGCACTTCGACCACCGCTGACATCTCGGTCAGCACGAAGCCTTCGCAGACAACAATGTCGATGGTCCAGACCCGGGCCGGGTCGGCGGCTTTGAGTTTGTCCGTTTTTGCCATGCTGATCCCCCTCCCGTCAGACGATCCGGTGCCCGGCCGCGCGCAAGCAGCGGGCCAGTTCGGCGATGTGCTCCGGGCCTACCTCGCAGCAGCCGCCGACGATTGTCGCGCCTTGAGCAACCCAGCCCATCGCAAATTCCGCATAAGCTTCCGGCCCCAGGTCCTGGCGCTGCTCCAGCGCGTCGACGGTGGGAGCGTCCTTGAGGAAGCCTTCGGAAATCCGGGTGAAGCCGTTGGCATAGGCGCCGAAAGGCTTGCCGAAGCTTTTCACGATCTCCAGGCCCGCGCCGATCACCTCGGGGCGGGAGCAATTGAGCAGCACCGCCTCCGGCTGGAAGTCTTCGATCAGCGGGACGAGACCGGCCAGCGGCTCGCCGGAGCGCAAAAGGGTGCCGTCCTCATCGGAGACAGATGCGGCCAGCCAGACGGGCTTGTCCGTGCCCGCACAGCCCAGCAGCGCGCCTTTGGCCTGCTCCAGCGAGGAGACGGTTTCGATCAGGAACAGGTCCGCATTCGGTTCCAGCAAATGGACCAGTTCGGCGTAGACGACCTTAGCCTCGTCCGCAGGCGGGCAGATGTCGGGCCGGTAGGAGGCAATCAGTGGACCAAGCGCAGCAGCAACGCGGCCCGCGCCATGTGTTTCGCGCGCGGCCGCCGCCTGCGCAGCAGCCTTGGTCAGCAATTCTTCGAAATACTCTTCGATACCGGCACGGACCAGGCGGTCGCGCAGCACGGCATAGGTGTTCATGGTGGCAATGGTTGCACCGGCGGCGAAGTAGTCGGCGTGAACGCGGCCCACCACTTCGGGCTTTTCGATCATCACCGACGTGGACCACAACGGCGTCGCACGGTCGCCGGAGCGTTTGACAACCTCCTGCCCGATCGAGCCATCCAGAAGCGTGATCTCAGCCATAGCACAGTGACCTTTCCGTGGAGCGCCTGCGCCGCCAGGATACATGAAACGATCCGGCGGCGCAGGCCGACTTTTTTTCAGGCGTCAGCCCGGACAGGTTAAGCCCGGGCTTCCCGCGCTGATCAGGCGCGCAGGCGCTCGTTGGCCGGATCCCACAGCGGTTCGTCCTTCTGAACCACCGCACGGCATTTCTGCCCGTAGATCTCAACTTCCAGCTCAGTGCCCGGCTTTGCCAGCTCAGGGCGCACCATGCCCAGCGCGATGGAGGCGTTCACACGGTAGCCCCAGTCGCCCGAAGTGGTCTCGCCCACGATCTCGCCGTCTTTCCAGATGCAGGACATGTAAGGCGCATCGGCATCGCCAGCCTCAACAATCAGGGTGACGAAGGTCTTCTTCACGCCCTGCTGCTTTTCGTTCTGGATCGCGGCTTTGCCCGGGAAATCCTGCGGTTTGTCCAGCTTGACGAAACGCTCCAGGCCCCCTTCGAGCAGCGAGTAGTCTGTCGACAGATCGCCCTTCCAGGTGCGGTAGCCCTTTTCGATCCGCAGCGAGTTCAGCGCGTACATGCCGAACGGCTTGGCGCCGCCTTCGATCAGAGCTGCATAGATGTCGGCCTGATGCTCGTTGGCGCAGTGGACTTCCCAGCCGAGTTCGCCGGCGTAGGAGACGCGCGCCAGGAAGGCGGGCTTGCCTGCGACGGTGGCTTCCTGGTGGGTCAGCCAGCCAAGCGACAGATCGGCGTCCGAGATCCCAGCAAACAGCTCACGCGATTTCGGACCGGTGACGATCATGGTCGCGAATTCGGTGGTGCGGTCGGTCAGGGTCAGGCCTGCGGGCAGCGCGTTGCGCAGGATCTCGAAGTCGTGCCACTGGGCCGAGCCTGCAGTGATCATGGTGAAGTGGTCTTCGCCATGACGGACACAGGACATCTCGGTCAGGATACGGCCGCGGTCGTCCGAGAAGTAGACCAGGTTCATCCGGCCCACCTTAGGCAGGCCGCCGGTCACCAGGCCGCGCAGGAATTCCGCTGCGCCTTCGCCTTCCAGGTTGAAGCGGGAGAAGCCCGGCAGGTCCAGAACGCCGACGCCGTCGCGGACTGCTTCGCATTCTTCCTGGATACGCTGCTGCCACGGGCCGGAGCGGCCCCAGGTGTGAGTGGCCTCTTCCGAGGTGTCGTCACCATCCTTGGCAAACCAGTTGGCACGTTCCCAGCCGTTATAGGCGCCCATCACGCCGCCCAGATCTTTGATCTTGGCATGGACCTGGCTGACTTTCTTGTCGCGAGCCGCCGGCCATTCGTGGTGCGGGAAGTGCATGGCGTATTCGTTGCCGTAGACTTCCAGGCCTTTCTGGTTGCAGTAGTCCTGGTCGGTATAGTCGGTATAGCGGCGCGGATCGACCGCCCACATGTCCCATTCGGTGTGGCCATCGACGATCCATTCGGCCAGCACCTTGCCGGCGCCGCCGCCCTGGGCAATGCCGAAGGTGAAGCTGTGGGCTTCAAACGCGTTTGTCACGCCGGGCATCGGGCCGATCATCGGCAGGCCGTCGGGGGCGTAGGGGATCGGGCCGTTGATGACGCTGGAAACACCGGAGGACGCCATCAGCGGCACCCGCTCCATCGCGTCGGTGACGATGTCTTCGATCCGGTCCAGATCTTCCTGCCAAAGCTGGAACGAGAAGTCCTCGGGCATCGGATCGTCTTCGGTCAGCCAGTGGCCTTTGCAGTTCGGCTCGTAAGGCCCCAAGTTGTAGCCGTGCTTTTCCTGACGCAGGTAGTAGGACACGTCCACGTCGCGGATCAGGGGCAGCTTGCCGCCGTGTTCCTTGGACCAGGCTTCGACCTCGGGGATCTGTTCGGTCAGCAGGTACTGGTGCTCCATCACCATGGCAGGCACGGTCCGGCCGCCGTAGGGCTTGAACATCTCGCCCACGCGCTGCGCATAGTAACCGGCGGCGTTCACCACATAGTCGCAGTCGATGTCGCCCTTTTCGGTGTGAACGGTCCAGGTTCCGTCTTCGTGCTGGGTCACACCGGTCGCCGGGGTGAAGCGCAGGATCTTCGCGCCCATGTCGCGCGCACCCTTGGCCAGTGCCTGGGTCAGCTGTGCCGGGTCGATGTCGCCATCGGTCGGGTCATAGAGAACCCCGGTCAGGTCATGGGTCTCCAGGAAGGGATAGTGCTCCTTGGTTTCTTCCGGGGTCCACATCTCCATCGGGATGCCCTGGTAGCGGCCCATGGACATGGCGCGCTCGAATTCCTGCATCCGCTCTTTGCTGTGCGCCAGACGGATCGAACCCGAAACATGGTAGTTCATCGGGTAATCGACCGCTTCGGCCAGGCCGGAATACAGCTCGGTCGAGTAGCGCTGCATGTTCATGATCGCCCAGGAGGTCGAGAAGGTCGGCACGTTGCCGGCCGCGTGCCAGGTCGAGCCGGCAGTCAGCTCGTTCTTCTCCAGCAGCACACAATCGGTCCAGCCTTTCTTGGCCAGGTGAAAGAGCGACGAGCAGCCGACAACGCCGCCGCCGATGATGACCACGCGGGCCTTGGTTGGAAAATCAGACATGATAGCTCCCTAGTCTCAGTCCTTTTGCGGCACGCCGTCCGCAATCTCGTAAAAATCGCCTTTGCTGGCGGTGAAGATGTGCTTTTCGATCTTCATCCCCGTGGCGCCGTCGACGGCGCCAAGCGCAAAGCTGGTGGTGTCTTCGTCATGCGCCTTCCAGAACAGGAAGGAGCCGCAGCGCGGGCAGCTGCCGCGTTTGGCCTGCGGGCTGGCTTCATACCAGCTGACCGATCCGGTGATGGTCAGCTCCGTGTCCTTGACATAGGCCGAGGACCAGATGCCGCCCGATTGCTTGCGGCACTGGCTGCAATGGCACATCGAAGCGCCTTGCGGCTTGGCCGCGGTTTCAAACCGGATGTCGCCGCAAAGGCAGGATCCTTTAAGCATCTTCATCTCCCTTGAAACCGGCGCATTGCGGCAGGCCGTCGGCGATCTCGTAGTAATTGCCCTTGTCCGCTATGAAGACATGCGCCTTGGTTTGCAGATCCGTCGGGGTATCGATGGCGCCGGCGGCCACCACCGTGCGCCCCTCGCCCTCCGGCACCCAGAACAGGCTGGAGCCGCACTTGCCGCAGAACCCCCGCTTGGTGGTTTCGCTCGACTGGAACCAGCGCAGACCGTTTTGCCGGATCAGCGCAAGCGCCTCATCCGGGATCGATGTTGCGGCCCAGAAATACCCGGAGGTCTTGCGGCACTGGGTGCAATGGCAGGCGTAGACCGGCCGCAGGGGCGGTGTGAGCTCGAAGGCAACCGCGCCGCACAGGCAGGATCCTTTGATCATCGTGCTGCCTCCAATTGTGGCGCAGCGCTGGTACCCAGCAGCATGCCGTAGATGATGAAGCACAGTGCCATGCCGCGGCGCAGCCAGGTGTTGAACACGGCCTTCATGGCCGCGCGGCCAAGGCCTGCGCCCAGAGCTGTGAAACCGGTGTAGCTGAGCGCGGTGATGATCAGCGCGGTCGGCATGATCACCGCCATCTGCTCCCAGACCGGCACCCCGGGCTGCACGAACTGGGAAAAAGCCGCCAGATAGCCTGCCACGCTCTTGGGGTTGATCACCGCCACTGCCAGCGCGTGCAGATAGACATGCCGGGTTGGCCGCTCTGCCGCTGGCGCCGGACGGGTCGCATTGATCCAGCCGCGCACGCCCATCCAGATCAGAAAGCCGGCGCCGGCAATTTTGGCAGTCATGAACCCGGCGGGAGAGGCCGCAATCAGGGCCGTCACGCCAAGGGCCGAAAGGATCAGGAAGACCGACGCCTGCGTCAGGATGGCCAGCACGCCCACCATCGCCTTTGGGAACCCCAGCGCCATGCCATTGGAGATGCAATTGACGGCATTGGGGCCGGGCGTGGTCACAAAGACCACCCAGAACAGCGCGAATATGGTCCAGGCCTCAAAGCTCATGTCAGTAGACCGGCGGGGCGATGACCCAGACCGCCACGGCAGGCACGTCATAGGGGTTCGACCACTGGTAGGGTTCATGCTTGATCCGGAAGCTGTCGCCCGGGCCAACGGTAAAGGCGCGGCCGCCAATCAGCAGGTCCAGCTTGCCCGAAATCATGTAGCCGACTTCCTGCGTCGGCCGGTGCGCTGGGGTCTGCATCCGCGAGTTCGGCTGGAAAGTGGAATGCACCATCTCGAAGTCATCGGTCAGATCCGGGGATAGCAGTTCTTCGATCAAGCCTTCTTCGCCCGAGCCCATCGGGCGCCGGCTGCCCGCCCGCACCACGTAACCGTGCTCCTCGGCCGGTGCTTCGGAATGAGCAAACAGCATCGACATCGGCACGCCCAGCGCCTGTGCGAGCTCGCGCAAATCCGAGATTGACGGCTCCGACATGTCCCGCTCGACTTGGCTCAGCCAGCCGACCGAACGGTTCAGCATCGCGGCGATGTCCGCCAGCGTCAGCCCCCGTGCCTTGCGCAAGGCACGGATATCCGCTCCCAATGTGGCCGCTGCCAGCGCCTGGTCGTTCACCAGTCCTCTCCCGTCCATGAAAAAATCTCCTCGTTTTTCACGATGCCCCGAATCCGTGAAATTTCCAAGCATTTTTTCACGGACCGGGACATCCCATGAAAAAGCCCAGCGCATAAAGGCGCCGGGCTGCTTCTTTCTGGTTCTAAATACCCTGGGGTGAGGCCGCCAGGCCGAGGGGCAAAGCCCCTTCAGTCCCGAATCACAACCGGCCGAACACTTGGGCCAGGATCGCCGCCAGCTGCTCCGCATCCTCCTGGGTGAAGGCATCCGGCTGATCGCTGTCGATGTCAAATACCCCGATCAGCTCCCCCTGCCCGTCCCTGACCGGCAGCACCAGCTCCGACCGGGTCGAGGACGCGCAGGCAATATGGCCGGGGAAAGCCTCCACATCCGGCACCAGCTGCACTTCGCCAGTTCGTGCCGCCGCACCGCAGACGCCGCGGGAAAACGGGATCTGCAGGCAGCCGTGGCCGCCCTGGTACGGGCCGATCTTCAGCAGTTCAGGCGCCACAGCACGGTAGAAACCGGTCCAGTCGAAGCGGTCGTCCGAGTGATGCACTTCGCAAGCCACGGTGGCCATCAGCGCCACCTCATCTGTTTCACCTTCGGTGAGTGCGGCGATGGTCTTGGCTAGGGTTTGGTAGTCGGCCTGCATGGGGACCTCTCCTTCAACGCGGGTAAGGGGGCTGTCTGCCCCCTCTTGACCTGGCGGTCAATTCACCCCCGAGGATATTTCGGGCCAGATGAAAAGGGATCAGGCCCGCTCGATCGCAATCGCCGTGCCTTCGCCGCCGCCGATGCAGATGGCCGCCACGCCGCGTTTCAGGCCGCGCTTTTCCAATGCGTTCAGCAGGGTGACCATGATCCGCGCACCGGAAGCGCCGATCGGGTGGCCCAGCGCGCAAGCGCCGCCGTTCACATTCACCTTGTCGCGCGCAATGCCCATTTCGTGCATGAAGGCCATCGGCACCACGGCAAAGGCTTCGTTCACCTCCCACAGGTCGACATCTTCCACCTGCCAGCCGATGTTTTTCAGCAGCTTCTGCGCGGCCGGCACCGGTGCAGTGGTGAACCAGCCCGGCGCCTGGGCATGGCTGGCATGGCCCAGGATGCGGGCGCGGACTTGCAGGCCCTGCGCTTCGGCGGCGTCAGCCGAGGCCAGCACCAGCGCTGCGGCGCCATCGGAAATGGAGGAAGCATTGGCCGCGGTCACGGTGCCGTCCTTGCGGAAGGCGGGTTTCAGCGTGGGAATCTTTTCAGGGCGCGCCGATTTCGGCTGCTCGTCCGCATCCGTCACAATGTCGCCTTTACGGGATTTCACGGTCACCGCCGCGATTTCCCCGTCAAAGGCGCCGCTCTCCTGCGCCTCCAAGGCATTGGCCAGCGACTTTAGCGCATATTCGTCCTGGGCTTCACGGGTGAACTGGTATTTCTCGGCACAGTCCTCGGCAAAGGTGCCCATTAGGCGGCCCTTGTCATAGGCGTCTTCCAGCCCGTCCAGGAACATGTGGTCAATCACCTGGCCATGTCCGATACGGGCGCCGCCGCGCATCTTGGGCAGCACATAGGGCGCATTGGTCATGCTCTCCATGCCGCCAGCGATCATCGTCTCCGCATGGCCCAGGGCAATCTGGTCAAAAGCGATCATCGCCGCCTTCATGCCGGAGCCGCACATCTTGTTGAGCGTGGTCGCGGGAACGTCTTCACCAAGCCCGCCGGCAAACCCCGCCTGGCGCGCAGGCGCCTGCCCCTGGCCTGCAGGCAGCACGCAGCCCATCAGCACCTCGTCCACGGTTTCAGCTCTGGCGCCTTCCAGCGCGGCCCGGATGGCGGCGCCGCCCAGCTCCGCTGCTGTCACCCCGTCATACATACCCTGGAACCCGCCCATCGGCGTCCGGGCCGCTCCGGCGATAACAACATCTTTCATGCAATTTTCCTCCAATCGTCAAAATAATACCTACAGAATAGTAAGCTTTGCGGTCTAGAGTGCTGGCAAATGACGTTACATCCCGGGGGACAAATATGAGCCTGACCACCACCATGACGGACGATGCCCAGATCGTCAAAGTCAATGCCGAGCGCATCGACGCCGCCATGGCCATCCAATTCAAGGAAGACATGCGCACCGAAACCGAAAGCGGGCCGGACCGTGTCATTCTGGATCTGTCCGACGTGCAGTTTATCGATTCCAGCGGCCTCGGCGCCATTGTCGCCGCGATGAAGCAGCTGGGCGGCAGCCGCAAGCTGGACCTGGCCGGGCTAACCCCGATGGTGGAAAAAGTGTTCCGGCTCACCCGCATGGACACGGTCTTTGACCTTTACGGCACCCTAAGCGACGCAACCGCACCGGCTGGCGCAAACTCCTGAAGACGAATGCGCTGGCGGCGCAAAGCGAGAATTTGATGGTAAAAACCTTTGCCTGCTCGTTCACGGCCACGAATTTGGATGCCCGCTCCGGCATCTCGTCCGTCGTGACCCAGTTGCGGTCCCTGGGGATACCGGGCACCCGCGTGGACGAGGTGCAGATCGCCTTGACCGAAGCCGTGAACAACGTCGTCGAACACGCCTATGAAGGCGCCGTCCCGGGTGATGTGCTGATACGGGGCGAGCTGTATCCGGAACGTCTGTGGATCAGCATTCAGGACGCCGGCGCGCCCTTCCCGGAAGGGGAGCTGCCGGCGGGCAAGCCCGCAGATGTCAGTGTCGCCACCGAAGACCTCCCGGAAGGCGGCTTCGGCTGGTTCCTGATCCGCGAGCTCGCCAGCCAGGTTCAATATGAACGCACCGAGGGCAACAACAATCTGTCGCTGTGCTTTGAAATCCAGGTGACCAGCCCCGCAGCCAAAGTCTGAGGCCGGTGCAGCCGCCAAGCTGCCAGCCTACCGTTTACTCCACTTTTAACGCTTTGCCACATTGGCGCCGCAATCCTGGCCCGCCAATGCCCAACAGGTAGGCGAAAACTTACCTGTAGCTGAAACGAGCTTCCCCTGGTGCCGCGTGTCCTAGCCCCCACCAGAACGCGGCACCGGGGACATTTCGCTCAAATTCCTCCGCCATTCCTGTTACGTGCCGTTCTGCCCGCCTTCAGGCAGTTTTGAGTTGCCTTCCCGGGGCGCGCTCCTAGGCTCAGCGCATTGACAGCGAGGAGCAGGTTTATGCGCGACTTCCATCTTCCCGGCCGGTCTGCAGTCTTTGCCGCAAACGGTCTTTGCGCGACCTCCCATCCGCTGGCGGCAAACGTGGCGGTGGACATCCTGAAACGCGGCGGCAATGCGATGGACGCGGCGTTGGCAGGTGCGGTTCTGCTTGGCATTTGCGAGCCGCAAATGACCGGGATCGGCGGCGATTGCTTTGTACTCTATTCCCGCCCTGGCCGCGGCGTCCGGGCCTTAAACGGCTCCGGCTGCGCCCCGGCAGGCGCCAGCGCAGCAGAACTGCGGGCGCAAGGGCTGGCAGCGGTGCCGCTGGACCGCCCGGAAGCGGTCACCGTTCCATGTGCAATTGACGCCTTCTGCCGCTTGGCCGAAAGCGAAGGGCGGCTAGGGCTGGATGCGCTGCTGCAGCCTTCCATTCACTATGCCGAAGAAGGCGTGCCCGTGGCGCCGCGCACCGCGTTTGACTGGCAGAACAGCGCCGGGACACTGCAAGGCGCAGCCCGGCAGCATTACTTGCAAGACGGCCAGCCGCTGCGAGCAGGTGATGTATTCCGCGCGCCTGGCCAGGCCGAAGTCCTGCGCCGCATCGCCCGGGACGGGCGGGACGCGTTTTACACCGGAGAAGTGGCCGAGGATATGGCCGGCGCCCTGTCAGCCTTGGGCGGCATTCACACACTGGAAGATTTTGCCTCTGCCAGAAGCTTTGCCACCCAGCCAGTGGAGGGACGCTACAAGGACATTGACCTGGTGGAGCATCCACCCAACGGTCAGGGTGCCACAGCGCTTTTGCTGCTGAATATCCTGAAGCATTTCGACATCGCCGGCATGGATCCGTTTGGTGCCGGGCGGGCACATATCGAAGCAGAGGCGGCCAAGCTTGCCTATGATGCGCGCAACCGGTTTCTGGCCGACCCGGAGCATACCGCCCGGCTGGAACACATGCTGGCGCCGGAAACAGCGGAGCATCTGGCCGCCCTGATCGACCCGAAGCGGGCCATGCCGACCGCCGCGCCGCTGACGGAAGCCGTGCATAAGGACACCGTCTATATCACCGTGGTGGACAAGGACCGCATGGCGGTGTCGCTGATCTATTCGATTTTCCACGGCTTTGGCTCCGGCATCGCATCCGAAAAGTTCGGCATCCTGCTGCAGAACCGCGGAGCCGGGTTCACTTTGGAGGAGGGCCATCCGAACGAGTTCGGCCCCGGCAAGCGGCCGATGCACACAATCATTCCAGCCATGCTGAAACAGGACGGCGGCGTGATTATGCCGTTTGGCGTCATGGGCGGCGGATATCAGCCCACGGGCCATGCGCGGCTGGTTTCGAACCTTAGCGATTTCGGGATGGATCTTCAGTCCGCCATCGACGCGCCACGCTGCTTTGCCGATGGCGCCGTGCTGAAGGTCGAGCGCGGTTATGCGGCATCGGTGCGCCAGGAGCTGGCAGACATGGGGCACAAAATTGAGGTCCCGGACACACCTCTGGGCGGTGCGCAAGCGGTCCGGATCCATGTTTCGGACGTGCTGGAAGGCGCCAGCGATCCGCGCAAGGATGGCTGTGCGCTCGGCTATTGATACCGGAGCCGGGACGGTGCGGCGCTCAGTTCAGCTGATAGTGCAGCGCATAGGCGCCACCGTCGAAATTGCCAAACATTTCAGGCACATCCGGGTGTCCTATAGGCTCACCCGAGTAGTCGGCAACCAGATTCTGCTCCGAGACATATGCCACGTAGTAAGTCTGATCGTTTTCGGCCAGAAGATGGTAGAACGGCTGGTCTTTTACCGGCCGGCTGTCCTCGGGAATGGCCTCGTACCATTCCTCGGTATTGGCAAACTCGGGATCGACGTCGAACACCACCCCGCGGAAGGGGTGCTTCCGGTGGCGGACGACCTGTCCAAGATTGTATTTTGCTCGTGTTCTCATCATGGTCTTGCAGCCCCCGTCTGATTTAAATAGCGCGCAGGCGCAGGGATTGTCCAACTCTTGACGCAAATTTTCAGGGAAACAGACTGTGAACCTTGCTTTGACAGTGCTCGAAATCACCGCTCCGGTGTTTTTGCTGGCCGCGGCCGGTTTTATCTGGGTGAAGCTGGGGTTTGAGTACCGCACCCAGTTCGTGACCCGGCTGGCGATGACGCTGGCGGTGCCCTGCCTGATCTTCACCGCGCTGATGCAGACCGACCTGGACAAGGGCGCGCTCGGCACCTTTATGCTGGCCGCGCTGGCGGGCCATTTGCTGCTGGCGGTTGCGGGCGAGGTGCTGTGCCGGCTGGGGCGGCTGGACCGGCAGACCTACATGGCGCCCTTTGTGTTCGGCAATACCGGGAACCTGGGCATCCCCCTGTCGCTGTTTGCCTTTGGCGAGGCTGGGCTGGGCTATGCCGTTGTCATGCTGGCAGTTTCAGCCATCCTGTCCTTTACTTATGGCATCTATCTGGTTGCGGGCCGCAGCGCAGGCAGCAAAGCCATTCGCGAGCCGATGGTCTGGGCAACGCTGTTGGGCGGGCTGTTCCTGTGGCAGGACTGGGAGACGCCGCGCTTTCTCACCAACGCGCTGGAGCTGACCGGGCAGATGGCGGTGCCGTTGATGCTGATTACCCTGGGCACGGCGGTGGCGCGGCTGACACCGGGGAAGACCGGGACAGCCGTTGCGTTTTCCCTGGTGAAATTCCTGATCTGCGCCGCGGCGGGCTGGGGGCTTGCGGCGGCGTTCGGGCTGGATCCTGTTGCGTCCGGCGTACTGATCCTGCAGCTCGCAACGCCGGTTGCGGTGACCGCCTATCTGCTGGCGGAGAAATTCGAGGCGGATTCCAGTGCGGTGGCAGGTCTGGTGGTGGTTTCCACCCTGATGTCGGCGGTGCTGCTGCCGCTGCTGCTGAGCCGGCTTATTGAATTGTGATTTCCACACGCCTGGCAATCCGCTAAACTTGGCCAAAACAAGATAATGGGCAGAGGCAATGAGCAGACTCATAAGCGCCCTCGTTCTCCTCTTGGCGGTTGCGTCTTGCGGAGGCGGGCACAAATCGCCGCCGCGCAATCTGGATAATGCATGCAGCATCATCAAGGAGCGGCCGGAATACCTGAAAGCCTTCCGTGCCACCCAGCGCCGCTGGGGTGTGCCGGTTCATGTGCAGATGGCGACGATCTATCACGAGAGCCGGTTCCGTGGCGATGCGCGCACACCGCATCAATTTGTGCTGGGAGTGATCCCGGTCGGGCGGCAGTCCAGCGCTTACGGCTACAGCCAGGCTTTGGACGGCACCTGGGACGACTACCGCCGCGACACCGGGCGGCGCCGTGCCAAGCGCGACCGGATCAGCGATGCGACGGATTTCATGGGCTGGTACATGCGCAAAAGCTACGAGAAGAACGGCATCCCGCTTTATGACGCGCGCAATCAGTACCTGGCCTATCACGAAGGCCACACCGGCTACGCCAGAGGCAGCTACCGCTCGAAATCCTGGCTGCTGCGGGTAGCGGGCCAGGTTCAGTCCCGCGCTGAGACCTACCAGGCCCAGCTCGCGACGTGCCGCAAGTTCCGGTGATCTCCCGCAAACGGAAGGCTCCCGCCCGCCGCATGGTCTTTCTTGCGAAAGACCTTCGGCCGTTGGGCGGGGCACCGCGCCAAGGCGCGGTGCGGTCCCGCTCTTAAGCGGGCCGCGCGGGACTGGAAAACCGGCTTCTGCATCAGCAGTAGTACCGCCTTGCCAGACAGTAGAAGCGCTGCTGCGCCGGGCATCAGCCCGGCGCCGGGCCCAAGGCCGCCAAGGTGTGGCTGCGTCAGCAGCCGCACCTGCGGGCGCGGGAGCCCCGCGGCTCTTGCCTTAGCGGGAACGGCCGCTGGTGGTGAACAGGCTGGAGGACAGCGGCTGGCCGGTCTCCATTCCTCCAAGGATAACGGTTGTCTGACCACCGGCGCTGTCGTGGATCACCCATTTGCGCAGCTCCACCGGATCGCCAGTGAACATCAGTTCGATACTGCCATAATCCGGATGCTCCGGATCCTGCGCCCGCACGATGGTCGAGGTGCCGTCAAAGGAATGCCCCACCACCATATTGGCGCGTCCCAGATCAACAGTGCGGGCCAGGATGATCGACAGCGGCGTGCGCTTCAGCGGGTAGGTTTCCGGCGGCTGGTTCGACTTGGGGTCGTGGATCACCACAGCCCCGCCGCCAGCCACCACGGTGCCGCCGCCATTGCCATCATACTCAAACCGCATCCGCCCCGGCCGGTGCATATAAAGCTTGCCGGTGGACAGGCTGCCGTCGTCATTAACTTGGGTGAAGGGCGAAGACGCCGTCTTGATCCCATTCAGATAGCGGGAGATCTCATTAAGGCTCAGTTGCTCGGCCGCCCAGGAAGCGGGGGCAGCTAGGGTCAGCGCAAGGGCAAGGGCAATCCGTTTCATGAGCTCAACATAGGTACGCTGCTGCAGAAGTGAAGATGCCGGACCCGCTAGGGCCCGGCATCGGCGGAATTTCGTCAGCTTATTGTTCGGGAACAAGAATTTCCCGCTTGCCCACATGGTTAGCAGCCGAGACAACGCCCTCGTCCTCCATCTGCTCAACCAGCCGGGCTGCCTTGTTATAGCCGATCGCCAGCTTGCGCTGGATGTAGGACGTCGAACATTTGCGGTCCTTGATCACAATGGCAACTGCGGTGTCATAAAGAGCGTCTTCGGTATCGGTATTGCCGCCGGTATTCAGCCCCAGAACCGCATCAATATTGTCAGCCTTGTCCTCATCCGGGCCGTCCAGCACGCTGCCGACATAGTCCGGCGGGCCGAACTGCTTGAGATGGTTCACCACCTCCTCGACCTCTTCATCAGAACAGAAGGGGCCGTGGCAGCGTGTGATCTTGGCGCCGCCGGCCATATAGAGCATGTCGCCCATGCCGAGAAGCTGCTCGGCGCCCATTTCGCCCAAGATGGTGCGGCTGTCGACTTTCGACGTCACTTGGAAGGAAATCCGGGTCGGGAAGTTGGCTTTGATGGTGCCGGTGATCACGTCCACCGAGGGGCGCTGGGTGGCCATGATCAGGTGGATGCCCGATGCCCGCGCCATCTGCGCCAGACGCTGGATGCAGGCTTCGATCTCCTTGCCCGCAACCATCATCAAATCGGCCATCTCGTCGACGATCACGACGATATAGGGCAGCGCCTTGGGTTCGAATTCTTCGGTCTCGAACACCGGTTCGCCCGTGTCGTCATCGAACCCGGTCTGAACAGTGCGCGAGAACAGCTCGCCTTTGGCCAGTGCTTCCTTCACCCGGCCATTGTAGCCCGCGATGTTGCGCACGCCCATCTTGGACATCTTGCGGTAGCGGTCTTCCATCTCGCCGACCACCCATTTCAGAGCGACGACCGCCTTTTTCGGATCGGTCACAACCGGCGACAGCAGATGCGGGATGCCGTCATAGACGCTGAGTTCCAGCATCTTGGGGTCGATCATGATCAGGCGGCATTCATCCGGCGTCAGCTTATACAGCAGCGACAGAATCATGGTGTTGATCGCCACCGACTTACCGGAGCCGGTGGTACCGGCGATCAGCAGGTGGGGCATCTTGGCGAGGTTTGCGACCATGGCGTCGCCGCCGATGTCCTTGCCCAGCGCCAGCGGCAGTGCGTGGTTGCCGTCGCCAAAGTCGCGCGACGACAAGATTTCACGCAGCACCACTTTTTCGCGGTTCTCGTTCGGCAATTCGATACCGATCACGGTGCGGCCAGGCACGGTAGAGACCCTCGCGGACAGCGCCGACATGGAACGGGCTATGTCGTCGGCCAGGCCGATCACGCGGGAGGCCTTGAGGCCCGGCGCCGGCTCCAGCTCATACATGGTGACAACAGGGCCGGGGCGCACCGAGACGATCTCACCCTTGACGCCATAGTCGTCCAGCACGGTTTCCAGCATCCGCGCGTTTTCCTCCAGCGCCTCATCGCTGAGGTGGTGGCGCTCGATGCTCATCGGGTTGGTCAGCAGATTGAGCGGCGGCAGTTCGAAATCGCTGCTGCTGTCTTCAAAGGCCAGCTTGGGCTGGGCCTCTGCCTTGGCGCGGGCGGAGGGCTGCACGGCCTTGCGGGCTGGCTTTTCGACCACGGCCTTGCGGGGCTCTGCCACCGGCAGGTCAACCGTCAGGCGCGGGCCCGGCGCGGCAGGTGCGGCGGCCTGAGGAACAGGTGCAGCATCGACGGGCGTGGCGGGTTTAGCAACATCCGGCAGCGCTTCAGAGGCCACATGGTCCGGGGTAATCATGCCATGGTCAGCCGCAAAATCTTCGGCATCGGCACGCGTTTGCACCGCGGAATCCGAGCCTTCGGGCACATCGGTTTCCTCTTCCGGTGCCTGCCAGGTCAGCGGCGGCTCTTCCGGCAGCGGGGCGGCAGGCACCTGCGCGGCTGTCAGCGGCGGCTCCGGCGGCAGGCCATCGTCTGCTGCTACAGAGTTGAAGATCAGCGGTGCCGGGCGCTGGCCGCGACCCTTGGTGAGCGGCAGGTTGGGGTCTTCTTCCGGCGGCACTTCGGCGGCGCGGCGGATGCGCACCGCATTGGCGATTTTCTGCGACACCCGGTCTTCCGGAGACGCGCCGTCTTCGGGACGGTCTTCCGGCTCATATGCCTGCGCTTCTGCGGTATAGAGGTTTTCAGCCTCAGCTTCAGGCGCGGCGCGGCGGATCAGGCCCGGCACCCGCGACAGCAGGCCACCTTTGGCAGGAGCTTCAGTCTCTTGCTGAACAGCTTCCTCCACGTAGGTGTCGTCCGGATAGTCCTCAAACATCTCCGGCTCGGCTGCCACATCGGTGTACTCTTCAGCGGCCTCGGCGCGGGCTGCGCGTTCCTTGCGGTAGGTGAGGGCCGCCTGCAGGCCGTTCGAGGCACCGCGGCCCAGCAATGCGGCAACTGCGCCATAGCCCAGGATCAGGCCGATCATCACCTTGTGCAGGCCCTTTTTCACTTCGGGCCAGGTGAACCCCAGCACCGCGCAGCCAAGGGCAATCATGCCAGCGGCGCTGAGCAGGGACATGATTTTGACCATGAAATGCAGGCTGACCGGCAAGAGCGCCAGCAGCGCGCCGAGGAAGGTATAGCCAACCATGCCGCCGAGGCCGAAATCATAGTTCTGCTGCCAGCTGCTGCTGGCGTTCAGGGTCTCCATGTGCAGGGCCACCACCAGCAGCCACGGCACCGACAAAAGCAGCGGCCAGACCACCCGGTCCTCGCCCCGGTGCAGCACAAAGCGCGCACCCCAGGCAAACAGGAACAGCGGCAGCGCCCAGCTGGCCTTGCCGAACAGGGTAATCAGGATGAAGGAGACAGAGGCGCCGGGACGGCCCAGCCAGTTTTGCACCGGCGCGTCGGTGGAGACGGTCCAGTTCGGATCTTCGGGCGTGTAGGAGCCCAGCATGGCGGCAACCGCCAGCCCCGCCAGGATCAGGGCGATCCCGATCAATTCCTTGCCGCGCTTTTCAATGGCCGCCTGCATGTTGCTGTCGAGCAGCGGATCGCGGCTGCGGGTTTGAAATGCCATGCCTACCTCAGTTCCGTATCTTACGGCGCTGCCCGCTGTTCACCGCAGGTCTGTGCGCCCGATTATTGGTTTTGGCTGTGCGGCCCGCCCTGCTCGTTGGGCCGCGCAGCGAAATCTCAGTAGAGGCAACCGCGCAGCGTGGTCAGCGCCTTGCGGGTGTCCTCGGAGGGTGCGACCAGCGCCACCCGGATATATGTCTCGCCCGGGTTCTGTCCCGGTTCGCCTTGCGCCAGGTAAGCGCCAGGCAGCACCCGCACGCCGGTCTCTTGCCATAGCTTCAGCGCGGCCTTCTCGCCGTTTTCCACTGGCAGCCACAGGAAGAAACCCGCCTGGGGTGCCATATAGCCGTTGAGGCCAGCAAAGACCTCGTCGGCGATGGTGTATTTTTCCTGGTAGAGCGCACGGTTCTCCACCACATGTGCCTCATCTGCCCAGACCCGGGCCGCAGCCGCCTGCAACGGTGCCGGCAGCGGTGCGCCGGAATAGGCCCTCAGCTGTTTCACACGTTTGATGGTATCAGGGCCGGCGGCGATCAGGCCAGAGCGCAGGCCCGGCAGGTTCGACCGTTTGGACAGCGAGTTGAACAGCACCACCCGCTCGGGATCGGCACCCAGCTCCTGCGCGACGGTCAGCGCACCCACAGGCGCCTCATCGCGGTAAATCTCGGAATAGCATTCGTCCGCGAAGATACGGAAATCGTACTTTTCCGCCAGCTGGATCAGCCGGGTCCAGTAATCGCGCGAGGCCACCGCCCCCTGCGGGTTGGCAGGCGAGCAGATATAAGCCACGGCGGTGCGGTTCAGCACATCCTCAGGCAGGTTCTCGTAGTCCGGCAGATGGCCGGTCGCAGCGGTCGCGGGCACAAACACCGGCTCAGCCGCGACTGAGAGCGTGGCCACCATATAGACCTGGTAGAAGGGGTTCGGGATCAGCACCACCGGCTTTTGCCCGTTCTTCTGCTCCGGGCAGAGCGCCATGGCGGCATTGTAAAGCCCCTCGCGGGTGCCGTTCAGCGCCATAATTTGGGTTTCGGGATCCGTCGTCACACCGTAACGGCGGCTGATCCAGTCCGAGATGGCGCCGCGCAGTTCGGGGGTGCCGTCGTTGTTCGGGTACTGGTTAAACCCGGCCGCGTTTTCGGTGATGACATCGGTGACCCAGGCCGGAAACGCATGTTTCGGCTCGCCAATGGTCATATGCACCACATCCCCGCCAGGGGTGTGATGGTCCAAAAGCGCCCGCAGGCGCGGGAACGCGTAGGCTGGCAGGTTCGAAAACCGCTCAGGAAAATCCATGTCTTATGCCTCGGTCACGGGATCATTGGCGCCCCGTTTGCGCCTTAGGTTACAGAGGGCGGGCGGATGCGTCCACCCGGTGAGTGGCCCGATGGGCCAAATGTGGCTTTCAGGCCAAGGCCGCCTCGATCGCGGCGCCGATGCGCAGCAGGGCCTCTTCGCAGTCCGGCTGGCCCAGCACCTGCAGGCCGCAGCTAGGGGTGCCGGTCGGCAGCGACAGCCCGCAGAGCCCCATCAGATTGCCAATCCGGGTGTTGCGCAGCGCCAGCAGGTTGGATTGGACATAGTAGCCGTGATCGTTTTGCAACCGCTCCATGTTCGGCGGCAGGATTGGAGACACCGGGCTCAGCACCGCATCAAACCCGGCCACGGCCTGATCCCAGGCCATCCGGCACTGCTCCAGCTTGCCCCAGGCCGCGACGTAGTCCGAGCCTCTGAATTGCGCGCCGGAGCGGAAGCGTTCCAGGATTTCCGCATACATCAGCTGCGGCGAAGCTTCGATCACGTCTTTCCACAGCCCGTAGGCTTCGGTGGTGTAGAGAATCGGGCTGAGGCCCATGGCCTCTTCCAGCGCGGGCACGTCCAGCGGCACGATTTCGGCGCCTGCATCTTTCAGCTTTTGAAGCGTTTCCTGGTAAGCTGCCGCTATTTTCGGGTCCAGATCATTCTGCGCCACAGTCTGTAAATCGGCGAAACGGCGCCCTTTGAGTGAAGCCGGGCAGCGCAGATCCGGGCCGGGGGTGCCTTCCAAGACGCCCAGCAGCAGGCCCGCGTCCTCGACGGAGCGCGCCAGCGGGCCGATGGTGTCGAACTTCAGGCACAGCGGCACCACGCCTTCCAGGGTGATCCGGCCGGAGGTGGTCTTGAGCCCCACCAGATCATTCCAGGACGACGGGATCCGCACCGATCCGCCAGTGTCCGAGCCAATGCCCGCAGCCGCCAGCCCGTAGGTCACAGACGCCGCTGCGCCGGAGGACGACCCTCCGGGTGCGGCCTCTGGATCATTGACGCAAGGCGGCGTTTCCTTGACCGGGTTGAAGCCAAGGCCGGAGAAGGCCAGCTCGCTCATATGGGTCTTGCCGAGGCAAACAGTCCCCATGAGCGTCGCATTGCGCAGCACTGTTGCGTCCTGCTCCGGCACCCGGCCCTTGAGAAGGTCCGAACCGGATTCGGTTGTGGTGCCTGCGCTGTCGAACAGGTCCTTCCAGCTGATGGGTACGCCGTCCAGCAGCGAGCGGCGCAGCCCCAGGCCGGCGCGCGCCTCAGCGGCTGCAGCCTCGGCCAGGGCGCGGTCATGGGTCACTTGGGTATAAATCCGGTCTTTCAGCGGATGGGCATCGATCGCGTCCAGATAGCAGCGGGTCAGCGCCACAGGGCTGATTTCACCCGCCTCAATCCCGCGTCCCAGATCAGCGGCGGTCATCGTCAGCCAGTCTTTCATTTGCCCATTCACTCCTAAACCTTCGGCGCCGACGGTAGCGGCAGCAGGACGCAGGCACAATCCCGCGCTTCCTGCATGGACAATCCCGCCAGCAGGCGCATATTGCGGGGCATGAAAAATGCGTGTGATATCCTGATCGTGGGCGGCGGGCTGAACGGCCCTGCCCTTGCCCTGGCCCTGGCGCAGACCGGGCACAGCGTCACCGTGGTCGACTCGCTCACCCCGGACAAACTTGCTGACGAAGGCTTTGACGGGCGCGGCTATGCGCTGGCGCTGGCCTCGCAGCGGCTGCTGCAGCAGATCGGCGTGTGGCAGCACGTTGGAGACAACGCGCAAGCCATGCTGGAGATCAAGGTGACAGACGGCCATGCGGGCCAGGGGCCGTCGCCTTTTTTCATCCATTTCGACCATGCCGAACTGGAAGAAGGCCCGATGGGTTATATGGTCGAGGACCGCTATCTGCGCCGCGCCTTTCTGCAAGCGATGGAAGATGCGCCCGGCGTCACGCTGGTATCAGGCCGCACTGTGGTGGCGCAGGCGCCGGACACAACCGGTGTGACCGTCTCGCTGGACGACGGCGGAGAGCTGCGCGGCCAGGTTCTGGTCGGCTCGGACGGACGCCGCAGCGGCACCGCCCAGCGCGCGGGCATCAAGCGCACCGGCTGGGATTACGGCCAGACAGCACTGGTTTGCGCCATCGACCACGAAAAGCCGCACAACGGCATCGCGCATCAGTTTTTTATGCCGCCGGGGCCGCTGGCGATCCTGCCGCTGCCCGGCAACCGCTCCTCCATCGTGTGGAGCGAGCGGACAGAGACAGCCAAAGCGATCCATGCATTGGACGACGACGGTTACATCCAGGCCCTCCGCCCGCGGTTTGGCGATTTCCTGGGGGAGATCTCCCTGGCAGGCAAACGCTTCACCTACCCGCTGAACCTGACCATCGCCAACAGCTTCATCGGTGACCGCATGGCGCTGATCGGCGACGCTGCGCATGGGATGCACCCGATTGCAGGCCAAGGGCTGAACGCCGGGCTGCGCGACGTCGGAGCGCTTGCCGAAGTGATCACTGGAGCTACCCGCCGCGGTGAAGATATCGGCTCGCTCCTGGTGATGGAGCGCTACCAGCAATGGCGCCGCTTCGACACCGCGTCTCTGGTTGCGGCCACCGACGTGTTCAACCGGCTGTTTTCCAACGACAACCCGCTGCTGCGGCTGGGCCGGGACATTGGCATGGGGCTGGCGGGCGCACTCCCCGGCCTGCGCCGCGGCTTTGTGCGCGAGGCCGCAGGCCTGACCGGCGATATGCCACGGCTTCTGCAAGGCCGCCCGATCTGACACCGGGACCCTCCCGCCTGCTCCGGAACATCCGGGGATGTACCTGCACAGTTGGGCCCGGCACCTCGCTGCCGCGCGGTGCCGCAGCGCAAAACGCAAGCACAACATAGGCTCTCAACGACAGGAAATTAGCTCCGACGCAACAGCAATCCCGCTTGGAAACCCGCAGCGTTGCTGTAGAGCGCAACCGCGCCGCGCCTTGGCGCGGCGCCGGGCCCAAGCCTGGCAAGGGGTGCCGGCGCAGCCGGTGCACCTGAAGGCGCGGGAGCTCCGCACCAAGGCAGGCGGAATGCGCAAGCTGGCGGCAGGATCAATCCAGTTCGCGGGCTTCGTCCACCAGCATGACCGGGATACCATTGCGGATCGGAAAGGCCACATTGGCCGCCCGGGAAATCAGCTCCTGCGCCTGAGAGTCATACTCCAGCACCGTCTGCGTCAGCGGGCAGACCAAGGCTTCCAGCATCCGCCGGTCAAAGACAGGCGCCTGTGGTTCGGTCATTGCAATGTTTCCTCATGAGATCCGCCGCGCAGGGCGAATTCGATCAAAGTGACAAGCGTTTCCCGTCTTGTGGCAAGACAGGGCGCCTCGAGCAAGGCCTGTTTGTCCTCGGGGTCGAACTCCAGAAGCATCGCCAGGGAATTGATCAGCAATTCATCCTCGGCTTCTTTCAGTGCTTCCCAGTCAGTCGAAAGGCTGCGTGCCGAAAAGAACCGTTCCAGAAGATCCAGAAACGACGGCCGGTCCAGCGTGTCATCCGCCTCCGACCGGCCCAGATCCCGGTCGAACCCCGCCCAGCTGACGTCGCAGCGCCGGTAGGGCGTGAAGCCGCTGGCCTCGCGGGTGATACGGAAGCGGGAGACACCGGACAGGGTGATCAGGTACCGTCCGTCCTCGGTCTCGGAAAACTGGGTGACCCGCCCGGCGCAACCGATGCTGTGCAGCTCTTCCTCCCCGCCATGCGGGTTCGGAAAGGGCTGCACCATGCCGATCAGCCGCTGCCGCGTCTTCAGAGTGTCTTCCAGCATCTGCAGGTAGCGCGGCTCGAAGATATGCAGCGGCAGCCGCGAGCGGGGCAGCAACAGCGCCCCGGGCAGGGGGAACACGGCAATCGTGTCCGGCAGTTCGGCAGCCTGGATCATGGGACAGAGTGTAGCGCTGCCCCGGTGTTAGGCAAATATCAGCGAGCTCAGTTTGCGGCGCCCGTTCAGAACCACCGGATCGTTCGGCTTGAGCGCATCGAAAATGGTGAACAGCTGCGTCTTGGCGGCGCCATCGCTCCACTCCCGGTCGCGGCGGAACAGCTCCAGAAGCTCTGCCACAGCAGCTTCGGCATCGCCCGCCGCATGCAAAGCCTGGGCCAGATCAAACCGCGCCTGGTGGTCGTCCGGGCTGGCCTCGACAGCGGCCCGCAGTTCCGCAACCGGGCCTGCATTCTCCGCTTGCCGCGCCAATTCGATCTGCGCAAATGCCGCTTCGATTTCCGCAGCTTCCGCAATCTCCGCCGGAGCGCCGTTCAGCACCGCTTCTGCCTGGTCCAAATCGCCCAGCGCAATATGCGCGCGTGCCAGCCCGCCATAAGCCGCAGCGTTGCTGCCGTCTTCACCGAGAATGGCCGCAAAAGTCTGCGCCGCGTCCGCAACGGCCCCTTCGGCCAGCATTTGCTCGGCCGCTTCCAGCGCTTCGCCAAGCCCGCCGTCGGCAGAGCCCCCTGCGGCTTCGATCACCTTCTTAAGGAAAGCATCGATTTCGGAGGCGGGCAGCGCCCCCTGGAACATATCGACAGGACGGCCTTGGACAAAGGCAACCACGGTAGGGATCGACTGCAGCGGCAGCCCCTGCTGCGCCAGCGCTTGGGCCAGCCGCTGGTTTTCGTCCACGTTGATCTTGGCCATGGTCGCCGCGCCTTTGGCCTTGGTCACGGCCGCTTCCAGCATCGGGCCCAGCGTCTTGCAAGGGCCGCACCAGGGCGCCCAGAAATCCACGATCACCGGCGCCTGCATCGACGCTTCCACAACGTCCTGCATGAAGGTGGCTTCGGTCACGTCTTTGATCAGATCGCCCGCCGGTGCGGCGCTGCCAAGAATTTCGCTCATCAGATTGTTCTCCGCTTGGAACTTGCCCCCTATATGGAATCCTGCGCGCCGGAAACCAAGAGAGGAGTTTGCCCATGACCCGCCGCCGGTTCGATCTTTTTGCAGCCTCCGAGAAGCTGATGCGCATGGATGAGGCCGCCTGGGCGAGGCATGCAAACCCCTGGAGCGTATACAGCCGGATGACAGTTCTGCCGCTGATGACGCTGGCTGTTTGGTCCCGCGTCTGGCTGGGCTGGGGTGCGCTGCTGCCGGTGGCGCTTGTTCTGGTCTGGACCTGGTGGAACCCGCGCGCCTTTGGACCGCCAGCCAGCACGGTCAATTGGGCCTCCCGCGGCACCTTCGGAGAGCGGGTCTTCCTGAACCGCCGGCACGTGCCCATTCCCGCGCATCATGCCCGCTGGGCCAAAGGGCTGGCCTGGGTCTCGGGCCTGGGTGCGCTGCCTTGGCTGCTGGGTATTTGGCAGCTTGATCCGGGATTCACTCTTTTCGGGCTTGCAGTGATGGTGGGCGGCAAGCTCTGGTTTGTGGACCGGATGGTATGGCTTTACCAGGACATGAATGACCGGCACCCTGCCTACGCCGCCTGGACACGCTAAGGGGAAACGCTCCCGCCCCCGGCAGCGGGCCCTGGCTGCGCCAGTCCCCTTGCGGCGTTGGGCCGCGCGCCGCGCTGACGCGCGGCGTGCCCGCACTGCGCGCCAGCGCAGTGCCATGCCCAACTGAGACGGGTCGCCTTTGGAGACCCAGGATCAGGCGGGAGCCCCCCCGCTTGCCGTCACAGATCGAAGGTTGCAAAGACTGGCGCATGGTCGCTGGGCTTTTCCCAGCCGCGGGCATCGCGCAAAATCCGGCTGGAGTGGGCCGCATTCCGGATGTCCGCTGTGGCCCAGACATGGTCAAGACGGCGCCCTTTGTCGGCAGCATCCCAATCCTTGGCCCGGTAGCTCCACCAGCTGTAAAGGCGGCCGTCGGGGAGGTCGTTCCGGGTCACGTCGGACCAGCCGCCCGCTTCCATCACGTCAGCAAAATGCTCGACCTCGATGGGTGTATGGCTCACCACTTTCAGCAGCTTCTTGTGGTCCCAGACATCATCCTCGCGCGGTGCAATGTTCAGGTCGCCGACCAGAATCGCTTTTTCCGGCTTCTCCGCCTTGAACCAGTCGCGCATATCGGTGAGGTAGTCGAGCTTCTGACCGAACTTCTCATTCTGCTCCCGGTCCGGCACATCGCCGCCCGCCGGCACATAGAAGTTGTGGATCACCACCCCGTTCTCCAGCCGCCCCGCCACGTGGCGCGCGTGGCCGAGGCCGGCAAAGTCCTTGTCGCCGATATCCTCGATCGGCAGCCGCGACAGGATGGCAACCCCGTTGTAGCCTTTCTGCCCGCGGGCGATCATGTGGGAATAGCCAAGCGCCGCAAACCCCTCCATCGGGATCTTTTCCACCGGGCTCTTGCACTCCTGCAGGCACAGCACATCCGGGCCTTCCTCCTGTAAGAGCTTCTGAACAATCGGCTCCCGCAAGCGGACAGAGTTGATGTTCCAGGTGGCAAGAGTAAATGGCATCGCGCGCCTCATTCTGAGTTCCGGGTTCCCGCGCGATACTGCCTGTCCGGGCCAGGAAGGGCCAGAGCCGATTTTACGCAGCTTGGCAGGCCGCGTTCCATGCTGCAGCCCGTGCAGCCTGTGCTACCCGTCCCGCCCCGGTTCGTTCGGTTTGCTGGAGAAAAGTGCGATCTTGTTGCCTTGGGGATCGCGCAGGTACCCGACGTAGAACCGAGGTCCGTAAGAGGCGCGGAAGCCCGGCCGGCCTTCGTCGGAACCGCCTGCGCGGAGCGCGGCTGCGTGAAGGTCGCAAACCTGCTTTTGACTGCTCGCCTCAAAGGCAACCATGGACCCGTTTCCGGCAGAGGCCGGTCCGCCGTCAAAGGGCGGTTTCACGTAGAAATCAGGCAGAACAGGAGACTGGCCAGGGGCAACAGGCAAGGCATAGCTTAGCCCCGCAGGCCCCTCCTGCAACTCGTATCCGAGGGCCGGCAGGAAGGCCGAATAAAACCGTTTTGCGCGCGCGATGTCATCCGCGCCGACTGTGACGTAGGCAATCATGCTTCCTGGTTTTCTCCGGCAGTTTGGGCATTCAAACAAGGCAACGGCATTGTTGCAAGCCTAGACAGGGGTTGGTTCAATTTCCTGCGCCTTCCAGTCTCCTCGCCAGCATTGGCAAAACGGCTGCAAAAGCCCGCTGGCTCCCGCAGGGCAGATCACGGCCGCGCGTCCAGTGCGACTCATAAAAGACGGCCCCCGGACCGCGCCGTGAAAGACCCAGGCTTCGGCGGCTGTGTACGGTGCACGCCGTCGGCAGGCAAAAAAAGACCGGGCACGCGGCCCGGCCAAGTCCAACAGGGAGGTGCATACCGTAACCCGGATATGCGCGGGATCTTCTGCAGTCTAAAGATGCGCCTTGGGTGCCTCTTTGATCTGCGTCAACTGCCCTAATAGCTCAGGCAACCAGACGGTATCCGCCTGATTCCGTCACCAGCAGGCGCGCATTCGACGGATCGGGCTCGATCTTCTGCCGCAGGCGGTAGATATGGGTTTCCAGCGTATGGGTAGTGACGCCCGCATTATAACCCCAGACCTCATGCAGCAGCACATCGCGCGGCACCACGCCATCGCTGGAGCGGTAGAGGAACTTGAGGATATTGGTTTCCTTCTCGGTCAGCCGGATCTTGCGGTCATCTTCGGTGATCAAGAGCTTCATAGAAGGTTTGAAAGTATACGGCCCCAGCGCAAAGACTGCGTCTTCGGACTGCTCGTGCTGGCGCAGCTGGGCGCGGATACGGGCCAGAAGAACCGGGAATTTAAACGGTTTGGAGACATAATCATTGGCCCCGGCGTCCAAGCCCAGAATGGTGTCCGCATCGCTGTCATGGCCGGTCAGCATCAGGATCGGCGCCTTCACTCCCTGCTTGCGCATCAGGCGGCACAGCTCGCGGCCATCGGTATCCGGCAGGCCGACATCCAGGATAATCAGGTCATAGAGGGCTTCCTTGGCGCGCTCCATGGCGCTCTGACCGTTCTCGGCTTCAAACACATCGAAGTCTTCGGTCATCACCAGCTGCTCGCTCAAGGCCTCGCGCAGGTCCTCATCGTCATCAACCAGCAGAATTTTCTTCAGTTGCGCCATCGGCTCGCCCTCCTGTTCTCTGGACCACACATGCGTATCCTTCACGCTGCCGGCAAGATTTGCTGCAAAACTCTCACGCCGACGTGTCCATGGCATGGAAAATGTTTCACATCCGTTGCATTTAAGCGTAAAGACAGCGAGCCTTTGTTACAAAATAACAGCGGAATCCCCGTATGAGCCTGATGCCCACGATGATCGAATTGCTGGCCCGTGCCCGGGTCGATCTGCGCATGGGGCTGCCAGTGGTGCTGACCGATGGCCCGGATGCAGCACTGGCGATCAGCGTGGAGGCGCTGAGCACGGCGCGCCTCGCAGATATGCGGGCCCTGGGCGGCTTGTCTCTGGCGCTGACCGCACGGCGGGCGGAAACGCTGAAGGCCCGGGTCTATGACGAAGACATCGCCCGCATCGAGGTTCCCGCCTCAGAGGGGTTGCAGTGGATCCAGGCGCTGGCCGATCCTGCGGACGATCTCAACACGCCGATGAAGGGCCCGCTTTCCAGCCTGCGAGGCGGTTCCGCCAATCTGCACCGGCTGGCCATCGCCCTGGTGAAATCCGCCCGGTTGCTGCCGGCTGCCGCTCTTGTGCCCATCAGCGATGCGGCCGGTTTTGCCGCGGCTCACGGCCTCACCACCCTTTCGCGGCTTGCTGCTGAACCTTTACTCAGCGAAAGCTCCCCGCTGCATCCGGTTGCCGCGGCCCGGTTGCCGATGGATGCAGCCGAGGCTGGGCGGCTGCATATCTATCGCCCGGAAGATGGTGCTGAAGAACATTATGCAGTGGAAATCGGCCGACCTGACCGCTCCAAACCGGTGCTGGCACGGCTGCACTCCGCCTGTTTCACCGGCGACGTGCTTGGCTCCTTAAAATGCGATTGCGGCCCGCAGCTGCGCGGAGCGCTGGCGCAGATGGGCGAAGAGGGCGCGGGCGTGCTGCTCTACTTGAACCAAGAGGGCCGCGGGATCGGCCTGGCGAATAAAATGCGGGCCTATTCCTTGCAGGATCAGGGGTTTGACACCGTCGAAGCCAATCACCGGCTGGGCTTTGAGGATGACGAACGCGATTTCCGTCTCGGCGCTGCCATTTTGCAGAAGATGGGCTTTTCGCAAGTCCGGCTGCTGACCAACAACCCCAACAAGATCGCAATGATGGAGAAAACCGGCATTACGGTGGCGGAGCGGGTGGCACTGAAGGTTGGGGAAAACGCCCACAACCAGCATTACCTGGCGACCAAGGCGCGCAAGTCCGGGCATATGCTGTGACTTTGCCGGCCGATCTGGTCCTGACACCACGCGGTGTCCGCTTTTTGGGACGGGTGCTGCCCTGCAGCATCGGCAAAGGCGGCTTGACCTCCGCCAAACGCGAAGGCGACGGCGCAACTCCCATCGGCGTGCATAGAATTGCCGGAATGTTCTACCGCCCCGACCGGCTGCCTGCTCCGGCAGCGTGGGCCAAGCCGGCCGGGCCCGGCGATCTATGGTCCGACGATACAGAAGACAGCTGCTACAACCAGCATGTGCGGACGCCCTATGGCTTTAGTCACGAAAAGCTGCGCCGGGCCGATCCCTTGTATGATCTTGTCCTGATCATGGATTGGAACTGGCCGGATGCGCTTCCCGGGAAAGGCTCGGCAATCTTCATCCACCAATGGCGGCGCCCCGGTTATCCCACCGAGGGCTGTATCGCTTTTTCCCGCGCGGATCTCCACTGGCTGGCTGCCCGTATACAGCCCGGCACACGGGTCATTGTACCTCCCCTGGCCCGCTGGTAACGCAACCAAGACTTCTCAAAAGTCTTGGCGATAGATTTCGAAAACTTTTGCGCTTCAATAGGTCCGGGCGCCAAAAATTGCGGAGCCGATCCGTACATGGGTGGCACCCAGCGCAATCGCCTTCTCGAAATCGCCGCTCATGCCCATCGACAGGCCTTGCAGCCCGTTGCGTTCTGCGATCTTGGCCAGCAGTGCAAAATGCAGGCTGGCCTCCTCTTCCACTGGCGGGATGCACATCAGTCCTTTGACCGGGAGATCCAAGCCGCGGCATTCGGCAATGAACGCATCCGCATCCGCCGGCAATACGCCTGCCTTCTGCTCTTCCTCGCCGGTGTTCACCTGGACAAACAGCTCCGGGCACTTGCCCAATTCCTGCGCCAGCCGCGCCAGCGTTTTGGCCAGCTTAGGCCGGTCAACCGAATGGATGCTGTCAAACAGCTCCATCGCCTGGCGTGCCTTGTTGGTCTGCAAGGGGCCGATCAAGTGGAGGTCGACTCCCTCGAACTGCTCTGAAAACCCCGGCCATTTGCCAGCCGCTTCCTGCACCTTGTTCTCGCCAAAGCAGCGGTGGCCTTGCTGCAGCACTGCCTCGATCCGCTCGTTCGGCTGCACCTTGGACACGGCAATCAGTTGCACACTGCCGACTGCGCGGCCTGCATTCTGTTCAGCCTTGGCAATCCGGGATGTAATCTCTGCAAGCGGCATGGGGTACGGCCTCATCTCTGTTTGGCCGCAAAAAACACTGTTTACCGGCAAATGTTAAGCCACAAAAGAAAAGGGCGGGCCCCGAAGGAACCCGCCCCGAATTCACGCTAGGCGTGCTTCAGCTTAGAAGCTGAAGTGCAGACCTGCCTGAACGGAGTTGGAATCGTCGTCAGCACCGTTGTCAACGAGGCCAGCAACGAAGGTCACACCACCACCCAGGTCGTACTCGTAGTTGATGCCGAAGGCGGTGCCGTCGGTCACACCGTCCTGAATGCCAGCGGTCACCGGGTCGGTGTCAATGTTATTGGAGTCGGTGTTGCTCACCCACGCAACGATGGTCGAAGCTGCGCCGATTTCGGCTTCACCTACCAGGGTCACGCCGTCTGCTTGCTCGGTCTGAGCGTACTGCAGGGTTGCGCCGAACTGACCGAAGTCTGCGCCAGCAGCGAAGAACATCAGATCGTCATTCAGATCAACGGTGGCACCGCCGGTGGTTACGCCGGTCGCACCATTGCTGGAGGACTGATATGCACCGGTTACGAAGTAGTCACCGAAGGAGTAGTTCAGCATGATTGCGGTACGCTCTTCACCGTTTGCGTCGGTGGAGGTGCCGGCAGTGCCGTTCTGCTGCGAGTAGGAGATGTGGCCGGTGAAGCCGCCAGCGGAGTAGATGGCTTCGATGCCGCCGCGGCCAACGCCAGCGGAGGTGAAGGTGTCAAAGCCAGCGCCTTTGATGGCCAGGGAGTTGAAGCCCATGCCGTCGATGCCGGTGCCAACCGAAGTGGTGTTCAGGTACAGGCCCGGTGCGGAGTCGATCGCGCCCCAGATGTTGCCAACGTTCACACGCAGGCCGCCGTAAGCGACGTGGAACTGCGGGCTGGAGAAAGTGGCTGCGCCCTGAGCGCCGTCACGGTTTTCTGCCTGAGCGCGGATGCGGCCACCAACGGTCACGCCACCATCGGTTTCGGTCGACACGTCGAAGGTCAGACGGAAACGGCTGGTGATGTTGGTTGACGAAGTGTTGTCCAGGTTACCGGCAACGTCATTGGCTTCGTTCCAGTCCAGACCAAAACGGCCGTAGCCGGAGATGTTGACGCCTTCTGCCGCGGCCATGCCTGCGGTGGCGATCAGCGCGGTGGTCGCGAAGAGAACCTTTTTCATAGTTTTTCCCTCGGTTTTCTAATCCTAGCCCAAACCGGGGAATCCGGCGTGGGTATGCCAAGGGGTTTCGCTCTTTCGCCCCCGTTTTGGCAAGGCTTGGGAAAGTCAGGCGAAACGATGCGCCACGGGATGGTGCAGCTTTGCCACAGTCTGCGCGCTCTGCCCCCAAGACTCAGCTTGATGCAGCGCCGGCTGCCGGCCCATTTTAGAGGAAACGCCCTTTAGGACAGGAGTATAAGGGCCAAAGCCCTTGCTCCGCCGGCGCGGCTTGCGGTAGGTGTTCGCCCAGAAATGGCTCCGGGAGCGGTTATGAATTACGGAAAGACCCTGCGGGTAACTTTGATCGGCGCGATCTGCCTCAGCCTTGCAGCTTGCGGCAGCAGCAGGCGGGACGGCAAAGCGCCTGCCAGCACAGCGCGCACAATCAGTCATAAAGAAGAGATTCAAGGCGCCGCGACCAAGTCCTCGGTCTTTGACTTTCTGAATGCCAAGCCGGATCAGACTGTTCAGGTAAACCGGTATCTGTGGTCAGCCAGTCTGGACGTTCTGAGTTTTCTTCCAGTGCAATCCGTTGACCCTTTCACCGGGGTGATTGTCACCGGCTATGGAACGCCCCCGGGCGGCGGCCGCTCTTACCGGGCCACGATTCACATCAAGGATCCGGCATTGGATGCGCGTTCATTGAATGTTGCGCTGCAATCCAAGGGCGGACCGGTCGGCAGCAGCACCACCCGCGCGGTCGAGGATGCGATTCTCTCCCGTGCCCGGCAACTGCGCATCGCGGATAAAGGCTTCTGACCTGCTGCCCTCTGGAAACACCAGCAAAACCCCATTATCAGAAGCGCCGGGCCCATAGCCCGGCGTTTTCATGCAAAGGACCGCTCTGATGTCGCGTTACTCCGCCACGGAAATCGAAGCAAAATGGCAGGAAGCCTGGGATAAAGCCGGGATTTTCCAGGCCAAGCGCACTGGCGACAAGCCGAAATACTATGTGCTGGAGATGTTCCCTTACCCGTCAGGCAAGCTGCACATGGGCCATGTGCGCAACTACACTATGGGCGACGTGATCGCGCGCTACAAGCTGTCCACGGGCCATAACGTGTTGCACCCAATGGGTTTTGACGCCTTCGGCATGCCCGCGGAAAACGCCGCTATGGCTTCGGGCGGGCACCCGAAGGACTGGACCTATTCGAACATCGACACCATGGTCGAGCAGATGAAGCCGCTGGGCCTGTCGCTGGACTGGTCCCGCATGTTCGCCACCTGCGACCCGGAGTATTACGGCCAGCAGCAGGCGCTGTTCCTCGACTTCCTGGAAAAGGGCCTGGTCTACCGTAAGAACGCGGTGGTGAACTGGGACCCGGTCGACATGACCGTGCTGGCCAACGAGCAGGTCGAAAACGGCCGCGGCTGGCGCTCCGGCGCGCTGGTCGAGCGGCGCGAGCTGACGCAATGGTTCTTCAAGATCTCGGATATGTCCGAGGAGCTGCTGTCGGCCCTGGACACCCTGGAGAACTGGCCCGCCAAGGTCCGCCTGATGCAGGAAAACTGGATCGGCAAGTCGCGCGGGCTGCAGTTCTCGTTTGAACGCACCGATGGCGGCGAGGCGATTGAGGTCTACACCACCCGCCCCGACACGCTGATGGGCGCATCTTTTGTCGGCATTTCGCCCGACCACCCGATTGCCAAGGCGCTGGAGGCCGAATCGGAAGAGGTTGCGGCGTTTGTTGCCGAATGCCGCAAGGGCGGCACCACCGAGGAAGCCATCGAAACTGCCGAAAAGCTGGGCTATGACACCGGCATCCGGGTGAAACACCCGCTGAACCCGGAATGGGAGCTGCCGGTCTGGATCGCCAACTTCATCCTGATGGACTACGGCACCGGCGCGATTTTTGCCTGCCCGGCGCACGACCAGCGCGACCTCGACTTCTGTCGCAAGTACAGCCTGCCGGTGATCGACACCTTCTTTGCGCTGGACAATGATTCTCCGGTGGCAAACGAAGCCTTTGTGCCGCCGAAGACCGAGAAAGTGCGCTGGGTCGATCACTTTGCCGGGCTGACCGAAGCCACCGGCGAGGAAGCCATCAACGCCACTGTCGATTTTGCGGAAACGGCAGGCTGGGGCCAGGGCGTCACCAAATACCGCCTGCGCGACTGGGGGCTTTCCCGCCAGCGCTACTGGGGCTGCCCGATTCCCGTGGTCCACTGCGAAGACTGCGGCGTGGTGCCGGAGAAGAAAGAGAACCTGCCGATCGCCCTGCCCTATGATGAAGATGGCAAAGCCATCGACTTCTCGGTGCCAGGCAACCCGCTCGACCGCCACCCGAGCTGGCGCAACTGCGCCTGCCCGTCTTGCGGCAAGCCTGCGCAGCGCGAAACCGACACCATGGACACCTTCGTCGATTCGTCCTGGTACTTTGCCCGATTCACCGCCCCGCGCGCCGAAACCCCGACCAACATGGCCGAGGCCGAATACTGGATGAACGTCGACCAGTATATCGGCGGCATCGAACATGCGATTCTGCACCTGCTCTATTCGCGCTTCTTTGCCCGCGCGATGCAGATCTGCGGCCACCTGCCCCAGAAATCGGCAGAACCCTTCGACGCACTGTTCACGCAAGGCATGGTGACCCATGCGATCTACAAGACCACCGGCGACAACCACCGCCCGGTCTACCACTACCCCGAGGAAGTGGAGCTGCGCGACGGCAAGGGCTTCCTGAAGGACGGCACCGAGGTGGAGATCATCCCGTCGGCCAAGATGTCCAAGTCCAAGAACAACGTGGTGGACCCGCTGCACATCATCTCGTCCTTCGGCGCCGACACCGCGCGCTGGTTCGTTCTGTCCGATTCGCCGCCCGAGCGCGATGTGGAATGGACCGCGGCCGGGGCCGAAGCCGCCTATAAACACCTGACCCGGGTCTGGAACCTCTGCGACCGGATTGGCGAGATGGATCCGGAAGCGGCAGGCCAGGGCGACGAGGATCTGCTGCGCGAGATGCACAAATGCATCCGCGACGTGACCCTGGGTGTCGATTCCTTTGGCTTCAATGCGGCAATTGCCAAGCTTTACGCCTTCACCAACACGCTCGCCAAATCCAAGGCCAGCGCCAAGGTGCAGAAACAGGCGATCATGACCCTGGCCCAGCTGATGGCGCCGATGACCCCGCACCTGGCCGAAGATATCTGGAGCCATCAGGGCGGCGAAGGCCTGGTCGCCACCGCGCCCTGGCCAGTTGCGGATGAAGCGATGCTGGTCGAAAACACCGTCACCCTGCCGATCCAGATCAATGGCAAGCGCCGCGGCGAGATCGAAGTCGCCAAGGATCTGGACAAGGCAGAGGTTGAAAAACTCGCTCTGGCGCACGAAGCTGTGCAAAAGGCGCTGAATGGCGGAGCGCCGAAAAAGGTGATCGTGGTGCCGGGCCGGATTGTGAATGTCGTTGCTTAACCCCAAAGCCATGCTGCTGGCCCTGCCCCTGCTGGCAGCGGCCTGCGGCTTTACCCCGGTTTACGCTCCTGGCGGCACCGGCTCTGTCTTGCATGGCCGGATCGAAGTGCAAGCCCCGGAAGAGATCAAGAATGCCCGCGGCACCGACGCCTTTTTCCTGGTGAGGAACCTGGAGCAGCGCCTGGGCCGCGGCGGCAGCGCCGCCTACAAGCTCGACCTGTCCCTCCGTACCAAGGAAGAAGGGCAGGCGATCACCGTAGACAACGAGATCACCCGCTATTCGGTGATCGGCACAGCGGATTACTCCCTGACCCGTCTGTCGGATGGCAAGGTTGCTTCCAGCGGCACGGTGCAGAATTTCACCGGCTACTCCGCCACCGGCTCCACCGTCGAAACCCTTGCAGGCGAGCGCGATGCACGGGAACGCCTGATGGTGATTCTCGCCGATCAGATCACCGCACAGATCCTGGCAACCGCGGATCTCTCCGCACCGGCCGAATGAAGCTCTCCCCGCGCGACGCGGAAGGCTATTTTGCCAAGCCCGACCCGGGCAAGACCGGCATCCTGATCTATGGCGCCGACGCTATGCGGGTGTCGCTGAAGCGGCAGCAGGTGCTGGCTGCCCTGCTCGGCCCCGGCGCTGAAGAGGAAATGCGTCTTAGCCGGATGCCTGGCGGCGATCTGCGCAAGGACCCAGCGCAGCTGCTGGACGCCGTGAAGGCTGTGGGCTTCTTCCCTGGTGTCCGCGCGGTCTTTGTCGAAGGCGCCAATGATACTGCCACCCCGGCCATCTCCGCGGCGCTGGAAGAATGGCAGCCTGGCGATGCGCAAATCGTGGTCACGGCAGGCCAGCTCAAAGCCTCTTCGAAACTGCGCAAGGCCTTTGAAGGCCACAACAATGCCTATGCGGTCGGGATCTATGACGACCCGCCCTCGCGTGCCGAGATCGAACGCATCCTGGGCGAGGCCGGCATCCGCGACGTCCCCGGCGACAGCATGTCAGCGCTGACTGATATCGCCAATGACATCGGCCCCGGGGACTTCTCCCGGATGATCGAAAAGCTGGCGCTGTATAAGCACGGCGACAGCAGCCCGCTGGCGCTGGACGACATCGGCGCCGTTGCCCCGCAATCGACCGAGGCCGCACTGGATGACGTGCTGAACGTGGTGGCCGAAGGCCGCAGCGCCGAGATCGGTCCGCTGATCCGGCGTTTGCAGGCGCAGGGTACCAATGCGGTGACGCTGTGCATCGGTGCTACCCGGCATTTCCGCACCCTTTACACCATCGCTGCCGCCCCCGGCGGCCCGGCGCAAGGCATCGGCCAGCTGCGCCCTCCGCTTTACGGCAAACGCCGGGACCGGATGCTGCGGCAGGCGCAGAACTGGGGTGCTAACCGGCTGGAAACCGCGCTGACGATCATCACCGACACCGACCTGGCCCTGCGCTCGGCCGGACAGACTGCGCCCGCGCTGGCGCTGATGGAGCGCGCCCTGATCCGTCTCGCGATGCTGAGCCGCGCCCGCTGACCCCGCGTTCCCCGCCTTGATCCCCTCCCCTGAGCGGCCCATCTTAGCTGCACACAACAGGAGAGAAACGATGTATACGGTCACCGGCATCCCGCTCACCCGCACCTTCAGGGTGCTTTGGGCGCTTGAAGAGCTTGGCGAACCTTATGAGCTGCTCCAGCACGGCCCCCGCAGCCCGGAAGTCCAGGCGCTGAATGTCTCGGGCAAGGTGCCGGTGCTGCAGGCCGAAGGCGAAACCATCACCGATTCGACCGCCATCCTCACCTATCTGGCCGACAAACACGGAGCGCTGACGGCCCCCGCCGGCACTGTGGCCCGCGCCAAGCAGGACGCGATGACCCATCTGCTGCTGGACGAGGTCGACGCCGTCCTCTGGGCCGCCGCCCGTCACAGCTTCATCCTGCCCGAGGACCAGCGGGTGCCAGAGGTGAAAGGCAGCCTGAAGTGGGAGTTTGCCCATAACCTGGCACGGCTGGAAGGCAAAATGGCCGGCCCCTTCCTGATGGGCGAGGAATTCACCATTGCCGACATCATCTGCACCCATTGCCTGAACTGGGCGCGCAGCGCCAAGTTCCCGGTCGAGGGCGAGAAAATCCAGGACTACGGCAGGCGGATGCGCGCGCGCGAGGCGTTTCAGCGGGTGGCCGCACTCGCCAAATAATCCGCAGCCGCCCGCCCGGCCCAGCGCCCGGTCGCCAGGCAGGCGGTCAGAAGGTAGCCTCCCGTAGGCGCCTCCCAGTCCAGCATCTCACCGGCGCAGAATGTGCCGGGGAGCTGCTTCAGCATCAGCCCATTGTTCAGTGCATTACGGCACACGCCGCCCGCTGTGGAAATCGCTTCATCCATCGGGCGCAGACCTGCGTGTTTCACCGGCAGCGCCTTAATTAGCTGAGCCAGTGCTTCTGGTTCATGCGGCAAGGGGCGACCAAACTCCTGAAGCAGCGCGGTTCGCGCGGCGCCGAGTTTCAGCACTTTGCGCAGGTGGTTGGAGAAACTCGCCTTGCCGCGCGGGCGGGACAGGCGGCGGATGAGCTCTACCTCTTCCAGATCCGGCAGCAGATCTATCTTCAGGTCCGATCCGTCCCGGACCGCCGCACATACCGAGTATATTCCTCCTCCTTCCAGGCCGCGTTCCGAAATCACCGCCTCCCCTCGCGAAGACAGACTCCCGGCCTGCAGTGCACTGCCCTTCAATGGCTGCCCGAAATGCGTCTTCATGTGGTTGGACCACTCCACCAGAAGCCCCGCATTGGCAGGTCTAAATGGTTCAGTTTGCACTGCTTTTTCCTGCAACAGCAGTGCCCAGGCCCCGTCCGATCCCAAACGCGCCCAGCTCGCGCCGCCCAGCGCCAGAATTACCGCCCCGGCCTCAATCCCTTGCAGCCCCTGCGGCGTGTCAAAAGCCAGCGCCTCATCATCCCAGCCGGTCCAGCGCCAGCGGGTGCGGACTTCGGCACCGTATCCTTCCAACCGCGCCAGCCAGGCGCGCAGCAGCGGCGACGCTTTCATCGCCTTAGGAAACACCCGGCCAGTGGAACCGATGAACAGCTCAGAACCCAGCCCCTGCGCCCAGTCTTGCACGGCTTGCGCGTCAAAGGCGCGGATCATCGGCGCCAGCCAATCCGCCGCCTCGCCATACTGCGTGATCAGCTGTTCAAACGGCTCATCCTTGGTCAGGTTCAGTCCGGACTTGCCCGCCATCAGGAATTTGCGCGCAACTGACGGCTTGGCATCCAGCACTAGAACGCGGTGCCCAGCGCGGCCCAGCTCCTCGGTCGCCATCAGCCCGGCCGGACCTGCGCCGATCACCACTGCATCCCATGCCTCTGCCATGCCATCCCCTTGCCAGCTCCAGCCGCCAGCGTGTCTATTCACTGCACCAAACCTAAAGAGGCCCGTGCATGTCTGATCCGGTCTGCCCGCTTTGCGGCCGCCCCATTCCTGAGGGCGCCCCGCAAAGCCTGCACCATCTGATCCCAAAACTGAAAGGAGGCAAGGGCGGGCCGGTGGTTCTGCTGCATGACATCTGCCACCGCGAGATCCATGCCACGCTGACCGAGGCGGAGCTGGCGCGCGACTACAGCACGCCCGAGGCGCTGAGGGCGCATCCGCGGCTGGCCAAGTTCATCACCTGGGTGCAGAAACGACCGCCGGAGTTCCGCTCCCGTGTGCCTGGCAAACGGCGCAAGCACTAGGTGATCTCCAACCCCCGAAACGCCGGACTGTCCCGCAGCTTAGTCCCGGCGATGTGCTGGAATTCCAGCGTGGTATAGGGGCGGCGCCACAGCCATTCGCGGTTTGCGACGGCCTGCAGATCCGGATCCGGCGGCACTTCATCTGTGTACGCCAGAAAGTGCAAATCGAACCCGAATTCGGAGACATCCTGCACCGACAGCAGTTTCATGTCCGCATGTGCCGCCAACTCAGCCGCAATATCCCCGGTCCGCAGGGTAATCTGCCCGACATGCGCGCCGCCGCCCAGCGGCAGCGACGCATCGCCGGCGCCCTCGGGCCGGTTGCCGAGAAAGTCATGCTGCAGCAGTTCGATGGCAAAGCCCTCAGGGTCGTGCAGATGCGCCATATAGCCGATGTCGCGGAATTGATGCGGAGCTGAGACCTCCACCCCTTTCTGCCGCAGCTGTTCGCAGGCAATGTCCAGATCGGGCAGGCAGATGCCAATCTTCCAATAACGTTCATTCCGGGAGTGCGCGGCCCGCGAGCCGCCAGACAGCAGGATCAGATCCGCATCCTCCCCCGCGTAACCGGCACGCCAGGCCCCGCCCTCTGCCTGCACGTTCATGCCAAACACATCGGCATAGAAGCGGGCTAGGTTCTCGGGGTTCTCAACTTGCAGCCGGACACCGGACAGCCGTTTCACCGGCACATCTCCAGGATACCGGCAGCGATTTCCGGCTTGGCCTCCAGCGAATGGGCCAGCAGGTCATGTGCTGTTTCCACCAAGGCCTCCGGCTCGACGATCCGGTCCACCAGCCCGTAGTCATAGGCCTCTTGCGCGGTGATCTTCTGGCCTGCCGCCAGGACCATCTTGGTCCGGGCTGGCCCGATCAATGCCGCCATGCGTTTGGCGTCCGAAGGCTGCGGCAGGAAGCCAAGCTTCATCACCGGGTAGAAGAATTTGGCCGACGGCACCGCGATGCGGATGTCGCAGGCCAGCGCCATGCCGTTGGCGCCGCCTGCCAAGGTACCGTTCAGTGCTGCCACCTTCAGGCAGGGCACCGCGGCTAAGGCATTTGACAGCCGCTCCCACACCGGCGAGATGGCGAGACCTGCGCGCGCCTCATCCAGGTCGGCCCCGGCGCTGAACACCTTGCCGGCGCCGGTCAGGATCAGCCCACGGGCCTCCCCGGCGCGCTCGGCAATCTCCGCCAGTTCGGTCAGCATCGCCTCTGTCAGCGAGTTGGCCTTGTCCGGGCGGTTGATGGTCACAGTCCAGAGGCCGTTTTCTGCGATCTCCAGTTCGATCATACCAGCCCCACCCGCTGGCGGATGCTGTCCTCGCGCAGGGAAACTTCGTGGCCTACGTAATCGTCCGCTTCGTCGGTGCACATCCACATCAGCGCGCGCGCCGGCCATTCGGCGGGGATATGGTCTTCCCATTCCAACTCGCTCACCGGGTTGATGCCGCTGGCCTTGATCTCCCGCTGCATCTGCGTGGCCACGGTTCCCGGTGACAGGCCCATGGCGCGGATGCCATTGCCGCGCTCCTCCAGATCCAGGGCAGAAGTCAGCATCGCCGCGCCCGCCTTGGACGAGCAATAGGCGCTCCACCCCTCCAGCGGCCGGTGTGCCGCGCCGGAGCTCACAGTGATAATGGTGCCGCCGCCCGCAGGCTTCATCAAAGGCAATGCGGCGCGCATGCCATTGAACACGCCCTTGAGGTTGATATCGATCAGGTTGCCCCAATCATCGGGCTGCGCCTCTGACAGGCGGGCGATCGGTTCAATCACGCCGGCATTGTTGATCAGGATGTCCAGGCCGCCGAATTCCTGATGCGCCTTGGCCAGCGCAGCCTCGACCGCAGCGTAGTCAGACACATCACAGGCAAAGGTCAGCACTTTTCCGCCGATCTCCTCTGCCAGCGCCTGCAAGGCCTCCGCACTCCTTGCCAGCAAGGCCAGATTGGCCCCGGCGGCGGCAAACACCCGGGCCGCATCGGCGCCGATACCGCGGCTGGCCCCTGTAATTGCAACTGTTTTTCCGTTGAAATCCATTCCCGCTGCCTCCAAGTGGCTGATAACCCATGTGGTAATGCGGTTAGGGGGAACGGTCCAGCCCAAGGCCCCCTTGACGGCACAGCCCACGGGGCAGACCATGTATTCAATTCGCTTACAGGGAAAGGTTCTCTTATGTCCGTATTTCTTGCCCGCGGCGGTGCCGCCGCGGCTGTTGTTGTTATTTCCGCCCAAGGCGCCCTGGCCGACGTCAGCGCCCAGGATGTTTGGGCCGACTGGAAAGCCTATCTGACCAGCACCGGCTATTCCGTTTCCGGCAATGAATCCGTATCCGGCAGCACCCTGACCGTTACTGATGTGTCGATGGTCATGCCAATCCCCGAGGAAGACGGCTCCGGCACCGTAAGCTTCCCGGAAATCCAGTTTGTTGAGAACGGCGACGGCACCGTCAACGTGCTGCTGCCTGCGGAATTCCCGATGGGGTTTGATTTTTCCGGCGATGGCGAGAGCTTCTCGGGCAAGCTGATCTATGCCCATGACGGCAGCCCGATGACTGTCTCCGGCGACGCCGAAAACATGACCTACGGCTACAGCTCCTCCAAGGTGACCATGACGCTGGACGCGCTGACTGCGGATGGCGAAGCGATCCCTGCGGATGTGGCAAAAGTTCTGATCGTCATGAATGACGTGGCGACGCAAACCGATATGAAGATTGCGGACGCGCGCAGCTATGACCAGACGCTGACGGCCTCCAGCCTGACCTATGACATGGGGTTCAACGATCCTGAAAGCGACGACAAGGGTGCCTTTAAGGGCGCGCTGCAGGGGCTGAGCTTCAGCGGCACCAGCACCGTGCCGACCGGCCTGGAAGGCCCGGACATGCAAGCCCTGCTGGCAGCCGGGTTTGCCTTTGACGGCACCTTCACCTTTACCGGCGGCAACGGTTCGGTCTCAGGCGTCGACGGGCGCGACAACTTTGCCATGGAAAGCAGCTCGCAGGGCGGTTCGATCGCGGTTGCGATGAACAAGCAGAACCTGACCTATGACGTCTCGCAGACCGGCACCAATGTGACCATTTCCGGCTCCGAAATCCCCTTCCCGCTGGCGCTCAGCATGGCCGAGACCGGCTTCAAGCTGATGATGCCGCTGGCCAAATCCGACGAAGAGCAGGACTTTGCCCTGGGCATCACCCTGCGCGACTTTGCGGTTCCGGAGATGCTCTGGGGCATGGTCGACCCAACCGGTCAGCTGCCGCATGATCCGGCCACTGTGATCCTGGACCTGGCTGGCAAGGGCAAGGTGCTGTTTGATCTGTTTGACCCGGAAGCCATGGTCGCAGTGGAATCCGGCGACGAGCAGCCGGGCGAGCTGAACGCGCTGACCGTCAAGCAGCTGCAGGTTTCCGCCGCGGGCGCCGAACTGACCGGTACCGGCGATTTCACCTTCAACAACGAAGACCTGGTGAGCTTTGACGGCATGCCGGCACCGTCGGGCGCGGCCAACCTCAAGCTGGTCGGCGCAAATGCTCTGATCGACAAACTGATCGGCATGGGCCTGATGAGCGACAGCGACGCCATGGGCGCGCGGATGATGATGGGCATGCTGGCTGTGCCGGGCGAAGGCGAAGACACGCTGACCTCGAAAATCGAGATCTCCGAGGATGGCCAGATCCACGCCAACGGACAGCGCATAAAATAACCATCAAATCCCGGACAGGTTGTGCAAAGGGGCTGCTTCAGGCGGCCCCTTTTTTGCGGCCTGCTCTTGCGGCAAGGCCTTTGTCTGGATAGCTCTGATAGGGAGCAGAACAGAAGGTGCCCATGACCCAGTCCCCCGAAGCGCTTTGCCACGCCCTGATTGATGCCGCCCGCAAGGCCGGCGCGGATGCCGCCGATGCCATGGCTGCCGAGGGCAGTTCCCTCAGCATCGAAGTGCGCGAGGGCAAGCTGGAGCATGCGGAGCGGTCCGAGGGCACCGATCTGGGCCTGCGGGTGTTTGTGGGCAAACGGCAAGCGCTGGTGTCTTCCTCAGACATGCGTCCGGAGACAATCGCAGCAATGGCCGAACGCGCCGTTGCGATGGCCAAGGAAGCGCCCGAAGACCCTTATACCGGCCTTGCCGATCCATCGCAGCTGGCCCAGGGTTGGGACTTGGCTTCGCTGGAGCTGGAGGACCCCAGCGGCGAGCCGGAACCGGCGGCACTGCAGGCAGATGCTCTGGCGGCCGAGGCTGCTTGCCAGGAGATCGACGGCATCACCCAGGTGCAGTCCGCAGGCGCCGGCTACGGACGCCATATAGTGCATCTGGCCGCCACCAACGGATTCTCCGGCGGCTACCAGCGGACCGGCCGGTCGCTGTCGGCCACCGGAATCGCAGGCACCGGCACCGGCATGGAACGCGACCACGACGGCGACTCGCGCACGTTCCAGGCCGACCTGCGCAGTGCTCAGGACATTGGCCGCACCGCAGGCGAGCGCGCGGTGGCGCGGCTCGGGGCTCGCAAGCCCAAGACCGGCAGCTTCCCGGTGCTGTTCGACGAACGCATTTCCTCGTCGCTGATCGGCCATCTGCTGTCAGCGGCCAATGGCGCCGCAATTGCACGCGGCTCCTCCTGGCTGAAGGATTCGCTGGGCCAGAAAGTGCTGCCCGAAACGCTTTCGGTGATTGAGGACCCGCACCGCCCGCGCATTTCCGGCTCGCGCCCGTTTGACGGTGAAGGCCTGGCGACCCGCAAGCGCACCGTGGTGGACAACGGCGTGCTGACCGGCTGGACGCTAGACCTGGCATCCGCCCGCAAGCTGGGGCTGGAAAGCACCGGCAACGCCGCCCGCGGCATCGGCGGGGTGCCCTCGCCCTCAACCTGGAACATCGCGCTGACCCAGGGCGGGGCCAGCCGCGAGGACTTGATTGCGCAAATGGGCACCGGCCTCTTGGTCACCTCGATGATCGGCTCCACCATCAACCCGAACACCGGAGATTATTCCCGCGGCGCCTCGGGTTTCTGGGTGGAAAACGGCGAGATCGCCTATCCAGTCAACGAATGCACCATCGCGGGCAACCTGCGCGAAATGCTGCGCCGGATTGTGCCAGCCAATGACGCCCGCACGCATCTGTCCACTGTGGTTCCGTCGCTGCTGGTCGAAGGGATGACCCTTGCCGGCAACTGACCTTTCCCTGCTTGTGAAAGCGGCGGAACTGGCCGGAGACATCGCTTGCCGCTACACCGGGCCCGAGGCCAAACGCTGGGACAAGCCCGGCGGTGCCGGTCCGGTGACCGAAGCGGACCTAGCCGTGAATGCCATGCTGGAAGACATGCTGCCCAAGGCGCGGCCTGGATACGGCTGGCTGTCTGAGGAAACCGAAGACAGCGAGGCGCGGCTGTCCTGCGAGCGCGTGTTTATCATCGACCCGATCGACGGCACCCGCAGCTTTGCCGAAGGCTCCCGCACCTGGGCACATTCCTTTGCCGTCGCGGAACAGGGCGAGGTGACGGCTGCAGTGATCTACCTTCCGCAGCGCGAGCTGATGTATACCGCTGCCAAGGGCCGGGGCGCTGCCTGCAACGGCACGCCTATTCATGTGTCCACGGACACCGAACTGGCAAGCGCCGAGGTGCTGGCAGCCAAACCCAACCTGCAGGCCCATCACTGGCTGAACGGCACCCCGCCGGAGTTCATCCGCAGCTACCGGCCGTCGCTGGCCTACCGCCTGGCCAAGGTCGCGGACGGCCGCTTCGGCGCCATGCTGACCCTGCGTCCCAGCTGGGAGTGGGACATTGCAGCTGGCGATCTGCTGATCCGCGAGGCAGGCGGCGCCATCACTGACCGGACCGCCAGCCTCTTGCGCTTCAACAATCCCCATCCGCGGCTGAACGGTGTGGTTGCAGGCAACAGCACCTTGCACCAGGCTCTGATGGCAAGGCTGGACCCGGACAGCCCCGGCATCGCTGGACATTGAATGCGCCCGGCCTTAAGCCCGGCTCCAGTCAGACGTAAAGTTTTCACAGACAAACCCGCATGTTGCAGATACCTTGGGCCGGAAAATTCAGATCGAACCAGATGCAACGGCGACCCACAGCTCCCAGCCGCTCCTCCGTGCTGCAGCCCCGCCCCAAGGGCGAGCTGCTGTGGGTGCACGCGACCACGCCTGAACGCTATCTGGCGCTCTGCGACATCGGCCGCCGCCTGAAAAGCCTGCGCCCGGATCTCTCGGTGCTGGCCAGCTGGGAACCCGGGCTGCGGCTGACCGGCACAGTGGGCTGTGATATTCCTATTGGCCCGCTGGCCGAAGACACCGCAAGCGAAGCCCGCGCATTCCTGGATCACTGGCAGCCTGATGCCTGCATCTGGACCGGCACACCCTCACGCCGGGTGATGCTGAAGCAGCTGCGCGACCGGAAAACCGGCGTGCTGCTGGCCGACCTGCTGGAGAATGAAGTTCCGAACCGCGCCAGCCGCTGGCTGCCCGACCAGCGAAGGCGCCTGCTGGACGGGCTGACTTGCATTCTCACCCCGTCCAAGGCGGTGCAGGCGAGACTGGTCCGGGCAGGGTTCCCGGCCGAGCGGGTCGAACTGGCCGGCAAGCTGCGGGTCTCTGCCATTCCGCCCGGCTGCAATGACGATGAACTGGCGGCAATGCAGCAGTCTCTGGGCAGCCGCCCGGTCTGGCTGGCGGCCCATGCCAAACTCAGCGAGCTGCCGGAAATCCTGGAGACGCACCGGACCGCCTTGCGGCTTCTGCACCGGCTGCTCCTGGTGATTGCCCTGGATGATCCCAAGGACCTGGACGCTGCCGCCAATTTGCTGCAGGAGAGCGGCCTGCCCTTTGCCGACTGGGAAAACGGCGATGAGCCCGAGGATCTGACACAGGTGCTGCTAACTGGCGGCGAAGACCTCGGCCTCTGGTACCGGCTTTCGCCCGTGGCGCTGCTGGCCAGCAGTCTGGATCCGGCCTCCCAGGGGCAATCGCCGCTGGATGCTGCCGCGCTCGGCTCTGCCCTGCTGCACGGGCCCGGCATCCATGCCCACCGCGAGCTGTATGAGCGGCTGACCAATGCCGGCGCCGCTCAGCCGGTACGCACGCAAGCCGACATGGCCGACGCCGTCGTTGCTCTTTCCGCTCCCGACAAGGCCGCCGAGATGGCCCTGGCCGGCTGGCAGAGCGTCACCGAAAGCGCTGCTACTGCCGATACTCTGTTGGAAAAGGTCCAAACCCTTCTGGATCAGCGCGAGGACACACATGCGGGCTCCTGATTTCTGGCACAAGCCGCCCGGCTCCTTTGATCTGCGGGCGGCTTTGCTGGCGCCGCTGGGCTGGGCCTACGGACGAGCCACTGCATCGCGGCTGGCCAAGGGTAATCCCGCAAAGCCCGGGGTGCCGGTAATTTGCGTGGGCAACCTGAATGCAGGCGGCACCGGCAAGACACCCACCGTGATTTGGCTGCTGGAAACCCTGCGCAACCTCGGCCATGAACCGCATGTGGTGACCCGCGGTTACGGCGGCACGCTGGAAGGGCCGGTTCAGGTCATTCCCGGGCAGCACAAGGCTGCGCAGACCGGCGACGAGCCGCTGCTTTTGGCCGCCTTTGCCGAAGTCTGGGTAGCCAAGGACCGCGCAGCAGGCGCCCGCGCTGCAGCCGCAGACGGGGCCACGGTGATTGTGCTGGACGATGGTTTCCAGAACCCCGCAGTAGCCAAGGACCTGTCGCTGATCGTGGTGGATGCACTGCACGGTTTCGGCAATGGCCGCTGCCTGCCCGCCGGCCCCTTACGGGAACCCGTTGCAACCGGACTGAAGCGCGCCGATGCTGTGCTGTCGCTGGGGCCTGAGCCCGCGCAGAACGCCTTTACATCGGCTTGGGGAAGCCAGCTGCAAGGCCTGCCCCATTTCACCGGCGTGCTGGAACCGCTGCAGACCGGCATGCCCTGGAACGGCACCCGGGTGCTGGCCTTTGCAGGCATCGGCCACCCGCAGAAGTTCTTCAACACCCTTCGCGGCCTTGGCGCCGACATTGCCCGGGCCGAGGCCTTGGACGATCATCAGCCGCTGACCAGCGCGTTGCTGAACCGGCTGGAAAACGAAGCCAAACTTCTGAACGCGCAGCTGGTCACCACCGAAAAAGATGCCGTCCGCCTGCCAGACAGCTTCCGCCCCAAGGTGATCACCCTGCCAGTAAGATTGCAGATCGCCAGAGATGAGGCCTTGAAAGATCTGCTGAAGAAAACCGCGCCTGCGCCGTGATTCTGCTTGGCATTTGATGTGCAAAACAAAAAAGAGCCCGGGCATTCGACCCGGGCTCTTCGTTTGACGGTTAAATCTGCTCAGCCTTCCAGTTCAGCGTCCAGCAGCTTTTTGAAGTCCGCGTAAGACTGGTTGGAAACCTTCTCGCCGTTCAGGATGAAGGACGGGGTTGCCTCGATGCCGTGCTCGGTGGCGTTTTCCTGATACCAGGTCACCAGGGTCTGCGCCTTGGTGCCGTCCTGCAGGCAGGCTTCCAGCTGCTCGTTCTCGATGCCGGCCAGGCGGCCGATCTTACGCAGCTCGTCGACAATTGCGGAGGCATCGCCAGCCCGCGCCCAATCCGACTGGCCCTTGTAGATCAAGTCGGAAATGCCAAAGAACTTATCGGTGCCGCCGCAGCGCGCGATCATCGACGCCCACAGGCCGTAACGGTCGAAATAGACCTCGCGGTAGATGAACTTCACCTTGCCGGTGTCGATGTAATCTTCCTTCAACTGCTTGAAGGTGTTGTTGTGGAAGTTGGCGCAATGCGGGCAGGTGTAGGAAGCGTATTCGATCAGTGTGACCGGCGCATCCTCGGCCCCCAGGGTCATCTCGGTGATGGTGGAGGTGTCCACTTCGGCTTCCTGCGCAAAGGCGGCGCCGACCAGCGGGTTCTGCGGCAGATTGCTCTGGCTGTTGAAGCCTGAGAGGGCATAACCGCCCGCAACAACCGCAACCGCGGCAAAGACACCAGACATGAGACGGGTCATTTGAACCCCTTTCCTTGCGTTTTCTGTTTTGTCAGCACATTGCGCCCCAGACGCTCCAGGGCGGCGCGCAAATCGTCGTTTTCCACCCCTTGTGCTGCCTTGCTGGCCTCCGCAGCATCCTGCGGGTCTGGCTGAAGCGGAGCTTGCACTTTGGGGGCATACTTGAATTCCACGCGGCCGCCGGAAAATCCCGTCGGTGCCGTTTGCGTGATCCGCACCTTGGAGATGGCATTGAAGCCATAGACCGCATTTACCCGCTCGCGCAGGCGTTCCTTTTGCATTTCGAGCATTGGCGCATTGGCCCCGGTCGTCAGCACCGTCAGCGTAGCGCCAAAGGAACCGCGCCCGTAACCCACGTTCACCGGCCGCGCCATTGCGGCGATATCCGGCCCGGCGATCTCTTCCCAATGGGTGAGCAGGCGCGATACCGCGAATCCCCGGCTTTCCCCCGCCTTGCGGATCTGCTCGCTGAGGAGCTTGGAGGTCCGGGAAAACCCGCGTGTGGTGCTTCGCCTGAATGCCATGATCTAGCTTTTGCTCGACTGCGTACCCTATTGTAAAGAGCCCGGGTACAGGCGCCAGCCTAACCGCAAGCCAAGGAATAACGAATGCGTGACTTGAACAGCGATTCCGCCGCGATGAGCGGAGACCTGCTTGCCTGGTACGACGTGCATGCCCGTGCGATGCCCTGGCGGATCGGCCCGGCGGAGCGCACGGCCGGCGCGCGCCCCGATCCCTATAAGGTCTGGCTCAGCGAGGTGATGCTGCAGCAGACCACGGTGGCCGCCGTCAAGGAGTATTTCCTGCGCTTCACCAGCCGCTGGCCAACGGTGCTGGACCTGGCGGCGGCGGAAGACGCCGACGTGATGAGCGAATGGGCCGGACTTGGCTACTACGCCCGCGCCCGCAACCTGCTGAAATGCGCGCGCGTTGTTGCCGAAGACTTCGGCGGCAGCTTCCCGGATACCTATGACGGCCTTCTGAAACTGCCCGGCATCGGCCCCTATACTGCCGCCGCCATTTCCTCCATCGCCTTCGACCGGCCGGAAACCGTACTCGACGGAAATGTCGAACGGGTCATGTCGCGAATCCACGACATCCACGAACCGCTACCCGGCGTGAAACCTGTCCTCAAGGACCGCGCAGCCGAGCTGACCCCGGCACAGCGTCCCGGCGACTACGCTCAGGCAGTGATGGACCTGGGCGCCACCATCTGCACCCCCCGCAACCCGGCCTGCGGCATTTGCCCCTGGCGCGCCCCTTGCGCGGCGCGTGTTGCAGGAACAGCTGCAGAATTGCCCAAGAAGACGCCCAAAAAACCAAAGCCGACGCGGTACGGCATCGTTTACCTGGCAAAATCGGCGGATGAGACCTGGCTGCTGGAGCGCCGCCCGGACAAGGGCCTCTTGGGCGGCATGCTCGGCTGGCCCGGTTCGGAGTGGAATGACGACCCGGCCCCGAACCCGCCGTTTGAGGCCGACTGGCAGGATCTGGGCGGCGAAGTCCGCCATACCTTCACCCATTTCCACCTCATTCTGCAGGTGACGACGGCAGAACTGCCTGCGGGTTTCAACCCGACTGAAGATCAGGAGCTGATCCCGCGCCACAGCTTCCAGCCCTCCAGCCTGCCCACTGTGATGCGCAAGGCTTTCGATCTTCACAAAGGCAGCTGACTGCCCCCGTGCTCCTATTGGGTTTTTAAGCGTTAGGGCATAGGGTCGGCGCAAACGCGCGCTGACTGATTTGGGAGACACAGGCATGATTGCCCCCGAAACCCTTGCCCGCTGGCAAAGCGCCCTGCCGTTCTGGATGTCCTTCCTGCTGCTGCCGCTGGCGTGGATCGCTGCGCTGCAGGGCGGCTGGGCCCTGATCCTGCCGCCGCTGGTAACCTGGCATCTGTTTGCCGTGCTGGACGGGATGTTCGGTCTCAACCTGGAAAATGCCGACCCCGAAACCCCTGACAGCGTCCTTAAATGGTACAAGCTGCTGACCGCTGCCTGGGTGCCGCTGCAGTTCGTGACGCTGTTTGTCCTGATCTGGTACGTAAGCGGCGCAGACCACCTGAACGGCTTTGAGAAGTTCGCCGTGTTCTTTGGTGTCGGCGTCATCACCGGTGCCGTAGGCATCAACTACAGCCATGAGCTGATGCACCAATCCAGCCGGGTTGAGCGCTGGCTGGGGGATATTCTGCTGGCCATGGTGCTTTATTCGCACTTCCGCTCTGAACACCTGCTGGTGCATCACCGCTATGTCGGCACCCCGCGCGACCCGGTGACTGCGCGCTATAACGAGGGCTTCCACCGCTTCTACCCGCGGGTGCTGCGGCAATGCTGGCACTCTGCCTTCCGGGCGGAGAAAGAGAAGCTGGCCAAGAAAAACCGCCCATGGACGGATCTGTCGAACCCGTTTTTCCGCTATTGGGCGCTGCAAGGCGCCATGCTGCTGCTGGCACTGCTGCTGGGCGGCGTGACGGGCGTGCTGCTGTTCCTGGTGCAGGCCGGCGTCGCCATCTGGCAGCTGGAGCTGGTCAATTATGTGGAACACTACGGGCTGACCCGCAAACATCTGGGCGACGGCAAGTATGAGCCGGTGCAGCCGCGCCATTCGTGGAACGCGGCGCATAAGGCGTCGAACTGGCTGCTGATCAACCTGCAGCGCCACTCGGACCACCACTACAAGCCCAACCGCCGCTTTCCGCTGCTGCAGAACTATACCGAGGCGGACGCGCCACAGCTTCCCTACGGCTATCCGGTGATGACAGTTGCCGCGATGATCCCGCCCTTGTGGCGCCGGGTGATGAACCCGCGGGTGCGGCGCTGGCGGCAGGCCTATTACCCGGAAATCACCGACTGGCACCCCTACAACAAGGCGCTGAACCCGCAGCCGCGCTGACCCTTAACCCCAGGTAAGAACCGTCATCGGCGTATCCAGCCCGCGCACCTCCTGACCCGGTTGCCGGGCCGCGCCTTCCAGCAGATCCGTGCCAGCGCGTTCAGCACGCACCTGGTCAGCCAAAGCTTCGCTGACGGCGATGCGGGTCTGCAGCGGGCGGGTCAGCTTCTCCAGCCGTGAAGCAATGTTCACCGCCATGCCCAGCACAGCATATTCCAGCCGGTTGGCGCCAATGTCTCCCAGCAGCGCCTCGCCATAGTGGATGCCGATCCCGGCGCGGATCTCCGGCAGGCCGCGGCGGGCGCGTTCCGTGTTCCATTTAGCCAGCGAGGCTTGCATCGCCTGGGCGCAGGCCAGCGCGTTAGTGGCGTCCTGCTCGCCAGCCACAGGCGTGCCAAAGGTCGCCATCAGCCCGTCGCCCAGGTACTTATCCAGCGTGCCGTGATGGCGGAACACCTCGCGCTCCATCCGGCCGTGGAACTCGCGCAGCAGATCAATGACGTCATGCGGGTCCTGCTCGGCCGACAGCCGGGTAAAGCCGACGATATCGATAAACAGAACCGCCACGTTCTCGCTGCGCACCTGCTTCAGCGGCTCGTCATTCTGCGACAGCTGGTCCACCACGTTGGGAGAAAAATAGCGCGACAGGTTGGCCCGCTCCCGCTCCAGGCTGGCGTTGCTCCTCAGCAGCCCGTTGAAGCGGCGCACCGAAAACCCAAGGGTCACCGCCACCAGGACAAAGACCACCGCCTCCTGTACCCGGAGCTGGACACCGAAATCATTAGGATCAAAGAACTCCGCCAGCTGCGCATCAAAAGCAAAGGCGTTGTCCGCCGCTTCGCTAAGCCCGGGGAACGGGCTGGAGAACCACCAAGCCAGCGCCAGCCCGCCCAGCCACATGGTTGCCCCCCAGGTTCCAATCGCAATCACCGTGCGCCAGGAATAGGCCATGGTGCCGGCCGCAAGGATGACAAAGAAGTACTGAAAATTGTCGAAGCGGTACTGCATCGCTACCGGCATATCGTGGCTGCCAAACGGGTTCGGCACAACCATCCCGAAGGTCATGATCAGTAGATCTAGGAAGATCAGGAACAGTTCCAGCTTGGAGCGCCCGACCTTGCCCGCCCGGCTGATGAACCAGCCGTTGAGGCATAACAGGGCAAGGATGCCGTGGTAATAGACCATCTCCCAGGCCGGGTTGAGAAAGATGATGAACACGCCGATGACCGGCATCGCGATCCAGCGCGCCCGCACCGCCAGCTGCAGCCCGCGCCGCTTGTGAGCCTCCAGCGCGGCTTCGGCAAAGCGGGTTTCCGCTTCAGAAGCCTGGCTCTGGCTGCCGTTGTTTGTTTCCGTTGCAGCCCGTCCGCCCGGTGCTAGCGCTGTCTCGGTCATGAAAGATCCCTTTCCGCCACTGGCAGCCACGGTTCCCCTTGCAGATAGTGGTCCTGCAGCAATCAGGGAATAGCGCATCCTGGTATAAATGCGCAAAAAACCCCGCCTTCTACAGGCGGGGCAAGGTGTGCGCCTGTGCATCAAGCACAGGCACCTGCAATAGGCTTTTGTGTTCGGTAAAGCCGGGGCTCAGTTCTGCATCTCGGCCCGGATCTGCTGGCGCAGCACGTCGATCGGCACGGTCTTGCCTTCGCGCTTGAAGCACCAGTAGGTCCAGCCGTTGCAGGATGGCGCGTTCTCCAGATGCGCGCCCACCTGATGGATCGAGCCCTTGACGTTGTCGCCGACCAGAGTGCCGTCCGCGCGCACCTTGGCCTTGTGGCGGCGGTTCATCGAATAGAGCTCCTCGCCCGGGCGCAGCATGCCGCGCTCAACCAGCTGGCCGAAGGGCACCCGCGGCGCCGCACGCTTGCTGGCGGAAACCTCCAGCGCTTCGCGGTCGAACTTGCGCACCGCCTTGATCCGCTTCTCGGCCACCTTGCGGTAGGCTTCCTCGCGCTCGATGCCGATGAACTCGCGGCCCAGCATCTTGGCCACAGCACCGGTGGTGCCGGTGCCAAAGAACGGATCCAGCACCACATCGCCCGGGTTGGTCGAGCCGACCAGGATCCGGTGCAGCAGCGATTCCGGCTTTTGCGTCGGATGCGCCTTGTCGCCGTTCTCGTCCTTCAGCCGCTCGTGGCCGGTGCAGATCGGCAGCACCCAGTCCGAGCGCATCTGAATGCCTTCGTTCAGTGCCTTCAGCGCTTCATAGTTGAAGGTGTATTTCGCGCCTTCGGACTTCGACGCCCAGATCATCGTCTCATGCGCGTTGGTGAACCGCTTGCCGCGGAAGTTCGGCATCGGGTTCGACTTACGCCAGATGACGTCGTTCAGCACCCAATAGCCTTCGTCCTGCAGCACCGAGCCGACCCGGAAGATATTGTGGTAGGAGCCGATCACCCAGATCGAGCCGTTCGGCTTCAGCAGGCGGCGCGCCGCCTTCAGCCACTCGCGGGTGAATTTGTCATAGGCCTGGAAACTGGAAAACTGGTCCCAGTGATCATCCACGGCATCGACTTTGGAGTTGTCGGGACGGTGCAGCTGGCCTTTCAGCTGCAGGTTATAGGGCGGATCCGCGAAGATCAGATCGACCGAATTGGCCGGCAGGCTGTTCATCGCCTCGATACAGTCGCCGCCAATAATCGTGTTTAAAGGGAGCGCTGCCGCGCCCTTTTTGATGGTTGTATTCATTGCTCTGCCTCAAAACCACGGCGCATTTTTGCGCTCATTAGGTTGTCCACAGGATGAGTCATCGCGGATTCGAGGTCAATTTGTTTTTTAGAACAACAGCCTGCGGTTCAGTCTTGATACAAGATGTTGTGTACGGGTTTGAATGACCGCCGATGATGTGGGGTCACGCCCAGATCAACTAGTGCTTCCCGGTGCTGTTTCGAGGGATAGCCTGCGTTTTTCTCCCAGCCATATCCCGGGAACTGTTGCGCCAAATCCACCATGATCCTGTCGCGCGCCAATTTGGCGACAATCGAAGCGGCCGCGATGGAAAGTGATTTGGCATCGCCCTTGACGACAGCCTCGCACGGATGGCTCAACCCTTTAGGGATCAGGTTGCCGTCAATCAGCAAATAGTCCGGCGCCGGGTCCAGCGCCGCCACCGCGCGTTCCATCGCCAGATGCGAGGCGCGCAGAATGTTCAGAGAATCAATCTCTTCCACCGTGGCGTGGGCGATGGAAACCTGGGCCGCGGCTAGGATTTCCGTCTCTACCGCTTCACGCTTCTTCGGGCTCAGTTTCTTGGAGTCGTTGAGGCCTGCGGGGATCGCCGCGGCATCCAGCACCACGGCGGCCGCGGTCACCGGACCGGCCAGCGGACCGCGGCCCACCTCGTCCACTCCGGCAATTCTCAGGAACCCTTTGGCGCGGGCGGCATCTTCGAGACTGTAGTCAGGCTGTGTCATGGCTCTGACAAAGCCAATCCCGCCCCGGGATGCAAGCGGCATCAAAAAAGGGGGGCCGGAGCCCCCCAGGTTTACTGCTGCTCGAAACCGTATTCAGCGGTAGTTGACCATCCGGTAGCCGTGGCGCTTGAGGCAGCCGGGCTTGAAACCGGTGCGGTTGTTTTTGCCATTCCAGAAAGTCACCTTGCAGGCCCTGGGAAGCTTATGGGTCTGGCCATAGTGGCGGTTCAGGCAGCCCTTGCCGGCCAGAGGGTAGTTGCGGCTGTAGCGCGGGAAGTAGCGGACGCATTGCGCGGGCAGGTCATAGCGGCGCACCCGCGGCGGCAGCGGCTTCACATGGCCGCCATGGCGGTTGTGGGTGTGGTGCTTGGGGCCGTGCCGGTGATTGTGCGGCGGGTTGTAAGTCCGGGTAACATGACGGTCGTCATCCTTCCTGGCGTCATTAATGGCGGCGCCCAGGATCCCCAGCAGTGCCATGCCGGCAATGAATTTGGCGACATCCTCGTCAGCGCGCGCTGGTGCGGCCGAGAAGCCCGTGATGGCAATCGAGGCTGCCACGATCAGCGCGATGAATTTGCGGTGCGGTTTGGAACCTTGTGTCTTGGCCATGCCGGAACCTTTCTTTTAATAGTTGGGTGCGCAGCCTGTGCGCTTGGATGAACCCAACCTGTCCCCACCCCCTTCAGACAGGCAATATCGGCCGCTTGTTATCGGATATCAGCGACCTCAACCCCCTGCGGTTATTGAATTTCACCGCCCGCCGACGCAGGATGGCCGCATGAAACAGAACCTCCTGATCCCCGCCCTTGCGGCCGCCCTTCTGTCGCTCTCATCGCCAGCACAGGCGGCTGACTGCTATGCCGATTACAAGGCCAAACAGGACAACCCGCTGCGCCTGCACTACGGCGTGATTCAGATTTCCGGCGCCTGTAAAAAGAAAGCCGCCCGGCAGGAGATCCAGGCCCGTATCGCCCCCGCCGGCTGGAAGCTGTTGAACGTCCTGTCCGTCTTTGGCCCCGAAGGCCTGCAGCAGAGGAAGGCCAATGCCGGATCCTACTATCTCCGTTTCTGAGGCCCGCGCCTCCGGCAGCCGGGTGATCGCGCTTGGCATCGCCGCCATTGTCGCGCTGCTGGTGATTGCCGGCACGGTCCTCTTGCTGACGCTGCCTGATGCCAACGCATTCAATGCCCGCGTTGAGCAGCTGTTCATCGAAAACGACCTGACCACCCAGGCCGAGATCAAGCTGCTGGAGATCCTGGCGCAGTCCGGCACCGCCTTTGCCGACACGCTGACCAGCTACCGGATGGTGATCTTTGTGCTCCTGGTCTTTGCCACCGCGATGATGGTGGCGGCGCTGACGGTGCTGGGCATGCTGGTGATGCTGAACCGCCGCATGGCTCAGATCGAGCGGGCGGGCATTCAGGTCACCGAGCTGCTGATCAGCCGGGACGAGAACACCGTCTACCTTAACAACATGGGGTTCAAGCTGACACCGGCTGCAATGGAAACGCTCTCCGTCCTCGCCGAAGCCCGTTTGGACGATGACGTGCTGTCAGGGGCCGAGATTGAGGCGGTTATCTCCGGCCGCGCTTCCGCCGATTGCGAGGAAGCCGCCGGCGCCACCCGCATCAAGCGCTTGCGCGACACCCTGGGCAACCAGATGGTCAGCGAGCTGCTGGTCAAGAACATCGCCAAACGCGGTTATGTGCTGTCGATCAGCAAGGACGTGATCCGCATGGTCTGACACCGGGGTATCATCGCTCCGCATTGCTCAATATCCTGTGTTCGGCTCTGGAATTCCCTCCTCAAGACCCCACATAGCTCAGAACCGGCCCAAGCCGGCCGGTCCTGGTTTTGGCATGTATCGGCACAGGAACAAGGACCTCGGGGATGGACACTCAGGTGCAAAAACGGCGGCAAGGCTACGGCATCATTGTTGAGCCGCTGCAAGGCCAGATCACGGCCCGGCGCAATGGCACCATCCTGGCGCAAAGCAGCCGCGCCAAGGTGATGTATGAAACCCGGTTGCCGCCCGCGATCTACTTCCCGGCCGAAGACGTAACGGCACCTCTCTCTTCCCATACGGACCTGCAGACCTTCTGCCCGTTCAAAGGCACCGCCAGCTACCGCGACATCCTGCTGCCCGGTGACGGGGTGCAGAACGGTGTCTGGGCCTACGAGGAAGCCATGCCAGAAGCATCGGCCATTACAGGCCACATCGGCTTCATGCCCGGCGCCGGCGCAGAGTTCGATCTGGGCAGCAACACGGTTGAAATGCCGGACTACGGCAATATCTCCGGCCCGGTAATCGACTGGCTGCTGCGCGACGCCGCGCTGGTACCAACCCCCGAAGAGCTGACCGCCGCCCTAGCGGAAAAATTTGTCGAACAGGGCATCTACCTGTCGCGCCTGTCCGTCATGGCCTGGTCGCTGCACCCGCTGATCGCCGGCAAGAATTTCATCTGGCAGAAGAAGACTGGCGAAGTCACCACCTACGCGCCATCGTATGAGATCCACGACCACCCCGCGTATCAGAACAGCCCGCTGCGCCATGTCTCCAACGGTCTGGGCGGCGTGCGCCACCGGCTCGGCTGCTGCCGCTCGGAGGATGCCTTCCCGATCCTTGAAGACCTGCGCAAGGAAGGCGCCACCGACTATGTCGCCATGCCGCTGCGCTTCTCCGACGGGCGCATCAATGTGCTGACCCTCACCAGTAACCACCCCAACGGCTTCTCCACCGCCAACCTGGGGCTGATCTTTGAATGTTCCGACGTGATCGCCCGTTACTACGAAATCTTTATGCAGCGTGAAAACGCCCAATCGCTGCTGGAGACTTATGTGGGCAAACGCACCGGCGCCCGGGTGCTCGGCGGAGAGATCCGCCGCGGCGACGGCGACGAGATCGACGCCGCCATCATGTTCTGCGACCTGCGCGGCTCCACAAGGCTGGAAGAGCAGCTGGGCCGCCAGGACTATATCGCGCTCCTGAACCAGTTCTTCGAGACCGCCTCGACCATCGTGCATGATCACGGCGGCGAAGTGCTGAAGTTCATCGGCGACGCTGTGCTGGCCGTGTTCCCGGCCGGCAGCGACCCTGCCAAGGCCCGGCAGCAGGCACTGGACAGCGCCCGCACCATCGTCGCCCGGCTGGAAGAGATCGCCCATCAGCCGGATGGCCACCGCTGCGAGGCCGCCATCGGCATCGCCTATGGGCGGGTGACTTACGGCAACGTGGGTTCGCGCGAGCGGCTCGACTTCACGGTGATCGGCCAGGCCGCCAATATCGCCGCCCGCCTCGGCGACTACGGCAAGACCGTGAACTATCCGGTGGTCGTCAGCCGCGACATCCTGAGCGACCCGTCCCAAGGCGTTTCGCTAGGAGCCGTCAGCCTGCACAATGTCTCCCAGCCCGTTACCTGCTTTGCGGTCCCAGCCGCAAGGGAACCGCAAGCCGCCGCGGAATAGCCCCTCTGCCGTTCAGTCCCGGGTCAAGGGCGGCGCAGCCGCCGCGCGAAAGCGCGGTTCACCCTTGAGGCGGGGCTGAACCCTCCACAATCGGCATCGGCCTTCAGGGCAAACCTGCCCCTGAAGGCCTTCTCAGCAGAAATCTTCCCCCCTGCCCGCAGGGCAGGGCCACGCCCAAGGCTGCTTTGCCGGCATCTCCGATGCAGGCAACAGGCGCGGGAGCCTCTCCCCTTGCGGCAGGTTCAACCCGCCACCAAAGCGCGTTGCGCCGGATCCCCCATCGACACCAGCAGCGGCGCCTCCGCCTGCCGCACCTTGAATGCTGCCTTGCCAGATATCCCCTGCCAGCCGCAGTGCACCAGCGATTGCGCCACCGCGCCGCCCAGCGTGGTGCCGGGGCCGGTCACGATGAACAGGTCCGGCGCAAACTCCAAGGCCGCATTCTGCACCGCGCGGGTGAAATCATAAGGCTCCACCACCTGATGCCCCAGCGTGTAGTCCCAGAGCGCTTCCGTATCTGTTGCCCCCGGCCACCAGATCTGCCCGCGCCCGTCAATTAGCGGAACCTGCGGCTGGCGGAAGGCCTCTGCCGGGAGCCGCTTGCGCCCTTCTGCCGCGACCGGCGCCTGGAGATGCGTGTGAAAGGCCGCGTGATTAGCCAGCCGCATCGGGAAGCGCTCGTCCACCACAGGCACCGCCCCCTCAAACGCTGCCAGTCCGGCCTCGTTGCCGGCCAGCACCAGCATCCCGCCCAGATCGATCGACAGAGCCAGGTCATGCCCCTCACGCACATCGATCTCAGCTGCCAGCGCCAACAGCTCCGATTTTCGCACAGGATCGTTCTGCCAATCCGCCCCGGCAAAGGGGTAAACCAGCTGGCCGCCAATCAGCTGCTCCTGCATCAAGGTTCCCATGGTGTTCACTACCCGGAACCCATCTGCCGCGCTCAGCGCCCCGGCGGCCGCCAGCGCGATATACCAGCCCATCGAATTGCCGGTGACCGCAACCACCTCGATGTCCTCCGCCAAGGACTGCGCGTCCGCCAGAGCTGAAGCATAGATCAAAGGCGAGGCAATATCCCCGCGGGAATACTTCGACACCGAAAACCGGGTAGCGCCATCAAGAGCCGTGACTTCCTCCTGCACGGCGGCCCTGCGCTGCGCATCAAAATCCGCAAAAAGCGCAGCCTTGTCCGCATGGAAACGGTGCAGATAGCCAAGCTCAGCCTTGTTGTAGGTGCCCCGGCCCGGGCAGATCAGAACAGCGGTGCGGGTCATGATTTGCCTCCTGCCAGCTTCAGTGCCGCCTCAACAATGCTGTCCTTGGAGGGCAGCGTGGCGCCATAGGCCGGCCCTGTTGCGATGAAACAATCACTGGCCGCAATCCGCGCCGTAGGAATGCCGGATTGCTCCGCAAACAGCGCCATCAGCGCTTCCGACTGGCTGCCGGTGATGCGGCATTCATCGACAATCAGCACATGTTTGCAGCCCTGAACCGCTTGCAGCAGCGCGGCCTCCGGCAAAGGCGCCAGCCAGCGCAGGTCCACGATCCGCGCATCCACACCCTGTACCGCCAGCTCTGCCTGCGCCTGGGTGGAGAGATACCGCCCATTGCCATAGGTCACAATCGCCAGATCGGTGCCGCCGCCATGCACACCAACCTCACCCAGTCCAATCCGCCGGTCCGGCGACGGGTAGCTGCGCATCCAGCCGCCGTCCTTCGCCTCATGCAGGTCCCTCATCGGATAGAGCGCAATCGGCTCGACAAAAACCACCACCCGCTGCTCCTCGCGCGCCAGCCGCACCGCCTCGCGCATCATCATCGCAGCCTCGGCCCCGTCCGAGGGGCAGGCAATCACCAGACCCGGAATGTCGCGTAGCACCGCCAGCGAGTTGTCGTTGTGGAAGTGGCCGCCAAACCCCTTCTGATATCCCAGCCCGGCAATCCGCAGCACCATCGGGTTGGAAAACTGCCCGTTGGAGAAAAACGGCAACGTCGCCGCCTCGCCGCGCAACTGGTCCTCAGCATTGTGCAGATAGGCCAGGAACTGGATCTCCGGCACCGGCAGGAACCCGTTGTGCCCCATGCCGATCGCCAGCCCCAGGATCGATTGCTCATCCAGCAGGGTATCGATCACCCGGTCCGGACCAAACCGCTGCTGCAGCTTCTGGCTGACGCCGTACACCCCGCCCTTGCGGCCCACATCCTCGCCCATCATGATGATCTCGCCATGCTCCAGCATCAGATCGGTCAGCGCCCAGTTGATCAGGCGCGACATCGGCTGCGGCTCCTCCATCGCCCGCGTGTCGCTGCCAAAGGCCGCTGCCCGCGCCTCTGCACTCGGGCCATTGGTTGGGGCGCATTCCCGCTTCGGCGGGATCAGGCTGGCCGCAACATCACTGGCTGTATTCAGATGCGGCCGCGTCACCGCTTCGGCCCGGATCCGCTCCACCCGGGCGCAAGTGTCCTGATAGATCTTCAGCGCTTCATCGGGGCGCAGCGCGCCAGCCGCCGCCATCAGCCGCACCGAATGCAGAAGCGGATCATTGGCCTCGTCCGCCTCCACCTCGGCTTTGCTCATATAGGTGGTCGGCACATCCGCCCCGGCATGGCCGTAAAGCCGCACCGTGCGCAGATGCAGAAAGGCCGGCTTCCTGCGCGTGCGTACATAGTCCGCCGCCTCCTGCGCCACCTGAAAAGCGTTGTAGATATCCAGCCCGTCTGCCTTGAAATACTTGATGCCGGGCCGCCCGGCCATCGACGCCTCGATCCAGCCTTTCGGCGTCTTCACCGAGATCCCGATGCCATTGTCCTCGCAGACAAACAGCAGCGGCAGCGGCGTCGACTGCACCGAGGTCCAGCCCGCGGTATTGATCGCCCCCTGCGCGGTCGAGTGGTTGGCCGAGGCATCCCCGAAGGAGCACATGACAATGGCATCCTCCGGCAGCACCTGATGCTCCGGCTTGTGCCGCTTCGCTGCACCGATGGAATAGGCTGCCCCCACCGCCTTTGGCAGATGCGAGGCAATGGTCGAGGTCTGCGGCGGGATCATCAATTCCTTGGAGCCCAGCACCTTGTGCCGCCCGCCGGATGTCGGGTCTTCGCTGGAACAGGCAAAGGACAGCAGCATGTCCCAGGCAATCCGCTGCCCCGGCACTTGATCGGCGCGGGCAATCTGAAACGCCGCATCCCGGTAATGCAGGAAAGCCATGTCGGTGGGGCGCAGAGCACGCGCCACAGCCGCCATCCCCTCATGGCCTGAAGAGCCAATAGTATAGAAACCTTCCCCGGCTTTCTGCATCGACCGGCTGGTCAGGTCCAGAGCCCGGCTCAGCACTTGGGCACGGTAGGCCGCAACTGCCTCGGCAGACGCGAGCGGCCCGGCCGGAGGAACTCCCGCCGGAAAATCCTCTGCAGCGACCCGGTCAAGAAAATTCTGATGCACGATCTGAGCGCGGTCCATGCGGCCTCCTTGGAAAGAATGCTGCTGCATTTATCCGCGACCCCGACCGGCAAGGCCAATGAGATTGCGTTCTGCGCTCATTCCATGCCGGAATGACAAGCCGCACAGCCAGTCCTGCACATCACCTATAGAAGAACAACTGGCGGCCCCGGCAGGAGTCGAACCAGCAACCTGCCCCTTAGGAGGTGGTGTCCCTGACTGCAGAGCAAGGGGTTACAAACAAAAGAGCATACCCTCCCATATGCCTTTGCGAGCCGGGCAATCATCAGCCCCCCGGCCTGCCGCCGCACTTCTTCATCCCCGAAGCTGTGTGGCAATTCTCCTTAAATGGGCACCATTGAAGCCCAAACAGATATATAATCATTCTCCCCCAAAGGGACTGCGACTCGGATCCTTGGAGACAGCAGCGACAATTTTTGCCATATCGCCGAATCGAGCTGTGCCGACCACGGGACCTTCGCAAGTAGATTACCGTTCAGAGCCCCTCAATTGGGTGAATTTCCTAAAACCTTGCGAGGTTCCGCTCAATCAAGTGATAACCTGCAGGGGCAATTTGGGCGCGGAATTCCGGGTCATGACTGACTAGCAAGATCGCCTGATCAAGACCTTGTAAAATGTCAATCAGCTGCGCGTAGTTGACCGGGTCCAGTGCGTTGGTTGGCTCATCAAGAATGAGCACCTCAGGCTCCATTGCCAGTACAGTGGCCACCGTCACCAGCCGCTTCTCTCCGCCTGACAGCTTGTGGGTAACCCGGTCGCGCAGATGCATCAATCCCAAACGGGTCAGCACATCGTCAACGATTGCCAGCGCCTCTTGTTTGGATTTACCAAGATTTAGCGGGCCAAAAGCCACATCCTCGGCTACCGTCGGGCAAAACAACTGGTCGTCAGCATCCTGGAAGACCAGGCCTACGCGGCGGCGCATGGCGTGGAAATCGGCCTCTTCAGCGCAGCGCTTGCCAAAGGCACTGACGCTGCCGCCATTGGGGGCAAGCAGCCCCATGATAATCTTCAGCAGCGTCGATTTGCCGGCCCCGTTCGGACCGACAATGGACAGCCGCTCGCCGGCTTCCAGCCGCATCGAGGCGCCGTCCAGCACCGGGTCAAGCCCGGGATAGGCAAAGCGGATGTCGGTCAGCTCAAGAAGCGGCATAGGAAACCTCGGCCCAGACCAGGGCGGCAAGCGCGGCAGAGAGTGCCAGGGAAAAAAGCAGATCGGAGCGGCTGAAACGGAAATCCTCCAGCAGGAGGATGCGCCCTGTGAATCCGCGGCATTTCATTGCCGCCAGAATGCGTTCCGAGCGTTCAATGGCGCGCACCAGCATCATGCCGACCAGAAAGCCATAGCTGCGGTAGGTGTGCCAGTTGGTGCCGGGGCGGAAGCCGCGCAGCTTCATCGAGGTGCGCAGCCGCTGGTACTCCTCGCGCAGCACGTCGATGTAGCGGATGGTGAACATCATCAGATGCACCAGCCGCTCAGGGGTTTTCAGGGCAAACAGCGCGTGCCCCATGGTGACAGGTTCCATGGATCCGACCAGGGTCATCACCGCCAGAATGACCGCATTGGCAGTCAGGGCGATTTCCACCGCGCGGCGCAGGCCCTCCCAGCTCGCCTCCAGCCCCCAAAGGGAAAACACCGGAGTACCGGGAATCGTGAAGGGCAGCATCAGCAGCATAAAGATGATGAAACTGTCCATCATCGCCATCCGCTTCAGCGTCTTGCGCGGCGGCAGGCCGGAGAATGCCAGCAGCCACAGCGACAGGCCAAGCGCCGCCGTCAGCACCCAAAGGCTGCTGAGCGAAACAACCACCACCGCGTAGACGGCGGTCATCACGATGCGCATCCTCGGATCGAGACTCGTGACCTTCGCGCGAAAGCCGCCAAAGCCGCCAATCGGCTTGTCATTGCCTGTCAGCACATAGGTCATGCGCTGCTTCCGATCTTGCGCCGGGCGGCGATATAAAAGCCCAGCCCGAACAGGCCGAAAATATAGCCGATGCCGCCTAGAATGGACTGAAAGTCCGACTTATTCTTGAACGCGGTCAGTTCCTGGCGCAGCGGCCGCAGCTCGGTGCGCAGCATCCGTGCCAGCTCGGCGCGGGATTGGTCGGACAGGCCGGCAGCTGCCGCCGGGGCAGTGGTGCCGGTTGCTGCAGGTGCCGTCTCAATCGGGCTTTCGCCCATAATCTGCGCCACTTCTGCAGCCTCCATCCTGATCTCCGCGACATGGCCCGCGCCCAGATCGCCGCGGAAGACATGCGTGACCGGCGATGCCGGGGTGAACAGGAAAAAACCGTCGGCATCGGTCCTGGTTTCGCCCAGCTTGGCGCCGGCCGCGTCAAACACCTCGATCAGCAGGTCCGCGGCCATGTCGCCGTTAGAAAACCCCACTTCGCCCTCGATATCCGACCCCGATGGGAACACCGAGGAGATCACGTTATGCGCTAGGGCCGGCAGCGGTGCCAGCAGCGCCAGGAACAGAACGCAGGCGCGGATCATGCCAGGCTTCCTTTTGTGTCGATGAACAGCTCGGGCTTCACCCGCCGGGCCAGGAAAATGGCTGCGCCCGACAGCAGCGCTTCGATCACCATCACCGGGATATGGGAGAAGAACACCAGTTTTGCGGCCAGGATGAACTCGTCACCGGACAGCATCAGCGACACCGCTACGGCGAGGGTTGTGGCAGCAATGGCAAGGCCACCGCCGATGCCGCCCCAGATCGCGCCCTGCAGCGGTGAGCCCCGCGCCAACAGCGGCCGGAACATCAGCCCGACCAGAACCGCGGGCAGAGCGATGTTGACGGCATTCACGCCCAGAACGGTGAGCCCGCCAAAGCCAAAGAACACCGCCTGCAGCAGCAAACCGACAAACAGAGCCGGGAAGGCAGCCCAGCCCAGCACCAGCCCGGCCAGCCCGTTCAGGATCAGGTGGACCGAACTCGGCCCGATCGGGACATGGATCAGCGAGGCCACAAAGAAACTCGCCGAAAGCACCCCCGCCGCCGGAATACGCTCCAGCGGCAGGCTGCGCAGCCCCATGGCAATACCGCCGACGGCGGCAACCGCGCCGCCGATCACAACCGGGTTCGACAGTGCGCCGTCTACGATATGCATAGGGTCAGTCTCACTTCAGCTCTTCAGCGTGGATCCACAGCACAGCATCCTGGCTGAGCTCCTTGCCCTCGTGCTCGGTCGCCGGGCCGGAGCCCAGAGCGGCGAAGCCCCAGTAACCGGCTTTCGGAATGCCAAAGGAGAACACGCCGTTCTGGTCGGCAATGGCCACAATCGCACCGCCCGGCATCTCGCCCACGGTGGGGCTGGTGGTCGAGAACTTCTCGAGGTCCGGCTCGGCCGCCATGAATTCAATCTCGATTTCGGCACCGGCAACCGGCTTGCCGTCTGCCAGAACCTGGCCCGAGAAGGTGGAGCCGACGATGACGTTGTAAGGCTTGTTCAGCGGCAGGATCTCGGTGGCCAGGCCAACCGGCTGGTCCCAGTCGGTGGGCAGGGTGTTGCGGTTCAGCACAACCTTGGCGATCTGCTGGATGTAGATGTCCTCGCTTTCCTCGTAATAAGGCGCGGGCACGGTCACAACGACATAGTCGCCGGAGCGCTTCACCGGAACGGACGCCTTGTAAGCAGAGGCTTCGTTCTCAACACCTTTAAAGGTGGCGGGCTCCAGGCGGTCCGACAGGTCGATTTTCTCGCCCTTGTGGATCATGAAAAACTCTTCCGGCTTGCCCATGTCCATGGCATGGCCGTTGGCCATCGGGTGCCAGAACACCAGGCCCATCGGCACGTCGCCGGGCTTCTCGATCAGCGCGTTTTCGGTGTAGTTCAGCTGGAAATGCGCCGATGCGGTTACCGGCAGGGAAACGGCCAGAGCAGCGGCCAGGTAGTTCAGTTTCATTTCGTCCTCATTCGACGACGCAGGCGCACCTGCAATCAGGAATGAACAACGGGGATCAGTGGCACGGGATGGCCGGAACGGCCGTCGCGCCAGACGCGCACCCCGGCGTCCGGTGGAAAAGGGCCGACACCCCGCAAGCGGAGTCTCAATCCCCGTGTCCGGCAGGTCTCCTGACTCGCGGGTCCTGGTTCGGCTGGCCTTCCCGGGATCGATCCCAGTGGCTTATTCAGCGTCACTCACCGCTCACAGTTGCGGGGGCAGTCACGGATTTGGTCCCTTTTGGGTACGCCGCACCGTGTTCCCTATTTCTTCCGCTGCGCATTGAAACACTCGCGGAACCGGTCACTTTGGCTGAATGGCAAAACGGAAATTCTGAGTCAAGTGTCTCGTCTCCTGTGCGTTCTAGGCTCAGGACACATAGCCAGTATGTGACGAGTGCGGCCGTGTTTGCTGAGAAGATGACCTTCGGGGATCTATCGTATCGAGCCGCCAGTCCTTCAGCCTGCCGGACATGTTTTCGGTCCGATTGCGGCGCTTGCCGTATTTCACCAGCTTCTTTTGATGCTTCCGGCCATGGAGTATCCTCTGAGTTTTCAACGCTTCCCGGAACCAACCGGCCTCTTAGCCGCGGTCTCCGCGCAGCCAGTCGACATCTGGCAAGCTGGTCAACAACGCCCCTGCGCCGATGCAGCCGCTGACCTGTCCTGCCGTAACGAACAAGTTGAGCAGCCGCCCTCGGCTGTCGCAGATGGCGTGCAGTTTGGTGTTCATGCCGCCTTTGGTTCGGCCAAACAAAGCGACATGAGTGCTTCAGCAAAGCTCGAGTGCGCCTGGCAGGCATCCCTGATGCTCTATTGATCAGGCGGCCTGGCAGGGCGTAATCGCACAGTTTAGCTCCGAGTTTCGTTCCGCACTGGAGGATTTTCCAATTTCAACCAAAGCTAAGTGATTGTTTCCATTGGCGACCCCGGCAGGATTCGAACCTGCAACCTGCCCCTTAGGAGGGGGCTGCTCTATCCAGTTGAGCCACGGGGCCGCGCACTTTAACGCGATAGCAAATCCCTCCTGCGATCACAATGGGATGGGCGCAGGCGAAAGCCGTTTTGCCGCGCTCAGTTTCCATTGTGCAGCATCCGGTGTCTGCGCTAACGTTGCAAACAGCAGTAACAAGAGGCTCAGGAACGTGACCACGGACAGCAAGCGCCCGCTCACCCTTCGCGATGTATCCGAAGCAACCGGTGTTTCCGAAATGACTGTGAGCCGTGTGCTGCGCAACCGCGGGGACGTGTCGGAGAAAACCCGCACCAAGGTGCTGAGCGCCGCCAAGGAGCTGGGCTATGTGCCCAACAAAATTGCCGGCGCGCTGGCCTCGAACCGGGTGAATCTGGTTGCGGTGATCATCCCGTCGCTGTCCAACATGGTCTTTCCCGAGGTGCTGACCGGTATCAACAAGGTGCTGGAAAACACCGAACTGCAGCCTGTGGTCGGCGTTACCGACTACAAGCCTGAAAAAGAGGAAAAGGTGCTGTACGAGATGCTCTCGTGGCGCCCCTCCGGTGTGATCATCGCGGGGCTTGAGCACACGGATGCAGCCCGCGCGATGCTGAACAACGCTGGTATCCCGGTTGTGGAAATCATGGATACGGATGGCAAGCCCGTGGATTCGATGGTCGGCATTTCGCACCGCCGGGCAGGCCGGGAAATGGCCAAGGCGATCCTGAAGGCGGGCTATCAGCACATCGGCTTCATGGGCACCAAGATGCCGCTGGACCACCGGGCCCGGAAACGCTTTGAAGGCTTCACCGAGGCGCTAGCCAAGGAAGGCGTCGAGATCGAGGACCGCGAGTTCTATTCCGGCGGCTCGGCGCTGGCAAAGGGGCGCGAAATGACCCAGGCGATGCTGGAACGCTCGCCAGAGCTGGATTTCCTCTATTTCTCCAACGACATGATCGGAGCCGGCGGGCTCTTGTACCTGCTGGAGAAAGGGATCGATGTTCCTGGCCAGATCGGCCTGGCCGGCTTCAACGGGGTCGAACTGCTGCAGGGCCTGCCGCGCAAGCTGGCAACCATGGACGCCTGCCGCCAGGAGATCGGCAGAAAGGCTGCTGAAATCATCGCCGCGCAGCTGGAGGATCCGGACGCTGAGCTGGAGCAGCATGTGACGCTGACACCGACCATTTCTTATGGCGATACGCTGAAACGCCGCTGATGGCGCTGCAACGGCTGGACAACCAAACTGCGCGGCGGCTGTTTCTGGACCGCCACGCGCTGCTGGAACAACCCGCAGGGCCGGCCAAGGGGGCCGATCTGCTGACGCTGATCCAGCGGCTGGGATTTGTGCAGCTCGACAGCATCAACACGGTGGCGCGCGCGCATGATGTGATCCTTTATTCACGGCGGCCAGGCTACCGCTCCAAGCACCTGAAGCAGCTCTATGAACGGGACCGCGGGCTGTTTGAGCACTGGACCCATGACGCCGCGATGATCCCGATGGCGTTTTACCCCCATTGGCATCTGCGGTTCCTGCGCGATACCGAGATGCTGCGCAAACGCTGGCGCAACTGGCGGCGCGACGGGTTTGAGGCGCGGTTCGAGACCGTCTTGAACCATGTGCGCGATCACGGGCCGATCAGCTCATCCGACGTGGGCAAGGATGAAAAGAAGGGCTCTGGCGGCTGGTGGGACTGGCATCCGTCCAAGACCGCGCTGGAGTATCTCTGGCGCTCCGGCGCGCTGACCGTCATCGGGCGCGAGGGTTTTCAGAAACGCTATGACCTGACAGAACGGGTGATCGAGGAGCATCTTTGCCCTGGGCGCCTTCCCTGCGATACACAGGCGACAGTCAACTGGCTCTGCTCAGCCGCCTTGGACCGCCTGGGTTTTGCCACATCCGGCGAGCTGGCCGCCTTCTGGGACACCGCTTCTGCGGCTGAGGCCAAGGCCTGGTGCGCCGGGCAGCTGCGTCTGGGAGAGCTGGAAGAGATCGAAGTCGAGCAGGCGGACGGAAAACTGCGCAGGGTGTTCGCCCGCCCCGGCACGGGTGAGGCCGCTGCAGAACTGGGACCGGCCCCTGGGCGGATGCGGGTGCTGAGCCCCTTTGATCCGGCTCTGCGCGACCGCAAACGGGCCGAGCGGCTGTTCGGCTTTCACTACCGGATCGAAGTCTTCACCCCGGCTCCCAAACGGCAGTACGGCTATTACGTCTTTCCGCTGATGGAAGGCGCGCGGCTGGCGGGCCGTATTGATATGAAAGCTGAGCGCGACGCGGATATCCTGCGCGTCACCGCCGTCTGGCCGGAGCAGGATGTGAAATGGTCTGCCGCCCGCACCAGGCGGCTGGAGGCAGAGCTGGACCGTATGGCGCGCTTTGCCGGCGTTGCCAGCGTCGTCTTCTCTGATGGCTGGCTGCGCCTGTAGACAGCTGCGCTAGGTACTGCTGCGCTTGCGCGACAGGATCAGGTCCGGCAGCACCAGCGTGTCAATCAGCGCGTCGCACAGGCCGACGCAATTGGTGCAGCCGACACAGGGCCCCTGCAATTCGGAAACTTCCGTCGCCAGCGCTTTGACACGGGGCGCGGTGGATTTGCTGCGGCTGATCTGCATGGCGGGTCTCCCCATTTGCTGCGGCGTGTTCCGGTAAGCCCAACCCGGAAAGGTGATTCAGGTCAATCCAAGCCTATGTCACAAAATATTTCGATTTCCTGCATAGGCCCGGAAGCCGCCTCTCCCCGGGCAAGCCAGGAAGAGGCAGAATGTCTTACTGTGTCAGCATCAAGGGGAGCAGCGTGATCACCGGGAAGGCGACCAGGATAATCACCCGGATGATGTCGGAGGCGACAAAGAACATCACCGCCTTGTAGGTGTCGATCATCTTGGTCTTTCGGTCCATCGCATTGATGATGAACAGGTTCATGCCGACCGGCGGGGTGATCAACCCGACCTCCACCACGATCAGCACCAGGACCCCGAACCAGATGGCGACATATTCCGCCTCGATCCGGTTCACTCGGCCTTCGGTCACCCGGATGCCCAGCTCTTTCATCTGCTCACGGGTGAGCTCAGCACCGGCTGCAATGGCGTCCTTGATCGAGGCCAGCATCTCAGTGCCCATGCCCTCGGGCACGCCGGCCTTCAGCACCTCCATCGCCGCATCCGCTTGCATTGCGGGCAGGGACAGCAGGCCGAAATCCATCGCCGAGATCACCGGGAAGAAGATCGGGATGGTCAGCAGGATCATCGACAGCGAGTCCATCAGGCAGCCGAACACCAGATAGAAGGCCAGGATCAGCGTCAGCACCACCCAGGGGCTGAGGCCCTGGCTGACTACGAAATCAGCCAGCTCCTGCGGCACTTTTGTCAGCGCCAGGAAGCCGTTGTAAAACCCCGCACCCAGCACAATGAAGAAGATCATCGCGGTAGAACGCGCGGTGACCATGAAACTCTCACCCAGGGTTTCGCGGTTCAGCCCGCCGTTCATCCAGGCAATCAGCCCGGTGCCAAAGGCGCCCACGGCCGCACCCTCGGTCGGGGTGAACCAGCCGAGATAAATGCCGCCGACAACCAGGCCGAAAACCAGGAGCACTGGCCAGACATGGAACAGCGCGGCAAAGCGCTCGGCCCAGGGTACCGGCGGACGGGTGCCCGCGCTTTCCGGGAACAGGCGGACATAGATAGAGATCGCAATCACATAGCCCAATGCCGCCAGCAGGCCCGGGATGAAGGCCGACAGGAACAGCTTGGCGATGTTCTGCTCGGTCAGGATCGCATAGATCACCAGCACCACAGAGGGCGGGATCAGAATGCCGAGCGTGCCACCCGCCGCCAGCGTTGCGGTGGAGAAGCCGCCGGCATAGCCGTATTGCTTCAGCTCCGGCAGCGCTACGCGGCCCATGGTGGCCGCGGTCGCCAGCGACGAGCCGCAGATCGCGCCAAAACCCGCACAAGCACCGATGGAGGCCATTGCCACCCCGCCCTTGCGGTGCCCCAGGAACCCTTCGGCGGCTTTGAACAGCGCTGTCGACATGCCGCCCAGCGTTGCAAAATGCCCCATCAGCAGGAACATCGGCACGATGGTCAGCGAATAAGAGGAAAACGTCGTATAGGTCTCGCTTTTCAGCCGCCCGAAGGCCACTTGGGTGCCGTCGGTCACCCAGATCAGCCCTCCAAGCCCGACCAGGAACATCGAGAGCCCGATCGGCACCCGCAGGAAAATCAGCAGCATCAGGACCGGGAAGGAGGCGATGCCAATCTCAAGAGCCGTCACGTTTCGCCCTCCACGCCGTCCCAAACCAGGATGCGGCCGGTAAAGAATTCAATGGTGCGCACCGCACCCATGTAGATGCCCACGATGGCGGCCACGACTGCTGCCACCATGCTGATGGCGTAGGCCCACCAGACCGGGAACTCGAGCAGGAAGGAGGTCTCGCCGTTGGAATACTTGCCGGCCAGACCGGCGCCCAAACGCCAGGCGATCAGTATCAGAACGGCCGCAAACAGCAGCTCGGTCACCATCCGAAGGAACCGTTTCACCCCGCGTGGAAAAGCATTGGCCACCACATCCACCGAGGCATGGCCCGCAGTAATCTGGCACAGCGGCAGGAAGGCGAAGATGGCAAAGGCCACGCCTGCCTCGACCAGCTCAAAGTCGCCGTTCACGGGGCCGACCCAGCCCGTCATCCATCTCGAAAACCCAGGCGCAATCCGCTCCATCAGATCGCCATGGAACAGCCCGTTCAGCAGCCGCCCTGCGATCGAAACACATGTCAGAATGATCAGGAGAGTGAGGACCGCACCGCCCAGGTAGGCCATGGCCTTGGCCAGCCGCATCATGAGCTTGTGCATGGTAATGTTGCCTTATTCCGGTGTGCGAAGGGCCGCAGTGCCAATGCCGCGCGGCCCTTCACCTTTATCAATCAAAACGCCTTACTGATACTGCGGCGTGTATTTCTCGATCAGGCCGCTGGCCTCTTCGATCAGTGCGGCACCGTCGATGCCTTTTTCGTTCATGTCAGCGATCCACTTGTCATAGATCGGCTGCGCACGCTCGCGCCACAGGGCGGTCTGCTCGGCGTCCAGGGTGATGACGTTGTTGCCCAGATCCAGCGCCATTTCGCGCGAGGGGCCGTCGGAATCCGCCTGGGTGCCGCCGGCAAAGACCGAGAACTCCAGACCGGAGTTGTCGTCGATGGCCTTCTTCAAGTCATCCGGCAGGCTTTCGTACTTGTCCTTGTTCATCGCCAGCACGAAGGTCAGGGTATACAGCGCCTTGCCAGTGAACTCGGTGTGGTTTTCGACCAGTTCCGGAACCTTCAGCGCCGCGGTCACTTCCCACGGGATGGTGGTGCCGTCGATCACACCTTTGGACAGGCCTTCCGGAACCGCCGGAACCGGCATGCCAACCGGGGTTGCACCCAGTTCGGTCAGCAGCGCGTTGACCGAGCGGCCGCCACCGCGGATTTTCATGCCTTCCAGATCTTCAGGCGCTTCCACCGGGTCCGAAGTGTGGATCATGCCGGGTCCGTGCACCCAGGTGCCCAGGATGTGCACATCCTTGAACTCGGTGTCCTTCATGTGCTTTTCGAACATTTCCCAATAGGCATGCGACACCGCGCGTGCGTTGGTCATCATGAAGGGCAGTTCGAACACTTCGGTCGAAGGATAGCGGCCCGGGGTATAGCCGACCACGGTCCAGACAACATCCGCCACGCCATCAATGGCCTGGTCCATCAGCTCCGGCGGCTTGCCGCCCAGCTGCATCGACGGGAACCGGTCGACCTTGATGCGCCCGCCCGAGGATTCCTCGACGTTATCGGCCCAGACATCCAGGATCAGCTTCGGCACATTGGCCTGCGCCGGCAGGAACTGGTGCAGTTTCAGGGTGACTTCCTGGGCAAATGCCGGTGCCGCGCACATCGCTGCGACGGCTGCCGCGCCTACAGCGCCCAGTAGCTTTCTCCGAGTGGTCATGTCGTCCTCCCTTTGACCTATTCACTTGCCGGGCTTCCACTCTGCGCAACATTGCTGCAGCACCCGGCCAAAATCTTTCCGTTTCTGCCGTCAGAGCCCCGTTTCAGGTTCATTTAACGAACCGCGTGCATCTCTGCTATTAGGTGCGTTTGTAACTATCAACAGCAGATTATGCATTTTTCACTCATGAAATACGCCTGCAAATGAGGTCTGCAGACAAATTCACAAGATTATATGTTACGAAGCCCCCCGCATTTACACCCAAATTGATACATATCGAATCGGCCATATGGCAACAACAATCGTGACGGCCGACCGCCTTGCGTCATTCCGCAGCAGTCAGGGACAGCCCGACCGGTTCCAGCCCGTCAACACCGCCGCGCATGCGGTCGCCGCCTTGCACCGGTCCCACCCCTGCCGGTGTTCCGGTCAGAATCACATCCCCAGGCCGCAAGTGGTAATAGCCTGAAAGGTGGCAGATGATTTCCTCCACAGACCAAATCATCTCGTCCAGCGAGGCATCCTGGCGGATCTCGCCGTTCACCTCCAGCCAGATCCGCTGCCCCGCGGGACTGCCCCAGTCCGCGGCCCGGGTCAACGGCGCCAGCACCGTGCCATTCTCCAGATCCTTGCCCAGATCCCAGGGCCGCTGCTTCTGCCGCTCGCGGATCTGCAAATCGCGCCGCGTCATGTCCAGCGCGCAGCAATAGCCAAAGACAGAAGCCTGCGCCGCCTCGGGCGAAGCCCGGAAGACCGGCGCGCCAATGGCCACCGCCAGCTCCATTTCGTAATGGAAGTTCTCGGTCCCCGGCGGATAGGGCACAACTGTGTCTGTCAGAACCGCGTTGGCCGCTGCCTTGGTGAAATAGAACGGCGCCTCCCGGTCCACTTCATTGCCCATCTCGGCGGCATGGGCGGCATAGTTGCGCCCGACACAGAAAACCCGTCCCACAGGATAGCCTGCAGTTTCCCCCTGCACCGGAATCACCGGCGCCTGCGGCAATGCAAACAGAGCCTCACCCATCTGAATATCTCCTTTCGCCTGGCTTTCCTCCAACTCAGACCTGCAAAGCCAGCCCCTGTAAACCCCGCTTCAGTTCGGTAACGGTTTGAATTTTCATACCCATGCGCTTGCCAGCGACGCTGTTGTCGCAGTTCCGCCAGAAGCCGCCGCCTTCTCAGGCAGCCTGTTCCTCCAACACGAGGAGTCGCGCGATGGCTGTCACAGAAGCAAACACACCGGAATTTGCCCCGCAGGCACCCCAGGTGCAGGACGCCCCCGATTCCCGGCCCGTGGCCGGGATTTTGTTCCTGCTTCTGGCCACCACCCTGTTTCCGATTCAGGACGTGATCATCAAAAGCCTCAGCGGCGGCTATGCGGTGCATCAGATCGTGTTCTGGCGCGGCGTCTTTGCGCTGCCGATCGTGGCTGCCATTGCCTGGCTCGACGGCACCCTCTGGCCGCTGCGGCTGGGCTCGATCCCGCTGCAGCTCCTGCGGGCTGCTGCCGGCTTCAGCTCCTACCTGGTCTATTACATGGCCCTGGCCGCCATCGGCCTGGCCGAGACCGCCGCCATCACCTTCTCCACCCCGATCTTTGTCACCATGCTGGCCACTGTCTTCCTGGGCGAAAAGATCGGCCTGTTCCGCTGGTTTGCCGTCTTCATCGGCCTGGCCGGTGTTCTGGTGATCGTGCAGCCCGGCGCCGGAGTGTTCGAGCCCGCAGCGGTTCTCGCCCTTCTTGCGGCCGTTGCCTATGCGGTCTCGATCATCACCACCCGTAAACTGGGCAAGCGCACCAACGGCGGCTCCATGACTCTGTTTACATTGGTGTTCTTCATCACCGCAGGGGCCGTCCTCGGCCTGATATTCTCAAATCTGCAGACCGAATCCCCGCACCCCAGCCTCGCCTTCCTTTACCGCGAGTGGGCCGCCCCCAGCCAGCGCGACTGGCTGTTGCTGCTAGCGCTTGGCGGCATCTCGGGCGTCGGCTTCTTTGCGCTCTCCCAAGCCTACCGGCTGGCCGAGGCCTCGGTGGTCACCCCGTTTGAATACACCTACCTGCCGTGGTCCGTGTTCTGGGGCTGGATGATCTTTGGCAGCCTGCCCGGCATGGCCACCTGGATCGGCCTGTCGATGATCGTCGGCGCCGGCCTGCTGATCGTCTTCCGCGAAGCCGTCAAAGGCCGCCGCCTGGTCCGCCGCAAGGGCCTCGGCATCCTGCGCCAGCGCTGAGGCAAACACGGGCAGGCCCGCGGGCCTGCTCCCTTTCGCCGGACAAAACACGGCAGCTGCCGGTCCAAGCGCGATTCCCCAACGGGGATCAGATGCTTATCAATTTCAGTGGATTTTGGAGGAAGTGGTGAGCCGTGCAGGATTCGAACCTGCGACCCACTGATTAAAAGTCAGTTGCTCTACCAACTGAGCTAACGGCCCACTTCTTCGTTGCTGTCTAAGTGTTTTTCCCAGAGGGTTCAAGCACTTATTTCGCTTCGGAACTGCTTGGCAGCGTGTGTCTCGCTGTCCCGATAGGCGGCGTATCTAGGGCCAGTACGTCAGAGGGTCAACCCCTTTTTTCAACTTTTCTCACCGAAGGCTGGATTCATTTCTGTGCCGGGTCTATATGCCCGCCATGAGCACCAAGGCAGATACCGCACTCCCCTTCATGAAGATGCATGGGCTGGGCAACGACTTCGTCGTTGTTGACGCGCGCGCGCAGGATATTGCCATTACTCCGGCAATGGCCAAGGGAATCGCGCACCGTCAATTCGGCGTCGGCTTCGACCAGCTGACCGTGATATCAAACGGCACGGGCGACGCGCATCTGACCTTCTACAACGCTGACGGTTCCACCTCCGGCGCCTGCGGCAATGCTACCCGATGCATTGCCCGCCACCTGATCCTGGAAAGCGGCAAGCCTGAGCTGCACCTGACCACCGACCGCGGCGACCTGTTTGCCCGCGATGCCGGCAACGGGCTCACTTCGGTCAATATGGGCGCACCGCAGCTTGACTGGCAGGACATCCCGCTGGCTGAAGAGATGGACACGCTGGAGCTGCCGATCGAGGGCGCCCCGACCGCCACAGGCATGGGCAACCCCCATTGCACCTTCTTTGTCGAGGATGCCGAGCTGATCCCGCTGGCAGAATTCGGCCCCCGCTATGAACACCATCCGCTTTATCCGCAGCGCACCAATGTGCAGGTCGCCCAGGTGACCGGCCCCGACCGCATCCGCATGCGCGTCTGGGAGCGCGGTGTAGGCGTCACGCTGGCTTCCGGCTCCTCCTCCTGCGCAACAGCCGTTGCCGCGGCACGGCGCGGGCTGACAGGCCGCAAGGTGCAGGTGGATCTGGACGGCGGCACCCTTTGGATCGACTGGGCAGAGGATGGCGTCTGGATGACCGGCCCCACCATGCATGTTTTCGACGGCAGCTTCACCCGCGAATTCCTGGAGTCGCTGGGATGAACGCACCCAAATTCACCACCCTTGGCTGCCGCCTCAACGCCTATGAAACCGAGGCGATGAAGGAGCTGAGCCAGCAGGCAGGCCTGGAGAACGCCGTGGTGGTGAACACCTGCGCCGTGACGGCAGAGGCCGTGCGCAAGGCGCGTCAGGAAATCCGCAAGCTGCGCCGCGAAAATCCGGAAGCGCCGATCATCGTCACCGGCTGCGCCGCCCAGACCGAGCCGGAAACCTTCGCCGCGATGGAAGAAGTCACCCGCGTTATCGGCAACACCGAAAAAATGCAGCCGCAAACCTGGCAGGACATCGCCAAAGGCCCTGATTTCATCGGAACCACCGAAAAGGTTCAGGTCGACGACATCATGTCGGTGACCGAGACCGCAGGCCATCTGATCGATGGCTTCGGCACCCGCAGCCGTGCCTATGTTCAGGTCCAGAACGGCTGCGACCACCGCTGCACCTTCTGCATCATCCCCTATGGCCGCGGCAACTCCCGCTCGGTGCCCGCAGGCGTAGTGATCGACCAGATCAAGCGGCTGGTGGACAAAGGCTATAACGAGGTGGTGCTGACCGGCGTGGACCTCACCTCCTGGGGCGCTGACCTGCCCGCCCAGCCGCGCTTGGGCGATCTGGTGATGCGGATCCTGAAACTGGTGCCGGACCTGCCCCGCCTGCGCATCTCCTCCATCGATTCGATCGAGGCGGACGACAACCTGATGCAGGCCATCGCCACCGAGCCGCGCTTGATGCCGCATCTGCACCTGTCGTTGCAGCACGGCGATGATCTGATCCTGAAACGCATGGCCCGCCGCCACCTGCGCGACGATGCCATCGCTTTCTGCGAAGAAGCCCGCCGCCTGCGCCCGGAAATGACCTTTGGCGCCGACATCATCGCAGGCTTCCCGACCGAAACCGATGCTCATTTCGAGAACTCTCTGAAGCTGGTTACCGACTGCGGCCTGACCTGGCTGCATGTGTTCCCCTACTCCAAACGCGAAGGCACCCCGGCCGCCAAGATTCCCAATCAAGTGAACGGCAACGTCATCAAGGACCGCGCCGCCCGCCTGCGCGCCGCCGGTGACGCCCAGGTGGAACGGCATTTGGCTGAACAGATCGGCCGGACCCACCGCATCCTGATGGAAAACCCGCATATGGGCCGCACCGAGCAATTCACCGAGGTGAGTTTTGCCGCAGCCCAGGAGGAAGGCCGCATCGTCACTGCAGCGATCACCGGCCGCGCTGGAAGCCAGCTCACTGCCTGAAGCGGACCGGAGTTGCTTTGTTAACCCCATCCCGATAAAGATCGCGGTACAGGTCCCGGATACCTGCCGCTCGCGGCCTTCGGCCATGGTGAAATCCGGACAAGGATCTTTCCTGACGCCTGGGTGCACGCCCGGATAGCAATGCGAGCCCTATCTGCATCGGCAACCGCACCCGTTGCGAAAGGCAGACCTATGCAGACTCAATCACCGCTCCCCTCTGTGTCCCAGTTAAAGGCCGAAGCGCGCCTCTTGCGCAGAGAAACGCAAAACCAGGGCCGCCCTGTCAGCCACAGCGCCGCCCTGGAGCGGATCGCCGAATACTACGGGTTCCGCGACTGGAACACGCTGCGCGCCCGCGCATCAGCAATGAAAGCGCTGCAGATCGGCATGCAGGTCGAAGGCCGCTACCTTGGCCAGCCTTTCACCGGCGTTGTGCACGGCCTTGCCGCTTGCGGCAGCCGGGGCCATCAGCGGATCACGCTGCAGTTCACCCGCCCGGTCGACGTCGTCCGGTTTGAGAGCTTTTCGTCCTGGCGGCAGCGGGTCTCTGCGGTAATCACCGCCTGCGGCCGCTCGCCGCAAAAAACCTCGGACGGCCAGCCGCAGCTGGTGGTCGGCCCCCGCGCCTGAAAGCTGCTGGTTTGCCGCAGGACCATCACTCCTGCGGCGCGGACGCGCTTTTAGATGCAGCGGAGCAGCAGACCTTCAAAGCTGCTCCCTGCAGCCGAAAACTACCGTCAAACACCGCCTGCCATTAACACTTTGTTTGCCAAGCCCGCACCAAGGTTCTGCATTGCAGCCCAAACAGAATGTTAGAGGGAAAAGTGATGGCAACCATCAGATTGAGCGGAAATTTTGACACGGATTTCCTAGACTTGGGTATGGCAGCAGGCAGTTCGCCCCTGGACCCTGAAACGGGCCGCCTTGTCGCAAACACCAATACGGATTGGAGCGCCACGGGTTTCAGTGCCTTGGCAACAATTGAACAGACGGCAGGCGGCAGCCAGATTGTCACGGCGTTTGAATACAGTTTTGCGCCCGAAGATATGCCGGAAGACGCTAAAACCTTTCAGATTTCCGGTATCAGCATTCCAGTTGAAGAGTTCAACAAGATGTCCAACGCCGCCTTGTTGGACTTCCAGAATTTTCTAACCACACATAGCTTTCTTGAGGGCGGAACAGTGTCCCCTGGATTGTCGGTTTTCGGCGGCGCCGGCGCCGATACCTTCACGCTCTTTGGCGATGACGACTTGCTTTCGGGGAACGACATATTCCGGATGGGACGCGGAAATGACTTTGCCTATGGCATGGACGGCAATGACACCCTGATTGGCGGCCGGGGCGACGACGAACTGATCGGCGGCGAAGGGCATGACCGACTCAACGGCGGCAGCGGCGACGACACGCTGAGCGCAGGCGCGGGTGATGACTTGCTGAAAGGCAAGACCGGCAGCGATATCCTCCTGTCCAGCACGGGCAGCGACACGCTTTATGGCGGCAAAGGCAACGATGTCCTGGCCGTTCAGTCCTACGCAGGATCGGGGGACCACATTTTGCATGGCGGCCGCGGCCGTGACTTCCTGTGGGGCGGTGAGGGCGGCGATGACATGCTCACCGGCGGTTTTGGCGCGGACACGTTCTTCTTTGATGACGGAATGGGAGACGACACCATCACCGACTTCAACCTGGCCCGCGACACGCTTTGGCTGCACCCGGATCTCGGCATCACAGCAGGCGGCCTTGCAGAAGTTGCGCAAACCAAGGATGGCAGCACCGTGCTGGATTTCGGCAGCGGCGGCAGCATCACGCTGGCCGGCGTCACAGACCTGGAAGCGCTGGCAAGCAGCACGATGACCGGCAACGGCGGCAGCGCGGTCTCTTTCTGGGAACCAAGCGTATACTTTCTGTTCTGAACGGCATAGCAGCAACGGTCGGCGAAGCCTTCCGGGGCCAATAAACCACCCCCGGCATCTTCAAGTTGCAAACTTGCCGGGGACATCTCCGGAAACGCTGCAGGCAAACTGCCCCTCAAAGAAAAGACCCCTGCAGATCACTGCAGGGGTCTCATCAGAATAGCTTGTAACATCCGGACCGGATATCAGTCTTTGCCTTTGTGCGGCGCCCACAGGCGCTTGTTGGTCAGATACAGCAGAACCGACAGCAGGGTCAGGAACAGCACGCCGACAAAACCGGCCTGCTTGCGTGCCATCATCTTGGGCTCGGCGGTCCACATCAGGAAGGCCGCGACGTCCTGCGACATGGAGTCCACGTCGTTGGCGTGGCCGTCAGCAAACTCCACCTGCTCATCCGACAGCGGCGGCGCCATTGAGATCCAGCCGCCCGGGAAGGCAGTGTTCTCATAGAAGATGGTGCCCGCTTCTTCCTTCTCGTTGCCGGTGTAGCCAGCCATCAGCGAGGCGATGTACTCGGCACCGCCCATGCCTTTGAACAGCTGGTTCAGACCCAGGCCGTAGGGCCCGTGGAAACCTGCACGCGCCTTGGCCATCATGCTGAGGTCCGGGGCGCCGGCATTGTTGTTTTCCGGGAAGAAGTCGACCGGCTTGGCCGGGCGGTCCTCATCCAGTTCCGGATCATAGACGCTGAAGTTGTCAGCCGCGTAGGCACGCACCTGATCTTCCGGCATCTGCGGGCCGCCCTCGTCGGACAGGGTGCGGATCGGCACCAGCTTCAGCCCGTGGCAGGCTGCGCAGACTTCGGTGTAGATCTGCAGGCCGCGCTGCAGCTGGTTGCGGTCATAGGCGCCGAACGGACCCTCAAACGAGAAGTCGTAATCTTCGACATGGCCTGCCCCGCCTGCTGCGAAGGACGCAGCAGGGATCAGGGCCAGAGCGAAGGCGGCACCGGTTGCCAGTTTCTTGAACATTGCTAGGTGTTCCTTCTTCTTACTCGGCGGGAGTGGCTTCAGCAGAAGACTTCTTGCCGTAGTGGGCTTCGAAATCCTCTTCGATGGTTGCCGGCTGTGCCAGCGGCTTCTCGATCACGCCCAGCAGCGGCAGGATCACGAAGAAGTAGCCGAACCAGTAGGCCGATGCGATCAGCGAGAACGATGCATAGGGCTCTTCCGCCGGCATCGCGCCCAGCCACATCAGGGCAAAGAAGTCCACGACCAGCAGTGCAAACCACCACTTGAACATCGGACGGTAGCGGCCCGAACGGACGCGCGAGGTGTCCAGCCAGGGCGCCAGCGCCATGGCCAGGATCGCGCCGAACATGGCGATCACGCCGAAGAACTTCGCGTCGATGATGCCGCCGGTGATGAAGGAGGCGAACTGCACAACCCAGACTTCCGAGGTGAAAGCACGCAGGATCGCGTAGAACGGCAGGAAGTACCATTCCGGAACGATGTGCGCCGGGGTCACCAGCGGGTTGGCTTCAATGTAGTTGTCCGGGTGGCCCAGGTAGTTCGGCATGAAGCCGACAATCGCCCAGAACACAACCAGCACAACGGCCAGGCCCAGGAAGTCCTTGATCACGAAGTACGGCCAGAACGGCAGGGTGTCTTTCTCGGCTTCGGCTTTCGAACCTTTACGGACATCAACACCGGTCGGGTTGTTGTTGCCGGTGGTGTGGAAAGCCCAGATGTGCACGATGACCAGCGCTGCGATCACGAAGGGCAGCAGGTAGTGCAGCGAGAAGAAGCGGTTCAGGGTGGCGTTGTCCACCGCCGGTCCGCCCAGCAGCCAGGTCTGGATCGCTTCGCCGATGAACGGGATCGCGCCGAACAGGCCAGTGATGACGGTGGCGCCCCAGAAGGACATCTGGCCCCACGGCAGCACGTAGCCCATGAAGGCGGTGCCCATCATCATCAGGTAGATCAGCATGCCGATGATCCAGGTGACTTCGCGGGGCGCCTTGTAGGAGCCGTAGTACAGACCGCGGAAGATGTGGATATAGACAGCAACAAAGAACAGCGACGCGCCGTTCATATGCAGGTAGCGCAGCATATGGCCGCCGTTCACGTCGCGCATGATGTGCTCGACGGATGCGAATGCCAGGTCAACATGCGGCGTGTAGTGCATCACCAGGACGATGCCGGTGACGATTTGCAGCGCCAGGCAGAATGCCAGGACGATGCCCCAGATCCACCACCAGTTCAGGTTCTTGGGGGTGGGGATCATGATGGTGTCATAGATCAGGCCGACGATGGGCAGGCGGCTGTGCAGCCACTTTTCTGCGCCTGTCTTCGGCTCGTAATGGTCGTGCGGAATACCGGACATGAGCGCGTTTCCTTATCCCAGCTTGATGGTGTTGGCGTCGGTGAACTCAGCCACCGGCACGTGCAGGTTCTCAGGCGCCGGGCCTTTGCGGATACGGCCAGCAGTGTCGTAGTGCGAGCCGTGGCAGGGGCAGAACCAGCCGTTGAATTCGCCGGCGCCGTCGCCAAGCGGCACACAGCCCAGGTGGGTGCAGACACCCATCATCACCAGCCATTCGCCGGCTTCATCCATGGTGCGGTTGACGTCGGCCGCATCGGTGCCCGGCTTGTTCGGGTTTTCCGACCGCGGGTCGATCAGCTCGGACAGTTCCACGGCCCGGGCTTCTTCGATCTCTTCCGGGGTGCGGCGGCGGATGAACACCGGCTTGCCCAGGAACATGACGGAGATCTGAGTGCCAACTTCCACGCCGCTGACATCGACCAGGATCGAGGACAGCGCTTTCACGTCGGCGGAGGGGTTCATCTGGTTGACCAGGGGCCATACGGCGGCACCCGCGGTCACTGCCCCGGCGCCGGCAGTGGCGTAGTAGAGGAAATCTCTCCGGGTTCCTTCGTTGTCTTCTGCGTGGGACACGAGGTTTTCTCCAATTCCAGCGCCCGTTTAGGGCAAACATGCGCATGCACCGCGATTTCTCGCAGTGACTCAGGCGCGTGTCTAGCGGGGAGAATTGCATTCGTCCAGCGGTCATAGGCGCGCAGAAAGCCGCAACGGGTCATTTCTGTTACGCCTGTGTGACAGTGCCGCACCCATGTCGGTGCGGCAGCTGCCGTTTTCAAGGGGCAGGCCTCAGCCTGCCGGCGGTTTGGTCGCCTGCATCGACGGGCGCGAATCAAATTCCGCAAACCAGCCCGCCAGCGCCTCGTTGCCTTGCCGCCAGCCGGCATCGGGATGCCGGAAATCCACATAGGCCAGCGCGCAGGCTACCGAAATCTGCCCCATGTCCAGCGGCCCCTGCAGATGGCTCATCCAGCGCGCATTGAGCGCCGCGCAGCCGCCCAGCACCTTGCCGCGCTGCGCCGCAAGCCACTCATCCCACTGTTTTTCCTCGGGCCGCAGCCGTTTCTCATAAGACATGGCAACCGCCGCATCCATGACCCCGTCGCCGGTGGCTTCCAGCAGTTTCGTATCCCAGCCGCCGCCATACAGCCGGCCGCCCGCCCGCTCATCCAGAAAGGCGCATATCACCCGGCTGTCATATAGCGTCGGCCCGTCGCCGCGTTCCAGCGCCGGGATCTTGGCCAGCGGGTTGCTGGCCTGCAGATCGTTGTCAGGTGCCAGCGGCGTGGTTGCCACATCGTGGATCTCCACCGAATCGAGCTGTCCGGTCTCGTGCAGTAAGACCGTGACCTTGCGCACAAACGGCGATGCCGCCGCATAAAAAAGCTTCATTGAAAATCCTCCGCAATTTATCCCTCAGCCGCCACCCGTGCCGCGCGCATCAGTCTGGCCAGCTCATTCAGCTCCGAACCAACGCCGCCTGAAATGGCTTCGGCGGCCCCGGCACGGGCGGCCTCCGTTTTATTCTGGCTCAACTTCCAGGTGCCATCCACCCCCGTAATCCGCAGCCGCGCCGGCACGATCATCCGCATCATCCGCGCCAGCGCCTCCGGATTCATCTTGCTGGTGGTCCAGGGCGGTTTCGGCCCCAGCCGCGCCTCGAAGAATGCCGACTGCCGGTCCAGCAGATCCAGCAATTCCGAATCCGGGCGCAGCTCCAGCTCACCGGTCAGATGCACCGCAACATAATTCCAGGTCGGCACCTGGTCCGGCACCCCGTACCAGTCCGGCGACACATAGCCGTCAGGCCCGCCCACAGCGATCCGGGCCGGTTTGGTCTCTTTCAGCGCCCGCACGATCGGATTCGAGCGCACCAGATGCAGGTCCGCCCATTCCCCGCTCTCAGACAGCAGGAACGGCACATGGCTGATCAGCGGCGCCGCGTCCGAGGACACCGCCAGCACCCCGAATCCGCGGTCACGGGCAAAGCCCAGGTTCTGCGCCGTTTCGGCGTCGTGGAAAATCGGGTTCGGGTGCATGCTCTCTCTCCTTTGCCTGCGTTACTTGTGAAAGCCCGTGCCTGCGCTGGAAAGGTCCAATTCTCTTCGCCTGAGCAATACCAATCCCGCATCGCCGCTGATTGAAGACAGCGTTTTTCTTCTCTTGAAATCGACCTTCCGGCGCGGCAATGTCCGGCTGTTCTCAGGGCGGGGCGGAATTCCCCACCGGCGGTAAACGGGCATGTCCCCGTAAGCCCGCGAGCGGCTTCTGCGTTTGACGCATCCACAGCCCGGAAATCGGGATCCGGTTTTCGGACCGAGCTGTGGGGCCAACAAAGAAGTGTCAGCAGATCTGGTGCAACTCCAGAGCCGACGGTCACAGTCCGGATGGAAGAGAACGTGCGTCAGGACCGCTTTGGGCTCTCCAGCTCTGCGCGCGCCTGCCGTTCGTGATCGCCTTGGGTGACGTGTCAGAGCCAAAGGAGATTACGAGATGACACACACCCGCTTTGCCTTCATCAAGGCGCAATGGCATGCCGATATTGTCGACCGAGCGCTGGAAGGGTTTCAGGAGCTGATCCCGGCCGGGCAGATCGACGTCTTCGACGTTCCCGGCGCGTTCGAGATGCCGCTCCTGGCGCAGGAGCTGGCCAAAACCGGCAAATACGCCGCCGTGGCCTGCGCTGCGCTTGTCGTGGACGGCGGCATCTACCGGCATGATTTTGTGGCCCAGGCCGTGGTCGACGGGCTGATGCGTGCCGGGATGGATACAGACGTGCCGGTGCTTTCGGTCTCGCTGACCCCGCACCATTTCCAGGAAACCGAGCATCACATTGCCATCTACCGCGCGCATTTCGTGCAGAAAGGCCGCGAAGCCGCCAATGCTGCGCTGATGATCACCAAGACGCGGGAAGCAGCGCTGTCCACCTAAGAGTGCCGCCTGCCGGGCTCTCCCGTTGCAGGTGCCTTTCAAACAGCGTGACGCACATCTAAGACTCTGTTAATTAAAGGGGTTTCGCTACGAAACCCCTTTTCATTTACGCTTTGGGATTGCATCGCCGCCGGGGTCAGGCGCTTCCCAAATACGCCTTCAGCGCCGGCGGCGGGTTGTCCAGCAGCTCCGCCGCCGGCTGCGGCTGGTGCGCCTTGCCTTCCGCCACCAGCACCACCTGATCGGCGATCCGGCGGGCGTCGCCCGGATCGTGGCTTACCATCAGCACCGTTGCACCGCTTTCCCGTGCAAGGTCCGCGACCAGATCCAGCATCTCCGCTTTCAAAGCCGGGCCGAGGGCGGCAAAGGGCTCATCCAGCAGCAGGATATCCCGCCCCTGCACCAGCACCCGGGCCAAAGCCACCCGGCTTTGCTGCCCGCCGGAAAGCGCCGCGGGCTTGCGGCTGCCCATGCCTTCCAGCCCCACGCGCTGCAAAGCCTCATCCACACGGCGCCACTCTGCATCAGCCAGCCGCAGGTTTGCATTGATGCCAAGCGCCACATTCTGCGCCGCGGTCAGATGCGGAAACAGGTTGCCGTCCTGAAACAGCATCGCAACCGGGCGCTTGCCGGGCTGCGCGCGGGTCAGGTCCGAACCGTTCCAGCTGACCCGCCCCCGGCTCAGAGGCAGAAAACCGGCAATTGCCTCGATCAGCGTCGACTTGCCGGCGCCGGAAGGCCCGATCACCGCTGCGCAGACACCAGGCGCCACCGCCAGGTCCGCCTCCACGGCGAAGCCGCCATTCATAATCCGGCAGTTTTCAAGCTTCAGCATGCCAGCGCCCTCCGCGGTCCAGGATCCAGAACGCCCCCATCGAGAGCACAAGCAGCAGCAGCGCCGCGCCCGCCGCCGCCTCCATCCGGTACGCCCCCATCAAACGGTAGATCTGTAAAGGCAAGGTTGCGAAATCGGGATCGGCAAACAGCGCCACCACACCGAGGTCTCCCATCGACAAAGCCGCCGCCAGCCCGGCAGCAAACCCCGTCTGCGCCCGCATCCGGGGCAAATAGACATGGCGCACAAAAGCCCAGCCCTGCATATCCAGCGACAGCGACAGGCGGCCATAGCGCCCCAGCACCTCCCGCGCCCGGGGCACCAGGATGCGCATGGCAAAGGGCAGCGCCATCACCGCATTGACCAGCGCTGTCACCGGCAGGGCCAGCGCAAAAGGATCGGCAATCGGATAGATCACGATGAACAGCCCGGTGCCGATCACCAATGGCGAGGCGGCAAGCCCCAGAATGCCTGCCAGTTCCGTCATACCGTTGCGCCCGGCCGCCACCGCTGCCGCCATCGGCAAGGCCAGGCCCAGCAGAATCACTGTGCTGATACCTGCAACCAGAATGGAATTCCCAGCCGCTTGCCAGACCGTGCTCTTCAACGCCGTCAGCCCGGGCAGCCCTGCCAGCACAATCGCCGCCAGCGGCAGCAGCAGGAACGCCGCAGACAGGGAAATCCAAAATCCATCCAAACAGCGCGCCAAACCGCCCTGCGCGTCCCAGCGCCGCACTGCGCGGTCCAGCCCGGTGCCAAACCCTTCGCCTGCGGATACCCGCAGCGCAACCATCGCAGCCGCGCCGGTCAGCACCAGCTGCAGGCCCGACAGCAGTGCCGCGCGGCCCAGGTCGAAATCAAAGCGGAACGCCTGATAGATGGCGAGCTCAATGGTCGTGGCCCGCGGCCCGCCGCCCAGAGTCAGCGCCACCGCAAAACTCGACAGGCAAATGGCAAAGACCACAGCCAGGGCCCCTGGCGCCACCCGCCACAGCATCGGCGCCTCCAGCAGCCGCCACATCGCCAGCGGCCCCGCATCCAGCTGCGCCGCCAGGCGGAAGCGCTCGGCCGGGATCTCCTGCCAGCCCTGCAGGATCAGCCGGGTTGCCAGCGGCAGGTTGAAGAAGACATGCGCCAGCACCACGCCGTGCAGCCCATAGATCTGTACAGGCTCTAACCCGACGGAAATCAGGCCCTGGCTCAGCCATCCGGCCCGGCCAAAGACTGCCAGCAGGCCAAGAATGGCGACGATAACAGGCAGAATAAAAGGCGCGCCCATAAGCGCAATCAGAAGACTCCGCCCCGGGAAGCGCCGCCGCGCCAGCGCGCGGGCGACGGGAATAGCAAGACCCACGCTCAGCAGCGCGGACAGGCTCGCCTGTGTCAGCGTGAACCGCAGCGCTACCCAGTCGCTGGCGGCAAACCCGGTACCGGCCTCAGCCCGGACAGCAACAGCCGCAAGGGTCCCCAGGATCAGCGCAGCGACGAGCAGGGCCGCGCCAATCCCGGGAAACGCGCTTACTGGCTGAGCGCGTCCAGCCATTCGCCCAGCGCCGCATCACGGACTTCAGCAGCCTCAGTCTCACTCAGCAGCAGCGACTTGCCGGGCTGCACCAGGGTTTCAAACCCCTCCGGCAGACCTGCAGCCGGGGTCACGGCAGGGTACATCCAGTTGGTGGTCGGAATGATCGACTGGAACGTATCCGACACCATGAAGGCCAGGAACTGATCCGCCAGCTCCGGCTGATCGGAACCCGCCAATTTGCCGGCAACCTCCACCTGCATGTAATGGCCCTCATCAAAGGAGGCCGCCGCCTTGGAGGAATCTTCCTCGGCAATCAGGTGATAGGCAGGCGAGGTGGTGTAGGAGAGCACCATGTCGGCCTCGCCTTCCAGGAACATGCCATAAGCCTCGGACCAGCCCTTGGTCACGGTCACGACATTGTCCGACAGACCTTTCCAGATTTCGGGAGCCTCATCGCCATAAGCCGCCTTGACCCACAAAAGCAGACCCAGACCAGGGGTCGAGGAGCGCGGGTCCTGGATCACGATTTTCTTGTCCGAAGCCGCCAGCGCCTTGAAATCGGCCGGCGCAGCTGCATCGGCGTTGTGGACAAAGGCGAAATAGCCCCAGTCATACGGCACAAAGGTCGCGTCGTTCCATTCCACCGGCAGCGCATAGTCGGCGCTGACGGCGTGATCGGCAAACAACCCGGTTTCCTTGGCCGCCGCAGTCAGGTTGGTGTCCAGACCCAGCACCACGTCAGCATCCGAACGCGCGCCTTCCAGCTTGACCCGCGCCAGCAGCGCCGCGCCGTCACCCGCGCCAACCAGTTTCAGGTCGCAGCCGCAGGTTTCTTCAAAGGCCTTCTCCACTGCCGGGCCCGGCCCCCAGTCGGAGACAAAGCTGTCATAGGTGTAAACGACCAGTTCGGGCGTTTCGGCAAAAGCCGCCGTTGCGCCGAGCAGTCCCGCTGCAAATGCAAGATGTTTCATGGCATCCTCCTTTGCGGCTTTGGGCAAGGGTGGAATGCGTCCAGTACCTTCCCTCCGCCGGTGTGAGCCGGTTCAGGTTCAACGGGTGTTTTCTCAGCGCCGGTGCGCACCCCGAGGTGGCGCGGACCATAGGGTTTTCGGCAGGGAAACACAAGCAATGCCCCCGCTTGGCCTTGCATGAAGGAGAATCTGGACTGCCCCCGCCCCGCCTCAACCGAATCCGG
>NZ_JWLC01000017.1 GCF_000813745.1 Leisingera sp. ANG-M1 | reverse complement strand
GAAGACATTGCCCTCGAACTCCTCGTGGTTGACCTTGGCCGTCACGAAATGGTCGCCCGCCGCGCCCTGCGGCGCCAGCGCAAAGGCTTCGGGGCGGATGAACATCATCGCCTCGTCGCCCTCTTTCATCCGGCCCTGGTTGGCGGTGGAGATCCGCGCCACCAGCTCGCCGGAGCGGTTGGTCGCAATCAGCGCCTCATTGCCCATGATGCGTTTGACCTTGCCGCGGAAGACGTTGTTTTCGCCGACAAAAGACGCGGCAAAGGCGGTGGAGGGGTCGTTGTAGATGGTCTTGCCGTCGGCGATCTGGTCAATCACGCCCGCCTTCATCACCGCGATGTTGTCGGACATGGTCAGCGCCTCGCCCTGGTCGTGGGTGATGTAGATGAAGGTGATGCCGACCCGCTGCTGGATTTCGCGCAGCTCGGTGCGCATATGCTGGCGCAGCTTCAGATCGAGCGCCGACAGCGGCTCATCCAAGAGCAGCACATCCGGCTCGGCGCAGAGCGCCCGCGCAATCGCCACCCGCTGGCGCTGGCCGCCCGACAGCTCGGAGGGCAGCTTGTCGCCCTGGCCGGGCAGCGCGATCATGTCCAGCAGCTCATCGGCGCGCTTCCTGCGTTCCTTGGCCGAGGCGCCTTTGATCTCCATCGAAAAGGTGATGTTTTCCCAGATCTTCATCAGCGGAAACAGCGCCAGGTTCTGGAAGATCAGCGCCGTCGGGCGCTTGTTGGGCCCGATGCCTTTCATGTCGTTGCCGCCGATCAGCACCCGGCCGTCGCTCGGATCCAGAAAGCCGGAGACCGCGCGCAGGATGGTGGTCTTGCCGCAGCCCGACGGCCCCAGGAAGGAGAAGAAATCCCCCCCGTTGATGTTCACATTGGCATCCCGAACGGCAACAAAATCGCCAAACCGGATCCACAGATTCTCGAGATCAACCCCGACACCTGCACTCATTTCGTTTCTCCCCAAGGCACAGATCCCCCTCCGGCGCCGCATGCCGGCCCCGCAAGACCTGTTTCCTGTTTCTGTCCTTAAAAGATTGCGCCGCAGATACGCGGCTGGCCCCCGGGGATGGTCCCGGGGGCCAGTTCGTTCAAACGCTCTTGCTTAGGCGCTCTTGAACTTGTTGACGAACTCGGTGCGCACGTCGGCGTACCAGGGCGCCTCGGCCGGCCAGGGGTTCAGGTTGGCCAGCGAGCTGCCCGGATAGGCTTCGGCAAAGTTCTTCTTGTAGACATCGCCCGAGAAGCCGTCGGCGCCCAGCACCGGCGAGTTGTAGCCGTGGCTGTCAATCGCCTTGCCTGCGGGCTCCTGCTCGTAAGCATAAGAGATGAAGGCATAAACCTGCTCTTCATTCTGCGCGCCCACCGGCATCGAGATGCCGTCGACCCAGGCCATCGCGCCCTCGACCGGCGCCTGGTAGTGCACCGGCTCGCCTGCGGATTTCAGCGCCAGCGGCGGGCCGTCCCAAGTCTGGCCAACCACCACGCCTTCGTTCAGCAGGCCGTTCTTCTGGGTGTCAGCATCGTTCCAGATCAGCTTGATCCGGTTCTTGCGCGCCACGCACCAGTCGGTGACCTGGCCCCAGACTTTGCGCATGGTTTCCTCGTCGTCATAGGCGGCCCAGATCGAGCCCGGCTCCATCTCGCCCGAGGCTTCCATGTAGAGGCCCGCGCCCAGCATCATCGAATGCGCCCGGCCCATGGTCTTGCCGGCATTTTCTTCCGACCAGACATCGCCGTAGGACGGCGCGTCGCCGGCCGGCAGCCATTTGTCGGTGCGGTAGGCGATGCCCTCGGTGCCCCAGATATGCGGCAGCCAGTGCACGCCGGCACCTTCAAAGTTCCAAGCATCGGTGCCGATCTTGGCCATCGCCGGGTTCACCGCGTCGATGTTGACCTTGCTCATGTCAAACGGCTTCAGCAGCTCCAGCGGCCCCCACTGCAGCGAGCGGTTGTTGGTCGGGGACACGATGTCGAAGCCCTGGCCCTTGGTGGCCTTCATCTTGTTGATGATTTCCTCGTTCGAGCCGATGCCGGTGTAGTTCACCTTGATGCCGGTCTTGGCTTCAAAGCCCGAAATAAACTCCGGCGGCAGGTAGTCCGACCACATCAGGATGTTGATTTCGCCCGACGAGGCCAGCGCGCTCTTGCTGTACAGCGGTGCAGCCAGTGCTGCAGCCCCTGCGCTCTTCAGCAGCGTGCGGCGCGAAACATTCGTCTTTACAGTCATTTGTCGTTATCTCCCTTTGGACTGTGATTTGTTGTTCTTGTTGTTCCAACTGTGAAACCTTGCGGATGCTTCCCGGTCTCCTACAGTGACAGTTTCAAAAATTGATAAGGCCAGATCGCCTGTCATCCTGCACAACATGGTGCCAGTTCCGGCACAGAGTGAGACATTCCGCAAATTTTGCTCGTGCTTTGAAAACTATCGCTGTGGCTGCAGTGTGCGCCTGTCAGAGCAATGCGTCAACGTCCCTGCCCAGGTTCAGGACAGAGAGTTTGGCAGCTTCCGTAAGGGAAACACAAACACCGGCAGCACCCGCGCGCCGTTCTGCAGCCATTTGAAAAGACTGGCGTATACTGGATTTCCCCGCGCTGCTGCCGGGACAGTGCCGTCAGGAAGCGCGTGCAGCTTCCTGTGATGCGGCCGGGGCAGAGCGGTAGGGCAGCAAGGCCGCCAGTAAATCCTCAGCCCCAATGGTTCCCGCGGGCCGGCCGTCAAGGGTCACTGAAATGATGGCCCCAGGGCGGCCGTTCAACCGCTCGATGACCGTCTCCAGCGAGTCGTTCCAGTCCACCTCGCCGGACACCGTGCCTGCTGGTGCATCCTGCCGCGCGATGGTGCCCGCACGCAGTACCCGGGCTCGGTTGATGTCGCCGACAAAGGCCTCAATGTAAGGGTCAGCCGGGTTCATCACGATATGCTGCGGCGCGCCCTGCTGCACCAGCGCGCCGTCTTTCAAGATCACCAGATGATCCGCCAGTTTCAGCGCCTCGTCCAAGTCGTGTGTGATAAAGACGATGGTCTTGTGCAGCTCGGTCTGCAGCTCAAGCAGCAGATCCTGCATGTCGGTGCGGATCAGCGGATCCAGGGCCGAAAACGCCTCGTCCATCAAGAGGATGTCACTGTCTGCCGCCAATGCCCGGGCAATTCCCACGCGCTGCTGCATGCCGCCCGAGAGCTGGCTGGGGTAACGGCCCTCAAACCCCTCCAGACCGACCCGGGCCAGCCACTTGCGGGCTTCCGCCTCACAATCTCCGCGCTGAAGCCCTCGGATTTTCAACGCTGTTGCCGCGTTCTCCAGCACTGTCTTGTGCGGCAGCAGGGCAAATTTCTGAAACACCATCGACATGGCATTCTGGCGCAATGCCTGCAGCTCTGCCGCGCCCATCGCCATCACGTCGCGCCCGTCCAGCAGGATCTCTCCGGCGGTGGGTTCGATGAGCCGGTTCAAATGCCGGATCAGGGTCGACTTGCCAGAGCCCGACAGCCCCATGATCACCGTGATCCCGCCCGCCTGCATATCGATGCTGATGTCCTGCAGACCCAGCACATGCTGATGCTGCTCCAGCAGTGCCGTCTTGCCAAGGCCCTGCTCGCGCACCAGCGGCAGCACCTCAGAAGGCCGGGCGCCAAAGATCTTGTAGAGATTGCGGATGCTGATCTTGGGGATGCTCATCGCCGGCTCCTATTTGCTTTTGTGGGCGGGGTCGATGCGTTGCAGCGCAGCCTTGGAGCAGCGGTCCAGCACCACCGCCAGCAGCACGATGCCGAACCCTGCCACCAGGCCGACGCCCAGCTCCAGATTGCGGATGCCGCGCAAGACCAGCACGCCCAAGCCCGGTGCCGAGACCAGCGAAGCGATCACCACCATCGCGAGGCTCATCATAATGGTCTGGTTCACGCCCGCCATGATATTGGGCAGCGCCAGCGGCAGCTGCACCCCGAACAATTTCTGCCGTTCCGACATGCCAAACGCGTCTGCTGCTTCGATCACATCACGGTCCACCAGGCGGATACCCAGATCGGTCAGCCGGATCACCGGCACAATGGCATAAAGGATGATGGCAATGCCGTAGAGCTTCGGCTCGGTCACCGAGAACAGGAAGATCAGCGGGATCAGGTAGACGAAACTGGGCAGCGTCTGCAGCATGTCCAGAACCGGCAGCATCACCCTTTGGGTGCGGTCGGAGCGGGACATCAGGATGCCAATGGGCACTCCGAACAGCACGCATAGACCGGTGCAGACAAAGATGATCGACAGCGTCTGCAGCGCCACGTCCAGGTGATCGATCAGCCCGAAGAACAGGAACACCACAGCCACAAAACCGGTCACCGCCCGGCGCCGGGTCGCAGCCCAGGTGGCCCAGATCAGCACCGGGATCAGCACCCACCAGGGCACCGCGGTAAAGACATAAAGCGCGGCCTCCAGCAGCCAGGACAGGGGCTGGGTCAGCGGGTCCAGCACGAATTTCAGCCCGTCTTTCACGGCCAGGAACGCTGCTTCGACACCGGCAGTCATGTCGCGCGTCTGCGGGATCGCACCGCAGGCCTCGTGCAGCGTGTCCAGCGACGGGAACGGCAGCGCCTCGCCGCCTTCCGCGTTACTGCCATTCGTCTGGGCCAGCAGCTGCGCCATGCTCATCGGCGTATCGGCGGCGCCGTCTTCGCACCAGCTGCGCAACCCCAGCCGGTCAATTGCGGTGTCGTAAAATGCCATTGCTGCCGTGCCCGTTCTGTCTTCTGCGAAGAGGCCCCGCCGCAGCAGAGCCTCTCCAGAGGTCAAGTTACTTCAGCAGCGCCGAGACGTTTTCGCGCGCACTATCGCTCAGCCACTCGGGCCAGATGTCCTTGTGCCTGGTCAGGAAGTACACCGCCCCCTCCTCGGCCGAGGCGTTGTTGTCTTCCATCCAGGCCAGGATCCCGTTCATCTGCGCATTGGTGAACGTGACCTTGGACATCAGATCGGCAATCTCCGGCTCGCGCTCCTGGAAGCTGGCGGTGGCTGCAGTCTTCACCGCTGCGCTGGGATAGGCGGAAACACCCGGTGCGGCGCAGTCCTTGTCGCCGTTGCAGGTGTGGGTCTCCGCGTCATGCCCGCCCATGTCGACCAGCACCATCGGGTACTTGCCCAGCACCGCCGTCGGCGCCCAGTAGAAGCCGAACCAGGGCTTTTCGTCCGCATAAGCCGAGGCCAGCGCTGTCGCCAGCGTCTCGCCCGAGCCGTGGTTGAACACCTCGATGCCCTTGCCTTCCAGGCCGATCACCTTGTTCATGTTGTCGTTGACCGTGCGGCAGCCCCAGCCGTCCGGGCAGTTGTCGAACCGGCCTCCGACCAGTGCCGGATTGGCCAGGATCCCCTCCAGCGTCGCGGCTTCGGGGTTGGCATCGACCACATACTGCGGCACCCACCATCCCTCGACACCGCCGTCGGACAGCACGTCGGCCAGCTCCACCAGCTTGCCCTCCGCCACCAGCTCCGCATAGGCCGGCGCGGTGTTGACCCACAGCTCGGTCAGAACGTCCGGCGTGCCGGTCTCCGCCACCGAGGTCAGCGCGGTCGGGGTCGAGGACGGCACCGTGGTCACCTTGCAGCCGTATCCCTGCTCCATCAGAAACTTCGACACCGAGGTCACCACATTGGCCGAGGCCCAGTCCATCTGGGTGATGGTCACCTCGCCGCAGCTCCCGGCCCAGGCAGGCGCCGCAAAGCCCAAGGCGCATACGGATGATAACAGCAGTCTTTTCATTCTGATCTCCCTGAAACAGCTGGCAGGGCTCCGCGGCCCGGCAGGTTGTTATGGGAGGGAACGCTTCCACATTTCCCAGGATCAGCAGACACAGAACGCACTGCTCCAAGTTTTTGCTATCATTATTCAGAATTTTTGCGAAACCTCATGACGCAGCCCTGTGTCTGTGGAAGAGATGCGCCATGCCTAGCCAAACCGCCCGCAAAGACCTGAGCCTCAAGGGGCTGGAACTGTTTCAGATCACCGCCCGCAAGGGCTCGCTGCAGGACGTCGCCGAGGAGACCGGCCTGTCGGTCAGCACCATCTCGCACCATCTGCGCAATCTTGAGGATCATCTGGGCGTGGAGCTGTTCAATCACAGCCGCCGCCCGATGGTGCTGACGCCCAAGGGCCAGGTGTTCCTGCGCAATATCGACGACGCGCTGCACGCGATCCGCAAAGCCAAGGCCGAAGCCTCAGCCGGCAATATCTCGGAAGCAAGCTATCTGCGGCTTGGTACGATCGAGGATTTCGACAGCGACATCATGCCGGAGCTGGCGGTGTTCCTGTCCTCCAGCATGCCGCGCTGCGATTTCATGTATCACACAGATTCCAGCCACGCGATCCTGGCCATGCTGCGCGACCGGCAGCTGGATCTCGGCATCACCACCACTCCGGCCGAGCGCCTGCGCGACCTGCAGGATGCGCCGCTGCTGCGCGACCCCTTTGTGGTGGTGCTTCCCAAGGCCGGGGAGCACCTGCTGCAGGAAGTTATTGAAGGCAAAAGCAAACTGCCCTTCCTGCGGTTCTCCGGCAGCCTGATCATTGCCCGGCAGATCGAATCCCAGCTGCGGCGCATGGGGCTGTCGCTGCCGCACCGCTTTGAATGCGCCAGCAATCAGACGCTGATGGCCATGGTCGCGGCAGGTGCCGGCTGGACCATCACCACGCCGCTCCTGTTCTCCCGCGCCAAGCGGTTTCAGCCCAAGCTGAAGATGGTCGCCTTCCCCGGCAAAAGCTTCTCACGCACGCTGGCGATAGTCTCCACCCCGGACTGCTCCCGCTCGATCCTCGACCTTGTGGACAACCGGATGCGTAGCCTGATCACCGACCACGCGATCAAGCCCTTCCACCAGAGCACGCCCTGGCTGGCAGACAGTTTCAAACTGATTTCCTGACCCACAGGCACTACTGCAACAACCAAGATTAAAGACTGTACTGCCCGGCTGCAGGCCGGGCCGCGCCGACCCGCCCCCATGGGGCGGCGCGATTGCGCCACCCCGCGGGTCTCTGCGGCCCTATGCGTTCACATCTCTGTTTTACAGGTTTCTTTGATGCAATTCGAACCGCGTCAAAGGATCTTGAACCGCGACCGGATCTCCATGTCCTGCTCCGCAGTCAGATACTCCGGGTGGTGCGTCCGCAGGATCTCCTGCGCTTTGAGCCGCGCCTGTGCCCAGGCATCCAGTGCGCCCTTCTCTGCCCAGGTACGCGGCTCGTCCCTGTCGGCCAGGGCAGGATAAAAATAATCCCGCTCCATCGCCGCATAGGTATGCTGCCCGCCCAGGAAATGCCCCTCGCCCAGCACCGCCTCGCAGATCGCCTCGAAGCCCAGGTTCTCCTCGCTCACCTCGATCCCGCGCAGAGCCCGGTAGGTGTGCGAGTGCATCTCGTCATCCAGCACAAACCCCTCGAAACTTGCCCCCAGCAGGGACGCGGTCATGCCCGAGCTCTCATAGATCAGGTTCCCCCCCGCCAGCGCCGCCGCCAGCGAGGTCAGCCCCTTCTCCATCCCGTATTGCGCATCAATCGCTTTGGCGTCGGTCATTGAGCAGGCCACGCCCGAGGGCAGCCCCAGCCAGTTTGACAGCTGCGCCGAGGCCGCATTCAGCACCGCCGTCTCGCCGCTGCCGCCGGAAAACGCGCCGGTACGCAGGTCGATCACCAGCGGCCAGTTGGAGAACACCATCGGAAAGCCCGGCTGGATTGCATGCACCATCACCAGGCTGGCCAGGGTCTCGGCCAGCGACTGCGCCAGGAACCCCGCCAGTGTCGCGGGCGCCGTTGCCCCCGCCTGCGCCGCGGTGATGCAGGACATCGGAATGTTGTGCCTGATGCACTCGTAGACGACCTCCACCGCATCCTCGCCATAACGCATCGGCGAGATCACCGGGCTGATATGCGCCTTGACGAAAGGCCGTTTGGAGAACTCCCCCGGCCCGCCCGCGGCAATATCCAGCATCTCCACAATCGGTGCCACATGCTCCGCCAAAGTGAAGGAGGTTGCCACAGGTTTGGTCGTGTTCTTCAGCAGCCCATAGACCGTGTTCACGTCCAGATCATAGTTGTCCGGCACATCGGTTGCCACGCAGCAGCGGGTGAACCAGCTGACATTGGCCAGCGTGTCCTGCAGCCGGGTGAAATCATGCAGATCCTCCAGCGTTGAAGGCCGGTACAGGCTGCTTTCCATATCCAGCGTCTGCACCGCCGCGCCGCCGGTTCCAAAATGCACCGCATTGCCGCCAACGGTGATTGATCGGCTCTCATCCCGCCCGTGCAGCACAAAGGTCTTGGCCGCCTGATCTATTGCCTGCTCCACCAGCACCGGCGGAAACAGCAGCCGGCCGGCGCCGTTGTCCTCTGCACCAGCCTTCATCAGATCATCATGCAGCCGCGGCGGCACCTCGCCCATGCCCAGCTTGGCCAGAAGATCCAGCGCTGTGGAATAGATCCGCTCGCACTCTGCCTCTGTCAGCGGTTTGTATGCGCCGCCGACCTGGCCCGGCGGACAGGGATCCAGCGCAGGCTTCGCCGCCCGCTGCGCCAGCCGCTCCCGGCGCCCGCCTCTCTTTGCTCGCTGCTCTGTCATATCCCGGCCTCCTGCGGCAATTCTTGCCCCAACTCTTCCCGCCGCAGCCTCTGGCTGGCAATCGCCGCCGCCATCCTTGCAATTCATTCAAATAAATTTTCGAATTTCTGAGAATAGACGCCGCCCGCATTGCAGCCCCTGCCGCCAAGGCGCTTAGTCACTGCAAATCTGTCCGGAGGCACATTCCATGAAATCGCGCACCAAGGTTGTTGTGATCGGCGGCGGCATCGCCGGCTGCTCCACCCTCTACCACCTCACCCAGGAAGGCTGGAGCGACGTCGTTCTGGTCGAACGCAACGAGCTGACCAGCGGCACCACCTGGCATTCGGCGGCGCAGGTCACCAACTTCGGTATGAACCAGACCATGGTCGGGCTGAAAACCCACTCGATCAACCTCTACAAGAAACTGGCCGAGGATCCGGAATACCCGATCAACTACCACCATGGCGACGGCGGCATCCGCATGGCCAATACCGAGGCGCAGATGCAGGGCTACCGTCATTTCGCCTCTATGGCGCGGGGCATGGATGTGCATTTCGAGGTGATCGACGCCGAAGAATGCGCCCGCCGCCACCCGCTGATCTCCACCGACAACCTGATCGGGGGCCTGTGGGACCCGCTGGACGGCGACATCGACCCGGCGCAGCTGTGCCAGGCACTGGCCTACCACGCCCGCAAGGCAGGAGCCGAAGTCTACCGCAACACGCCGGTGACTGCTCTCACCCAGCACAAGGACGACACCTGGACGGTGCACACCGAGCACGGCGACATCGACTGCGATATCGTGGTGAACGCCTGCGGCTACCGGGTGAACGAGGTCGGTGCGATGATGGGCGTCCACCACCCCGTCGCCTCGATGGAGCACCAGTACTTCCTGACCGAGGACATCCAAGGCATCATCGACGCGGGCCACCGGATGCCGCTGATCCGCTGCCCGATCTCGGACTACTACTGCCGCCAGGAAAAGAACGGCCTGCTGATCGGCTTCTACGAGCAGGACTGCAAGACCTGGGGCATGGACGGGATCGACCCGAACTTTGTGAACGCCCTCTGCCCTGACGATCTGGAGCGCGTCATGGATGTGCTGGAGGGCGCCTTTGCCCGGATGCCCGCGCTGCGCGAGACCGGCATCCGCTCCATCGTCAACGGTCCCATCACCTATACCATCGACGGTGCCCCGCTGATCGGCCCGATCCCGGGCAAGCGCAACGCCTTCTGCGCCATCGGCCTGCGCGCGGGCCTCGGCGAAGGCGGCGGCCACGGCTGGCTGCTGGCGCAGATGATCGTGCATGGCGAAGCCTGCTATGACACCTGGTGCCTCGATCCGCGCCGTTTCACCGGCCATACCAACGTTGAGCTGACCGCACTGAAGGCCATTGAGGATTACCAGAACGAATTCCGCTTCCACTTCCCGCGTGAGCACCGCCCCGCAGGCCGCCCGGCGAAGACCACACCGCTCACGCCCATCATGGCCGCCGAGGGCGCCGAGTTCACCGTGGTGAACGGCTGGGAGCGGGTGGAATACATCAAGCCTTCGCCAGACTTCCATCCGTCGCTCAGCTTCAACTTTGACGAGGCCTTCGACATCATCGCCGCCGAAGTGAAGAACGTGCAGGAAAACGCCGGGCTTGCCGAGGTCAACGGTTTCAACCGCTTCGAGATCACCGGCGCCGACCGCCACAGCTTCCTCGACCGGATGTTCTGCGGCACCGTCACCAAACGCGCGGGCCGTGTAGGGCTGGGATACCTCTTGAACCACCACGGCATGGTCAAGGGAGAGGCCACCGTGGCCAACCTCCCCGCCTCGGACCGCGGGCCGGAGCGGGTCTGGTACGGCTCTGCCGCTGCCAGCGAATTCCACGACATGGACTGGCTGACCCAGAACATCGGCGCGGATGAGGACGTGCAGATCCGCTCCCTCACCAATGACCAGACCATCCTGGTCCTGGCCGGCCCCCGGGCAAGGGACGTGCTCTCAGCCTGCGCCCGGGGCGACTGGTCGCGTGAGGCCTTCCCCTGGCTCTCGGTGCGTGAATGCTTCATCGGCTTTGCCCCCGCCACTGTGATGGGCGTCAGCTTCTCCGGTGAGCTGGCCTATGAAATCCACATCCCCAACGCCTCGCTCTACGCAGCTTATCTGGCACTGCGGAAAGCGGGTGAGGAACACGGGCTCAAACTTTTCGGTGCCCGCGCGGTGGAATCGATGCGGATGGAGAAAGGCTTCCTGCACTGGAAAGCCGATCTGATCACCGAATTCGACCCGTTCGAGACCGGGCTGGACCGGTTCGTGAAGCTGGAGAAAGGCGGTTTCATCGGACGCGAGGCCCTGTTGAAGCGCCAATCCGAAAGCGTCCGCAAGAAGCTGGTGACGCTGCAGATCGACGCCACCCACGCACCCGCTCATGGCGGCGCCTCGCTGATGCAGGGCGACAAGGTCGTGGGCACCGTAACCTCCGGCGACTGGGGGCACCGGGTGGGGATGAACCTGGCCTATGCCTTTGTCGAGCCGGAAATGGCCGTCGAGGGCAGCACCCTTCAGCTCGATCTTTGCGGAGATCTGGTCGCAGCAACAGTTATCGCGCCATCGCCTTATGATCCGGGATTTGACCGGATCCGCGGATAACTCTCCGCCCGGCCCTCAGAAAGTTCCTTCACTTGTCTAACTTTGAAAATGCAAAACGCCCGGGGACTTGCCCGGGCGTTTTCTTTTGTCTTGCTAGGGTCTCAGATCAGCTGCGGCCTTTCCACGGCACCAGCCAGTTCTCGGCCTTGCGCATCAGGATGTCGATGCCATAGCCGATGATGCCGATCAGCACGATGCCCATGATCACGATGTCAGTGAGCTGGAACTTGGACGCGGCGATGATCATCATGCCCGCCCCTTTCTGCGCGGCAACCAGTTCGGCAGCCACAACCGTGCCCCAGCAGACCCCCATGGCAACCCGCGCACCGGTAAAGATCTCCGGCAGCGAGTTCGGCACGATCACATGGCGCATGATCTGCCATTTGGAGGCACCCAGCGAATAGGCGGCATGGATTTTCGAGATATTCACCCCGGACACCCCGGCCCGCGCCGCAATTGTCATAATCCAAAGCGCTGCCAGGAACAGAAGCACGATCTTGCCCGTCTCCCAGATGCCGAACCAGATGATCACCAGCGGGATCAGCGCCAAGGGCGGCACCGGGCGCATAAATTCGACAATCGGGTCGAACCAACCGCGGAACCAGCCGCTCAGACCCATGGCATAGCCCAGCGGGATACCGACAATCGCACCGGTCACAAAGCCCGCGATCACCCGGGTCAGCGACCAGCCAAGGTGCTGCCACAGCGAGAAGTTCTGGTAGCCTTCATTGGCGATTTCAAAGAACCGGCCCACCACGGTTTCCGGTGCCGGCAGCCAGATCGGGTTCATCTGCATGCCCTGATGCGGCGTAAAGCTGATTGCCCCCTTGCCGGTCAGCGTGACACTGCCGTCGCCGGTATCCACCGAGCCATCCGCGCCGATCGCCTCGCCGTTGATGGCAACGATTTTGGCGCCCGCCTTGCGCTTGGCCTCATCGTTTTTGTCAAACAGCAGCGTGGTCGAGCGCCCGGCCTGAGCCGGCAGCGCATCGTTTTGGGCAAAGCCGTCGCCGCCCTCCACCTCGAATTTCTCGACCTCCTCGCCAAAGCCGAAGACCCGCACGGTCACCTGGGCATCATCCGTCGCGCCCTCGGCGTTCTCCAGCGTGTAGGTGAAGGTGGTTTCCCCGGTAAACGGCCCCGGCACATGGATCGGGATCAGCTTGGAGCCGGTGAACGCCCCCCAGATGATAAAGATCACCAGAACCGAGATGATCGAAGCCGCCCGGTCCGGCGTCACGGCGCTTTCGTCGCCGAAGGTTACGGTTTTCAGGCTGGTGAAATCCTGCCGGGACTGCATGCCGCGGCGGATCAGATGCACCAGGAAGAAGGCGCCTGCAAACAGCGCGAGATAAAAGATAAGGACTGTCATGCCACCTGCTCCGTCCGGCCCATGATTTCCTCTTCCATCTCCCAGATCATCGAGAGGATCTCATCCCGGGTCTCGGCAAAACCTTCGGACTTCTTCACGTCGCGCAGGTCGGCATTCACGCCGCGCTCCGCAAAGGGCAGGTTGTATTCGCGGTGAATACGGCCCGGCCGCGGCGCCATCACAATGAGCCGCTCGCCCAGCAGCAGTGCTTCCTCAACCGAGTGGGTGATCAGGATGATGGTCTTGCCGGTCTCTTTCCAGAGCTTCAGCACCAGGCCTTGCATCTTCTCCCGCGTCAGCGCGTCCAGCGCGCCCAGCGGTTCGTCCATCAGGATCACGTCCGGCTCATTGGCCAGGCAGCGGGCCAGCGCCACGCGCTGCTGCATGCCGCCCGACAACTCGTAAACCGCCTTCTCCTTGAAGTCCTGCAGGCCGACGATGTCCAGCAGGCGGTCCGAGATCTTCTCGCGCTCGGCCTTGGCCATGCCCTTCATCCGGGGGCCGAATTCCACATTGTCGCGCACGTTCATCCACTCGAACAAGGCGCCCTTTTGGAACACCATGCCGCGCTCGGCGTCCGGTCCTTCAACCACATGGCCGTTCAGCTCCACTGCGCCTTCGGTCGGCGCCAGGAACCCGGCCAGAATGTTCAGGAGCGTGGTCTTGCCGCAGCCCGAAGGCCCCAGCACCGACATCAGCTCGCCCGCTTTCAAATTCAGTGAAACGTCTTTCAGCGCCTGGACCGAGCTGCCGTTGGGCAGGTCGAAACGCATGGAGACACTCTTGATGTCCAGTCCCGACATCTCTCCCCCTTTTCTTCTTAGAGCCTGGTTCCGTTTTGCGCTGTTGCGCCGGCCGGAAGGCTCAAAAACCGCGGATGCAAACGGCCCGGGAACCGGGCCGTTCACAAAAATCTAAGTGTTGCGGCTCAGTTCTGTGCGTCTGCCAGCGGCGCGCTGTCAACAGCCCTTTCATAGGAGTCCAGCGCCGCTTCGATGCTGCCTGCGTTCACGAACACATCCGCCACGCCCTTCATGAAGCTCTGCGCACCGCCGCCCAGCCATTTCTCGGACAGCTGCTCTTCGGCAGAGGGGAAGCTGAAGGTTGCGATGGTCGCCGCGGTCTCGTCCACATCCATGCCTGCGTCCTTGGCGATCACCGGCAGCATCTTGTCGTTGTGCTCGCCCGAGTTCCACATGGCGTTGGCATCAGCCGTCACCTTCAGGAACTTGCTCAGCAGTTCGCTCTCTTCGGCGATGAAATCGGCCGGCGCGCTGGTCACGTCAAACACCAGGATGCCCAGTTCTTCCTTCTCGGCGCCGGTCAGCAGCACGTTGCCATGCTCCAGCATCCGCCGCAGGCCGCCGCCCCAGCCGCAGACCATGTCCAGGTTGCCCTGGGCAAAGGCTGCTGCGCCATCCGCAGGCGCCATGTCGACGATCTCCATCGAGCCGACGTCCACACCGAAATGCGCCATCTGCGACAGGAAGCCGTAATGCGCTGCAGTACCGATCGGCACGCCAACCTTCTTGCCGTTCAGCTCACCGGCGTTGGTCTTGTCGATCTCCAGCGCTTCGGCCACCACGCAGTTATCGTTGTCGGAATAGCTCACGGCCACATCCACGGTCTGGATGTCCTGGCCCGCCGAAGTCGCCACCACAAACGGCGGCACGCCCTGGCTCACAGCAATCTGCACGTCGCCCGAGGCCATCGCTGCCGACATTGCGGTGCCGGTGTCGAAGGAAACCCAGTTGATCTTGACGCCCAGCTCTTCCTCGTAGGTGCCGTTGGCTTTGGCAAACTGGAACGGCATCGGCCATTCGAGGAAATAGGCAACCGTGATTTCATCCAAAGCCGAGGCAGATGTGGCCGAAATCGCAGCAGCGGCTGCACAGGCTGTTGAAAGCAGATACTTCTTGATCATGTGGTTCTCCTCCCAGATGTTTTTCCGGACCCGTTCCTTGCAAGCCTCGGACAAGTATTTTTGCACGGCAAACCATATCCGGGAAGCAATTCCACAGTAGAATAAAGTTACTTTTGCGGGCAAAGTAAAACTTAGTTTCGTTTTTTACGGAATGATGACGCTAAACGGGAGGGTCCGCCAGTGCAGAAATCCCTGAGCCTGCGGTGGCTGGAAGTGTTCCAGCTTATTTCGAAGTCCGGATCAATACAAAAGGTTGCCCAGGAAACCGGCCTGTCGATCAGCACAGTCTCCAACCATCTGCGCAGCCTGGAAAGCGCGCTGGGGGTCGATCTGGTGGACCACACCCGCCGCCCGATGGGGCTGACGCCTGCGGGCGTGGTCTTCGCCCGCTATGTCTATGACGGGCTGATGACCCTCAAACGCGGCGAGGCGGAAATCCGTTCCGGCAGCTGGCAGCATGCCACCGATCTGCGGATGGCGCTCCTGGATGATTTCGACAACGAAGTTGGACCGGAACTGTTCCAGTTCCTCTCCAACGCCCTGCCCCGCTGCAGCTTCCGCCACTACACACGCCCCAGCCACGAGATCATCGAAAAGCTGCAGGAGCAGAAATTGGACGCGGGAGTCGCCACCCGGCCCGCCGGCCTCTTGCCCGACCTGATCGAATACCCGCTGATGCGCGACCCTTTCATTCTGGTGGTTCCGTCAGGGTTCTCCGGCGACGTCAAGGACTTGACCAAGGCCGACGCCTCTCTGCCCTTTCTGCGCTACTCCCGCGACCACACCATCGGCAAACAGATCGAAACCCAGCTGACCCGGCTCAAGATCTCGCTGCCCAACCGGTTTGAACTGGAATGCAACCAGTCGATCATCGGCCTTGTCTCCGAGGGCAGCGGCTGGACTGTCACCACCGCCGCCAGCTACCACCGCGCGGCGCGATTTCATGACAAGGTCAAGGTGGTGCGCTTCCCCGGCAAAAGCTTTGCGCGCACCGTGTCGCTGTTCACCACCAACGTCTATCCCGCCGCCACCTCGCAGCTGATCCACGAGGCGCTGCAGAAATCCCTGCGCCATCATTTCACCGACCCGATCAGCGTCCGCTTCCCCTGGCTGGCCGAGGAGTTCCGCACCCTTCCGGCGCAGGGCGGCTGACGCGCAGCGCGCTCCGGCAATTCGAAACAAACATCCGTGTTTTTCGAAATCACCGGCCTCCGGCTTGACCGTTTGGCCCGCCGGGCGCTGTTTTAGGCACACCCCGCGCCGGGCCTGTGCCTGCACCTCCGGCGGCCCTCTAACGGAAATGAGCTGACCCAAATGGCAATCACCTACCTGAAACAGGCCCAGCCCCGCCCCGCCGCCGAGAACAGCGACATCCGCGACACCGTCGCCGTCATGCTCGCCCATATCCAGCGCGAGGGCGAGGACACCGTGCGCCGCTATGCGGAAACACTCGACGGCTGGACCGGCCCGATCGTGGTGACCGACGCCCAGCGCCGTGCTGCCTGCAACCGGGTCTCCGACCAGCTCAAGGAAGACATTCAGTTCGCCCACACCAACATCCGCCGCTTTGCCGAGGCGCAGAAGGCCACCATGGGCGAATGCGAGGTCGAGGTGATCCCGGGGCTGATTGCCGGCCAGAAGCAGATCCCGGTTTCCAGCGCCGGCTGCTATGTGCCCGGCGGCCGCTACAGCCATATCGCCAGTGCCCTGATGACGATCACCACCGCCAAGGTCGCCGGCGTGCCCCATATCACCGCGGTCTCGCCAACGCGCCCCGGAACCGGCATTCCCGACGCCATCATCTATGCCATGGACCTCTGCGGTGCCGATCTGATCCTCAATCTGGGCGGCGTGCAGGGCATCGCGGCGATGGCCCAGGGCCTGTTCGGCGCCAAACCCGCCGACATCCTGGTCGGCCCCGGGAACACCTACGTTGCCGAGGCCAAGCGGATGCTGTTCGGCAAGGTCGGCATCGACATGTTTGCCGGCCCCACCGATTCACTGGTGATCGCCGACCACACCGCGGATGTGGAAACCGTTGCCTGGGACCTGGTCAGCCAGGCCGAACACGGCGCCGACAGCCCGGTCTGGCTGGTCACCACCAGCGAAAGCCTGGCCAAGGGCGTCATGGCCCGCGCCCAAGCGCTGATCGACACCTTGCCGGAACCCAACCTCTCCGCCGCCCACCGCGCCTGGCACGAGCGCGCCGAGGTAGTCCTCTGCGATACCCGCGAAGAAGCCGCGGAAACCGCCGACCGCTATGCCCCCGAGCATCTGCAGGTGCAGGCCGAGGATCTCGACTGGTGGCTGGACCGGCTCACCGCCTATGGCTCCCTGTTCCTGGGCAAGGAGACCACCGTTTCCTTCGGCGACAAGAGCTCCGGCCCCAACCACGTGCTGCCCACCAGCGGCGCCGCGCGCTACACCGGCGGGCTCTCGGTGCACAAGTTCACCAAGACCGTCACCTGGCAGCGCTGCACCGCCGAAGCCTCGCACGAGCTCGCCCAGCGCACCGCCCGCATCAGCCGGATGGAAGGCATGGAGGGCCACGCCATCGCCGCCGAACTGCGGCTGCAGCCCGAGCTGGTTTAAAGCTCAGTCAAAGTTCAGTCAGCGCAAAGCAGGGAGATGCTCAGGACGGCGTCTCCAATTGCTGGTCCAGATCGACTGGCCCAAGCACCGCGTCATCGGGAATACCATCAAACCCAGCCACGGCTCCACCGTACCGGGCCGCGAACCGGCTGGCCTCTTCAGGCGAAGCAAAGGGCACCACTTCCGGCGCCCCCATGCCTCCCGCCACGTTGGATCCCACCACAAAATGCGCTCCCTCCGCTGCAATCCAATTCTTACTGCCGGGATCTGCCCAACTGGCCGCCGCACCCATGTCGCTCACGTAGATCGCGGTGATCTCCGCATCCCGCTCCGGGCTCTTCACATAGGCTGCCAAGTCGCGCACCTGAGCAAAGAACAAAGGCGCCGGGAAGCCCTCCAGATGGATCTGCCCTTTGGGCCCGCCGTGTTCCGCGACATTCATCTGGCAGAAGTAGCTGAGCGCAACCTCGGTCAGTTCCACCGGCGCAGGCGGCGCCTTGGCTTCTTCCTCCTGGCAGGCAGACAGCACCAATGCGGCGGCAAGGATCAGGCGTTTCATGGCTCCACCCTCCGGAATGCGGCGCAGGCCAGCAGGAAACCCAGAGCAGGCCACAAAAGCAGCGACAGCGGTGCCGCCCAGGCAGGCAAGGCGCTGGCCGCCCCCGCCATACCGCTGGACAGGGCCACACTTTCCGAGGCCGCGACATTCCACAGCCGGAACGCATCCGCCGGATTAGCAACCATCACCCAAGGGAAGATCTTCTGAGTGAACACCCCGCCGCTGTCCATCACCACAGCACCCAAAAGACCAAGATCATAAAGCACCACAAACACCAGCCACACACCTGCCGAAAGGCCCGCGGCGGCTGTCGCCCCGCTGCTGAGCGCCGACAACGCATAGCCCAGTACCAGGAACACGGCGCCCAAGAGGATCGAGGTCAGCACCAGCCGTCCCAGCGCCATCAGGCTTTCAGCCCCGGCACCGCCGAACCAGGCGGCGACGGCCCCCGCCGCGCCAAAGCCGATGCACATCGCCACCGCCAAAGCGGCCAAATGCGCCATCAGCTTGCCAAGCAGAATCTCTGCCCGTCCGGCCGGGTAGGCCAAGAGTAAAGCCAGGCTGCCCCGATCACGGTCGCCTGCGACTGCATCGAATCCCATCATCAGCGCCAGTAGCGGCGCCAGATAAACCGACAGCGTGGTCATCGAGGCAACCGAGACCGTCAGCATATCCACCCCCAGCGTCCCTGTCGGCGCCGATCCGGCAAAGGACAGCGCCAGCGAGAATGCCAGCATGATCAGCGTGGCCATGACCAGCCAGCGGTTGCGCCGCAGGATCAGCATCTCGGCGCGGGCAATGGCAAAGGCGCGTCTCATTTGCGGTCCTCCCCGGAATAGTGGCGGTACAGGTCTTCGAGCCGCGGCGGCACCATGTCGATGTCAGCCACCGCATCGCCCATGGCCACGATCTTGCGCAACTCTTCCATCTTGTCCTGCGGGCGGCAGAGGATCTCGACCGAGGCGCCGTTGATCCGCCGCCCGCCGGTCTCCACCGCAATCCGGTCCGCCTCTGCGCCGCTCGCTTGCACCCTCAACCGGACCGGCAGCCCGGCCTGTGCCGACAAGCCTGCCAGCGTATCATCCGCTACCTTCACGCCTTTGCGCAGGATCGCGATGCGGTCAGTGCGTGCTTCCACCTCAGTCAGCGCATGAGAGGCGATCAGCACCGCCGCGCCCTGCTCCGCCAGTTCATTGATGATGGCATAAAGATCCTGGCGCGAGATCGGATCCAGCCCGCTGGTCGGTTCATCCAGAAGCGCCAGCTTGGGACGTCCCAGCAGCACCTGCGCCAAGCCCAGCCGCTGCCGCATCCCCTTGGAATAGGCGCCAATACGGCGGTGCATCGCCTCGCCCAGGCCGACGCGTTCCAGCAATGCGCCGATGTCCGCTTTCTCCCCGGCCAGACGGGCAAACAGCGCCAGCTGCTCATGCCCGGTCAGCGCCGGGTGAAAACTGACAGCCTCGGGCAGAAAAGCCGTGGCGGCACGCGCCGCGGCACTGCCGGGGGCTGCACCGCAAATGCGGATACTGCCGCCCTCATGCCGGATCAGACCCAGCACCGCCTTGATCAAGGTCGACTTGCCCGCGCCGTTGTGGCCCAGCAGCGCCAGCCGCTCACCCGGCGCGATGTCCAGGTCGATGCCGTGCAGCACCTGCGTTTTGCCGCGGAACTTGTCCAGGGCGCGGATTTGCAGCGGGCTCTTAGAACACTGAGGGCTGGGCCCGGCCGCCGGGTGGGCGTGAAGCGCCCGCCCGAGGGGGGCGGTCGGGCGCTGCCCGGCGGTGCCGCCGGGCGGTACGTTTCTGTTATCCATCTTGTTCAACCTTTCTGGCGGCCTCAGGCCGCACGGGGACCATCAGCGGGTGGCTGTCGATCACCCCGCCGGGCAGCAGCGCCGGGAACGCCGACTGCGACCAGCGCACCAGCTGCACCGCGGGCGAGCCCATCAAGAGTTTCGCCGCCGGCTGGGTCCACAGCACATGGTCCATGCTGTCATTGGGGCGGTAGGGCGCATCGGCGATGCCATCCCCGTCCACGTCAAAGCCTGCAAAGTCGGACCAGTAGTTGCCTTGGCCCTCTTCGCTCCATTCCACCCATTTGGTGGAGACAAACTTCACCTGATGCCGGTTGCCAACAAAGGCATTGCCCACCATCCGGTTGCCCGCACTGCCCGCGGTGAAATGGATGCCAATCCCGCAGCCCTCGAACCAATTGCCCGAGAAATCATTCTTGTGCGCGTTGTAAAGGAAGGTGCACTTGTCCTTCGCGCCCTTCACATAATTGCCGCGCACCTCGCCCTGATTGGCATAGTTCAGCATCACCCCGTGGTCGCGGTCGTTCAGAGAGACATTCCCGGTCACCTTGACCCGTTTCGAGAACATCACCGCATAGCCCAGGTGGTTTCCGATCGAGACATTGCCCGAGACCTCGGAGTTGTCGGCATACATGTAATGCACGGCAAAGCGCAGATCGCGGAAGGTGTTGTTGGTGAACGTGTTTTTCTTGGAGCTGTTCACAAAAATCCCATCGCGGCCAAAGCGGATCTCATTGCCGTCCACCACCGCACCCGGCGCGTTCCAGACATAGACCCCATTGCCGCGGGCATTCATGTGCCGGTCCTGGCGGCCCTCGATCCGGTTGCCCCGCACCAGGCTATCCTTGGCGCCGTGAACATCCACGCCGTACAGATTGCCCAGCAGCACATTATCCAAAATCTGCGGCGCCTTCGCCGTCTTGGTCAGCTTGATGCCGCTGTCGATCTCCTGATGCGAGGAGCCGGAGCCAACCACCGTCAGCCCCCGCACCGTCACGCCCGGCCCGGTCACGGTGATCACCGATCCCGCACCCTGCCCGTCTAGAGTGGCGTGGCCCTGCCCGTCCAGAGTGACAGGCCGGTCCAGCACCAAGGTTTCACCATAGGTGCCGGGGGCGAGGCGGAGGGTGTCGCCATCCGCCGCCTGCGCCAGTGTTTCAGTGATGGCCCCTGCCCGGTTGGGCACATCCCAATCCTTTGCCCAAGCAGGCGCCAGACAGGTCAAGACTGCAACCAGGGAAATGGGCAGGAGCCGTCTCATCGTCAGGCGCTCCGCGGCTCGACCAGCATCCGGCCGCGCATCTCCATGTGCAGCGCGTGGCAGAACCACTGGCAATAGTACCAATGCACGCCCGGACGCTCGGCAACAAAGGTGACCGAAGCAGTGGCCATCGGCCCCACTTCCATCGCAATGCCGAAGTTCGACAGGCAGAAGCCATGGGTCAGGTCGTCGATATCATCCAGATTGGTGACATAGACGGTGACCTCATCCCCCTGCTTGACGGTGAACTTCTCAAGGCTGAAGTTCGGCGCCTGGCTCGACATGTAGACCCGCACCTTGTTGCCGTCGCGCACGATGGTGTCCTGCCAGTCGTCCAGGTCGACCCCGTCCGCCTCGGCCTGCGCGCGCGCTTCAGACCACATCGGATCGTTGCGGTCCCAGATGCTGGCCGGGTTTACCTTGGAGCGGTGCACGATGATCGAGTCATGCGGCTCGGCAAAGGTCGGGCCGTCATGCACCACCTTCATCTTGTCGCCGGAGATGTCGATCAGCTGCTCGTTCTCGGGCTTCAACGGACCCACGTTCAGGAACCGGTCCTTGGAGAACTTGTTCATGGAAATCAGCCACTTGCCGTCCGCCTCGGCGGTCTCGCCCATCGAGGTGGAGTTGTGGCCCGGCTGGTACTGCACATCGACCTTGTCGAGGATCGGGTCCACATCCGCGCCCGCATAGGCCTCAATCGCCTTGGCGATGTCCCATTTCACCACCTGGCTGTCGAGGAACAGAGTGGTGTAGGCATAGCCGCGGTTGTCGAAGGCGGTGTGGAGCGGGCCAAGGCCCAGCTGCGGTTCCGCCACGATGGCCGAACGCGGATCGGCATCCGCATCAAACAGCGCGTCCAGCTTCTCGACGTCGATGACCGAGACAGTCGGCGACAGCTTGCCGTTGACGCAGACGTGCTTCTTGTCCGGTGCGGTGTTGATGCCATGCGGCGAGTTCGGGATCGGGATGTAGCGGGTCAGCTTGCCCGGCGCGCCCTTGCGCCCGTCAACCACCTTGGCGCCGTTCAGCTCCTGATAGTCGCCCGCTGCAACCGCCGCCTCGATGGCCGCGATGTTGAAGACAACCACGTGGTCCAGCTCGTTCTCGGTCATCTCGGCCAGGGTCATCCCCATTTCCGAGTTGTAGGAGGTCGAATAGGCGTATTTGCCCTGATAGTCGCAGTCGGTGTTGTCCAGGTTGCCCGAGACGATCACCTGCCAGGCGACTTCCATGGTGTCGCCGTCGATGGCCGAGAAGATGTTCACATATTGCGACGGATCATCCAGGATCTGGCCGTCATTGATCAGCGGCGCCTCGTGCTCGCCATTGGCAAAGACATAACCGGTGCGCGGGAACTTCTGCGGGCGCAACCCGTGGATGTCCTTGGCATTGGGGATCTCGATGATCTTGTCGCATTTCATCACGTCGCAGCGGACGCGGGCCACACGGGTGTTGGCCTTGTCGTTCATGAAGATGTAGCGGCCGTCATAGGTGCCATCGGTGAACGACATATGCGGGTGGTGCAGGTCGCCGTTGTCATAGGTTTCCTTGCCGTTGGCCGCCAGGAACTCCTTGGTGTCAGGCAGCAGGCCTTCGGTCAGGATCTTCTTGGACTCATTGGTCTGGCCCCAGCCGGTTGCCGAGCAGCGGTTGAACACCGGGATCCGCATCAGCTCGCGCATGGACGGTACGCCCAGAATGCGCAGCTCGCCGGTCTGGCCCGAGGACCAGAAGCCGTAGTATTCATCCAGCTCGCCAGGCTCCAGGGCCACCTTGCCCGCGGCCCGTGCAGGCCCAGCGCCCAAGAGCGAAGAGCCCACGCCGGCTGCGGCCAGCGCTGCCCCGGTTGCAGTTGCCCCCAGCAGCCCGCGGCGGGTGACTGGCAGTTTGTTTTTCAGATCATCAGACATGACGTCCTCCTTCAGGAAACTTTTGTCCTGTTCGCGTTGGGGTGGTTTGCCGGGGGCCGGCCCAGAGCAGCGTCCGGCGCGGGGCTCCCGGTTTTGGCCCGGCGTTTCAGTTGCTTGATGACAACCGGGCATTTGGTTTCGGATTGGTACAGAACCTGGCAATGCAGGCAGTTCACACATTCGTTCGGGTTGATCTCACCGGTGGGGTGGATTGCCTGAACCGGGCACTCGTTCCGGCAGGTCTGACAGGGGTAGCCGCATTCGTGATAGCGTTTCAGCCAGTCGAACATGTGGATCCGCGCGGGAATGGCCAGCGCCGCGCCCAACGGGCACAGGTAGCGGCAGTAGAAGCGCTCGACGAACAGCCCCAGGCCCAAGAGCACCAGCGCAAAGACCACAAACGGCCAGTCGCGCACGAACTTCAGGATGATCGCGGTTTTGAACGGCTCCACCTCGGCATAGGTTTCCGCCAGCGGGATCGAGACCATCGAGAGGCCGAACAGCCCGAGGAAGATCATGTATTTGGCAGGCCACAGCCGCTCATGCAGCGCCCAGGGCAAGGTGATCTGCGGCACCTTGAAGGCGCGGGCGATCTTGTTGGTCAGCTCCTGCAGCGCACCAAAGGGGCACAGCCAGCCGCAATAGGCGCCGCGGCCCCAGAACAGCAGCGCCGCCGCCACCGCAAACCACTGGATAAACACCAGCGGGTCCAGCAGGAAGGCATCCCAGGAGAAGCCGCTGCGCAAGGACCCTGCCAGCGCCATCAGGTTCACCACGCTCAGCTGTGCATTGGCGTACCAGCCGAGGAACACCAGGGTGATGGTCAGGTAGCCGATGCGGAACCAGTAAAACGTGCGCGCATTCACAGTCGCCTGGAACTGGAAGAAGAACACCCCCGTCAGCACCAAGAGCATCACGCCCAGAACACCGATCTCGACGGTGCGGTCTTTCCAGATCCGCTGCCACAGCGCCGCCTTGGCAGCAGCCTCATCCGTGGCATCCTCCACCACTTTGGGCGCAGGCGCGGCGGGCAGCAGATACTGCTCAGGCAGCCTGTAGCCCAGGTCAAAGGTCAGGAACGACCGTTCCAGCGCCCCGACAGCCCGCTGCACCAAGAGCTGCAGACGGAACGGTTCGGCCGGGTCAAACTCTGCATCCGCCGGGATCTTGAACAGGTCCAGTTCGGTGAAACTGGGGCTGTCTTCGGTGGCCAAAGCCCCCAGCCGCTTGTGCTGCTTGTCAAAGAACCGCACCGAGGCATCGCCCTGGATCAGCTGGATCCGGTCAAAGATACCGCCACGCACATAGCCCGAGCCCTTGAAGCTATAGCTGCCGCGCCCCAGCACCAGGATGGCCTGCTCGCCGTCCTTCAACCAGTTCTGCAGGTTCTTGTACTCTGCCTCGCCCAGCAGCGACTTGCCGATTGAGGGCACGGAAACCAGCGCCACATGCATATCGATGAAAGTGTCCCCGGGCGCCCCCGCCTCAGGCCGCTTGATCGCGCGCGCATCGCCGGTCGCCTCAAAGGCCGCGTTGATCTGCCCCACATCCAGCGTCATCCGGCGCACCGAGCCGTCACCCGCCAGCGTGGTCCAGTCCTCCACCGTCTCGCGGCCCATGTCGACTTCACGCTTCGGCCCGTCCGGCTGCACCGGCGACAGGCCGCCCAATCCCAGCGCGCGGGCCACCTTGATGCCCGCCCGCACAAGGCTGTCGTCGATCACCATGATCGTAACTGTCGCGCCCGAGATGATGTCCAGATCGTGCGCGTCGCCGCCTGCTGCCGCTTCGGCCTTCAGATCCAGCCCGGCATAGCCTTCGGTCAGCTTGACCATTTTCGAGTTTGGGATGCCGATCAGCACAATCGGTTCGGAGTGCTTGACCAGCTTCACACCGGTCAGCACCGCATCGGTGTCAATCGCCGCCACCACATGGATCGGCTTGCCGCTGTAACCGGTGGTGCCGACAAAATCCGAGGTCAGGAAAGCATAGGCGACGGTTTCGCCGCCCCTCAGCACCGGCGCCACCGGCACATCGCTGCGCACCGGGCCAAAGGCCTCGGCGCCGGGCACCAGATCGGCAGGGGTCAGCTCTGTCAGGAAACTGTCGAGGCTGTCGGCCTCGGCTGCTGCCGCACAAACTGCGGCGAATGTCATCACAAGGGCTGTCAGCCAGCCCCGGAAGGCGCGTGTCAGACCCATGGCGCCTCTCCTTTACTTTGAGTGGCCGCCACGGACGCGCGCAGGGCGCGTTCGGAATTCTTCTGGTTCACCAGCGGAGGCCCGCGGCCGTCATGCCAGTATTGCGCCGGGTTCGGGCGCACCTGCGTCCCGTCAGGCAGAAGCACCACGCAATCCGCCGCCCGGCCGCAGCTGGCCGGCACGATGCCAGCTGGCCCCGCCCCGTTTTCAGCCGCACACAGCGCGCAGGTGCTGCATTTGGGGCAATCCTGGTCCCCGCCGTCCCCAGCCGGCATCTGGATTTCAACCGCGCCGAACTCGCCGCAGATCTCGATCCACTCGCCGCCTGCTGCTGCTTGCCCCGCGCCGGGGAAAGCAACCTGCAGCACCAGCATGACGGCTGCACACATCCCCGCCAGCCGCCGGAGAAGCCCGGCGCGGCAAAATGAGTATATGACAGAGATGCGCAGCATAAGTTACAGGAATCGCCCCATTGCTTCTGCCGCTGACACTAATGAGGATGATGCCGCCGCAATTTGATTTACATCAGGTGTTTTGGATTTCGCCGCGCCATGGCGCTGGACAGAATTTCAAAACCTTGCGCATCCTTGCGCCAAAGCCTGCCCCCCTTCTCAAAGCGGCGCAAAGGAACCGGACCTTGAAGAAATTCCCCTTGCCGCCGCTGCCGCAGCTCCACACCTTCGAAGCGGTGGCGCGGCGGCTGAGCTTCACCGCCGCCGCTGATGAACTCTGCCTCACCCAAAGTGCCGTCAGCCGCCAGGTGAAGGCGCTGGAAACCAGCCTCGGCCACAGCCTGTTCCTGCGCCGCCACCGCGCCATCGACCTCACCCCCGAAGGCCGCCAGCTGTTTGCCGCCGTCACCCGGGGGTTTGAGGAAATCTCCCGCTGCGTCGACAGCTTGCGCGCCGCCCAAGCTGCGCCGCAGATCACCGTCGCTGCCTCGGTGGCTTTTTCCTATTACTGGCTGATGCCCCGGCTGGAGCGCTTCAGCGAACGCCACCCCGCCGCGGACTTGCGGGTCCTGGCCACCGACCAGCAAGTGGACCCCAGCAAGGGCGACGCCGATATCGCGGTGCTTTATGGCGACGGGCACTGGCCCGGCACCAAGGCCCGCCGTCTGTTTGGCGAGCAGGTCTACCCGGTGTGCAGCCCCGGGTTCCTGCAGCAGCATCCGGAACTGCGCCACCCCGAGGAACTGCTGGACCAGACGCTTCTGCATCTGGAGGGCGGCGGCAATATCTGGGGCGGCGTCGACTGGCAGGTCTGGCTGGCACAGCAGGGCGTCACAGCCCAGCCGCAGCGCCCCGGCATCCGCCTCAACAGCTACCCGATGGTGCTGCAGGCCGCCGAGGCAGGCCGCGGCATTGCCCTGGGCTGGCACTACATTACCGGCCCGATGCTGGCTGACGGCCGCCTGGCCTGTCCCGCGGACAGGCCCTTGGAAACAGACAAAGGCTATTACGCCTGCACATCCCAGGAAGGCGCCTCGAACCCGCTGATCAAGGAATTCCTCCGATGGATCATGGAAGAAATTGAGGCCGGAGACGCCGAAGCATGATCTGAGGGAATGCAACGCATTCGGAATGATCGTTTGAGCGCGCCCCGGTTTTGGCTGCAACTGGACCTCGAATTCGACATGAGGTCCGTCAATGCCAGCCACCGCCCCCCGCCGATCCGGCCGCCGCGCCCGGGGTCCCTCCGAAGCTGCCGCCGCTGCCCCGCCGATCAGCCCCGGTATGACCGGCGGCCATTACCAGCCGCTGAGCCTGGCGGAAATGGAGCGTATCCACCATCTGGTGCTGCAGCTCTTAAGCGATCTCGGCCTGTCGCAAGTTACCCCCAGCCTTGAAACCCGAGCTGTGGCAGCAGGCTGCACGGTGGACGATACCGGCCGCTTGCGCTTCCCCCGCGCCCTGGTCGAAGACGTGATTGCCCGCACCCGGCGCAAATTCACCCTGCACGGCATCGATCCCGCCAAAGACATCGAAATCGGGGGCAAGCGCGTGCATGCCGGCACCGGCGGTGCCGCCCCCACCATGATGGACTTTCACAGCGGCAAGTACCGCGACAGCACGGTGGCGGATCTTTACGACATCGCCCGGCTGGCGGACCGGATGGACAATATCCACTGGTACCACCGCTCGGTGGTGGCCCGCGACGCACGAACCGTGCTCGACCTGGATATCAACACCACCTACGCCTGCCTCTCCGGCACTTCTAAATCCATCGCCGTCAGTTACACCGACAGCGCCAGCGTCAAGGCGGTGATGCCGATGCTGGATGCGGTGGCAGGCGGCGAGGGCAAGTTCCGCCGGCGCCCCTTCTGCACCGCGGTCTGCTGCCACGTGGTGCCGCCGATGCGCTTTGCCACCGAAAGCTGCGATGCGCTTGAGGCCGCGGTTGAGGCCGGAATGCCAATCCTGCTGGTCGCCGCAGGCCAGGCCGGAGCCACCGCCCCCGCCGCCCTCGCAGGCGCAGTGGCGCAGGCCTGCGCCGAGGTGCTGGCCGGGCTGATCCTCTGCAATATCATCGACCCGGACTGCCGGGCAATCTTTGCCACCTGGCCTTTTGTCAGCGACCTGCGCACCGGCGCGATGTCCGGCGGCTCGGGCGAGCAGGCGCTCTTGTCCGCCGCCTGCGCCCAGATGGCCGGGTTCTATGACCTGCCGAACTCGGTGCCGGCAGGCATGACCGACAGCAAGCTGCCCGACATGCAGGCGGGCGGCGAAAAGGGCTACACCATCTCGCTGGCCGCCCATGCCGGCGCCTCGATGATCCACGAATGTGCGGGCATGCATGGCAGCCTGATGGGCACCAGCTTCGAAAGCTACGTGCTCGACAACGACTTGCTCGGGGCAATCCTACGCACCGTCAAGGGCGTCGAAGTGACTGAGGACACGCTGAATTTTGAGGTGATCCGCGACGTGGTGCTGGGCGAAGGCCACTACCTTGGCCACCCGCAGACCTTTGCCCGGATGAAGACCGACTACCTCTACCCCGAGATCGCCGACCGCCGCAGCATCAGCGCGTGGGAGGAGGCCGGCGCCCGCGACGCCCGCGACGTGGCGCGGGACCGGGTGCAAACCATTCTGGCGGAACACTACCCCCGCCACATCCCCGAGCAGCTGGACCGGCAGCTGCGCGAGAATTTTAACATCATTCTGCCCCGCGCCCGGATGTCCGGCGGCAACGGCGTCTGGTGAGCCCAGCAGAAAAGGATTTCAACATGCAGTCTCATGCAAAAGCGGTGATCATCGGCGGCGGCATGATGGGGGTGGGCCTGGCCTACCACCTGGCCGAAGAGGGCTGGAAAGACGTCCTCCTGATCGAAAAGGGCGAGCTGACAAGCGGCTCCACCTGGCACGCGGCCGGCCAATGCCCCAGCTTCATCAGCAACTACAACATGGCCAAGATCCACCATTACTCCAACACGCTCTATCCGCGGCTGGAGGAGATCACCGGCCAGCCCGCCGGCTGGCACGGCTGCGGCGGCATCCGGCTCGCCACCACCCAGGAAGAGGTCGACTGGTTCAACCACGTCGCGGGCTTCTCGGCCAATGTCGGCTTCCACATGGAGGTGATCGGCCCCGATCGCATCAAGCAGCTGAACCCCTGGCTGCAAACCGATGGCATCCTGGCCGGCGCCTATACAAACATGGACGGCCATGTGGACCCCTCCAGCGCCTGCAATGCCATGGCAGCGGGCGCCCGGCAGATGGGCGCCGCCATCCGCCGCCGCACCCGGGTGACGGACATCAAGGTGCTGCCCTCAGGCGAATTCGAAGTGGTGACCGACGCAGGCACTATCCGCGCCGAGCATGTGGTGAACGCCGCCGGCTGCTATGCCCGCGAGGTCGGCAAATGGGTGGGCGTTGAAACCCCGATCACCAATATGGAGCACCAGTATCTGGTGACCGAACCCCTGGCGGAGTTTGCCGGTTCGGACACCGAACTCCCGGTCATGCGCGACCCGGCCACCGCGGGCTACTACCGGCAGGAACAGCAAGCGGGCCTCGTCGGCATCTACGAGCACTACGGCAGCCGCGAAGCCTGGGCCGGGCGCGGCGGCTTCCCGGAGTGGGACAGCGAGAACGAGCTGTTCGAAGGCAACATCGACCGCATCGCCCCCTGGCTGGAGAAGGCGCTGGAGCGGATGCCCATCTTTACCAACGCGGGCATCAAGCGGGTGATCAACGGCGCCATCCCGCATACGCCTGACGGCAACCCGCTGGCCGGCCCCGCACCGGGCTTGCGCAATTTCTGGCAATGCTGCGGCTCCGCCATCGGCATCGCACAAGGCGCAGGCATCGGCAAATACCTGGCGCAGTGGATGGTGCATGGCGACGCCGAAATAAACATGTACTGCACCGACCCGCGCCGCTTTGGCGCCTATGCAGATCCAGACTACACCCGCGCCAAAAGCTTTGACGACTACGAAAACATGTTCGAAACTCCGCTGCCAGGGCGCGAGATCCAGGCCGGCCGCCCCAATCGGGTGACGCCTCTGTTCGAACCGCTGAAGGCCAAGGGCGCGGTGTACACCGAGGTCTACGGCTGGGAGCGGCCCAAATATTTCGCCCCCGAAGGCTTCGAGGAAAAGCTGCAGTACCGCCGCAACAATGTGTTCGCCATCATCGCAGAAGAATGCCGCGCCGTACGCGAGCAGGCTGGCATCATGGACCTGTCCAGCTTTGCCAAATTCGACGTCACCGGCCCCGGCGCCGAGGCGCTGCTGGACCGTCTGACTGCCAACCGCCTGCCGAAAAAGCCGGGCGGTATCAACCTGACCCATGTGCTGTCTGATAATGGCCGGATCGAAGGGGAATGGACCACCACAAGGCTGGCTAAGGACCGTTTCTACGTCCTCTCCGGTGCCGGGACCGAGCGGATGGCCCAGGACCAGCTGACATTTGCCGCGGGTGGGGACGTGACCGTCACCAACGTGACGGATGACTACGGCATGCTGGTGGTCGCAGGTCCCAAATCCCGCGAGGTGCTGGCACCGCTCACCGGTGCCGATCTGACCAATCCTTCCTTCCGCTGGCTCACAGGCCAGGAGATCGAAATCGCCGGCATTCCCGTCCGTGCCCTGCGGGTGAACTATGTCGGCGAGCTAGGCTGGGAGCTGCACGCCCCGATGGCGCAGCTTGCCACACTCTACAGCGCCATCTGGGAAGCGGGCGAACCCCATGGCATTGCCGATTTTGGCGTGCAGGCGGTGAACTCCTTGAGGATGGAGAAAGCCTACCGCGGCTATGGCACCGAACTCACCAATGAAATCACCCTGATCGAGGCCGGTTGCAGCCGCTTCTACGCCCCGGTCAAAGGCGATTTCAAAGGCCGCGCCGCTACCGAAACCGTTCGCGGCAAAGGCATTGCAACCCGCCTGGTCTATGGCGAAGTTGCCGCCACCGACTGCGATATCCACGGCGGCGAACCGGTAATGCAGGGAGACACGGTGGTTGGCGTCTGCACCTCCGGCGGCTACGGCCATGCCACCGGCAAAAGCCTCGCCTTTGCCTATGTCGACCCCGGCGCAACCGGCGGCCTAGAGGTTGTCATTCTGGGCGAGCGCCGCGCCTTCACGCTGCTGGAAGCCCCGGCCTGGGATCCCTCCAACGCACGCCAGAAAGCATAAGAAAGCGGCTCCAGCCCGGCGGCCTTCGCCGGGCCGGCCCGATCAGCGGCGCTGCGGCGCGCCGGCTTCGAAGCGCCGGAACGCCAAGGCAATCACACCGGCAATCGCCATATAGACCACCGCCAGCAGCAGCAGCGGCTCATAGACAATAAACGTATCCGCCCGCACCCGGGACGAAACCGCATAGATCTCGACCACCGTGATCGTCGCCACCAGCGGCGTCGCCTTCAGCTGCAGGATGGTCTCGCCGCCCAAGGTGGGCAGCACGTTGCGCACCGCCTGCGGCAGCCAGATCCGGCGGAACATGGTGAAGCGCGGCATGCCAAAGGATTTCGCGGCTTCCAGCTGGCCCTTGGCAACACCAGAAAACGCGCCCCGCATCACCTCGCCCTCATAGCCCGCGTAGGACAAGGTCAGCGCTAGCACCGCATAGGGCCAGGCTTGGCGAAGATAGGGCCACAGCTCGGACGAGCGGATCCAGGGAAACTGCGGAAACAGCGAGCCCAGCCCGTAGTACAGAAGCCAGATCTGCAGCAGCAGCGGCGTGCCGCGGATGATGGTGCAGAAGGTGCGCGCGGGAATCGACAGATACCAGGGCCCGACGGCCTGCGCCAAGCCCAGCGGCACCGCCAGCAGGAAGCCCAGGAAAGTCGAGACCGCCAGGATCCACACCGTGGCCCACAGCCCCTCCAGCGCCAGCGGCGCGTATTTCGGGATCCAGTCCCAGCGCAGCGAGACCGCGCACCAGATCACCAGCGCCGCAAAAACCAGCATCATCACGATGCGGTGCGGCTGCATCAGCTCCTTTGCATTGATCATGCCGTGCCTCCCTTCAGAGAAGGCTGGCCGCGCCGCGCCCATTTCTCGATCCGGGCAAAGACCGCGCCGGAACACAGCGTCACCATCAGATAGAGGAAGCCCGCCGCCAGGAAGAAGGTGAAATAGGCCCGGGTGCTGCTCGCCGCCTGCCGGGTTTCCAGTGTCAGCTCATTAAAGCCCACCACAGCCAGCAATGCCGTGTCTTTGGTTGCAATCAGCCACAGGTTCGCCAGACCCGGCACCGCAAAGCTCATCATCGCCGGGATCGTCACCCGCCGCATGATCATGAAAGCGGGCATGCCATAGGATTTCGCCGCCTCGATCTGCCCCACCGGCACCGCCTGGATCGCGCCGCGCAGCACTTCGGTGGCATAAGCCCCCTGCACCACGCCCAGCACCCAAATGCCGGCCGCAACGCCGTTGATTTCAACCCGGCCGCCGCCCAGCGCTTCCGAGATCTTGTTGATGATATCGCTGCCCACGTAATAGAGGATCAGGATCAGCACCAGCTCCGGCACCGCCCGGATCACCGTGGTGTAGATGGCGAGAAGATCACGCGTGACCTTCCCGCCATACAGTTTGCCATAGGCTCCGAACAGCCCGATCACCAGCCCCAGCCCAAAGGCGCCAAAGGCGATTTGCAGCGAGTTGGCAAGTCCGCGTAAGAGGTTGCCTCCCCAGCCCGACAGCGACAGCAGCTCCGCGCTGGCGCCGAGGCCCAGTACTTCAAGCAGTCCGGTCACGGCAGCACCTTAGTAGATGCTGGTGGTGAAGTATTTGGCAGTGATCTTCTCGTGGGTGCCGTCGGCCAGGATCGCCGCCACGCCCTTGTTCAGCGCTTCCAGTAGGTCGGTATCGCCCTTGCGCACACCGGCACCAACGCCGCGGCCCAGGATCGCAGGGTCATCCGCCACCGCGCCCTTGATCTCACAGCAGCCGCCATTGGCCGAATTCACGAAATCCGCCATCGCAATGCTGTCCGCCTGGGTGGCGTCGATACGGCCGGCAAACAGGTCCTGGTTGGCCTCATCCTGGGTCTGATAGACCTTCAGCTCCGCCCCGGTGAAATAGGCCTGTGCATAGGCCTGGTGGATGGTCGAAGCCTGAATACCAACGATCTTGCCCGCCAGCGAGTCCGGGGTCGCATCGATATCCATCGCCTTGTCCGCCACAATCACCGCCGGGGTATTGTAGTAAGGGTCGGAGAAATCGATGGTCTTCAGCCGTTCCTCGGTGATCGACATCGAGGCCATGATTGCGTCGATCTGCTGGCCGGTCAGCGACGGGATGATACCGTCCCAGGCCACCGGCGTGATCACGCAGTCCAGCTCCGCCGCGGCGCAGACCGCATTGATCACTTCAATTTCCCAGCCAACCCAGTTGCCCGAGCTGTCGAGCGAGGAAAACGGCGGATACGGCTCAGCGGCGATACCGATTTTGACCTGTTCAGCGGCAGCGGCGCCAGCCGTCAGGGCGGCAGCTGCGGTTGCAGCGGCAAGCAATGCTTTCAGTTTCATGAGGTTCTCTCCCTGTTGATTTTATTGGGTTCTTCTTGTGTCAGCCGACCGAGCTCAGGAATTGCTTCAGCCGCTCTGATTGCGGATTGCCAAAGACCTCGGCAGGCGGTCCCTGCTCTTCGATGCGGCCCTGATAAAGGTAGACAACATGGTTCGCGACTTCGCGCGCGAACTTCATTTCGTGGGTGACCAGCAGCATGGTGCGCCCCTCGGCGGCTAGATCGCGGATCACCGTCAGCACCTCGCCCACCAGTTCCGGGTCCAGTGCCGAGGTTGGTTCGTCAAACAGCATCGCCGACGGGTCCACAGCCAGCGCCCGGGCAATCGCTGCCCGCTGCTGCTGGCCGCCGGACAGATAGGCGGGAAAAGTATCTTCCTTGCCGCCCAGCCCCACACGCTCCAGCAATTCGCGGGCGCGCTCAACGGCTTCGGCCTTTGGCACCTTCAGCACATGCACCGGCACCTCAATCACGTTCTCCAGCAATGTCCGGTGTGTCCACAGGTTGAACTGCTGGAACACCATCGCCAGTTTGGTGCGGATGCGCTCTATCTGCTTCTGATTGGCCGGACTGCCGTCGCCGCGCATCGCGACTTCCTCGCCGCCGATCACGATTTTGCCCGAGCTCGGCGTCTCCAGAAAGTTGATGCAGCGCAGCATGGTCGACTTGCCCGAGCCGGAGCCGCCGATGATCGCCACCACATCGCCCTGATGCGCAGTCAGATCCACGCCTTTCAGCACTTCCAGATTGCCGAAGGACTTGTGCAAGTCCTCCACCCGGATCGCCTCGCGGCGCGTCTCCGGCTCCTGAACTGATGCGGCGGCTGCGGCTGTGTCCATTGTTGCGTCACCCTCAATTTTCCGATTGCAGTAAGCCGCGATCCCAGTAATTATGCAAGTGTATAATTTCTCCGCCCGGCGAAAAGGGAGCTAAGGTGAGCGAGGAACGCAAAAAATTCAAACGCGAGTCGGCCGAATCCCGGCAGGAAGCGCTGATTCTCGCCACCCTGGAACTGGTGGCCGAGAAAGGCGTGCGCGGCGCCACGGTGCGGGGAATCGCCGAACGCGCCGACGTGACCCAGGGGCTGATCCGCCATTACTTCAGCTCCAAGGAAGAGCTGATCGTCGCCGCCTACGAGCACCACATGAACCAGATGACGGACGACACCTTTGCCCCCGGCGCGGCAGAGGGCACAGCCCGCGCGCGGCTCAGGGCCTTTGTCGACGGCTCCTTGACGCCGCCGGTGGTCGACCCGCGCTCGCTGGCGCTCTGGGCAAGCTTTCTGAACAAGGTGCAGCAGGACCCGCAGATGAAGGCGACGCACGAACGCACCTACGCCTATTTCCGCGACCGGCTTGAAGAGCTGATCAAAGCCGCGCTGGAGGAAGCCGGCCGCCCCGCTCCGCCTGCCAGGCTGCGGCAGCTCTCGATCGCCTGCAACGCTGTGATCGACGGATTGTGGCTGGAGGGCGGTGCCCTGCCGGATGCCTTTGAACCCGGCGAACTTGTTGAAATCGGACGGCAATCCGTTGCCGCCATCGTTGAATTGGATCTAACGCAGGAGGCTGGCAAGACATGAGGCTGACAGCAATCACCGAACGCCTGGCCGGATTGGGCGGCGGCAAATGGGAAGTGCATCTGAAGGCGCGCGAATTGGCCGAGGGTGGCGCCGATCTGGTCGAGATGACCATCGGCGAGCCCGACGTGCCCGCCCCGCAGGAGCTGCTTGATGCAGCATCGCAGGCCTTGCAGTCGGGCCGGACCTGCTACTCCAACGGCCGCGGCGAGGCCGGGCTGTGCGCTGCCTTGGCGGACTCCTACACCGCCAGCCGCGGCCGGACCTTCACGCCGGAAAACATCCTCTGTTTCCCCGGCACCCAGACATCGCTTTATGCCGTCATGCAGGGCGTTGCCGAGGCAGGCACCGACGTGCTGGTTGGTGATCCGATGTATGCCACATACGAGGGCGTGATCCGTGCCTCCGGCGCCGAACCCGTGCCAGTGCCGCTGCGCCCCGAGGCCGGTTTCCGGCTGCAGGCCGCTGATATCGCAGAACGCATCACCCCGCGCAGCCGTGCCATCCTGCTCACCACCCCGCACAACCCCACCGGCGCCATTCTGACCGCCGATGACCTGCGCGCAATCGGCGAGCTGGCCATCAAGCACGACCTCTGGATCATCTCTGATGAAGTCTATGAGCACCTGGTGTTCGAAGGCGCCGAGTTTGTCTCGCCGCTCTCCGATCCGGCTCTGGCCGACCGGGTGATCGCAGTCTCCTCGATCTCCAAATCCCACGCCGCCCCCGGCTTCCGCAGCGGCTGGTGCGTCGGCCCCGCCGACTTCTGCACCGCGCTGCTGCCGGTCTCGGAAACCATGCTGTTCGGCAACCAGCCTTTTATCGCCGACATGACCGAAAAGGCCGTGCGCGAGGGCTCCTCCGTCGCCGCCGGCATGGCCGCCCGCTTCTCCGCCCGCGCGGCGCTGTTGGAACAGCGGCTGCATGGCGAAACCGGGCTGACCGTGCACCGCCCCGACGCCGGCATGTTCGCCCTGGTCAACGTTGCCGCCACCGGCATGGATGGCGACGCCTACGCCTGGGACCTTTTGGAGCACGGCGTCTCGGTGATGCCCGGCTCTGCCTTCGGCGACAGCCTGCGCGACTGGGTGCGCGTCGCCCTCACCATCGACGACAGCAAATTTGCCACCGCGCTCGACCGCATCGTGGCCCACGCAAACCGCAAGAAACGGAGCGTTGCATGACCAAACAAACAGTGGGGGAAGCGCTGGTCGCGGGCCTCAAAAACCGCGGCGTCTCCTGCGTCTTCGGCATCCCCGGTGTCCACACGGTAGAGCTCTACCGCGGCCTCGCCGCCTCCGGCATCCGCCATGTCACCCCCCGCCACGAACAGGGCGCAGGCTTCATGGCCGACGGCTATGCCCGCGCCAGCGGCAAACCCGGCGTCGCCTTTGTGATCACCGGCCCCGGCCTCACCAACACGCTGACCCCGATGGCCCAGGCCCGCGCAGATTCGGTGCCGATGCTGGTCCTTTCCGGCGTCAACGCAAGCGGCACCCTTGGCAAGGGCCACGGCCACCTGCACGAACTGCCCGACCAGCACGCGCTGGCCAAGACCGTGGCGCTGGTCTCGGAACATGTTGCCCGGCCGGAGGAGCTGGGCACCGCGCTCGACCGAGCCTTTGCCCCCTTCTCCTCAGGCCGCCCCGGCCCCACCCATATCCAGATCCCGCTGGATGTGGCCGGCACTGCCGCCGGGGGCAGCCCGGCCGCGGAAGAGACCGCAAAACCGGCGCTGGATCCGGCCCAAATCGCGCAAGCCGCAGACCGGCTCTCTACCGCCTCAAAAGTGGTGATCCTGGCTGGCGGCGGCGCAAAGACCGCAGGCGCTGATCTGCAGGCCCTGGCCGAACGGCTCGACGCCCCGGTAGTGCAGACAACCAACGCCCGCGGGCTGATGCACGGCCATGCGCTGACCGTCCCGGCCAGCCCCAGCCTGCAGGCCGTCCGGGACCTGATCGGAGATGCCGATTGCGTGCTGGCACTGGGCACAGAGCTCGGGCCCACCGATTACGACATGTATGCCACCGGCAGCATGGCGGCGATGGAAGGTCTGATCCGGGTCGACATCTGCGCCGAACAATTGGCCCGCCACGACACCGCGCTCGCCATCCGGGGCCGCGCCGATGAGGCTATCTCTGGCCTGCTGGCCGCCCTGCCCGGAAAGTCGAACCAAAGCGAGGGCGCTGCCCGCGCCGAACAGGCCCGCGCCGCCGCCTTTGAGGAAATCGGCCCGGACTACCGCGCCCAGGTCGAGGTGCTGAACGCCATGCGCGCCGCCGTGCCGGAGGCGCTGATGATCGGCGATTCCACCCAGCCGATCTATGCAGGCAACCTCTACTATGACCACGACCGCCCCGGCGGCTGGTTCAACGCCGCCACCGGCTACGGCGCGCTTGGCTATGGCATCCCCGCTGCCATCGGTGCCGCCATTGCCGCCCCAGGTACACCGGTGATCTGCATCGCCGGCGACGGCGGCGCCCAGTTCTCCCTGCCTGAGGTCATGGCCGCGGTGGATGAAAACTTGCCCATCACCTTTGTTCTGTGGAACAACCGTGGCTACGGCGAGATTGCCTCCTCGATGGAGGCCGTCGAGGTCGAAGTGGTTGGCTGCGATCCCACCCCGCCGGATTTTGCCGCGACGGCCCAGTCCTTCGGCATCCCCTTCACCCGCGTCACCCAGGACCCGCAGGCAATCGCCGCCGCCCTCACCGAGGCCCGCAGCCGCAACGCACCATCCATTCTGGAAATCGAGATCACCGGCCCCGTGCCGGAGCAGGAGTAACCCATGCGCAACCCCACCTACGAGTTCACCCGCGCCATCACCCGCCGCCCGGCATCCACCATCGCCGCGGGCCTGCGCGCAGAAGACATCGGCAACCCCAGCCTGGACAGCATGCTGGCTGCCCATGCGGCCTATGTTGCCGCCCTGCGCAGCACCGGCGCCGAGGTGATCGAGCTGGAGCCGCTGGAGGCCTTCCCCGACGCCCAGTTTGTCGAGGACACTGCGCTCTGCCTGCCGCAGGGCGCCATCCTGATGCGTCCCGGTGCGCCCTCGCGGCTGGGGGAAGTGGCGGAAATGGCCGCCACCATCCGCGCCTGCTATGACGATGTTCGCGAAATCAAGGGCCCCGGCCAAATCGAAGGCGGCGACATCCTTGTGACCGGCAAGGAAATCCTGGTCGGCCGCTCCGACCGCACCGATGCCGCTGGCGTTGCTGAGCTGGCCGAGATCGCCGCCGAATGGGGCCACGCCCTGCGCGAAGTCTTCACTCCCGAAGGTGTCCTGCACTTCAAGACCGACTGCTCGCTGATGGACGCAGAAACCATCCTGTCGACCAAGCGCCTGGATGCGTCCGGCTGCTTCGGCGGCTACCGGGTGCTGCATGTGCCCGAAGGCGAGGAAGCCGCCGCCAACGCCATCCGCTTCAACAACCTGGTGCTGATGGCCGCAAGCTTCCCGCGCACTGCTGAAATGCTGGACAAGGCCGGTTACGAGATCGTCCAGATCGACAACACCGACTGCGCCAAGCTTGACGGCGGCATGTCCTGCCTGTCCCTGCGGTTCTGATGCTAAAAAACAGGCCTGGTGCAACCGCTCCGGGCCTGCCGTCCGGCTTGATCGAATAGCGCCCCCGCTTCGAGAGCACATTATTGCCGACCGCTCAGCACCTTAGCCTTTCACTTAAACCGCGGCGCTTTTTCATCACGCGGATGGGTGGCAGGCTGATGCAGGCAAACGCCTATTATCCAAGAAAATCAAAAGATAATGGCGGAGACGAAGGGATTCGAACCCTCGAGACGGTTTCCCGCCTACTCCCTTAGCAGGGGAGCGCCTTCGACCACTCGGCCACGTCTCCGCTGACCCGTATATGTGCCGGAACACGAAGAAACAAGGCGTTTTTTCAATTTTCTCCCGGCCCTGGAAAAATAGGAAGATCAGGCCCGTTTGCGGGAACTTTTATCGAACCGCACATGGCTCGCGTGCAAAATCCACGCAGTGCGATTCCCCTCTTGTTCTCCATTTGATCCGGCAGCCGCATAGCTGAAATACACCAAGCATCCGCCGGATGCCTGGCTGTCCGGCGCACCCGCTCCAATCCTTGCCCGCCAGCCGGATGCCGCGTTCCAGGCCGGTCGCGCCGGTACAATTGATACCATATCCAGACAATTGTTACCGGCACTGACGCAGGCCCGACACCCCGCACCCGTAGGGGTCCCAGGATGTCAATGAATGAGTGACACGAGGATCTTTCATGTTTGGACTAAAGAAATTTGGCGCGGGAGGCTTTCCGGTCTCTGCACTGTTTAAGGCGGTTCCAGGATCCGGCGTGCCGGACGCCCTTGCCGGTGCTGCCCTGCCCCGCCTGAACGCAGATTTGTCGGGCAGCGGCAGCCTTGCACGGGTGTCTGATGCCGGCACCGGGCTGCCCCCCGCGCAATTGAGCAAAGAGGACGGTGAATCGCCGCCGCCCGCCGTATCGTTCTATGACAAAGGCAAGTTTCTGTTTGGCACCTCGGGCGACGACAGCCTGACCGGAAGCGCGCAGGACGACCTGGCTTACGGGCGCAGCGGCAATGACGTCATCGACTTGTCCTACGGCAATGACAAGGCCCGGGGCGGCGGCGGCAACGATCAGATCCTGGGCGGCGGCGGCAATGACTACCTGTCGGGCGGCTCCGGCAATGATTTCATCCACGGCGGCGCCGACGATGATAAAATCACCGGCGGTTCCGGCAATGACAGTCTTTGGGGCGGTACCGGCCGGGACAACATTCTTGGCAATTCCGGTGATGACAAGATTTACGGCAACCGCGGCGATGACGACCTGTTCGGGATGAACGGCGACGATCAGATCCGGGGCGGCGACGGCGACGATTTTCTGTCGGGCGGCAACGGGTCCGACCGGCTTGAGGGCGGCCGCGGCGACGATGAGCTGTTTGGAAACGGCGGCAACGACTTCCTTGATGGCGGCCATGGCAATGATTTCCTCACCGGCGGCGGCGGCAATGACAATGTGTACGGCGGCACCGGGCATGACGAGGTGATTGGCGCATCAGGCCACGACGGCCTGTACGGCGGAGCCGGCGACGACCTCCTCATCGGCGGCGCGGGCGTTGATAATCTGAGCGGCGGAAACGGAAACGATACGCTGGACGGCGGCAGCAATGGCAACGCCGCACCCTGGGGGGATTACCTGTCAGGCGGCGCAGGCGCAGATCTCTTTGTGTTCCAGGCCGGAGACAGCGGCGGCGGCGAAACACTTGATGAGGTCCTGGACTTCGAGGCCGGAGAGGATGCCCTGCAATTCGCCATTGGCGCAAATGCCGGTTTTGCAGGAATGAGCGGCGGCTTTTCCGGGCAGGCCGGTGCCGAGCTCTGGTTTCAGCACACCGAGGCTAACGGTGCTGACGTAACCCTGGTGCATGCACGCGACGCCACCGGCGCAGACGCCGACATCGAGGTGATTCTGCGGGGCCATATTGATCTGACGGCCGAGGACATCATCTTCGTCTGACCCTCAGCCTTTTGCCAGAACATGCCGATCCCGCCGCTGCCAGCGAACTCCGGCAGTGGCGGGACGCTCCGGCCTCGGCACCGCTGCGGCCTAAGCAGCGCTAAGAGAAAGAGCTGCTTCGGGCGGAAAGTCCCGCCAAACCTCAGGGCAGCAGCGCCAAACGCTTGAGAAACAGCGACTTCACCGCTTCAGCCTCCACCGTCATGCAGACCTTGACCGGAGCCCGGCCGCTGTCAGGCGCAGCCAGAGTAGCGCCGGACGTTTCGCCTTCGCAGGAGACTTGCAGCGGCACCTCCCGCATTCCGAACAGCTCGGGGTTGGTGCAGGCGATCACCGCCGCCGGGTCATGCAGCGAGCAGCCGTTGAGGCCTGCGACCTCAAGGTAGAACTTGATATAGAAATGCGACATCTCCTGCAGCATGCCGCCCAGTTCCGGCGACTGCGCCGCGATGGCCTCAAAGTCCTCCGGCAGGCACAGGATGCGGTGGGTGACGTCCAGCCCGACAAACACAACCTTGGCGCCGCCCTGGCAAACGATGTCCGCCGCATGCGGGTCGTGATAGATATTGGCCTCGGCGTGCGGCGTGATATTGCCGCCCTCCTCCAGCGAGCCGCCCATGATCACGATGGACTTCACGTTCTTCACAAAGTCCGGGTCGCGCTGCATGGCAAGGGCGATATTGGTCAGCGGCCCGATCGGGCAGACCACCAGCTCTCCCTTGTGCTCCCGCGCCATACGGCAGAGGAAACCGGCGGCGTCCTCCTCCAGCGGCTTGCCCTTGGGATCAGCCGCCGGGATGTCGCCAAAGCCTTCTTCGCCATGCACATGGGCCGACGGCGTGAACGGCGGCAGCACCAAAGGCGCCGCAGCACCTGCCGCAACCGGCACCTCCAGCTCCGCTGCCTCCAGCAGCCGAAGCGCGTTGCGGGTGGCGGTCGCGGTGGTCACATTGCCGAAGATCGTGGTCAGCCCCAGCAGCTCGATATCCGGCGCCGCGGCGGCATAGAAGATCGCCATCGCATCGTCGATGCCCGGATCGGTGTCGATAATCAGTTTCACCATCTGCCTGAACCCTCCGGCTTACTTGAACTTGTCGAGCAGTTTTTCCATCGCCGAGCGGGTGTCCGGCGCAGGCTCTTCCTTGGCAGGTTTCTTGCCCTCTGCCTTGGGCTTGGTCGTCGAGCTGCGCGGCGGCGCCACCCGCAGGGCAACCGCGTTCATGAATTTGCCGCCGTCGCCCTTGGCCAGCTCCGCCGCACCGTCCGAGATGCCGCGCATCAGATCGTCCAGCCAGCCCTCATCCGCCTTGGGGAAGTCGCGCAGCACATAGCCCGCCACTGCATCCTTGTGACCGGGATGGCCGATCCCCAGCCGCACCCGGGCATAGTCAGCCCCGATATGCGAATGGATTGAGCGCAAGCCGTTGTGGCCGGCATGGCCGCCGCCCTGCTTCACCCGCGCCTTGCCCGGTGCCAGGTCCAGCTCGTCATGCAGCACCACCACATCGGCAGGCGTCAGCTTGTAGAACCGCATCGCCTCGCCCACCGACTGGCCGGAGAGGTTCATGAAGGTTTGCGGCTTCAGCAGCAGAACCTTCTCGCTGCCCAGCTTGCCCTCGCTCAGCAGCGCCTGGAACTTGGACTTCCAAGGGCTGAACCCGTGGTCTGAGGCAATCTGGTCCAGCGCCATGAAGCCGATGTTATGGCGGTTGCGCTCATATTTCGGGCCGGGGTTGCCCAGGCCAACGAAGAGTTTCATCGGATCTCTGCCTGCTTGCGGTCTCAAGGAAACAGAGTGATGCCCTATTTGGACGCTGGAATCCAGAGGCTGGCAGGATCAGGCATAGCTCCGGTCTGCAGCAAAAGGCGCCAGGTCGATGTTGGGCTGCCGCCCCTCGGCCAGATCCGCGATCAGCCGCCCGGTGATGCCGCCCAGGGTCAGGCCGATATGCTGGTGGCCAAAGGCATAAAGCACCCGGTCCGAGTGCGGGCTTGGCCCGATCACCGGCAGCGAATCCGGCATTGTGGGGCGGAACCCCAGCCACTCGCTGGCGGGCTCCGGCAGCGGCCCCAGCATCTCTGCCCCTTTGCGGGCGATATGATCCAGACGGCTGCGGTTCACCGGCGCATCCAGTGCGGCAATCTCCACCGTTCCGGTCAGCCTTAGGCCTTTTGCATGCGGCACCGCATAGAACCCTGCCTCGCCCCAGCCGACAGGCCGCGTTACCCGCTGCGCCTCGCCGTCAAACATCAGGTGATAGCCGCGCTCGGTGCCAAGCGGCAGGTGTTCAGTCCCTGCCGCCGTGATCCGCTTTGAGAACGCGCCGCTGGCAATCACCGCGCGCTCTGCCGTCAGGCTCTGCCCGCCGGCCTGCAGCTCTACCCCCGTGTCGGAGGTCCGCACCGTTTCCACCGGCTCCCGCAGGGTGGTGCCACCCAGATCGGTAAACGCCCTGTGCATCCGGGTGATGAACTCCAGCGGGTCGCTCAGGCTGCGGGCCGCGTGGAAATGCACTGCCCGCTCCACCGGCAGCCGCAGCCCCGGCTCCATTTCATAGGCCTCATCCGGGTCCACCTCGCGCCAAGGCACGCCCAGGGCGCGGCGGCGCTCCAGGCCGGCGGTGGCCCCTTCCGCGGCCTTGCGCGTCGACCAGACCGACAGCTGGCCGCGCTCCACCACCAGGTCCTGGGCGCCTGCCGCCTCGATCAGCGGATTGATCCCTACGTCTGCATGGGCCAGCAGATCCGCCAGATGGCTGGCAATCCGTTGCGACGGGCCGCTGCGGCAATTGGCCAGGAAGGACAGCATCCAGCGCGGATTGCGCAGCGCATGGGCATAGGACAGCGACAGCGGGCTGTCTTTCGAAAACATCAGGCTGGGCAGCGACCACAGCACCGAGGGGTCGTTCACCGGCAGGCAGGCATAGGTCGCCAGCGTGCAAGCGTTGCCATAGCTGGTGCCCGACCCCGGCGGCTCAGGATCCAGCAGCACCACTTGGTGGCCGCGCATCTGCGCCCAGAGCGCACAGCTCATGCCCACCGCACCCGCGCCCGCAATGGCAATGCCGTAATCCGCCATGTCTGCCTCCCCTGCCCTTGCGGGAAATGGGGCAGCCAGACGTATGAAAGTCAAACGAAAAACGGGGCCCCGAAGGACCCCGTTTTCATCCAAGCCCGAAGGGGCGGAGGATTTATGCTTCAGCGGCTTCCGCTTCGCCTTCTTCGCCTTCTTCGTCATCGGAAGAAGCCAGGCCGGCCGGCGCTGCGATGTTCGCAATCACGAAGTCGCGGTCGATGGTCGGCTTGGAGCCTTTCGGCAGCTCGACGGAGGAAATGGTGATCACGTCGCCGATGTTCAGGCCGGTGATGTCCACAACGATCTTCTCCGGGATGTCGCCAGCGGTCACGTTCAACTCGACTTCCGGGCGGACAACGGTCAGCATGCCGCCTTTTTTGATGCCGGGTGCGGCGTCTTCGCCCACGAATTCAACCGGGATGAACAGGTTGATTTTCGAGGTGCGGCGCAGGCGCATCAGGTCCAGGTGGGTCGGCAGGTCTTTGACAACGTCGCGCTGAACGTCGCGGCAGATCACGCGCACGTCTTCCTGGCCTTCCACTTTCAGGTTCCATAGAGTGGACTTGAACTGGCCGGCTTTCAGCTTTTTCAGCAGCTCGTTGAACGGGATCTGGATTGCCAGCGGCTCTGCGTCGCCACCGTAAACCACACCCGGAACCATGCCTGCGCGGCGGGCAGCGCGAGCGGCGCCCTTGCCCGTCCCCGCACGTTCCTGGGCTACGAGATCAGGAATCTCTTTTGCCATCTTAATTCTCCAATATGACTATCGGGGTGCCTCCAAGGCTGTCACCCCGCGTGAAGCCGTGCCTATAGACCGGTTGATGCCGTTTGGGAAGGGGCAAAGCCCCCTGCCCGGCCCGCTGGCAGCACTATTCCTGCCAGCGCCCGCCGAAATCCTGCGGCACCAGCAAATTATGGCGCCCCAGCGCCTCGACCGAGCGTTCGCCGCACAGCGCCATGGTGGTGTCCAGCTCCTTGCGAATCACCTCCAGCGCCTCTGTGACGCCCTTCTGGCCCCGTGCGCCCAGCCCGTAGACAAACGCACGCCCGATCATGGTGCCCTTGGCCCCCAGCGCCAGCGCCTTCAGCACGTCCTGGCCTGAGCGGATGCCGCTGTCCAGGTGCACTTCGACGTCACTGCCCACTGCATCCATGATCTCAGGCAGCATCCGGATTGAGCTTAAGGCTCCATCCAGCTGCCGCCCGCCGTGGTTGGACACCACAATGGCATCCGCGCCCAGCTTGGCCGCCATGCGGGCGTCTTCGGCATCCAGGATCCCTTTCAGGATCACCTTGCCGCCCCACATCTCCATCAGCTTCTCGATCTTGCCCCAGTCCAGCGACGGGTCGAACTGCTCGGCTGTCCAGGCGCCCAGCTGCGAGGTGTCGGACACACCGTGCACATGCCCGACGATATTGCCGAAATTGCGCCGTTTGGCGCCCAGCATCTCGATGCCCCAGGCCCATTTGGTCATCAGGTTGGCAATGGTACGCGGGGTCAGCTTCGGCGGTGCCGACAGCCCGTTTTTCAGGTCCTTGTGACGCTGGCCCAGGATCTGCAGGTCCAGTGTGATCACCAGCGCCGAGCATTTGGCATCCTTGGCGCGCTGGATCAGGCGGCGGGTATAGTCCTCGTCCCGCATGGTATAAAGCTGGAACCAGAACGGCTTATCTGTGGCTTCGGCCACCTCCTCGATCGAGTTGATCGACATGGTCGACAGCGTGAAGGGCACACCGAATTCTTCTGCCGCCCGCGCCGCCTTGATCTCGCCATCGGCGTGCTGCATCCCCGTCAGCCCCACCGGCGCCAGGGCAACCGGCATCGCCACGTCCTGGCCGATCATCTGGCTGGCGGTGCTGCGCCCGGCCATATCCACCGCCACCCGCTGGCGCAGGCGGATCTGCTCGAAGTCCGAAGTATTCTCGCGGAAGGTCTGTTCGGTCCAGCTGCCGCTTTCAGCATAGTCAAAGAACATCCGCGGCACGCGGCGTTCATAGATGCGCTTCAGGTCGTTGATATTGGTGATCACCGGCACCGGACACTCTCCCGCTTCAATTTGGTAAAGTTTCCTTACCAATTCCAGGCACGCCATGCAATGCCGCCGTTGCCGCACCCTGAAAACGCAAAAAGCCGCACCCGGAGGCGCGGTTTTCAATCCTGCAGATCTCAAGCCTGTTACTCAGGCCTCAGCTGAAAACCTCAGCTTCGGAAAGCTCCCTGGCTTCTTCGTAAGCCATGCAAAGCGCCGTTGCAGTCAGGTGGATGCCAAACAAACCCACCAGCCCAGACAGAAAACTGAGAAACGTCTCCAGCGCAAAGTTTATGCCGCCACCAACGGCGAAAAACAGGAAGGTTGCGCCTGCAAGCGCTGCCAGCGTGAACAGGCCGTTGCCGGCAATCAGGCGGAACAACGTTCTCCAGAACGTTTTCTTTCCTCTGGCCAGTGCATTTGACATGGCTGCATCCTGCAGGGCGGCAGCGGCCGGAAACACCGTACCGAACAGCGCCAGGGCGACGTAGACAACAGGTGCCGCAGGAACGAGAGCAATAATCATCACGACGTAGAGAACGTCGCGGCCCTCCCCTCCGGCTATCTGGTACACCGCCCAACAGAACAGCGCCCACACTACTGCAGAAAACAGCCAGAAGGCCACGAGCCTCAGCATGAAAGGTTTCTGCGGCCCTTCCAGCGGGCTGTTCTGTTTCCTGCCGAACATTGCAGAAAAAGGAATACTTTTCCCGCTCAGCAGCAGCCTGTGGCTGTACAAAGTTATCAAGGCATACAGGAAGAGGTTTGCCCCAATCGCGCCGCTGCTGCTGCGTACGTTTGCAAATTCGATAAAGAGATCAAGCGCGACAGGAATTGCAGAAAAGATCGCAAAAAGCGGAAAATTGCCCCCAAAGGTCCTGCCTGCCCGGGCGTACATTCTGAACATGCCGGAGTCTCAAATCATCTAAAAATTTGGTATGTTTGGCCGCGTCACCCCTTATGGGCGCCGTCCGCCAGCGATTTCACAAACGCCAGCACCTCTGCCGGGGATTTGCCCGCGCCGATCTGGCTAACGATGGCGCTGCCCACCACCGCGCCGTCCGAGATCGAGGCGATGTTCTGTGCCTTCTCGGGCGTGTTGATGCCAAAGCCGACGATGACCGGCAGATCGGTGGCGGCCTTGATGCGCGCGACCTCGGGGCCAACGTCGCCAGCCTGTGCCTCGGCGGCGCCAGTGATGCCGGTGATCGACACGTAATAGACAAAGCCGGAAGTGTTCTGCAGCACCTTCGGCAGGCGCACGTCGTCGGTGGTCGGCGTCGCCAGGCGGATGAAGTTCAGACCTGCCTTCTGCGCCGGGATGCACAGCTCGTCGTCCTCTTCCGGCGGCAGGTCAACCACGATCAGCCCGTCGATACCCGCAGCCTTGGCGTCTTCCAGGAACTTGTCCACGCCACAGTTGTAGATCGGGTTGTAGTAGCCCATCAGCACGATCGGGGTGGTGTCGTCATCCTTGCGGAAGTCCGTCGCCAGCTGCAGCGTCTTCTCCAGCGTCATGCCGCCATCCAGCGCCCGCTGACCGGCCAGCTGAATGGTCGGACCATCCGCCATCGGATCGGTGAAGGGCAGGCCCAGTTCGATGATGTCGACGCCCGCGCCCGGCAGCCCTTTAACCACTTCCAGGGAGGTCTCGTAATCCGGGTCGCCCGCCATCACATAGGTGACAAAGGCTTTCTTTCCGGCGGCGTTCAGTTCAGCGAATTTGGCATCGATACGGGTCATGGGCGGGCCTTTTGAAATATGTCCGCCCCGGTGTGCCGAATGTTGCCGGGGAAATCAATCCCGGGCCGTGCCTTGGCCCGGGAGATACAGGGGCGGAACGGGCTCAGCCGCCCAGCGGGATGTGCCAGCGCAGAGTCAGCGAGTTCACGCCCGGGTTCTCATCCGCGGTGGAGGCATTGGATTTGTGGCTGAAGGCGAGCGACACGGCCTTGCCATTGGCAAACCGCTTGCCGATTGCCAGAAGCGTGCGGATTTCAAAGGTCGAGCCCAGGTCATTGCCTGCAGAGCTCTCGAAATAGGCCCCCGGCATGACGCTGTTTTCAATGAACCAATCGTTCTTAAGGTCGATCACACCGCTGATCCCGACGCCGGCAAAAACATCGCCGGTCTCCTGGGCTTCCAGAGTCGCGCCAAAGCGGGCCGACAGGATCCGCCCTTCGTGGAACGGTGCGTGCAGATAATCCAACGCAAATTGCGCGCCGTCTTCCGCCGCTTCCCGGTGGTAATCGGAATACCCAATGCCCAGGACCACTTCCTGAGCAGCCGCAGGCATGGCGATGGCAGCGGACAACGCTCCCGCCAGCAAAGCTGTGTGTTTCATTCTAGCCCCTCGCAGAATTATTTATTTGGCACCAAGATATTTTTTTGCGCTGGTTTTCCAAGGCTCCTCACGAAAAAGCAATATGAGGGCTTACTGTGCGGCGGCGCACAAAGCGGATTGTGGCGCTTTTGCCAGCCATACTTGGCTTGCGCGGGCGCCCAATGCTGCCTAGAAGCAGCTCCCAAGTGGCATCAGGAGGCCGAAATGGGCTTTAAAATGGGAATCGTCGGCCTGCCGAATGTTGGCAAATCGACACTGTTCAACGCGCTGACCAAAACCGCCTCGGCGCAGGCGGCCAACTTTCCGTTCTGCACCATCGAGCCCAACGTGGGTGAAGTGGGCGTGCCGGACGCCCGCCTGGACAAGCTGGCGGCGATTGCGCAATCCAAGCAGATCATCCCGACCCGGATGACTTTTGTCGACATCGCGGGCCTGGTGAAGGGCGCGTCGAAGGGCGAAGGCCTGGGCAACCAGTTCCTGGCAAACATCCGCGAAACCGATGCAATTGCCCATGTGCTGCGCTGCTTTGAAGATGGCGACGTGACTCATGTGGACGGCCATGTGAACCCGGTCGCCGATGCCGAGGTGATCGAGACCGAGCTGATGCTCGCCGACCTGGAAAGCATCGAAAAGCGCCGCGCCAACCTGGTGCGCAAGCTGAAGGGCAACGACAAGGAAGCCCAGCAGCAGGACCGCCTGCTGGCCGAAGCTCAGGCAATGCTGGAAGACGGCAAGCCCGCCCGTCTGGTCGAGGTCGACGCCGAAGACGCCAAAGCCTGGAAGATGCTGCAGCTCCTGACCACCAAACCGGTGCTTTATGTCTGCAACGTCGGCGAATCCGAATCGGTGGACGGCAACGAGCACTCCGCCAAAGTGGCTGAAATGGCTGCGGCGCAGGGCAACTCCCACGTAATCATCTCGGCCCAGATCGAGGAAGAGATCAGCCAGCTGGACGCCGATGAGGCGCAGATGTTCCTCGAGGAGATGGGCCTGGCCGAGGCGGGCCTCGACCGTCTGATCCGTGCGGGCTACGAACTGCTGCACCTGGAAACCTATTTCACTGTCGGCCCCAAAGAGGCACGCGCCTGGACCATCCGCACCGGCACCGCAGCCCCACAGGCGGCGGGCGTGATCCACGGCGACTTCGAGAAAGGCTTTATCCGGGCCGAAACCATCGCCTATGACGACTTCATCGCCTGCAATGGCGAGCAAGGCGCCAAGGAAGCCGGCAAGATGCGCGCCGAGGGCAAGAGCTACATCGTCAAAGACGGCGATGTGCTGCACTTCCTGTTCAACACCTGATCTCCGGACACGCCGGAACGCCAGCCGCCCGCCATCCCCTTGGCGGGCGGCTGTTTTTTGACCTATTGCGGGATTGACCCGGGGGCATGGATCGCGAACATGGGCGGCACTGGCGCCGGAATTCCCGGGACGCCTCCAGCAATCGCACTACCATTACGCCGGAACGCATTCAGGACAGCCCCATGGAAAAAGACGACAGCATCAATGTTCTGGGTGGCCCGCTTGCGCCCTGCTCCACAGCGCCGCTGACCGGCTTTTTCCGCGATGGCCACTGCAACACCTGCGCCGAAGACCAAGGCAGCCATACCGTCTGCGTGGTGATGACCGCCGAGTTCTTGGCATTTTCCAAATATGTCGGCAACGACCTGTCGACGCCGCGGCCGGAGTTCAACTTTACCGGCCTGCAGCCCGGCGACCGCTGGTGCCTGTGCGCTGCGCGTTTCCTGCAGGCCGCCGACGAAGGCTGCGCGCCCAAGGTGCATCTGGAAGCCACCCACAGCCGCGCGCTGGAGATCGTGCCGCTCAGCATCCTGCAAAGCTACGCCGCCGATCCCGCCTAAGCGGGCGCATTGACCTGCAGGCGGCAGTCCCGTAATTGCAGCGTTAAGCCAGCCTGCCGGACCCTCGCCGCTGCCAGCCTCCCTGTATTCCGCTACAAGATGAGGAGGCTCGCTGATGAGCTTTATCGCCATGAACCGCTTCAAGATCCGCCCGGGCCGCGAAGCTGATTTCGAAAACATCTGGAAAGAGCGCGAAAGCCGCCTGAAAGAGCTGAAGGGCTTCCGCGAATTCCGCCTGCTGAAGGGTCCGGCGACCGAAGAGCACTGCCTGTACTCCAGCCATGTGATCTGGGACAGCCGCACGGACTTTGAAGCCTGGACCAAATCGCAGCAATTCCGCGACGCACATAAAAACGCGGGCAAGCGCGAAGGTGAAAGCCCGATCCTGGGCCACCCGCAGTTCGAAGGCTTCGAGACCGTCCTGTTCGAGGCTTGAAACATAGAGATGACGGCCGCAGCGCCGGTCGGCATTGCCTGAAACACAAAAAAGCGGCAGCGCCTGAGCAGGCCTGCCGCTTTTCCAAAGCTGCTGCGGAGGGTGTTACTCCTCGAAGGTGCGGCCTTCTTCGGTGTCCGACATGTCGAAGCCCAGGTGTTTGGCGACAGTGAACACGTCCTTGTCGCCGCGGCCGCACATGTTCATGACGATGATATGGTCCTTGGGCAGATTGGGCGCGATCTTGGTGACATGGGCCAGCGCATGGCTGGGCTCCAGCGCCGGGATGATACCCTCGGTGCGGCAGCTGAGCTGGAAGGCTTCCAAAGCTTCCTTGTCGGTGATCGAGACATACTCGGCGCGGCCGCTTTCATGCAGCCAGGAGTGTTCCGGGCCAATGCCCGGATAATCAAGGCCCGCAGAGATCGAATAGCCGTCCATGATCTGGCCGTCAGGGTCCTGCAGCAGATAAGTGCGGTTGCCATGCAGCACGCCAGGGCGGCCGCCGGTCAGAGAGGCGCAGTGCTGGATCCGGTCGTCGACGCCCTTGCCGCCGGCTTCGACACCGATGATCTTGACCGAGGGGTCATCCAGGAACGGGTAGAACAGGCCGATGGCATTGGAGCCGCCGCCGATGGCTGCGATCACCGTGTCCGGCAAGCGGCCTTCGCCTTCCTGCTCGGCCAGCTGCCAGCGGACTTCCTTGCCGATGATCGACTGGAAGTCGCGCACCATGGCCGGATAGGGGTGCGGGCCTGCCGCGGTGCCGATGCAGTAGAAGGTGTCGTTCACATTGGTCACCCAGTCGCGCAGCGCGTCATTCATCGCGTCCTTCAGGGTGCCGCGGCCCGACTGGACCGGAACCACTTCGGCGCCCAGCAGGCGCATGCGGAAGACGTTCGGTGCCTGGCGCTTCACGTCATGGGCGCCCATGTAGACGATGCACTTGAGGCCGAACTTGGCGCAGACGGTGGCAGTGGCCACGCCATGCTGGCCGGCACCGGTTTCGGCGATGATGCGGGTCTTGCCCATGCGCCGCGCCAGCAGGATCTGGCCCAGCACGTTGTTCACCTTATGCGCGCCGGTGTGGTTCAGCTCATCGCGCTTCATATAGATTTTGGCGCCGCCCAGTTCCGCGGTCAGGCGCTCGGCATGATAAAGCGGGCTGGGGCGGCCGACATAGTGTTTCCACAGGTCGTCCATCTCGGCCCAGAAGGAGGGGTCGTCCTTGGCTTTGTTGTATTCTTCCTCAAGGCTCAGGATCAGCGGCATCAGGGTCTCAGACACGAAACGCCCGCCAAAGATACCAAAGCGGCCCTGTTCATCCGGACCGTTCATGAAGCTGTTGAAAAGATCGTCGGCCATGGTTGTTCCCTCACTTTCGCAGCGCCCGCAATGACTATAGCGCGGCGGTGGCTTGGTAAAGGGGGCATGGCACAAGCGGCTGCGGCCGGCCCGGGGCTCTGCCCTGCCGGTTTGCTTTTGCTGACTGCTTGCTGCCGGTCCTGGTCGTCAGGAGGTTTAAGATGGCGGCGCCGCCCAAAAGGCGGAGATGGGCAGGCGTATCCACCCGCGCGCTAAACGTTGTCTCTGCACGTCCCCTGCCAAGGGGCCCGGTTCCAAAGATGCCGGGGGTGTCAGGCCCGGCGCTGATCGCGATCAGAGGGAACTATGGCAGATCCGGATTAAGGTGCCATGAGACCGGCGTTCGCCGGTTACGCAACACCGCAGCCGTCTCTTCTCCGGCACGGCCTGTGCAATGCATATTTGTACGAAGAAGAAGCGGACGTCTTCCCCTTCTTCTTTGCCTAAATACTCAAAATCCCGCGGCCTGCCCCGAGCGCGTCGCAATCGGAGGGCGCGCCCGGTCAGCCCCTGGCTGACAATGCGGCTTTAGTGAAGCTTTCGATCAGAGCAGCATCCTTTTCGCCCGGCGCGCTCTCGACACCCGAGGAAACATCGACCTGACGGGCGCCGGTCATGCGGATTGCCTCGGCCACATTGTCCGGTGTCAGGCCGCCGGCCAGCATCCAGGGTTTCTGCCAGTACTTGCGGCCTGCCAGCAGCCGCCAGTCAAACGCCAGCCCGTTGCCGCCGGGCAGCTCCGCTTCCTTGGGCGGCTTGGCGTCGATCAGCAGCTGGTCCGCCACCTGCTCGTACAGTGCGATCTGCGGAATATCAGAAGCATCGGCGATGCCGACGGCCTTCATCACCGGCAGGCCGTAGCGGGCCCGCACTTCGGCCACGCGTTCGGGGCTTTCCTTGCCATGGAGCTGCAGCATGTCGAGCGGCACAGCCCCGGTGATAGCATCCAGCTCCGCATCCGTCGCATTCACTGTCAGCGCCACCTTGCACAGGCCGATAGGCGCCTCGATAGCCAGTGCGGCAGCCTGTTCTATGCTCACGTTGCGCGGAGACTTGGGGAAGAAAACAAAACCGGCATAGGCCGCCCCGGCCCCAGCTGCGGCGGCGATGTGCTGCGGGGTTTTCAGCCCGCAGATCTTGACCCGGATGTCGCTCATGGCCTGTTACCGTCCGCAGCGTCAGCTAGCGTCTTCGAGAAGCGCCAGGACCTCGTCCTTGCCTTCGTTCTTCTGCTTCTTGAGCCGGGTCACTTCGCGGTTCAGCTTGCGCACTTCGCGGGCCTTGGCGCCCGCCTCGCTGCGGTGCTTGTGCTCGCGCAGCCACTCCCACAGGAACCCGATCACCAGGCCGGCGCCAACACCGCCCAGCACCACCGCAAACAGCGGCAGCGAGATGCCGTAGTTGAAGCCGGCAAGCTCTGCAAAAGCGTCGGGCATCAGTTTCAGCTCAACAGCGGCGCTGTTGGCCAAAGACACCGAAACCAGCACAGCAGCCAGCACAAATAGAACCGCGTAGCGAATGTAACGCATCAGGCTTTCCCGTTCAGGCGGTCCCTCAAGAGTTTACCCGTCTTGAAGAACGGCACATGTTTTTCCTCGACGTGGACCGTCTCGCCGGTGCGGGGATTGCGGCCGACCCGCGAGTCCCGCTTCTTGACCGAAAACGCGCCAAAGCCGCGCAGCTCAACCCGGTCGCCGCGGGCCATCGCATCGGTCACTTCCTCGAACACCGTGTTCACGATCCTCTCTACATCCCGCTGATACAGGTGCGGGTTTTCGTCTGCAATCTTCTGAATCAACTCAGAGCGGATCATGATCTTTTTCCTCCCAGGGAACCGGCGTGTTATAGCTATTATTCTGAGAGTATAGGAAAATTTCCCGTAAGGGGGAAAGAAATCTGGCCTCTGACCCAGGGAAATTGAAGCCCCTTGCCCCGGTTTCCAGCCTGCCGCGGCGAATTTCCGCACCAGCCGCAGGTGCCGCGGCGCAGCAAGCGGGCGCGGCGGGCGGCGGCCCGGCCGGTTGATTCGCCCGCTGCGCGACCGTCAGGAGCGGCCCGCAATGGCCATCAGCGAGCCAAAACCGACAAAGGCACCGCCGGTGAGGCGGCGCAGCCACTTGACGCGCGGCGGCGATTGCAGAAAGCCGCGCAGCCAGCTGCCGCAAAAGGCGATCAGCACATGGTTCAGCGCGCATAGGGCACCATAGCTGGCGGCCAGGATCAGCACCTGGCGCAGCGCGGGCTGGCCGGGGTCCAGGAACGGCGGAAACAGGGCGGCGATGGCCACCATTGCCTTGGGATTGGTGAGCGAGATTGCCAGCGCCTGCGCAGACAGCCGCCGCAGCGGTGCAGCCTGGGTGCTTTGGTCTGGGCTGACCGAAAACGCGTTGCGGTCGCGCCAGATTTTGATGCCCAGCCAGATCAGATAGGCGGCGCCGGCCAGTTTGAGGATCAGGAAGGCCAGCATTGAGGCCTGCATCAGCGCTCCCAGCCCCAGCCCGACCAGCAGGCCAAGCGCTGCAATGCCCGCACCGTTGATCAGCCCCACCAGGATGGTGACCCGGACGCCGTAGCGCAGCGCATTGGTGATGGCGAACAGCACCCCCGGTCCCGGGCTGATCACCGGCACGATGCTGACCGCGAGGAAGAGGAGCCAGGTTTCAAATGCCATGCGGTCAATACCTTTTGAGGAACCTGCGGCCTTTCTCAGAAGGTGCGCCGGTGCAATCGTGAACAGACCGGGGCGGGCAGCCCGTCCCGGCCAGACCAATATGGCCGGTCAGGCCAGTTCTTTGGACATGGCGCTGAAGCCCTGTTCGATGGCCGAGGCGGCCTTGACCAGGTTTTCCCCGCCCGACGCAATGCTGGTCACGGCCGTCGACAGGCCCAGGCTGCCGATCCAGATCGCCCATTTGGTCCAGACCGGGTCCTTGTGGCGCAGCGCCTCCACTGCCTTTTGCGCATCGTCGCGGAATTTCTCGGCCGGTTTGATCGAGACGTGATAGGCTTCAATGCTCTTGATCAGCTTGGCGGTTTCCTTGCGCGCCGCCTCCATCGCCGTGAACAGCCCATCGAGCTTCTTGCTCTTGTAGCCGCGGTCCTTGGCCATCTTGCCCAGCTTCTTTTCGATTTCCTTGTCGAGCTTGCCCTGCTTGTCGAGGAGCTTATTCAGCTCCTTGCCAAGGCCTGCGATCTCCAGGTCGATGTTCTTGAGCTTGGCCTTGTAGGTTTCCAGATGCTTGTCGACCCGGTTGAAGCCGGCGGTTTCGATCATCAGGAAATCGGCGAGGAACTCCTTGCCGATCTCCTTGGCCTTCACCTTGGCCTTGGACTGTTTTTCATAGGCCGAGACCAGCTCCTTCAGCGCCTTTTCCAGCTGGCCGTGGATCTTGACGATGTCCGAGGTCACCTTTTGCACCGCGCGGGCGACCGAGACGATGCTTTGGGCGATGCCGTAGATGCTGGCCGCAATCGACACACCGCCGGTCACCGCGCCCGCCGCCAATGAGGCGGTGGAGCCGATGGCCGCGGCGCTGCCGAGCACAATCGCGCCGACCACCTTGATGCGGTACTTCTTGCGGTCCTTGTTGGCCTGTTTCCACTTGTCGAAATGCTTGTTCGTGACCTGCTCGATCGACTTCTGGTATTTGGCAAAGATCTTCTGGATGTCGGCGTCCAGCTCCTTGCACTCTTTGGCGCTGAGCGGCATCACCGAGCCGAGGTCATTGGCCTGGCTCACCCGCAGGCTGCATTCGTTCACCAGCTTTTTGTATTCCTTGGTGGCGTCGTCATAGAGCTTGGCGACAAAGCGCGCGTCGGTGTCGAGCTCCTTGGCCGCGCTTTTGTCGACTTCGACGGTGGCGGTGAAGTTCATATTGCCGAGCTGCACGAACTTGGGCTTCACCTTCTTGGTGACCTCGTTTTTCACGTCCGCCTTGATGATGGTGAGTTTCTCGGTCGCCATAATGCTCTCTCTTTTTGCCTGTCGCGATTGGCCGGCGGGCGGAACGGGGTACTGAAATGCGGCATCCGGGGACGCCGGGGAACTGAAAAACGGGGCCTGCCCTTGGGAGGGGAGTTTAGCGGATGCGGCTTCGAAGGGAAGGGGGAGGTTTTTGCGGAATGGAACCGCCACCCTAAGGCGGAACAGGTGCGGATTAAGCTTCCGCCCAGTTCCCGGCACCATAGATCAGAACGAACTAACGTAGCACCGGCGTCGACGGCCTATGTCCGCTTTCGAGACGAAGCTGACTTTAGAGTGGACCACGTCAATGTCCGCTTACCGAAAAAGCTCACCAAGATAGTTGGGAAGTTCCGCTGGGACTTCTGCAAGACGATCAACCTGCAATGCGGACGGATATAGGCGCCCGACATCGTGATCGATACCAATTGCAGCAATGCGAAAACGTGGCGTCGCCTTCAGATCAGAAACGACTGCCTCCAAATGGTGCCACAAGAAATCTGGTCGATTTTCGTTCAACGTACTGTCGTCGACTGGCGCCCCGTCAGAAACTACAATGACCAAGTTTTGCTCGGCGTCTAGGTTCTTCAATCTTTCAGCGGCCCAGAACACTGCTTCGCCGTCGATGTTTTCCTTTAGAAGGTCGCTCCGGAGCATGTTGTAGACTGACCAAGGTGCTCCAGGGTTTGTGTTTGATGCCTCGCGGTAGCGGATATGCAACAGGTCATTGAGGCGGCCAGGATTCCTTGGGCAGCCTTTGTCAATCCATAGTTGGCGAGACTTACCACCTTTCCAAGCTGCTGTAGTAAAGCCCAAAATCTCATATCTTACGCCCAGTCTACTTAGGAAATCGCTGACCATTTGAACCACCAAACAGGCAATTACCGCCCTTTGACCTTTCAACGATCCAGAATGGTCCACAACGAGAGAAACTGCGGTTGTTTCACCAATATTCGGGTCCTTAGCGAGGATAGCATCAATCTGGGCCAGCGAGTTCAAGCTCGTCTCTGTCCGAGACGTCTCGGTAGCTCTTTCGAACGCCTCGACCTGTTGATTTAGAGTCTTTCGCTCGACCGGAGAGAGCTCGCGGCCCAGTGCTTCGCCAGTGACCTCAACATCGTAAGCGGTTGTGTAGATGGAATACTCACCGTCATCTTCATTCTGTTTCCAAAACCAAGTCATTTGAGCCTACTGAATTCAAAGGATGGGATATATTGCGTCAATGCCAACGATCCAATCTTGTTCGATGACTATCGCTCAACATCGGACATCTGTGCAATGTGCAGCATTCGGTATTTTGGGCTCAAGCAGGACCTTCTCAAAATGCAAAAAGCCCCGCAGTTTCCTGCGGGGCTTCTCAATTTCTGCCGTGAGGCCGGGGAGATTAGTCGCCCGACTTCAGTGCGGCGCCCAGGATGTCGCCCAGCGATGCGCCGGAGTCCGAGGAGCCGTACTGTTCCACTGCTTCTTTCTCTTCCGCGATCTCGCGCGCCTTGATGGACAGGCCCAGGCGGCGGGTCTTGGAGTCGACGTTGGTGACGCGCACGTCGACCTTGTCGCCAACCGAGAAACGCTCAGGACGCTGGTCGGCACGGTCGCGGCTGAGGTCGGAGCGGCGGATGAAGGACTTCATGCCTTCGTATTCCACTTCGATGCCGCCGTCTTCGATCGCGGTCACGTTGACGGTGATCACGGAGCCGCGCTTCACGCCGCCAACCGCTTCGGCGAACTTGTCGCCGCCCAGAGCTTTGATCGACAGCGAGATACGCTCTTTGTCGACGTCCACTTCGGAGACAACGGCCGAAACCATGTCGCCTTTGCGGTAGTTCTGGATCGCGTCTTCACCGCGCTCGTCCCAGCTGAGGTCGGAGAGGTGAACCATGCCGTCGATGTCGCCGTCGAGGCCAATGAACAGACCGAATTCGGTGATGTTCTTGACTTCGCCTTCGACCTGAGTGCCCTCGGGGTTGTTCTCGGAGAACACTTCCCACGGGTTGCGCATGGTCTGCTTGAGGCCCAGGGACACGCGGCGCTTGGCACCGTCGATTTCCAGAACCATGACGTCGACTTCCTGGGAAGTGGAGACGATTTTGCCCGGGTGGACGTTTTTCTTGGTCCAGGACATCTCGGAGACGTGGACCAGACCTTCGACGCCCGGCTCCAGCTCAACAAATGCACCGTAATCAGTGATGTTGGTGACGCGGCCCTTGTGCACGGAGGACAGCGGGTACTTGGCGCCAACCAGATCCCACGGATCTTCCTGCAGCTGCTTCATGCCGAGGGAGATGCGGTGGGTCTCTTTGTTGATCTTGATGACCTGAACCTTGACGGTTTCGCCGATCGACAGGATCTCGGAGGGGTGGTTCACACGGCGCCATGCCATGTCGGTGACGTGCAGCAGGCCGTCAACGCCGCCCAGGTCAACAAACGCACCGTATTCGGTGATGTTCTTAACAACACCGTCGACTGCCTGGCCTTCGGACAGGTTGCCGATAACCTCGGCGCGCTGCTCGGCGCGGGACTCTTCGAGGATCGCACGGCGCGACACAACGATGTTGCCGCGGCGGCGGTCCATCTTCAGGATCTGGAACGGCTGCTTCAGACCCATCAGCGGGCCTGCGTCGCGCACGGGGCGGACGTCAACCTGCGAGCCGGGCAGGAAGGCAACAGCGCCGCCCAGGTCGACGGTGAAGCCGCCTTTGACGCGGCCGAAGATCGCGCCTTCGACGCGCTGATCGTCTGCGTAGGCTTTTTCCAGGCGGTCCCAGGCTTCCTCGCGGCGGGCCATCTCACGGGAGATGACGGCTTCGCCACGGGCGTTTTCTGCTGCGCGCAGGTAAACCTCGACTTCGTCGCCAACTGCGATTTCGGGCGCTTCGCCGGGGTTTGCGAATTCTTTCAGATCAACGCGGCCTTCCATTTTGTAGCCGACGTCGATGATGGCCTGGCCGGCTTCGATTGCCAGCACTTTGCCTTTGACAACCGAACCTTCGTCCGGAGTGTCCATTTCGAAGCTTTCGTTCAGGAGGGCTTCGAATTCCTCCATCGATGCGTTTTGAGCCATGAGGTCTCAGGTTTCCTTTACTAACGGTTTTCTGGCCGGGCGGTTGTCTCCGCCGGTCTTGGTTTCGCCCTACAGAACGTGGCCCGGAGCACATCTGATCAAACAAACACAAAGGGCCGAGGTGTACCCCAGCCCTGCTCAGATATGCCACCCGGACGTTGACCGCCCTTGTATTGACAGCGCGCGTATAGGCGGATTCCCCGGTGCGCGCAAGGGGAAAGCCCTGCAGGGCAAGGCGGAATGGCGCTGCCGACCGGCAGGTGGCCGTGTATTTGAGGCGCCCTACTATTGCAGTCAGCGATCTGGAGCCATGCCAATGCCCTCTGACTTGCACTACTACCCGGATGCCAGCCCTGTGGTCTGCTGGGCGGTTGCGGGGTTCGCCGCCCTGTTCGGGGCTGCGTTCCTGGCTCAGGGATTTGACCGGATCTGGCACCGCCCGGCAGAAGGCGGCGGGCAAGTGCTGCTGGGCGCGGCCATCCTGTGGATGGCCTGGCGGACAGGCCGTTATCCGGCCCGGCCGGCGCTGTCGCTGACCTGCGGCGCCCTGGTTTTGCGGCCCTTCTGGCGGCCGCCGTCCCGGCTGCGGTTTGCTGAGGTCGGCAGTTTCGGCCTCTACCGCCAGCACAACCAGGCGCGGCTGCGCACCGGCAGCCATGCCGGCCGTCTGCTGGGATGGACGGTGACTTCTGAGCATCTGGTGGCCAGCCTGAAAGGCGGCGGTACGCGCACCATCACCCTGCCCGGCTTCAGCAATGCCCGCCTGCTGGCAGAGCTGGAAGCCCGCAGCGGGCTGCCGATTGAACGGCTGCCGGACCGCAAGGCTGGCTAAGACCCGTTCGGCGCGTTTCCCTGGTACTCCCGCTCCAGCAGCACAACCCCGGCCAGCACATAATCAGCCCGGCCCTGCTCACCCAAAAGCGGCAGGTAGATTTCGGAGGTGCTCCGGTATCCCGATAGCGGACCGACATACGGCAGCGACACCAGGAGCGGCCGGGGAGCGGCAGCAATCTCGGCGAAGCCGCTCCAGATCATGGAACCAGGCCCGCAGCTGGGATGTTCAGAGAGCCGGGTGCCGACGAATTTTTCCCGCAGCGTGTTGTTGATCCTGCTGCGCGTATAGATCACCTGGAAATCCACCGGCTCGCCCCCGGCGGAGCGCTCGATCTCGAACACGGACAGAATATTGGGGGAGGCGACGGCATTGGGCAGACCAAAGGCAGCAAGGCTGGGGTAGACGCCCTCTTCCGACGCACTGTGCCAGAGCAGGTACATCGACTTTAGCTCTGGTTCCATTTCACTCACTGAAAACTCGGCTGTAAACATGGCGCACGAGGCCCCCGGTAACGTCGCTTCAAGCTGCAGCCCGCCCAAGGATGCCACTGTGGCATGTATTGCGGGAATACGGGCGGCTTACGATTGCAGCTTAAAATCAGTGTATTACGGGTTCCTTGCATGGCAAGTTTTTTGTCCGCGGCCCGGAACTGCCGGAGCCGGCCCGCCCTGGGCTACCTGAAAGCGTCCCAGACCTTTGCGTCGCGTTTGAGCATCACTTGTTCCGCAGCATCCATCCGGGCGGCGGCGGCATCGGGGTTTTGGCGGCCGCCCGCCTTGGTCCAGAGCCTGAGCGCTGAGGCCGGGCTCCAGGGCAGGCAGGCGGAAGCAAGCCACTGCCGCAGGGGCGGCGGCAGGGCGTCATAGGCCTGCATCGGATCCCCGGCCCGGCGGCGCCGTTTCAAGCGCGAATTCAGGTTGCGGCGCGCCCGGCGGTCAGCCATTGCGGCGCCAGCTGGGGAACGGGTCGTCCAGATCAGCCCAGGCCGGGTCGAAGCCCTTGGCCGTTTCCGGCATCAGGCAGGCATCCAGGCGCGCGGCAGTGGCTTCTTTGTCGAGACCTGCGCCGATGAACACAAGCTCCTGGCGGCGGTCGCCCCAGGTCTCGTCCCAATTCTGCAGAAACTCGCGCCGGGCCTCGGGATGGCTGGGCCAGCGTTCGGTTGGCACTGCCGCCCACCACAGCCCAAGCGGGCGGACCGAGGAGATTGCACCGGCAAGGGAAAACTCAGCAGCCCATTCCGGGCGGGTGGCCATCCAGAAATGGCCCTTGGCGCGGATCACGCCCGGCAGGTCGCCATTCAGCAGCGCATGGATCCTGGCCGGATCGAACGGGCGTTTGGCGCGGTAAACGAAGGAAGAGATGCCGTATTCCTCGGTTTCGGGCACATGGTGTTCAAACCCGTAAAGCTCTTTTGCCCAGAGCGGGTGCTCGTGGGCCTTGTCAAAGTCAAAGCGGCCGGTGTCGAAGATGCGGTCCCCGTCCACCTCGGAGAAGTCGGCCTGGATTACCTCGGCATCCGGATTCAGCGCCTTGATGACCAGCATCGCGGCCTCGGTCTGGGCCGGCCCCGCCTCACTCACCTTGTTCAGGATGATGACGTTGGAAAACTCGATCTGATCGGTCAGCAGGTTGACCAGGGTGCGGTCGTCCTCCTCGCCCAGGCTTTCGCCGCGGTCGCTGAGGAAATCGTGGCTGGAGAAGTCCTTGAGCAGGTTCACCGCATCCACCACAGTCACCATGGTATCAAGGCGGGCAACGTCCGAGAGGCTCTGCCCTTCGGCATCGCGGAAATCAAAGGTTGCCGCCACCGGCAGCGGCTCGGCAATGCCGGTGCTTTCGATCAGGAGGTAGTCGAAGCGGCCCTCGGCGGCGAGGCGGCGTACCTCTTGCAGCAGATCGTCGCGCAGGGTGCAGCAGATGCAGCCGTTGGTCATCTCCACCAGCTTCTCGTCCTGGCGCGACAATTCGGCCTCGCCCCGCACCAGATCAGCGTCGATGTTCACCTCGCTCATGTCGTTGACGATCACCGCCACCCTGCGGCCTGCGCGATTGTTCAGGACATGGTTCAAGAGCGTGGTTTTGCCGGCTCCAAGAAAGCCGGAAAGCACCGTTACCGGCAGCCTGCTGTCTGACATGCGGATCTCCATTTATGTTATATCATAACATTTTCTTTAACGGAGATAGCAGCCAGCCTGCCCGCCTGCAAGACGGAAACCGGCGGCCTGCCCCTTCCCGGGCATCCGCTTGTGCTGCCACCTTTGGAAGTTTGAGTATTTTCAGAAAGATGAAACGGTACAGATCTTTCTTCTAACCGAAAAATCTCACTGTAGCGGCCGCGCCTGGGCGCACTCAATCCTTAACGGAGGACACCTCGGCAGAGATCCAATCGCAAAAAGCTTCGGCGGCAGCGCTGGGGCGGTCTTTCAATTGCAGCCAGTAGGCCCGCTTGGAAGCTGCCACGCCTGCTTCATCCGCAAGAAGCCGTCCGGCCTGCACGTCCTTGCGGACCAGGAAGGACGGACACAGGGTCCAGCCGAGGCCGTCGGCGGCCAGGCTGACTGCAGCGTGCACGCTGTCCACTTCGAAGACTTGACGGGCCGTGGAGGCCGCAAAGCGCGGGGTCTTGAGCCAGTCCTCGAACAGGCTTTCCTGGCCGCTGATGCGGATCACAGGCAGCTGCCCCTCTTCCGGGCAGCCCGGTGCCCGAACCGCGGTCATTTCGCAGTGCACGATGGCCTTGGCGGGGGCCGGCTGCACCGGGCCGCCCAGGAAAATCTCGGCATCCGGGTCGTAGCCGTGCCGCTCCGGCCGCCAGAGTGCGGTACGGGTTTCCACCTGGATTTCAGGATGGAGGGCGTGGAACCTGGGGAGATTGGGGATCAGCCAGCGCAGGGCAAAACTGGCGTTGCAAAGGATGCGCAAACGGCTGCCCTGTGGCTGCTGGTAGCGTTTCAGCGCGTTGCTGATCTGCTCCAGCCCAGGGGACACATCGCTGTAAAGCTGCGCGCCGGAGGCGGTGAGAGACATCCCGCGCGGCTCGCGGGTGAACAGCTGCAGTTTCAGGTGGGTTTCCAGCGCCTGCATCTGCTGGCTGAGCGCGGCTTGGGTCAGCCCGACCTCCTGCGCAGCCAGGGTCATGTTGCCGAGCCGCGCCACGGCTTCGAAATTGTGCAGCCACTTCAGAGGTGTCGCCATGCCAAGCCATAATTTTTCTTATCGAAGAGTAGAAAATTTATCTATTGGATTGCGGCGCGGATTTCCAGAACAGTGTGGCCTGCCGTCCTGGCCATGGTGGTGCGGGCGCCGAATAGGAGGACCCGATGAGCGAGCAGCCGAATTTCCTGGTCATTATTTCAGACGAGCACCGCAAGGATGCGATGGGCTGCGCGGGCCATCCGATTGTGAAGACGCCGAACCTGGATGCGCTGGCGGCGCGGGGCACGATGTTCACCTCGGCCTATACGCCGTCGCCGATGTGCGTGCCGACACGGGCGGCGCTGGCCACCGGCGACTGGGTGCACAAGACCGGCCATTGGGACAGTGCCACGCCTTATGCCGGGGAGCCGCAGAGCTGGATGCATGCGCTGCGCGAGGCGGGCCGCGAGGTGGCCTCGATCGGCAAGCTGCATTTCCGTTCGAACGAAGATGACAACGGGTTCTCTGAGGAGATCGTGCCGATGCATGTGGTGGGCGGCGTCGGCTGGGCCATCGGATTGCTGCGGGAGAACCCGCCGCCCTACGACTCGGCGGCGGAACTGGCGGGCGATGTCGGCACCGGCTCCAGCACCTATACCGACTATGATCTTGCCATCACTGAAGCGGCCGAGGCTTGGCTGACCGATCCCAAGCGGAAGGAACAGCCCTGGGCGGGATTTGTCTCGCTGGTCAGCCCGCACTACCCCCTCACCTGCCCTGAGGAGTGGTACAACTTGTACGACCCGGCCGAGATGGACCTGCCGGTCGGCTATGGCGAAGGGCTGCCGGATCATGAGGAGCTGCGCAACATCGCTGAGTTCTTCAATTACGATGAGTATTTCGACGAACAGAAGATGCGCGAGGCCAAGGCGGCTTACTATGGGCTCACGTCTTTCATGGATCACTGCGTGGGCCGGGTGATTGCTGCATTGGAGGCCAGCGGCCAGCTGGAGAATACCGTGATCCTCTATGTCTCGGACCATGGCGACATGATGGGGGACCAGGGGTTCTGGACCAAGCAGGTGATGTATGAGGCCAGCGCCGGGGTGCCGATGATTGCCGCGGGGCCAGGCGTGCCGGAAGGGCAGAAGGTGGCGACTTGCACCAATCTGACCGATGTTGCCGCCACCGCAAAGGAGGTTTGCGGGCTCGCGGAGGACACCGGCCTGCCCGGTGTTTCCCTGCGTTCAATTGCCAATGCGCCGTATGACGCGACCCGCTCCGGCTTCAGCGAATACCATGACGGCGGCTCGAAAACCGGCGCCTTCATGGTGCGCTGGGGCAAGTGGAAATATGTCTATTACGCCGGGATGCAGCCGCAGCTGTTTGACCTGGAGACCGACTCGCATGAGCAGGTGAACCGGGCAATGGACGGGGTGAACGACCCGGAGATCAAGGCGGCGCTGACCGAGGGCGAGCGGCGGCTGCAAGCGATCTGCGACCCGGAAAAGGTGAACGCCCGCGCCTTTGCCGATCAGCGCCGCAGGATCGCGGAACTGGGCGGCGAAGAAGCCTGCCGCACCGCTTATGTGTTCAACCACACACCGACACCCTCGGAGCAGGACAAGATGCGCGAGGGATCGCCGCTCTGACCCTTGCCGTGCACCCGGCCCTTTCTTAGGGTCGCAGCAGGGAGAGGCATGCGATGACACTGGAAGAGGCAATTGCAACCCAGCCGCAATGGGGGCAGATCTGGCTGAACGTGCTGTTTGTCGGCGGCTTCATCCTGCCGCTGGCGCTGCTGATCTGGAAACCCAGCCGAATTGCCGGCGCGGTGACCGTGGCTGTCAGCCTTGCAGCCGCAGGCGGGGTTTACTGGATTTACGGCCAGCTCGGCTATGTCCGGCTGCTGGGGCTGCCGCATGTGCTTTTGTGGACGCCGCTGGTGATCTGGCTCTGGCGCCAGCGCAAGCGGCCGGACATGCCCGCCTGGCCCCGGCGTATCCTGCTGGCAGTCTGCGCCGTGCTCGCGGTTTCGCTGGCGTTTGATTACACCGATACGGCCCGCTACCTGCTGGGCGAGCGTCAGCCGTTCTGAGCGGCACCGGTCAATGGCCTAGGATCTGGCTCAGGAAGGCCTGCGTGCGCGGGTTTTGCGGGTTGCCGAAGAATTCCTGCGGCGGGTTCTGCTCGACGATCTCGCCCTGATCCATAAAGATCACCCGGTCGGCGACCTGACGGGCAAATCCCATCTCGTGGGTGACACAGAGCATCGTCATCCCCTCTTCCGCCAGTTCCACCATGGTGTCCAGAACTTCCTTGATCATCTCCGGGTCCAAGGCCGAAGTCGGTTCATCAAACAGCATGATCCGCGGCTTCATGCACAAGGAGCGTGCGATTGCCACCCGCTGCTGCTGGCCGCCTGACAGCTGGCCGGGGTATTTGTCTGCTTGGTCTGGGATGCGCACCTTTTTCAGGAAGTGCATCGCCACCTCCTCGGCCTCGGCCTTCTTCATCTTGCGAGCCCACATCGGCGCCAGGGTGCAGTTTTCCAGGATCGTCATATGCGGGAACAGATTGAAGTGCTGAAAGCACATGCCGACTTCGGAACGGATCTTGTCGATGTTCTTGGTGTCACTGGTAAGCTCGGTACCGTCGACGATGATCTGGCCGTTCTGATGCTCTTCCAGCCGGTTGATGCAGCGGATCAGGGTGGATTTGCCCGACCCGGACGGACCGGCGATTACGATCCGTTCGCCTTGGGAGACGGTCAGGCTGATGTTCTTCAGCACGTGAAAGGAGCCGTAGAATTTGTCCATGTTGCGGATCTCGATGACCGCTTCGGGGGTTCGGGTGCTCATTGGGTTTCTCCGGGCTTGAGGGCGTCCGCATCACGGGCAGGCGGTTCGCTGAGGCGGCCTGCATGGCTGCGCTGGCGGCTTCCGCGGGCGGCGGCGAGGTTGTCTGAAAGGGGCTGAGTGCGGGCCAGCGCTTCCAGGCGCAGCCCCTCGACGTGAGGGATGCGGTGGCCTGCGGCACGCATGCCGGCAAAGCGGGCCCAAAGCGCCTGTTTCTTGCGGACCTGATGCGGCTGGGTGTCGTCCATATCGCGAATGTCCAAGGCCCGGGTGATGGTCAGGTTGCCGTCTTCCACCGCCCCGGCCACCAGTGCCTCGCCCGCTTTGGACCGGATCAGGATGGAGTTGAAACCCGCGTCCTCGCCAACCGGCGCCCCGCCGGGCCAGTAATCCGCCGCGGCCACATCGGCGCTTTCACCAATCGCGTCGGGGCAGATCTTGCAGCGGGGCTGGATGCACCATTTGCCCTCATCCGCCCACAGCTCCAGGTAACTGCGCTCCTCGGCGTGGCCGTCGGCGAATTCAATCCGGGCGCGGCCCGGGTTGCCGTAGCCGCGGTAGCGGAACAGGGTGACGTCGTCTTCGCTGTAGCCAAGCTCCTGCACCAGATCGCGGGACTTGCGGAACTCCGGGGCGCCGCCGCAGACCATGGCCAGCATGGCTTTGCACTGCTGATCAACCCGCGCGTCCTCGCGGGCATAGAGCCTGAGCGCCGTCACGTCGCAGGGCTTGCCGATGAAGGCAAAGGGCTCGCCCGTGTCCAGCGCCGCGCGGATTGCGGCCAGCGGGGTTGCCGGGCCGTAGCGGGAGCCTGCGGCCTGGATCACCTCGCCCTCGGTGCGCGACATCACGGTTTCGCTGCGCATCGGGCGCTCTTCAGAGGCGCGCACCTGCAGGATGTACTTCACTTGGCCGCTTTCCAGCAGTTGTTTCGCCAAGGCTGTCAGCACCCCGCCTGAGGCGGCGCGGTAGCGGATGTCCTTGTCGCTGGCATGGGCCAGCTGAACCTGCCGGTACGGTCCCCAGACCGGATCTATTTCTGCGCCCTCGGTTTCCGCCAATTCATCCCGGCCAATCACATGAGTGCCCGGGCAGGTCCGGGTGATGGCTTGCCAACCTTCGGCAACAATCTCCGCCTGCTGCAGCGGGCGCTCGCGCCCCTCTGGCGTGGTGACGAATTGCACCGCCTCCGGCCCGGCAATTGCCTGGCACAGGCCGCAGCCGACGCAGAGGCCGCTTTCAACGATGTCAGAGAGTGTTTGGGGCTGGGATGCGCAGGCCATTGGGGTCTTCCATCAGGATAACGGCTGCGGCAGCAATGCCGCAGCCAGAGGGGCCGTCAGATCAGTCCTGAAAATTGTCGATCCACTTGCTTTCCATCTCGCCCGACAGGCCGGTAGCATTGGCGGAGCGCACCCAGGTGTTAAGGAACTCCAGCAAGTGGGTGTCGCCCGGGCGCACCGCATAGGAGAAGCCCTGCGCCTCGATACCGCGGCCGTTTTCGATGATGTGCAGCGGCGCGTCCGGGTTACTGGCGATGTAGAGCTTGATGTTGAGCTCGGAGGCAATCAGCGCGTCGGCGCGGCCGCCGGCCACTTCCAGAACGGTTGCGGCCAGGCCTTCAGCCACCATCGGGCGGGTTTCGGCGTTGGGAAATTCTTCCTTGGCTACCGCTTCATCAGCAGTACCGGCCAGCACCACGATGGATTTGCCCGCGCTGTTCAGCTCGTCCCAGGTGGCGATATCCGAGCGGGAGTTGCCCAGCACCACCTGGCGGGTCTGGTAGTAGGGGTCGGTGAACATCACCTTCACCGCGCGCTCGGGCGTTGCGAACATGTCGACAAAGGCCACGTCCCAGCGGTCGCCTTCCAGGCCCGGAATCAGGGTCGACCAGGTGGCGTCGACGATCTCCAGCTCGACGCCCATGGCTTCGGCCATCCTGCCCGCCATGTCGACATTGTAGCCGCGCCATTCGCCCGAGGCTGCATCCTTCCACTGGAACGGCAGCGAGTCCGCCATGCCGACGCGCAGCACGCCGTCCGACTGAATGCCGTCCATGGTGGTCTGGGCCGCAGCGGCGCTAGTCATGGCCAGGGCCGCAACCGCAGCGGCCTTGAGGGTGTTGAGCAGTTTCATTGTGGTGTCCTCCCTTGGAAACTGTTGGTTTTGGGTTTGCGGGGGCCCGTCAGGCGCGGGCATCCCGTTTGCGCTCCAGCCGCCGGGCCAGCAGCGTGACCGGGAAGATCATGCAGAAATAGGCGATGGCGACGGAGGTGAAGAACTCGTTGTATTTGAAGGTCTGACCGCCCAGCACATTGGCCTGATAGGCGAGTTCGCCCACCGAGATGGCGGCCAGGAGGCTGGTCATTTTCATCAGCTCGGTAACGAAGTTGACGATGGTGGGCAGCACCAGTTTCAGCGCTTGCGGCAGCAGCACCTTGTACCAGCGGGCGATTAAGCCGAGGCCCAGCGCCTGGGCGGCCTCGTTCTGGCCCTTGGGCAGGGCGACGATGCCCGCACGGAAGATCTCGCCCAGGAAGGCGCCCGCCACCAGCGAGATGGCGATGGTGCCCGAGGTGAAGGCAGACATGCGGATGCCCAGCACCAGTGGCATCGCCAGGTAGACCCAGAAGATCAGCGCCATTTCCGGCACCGTGCGGAAGATATGGGCGTAGATCCGGGCGGGCAGCCGCAGGGCGCGGTTGGTCTGCAGGTTGCCCGCGCAGACCACGCCGCCAATCACCGAGCCGATCAGCAGCGACAGCACCAGCACCAGCGCCGTGTTCATCGCGCCCTGGGCAAGGATGTCGATATTGTCGGCCAGAATGCCCCAATCGAAGATCATGACTTGCTCCTTTGCGGGCCGTATTTGCGTTCCACCCAGTCGGCGCCGAAGGCTAGAACCGAGCCCATCACCAGGTAGATCAGCGCCGCGGCGGTGATCAGCTCGACCGGTTTGAAGGTGGAGTTGGCGATGCGGGTGGCGACGCGCATCAGGTCGTCCACGGCCAGGATCGAGAGGATGGCGGTGGCCTTGAAGATGTTGATGATCATGTTGGCCAGCGGCGGGATCATCACCCGCAGCGCCTGCGGCAGCACCACCTTTACCCATACCGGGAACCAATGCAGGCCCAGCGCGCTGGCGGCCTCCCACTGGCCTTTGGGGACCGAGTTGATACCGGCCCGGGCGATCTCGCAGAAATAGGCGGTGACGTTGAGGGTCAGCGCAATCAGGCCGGAGGTGAGCGGCGTGGTGTTGATGCCGGTGGCCAGCGGCAGCACGAAGTGGATCCAGGTGAGCTGCACCAATAGCGGCGTGTTGCGGAAGAACTCCACATAAGCCAGCACCAGGTAGCGCACGCCGCGGTATTTCGAGCGGATCACGATGGCCAGCAGGATGCCCAGCAGCAGCCCAACTACTGAGGCGATAAAGGCGAGATAGAGGCTGGTGGCGGCGCCATCGAGCAGCTGCCAGCGGTATTTCCAGGGTATGGAGAAATCCAGCGAGGCGAGATAGTTGAAATCGATCATAGGATCTTTCCCTCCGGGCAAGTCTGGAAGCGATGAAAGGGCGGCAAGCGGGTCAGCGGCGCAGCCCGGCCGATCAGCGCGGCGCCTTCAAAGACGCAGGCCTGATTGACGGTCAGCACCGGCTGACCGGCCGCAGCCTCCAGCTCGCCGATCAGCGTCAGCGAGTTGACGGCGGTGTCCGGGATCAGCAATGCGCCGCCTTTGAGCCGGCCGGTTTCGGCATAGCGGCGGCATTCCTCTGTCAGCGGCAGATTGGCCGAGGCGGTGGCGCCGGGCGAATGCAGCATCCGCATGGAGGCCACCTTCAGCCCTGCATCCCGCAGGCAGCTGCGGAAGATTTCCGAGACGTCTTCGGGGTACGGGCTCAGCACATCGACGGTTTGGAACCCCAGCCGCAGCGCTGCGGAAATCAGCGCCAGGGTGCCGCTGGTGACCGGGCAGCCAATCTGGCGGCGAAGGCTGCGGCGCTGCTGCAGGCTCCACTCCAGCCCGCCGATGAAACTGCCGGAGGTGCAGGCCCAGACCACCGCCTGCGCCCCCTGATCTGAGAGGTGCGCGCCAGCCTCGGCGATGCTGTCCACTTCGCCTACGCCTTTCAGCGCCTCAACCGAGTGGCCCGCGGGGCCTTTCGAGGAGCCAACGCTGTAGCTCAGCCCCGCACAGCCCGCGGCGCGGGTCAGCGCGGCGCTGCTGGCCATTTCGAACCGCTCCAGCGCGTCGCCGGTATCGGGCCAGACAAATCCGATCTGTGCTTGCATGGTCTCTCCTCCCAGATCACGCATGGCTCAGACCGCTTGCGGTTCTGCGGGAGGCACCGCCACCAGGCGCGGGAACAGGTATTCACGCATCGCCGAGGCGCCCCCGACGGTGCCGAGGCCCGAGGATTTGATGCCGCCGAACGGCGTGTCGATGAAGGCGGTGACCATCTGATTGGCGCCCACTGAACCAACTTCCAGCCGCTGGGCAACGGCCAGGGCTCCGGATGTGTCCGGCCCTTGCACATAGCCGCTGAGGCCGATGTTGCAGGTGTTTACCCGGGCGATGACTTCGTCGAGATCGTCATAAGGGCGGATACAGGCGATGGGGCCGAAGATCTCTTCGCGCATGCCAAGGGCATCCTCAGGCACATCCGCCAGCACCGTGGGTTTCCAGAAGAAACCAGTTTCGGAGGGGCGGGTCTGGCCGGTGAGCATGGTGGCGCCGCGCTGCAGCGCGTCCGCCACGATTTCCGCCATCCAGGTGCTGCGGCGCTCGTTGGCCATCGGGCCGACGTCCACGCCATCCGCAATGCCATCCCCGACGGTCAGGCTTTCGGCATAGTCCACCACCGCACGGGTGAAACCGTCGTACTGCGCCCGGTTCACATAGATCCGGTTCGGCGCGGTGCAGACCTGGCCTGCGTTCCAGAAGCGTTTACCGGCATAGGCCTTGGCCGCGGTTTCAATGTCCGCGCCGGGCAGCACGATGGCGGGGGCGTTGCCGCCCAGCTCCAGGGTGCAGCGTTTCAGCTGGCCCCCTGCCCTGGCGGCCAGCGCCCTGCCGACGGAAACCGAGCCGGTATAGCTCACATGGGCAATGGCCGGGTCGTCCACCAGCTGATCCGACAGCTGCGAGGAGCGACCCGTCACCAGGTTGATCAGCCCCGGCGGCAGGTCCAGTTCGTCCATCGCCTGGAAGAATGCTGCCACGCAGCCCGGCGCGTCGCGGTTGGCCAGCACCACCGAGGCGCAGCCTGCCGCCAGCGACGGCGCCATGTGCGAAACCACCGCTTCGACCGGGAAGTTCCAGGTGTTGATGATCAGCACCGGTCCTTTGGCGGTTTCGCGGATGTGCCGGTCGGCGCCGCCTGGCACCACGTAATTGAACTCATACGTCTCTGCCGTATCGGCGTAGAAACGGAAGATTGCGGCGCAGCCGTCAAGTTCTTCGCGGGCCTCGGGCAGCGGCTTGCCCTGTTCCCGGGTCAAGGCCCGGGCGATGGGTTCGCGGTGCTCCAGCAGTTTTACTGCCATCATCTGCAGGGCGGCAGCGCGGTCCCGGGGAGCGCGTTGGGACCACGCCTGGTGCGCCCGCCTCGCGGCAGCCGCAGCCGCGGCGGCATCTTCCGCCGTGGCGCAGGTTAGCGCGGCGCAATCCGCACCGGTGGCCGGGTTCAGCACCGGCAGCACCTCCCGGCCATCGCCAGCCAGGAAAACACCATCGATATACAGGGGATGCACCGCGCTCATTGATCAGCCCTCGTAATCGCTGAGGGTGAAGAACAGGGTGTCGCCGACCTCGCACAGTGCTGGCGTGCGCTTGCAGAAGACCACGCCGCCTTTCTTGAAATGCAGCTCGGCCGGGTCTTTCCACGGCGCCTTCAGGTTCCAGATGTAGCCCGCGAGCTGGCCGTCCTCGACCACATCGCCCAGGTTCACCACTGGCTCGAACATGCCGTCCTCATAGGCGAAGATGTAGTTGTCGCCGGACTGCATGCCCTTGAGCGCCACCTTGTGCTCGGGGTCGGGCAAGGCCATGGCTGCCGGCAGAATACCCATCTCGCGCAGGCAGCGCTTCGTGCCGTTGAAAGCGAAGTCGCGGATCCAGGGGCGGATTTTGCCGGCGCCGCCGAGCTCGGTCGAGAGATACATGATCTCGCGCCGCGCGGTGGCAGAGGAGAAAGTGGTTTCGGTCACCCGGTCGCCGACGATGCCCAAGGGCGCGCCGAACAGCTCCAGGAATTTCATCTGCAGCGCGTCCTTTTCCGGATCACCGATCAGCCGGATCTTGACCGAAGGGTGGTGGTCGATGGATTTGCCGGCCGAGTGCAGGTCAAACACCGCGTCGACCTTGGGCAGCAGCCGGTTCACCACCCACCAGCAGATCATCTGCGTCGGGCTGCCATTCTGCACGCCGGGGAACATCCGGTTGAGGTTCGCTTCGCCGCTTTCATCCAGCGGCGAAGTGCGCTTGCCCGCATAAAAGGCCGGGGCGTTCAGGGCGGGCAGGAAGATGATCTGGCCTTTCACGTCCTCAACATTCAGGTCGCGGAACAAGCCGGTGGTGACCGAGACGCCCTCGTATTCATCGCCATGGTTGGCGCCGACGACAACGGCAACCGGGCCGTCGCCGTTTTTGATCGACATGATCGGCACTGGCTGCCAGCCATAGGCGGAGCGGTCCGAGGAGAACTGGATGCGCACGTAACCGGTGTGCTTGCCCTCGGCCTCCAGGTCGATTTCGCAGACAGGTTCGTTGCTGACGATGGGGGTTGCCATGGTGTCCGCTCCTTAAGCCTGCGATTTGTACTGGGTGTAGGCGGCGCCGAGGTTTTTGATCCCCTCGGTGATCAGCTCGGGCGAGACAAAGCTGTAGGCCATGCGCAGGAAGTTCGTCGGCCCGGCCTCGGCAAAGCAGAGGCGGCCGGTTGACACCTCGACGCCGTGTTCGATGCCCAGCTCAGCAACCCGTTCGGCGTCAGAGCCCTCGGGCAGTTCGGCCCAGAGGAAATAGCCGCCGTTGGGGCGCCGGATTTTGGCGTCGGGCAGGTATTTGGCAAAGGCATCCATCATCGCGTCACGGTGGACGCGCATCTCTGCGGTGACCTCGTCGATGTGGTACTGCATCTTGTTTGAGCGCATCAGGTCGACAACGATCCGTTGCGCCATCGGGTTGCAGCCGCCGTCGGCCTTTTGCATCGCCATGCGCCGGATGATGCCGGCATCGCCGATCGCCCAGCCCAGCCGCAGGCCCGGCGCCAGGATCTTGGAGACGGTGCCCAGCGACACCACGACGCCGGCATCATCCAGCGCTTTCAGCGGCGGGATCGCCTCGCCTTCAAAGCGGATGCGGCGGTAGGGGTCGTCTTCCAGGATGATGAAGTTGTATTCCTTGGCCAGTTCGATCAGGCGCTGGCGGCGGGCCAGCGACATGGTGATGCCGGTCGGATTGTGGAAGTCGGGGATGTCGAACAACAGCTTGGGCATCCGCTCGCCATTGGCGCGCAGGCGCTTGAGGTTTTCCTCCAGCTCATCGGTGTTCATGCCCTCATCGTCCTGGCTGATGCCCAGGAAGTTGACGCCGTGGCTGCGCATGATCTGCAGCGCGGTCATGTAAGAGGGATTGGCGACGATCATCCGGTCGCCCGGCTCCAGATACACCCGGCAGGCCAGGTCCAGCGCATTTTTGGCGCCATAGGTGACCAGCACATTGTCGACGCCGATCTCGACACCGTCTTCTTTGACGAAATCGACGATGGCTTCGCGCAAGTCCGGCAGCCCCATCAGCGGGCCGTATTGCATGGATTCGCTGATGAAGTCGCTGGCCGCCACCGAGGCCTCGCGCACCACATCGGGCAGGCAGGGCGGATAGGCCAGGCCGGAGCTCAGCACCGTCACCCCCGGCGGGTGGTCATAGATCGATTTGCCAATGATTTCCGCGCGCCGCGCATAGCGCTGACCCAAATCCAATGTGCCCATGGTGTTGGCGGACATGTGCTTGCCTTTCCGTTCGAGGTCCAAATGGCCCCTTGTCAATTATCATATATGATTTATTGTTTATCAAATATGATGAGTCAAGGTGATGGAGAAAATTTAATGACACCGGCTTTCCCGGACTTTCCGAAGGACGAGTATGAAGCGCGCTGGAACACCGCCCGCGCGCATATGGCCAAGCATGATCTGGATGCGCTTTGGATTACTGAGCGGCTGAACTACGAGTATTTTTCGGGGCACCGTTCGGCGCAGAACCCGATCGACAAGATCCGGTCCTACATGTTCATCCTGCCCAAGGACGACGATCCAATTCTGATCACCATGCCCTTTGAAGTGGCGCAGGTGGTGACCACCACCTGGATCCAGCAGGACCGGATCGAGGTGATGGGCGGGCTCACTGGCCATGTGGAATTTGTCTCGAACGTGCTGAAGAAGCGCGGCCTGGCCCATGCCCGGATCGGTACCGAGATGGGCCGCGAGCAGTACCTTGGCATGAACTACAAGGGCTTCAACGAGGTGATCGCCTCGCTGCCCGAGGCAGAGTTCATTGACGCAGCACAGGTGATTCTGGATACGCGGCTGATCAAATCCGCGCGCGAGATCGAATACCTGCGTCAGTCGGCCCGGCTGAACGCGCAGACCCAGCAGGACATCCTGCCGCAGATCGAGGCCGGGATGACCGAAAACGAGGTCGCCCGCATCCTGCGCACCGAGCTGTTCAACAAGGGGGCCGAGACGCTGACCCTCTTGTCGGTGATCTCCGGCGTTGCGCCCGAGGGCGCTTCGGGCATGATCCTGTCGCCCACCGACAAGGTGATCCAGAAGGGCGAAGCGCTTGGCTTTGACGTCGGCGTCACCATCAAAGGCTATACCTCCGACCTGGCCCGCACCTTCTGCATCGGACAGCCTTCGGACGAGATGGCCGAGTTCTACGACTGGATGATGCAGCTGCGCCGCAAGGCAGATGCCTGCCTGAAGCCCGGCAAGAGCCCGGCCGAGCTGATCGACGTGGTCGAGCAGGAGCTGGCCGCGCGCGGCATGAAGACTTCAGGGGTGGGCCGGGTCGGCCATGGCGTCGGCTTTGAGACCACCGAATACCCGTCTCTGGCGGCGTTTGAGGACATCCAGTTCGCGCCGGGCATGGTGTTTGCCTGCAACCCGAACTTCTCGAACGAGTTTGGCTTCATCAATGCCGAGGACAACTGGGTGATCACCGAGGACGGCGCCGATCTTTTGTCCGATCCGATGGCAGACCTGCAGATGCGGGCAATCTGATACCCTTCCCTCACTGGCCCGGCTGCGGCCGGGCCGCTTTCTCGACGGAGGACACATGAGCGCATATCACAGGCCGCCGCAGGGCTATGCCTTGGACCACGGGCAGGGGCGCTGCCGCATCGGGCTTTTGGCGCTGACCAACGACTATGTGGTCGAGCGGGACATGATGTCGATGCGCCCGGACGATGACCAGGTGCATCTGTTTGTGGCGCGGGTGCAGTTTGAAGGTGAATGCGATCCCGAAAGCCTGGCTGCCATGGCCGGGCGGCTGACTGCGGCCACCGATACCATCCTGCCCGGCGGGCGGCTGGATTCGGTGATCTACAGCTGCACCTCCGGCACCGCGACGATTGGCGCGGATAAAGTGGCGCAATGTATCAACGCCTCCCGCCCCGAAGCCGCCTGCATCACCCCGATTACCGCGGCCCATGCGGCGTTTGAAGCATTGGGAATGAAGAAAATCGCCGTGCTGACACCCTACACGGATGAGGTGACGGCCACTACGGTTGCCGCGCTGGAGGCTGGCGGGGTGGAGGCGGTGAAAGTCACCTGCCTCGGCATCGAGGTGTCGGACGACATCAGCGCGGTCACCCCGGAGTCGATCCGCGCGGCGGCGCTATTTGCCGCGGATGAAGGGGCGGACGGGCTGTTCATCTCCTGCACCGACTTCCGCGCCGCGCAGGAGATCGAGGCGATTGAGGCGGCCACCGGCAAGCCGGTAGTCACCGCCAATCAGGCGACCTTCTGGCAGGCCATCCACCAGGGCGGCTACACGCAGGCAATTCCGGGCTATGGCCGCCTGCTGCGGCAGTAGCACATGCAAATCACACGCCCAGGGCATGGGCAAAAGGCGGAGAACGTGACAAAAGACATTGCAGCAGCAACAGAAACCAGCGCCGGGCGGGTGCCGATACGCACCCCTTCCCCGGCTGCGCAAGGGAAGCAGATGGAACGGCCTGTACTTGATCTGGGCGATGTGCCCCGCCTCATCTACACCCGCCTGAAGGACCGGATCCTGTCGGGCGAGCTGGCGGCGGGCGAGCAGGTCAAGATCCAGGATGTGGCTGACGAGGTCGGCGCCAGCGCGGTGCCGGTGCGCGAGGCGATCCGGATGCTGGCGAGCGAAGGCCTGATGGAGCTCCGCCCGCGCCGCAGCCCGATTGTGGCGCCGCTGGAGCTGTCCGAGATCCTCGACATCGCCCATATCCGCATGGCACTGGAACCCTATGTGCTGGGCCTGGCCTTGCCGCATCACACCGCCGAGACACTGGCCGAGTGCAAGGCGCTGATCCGCAAGGATGTACTCTCCGAGAGCTTTGCCGAGAAAGTGGTATTGAACCGGCAGTTCCACCTGGCGCTGCTGGCGCCGGCCAATCAGCCCCGGGCGCTGAAGCTGATCGACGACCAGTACGAAAGCATCGCCCGCTTTGCCCAGATGCTGGTGATGCGCGGGGTGGCCGATCTGCGCGGCCATCCGCATGTCGAGCATGAGGACATCATCGCCACCATTGAGGCCGGTGACGGCACACGGGCGGTGGAGATGCTGCGCAGCCACATCGGCCATGCCGCCGAGCGGATCGAGCAGGAGCTGAACAAGCTCGCCAGAAGTTAACCCGCGTCCAGGCCCCGCCTGTTCTGCTGCGCGCCCCGTCACCGGCGGCGCCCGGAACAGCTGTGCCTGCGTATCCGCCCCGCCTCAGGCGCGGGCCAGAGGAAAGACCATGACCGCATATGACTATATCGTCGTCGGAGCCGGCAGCGCAGGCGCCATCATCGCCGCGCGCCTGGCCGAGGACCCCGGCCTTTCGGTGCTACTGCTGGAGGCCGGGCCAAGGGACACGAGCCCCTTGTTCCACATCCCCGCGGCGATGCGGTACGCCTATAACGCGCCGCGCTACAACTGGAATTACGAGACCGAGCCGGAGCCTTTCATGAACCGCCGCCGCCTGGTGCAGCCGCGCGGCAAGGTGCTGGGCGGCTCCTCCTCCATCAACGGCCAGCTCTATCTGCGCGGCCACCCGCTGGACTACGAAGGCTGGGCCGATGCGGGGGCCAAGGGCTGGTCCTACGCCGAGGTGCTGCCCTATTTCAAACGGCTGGAAACAAGGGTGGACAACGGGTCCGAATACAAAGGTTCCGAAGGCGCCATCCGCGCGTCGGTGGCGGAGCTGGGGCCGCTGGAGCACGCTTTCATCAAGGCAGGTGAGCAGGCAGGCTACAGGCTGACCGACGATGTGAACGGCAGTCAGCAGGACGGCTTCGGGCATTTCCCCAAGAACGTCGCCGAGGGGCGCCGCTCTTCCACCGCGAAATGCTACCTGCGCAATGCGCCGAAGAACCTGCATATCATCACCGGCGCCCATGCCCGCCGCGTCCTGATCGAAGACCGCCGCGCCACCGGCATTGAATATGAGCACCGCGGCGGCGCTGTCACTGCCACGGCCCGGCGCGAGGTGGTGCTGAGCGGCGGCGCCTTCAACTCGCCGATGCTGCTGATGCAATCCGGGATCGGCCCTGCGGCGCATCTGCGGGCTCTGGGCATCACAGTGCTGCACCACCTGCCCGGCGTCGGCGAAAACCTGATGGACCACCCGCTGACCTCGATCCAGGCGGCCTGTACCCAGCCAGTGACGCTTTACAAACACCTGAATCTGCTGAGCCAGGCCAAGGGCACGCTGGATTGGCTGCTGACCCGCAAGGGGCTGCTGGCAAACAACCATTTCGACGCGGTCTCCTTCATCCGCTCAAAGGCCGGGGTGAAGTTTCCCAACCTGCAGATCGCGCTGTTTGCCATCGCGGTGGCCGAAGGCTCGGCGGATTTTGTGCAGGAGCACGCCTTCCAGCTGCAGATCTCCAACCAGCGGCCGCTGAGCCGCGGCTATGTGCGGCTGTCGGCGGCGGACCCGCACGCCAAGCCGCTGATCCGCTTCAACATGCTGGAGCACCCGCAGGATTTGGAGGAGCTGGTGGCCGGCTTCCACCTGGGCCGCGAGCTGCTGCAGCAGCCGGCGCTGACTGCCTTTACCGGCCGCGAGCTGTCGCCCGGGGCGGATGTGCAGAATGACGAACAGATTGCCGCGTGGCTGCGGGAGACCTGCCATAGCTCCTATCACCCCTGCGGCACCTGCAAGATGGGAATTGATGACTTGGCCGTGGTCGACCCCGAATGCCGGGTGCGCGGGATTGACGGGCTGCGGGTGGCGGATGCCTCGGTGATGCCGGTTATCCCTTCGGCCAACCTCAACTGCCCGACGATGATGATTGGCGAGAAGGCGGCGGACATGATTGCCGGCAAGGCACCGCTGCCGCCGTCGAACCTGCCCTATTTTGTCGACCCGGCTTGGGAGACAGCGCAACGCTGAAAAACGGGGCCAGTATTTTGCACTCGCATTGCGGGGCCGATTTTTCCAAAGTGAAGCCCTGCCCCAATCCGAACCGGAGCCCTCCTTGCCGCCGCCTGCCCCATTGAACCCTGCCGCCTCCTTCCGCAACATCTCGGCGCTGGCGCGTTTCATCGACGAAAGCCAGGACGCCGAGGAGACCTATCTGCTGCTGACCCGCGGCGTCTGCGCCCATTCGCAATGGGACCTGAGCAGCATTCAGGTGCTGGACCCCGAGGCCGGGCTGGCGATCCCGGTGGTGCGGCATGACCCCTTCAACAAAAGCGATCTGAGCAATTTCCCCGGCTGGGATGCGCGCTACAGTCCGGTGGGCAGGGTGCTGGAGGAAGGCGAGCCGCTTATCCTGGAAGACGCCGCCGCACAGGATGAGTTCCCTGGCTTCCGCGAGGATGCCCAGCGCCGCAGCTACCACACCACGGTGATGATCCCGCTGGAGGTGCGCGATGCGCAGCGGCGCCAGATGGTCTATTCGGTCGCCTCGCGGCAGATCATCGGCGTCGATGAGACCGATCTCAGCTTTCTGCAATGCGTGGCCGAGCTGGTGACCATCGCGGTGCGCAAGATGCGCAAGCTGGAGGAGCAGCAGAAACAAGCCGCGCGGATGCGGGCCATTCTCGAGAACATGACCGCTTCGCTGACCAAGACGCTGGATACCGAGGCCGCGGGTACCCTGGCCGCAGGACTCAGCAGCCTGTTTCCAGCGGGTTGGCTGGCGGTGGATCTGACATCGGGGCGCGGGCTGTTCGACCCGGAGGTGCCGCCGCCGGTTGCGCTGGCCTCGGCACGGCGGGTGCCGGAGGATTTGATTTCCGCCGCAATTTCCGCGCGCGGGCTGGCCAGCGGCACGGTGATGGATCTGACGGTGGCGGGCTCCACCATCCGCGCCGAGGTGAGCCCCTTGCAGATCGACGGCAGCCATGTGGGAGCGCTGTTTTTCTTTCGCACCGAGCCGCTCAGCGATCACGAGCGCATCGCGGCGCAGGCCGGGCGGCTGGCGCTGTCGTCTTTCATCCTGCGCAGTTTCATCGAATTCAAATCGCGCCGGGTCACCGCGCGGCGGCTGCTGTCGCGGCTGTTCAGCGGCGACTGGCGCGACCGCGAGGAGATGCTGGACGAGGCGCATAGGCTCGATTTCGACCTGCAGGCGCCGCTGCGGCTGGTGGTGCTGCGGCTGCCCGGCGGCAGCGTTGACGACGGAACCCACAGCTTCATCCTGCGCAGCGCGCAATCGGTGTTCGGGGCCTCGGTCTCCTGCTTGCTGGATGGCGATCTGATGCTGCTGCTGGATGACCGCGCCGGTGAGGCAGTGCGGCAGCAGGGGCTGTTCCTGTCCCGCATCCGCTCGCTGCTGCCCGAAGGCACGGCGCTGGTGATGTCGGAGAAGGTGGAGGTGTTCGAGGACCTGCCAAAGGCGCGGGAGACATGCGCCAACACGCTGGAGGTGGCGCAATCGATGCAGGCTTCCGGCTGGGTGACGCCAGTGAACGTGGGGGAGTTTCCGGCGCTGATGGCCTCGGCCGAGATGGTCAAGGTCGAGGCCTATCTCGGCAGCGTGCTGCCTGAGGTGCTGAATGGCACCGGGCGTAAGGCGCAGGTGGCGGCAGAGACCATCGAGACTTTCCTGAAGACCGGGCGGCGGTATCAGGAGGCGGCGGATGCCTTGGGAATCCATGTCTCTACCTTACGCTACCGGCTGGAGCAGCTGAGCGATCAGCACGGGTTAGATTTCGACGATTCGGACAAGTGTTTCGAGCTGGACCTGGCAATCCGGCTGCGAAGGCTGCGTGATTCCTATGAACCGTAGGAAAAATACTTCCTGACCTAGATCAAACCGCCGGAGGACCGCGGGCGCTTTCCACTCCTAATCTGTGTGCAACAGAACCAGGAATGGACCGGACCCGTGAGCACTTTGGCCACAGACAGCGAAGACAGGCGGCGGCAGCTGCGGCAGGCGTTTGGCAGTTTTGCCACCGGCGTCACCGTGGTGACGGCGCGGGATGCAGACGGCAATCCGATCGGCTTCACCGCCAATTCCTTTACCTCGGTATCCCTGGAGCCCCCCCTGCTCCTGGTGTGCCTCGCCAAGACCTCTTCCAACATTGGCCATTTCTCCCGGGCCAGCCGCTTTGCGGTCAATATTCTTGGCGAGGCACAGAAGGATGTGTCGAACCGGTTTGCCTCGAAAGTGGAGGACCGGTTTGCAGAGACCAACTGGCGCGAAGGTGCTGAGGGCACACCGCTGATCGAGGAGGCTGTGGCCTGGTTCGATTGCACCACCGACAATCTGGTGGATGCGGGCGATCATGTGATCCTGATCGGGCAGATCGAGGATTTCGGCCAGACCGACGGGCGGCCGCTGGCCTATTTGCGCGGCCATTACCTGGACCTCGGCCTGGCCGAAGAGGCCGCCGACTCCGTCTCGCATCATGGCGGCGTGCGGGTGGGCTGCGTGCTGGACCGCGGCGGCGAGGTGCTGCTGCGCAAGACACCGGACGGCTGGTCGCTGCCGATGGGCGATGTCTGCGCGGGCTTCCGCGAGGGGCGCGCGGCGCTGGAGAAATCGCTGGCGGGGCAAGGCATCGCGGCGGAGCTGGGCTTTCTCTACTCGGTCTTTGATGCGCCCTCGGGCAATGCCACCTGGCTGATCTTCCAGGGCGATATGGAGTTTGGCGCTGCGGAGGGCGATCTGCGCCTGTTCCCGGTGGACAGCCTGCCCCTGCAAGAGGTGGCGGTGCCGCAGGTGCGCTCGATCCTGCGCCGGTTCCAGAGCGAATACGCCCAGGCGCGGTTCGGACTGTATGTCGACGGCTCCTCCAGCGCCGGGCAGATCAACCCGATTGAGCGCAGCGCCACCCCCTGGACCAAATTCATCACCGATCAGGAGAGCGCCAAGTGACAGCTTTCACCGTAGATACCCTTAGCGACACCTGCCTGCCGGTTTACATCGGCGGCGAATACATGGCTTCGGCCGGGACGCCGATCGACAGCTATGACCCGGCAACCGGCGAGGTCTGGTGCCAGGTGCCCGATTGCACCGATGCCGAAGTGGACGCTGCCGTCAAAGCCGCCAATGCGGCGATGCAAAACCCTGCCTGGCGCGACATGACGCAGAGCCAGCGCGGATCGCTGATGCTGAAGCTCGCGGATCTGCTGGACGCGCATGTGGAGCGGCTGGCCGAGGTCGAGACCAAGGACAACGGCAAGCTGCTGCGCGAGATGCGGGCGCTGAGCCAGGCGCTGCCGGTCGCCCTGCGCTATTTCGCGGGCATGGCCGACAAGATCGAGGGCACCACGATCCCGGTCAACAAGCCGGACATGCTGAATTTCACCGTGCGCGAGCCGCTGGGTGTGGTGGCGGTGATCATCCCCTGGAACTCGCCGCTGTTCATGATGATGCGGGCGCTGGCGCCCTGCCTTGCCTGCGGCAATGCGGTGGTGGTGAAACCGTCGGAACATGCCTCGGCCGGCGCGATTGCCTTTGCCGGGCTGATGAAGGAAGCGGGCTTCCCCGACGGGGTGTTCAATGTGGTGACCGGGCTGGGACATACCGCGGGCAATGCGCTGATCACCCATCCCGGCGTCAACAAGATCGACTTCACCGGAGGCCCCGCAACCGGCAAGGTGATCGCCAAGGGTGCGGCGGAGCAGCTGACCCCGGCGGCGCTGGAACTGGGCGGCAAGTCGCCTCATGTGGTCTGCGACGATGCCGATCTGGATGCCGCCGCCAATGGCGTGGTGGCGGGGATCTTTGCCGCTGCCGGGCAGACCTGCGTGGCGGGCTCGCGCTGTTTCATCCAGGAAAGCATCTATGACGAGGTGGTTGCCAAGATTATCGCCAAGGCCAAGGCAATCAACATCGGCGATCCGCGCCGGGATGACGTGCAGCTGGGACCGCTGGCGCTGTGGAGCCAGGTGGAGAAGGTCGAAGACTTCACCCAAAGCGCCCAGGCCGAAGGTGCAACGCTGGCCTTTGGCGGCGGCCGGCCCGAGGGGCTGGGTGGCGGCTGGTTTGTCGAGCCCACGATTTTCACCAATGTGACCAATAACATGCGCATAGCCCGGGAAGAGATATTCGGCCCGGTGCTCGCCATCCTGAAATTCCGCGACGACGATGACCTTATGAAGCAGGCCAACGACAGCGACTTCGCGCTGGCCTCGGGCATCTGGACGCAGAACATCCAACGCGCGCTGCGCTTCATGCGCAGGATCGAGGCCGGCATGGTCTGGATCAACACCTACCGCAGCCCCTCTGTCATGTCCCCCTCCGGCGGGCACAAGGACTCGGGCTACGGCAAACACAACGGCTTTGCCGCCATCGAAGAGTTCAGCCGCATCAAGACAGTCGTGATCGACTATTCCGGCGCCCAGCAGGACGCCTTTGTGATGCGCGTCAACAAATAGGATTGTTCCCATGAAGTTCTCCATTGTCGTCAACATGGCGCGGTTCGACACCTCCAAGGGCATGGATCAGGTCGCCGCGGAAGCGCTGGATCTGGTGAAGATCGCCGACCAGGGCGGGTTCGATATCGTCTGGACCGCCGAGCATCACACGATTGAGCTGACCATCTCGCCCAACCCGTTCCAGCTCTTGTCCCATTGGGGCAACCACACCAAGAACGTGCGGCTGGGCACCGGGGTTGTGGCGGCGCCCTACTGGAACCCGATCCGGCTGGCAGGCGAGGCGGCGCTGTGCGATATCCTCACCGGCGGACGGCTGGAGCTGGGGCTGGGGCGCGGCGCCTATCAGTATGAGTTCGATCGCATGGCCGGCGGCATGCCGCAGGGCGAAGGCGGGCGGTATCTGCGCGAGATCATCCCGGCGGTGCAGCGGCTGTGGGAGGGCGATTATGCCCATGAGGGCGAGATCTGGAACTTCCCCTCGGTCGCCTGTGTGCCGAAACCGCTGGGCAAGGCGCCCAGCATGTGGGTGGCGGCGCGCGACCAGAACACCTTTGAATTTGCGCTGAAGAACAACTGCAACGTGATGTCCACTGCCCTGCGCAAGGATTTTGCCGAGGTTGAGGATTTGGAGACCAAGTTCCGCGCGGCCAAAGAAGCGGCCGGCAACCCGGCGGGCCTCACCCACGCCACCATGCGGGTGTGCTGTGTTTATGACGATCCGTCGGTGCTGGATACAGCCGTCTCTTCGGTGGTGAACTTCGGCCGCAACTTCGAGAACCTGTTCAAGAACGCAGGCACCGTGCAAAACGGCTTCCCGGAGCCGGTGGATTTCGACACCGTCGCCGCGCGCGGCGAGTACCAGCCGGAAAACCTCAAGGAAAACCTGCTGTTCGGCACACCGGACGAGATCATCGCCAAGCTGGAGCGCTATCAGGCCATCGGCATCGACCACATCATGATCGGTCCCACCTTTGGGCTGCCGCATGAGGTTGCCCAGCGCACGGTCGAGTTGTTCGCCGACCGCGTCATCCCGCATTTCCGCGCCCAGAAAGCCGCATAAAGACGGTTCCGGCGCGTCACGCACACTACAGTCTACCTTAGGGAGGAAAAAATGACTGAACGCAAAACCGGGGCGGGCTTCAGCCGCCGCACATTCCTGACAACATCCCTGGCCGCGGGCGTTTCCGCTGCCGCATTGGCCGCCGGCACCGGCCGGGCCATGGCCGCGGCGGACCTTTCGGGCCGCGAGATGGTCTTTGCCAGTTGGGGCGGCAGCTATCAGGCGGCGCAGGAGGCCGCCTATTGCAACCCGTTCATGGAGAAGAGCGGCGCCGTGGTAATCCAGGACGGCCCGATGAGCGGCTCGAAACTGCGCACCATGGTCGAAGGCGGCCAGCCGATCTGGGATGTGGTCGATGTGACCGACACCTTCCTGTTCGCTAATGAGGAACTGTTCGAGGATCTCGACTTTGGTATCGTCGATGCCAGCGCGCTGGATCAAGCCTATGTGCATCAGAAAGGCATCGGCTGCATCGTCTGGTCCTACAACATCGCCTTCAACACTGACGTGGTGGGCAAAAACACCCCGCAGAGCTGGGCCGATGTGTTCGACGTCGAGAAGTTCCCGGGCAAGCGCGCCCTGCGCGACCGCGCTTATCCGATGATGGAAATCGCCCTGATGGCGGACGGTGTTGCGCCCGAGGACCTGTATCCGCTGGACATCGAGCGCGCCTACCGCAAGCTGGATACCATCAAGGATCACGTGATCTGGTACAAATCGAACTCTGCCGCGCAGCAGCTGTTTGTGGATGGCGAGGTTGGCGTCGGCGTGCTGCTCAATGGCCGGACCTTTGATGTGAACAAGAAGGGCGCGCCGGTTGACCTTACCTGGAACCAGAACATCCGCTCGATCGACTATCTGGTGATCCCCAAGGGCGCACCGAATGCCGAAGTGGCGCAGCACTTCATGAATGCCACGGTGGATGCGGACAACCAGGCGCTGATGGCCAACACGCTGGCCTATGCACCGGTGAACCCGGCCGCCTTTGACAAGGTCGAGGCCGATGTTGTGCCCTGGCTCGCCACCACACCGGAGAACGCGGAAAAGGGCTTCTTGATAGACGCGGCCTACTGGCGGGACAACCTCGGCCCGCTGACCGAGCGCTGGAATGAGTGGAAGCTGAGCTGATCGACTTGCACGTTTTGGTTTAGCCCTGAAACAGGCGCTCTGAAATTGGGCAACCAATGTCAGCGCCTGACCTTGGGGAGGCGTGTAGCGCCTTCCCGTCAAACCAATGGTTTGCCTCCGGCAAAACGGGAAGGTCAGGCGCTGCCCGGCGTGCCGCCGGGCGATTCAGCCATATAATTAAACCCTCTAAACAACTGGAGGCGCTGTGCAATGACGGCGGGAAACCGTACTCTCTGGCTCTTGATACCGGCAGTTCTGCTGATCGGGGTCTGTTTCCTTTACCCGGTCAGCTGGCTGTTGCAGCGCAGCGTCTCCGAACCTGTCTGGGGGCTGCAGAACTACATCACCATTTTCTCCAAGAGCATCTATCTGGGTGTGCTTTGGAACACGATTGCGATTGCCGGGGCGACCACGATCCTTTGCGCGCTGATCGGCTTCCCGGTGGCTTATTCGATGGTCCATGCCCGGCCCTGGATCCGCAAGCTGCTGATCTTTGTGGTGCTGATCCCGTTCTGGACCTCGATCCTGGTGCGCAGCTTTGCCTGGCTGGTGATCCTTCAGCGCGGCGGCATCATCAATGACATCCTGGTTGGCATCGGCATGATCGCCGAGCCTTTGGACATCGTTTACAACCGCTTTGGCGTGCTGTTGGGCATGGTGCAGGTGCTGCTGCCCTTCATGGTGTTCCCGCTCTACTCGGTGATGGCGCGGATTGACGGCTCCTTCTTCCGGGCTGCCACCAACCTGGGTGCAACACCGATCAGAGCATTCTTCCGGGTCTACCTACCTCTCTGCCTGCCAGGGCTCGGTACCGGGGCGATGCTCGTCTTCATCATCGCGCTTGGGTACTTCATCACCCCTGCCCTCTTGGGCGGCCGCGGCGACACCATGATCGCGCAGCTGATCTTTGAACGCATCGACGAGTTTGGCGACTGGCCCTTGGCCTCGGCGCTCGCGATTGTGCTGCTGATCGGCACCGGGCTGCTGTTTGCGATCATCAAGGGCGTGTCGAAACTGCGCCGGGGGCGGATCTGATGTTCTATTCTGCAAAGTTCTGGGGCGGCCTGCGTGGCATCATCAACGTGATGCTGGTGGTCTATATGCTGGCGCCCCTGGTGATCATCTTTGTGATCTCCTTCAGCTCAGCGCTCTATCTGACCTTCCCGCCGCCCGGCCTGTCGCTTCAGTGGTACGAAAAGATGTTCAGCAACCCGACCTGGACCCGGACACTGGTGACCTCTCTCAAGATCATGGTGCCGGCCGCAATTGCCGCCACCGTGCTGGGCACCGCCGCCGCCCTGGCCTTAAGCCGGATGGAGAGCAAATGGGCGCTGGCGGTTCGTGCTGTGCTGATGGCGCCGCTGGTGGTGCCGGTGATCATCACCGCCGCCGCGATCTTTGGCGTGTTCCGGATCTGGGGGCTGTATGGCTCGCTCTGGGGGCTGATCCTGGCCCATGTGATCCTGACCCTGCCCTACGTGCTGTCGACGGTCAGCGCCAACCTGGCGGTCTTCGACAAGCGGCTGGAGGATGCCGCCGCCAACTGCGGCGCCCCGCCCTGGATCGCCTTCCGCAGAGTGACGCTGCCGCTGATCTCGCCTTCGGTGATGTCGGGGATGCTGTTTGCCATGGTGATCTCCTTTGACGAGCTGGTGGTGTCGCTGTTCCTGTCCACGCCGCGGGTGCGCCCGGTGACAGTGCAGATGTGGTCCAACATCAAGGGCGACACAGACCCCACCATTGCCGCCATTGCCACCGTGCTGTTCCTGTTTTCCCTGCTTGCGCTGCTGGCGGACGGCATCGCCCGCCGCCGCTCGGGCCGCGAGCCCGGCCTGTAGACCCTGAGGATACGCAAATGACTGAACCTCTTTTGAAACTCGCCGGTCTCGGCAAAGCCTATGGCCAGGTTGACGCCGCCAAGGACATCAATCTGGATGTGGCCGACGGGGAGTTCGTGACCTTCCTGGGACCGTCCGGCTCGGGCAAGACCACAACCCTGATGATGGTTGCGGGCTTCACCGAGCCCACAGCAGGCGGCATCAGCCTAAATGGCCAGCCACTGGACCCGATCCCGGTCTGGAAGCGCGACATCGGCATGGTGTTCCAGCACTACGCGCTGTTCCCCCATATGACCGTGGCGCAGAACATCGCCTTTCCGCTGGAGATGCGCGGGGTGGCCAAAGGCGACCGCCGCAAGCGGGCCGAGGAGGCGATGGAGATGGTGGGCCTCGCCGGTTTCGGCAGCCGCCTGCCCAAGGAGCTGTCGGGCGGCCAGCAGCAGCGGGTGGCGCTGGCGCGGGCCATGGTGTTCAAGCCGCGGCTCCTGCTGATGGATGAGCCGCTGGGCGCGCTCGACAAGAAGCTGCGCGAGCACATGCAGCTGGAGATCATGCATCTGCACAAGAACATGGGCACCACGGTGCTTTATGTGACCCACGACCAGGAAGAAGCGCTGGTGATGTCCGACCGGATTGCCGTCTTCAGCAATGGCCGGATCGAGCAGGTCGGCTCGCCGCGCGAGCTCTATGAGGCGCCGCAGACCAAATTTGTCGCGGATTTCATTGGTGAGACCAATTTCATCGCGGGCAAGGCTCAGGGCTGCAACGGCGCCGGCGCTTCGGTGCGGGGACTGAATGGCCAGCTTGGCGCGCCTTTGCAAGAAGGCGCCGACGCAGTACTGGCGGTGCGGCCGGAGCGGCTGAAGGTGATGAACGGCGCCGGTGCTGCGGGCGGCAACACGCTGACCGGCACCGTGAAGGAGCTGATTTACCTCGGCCAGTCCCGCAAGGCGATCATCGCGCTGGAAGACGGCACCGAAGTGGCAGCCTTGGAACAGGCCGCACAGGCCGAGGCCACGGCGCTTGAGATGGGCAGCCAGGCCACTCTCAGTTTCCGGGCGGAAGATGCCAGGATCCTAGCCGATGTTTGAACGCTCCGCCGATGTGGCGCTGAACTTCCGCGACGAAGGTACGGGCGATCCGGTGCTGCTGATCCATGGTGTCGGCTCGGATCTGGAGAGCTGGGACGGGGTGCTGTCGCACTTGTCGCCGGACCGCCGCTACATCCGCTTTGACCTGCGCGGGCATGGGCAATCCCGGCGCACGCCGGGGTCCTACACGCTTCAGGGCTTGGCTGAAGACGCCGTCGCGCTGCTGGATCATCTGGGCGTGGAGACTGCCTCGGTCATAGGCTTCTCGCTGGGCGGGCTTATCGCTCAACAGATTGCGCTGAGCCACCCAGAGCGGCTGCGCTGCGTCACGCTGGTCTCTTCTGTCGGCGGCCGGACGCCCGAAGAACAGGCCCGCGTTAACGAGCGCACCGAGACCCTGGCCCGCGACGGCGCCCTGACCCATTTGGCCAATGCTGTGGACCGCTGGTTCACACCGGAGTTTGTGGCACAGCACCCCGAGGTGCTGGAAGCGCGGCGGCAGAAGTCGCTGAAAAACGACCCCGATTGCTACGTTGCCGCCTACCGGGTGCTGGCGGGCAATGATCTTGGCGCCAAGCTGCACAAGGTCACCGCGCCTGCACTGGTGATGACCGGCGAAAACGACATCGGCTCCTCACCGCGGATGTCGGAGTTCATGGCCGCACAGATCCCCGATGCCCGCCTGCACATCCTGCCGCGGCTGAAGCACTCGGTGCTGCTGGAGGCGCCGGATCAGGTCGCAGCACTCATAGACCCCTTCCTTGCTGCCCACGGCGGCCTAACAGAAAAGACCAAGACATGACCCCAGAAGTCCGCAAATACGTTGCCTGGATCGAAGACATCCTGATCGAGGGCCACAAGCCTGCCAACCCGCCCCTGCGCATGGCCGCGGTGGCGGCGGTGCTGAAGAACCCCTGGTCGGGGCGCTTTGTCGAGGACCTGACCCCGGAAATCCACGCCTTTGCCCCGGTGCTGGGCGAGGAGATGGTGAACCGGCTGATGCCGCTGGTGGGCGGCGGGGACAAGGTGCAGGCTTTCGGCAAATCCGGCATCGTCGGCGTCAACGGCGAGGTTGAGCACGCCTCGGCCCTGATCCACACCCTGCGCTTCGGCAACTTCCTGCGCGATTCTGTGCAAAGCAGCGAGTTCATTCCGTTCTCGAACAAGCGCGGCGGCCCGGGCAACTCGATCACCATGCCGCTGAAGCACATCACCGAGGGCGGCGCCCGGTCGCATTTCCTAACGGTGGAGTTCAACATCCCCGACGCGCCGGGTCCGGACGAGGTGCTGATCGCCATCGGCGTTGCCACCGGCGGGCGGCCGCATCACCGGATCGGCGATCGCTTCCAGGACATGAAAGACCTGGGCCACGATCAGTCCGAACGCCCGGCCTAAAGCTTGGCACCGCCCGGCGCCGGGGTTTCCCCCCGGCGCTAGGCCCCTCTCTCCGGTCCTGCGGGATTACAGATCGATCTCCAGCACCCCGTCCGGCTGCAAGGCGCGGGACTGGCACAGGATGATTTCTTCTTCGCGCTGCTTGTTGGAGAGCACGAAATCGCGGTGTTCGGCCTCACCCGAAATCAGCCCGCATTTGCAGACGCCGCAGATGCCGTCAGAGCATTTCACGTCCACATGAAATCCCTGCTCCAGCAAAACGTCTGCTGCGGTCTTTTCAGCGGGCACGATGATCTCGCGGCCCGACTTTGCCAGCTTCAGGGTGAAAGCGTGGTTCTCGTATTCCGGCTGCTCGGGAACCGAGAAATACTCCATATGCCGAGTCTCTTCCGGGAAGCCGTTTTCGCGGGCGGTATCAAGCACCGCCTGCATGTAGGCGTCCGGCCCGCAGGTGTAGACATGGCTGCCAGGCGCGTATTTCAACACCTGTTTCAGGTCGGCGCGGGAGCCCTGATCGGAGAAATGAAGATGCACTTTCTCAGTCCACGGAACGGTCTTCAGGTCTTCGAGAAACCCCGCATTTGACTTTTTCGAACAAGAGTAGCGGAATTCGAAGTCCTTGCCCAAGGCATGCAGCCGGTGCGCCATGGCGATCATCGGCGTCACCCCGATGCCGCCGCCCATGAGGTAGGTTTTGGCGGCATCCTCCTGCAGCGGGAAGTGATTGATGGGCTTGGAGATGAACACCATCCGGCCTTCTTCGAAAATCCGGTGCATGAGCTTGGAGCCGCCCCGCCCCTCCTCTTCCCGCAGCACCGCGATCTGGTATTTCGAACGGTCGGCGGGGTCGCCAGAGAGCGAGTACTGGCGGAAGAACTCAGGTGCCACAACCACATCGATATGGGCGCCCGCGGCGGCCGGGGGCAGCGGGGAGCCGTCCGGCAAAGAGAACTCGTATTTGGTGACGCTGTCCGTCATGTGCTCGACTTTCGACAGGCGTATCCGCATCACCGGTGCGTCGCCCTGATCGGCGGTATAGATGTGTTCGGGGGGCAGGCCTGCAGTGCGGCGGCGCTTGTGCTCCTGGGCCGTGATCATGTTCTGGTAGGCTGCAATCCCAGCCTCCCGGTCCATCGGGGCGGGCCAGGCGTAGGGCGGCGGCGCCAGCGGAGCCGGGTAGACCGCCAGGGTCTGGTCCTCGAACTTCAAGTCCAGGTCCTTGGACAGCTTGCGGTCATTTACAGGGTGCGGAGAAGGGTCATAGGGGCCCTCGTCCACCATTTCGAGATCCCACCACCATTTCTTGGCCTTGTTGACCTCACCGTTGCCCAGCGCGTCATCGAGTTTTGCCAGCGCCTTGGCGCTGCCCGGCAGGTTCATCGCGGCCCAGCGGAACGGCGCCTCGGCAAACAGGCCCTCAAGGTTCCAGGGGCAGGTCTTCATGCAGCGGCCGCACATGGCGCCGCCGGGGGTGCCGACCCGGTAGGTGGTGCATTTCTGGCTGTCGGACTTCCAGATCTCGTAGCCGTTGAACATCAGTTTCGGCCCAGCGGTTATGGCACCCGAAGGGCATTCGCGGGCGCATTTGTTGCAGGCTTCGCAGAAGCGCTGCAGGCCAAAGTCCACAGGCAGATCGCAGGTCATCGGCAGGTTGGTGGTGACGGCGCCGGACTTCAGCCGGGGGCCGAGGAAGGGGTTCAGGATCACCTCGCCGATGCGGGAGACCTCGCCGAGGCCCGAGAGCAGCAGCAGCGGCGGCTGCAGCACCTCGCCGTCCATCACCGAATGCACCCGGGCGGTGTAGCCGAGGTTGCGGATCTGCTGCGCGATCACCCCGCCCAGCAGCGAGAACCGCAGGTAGGCGCGCATCGACTGGGCGCAGGCGATCCAGTCATCGCCGGAGGCGCCCTCCATGGTTTCGTGGCCCTGGTCGATGATCATGCTGATCGCGTTTTCGTGGTACGGGGCCAGCGGCGCGCCCGCCGCGTCGTGCGAGTAATAGGCCCAGTCCGGGCAGCGCGAGATGCCCACCGCATCGCAACCGAGGAAATAGGCGGCGGCCTTGATATTGACGGCGTTACGGGCGGCATCCGCGGCGCTGGGGTCGATCTGCGGGGCGGCCTCGCCGTCCTGCAGCAGGACAAAGGCCGCAAGCGAGGGGCGGAAAGCAAAGGAGGCCGATGACTTGCGGACGTAGTTGCCGTTTTTGGCGGCTTCCTGCGGGCCTTTGCCCATGTCGCCAAACAGGGCACGGGCGAACATGTCGGCACGCTTGGGCACCCGGGCGACGTTGGGCTCATCGATGTAAGTGGTTGGGTCGGAGACGCGTTTCAGGGTTTCATACGGATGCGGGCCGTCCATGAAGCGGCGTTTGGCATAGGGATCGCGGTTTGCGGCGCTTTTGGCATGGGTGCCAAGGCCAAGGCGGTATTTCAGGCCCGGCGCCTGACCTGGAACCAGCGGCAGGTCCGGCGCCAGCTCCAGCGTGGTGGTGATCGCGGCGATGCCAAAGCGGCTGCCAAGGAACGGGTTGGTAAGCGTGCCGTTCTCATAGGTTGCAAGGCCTGCCTGCACCGCCAGCTTGCCCAGATGCACGTCGGTAGCGGCGCCGGTGTGGGCCCGGGCCTCCCAGCCCAGCAGGCGGATGTAGTTGGCAAGTGTCACCACGGTTTCCGCGGCGCGCAGGCAGGCGCGCTGATCCTGCGCATCGGCGAGCCAATCGGTGCCTTCCTCCCCGGCCTCGGGGTCGCGGGGAAACTCATAGACGAAGACCAGGGCGTGCGGGTGGTGGCGGCAGCTGGCCGGCGGCGCCTTCATCGCTTCGCGCAGGGAAGCCAGCACCACGTCGATACCAGAGGCAAAGGTCTGGGTCTGCTTGGAGCGCAGGGTTTCGGCCAGCGCATCCACATCCGGGTTGACCAGCGGCGCGTCCAGCCAGGCGGAATGCGGCACCGCGCAAGTGCCGGCCAGCGAGGCGTCGCAGTAATAGCCGAAGGCCTTGAGGTGGTCGGCGCGCTCCTGCGGATCTGCAGGAATGGCGGCGCGTTCTTTCTTCACCAGCCCCTCGCGGGTCGCATCCAGCATCGCCTGGTAATCGCGCATCGCGTTGACGATGGACAAGGGCGCCCCGGGGCGGCGGAAGGGGATCTGCTGCAGCAGCGGGATTTCATCCAGACCTGCGGGTTCTGCCTGGCGTGCGAGGGTTTCCAGCGGGTACGGGCCCAGGTGCACCGGCCGGTTGCGGTAGGAAAACAGTTTACCCATGGTCTGGCCTTTGCAGATTAAAGTTTCGGGACGGTGCGCGGCTCGTCCTGCAGCAGCTTGTCGGCGGACTGGCGCAGCTGCTTCAGTTCGGCTCCGGTGAGCTTGGCTTCAAAATGGGCGGCGTTTTCCTGCGCAATCGGCAGCACCGCCTCCAAATCGGCCCGGCCCTTGGCGGTCAGCTCCACCCGGATCGAGCGGCCGTCTCTTTCGCCGCCGCTGCGCAGGATGAAGCCGCGCTCCTCCATCTGCCGAAGGGTGCGGGAGGTGGCGGTGCGGTCGATGCCGATAAAGGCGGCGATTTCCGACGGTGTGTGAAGCCCTTCCAGGCCCGCCGCCAGCAGCACGCACCACATCGGGCGGGTGAGGCCGTATTCGGCGATGCGCTGCTCGAAGCGGCGTTCGATCACCCGGGCCAGCATGGTGATCTGATAGCCTAGGGAGTGGTGAAGGCGGAAACGGGACTCGGTCATGGTAATTGACAATGTCAACTATATTGCCAGGAAAAGCCAGCCCTGATTTTCATGGGCCGGATTGCCAATCAGCGGCCGTGTTTACGGGTTCCCAGCAGCAGAAGGAAGACAAAGGCCGAGCCGACAGAGGTTGTCACAATGCCCACCGGCAGCTCCTGCGGGGCCAGCAGGAGGCGGGAGAGGATGTCGGAGCCGGTGAGCAGGATGGCGCCGGCCAGCGCCGCCATTGGCAGCAGGCGCCGGTGCAAAGGACCGGCCAGGCCGCGGGCGATATGGGGCACCATCAGGCCGACAAAGCCGATGACACCGGCAACCGAAACAAAGGCAGCCGTGGACAGAGCTGCGGCCAGAAACATGCGAAAACGCAGGGACTTGACGGGCACACCAAGGCTGGCTGCTGTGATGTCGCCCGCCAGCAGCGCGTCCAGCCAGCGGCTGCGCCAAATCGCATAGGCAAGGATCAGGCCCAGGCCTGCAGCAACCAGCGGCAGGGTTTCCCAGCGCGCCAGGCCGAGGCCTCCGAGCATCCAGAAGATCACCGAATGAGCGGCACGGTTGTCGCCGGAAAAGATCAGGTAGTTGGTGACGGCTGCAAACAGAAAGGAGACAGCAAGCCCCGCCAGGATCAGCTTTTCCGGGGCGCTGGTCTGCAAAGCCTGAACCAGCGCCAATACGATGCCTGACGCGACCAGCCCGCCGCAGAAGGCGGCCAGCGGCAAGGTCCAGATGCCCAGCACGTCGCCGGTGACGGTGATCACCAGAACTGCGCCCGCGGCAGCGCCGGAGGAGAGGCCGAACAGGAACGGATCGGCCAGATCATTGCGGGTGGTGGTCTGCAGCACAGCGCCAACCAGCCCCAGGCCGGCGCCGATCAGCGCCGCAAACAGCGCCCGCGGCAGGCGCAAATCAAAGATGATCCGGTGCATCGGCTCTGGCTCAGCAGCACTGAAGCCAAGACCGGAGGCAATCGCGATGAAGACCTCCCCCACCGGTACATCGGTAGTGCCGTATAGCACCGACAGCAGAAGGAGAGCGGCCAGAACGGCCGCCCCCAATGTCAACGACAGGCCGAAACGGCCCATATCAGAACAGATCCGGGTGCATTGCCTTGGCGATCTTTTCGATCGCAGCAATGTTTGCCGGCCCAGGGGTCAGCTCTTCATAGCGCAGGCCAACCCAGCGGGCGTTCTTGACTGCGTCAGTGTGGGCCATCACCGGGTGCTCCTGCAGGAACTTAAAGGTGTCCTCGGCGCCGTTGCCGTTCTGGTAGTCCAAGAGAACCAGGAATTCCGGGTTGGCGGCGGCAACCGCTTCCCAGGAGGTGCGGCCCCAGCTGGTGTCGAGACCGTGGGTGACGCTCTCGCCGCCTGCCGCTGCGATCATTGCGTCCGGAATGGCGAATTTGCCGGCGGTGAAAGGCGCATCCGCCGGGCCGTCCAGCATGAAGACGCGGGGCTTAGGCAGGTCCGCGGTCTTGGCTTCGATGGCTGCCAGCTGCTCTTGCCAGCCGGCCACCAGAGCTTCGGCCTTGTCCTCGACATGCATCACCTGGCCCAGGCGCAGCACGTCATTGAACAAGAGGTCCATGCTTGCGGCGGGGCGCTCTTTGTCCAGATGCACGCAGCTTTCGGTCAGCACCATGGTCTTGATGCCGAAAGGCGCCAGTGTGTCCGGGGTCACGTCGCCGCCGGGCTTCATGCCGTAGTACCAGCCGGCAAAGAACAGGTCGGCCTTGGCCGCCACCAGGTTCTCAATGGTCGGATACTTGGGCGCCAGTTCCGGGATATCGCCGCGCGCCGCATCGAACTCGGGGCTGGTCTTATACCAGCCGGTGATGCCGGTGACACCGACCATCTTGTCCTGCAGGCCCAGGGCAAAGGCCATTTCGGACATGTTGATGTCATGCACCACGAGGCGTTCGGGCTGGGTCTCGAATTCCAGCGGTGCGCCGCAGTTGTCGACCGTCACCCCGGCAGCAGCACCGGTGGCCAGGCTGGCTGCAACGGCAGCCGTCCAGATCAGTTTCATTTCACGTCTCCATCAGTCAGAATTGAATTTGGGATTTCCGGATATCGAGGGCGGGGATCATCCGCCCTTCATGAGGCAAGCGCAGGTAGCTGACACCAAAGGTGTCCTGCACGCTTTCAGGTGTCAGCACCTCGGCAGCCGGCCCAAAGGCGGTGAGGCGGGTGGCCTTCATCAGCGCCGCATGGGTGGCGAACTCGGGGATCATCACCAGATCATGCACCACCATCACCACGGTGACCCCCAGCGAGGCGACCAGCGACAGCATCCGCCCCTTTGCGTCCGGGTCCAGGTGGTTGGTCGGCTCATCCAGCACCAGAAGGGCAGGCTCCTGCGCCAGAGCGCGGGCAATATGGGCGCGCTGGCGCTCGCCGCCGGAGAGCTGGGCCATTGGCTTGCCGGCCTTATGCGCCAGGCCGGTGAGATCAAGAATGCGGGCCAGCGCCGCGGCATCCTGCTCAGCCGGGCGCGTCCGGGCCAGCGGCATCTGCCCCAGCGCCACATAGTCGCGCAAGAGCAGCCGCCCGTCGGGTGCGGACTGCTGGCTAACAATGGCGATCATCCGGGCACGTTCCCCGGCCTTCATCTGCCGCAGGCTCTGCCCGCCGACCAGCACATCGCCAAGCGCCAGCGGCTCGATCCCGGACAGGAGGTTCAACAATGTTGACTTGCCTGCTCCGTTGGGACCGGCGATGGCAAGAACGGCGCCCTTGTCCAGATCGAAGGAGACATCGCTTACCAGAGCGTCGCCGTTCAGCGCGTAATATTCCAGGCCGCGCACGCTGAGGAAAGGCTGCGAAGCGGTCATGGCGCGGCCTCCGCCTTGATCCGCGGCAGCCGGGCCAGGGTCTTGTCAAAAAGCTGGGCCGGGCGTTCGCTGGCATTGGTCCATCCGGTTTCGCTTGCCAGGTACTGGTGCGCAAAGCGGGCCAGTGCTTCGGTGTCCGCCGGGGACTGGATGCCGCCAAAGAGGTATTGGGCTTTGCCCTCAGCCTGAAAGCCCACCGTCACCGGCCGGCCGCAACCGGCCATGCAATCAACAGCCCGCAGCGCAAAGCGCCCGGGGATGCGGTCCGAGAGGGCTGCGCGCAGCCGGCTGGCTTCAGCCGCCCCTTTGCAAGCGGCGCAAATCAGAAGAGTGTGGTCACGAAATTCCAGCATGATCCGCCTCGCACAATTGCGCGCGCGGAGAGAAGCTGTCAGTCATGCGGGCACAGGTAACACGTGCCATAGAAGCCTCCTTCCAGGACGCCCCGCCCCGGGTTGGTTGAACATCTGATGGCAGGTCTCCTGACTCGCGGGTCGAGGCTTTGCTGCGCCTTCCCGCCCTTCTGTGGGGCAGTGGCGTGTGGCAGCATTGCTCTCCGCACACAGTTGCGGGGGCAGTCACGGAATTGGCGCCTGATGGCTACACCTCACCGTGTTCCCTTTTCATCTCCCCGAAAGTGGCCCCGGGGAAAACCATCACCGCCTTGTAAAAAACCTGCTGCTGCCGTGTCAAGCGCGCGCAGCCTCAGGCCACGCCCCACCAGCGCAGGGTCTGCTCGCAATGGTGGCGGATCGCGTCTGCCGCGGCTTGCGCATCGCAGCTTTCCAGGGCCTCGATCACTGCCAAGTGCTCTTCCATGGCAGAGACAATGCGGACTTGCAGGAAGGGGCGCGCGTTCTGAATGATCGCAATACGCATCCGGTTGGCGTTATAGGCTGCCGAGAGCTGGGCGTTTTCCAATCCCGCCGCCAGGAAATCATGCAGCGAGAGATCGACCTGAATGGCCTGCGGCGGCAGATCGCTGCCGGCATTGCTGCGGGCGGCCTCCAGCATTTGCAGATGCCGCTCCTTCAAGGCCTCCAGACCGGCGTAGCTGCCGCCGGCAACCCGGCGCCGCGCGCCTTCCTGATCCAGCACCATGCGGAAGTCGAGACAGTCGCGGATGATGTCCGGGCTTGCTTCCATCACCTGAATTCCGCGTTTCGGCAGGGTGATCAAAAGCCCCTGGGAACTGGCCTGCTTCACCGCTTCGCGCACCGCGGCCAGCGGAAAATCCAGCAGCGTCACAAGCTGCGGCATCGACAGGAACTGCCCGGCCCGCAGCGCCCCGCTTCGAAGGGCGGCCCATAGCGCGTCCCGGGCCTGATCCGCCAAAAGCTGAACATCCTGCGCCTTGCTCATTGCCTGCTCTCCTGCCGTCATTTCACGCACCTGCCTTAAGGTGCTATCTGAAATTCTTTATAGTCTATTTTATAGAATACCTCGTAACATGTTAGGTGCAAGCTCAATTTCGGCACGAATTGGCGGCCCGCCCGCAGCAGGCCCCGCAAATGCCATCCAAGGGGCTTTAGGGAGGAAAACATGACCGCAACTGATGAAATGCACGTGCACCACGGGGGGACAATGGACCCCGAGGGCAATGCGCTGAACCCCGTCGGCAGCGACGAGAAAACCTGGGGGTGGTTCGCCATCTTCAACATCTGGGCCAATGATGTGCAGTCGCTGTTCGGCTATTCACTAGTGGCGTCGCTGTTCATTTCCTACGGCGTCGGCGGCTGGACCGCCTTTGCCGCGCTGATCGCGGCCGGGCTCTTTGTGATGTGGATGGTGAACCTGTCCGGCGCCGCAGGCGAGAAATACGGCATTCCCTACCCGGTCCTGGCCCGTGCCAGCCTCGGCACCCAAGGCGCCAAGCTGCCGGCAGTGCTTCGGGCCACGGTGGCGGTGTTCTGGTACGGGGTGCAGGTCTACTTTGCATCCACTGCGCTGGCGCTGCTGATCCGTTCGGTCACCGGCCTCAGCGGCGGCACCGAGATCCTCGGCCTTACCGGCATCGACTGGCTGTCCTTCGTGATCGTCTGGGGCTTTCACATCGTGATCTTCTGGCGCGGCATGGGCTGGGTGGAGACCTTCCTGAACATTGCCGGCCCCTTCGTCTATCTGGTGATGATTGGTTTGGTCATCGTGCTTTGGCAGCGTTCGGACGGGCAGTTGCTGGAGGCGACCGCCACCATCTTTGCCAACCCTGAAGGCACCGTCTGGACTGAGATCAAAGGCTTCGTCGCCATTGTCGGCACCATGGTCGCCTATTTCGCGGCGGTGATGATCAACTTCAGCGACTTCTCGCGTTATGCCAAGGACAAGCAAGCCATGGTCCTGGGCAACCTGGCCGGGCTGCCATTCAACATGATCCTGTTTTCGGCGCTGGCGCTGCTGACCACCGGCGGTGCGGCCGTGGTCTTTGGCGAGGAGATCATCAACCCGACCGAGATCGTCGAACGCACCGACAGCGTTCTTCTCGGCATCATCGCTGCGATCACCTTCTTTGCTGCCACTGTCGGCATCAACCTGGTGGCCAACTTCATCCCCGCGGTGAACGGCATCGCCAGCCTGGCGCCGGAGAAGATCAGCTTCCGCAAGGCCGGACTGATCACGTCGCTGTTTGCCCTGGTGATCGGCGGCTTCTGGAACAGCTTCATCAGTCAGTTCGGCATCAGCGGCTTTGTCAACACCCTGGGCGCGACGCTGGCTCCGGTCTTTGGCATCATGATCGTGGACTACTACCTGCTGCGCAAAGAACAGCTGAGCGAGGACGACCTCTATAACATGGAAGGCGGCATCTACCACTATGACAACGGCTGGAACGGCGCCGCAGTGAAGGCCTTCGGGCTGGCGGCGGTCTTCTCGGTTGCCACAGTTTGGGTTCCATGGCTTGGCTTCCTGTCCGGCTACAGCTGGGTGATCGGCGCTGTTCTCGGCGGGGTGATATACCGCGCACTGGCGAAAACCCCGATCAAAACCTGACGATACCACCGTATCCGACCCGCTGAGATCCAGGCCGGTGAAGGTTGCACTTCACCGGCCTTTTTGGCTGCACTCAGGCAGGGCAAATCACCCCGCCACTGTTTCGCCGCAAGATCGCGCGCCATGGGGCGCAAATCTGCACATTCCAGCCGGCCGCGCCCGGTTTCCGCCCTATTGCGGCCACATTCAGCCCGCGGGCAGCCCGGACACGCCCGGGCATTAACCGTAATTTCAACTCCTTACAGGAGACGCGCAAGATCTTGCTTACGCCAGGGAAAGGTTTGGATTGCCCAAGTCTGGCCACGATAGACTCGGGATCGAGCAGTAACTTTTCCGAGAACATAAGCCATAGCAAGGAGGACCCTAAGCGTGGCAGGCACAAGCTTTCCGGACCCGGTATTTTCGAATCTGAATACGCGGGAATATACAGGCGCCCAGGAAGATCTTCTGGATATCGGCCATACAGAAACCCTTGCAGCGGCTGCCGGCACGATCTCGCTGAGCTTTTCGCTGGACCGTCTTCCTGGCGAGGTGGCGCTGGTGTCGAAAGACGGCAGCGGCGCGGGCGACGGCGATTTCACCCTGTGGGTCAAGGACGGCACCCTGGTGGCCACCCAGTCCGGCGGCGGTGAGACTGAATATCTGAAAGTTCCGGATCTGGTGTTGTCCGCCGGGCAGACCTACCACATCTCGCTGTCCTTCGGCCCAGACGGGCTGATGATCTGGCTCGACGGCGCATTGGCCGCGGCCGAGCCGGGCTTCAAGCAGGGCCTGGAAGGCAACACCCATGCGCTGGTGATCGGCGGCTCCCGCGCCTGGCGCAGCAGCCAGGACGACGACGCCCATTCGCTGTTCAAGGGCACCATCGGCGACGTCCGCGTCTTCGACCGCCAGCTTGGCGAAAACATGCAGATCGCCCTGGCCGACGACGCCCTGCCAGGCCTTGCCCAGGACGCCAAAGCGGCCGCCGCAATGGCGGATCTGGCCCCGGCCTTCGGCCAGCTGCACGGCGCCAGCGACACCTTCCTGGAGATCCTGCAGGACTATGGCGTCAGCCACCACGGCCACCTCGGCCGCAGCCTCAACATGATCACCCGCTACGGCGGCGACAACAGCGTCAGCGGCACCAGCGGCGATGACGGCATCGACGGCGGCGGCGGCGACGACCGGATCAAGGGCAAGGCCGGCGATGACGTGCTGCAGGGCGGCTATGGCAACGACACGCTGCTGGGCAGCTACGGCGACGATGTGCTGGACGGCGGCCACGGCGAGGACGTCCTGAAGGGCGGCGGCGGCAACGATCTGCTGATCAGCCGCGCCGACGGCCGCGAGGGCGCCGTCTGGTACGACCCGGACCGCGACGAGGGCGACCCGGAGAACGAGCTGACCGACGGCAAGCTCTACCCCGATCAGCCGGTGCCGGGCGATGATCTTCTGGTCGGCGGCAGCGGCGCGGACATCTTTTACTTCCAGACGCTTATCAACGCCAAGGAGCGCTATATCGAGAAGCACACCCGCGATGACGGCACCATCAACTGGCACGGGGTTGCGGGCGAGAACGACAAGATCCACGACCACTGGGTCGACATTCTGGGCCATGACGTGGTGCAGGACTTCAGCCGCGCCGAGGGCGACCGCATTGTCATTGAGGGCCACACCACCGAGATCGCCTCGATCACCTATGGCGATGCCAACGGCGACGGGGTGATGGACCACTCGGTGATCGCGCTGTACTCGGACCAGGGCAAGAACGGCGGCGCCCACAACGACGACCGCCTGGGCACCATCACCGTCTACGGCGATCTGGTGAAGCGCTCCGACATCGAGCACACCGCCGCCCCCGCCTATGGCATCGTCAAGAGCATCGCCGACCTCGACGAGGCCCTCGCCCCCAAACACACCGCCGAGGACACCGGTGACATAACCGTACCGGATGCCGCCCTGCCCGGCCTGGCGGCCCTGGGCCTGGAAACCGAGGAAACGCCAGTGTTTGCGGCGGCTGGAGACCACGAATTTGCAGCGGAGGAGCGGTCGGCCTATGTCTTTGGCCACAGCAGCGACCTGGCACTTTCCAGCGGCACAATTGCCTTCCGGTTTTCTGCCAACAGCCTGTCCAGCTATCAGACCCTGATCTCCAAGGATGCGTCGGGCAATGGCGATGGCGGCCATCTCTCAGTCTATATCAGCGAATCCGGAGAGCTGATCGTGCGGCTGCAGGACGCGGAAAATTCTCATTATTTCACGGCCAAAAACGCGGTGGTGCCGGGCCAGGAGTATGACTTCAGCCTCAGCTTTGGCGCAGGCGGCGTCGAAATCTACCTGGACGGCGCCCGGATCGCTTATGACACAGAGCTGTCTTATGACTGGACCGGCAACAGTGAAGCGCTGATTGCAGGGGCATCCGGGTGGAGCAACACCCCAGGTGAAACCGACCGGATCCACAGCTATTTCGATGGCACGATCAGCGATATTGCGGTCTTTGATCAGGCTCTGACCGCAGGGCAGCTGTTCGGCGATGATGCACGGGACAACTATGCCTATTTCAGCGGCCGGTCGGACACTTTCCTGTTCACCCGCAGCAGCGGCGAAATTGTTGTCACCAAGGACGGCGCATCAACCCATTTGACACCGGAAATCGAGTTTGCCGCCTTCGGTAACGTAACAGTGCGGAAGACGGATATTCAGTTCGGGTCCAGAAGCAGCGATGACCTGCGCGGCAGCGATGGTGCTGACGTGCTGATTGCCCTGGGCGGCAACGACAAGGTCTACGGCAAGGACAATGATGACCTGCTCAAGGGCGGATACGGCGATGACAGCCTGTATGGCGGCGACGGCACCGACAGGCTGCTTGGCCAGTCAGGGGATGACATGCTGGCCGGCGGCAGCAGCAGGGACTACCTGTACGGCGGTAACGGCCACGACAGGCTTTATGGTGAAGACGGCAACGACTGGCTGTATGGCGGGCTCGGAGACGACCGGCTTTACGGGCACACATGGAATGGCTCTGGCGATGCTGGGAAAGACCGTGCGGTCTTTGATGGCAACTTCGAGGACTTCAGTTTCGAGAGCTACACCTATTATGACTCCAACCGCGGCGCGGATGTCACCAGGCTGACGGTGACGGACGCCGCCAGCGGCGGTGCCGACGGCTTCTATGAAGGCAGCGATCAGCTGCTGGATATCGACCTGCTTGTTTTTGCCGACCAAACGGTTGCCTTTGACGATCTGATCTGAGCCTGGCGTCAATTGCATGCGATCCCCGGGCCTGTTTTGGGCCCGGGGATTACTCCCGCCCGCGGCGGTTTGAGCACCAGGCCGCAGCGGGCCGGGCTGCCTTTGCAGTGCGATCACGCGCTGCCTCCAGTTGCAACAGAATTCTTGACAAAACCCATAAGGCTTCTTACGCGTTCCTGAACGTTTCAGAAACGTTTCCAGCCAGGCGCTCCGGATCTGTTGTCCGGCGGCTGTCCAGCCCTTGCATTTGAACCCTGCGTTTTCCGGCGGAAAGCGCGGCAGGCTGGAGAGAACCCGTGCAGCGGCGGCACCCCTATTTTACCCTTGCCCCAAAAGCAGAAGAATTTCTGTCCCCAACCCCTTGGGCTGCCATGGCTTGTTCCGGCAATAACGCCGGTGCCCGGTCAAGACAAACGTTTCCATGCGCAGTCAGACCCGGCCAAGCGCTGCAACGGCAGCGCTCCGCTCCCCAACCTTGCAATGCCCCAGCGGCATGGAGCTCCCCATGATCTTTCGACTTTCTGCGGCGCTTGCCGCACTGCTGATAACCTGCGGCCTGGCAACCGCCCAGGAAACACCGGCCGCACCAGTCCCCTCCCTGCAGCAGACGCCACCTGCTGCCGGGGCCAGTGCCGCCGCCCCAGAGCTGGTGCCAGAAAGCGGTATTGAAATTTCCAGACCGCAAACGCTTCCGGCAGATAAGGCGCTGCCTGTTCAGGAAACACCTGCGGCTCCGCTTTCAGGTCAGGAAGAGCTGGTACAGGCTGCCAGCGATGCCTCTGCCAAGGCTATGAAATTCCTTCAGGACGGGGGCCCTTCGATCTGGGCCATTGCAGCCTTGTCGGTGATTACCATGGCATTGATCCTGTGGAAAATCTGGCGGCTTGCCCTGATTGGCGCCTGGTCGCGCGGCAAGGCGGGCCGGGCTGTCGGCATCTATGAGCGCGGCGATCCCGCCGCTGCTTTGGCCATTGTTCAGGGCCGTGCCGGCATCCGCTCCAAAGTGGTTGCAACTGCGCTCCGCACCGCCGCATCGCTGCCCGAGGAGCGCGCCCGGGAAGAAACTGCCCGGGTGGCCAAACTGCATCTTGCCAGTGCCGGCTCCGGCCTAGGGGCACTGGAGCTGATTGCAACGATTGCGCCGCTGCTGGGGCTGCTTGGCACTGTTCTCGGCATGATCGCCGCTTTCCAGGCCCTGCAGGCGGCCGGTTCCAAGGCCGATCCCGCGCTGCTGGCAGGCGGCATCTGGGAAGCCCTGCTGACAACCGCTGCCGGCATGGCCGTGGCAATCCCCGCTTCTGCCGCGCTGACCTGGTTCGAGGCTGTCATCGGCCGCATCCGCCGCGACATCGAAGACAGCGCCACCCGCATCTTTGTCGCCAATGAACCGCAGCAGCTGAAACTGGCAGCCGAGTAGGCGCATGGACCTCACCCTGCCTTCAAAACCCCGGCGGAAACCCAGCCTCACACCCATGATTGATGTGGTTTTCCTGCTCCTGGTGTTCTTCATGCTGGCCTCGCGGTTCGGCGCCGATGCGGTACTGCAGCTGCCGCTGGCCGGCCAGGGCGGCAGCTATACCGGCCCGCCGCGCCTTGTCGGCATCGGTGCCGCCAATCTTGACGTGAACGGTGTGCCGGTGGCGGACAGCAACCTGACCCAGGCGCTGGCGCCGCTGATGGAAACGCCTGGCGACATGCTGATCCTGCGCGGCCGCGACGGTGCCGACCTGCAGCGCATCAGCGATGTGACCGGGCTGCTGCGGCAGGCCGGGTTCACCAATTTCGTGCTGGTGGAGTGAGGAAGCCGCCATGGACCTGACCGATCCGCCCCGCCGCCCGCGCGGTGAATCCATCGTGCCGATGATCAATGTGGTTTTTCTGCTGTTGATCTTCTTTCTGATGACCTCCCGCTTGTCGCAGCCGGAACCGTTCGAAGTGACACCGCCGGATGCTGCCTTCGAAGCCGAACCGGACGCAGAACTGGTGCTTTTTGTTGATGGCAAAGGCAGGATGCATTTCGAAGGTGCCGAGGGCAAAGCCGCCATCGCCAAGCTGGCGGCCGCCGGCAAAGCGGGCGCACCGGTGCGGTTGCGCGCCGATGCCGGGCTGGAGGCCAAAACACTGGCAGGCATCCTGCGCCAGCTGGCGGCAGCCGGGCTGTCGCATGCCGAATTGGTGGTGCGCCAGCCATGAAACGTGCTGCTGAACTCACCGTGTTTGCGGGCCTCGCGGCCCTGATCCATATCGCATTGTTTGTGCGGGCGCCCGAGTCCGGCGTGCAATCCAGCGGTTCCGGCGGCGAGGCCTTGGTGTCGATTCAAGCATCAAACACAACTGTGGCCGAGATGGTTGAAGCCTGGGAGCGTCCCCGGCACATGCCGACGCAGATTGAAGCGGAACCGGCCAAGCTCCTGTCCGGGACGGCCTCTCCGCTCCTGCCGGAGATCGAACTGGTCCAGGCTCCGCGGACTGCGGTGCAAATCGCTCTCTCCAAGCCTGAAGAGACCGATGTACTGAACGTGGATGCAGCCCCGCCCGCGCCTCCGGAACCGGAGCCCGCGCCGGCCTCAAAACCAGAGCCGGAACCGACACCTGAACCGCAGGCCAGACCGGAGCCGGCGCCGCAGCTGGAAACCCCAAAGGCGGCGCAGACGTCGCCAGGGCAAGGGGAACAGCGGGCTGCCGGGTCTGGCGGCGGGTCCAGCGCGGGCCAGGCAGGCAGCGCATCCGAGGCCACTGCCAACTCAGGCCGCCAGACAAAGCTTCGAAATGTCTGGGGAGCCAAGATCCGTGCCCGGGTTGAGCGCCGCAAAAAGTATCCCTCCGGCGCGACCGGGAAAGGCACGGTTGTCGTCCGTATCACCGTTTCGCGGGCCGGTCAGCTCATACGCAGCCGGATTGCAAAGTCCTCCGGAAACGCCACCTTTGATCAGGCGGCTTTGAAAGCAATTGCCCGGGCCGGGACGTTCCCGGCGGCGCCCAAAAAGCTGCAGTCCGCCCAGATCACGGTGAATTTGCCCATCACTTTCTCAAAACGATAGGCAACAGAAACCGGTCTTGCGGCGAATGGCCCGCTTTCAGAGCAAGCGGGCCGTAGCACTTCGCAACCAGATGGCTGCATCAAACAGGCGTTCCGGCCGACCGTGCAGATACTGCCTCCCGCCCGAGCAGCCACAGCGGCCTATGAAATCAACGAAGACGTTTCTACCACTTTCCTGGGCGGCGCATTGAACACCGGCGCAAACCTGTTCTTCACCCGGAGGAAGGCCACCAGGTAGAAATGCCCGACGGATCGGGCAATCCGTTTGACCGGCACACCTTGAATGCGAGCGAACCCGCGCCTTTGGCCTTGCGATTTCCGCAGAGGCGGAAGTGTTCGGGCTGACCTTCTGGACGGGGCCGCCGTGTCGCTGAACTGGTGGCTGGTTGCAGTGCCGCCGCCAGCCCGGGCCTGGATGCGCAACAAGCGCCTGCTCCGAAACCTCAACAGTCTGGCGGCCGCTGCGCCGCCAGCATTGCGCTGATCTGCTCCATATCCTGGCTCAGAGGACGGTCGTCCGCATAAAGCGGAACCCTGGCGCGGACGGCGTCATAGACCTGGCGCAGGCGGTGCGACCCGCAGGGCTTGGCGGATAGGTCCCGCGCCTGGGCGCCGCACAGCAGTTCGATGGCGAGGATCATCCTGGTGTTGCGGATAATTCGCAGGGATTTTTCCGCTGCTGGCGTGGCGTGGGTCAGCATATCTTCCTGCAGCGCCGAGGTGATGCCGCCGGCCAGCGAGGCTGGAACGGCGAGCATCCGGTTTTCCCCCTTTAAGCCCGCAGCAGTGTACTGCGCGATCATGAAACCCGAGCCGCGCCCGGCCTCGGCGCCCAGAAAAGCAGGCAGGCCGCTGACCAGCGGGTTGACCAGCCGGTCGACCCGGCGCTCGGCAATAGCGCCCAGCTGCGCTGCAATGATTGCCAGCCGGTCGCTGGCAAAGGCCACCGACGCCCCAACCGCATTGGCCTGGCTGTAAACCTCCGGGCGTTCCGGCGAGCCTGCAACCGCGGGGTTGTCAGAGACATAGCGCAGCTCCTGCGTCAGAACGTCGCCGATCTGGTCCAGTTCATCGCGGATGGCGCCGTGAACCTGCGGAATGGCGCGCAGGCTAAGCGGGTCCTGGGTGCTGAAGCTTCCGGCGTCGGGCGCATTCATACCGTCCAGCCAGCGCTGCATGTTTTCGGCGGTGCCCCGCACGCCGGAAGTGTCCCGGAACATCTGGCTGCTGCCATGAAAGGTCATTTCCTGCCGCGCCAGCACCTCATAGCTAAAGGCCCCGGCGGCATCCCCCCACTCCACCAGATCGCGCAGCCGCGCCAGCGCCAGCGAGGCCAGCCCGGTGCCGCAAACCGTGCCGTTCACCAGGCTCAGGCCTTCCTTGGCCCCCAGCACCAGCGGCTTGCGGTCAAGCCGCCTCAGCGCTTCGGCACCGGAGACCCGCACACCGTCCAGCAGCGCTTCACCCGCACCGATCAGCACCAACCCGATTGCCGCGGTGTGAGTGAGGTAGCCCACCGAGCCGCGCGACGGCACCACCGGTGTCACCCCGCCGTTCAGCAAGGCCAGCATGGTCTCAACCGCCTGCCAGGAGATCCCGGACTTGCCCAGCGCAAAGTTGTTGATCTGCGTCGCCATGATCGCCCGCACCCCTTCGGCTTCAAGAGGCTCGCCGACGCCGCAGGCATGGCTGAACAGGATGTTGCGGGACAACGCCGATTGATCCTCAGGGCTGATGATCACATCACACAGGGCGCCAACACCGGTGTTAATCCCATAGCCGCGCACCTCTCCTGCCACCAGGCCTTCGACAATCCGGCGGGCATAGCGGATCCGCTGCTCCACAGCGTCCGACAACTGAAGTCTCGCGCCGCGGGCAACCGCAACGACCTGCTCCGGGCTGAGCGGCTGGTCGAGCAGAACCGGCTGCGTCGAAAATTGCGCCGATGCGGGATCAATCTTCATTCTGGAGCTCCTGATGCAAACAGAAAGGCGGAGGGCGGCAGTACAGGCCGGTTGGAAGAGCGGAACTGTTCATAAATGTCCAGTAATGCTCGTAAACATTTATGTCTACACTTAACTGAATAAATCACACCCGTTCGGCCCGATTGGCAGGGATCCACGGTCGACGCTTTGACCTTTGCTTCATATGTGCTTCCCTGGCTGCCCGTTATGTGTATTTTTATACCCAATAAAATTTTTTAATGACCCTGAGAGGCAGAATGGCAGCGGCGCGCGAAAACATGAGCTACCGGGATATCAAGCAGGTGGTTGTTGACCGCATCCAAAACCGGATCTGGGCGCCGGACAGCCTGCTGCCGAGCGAGACCGAGCTCGCGGAAGAGTTTTCAAGCACCCGCACCACCGTGAACCGGGCGCTGCGGGAACTGGCCGAGGAAGGCTATCTTGAACGCAAGCGGAAGGCCGGCACCAGAGTGCTGAACGCACCGGTCCGCAAAGCCCAGTTCTCGATCCCGCTGGTCCGGGACGAGATTGCCGAAACCGGTGCAAGCTACCGGTATTCGCTGGTTGAGCAGACCCTGCTGGCGGCGCCGGACTGGCTGGCAGCACGGCTTGAGCTGACCCAGGGCCGGCAGGTGCTGCATATCAGATGTATGCATTACGCCGACAATGCGCCCTTTCAGTACGAGGTGCGCTGGATCATCCCGGAAAGCATTCCGGAGGTGCTGGAGGCCGATTTCACGCAGTCCGGTCCCAATGACTGGCTGGTGCAGAAAGTGCCGTTCACAAATCTCGAGATCAGCTTCATGGCCACTAAGGCCGACCAGGCCATTGCCGAATTCTTGGACGCACCGGCCGGAGATCCTGTGTTTACCGCGGAACGGATCACCTGGCTGCGCGGCGCGCCGGTCACTCTGGCCAAGCTGTACTTTGCACCGGGCTACCGGATGACCACGCATATTTGACGCCGCTGCAGGACCCGGACGGAACGGAAACACCAGCCGAATGACAGAGCCCGCTTCAGCAATCACCATCCGGCAGCTGCAGATCTTCCTGTCTGCGCTGGAGCATCAGAGCTTTGTGCAGGCAGCAGAGCATCTCGGAATGTCTCCGCCGGCGGTATCGATGCAGATGAGCAAGCTGGGCGACTCGCTCGGGGTGAAGCTGTTTGAGAAGCAGGGCCGCAGCGTCCAGCCCACCGAAGCAGCGCATCAGCTGCTGCCTTTTGCCCAGCGCATCCAGGCCACGCTGGACGAGGCGGTGGAGGAGATCAGTGCCAAGCAGCAGCAGCGGGACAACTGCGTCCGGGTGGCAATGGTGTCAACCTCGCGCCACTTCGGCCCGCAGTTGCTGCGTGATTTCCAATCCGCCTGTCCCGACGTCAGGGTTGAGATGCAAATCGCCAACCGCAAAGGCGTATTGGACATGCTGGAGAGCCGCGAGGCAGACCTGGCCATCATGGGCCGGACGCCCAAACGGTTCGAAGTGGACGCCTTTGCCTTTGCCAAGCACCCCTATGTTCTGGTCAGCCACCCTGATCACCCGCTGGCGCGCTCAACCAGGATCTCCAGAATGGACTTGGTGCCGCACCGGTTTCTTGCGCGGGAAACCGGTTCCGGCACCCGCATGGTGCATGACCACTTTTTCAGCAGCGCAGGCCTGGACCTGCCAAAGGCGCAGGAGATGGACAGCAACGCCAACATCAAACAGGCCGTGATGGCGGACCTGGGGCTTGCCTTTCTGTCTGCCCATACGATCGCCCTTGAGCACGCAGCGGGCAAGCTGTGCGTCCTGGAGGCGGAGGGGATGCCGGAAAACCGCGAATGGTACATCCTGCACCCCAGAGGCATACGGCTGGGCCAGGCCTCGTTGCAGTTTCGCGAATTCGTGCGCCGCAAGGGGCCCGGGTTCATGAAACGCTTTTTTGCCGGCACGCCCTTCGCGCTTTAGGCTCAGCCATACATATGGGCAAAGGCCTGGCTGAGGCCGGCCGGGCTTGCCCGCTCCGGCAGACGCGCCGGACCCGCGATGCGCCCCTTCAGAAAGCGCCGTTTGCGGCGGATGTCTTCTTTCAGCTGTTCCGCCACCAGAGCCAGGGACACCAGAGGCGGAAACACCCGGTCATATCCCATTGCCCGGAACCGTTGCTCCACATCAGGAAACTGCGCGCTTGCAGCCATCAGATTGCCACCGGCGTAAAGCGTGATCCCCTTCAGGCCGTTTTCATCGCACAGCGCCCGCAGACCGCGGCACATTGGCTCCCCGAACCCGTAGTTCGAGGAAATCAGGATCGCGTCCGCTCCATTTTGCTTTGCCACGGAAACAAGCTTTTCCTTACTGGCCGCGCCCTCCAAGCTGGTCACCCGGATGCCGTTCTGTTCCAGCCGCCGGCGGATGACACCGCAACCGATAACAGGGCAGTCATCGCCGCTAACCCCAAGAACTGCATTGAAATTTTCGTGCCAACCCGTCATTGGCCTGCCCCTTTGCGTGGATGCGAACTGTATATGTGTACGGCTAATGAGGCGCCCGGATTCATTCAATTGAATTCACTTGTATACCGCAAAAGATAAGTCAAACTTACTGGTTTTAAGCAATACAGCACCTTTTGCCGTCAGGCAGAAAGGGAGCAGCTAACGGCCTCTGCTGCTGCACAGCGCGGGCAGCTAGCAAAGGCCAAACCGCCAGTAGCGCCCTGCAGCCAAATGAACCCCACGAAGAATTGCCCCCGGCAAAACCATGATGAAGACGAGTGGCAACACGGCCGCCGTCCGGGCGGCCTGACCGGGTGGACAGGCGCCAATCCTGCGTAAGCTGATGCGCCTAGGCTGCCTTCAAGGTTTTCTTGCCAGCCTTGGCCGCAGCCGCTGCGGCAGCCTGCGCCGGTTTGCCCATCGAAATGAGCTCCGAGACTTTTTTCTGGAACGCCTGCGGCGACATCGGCCCTTTCCAGCTGCTATAGACAACCTCCAGCACGTTATCGAGCTGCTTGGCCAGCTGGTCATTGATCGCCTTTTCCATTAGCTCCCGGGTGCGCTTGTCGATCTGGCTGATGTGGAACGTCTGGCCTTTCGACTGTTTGGACAGCTCTTTCAGTGCCAAATCCCAAATCCGCTGCTTGTCCTTAGGACTCAGATGGTCGGCGGCTTTCTTGGCAAACCCTTCGATCACCTTGCCCAGCGGCCCCAAGGCAATGCCGGCCAGGAAATTGTTGGCCACATTGTCGAAGAACTTGTCCATGGTCATCTTCTTGTCGCCCTTGAAAGCCTTGGCCACATCTTTGACCGCCCCTTCCAGGGCCTTCTTGCCGCCTTCGGTGATCAGAAACATCACCGCCTTCTTGAGCGCGGTCTTGGACAGAAGCTTGAACCCGGCTTGGGCCGCCAGGCGCGGCAGCAGCTTGGCCGCCAGTGCCTCGACCATATGCTTGCCGCCGCCGCCGCCCTTGGCAATCAGCCCCAGAATGGCACCGGCCCCGGTGTCGATCAGCACGTTAGAGATGGCGCCGCCGACACTCCAGTCCTTGGCGCCTGCCCCCCATTTTCCAACCTCAGTGGCAGAGCTTTCAACCATCGCCACCCCGCCGCCGCCGATCACAGCCGAGGCAACCACCCCGGTACCGAGGCTTGACGCGGCAACGGGGGCTGCCATCACCGCCACAAAGGTGAAAGAAGCGGTCTTGGTGAATTTCAATCCGGTCACCCAGTTTTCACCACCGCCGATCATTTTCGCCCGGTAGGCCCGCATCGCATCCAGTGTGCCGTTCACCCTCTTTTCGCATTTTGGGTAGATCGCCTGGAACTTTGCCAGGTTCTTGCTCTTCACCGCCGCCTGGCACTGTTCAAACGCTTTGCGGGCTTTGGCCACCTCGGACCGCTTTGGCATCTCGGCACCGCTGGTGGTCTCGATGCAGAAGCTGACAAACCATTGTTCGCTGTTCAGATCGTAGAAGTAATCCCAAAGCGACTCCAGCGAAGACACCGCCATGCGCATTTCCCGCAGCGGCCCGCGCTCCAGCTCCATGACAATCTTCTTGAGCTGCGCCTGATACTCGCGCTCGGTCAGCCCGACCCACTTGCCGTTCTGCTTGAAAAAACGGGTGGGCTGTTCCTTTTCCACAGCGCCGGTTTTCTCGGCCCGGGCAATAACCGCAGCGGTTTCGCTGTCGACCTCGCCAGTGGCCTTCAGCCCGGCCTTCTTCTGCAACGCCTTCAAAGCAGCCTGTGTCTTGGGTCCGATAATGCCGTCGACTTCAAGCGGCGGTTTCGGATTCACCTTCTCATTCAGCAGGGACTGAAGCTTCTTTGCCCGGGCCGGTGCCATGCGCGCCATCGTTGAACTCCAAACAAAATGCCAGCGCAGCCGGGACAGGCCCGCCAGCACGGTTACAGAAAAATACCGGGGTGTTCAGCGGGCCGCGCAATCGGCTGCTTTGCAATTGTCCGCTCGGGGCGAAGCACAACCAGAAAATTAAGCAACGAATTCAAAAACACCATTGCGGGAAACTGTAGCAAACAATCCGCTCACCTGAAAACTCGGGGTTTCAATACCACCCCAGATGCCTGTCCCGCTGCCGCCACCGCCCGGAACGCAGCAAAACCCCGCCTCAGCGGCGGGGTCAATCTTTTGGAAAAAATGAAAGATTAAGGAAAATCGGCCTTCGACCCGGCCTTGGCGCCTGACGGCAATCAGCCGCCGGGCACACACCCGGCGGCGGCTGGTTCCAACGGCGCGCCCCGGTTTCAGGCAGCAGCCGAGGTCAAGGCCTGCAACGGCGCTGCGGTCTCGAACTGTGCCATCAGCTCCGTCAGCTTTTGCGAATCCGAGTGCAGCATGTGCCCGGCAGCAGTTGCCTCTTCCACCATGGCGGCGTTTTGCTGGGTGACTTGATCAAGCTGGCTCACCCCCATATTGATTTCGCTCAACCCGGTCGACTGCTCGGCGGCCCCCTCGGCGATGTTGGAAACAAGCCCCGAGATATGGTTCACCCGCTCCACGATCTTTTCGATCGCTTCGCCGGCCTTGCCAACCAGATCCACGCCATGGCCGACATGCTGAGAGCTTTCGCCGATCAGGGTTTTGATCTCGGTGGCCGCGTCCGCCGAACGCTGCGCAAGCGCCCGGACTTCCGAAGCAACCACGGCAAAGCCTTTGCCCGCCTCTCCGGCGCGCGCCGCTTCGACGCCTGCATTCAGGGCCAGGAGGTTTGTCTGGAAGGCGATGTCATCAATCACGCTGATAATCCGCGCAATCTGCGACGACGACTCCTCGATCGCCCCCATCGCAGACACCGCATCCTTCACGATTTCGCCGCTGTTTTCAGCCTCAAGCCGGGCCTCGTCCATCGTGTTTTCCACGCTCTTTGCCCCATCGGCCGCCGACTTCACAGATGCTGTCAGCTCCTCCAGAGCCGCCGCGGTCTGCTCCAATGTTGCTGCCTGGCTCTCAGTCCTGTTGGACAGCTCATCAGAAGCCCGGCTGATTTCGGTGGCACCATTGTTGATGCTGCCGGTCGCGGCCAGAACCTGGTCAATGGTTCCCTTGAGCGTATCCACCGTGGAGTTGAAGCTGTCTTGCAGCTGCGCATATTCCGGCGGGAAGGTCTCCTCGATCCGGCAATCAAGCCGCCCGTCAGCCAGTTCGCGCAAATGCTCGCCAACAACGCCAACCACACGTTCGGCGTCTTTCCTGCTTTGCGTCGCCTGGGCCTCGGCCCGCTCCGCCGCATCCGTCTGATCTCTTGCAGCCTGCTGCTGCAGCTTGAGCGCGGCATCTGCCGCCAGACTCTTGTGCAGGCTGATCAGCAAAACTCCCGTTTCCAGCAGCACGACCGAGGCATGCAGGATTGTCCGTTGCAAATTCTCCATCAAACCACCGCCCGGATACACAAGGCCCGGCAGCAGGAGGCTAAAAGAGATATGATGCAAGGCCACCAGCACCGTTGCAAAGACCAGTGCCCGCGGATTGGCCAGCGTCGACACGATCGCAAGGGCAGCAAAGAACATCATATGCGCATCAAGCTGCCAAGCATGGCCGCTGAGCGAGGCTGTGAACAGGATGCAATGGCCGATGAAACAGAAGCTCAGAAGATAGTCCCGGGCCGCCTCCGGCAGCTTCTGGGAGACAAATGCCAGCGCGCCCAGCAGCAGGCTCAGCCCTGCAAAAAGCCACCAGGCATCTGAACCGTTCAGGTAAAAGGCCGCAAGGGCGGGCAGCGGCATCAGCAGCCAGCTGGAAATCTGCTGGACCCGCCGTTCAGTTGCTGCGGTGTCAGTTTGCGGCCCGGAAGCCGTCAGTTTGCGCATAGTTCCAAAACCTTTCTTCCATCGACAACAATCCACGCGCCCTGCCGGTAAAGCCGGTCGAGGCTGTGCGGAGTTTCCAGCAGCACCAAAGCGCCCATCGGGGCACGTTCCGGAGCAATTTCCTGCACCCCGGCTTGTGCCGCGACCTCGGCTGCGCTCTTCCCCCAGGGAGACGCAATGACCAGCGCTACCTCGCCCGCTTGCGGCGGCGGCTGGGCAATCAGCATCAGCACCGGCGAGCAAAGCACGGCGGCTGCAGCTGCAAGAATCAGAAGCACATTTTGCATGCCCCCCTCCTTCACAGCAGGTTTTGACGGAAATTTGTTTTGAAAGTCTTTATAGGCTCCTTCGCGTCCCCAGGACGGTTCCCTCTGAAGGGTTCCCGGAGCTTCTGAGCCGATCTTTGTTCGTCATCCGGACTGACCACCAGCCCGGCCCAAGCGGAATGGCTTGTTCGCGCTTCGCCGGCCTTTGTTCCATCCGAACGATGCTTCCGGCGAGAGCGGGCGACAGAGCAGAACACTGTGCGGCCGCCTGGTTCCTACGGGCCAGCTACGTGGCCGCCTTGATTTTTCAGGAAAACCGTTCCGGCGGCTTGCAAAGAGAGGCTGCCGAGGCAAACCGCACAGAAAACATGAGGATGCAGGACCGGCCTACCTTAGGATTGCCTGTGTCGCGGATGGCGGCATCAGAAGTTCGATGCAGGACAGTTTCCAATCTCAACTCTGAAACGCAGCGCCGCCGGTTGCTGCTGCCATCACAGTGAAGTCTATTGCACCTTTTAATTTTCGCCATTCGAAAGCATATCAAGGCAGAAACTAAGAGGTGTATTCTCAGGCAGCGCGCAGTAGCCTTTTGACTTCAATGCTTCCGTCGGCGCCATGCCCCCTCCTATTAGAACGAGGAGAAAATCCTCCAATGGCGGCAAATGCGCATCCGAGTTTGTAATCACCTCAGTGAGAGAGGCCGTTTCGAGGGCCTCGAACACCGGAAGCCTCACGTCGCCACGAACACCATCGGGATACTCGTGAAGATATTGTAGTGCGCCCCAAGCGGGAGCAGTAAAAAAGTTGTGGACATACCTTCTGTTCAATATCTCATGCTTGAGGGCCAGCCTTTCGCTTTCAATGTTTCCAGAGCGCGCATTTTCATAAATATCCCTGATTTCTTCATAGATCTCAGGCCACCTAACCGCTTCAACAGTTGCGCTCAGCGAAATAATTGCCCTGTTCTTTTCCATGACAATGAAGTCAGAGCCCGGGTCGTAAGACGCACGCATTTCCTGACGAATTATCCGAAACATTTCTGAATCCTGGCCGGCGCCTATGTAGTTCAGAAGAAGGTTAGCTCCTATCTGATCCCGTTCATTTTCAAACTCCTCGGCTTTGACGAGTTGGATAAGCATTTCAGTTGTTTCAGGGTCCTCATAGTAAATCGTGCCCGGTGGCAGTGCAAAAGGCCGCTTTTCTGCTCCAGTCAGTGCCTCTGCCCATTTTGCAAAGGAGAACTTCCACTCCGCTTCGGCACTAGGGAGTTTTTTAATGAGTTTACCAGCACGGCGCTCTGCTTCTTGATTTCCTGATCTCAGGATGACCTGACTGGGCCGGCCAAACCGAAACTCATCGCCGCTCTCGTCATTGCGGGCATCATCTGGTTCAAACTCGATAAACTCGGCGACTTCACTCAAGACATTTTCCGGCTCTCTTGTTCTAACAGACAGCCCGGGGGTAATTCTTTGAACCTCCCTGGCGTACCAGCCACTTGAGTACTCAGGCTCCAGCAAAAGATTTTCGAGATGTACAAGTGTCTCCGGGAAGACTTCGTCCGGAGCTGTGACGGTCAGCATCAAGTTTCGGCCACTTGAACTGACGTTTTGCCTGATCCCCTTCAACCCCAGGAATTCATGGATTTTATAAGGAGAGCGGCTGGATGTTCCACCTGACACCACACTCGAAAGACCCGCCTTCAATGCAGTGACGCGATCCTGTGCCAGGCGGTCAATTGGCCAGACAAGTGTTATCGACGAGAGACCGTTGCGAAGAGGAGTCAGGTAGACAACTTTGGTATCTTCAGCCGTTGCGACGAGTTCCGCCCGGGATGCCTGCGCCCCGAGCAAACCGAAAACCAAGAGAAGAGCGGTGAGAAACCTGCCTTTGAATGCTTGCATTTTAGTCTGCTTTTTTTGCCAAAATGACTGACGTTGCAGATGGCTTCACAACCGTTGCCGCAAACTCAATTACCTCCTGATCCGACGTGTCGCGTATCATGTCAGAGAATACTGAAGGGCTGACAGGTGGGAAGCCATCTGCTGCCACATTTTGCAGGAACCAAAGAAATTCCGAGGATCGGCGCGTCGCATCTTGTGCGCTTACCATCTGCTTCTGGCGGGCCTGATTGATCTCGTTGTTGCTGATGGGTTCAATCAGCAAGTCAGCCAAAACCTTCTTCAGCCTGGTGTGCGCCGCATCCAAGCTGAACCCCGGCATCAGCTGAACATCCAGTGTAAGTTCAAGATCAGCATTTTTTGTAAAGCTCCAGCCCATTTTAGCTCCGAGAAACCTTTGATCCTCGAAATACAGGGCATTATGCAGCCTGCTGGTCAAAATTTCAGTTGCGATAAAGAAAGCCCCCTGCATATCGATGCTGGTAAGCTTTTCTTCAAAGTCCACGAATTTAGCAAACTGCACTGTATCAAGGGCCAGCCTGTTCGATTCAACGCGTTCGACGGACCTAAGTGAACGGGCTGGTTTCTCATCCAACCAAGGTTTTCGAGGAACCGAGGAGGATTTTGTGTCGCCGAAGAAGCGGGCAACTAGTTTTGCGGCCTTGTCCGGGTCAATCTTTCCTGACACGATTAGAGTGGCATTTGAGGGGACATAGTGCTCTTTGTGAAACTGATAAGCCTTTTCGAGATTCAATCCAGGCAAGTCCTCAATCGCATTATTGGCACGGCCACGCAGAGTTCCATACAGATTTTGAAGAGCAATCCGCTTTAACCAGCGACGTGGAGAGCGTCTTTCGCGAAACAGTGTTTCACGCTGAACGATGTCAATTTCACTTTCCGCAAAACCTTCTGGCAAACTCGGCGTGTCAAGAATTGCCCGGGACAGCCGCAATAGGGTTTCAATGTCAGAAGGCACGCCGGAATTAGTGTAGACAGTAGATACGTCGTAGGTTGTAGCATTCAAATCGCGCACTCGGGGTTTTCTAAGCACGGCAGCATCTGAGGACAAAGCAGCTAGATGTTCTGTCAAATGAGCCGTGCCAGATGGTTCCGGATCATCATACGCTCCTGAAAGAACGATCAGCTGCACGTCTACGCGATCGAAGTCCTCTACGGGAACAACATAGGCGGCATGCAACCCGCCCTTTTCCTCAAGCGGAATAATGCTTTGCGCTTGAACTTTTCCACCAAAGAGCAAGAAAGCAAGCGATAAAAATACCCAGGCTGCGCGCATCAAAAGCCTTTTCTACCTGTCACCTTAAAAATAAGTGAAAATCCGCCTTTGGGCGCCTTTCGAATGTGACCTTGGTTAGCAGAGAACTTCTGCGATGCTGGTTGCTTTTTCAAGCAACCCGTCGACAACATGCCGAAGTGTGCTTGATCAGTCCCACTAGTGTGGTCCGGTTCGACTATTAGAGCAGGATGGGCCTTTGTCCCGTCAGAACGATGGAATCCAGTGCGGGCAGGAGATAGCCTGAGCGCTGCTCATTCCTGCTTATGCAGGGGCTGCGATGCCCCACTCAACCAGCGAACAATTCCCGTAAACGGCTCATCCCCACTGGCTCGCCGCCGCCAGCGCAAAAGGCTTCAAAATCGTCCGGCGCATCAAAGACCGGAATCGTCTGCTTTTGGGGTGTCGATGCTGCGACCGGGCACATTCCGGTAAGATCTATGTTTTAATGAACAGCCACCCGAGCCTGTCGTCCCGGTACCGGGAGCTGATCGGGGACCTGGCCGGGTCCCTGAATGCGCCGGAGGTGAAGCGGGAGGCGACAGCATCGCTGCGGGCGCTGATTTCGGAGGTGCGGATGGTTCCTGACGCTGACGCGCCGGGCGGTCATCAGCTTAAACTTGTTGGGGAATTGGCCGGGATCATGGCTTTGGATCAGCCTGAATCGAAGAAGCCCCCAAAGGGGCTTTGTCGTCGTGTTCTACTTCACAAGTAGAGCTGGTTGCGGGAGCAGGATTTGAACCTGCGACCTTCAGGTTATGAGCCTGACGAGCTACCTGGCTGCTCCATCCCGCGACGCTTTATTCGGCCTGCGGCGCGGAGCGCAGCTTTCGGCCTGGGATTTCCC
>NZ_JWLC01000016.1:79401-79951 GCF_000813745.1 Leisingera sp. ANG-M1 | reverse complement strand
CGAAAACGACGGCCCCTCCGGTGCTGCGGCGATTGCCCGGGCGCTGGTGCTGGCGCGCAATGCCACCTGCGTGATGCTCTGCGAGGAAACCCTGCTGCCCGCGATCCGCAATACCTGCCAGGCGGCGGGGCTGTTCCCGGTCACCCTGGAACAGGCGGCCATTGCACGTGCCGACAAGAGCCTCGCCACCATCGTGATGCTGCCTTACGCCACCGAAGACGCAGCAGGCCAGGCACAGGCCATGCAGATGCTGGACGATCTGCAGCCGGACCTTTTGTTCTCGACCGAGCGGGTCGGGCGCAATGAATACGGCGTCTACCACTCGATGAAGGGCATTGATTACGGCATGGGCCGGGCCCGGGTCGACTTTCTGTTCGACGAGGCTTTGGCCCGCGGCATCCCGGTGGTTGCGGTCGGCGACGGCGGCAATGAGATCGGCATGGGCAAGGTGGCGGATCATGTGACGGCGCATGTGCCGTACGGCGATAGCTGCCAATGCGGCTGCGGCGGCGGCATCGGCGCTGTCACCGGCTGCGACGTGCTGGTCACC
>NZ_JWLC01000016.1:27645-78733 GCF_000813745.1 Leisingera sp. ANG-M1 | reverse complement strand
ACGGCCAAGGAAGACCTGGCCATCTTCATGAACGCCGCGTCCGGCCAGTTCTTTGCCGGCGAAAGCGGCACCGAGCTGCTGTTCCGGATGATCCGCACCGCCTGCGTCAACGCCCCCAAGGGCGCCAGGGTGATCGGCTCCTCGATTGAGCACCCGGCCACCCGCAGCGCCGCCCGCCGCTGGGCCGGGATTGCCGGACTGGACTATGTGAACGTCGCCCACAGCAACGAAACCGGCCTGGTCACGGCGGCAGACTACGCCGCGCTGATGACCCCGGATGTGGCGGTGGCCACCATCCTGCATGCCTCGCCGGTCACCGGCATGGGCATGGATGTGGCGGCGATTTCCAAGGCGATCCGCGCGGTGGCGCCGGACTGCCTGATCATCGTCGACGGCATCCAGCACGCCGCCCACGGCCAGCTGGATCTGGCGGCCTACGATGTCGACGGCTATGCGGTCTCGCCCTACAAGGTGTTCTCGCGCCACGGCTACGGCATCGCCTGGATCTCGGACCGCCTCAGCGCCTTGCCGCATGACATGCTGATCGGGGCGCCCGCCACCGGCTGGGAGTTCGGCACCCGCGACACCGGCTCTTACGCCACCCTGTCGGATGTGGTCGGCTACTTCGAATGGCTCGGCGGCGAGGTCTCCTCCGAGACCTCCAGGCGCGGCAGGATCGAAGCCGCAGGCCGCGCCATCCACGCCTATGAGACCCATCTGACCAATACCGCGATCAACGGCACCGGCAACCTGCCGGGGCTGCGCGACATGGCGCATGTCACCATCCTGGCCGGTGCAGACAACCCGGCCCGCGAAGGCCTGGTCTCCATCGTGGTGGACGGCATCGCCTCGGAAGAGGCGGTGGCGGCCCTCAACGCCCAGGGCATCCGCACCCATACCCGCAAGGCCGACCATTACTCCGGCAACGTGCTGGACCCGCTGGGCCTGCCCGATTGCATCCGGATCTCCTTCTGCCACTACAACACCGAGGCCGAAATCGCCAGGATGCTCGCGGCAGTGAAAGAACTCGCCCCCAGCGCATAAGCCGCAGCAAACCGCAGCCAATCCCCGCCCCGAAAACCTCCCCGCAAAAAAGACAGCCCCATTTTGGGGCCGTCCGCTTGACCAGGGTCAAACCAGGCCAAGATCCGAATCCTTGCCACCGCGGATCACGAAATGGGCAAAGGGGCGGTCTTTCAGAAAGCGGGTGCCTTCCAGCTGCACCATGACCGAGGCGGCGCCCAGGAGAAGGCCGGTGTTGGACCCGCGCCCGCCGGCAATCATCGCCATGAAGGCATTAGCCGTGACAAAGGTGCCGAACTGGGGCGGGTCGATATAGCTGAAGTAGAAGCTGTGCAGGCTTCCTGCGGCTCCGATGATCGCACCGCCGGCAGCAAAAGCCCGGACGCGGAAGCCGAGCGTGGTTTTGCACAGGGTGGCGGTGACCAGATCATCTTCGCGAAGGGCCCGCAGGACCCGGCCAAAGGGGGAGATCGTCAGCATCTGGGCAAAAGCGAAACAGGCCGCCAGGACCGCAAGGGAGAGGCCCAGGAACAGCAGTTCATACTGCAGGCCGGACGCCAGCTCCGACAGCGGCCACGGAATGCCCGGCAGGCCGTTGGCGCCGCCCGTCAGCCAGGTTTCGTTCAGCAGGAACAGCCGGACAGCCTCGGCAAAGGCGAGGGTGGCAATTGCCAGGTAATCCTCCCGCAGCCGGGCTGAGACCAGGGCCACAAGGATGCTGAGCGCCACCGTGGCCAGTATTGCAAGCGCGGCACCGATCAGCGCAGGTACTCCGGCCAGGGCACTGAGGCCCGAGACATAGGCAGCCACGGCAAAGAACCCGAAGATGCCAAAGTTCACCATCCCCGCCTGGCCCCATTGCAGCTTCAGCGCTAGGCCGATCAGGGCCGATATGATTACGAAGATAAGGATTGCCGTCAGGTAGCCGATCATCTGGTGATCCTCGCTTTGCCAAGAAGTCCGTGCTGGCGCTGCAGCAGCACCAGCGCAATGATGAGGAAGGAGACCGCCTGCCGGTAGGTGGTGGGCAGCACCAGAGTGGCAAGTTCTTCGGCCTCCCCAATCAGCAGCGCACCGATGACGGCGCCCAGCGGGTTGCCGATGCCGCCGAGGATCACGGCTGCAAAGACCGGCAGCACGTAGTACCAGCCCATCAGCGGATCGATCACCCTATCCATGCCAATCAGCACGCCGGCAAAGGCGGTCAGAACGCCCGCGATGGCCCAGACCATGGCGATCACATAGTTGCGGCTGATGCCGCGCACATCGCCAGGTCCGGATTGTCCGCCACCGCCCGCATGGCAGGGCCCAGGGGCGTGCGCATCAGGATGAACCAGACCGCCGCCATCGCCAGCAGTGACACCGCCACGACGGCGATCTGCTCGTTGTTGACCCGCAGCCCCATCCAGCGGTGCGGCCGGGCGACGGCTATGTCAAAGCCGCGGATGTCCGAGCCCCACAGGAAACGCACCTGGTTTTCCAGAACGAAGTAGACGCCCATGGAGGCTACCAGCAGCGTCACATGGTCCGCGCTGCGCAAGGGCTTGTAGACCAGCCGGTCTGTGACCAGTGCCGCTGCCGCCAGCCTTGCGGCGCCCAGGACCGCCGCCAGCAGGATCGGCACGCCAGCATCCACGTTAAATACAACGCGATATAGGCGCCGGCCGTAGTCATCGAACCAATTGCGAAATTGGGAAAGTTCAGAACGCCGTAACTCAGCGGCAGCGCAATCGCAGGCAGGGCCACCAGCAGACCCGAGACAACGCCATTCAACAGGATTTGGAGCATCAGCCGCTCTCCTTTGCACCGGCATCCGAGGTGCCCATGTAGAGCGCGTGAATGTCGGGATGGTTCACGAAGTCCTCGGCAGGCATCTGCGCCCGCACCGTGCCCGCGACCAGCACGATGGCGGTTTCTGAGATCACCATCGCCTCCTTGACGTTCTGCTCGGTCATCAGGATCGAGACACCAGCCTGGTTCACGGCCTTTACCGCCTCGAACATCTCGGCAACGTATTTGGGCGACAATCCGGCGCTTGGCTCATCCAGCAGTAAGAGGTTCGGGTCCGGCATCAAGGCGCAGCCGAAGGCTAGCATCTGCCGCTGCCCGCCCGACAGGTTACCCGCCAGATCCGCCTCGCGGTGAGCGAGGTCCGGGAAGATGGCAAAGACCCGGTCGCGGGCCGTGGGCAAGCCCTTGGAGCCGCTGCCGATGAATTCATAGGCCAGCGTCATGTTCTCGCCGATCGACATGTTGCGGAACACATTGTGCTCCTGCGGGACATACCCCAGCCCCGCCCGCGCCTTGGAAGGCGCGTTCAGCCGGGCCACGTCTTTGCCTGCTAGGGTGATTGTGCCGTCGCGCGGTGCCAGCAGGCCGACCAGCGACTTGATCAGAGTGGATTTGCCCGCGCCGTTGGGGCCGACGATGGTCGAAACGGCGCCCTCGGAGACCGAGAAATCCGCACCCTTGATGATATCACCGCCGCAGTGGCCGGCACGCAGGTTCTCAACTGCCAAAAGGGCATTGCCCATCACACCATGCTCCCCAGATAGGCTTCCAGAACACGGGGATCGGTGGTGACCTCCTCGAATATGCCGCGCATCATTTTGCGGCCTTAGATCATCACATAGATGCTGTCGCACAGCGCCTCGATCATCTCCATGTCATGCTCGACAATGGCAAAGGTGACCCCTTCCTCCTTCAGGCTGAGATTGAAGTCGCACAGCACCCCCTCCATCGTCGGCGCCACGCGTGCGGCGGGCTCATCCAGCAGGATCACTTTGGGCGACAGCATCATTGCACGCAGCACTTCCAGCAGCTTTTTCTGCCCGCCGGACAGGCTGCTGGCCGCGTGGTCTGCCAGCCGCCACAGGTCGACCTGTAGCAGCAGGGTGCGGGCCCGCTCGATGGCGGCATCCTCCTCGGCGCGGAAAACAGCGCTGATGCCAGGCCTTCGCCACGCTGGCCGGGCCGCGCCAGAAGCAGATTTTCCAGGATGGTCAGGGCGCCGAGGTCGCGGGAGATCTGGAAAGTCCGCACCAGGCATATTTTGTTGAAAAACTCTGACTTGATCCAAGGGCAACGGGCTGATTCAATTCTCCTATTGAGGGAGGTGACCGACCATGATGGGCCGGAGGCAGGAAGCTCAAGCTGCGCTGTTCTGCGAGTTCCCGCTGGAAGATCATGTTCCTCTAGATCACTTGCTGAGGTCGGTTGATCGGTTCGTCGATTTGGACAGTATCCGGGCTCATCTGGCGGAATTCTACAGCCATACAGGCTGTCCTTCTGTCGATCTAGAGCTGCTGATCCGGATGCTTCTGGTTGGCTATTGCTTCGGCATCCGATCCGAGCGGCGGCTCTGCGAAGAAGTGCATCTGAACCTGGCATACCGCTGGTTTTGCCGTCTCGATCTGATTGACCGCGTGCCGGACCATTCCACCTTTTCCAAGAACCGGCACGGCCGCTTCCGGGAGAGTGAACTGCTGCGGCATTTGTTCGAAACAACCGTTGCGCGCGGCATCGCAGAAGGCCTGGCAAGCGGGCAGCGCATGGCAATTGATGCCAGCCTTATCGAGGCGGATGCCCACAAGCAGAATTCGACACCCAAGGAAGAATGGGACGCCTCCGGCATCGACCCGGCCGATGCCCCTCGCGCCGTTCGCGAGTATCTCGACACGCTGGATGAAGCTGCATTCGGTGCCGCCAGCGAGGTGCAACCGAAGTTCACCTCCCATTCTGATCCGGCCAGCCGATGGACGGCGGCACGTAAAGGCCCTGCTTTCTTCAGCTATTCCGACAACTATCTGATCAACACCGATCATAGGGTTATCGTCGATGTGGAGGCGACGCGATCAATCCGGCAGGCTGAGATTGGATCGACGAAAACCATGCTGAAGCGGGTGAAGGCCAAGTTCGATCTGCACCCTGAACGCCTGATCGCTGACACGGCCTATGGCACCGGGCCAATGTTGGGCTGGCTGGTTGACCGCGGGATCGCACCGCACATTCCTGTCTTTGATAAATCCGGGCGCAACGACGGCACCTTGACCCGCGCCGACTTCGAATGGGATGCCGAGAATGACCAATACATCTGCCCGGAGGGACATGCTCTCAAGCAGTTCCGCCGCAATTATTCGGGCCCGAACCGAGGTCCGTCCGGCAAAGGCACAGCCCGTTATCGCGCATTGAAAGAGATCTGTCAGGCCTGCCCATCCAAGCCCAAGTGCTGCCCGAACGCCGCCGCGCGCAAGATCACCCGCGAAGAACATGAAGATGCCCGGCAGGTCGTCCGGGAAACCGCCAAAACCAAGCAATACGAAGTCTCGATGAAGCTCCGGAAAAAAGTCGAGATGCTCTTCGCCCGCCTCAAACGCATACTTGGTCTTGGGCGGCTCCGATTACGCGGTCCATGCGGCGCAAATGACGAATTCCTCCTCGCCGCCACCGCCCAGAACCTCCGCAAATTGGCCAAGATCTTTCCCGCACCGCAGCAAACGCGCGAAGCCTGATCACAAAGGCGCTCGCCTCGCATCCAACGCCAAACATTCTGCGTGAGCAACACGTTGTTTTTCAACAGAATTAGCCTTGCTCCGCCAGCCGCTGCGGCGGCAGTCCGGTGATGTCGCGGCCGTCCAGAATAACCCTGCCCGCATCCGGGCGGATTGCGCCGCCCACTGTGTTGAACAGTGTTGTCTTGCCTGCGCCATTGGGGCCGACGATGCCAGGTCACCTGGCCCTGGGGAATATCGATTTGCCCGATGTCCAGAGTGTGAAACGCCCCGAAAGTTTCTGCCAGGACTGAAATCCTCAGCACTTCTGCTCCTCCGCGTTCCAGATTTTCCGTGCCGGCCCGTTGGTCGCATAGGGCAGCCAATAGTCCGAAAGCTGTTTCGGGGTATGCCGGATCCGGTGTGTCAGCAGCGCCTGAGCGCAGCGCGCCAGATCGGCGGCATAAGCCGGCTCGCCCGCCAGATTGCGGTGGCAGTGCGGATCGGATTTGAGATCGTACAAAAGCGCAGGCTGAGCCGGAAAATGGATGTAGAGCCAGTCCTGCGTCATAAGCGCTGTGAAACAGCAGTCATCTGGCTGCTAAGGCAGATAGGGCGCCATTTCCGGGGTGAGCCGCAGTTCACGGAAGTCGGTTTCCCACACTGTAAGCCGACGCCAGTCCGCTGGCGCTTCCCCGGATAGGAAGCCGCGCAGCGAGTGGCCGTCGCACTCCGGCTGAGGCTGGCCGAGCGCTTCTGCAATAGTGGGAGGGATGTCGATTGACTCGGTGAAATCTTCGACGCTGGGGCCATGCTGGGCCGGGAAACGCGGATCACGGATCATCAGGGGGATATGAAACAGTCCCGGAAAGGGGCCGCGGCGGCCGTAAATCCAATTGCCGCCCAGCTGGTCCGCATGGTCCGAGGTAAAAGTCACCAGTGTATCGTTCCATTGGCCGGCTGCTTTGAGATCTGCTACCAGGGCTCCGAAACGGGCATCCACTTCGGCTATGTTGCCATAATAGGATGCCCGCATGTTGCGCTCGTCGGCGGCTGTCACGTCTTCGGGTGCGAGGTCAGCCCGGAAGTAACGCCGGGTGCCATAGGCCTTGAGCGAGGCCGCAAGGAAAGGGTGACTGGACGCGGTATCGTCCGGAGTGCCTGCGCGGGGCGGCAAAGACAGCCGGGCTGGGTCAAACATCCGGTTATAGGGTTCCGGCGCAACCATCGGTGGATGCGGGCGCAGGCAGTTCAGGCTCAAGAACCAGGGTTTGCCTTTCCGGGCGCGGATGTATTCCGCCGCGGCGCCGGACAGGAACGCCGTATCGCTCAGGCCAGCCGGATACTGGCATGGGGCCTGCGGCCGGCTGCGGTCGTAGCCGCCTGCGGGAAGGAAAATGCTTTCGGGATCTTCGCCTTGGGGTATTTCCAACCCGTGCTCTGCGAGCCAGGCCCGCCAGGCTGCAAAGCTGTCATGGTAAAAGAAACCCGTCTTGGTCTCGAAACCGGGGCAGACCCAGGGCTGCAGCTGTCCGGTCTGGTCCGGGTCGTTCGGCGTGTCGGTATAGCCAAAGACCGTGGGCTCGCGCCCCGATACCGCAACCAGATGGGCCAGATCGGGTACGCTTGCGGGCAAGGGGGGCTCAATGCTGACCTGGTGGTGGTTCATCAGATAGCGGCCGGTCAGCAGCGATGCCCGCGACGGCCCGCAGGGCGCAGCCTGCGCATGGTGCCGCTGGAACGACACCGCCTCGGCGGCGAATGCGTCCAGATGCGGTGTCTTCACATCCGGATGCCCCCAGCAGGCAATAAATTCCCCGCGCCACTGGTCGGAAATGACCAGCAGCACATTCCTGACCGTCTTCATGATGTTTCCTGGTTAGTCCGCCGTTTCCGCCATCGCCCGGATGGCATGCCTGAAGGCATTCTTGAGCGACGCCATCATTTCATCCTCGAAGTGCGGGCTGTGATAGACCAGAGATTGCACCTTCAATCCACGCAAGGCGCAGAGCACAAGGTTGATGCTGTCGCGGATGGAGGTCTCGTCCCAGCCCTGTGCAGTAAAGGTGCCGTGCAGAATCTCGTAGTAGCTGTTGAAGAGCGCGCGAAGATCTTCTGCAACCGGCTCGGCCAGTTCCGGATCGCTGCGCGCGGCCAGCGTCAGTTCCAGCGAGGGCAGGACCACGTCATCGGCGAACATGTTCTCCCATGCGCCGTCAACAAAGGCGTCCACGTCAAAGGCGCCGTCCTTCAGTCCGCCGACCAGCCCGCGCAGCCGCTCGGGCACTTCCCGCCAAAGATCAATGGCGGCGTCCAGAAGCCATGCATTGCGGGTCGGGTAGTGATGCAGCATCGCCCCGCGCGAAACGCCGGCCTGGCGGCAGATTTCCGGCGTGCCCGCATTGCGGAAGCCTTCTTCCATCAGCGTGAGCAGTGTGGCCCGGCGCAGCCTGGCCCGCATCTCCTCGCTTTTCTGCTGCTGTGTGCGTTTCACCACTTGGTCCATCCGAATCTTTCCCTGACCCGAGCTGCGAAAGCATTTGTTGGGTTTCACCAGAAATTCTTGCAGGCGGCGCAGGCCTTGCACTGCGCATAGTGGCTGAAGCCAATTCCTGGGAGAGCGATCTATGTCAAAACGGAACCTCATCGGCGGCCATTGGGTCAGCGCGGCAGCGTTTTCCGAGAACCGCAATCCGGCTCGCCCTGAAGAAGTGATCGGCCTGTTTGCCCGGGGCAGTGCTGAGGATGCGGAGCAGGCCGTTGCCGCGGCCGCCGAGGCGTTCCCGAGATGGGCCGCAGCCTCTCCTCAGTTCCGGGCCGATACGCTGGACCGGGCAGGCAGTCTCATTCTGGCGCGCAAGGGCGAACTGGGCCGGGTGCTTGCCCGGGAGGAAGGCAAAACGCTGGCCGAGGCAACCGGTGAGGCGGTCCGGGCAGGGCAGCTGTTTAAGTTCTACGCTGGCGAAGCCCTGCGGCTGGCCGGCGAGGCAATTGACTCGATCCGGTCCGGTGTTGATGTGGAAGTCCGCCGTGAACCGCTTGGGGTGATTGGGCTGATCACCCCGTGGAATTTCCCGATTGCGATCCCGGCCTGGAAGGCGGCCCCGGCGCTGGCCTTTGGCAACACAGTCGTGATGAAACCAGCCGACCTGACCCCGGCCTCGGCGCATCTGCTTGCGGAAATCCTGCAGGAGGCCGGCTGCCCGCCAGGTGTGTTCAATCTGGTGATGGGGCCGGGTTCGGTCATCGGCGCCGCTTTGGTTGAGCATCCGGATGTAGCGGCGATTTCCTTTACCGGCTCGGAAAGCGTTGGGCAGGGCATTGCTGAGGGCTGCGCCCGGAGCCGCAAGAAGCTGCAGATGGAGATGGGCGGCAAGAACCCGATGGTGGTGATGGCTGATGCCGATCTCGACGTGGCGGTGCCCGCTTGTATCAACGGGGCTTTCTTCTCGACCGGGCAGCGCTGCACTGCGTCGTCGCGGCTGATTGTCGAGGAGAGCATTCACGACGCCTTTGCGGACAGGATGCATCAGGCGATGAGTGAACTGGTGCTGGGCGATCCGCTGGAGGCGGCAACGCAAATCGGTCCAGTCGCCTCGGAAAGCCAGCTGTGCGGCAACCTGGGGTATGTGGAGCTGGCCCGGCAGGAAGGTGCCGAAGTGCTCGGCGGCGGGCAACTTGACCGGCTGGGGTACTTTCAGGCTCCGGCGCTGTTCCTCAATGCCTCCAACGAGATGCGGGTCAGCCGGGAGGAGATTTTCGGACCCTGTGCCAGCGTAATCAAGGCGCAGGATTTCGAACATGCGGTGGCGCTGGCCAATGACACGGAGTTCGGCCTGAGCTCCGGCATCTGCACCACTTCGCTGCGCTACGCGCGCGAGTTCAAGCGGCGTTCTGAGGCGGGCATGGTGATGGTCAACCTGCCGACCGCTGGGGTGGATTACCACGTGCCCTTTGGCGGCCGCAAAGGCTCTTCGGTGGGCTCCCGCGAACAGGGGCGTTACGCGGCGGAGTTCTACACGTCGGTCAAGACCGCCTATACGTTTGCGGTCTGAGCCATGGCGCTGACAGAGGAACTTGCCGCGCTGCTGGGGCCCAAGGGCTGGCTGACCGAAGGGCTGGAGGCCTGGCAAACGGATTGGCTGAAGATGCAGTCCCATGCGCCCCTGGGGGTGGCGCGGCCTGAGAACACCGAACAGGTTGCAGAGGTGATGCGGCTGGCTCATGCGGCCGGTGTGCCGGTGACACCGCAGGGCGGCAACACCAGCCTCTGCGCCGGGGCGGTGCCGGGGGTGCCAGGGCATATCATCCTGTCGCTTTCGCGGATGAACCGGATCGGCTCCGTGGACCCCTTGGCCTTTACCGTCACGGTGGAGGCCGGCGCGGTGCTAGCTGCGGTGCATGAGGCCGTTGCGGCGCGTGACTTGATTTTCCCGATGCATCTCGGTGCCGAAGGCAGCGCCCAGATCGGCGGGCTGATCGCCACAAATGCCGGCGGCAGCCATGCGCTGCGCTATGGCATGATGCAGGATTTGGTGCTGGGGCTGGAGGTGGTGCTGCCCGATGGCGGTGTCTGGAACGGGCTGCGGCCGCTGATCAAGGATAACGCCGGGTACCAGCTGCGGCGCCTGTTTTGCGGCTCGGAGGGCACTTTGGGCGTGGTCACCCGCGCTGCGCTGCGGCTGTTTCCGGCACCGGTGTCGCGGGCGACCGCGCTACTGGCGGTGGCGGATTTCGAAACCTTGGTTCGGCTGGGTGCGCAGTTGCGCCAGGAACTGGGCGAGTTCATGTCTGCGCTGGAGTTCTTCAGCGGCACCGGGCTGGAGCTGGCTCTGCGCAATGTTCCTGGGTTGGAGTATCCGCTGGACACCCGCGGCGGTGCCTATGTCCTGGTCGAGCTTTCCACGGCGGCGCGCTGTGTGGACTTAGGCGCAATGCTGGAAATTGCGCTGGGCGAGGCCTTTGAAGCCGGGCTGATCCAGGATGGAGCCGTGGCGGCCAATGATGCGCAGCGCGCGGCAATGTGGCGGCTGCGCGAGGAGATGCCGGAAGGGCAGCGGCTTGAAGGCGCGCAGCTCAAGCATGACATCGCGGTGCCGGTGGCTGAGCTGGGTGAATTCATCAAACGCATGGCGCCGCAGCTGGACGCGATTCTTCCTGGTGTGCGGATTAACCCGTTCGGCCATCTGGGCGACGGCAACATCCACTATAACCTGAGCCCGCCGGAAGGCGCGGCGGGTTTCGGTGAAGCCAAAGCAGCTCTTTCGCAATTGATTTATAAGGAGGCCGAGGCCGTCGGCGGAAGTTTTGCGGCTGAACACGGGCTTGGCCGGTCAAAAGTTTTCTTTGCGGATCAACTGAGAAGCCCCGAGGAACGCAATCTGATGCGGTGTCTCAAACAAGCGGCCGATCCGCAAGGGCTGCTCAATCCCGGCGTGCTGACCGGGCCTCGGAACCCGCAAGAATAACTTACCAAAGCGCGGGATTTCTTGCTGTTTTGGTCGGCCTTGCGCCGGCCAGACTTTTGCCAGGCCGGGGCAGGGGCATCTGCCAGCCCGGCAAGGGGACCCCTAGGGAGGAAAGTACATGTCCTTTATGACCAATGTGAAAACGATTGCCGCCGCCGCTGCGCTGGCTGTAGCCGGGCTGGCGCAGCCGGCGGCAGCGCAGGAGAAGGAAAGCCTGTGGTCCGACGCGCTGGAGCGCGGCACCCTGCGGGTGGGCGTGGCCGAAGCGCCGCCGCATCTGGTGCGCGATCCGAAGACTGGCGAATGGTCCGGTTTCTTCCTGGACGTGATGGAAGGCTACGGCGATGCTATCGGCGTCGAAATCGAAGTGGTTGAGACCACCTGGGGCAACATGGTTGCCGGCCTGCAGGCCGGCAAGTGGGACATTTCCTCGGCGCTGAACCGCAACCCGCAGCGCGCCATGGCGATCAACTTCTCGCAGCCGATCTGGAACTACGAAATCGGTCTGCTGCATGACACCCGCAACCCCAAGATCAGCGCCGACATGACCTCGCTGGCGGATTTCGACAAGGAAGGCATCACCATCGCGGTGATGCAGGGCGCCGCGGGCGACCTGTCGATCACACCGCAGGTGAAACACGCCAAGATCATCCGCCTGGATGGCGCCAATGAAGGCCGTCTGGCGATCATCTCCAAGCGCGCGGATGTGTTTGCCACCGACAGCGACATTCACCGCGTCACCATTCTGCAGAACCCTGAGTGGGCGGCGCAGATACTGCCGCAGCCGGCCATCGCCAAGCAGGGCGTGGCCTATGGCCTGCGCAAGAACGTGGCGCTGGACGATATCCAGGTGCTCGACATCTACCTGGAAGAGCAGATCGCAACCGGCGCCACCCAGCGGCTCTATGACGCCAATATCGCACGCCTGACTGCCGAGTAATACCGGTTTTCCGTGCCGCCCCGGCTGGGCCTGGGGCGGCATTTGCAAGCCGGGACGAACAGGGGAGGGCAGCATGGCCTTTGTGGAGATTGACGGGCTGGTCAAACGCTATGGATCGCTTTCGATCTTTGAAGGCTTTGACCTGCATATGGAAAACGCCGACCGGCTGGTGCTGATCGGCCCCTCCGGCTGCGGCAAGTCCACGCTTCTGCGCTGCATGATGGGGCTGGAGGATATCGCGGGCGGAACCATCCGTCTGGGCGGAGATGACTACATCCAAGGTGCCACAGACGGCCGGATGACGCTGGACAGGCGGGTGCAGAAGGAAGTGGGGATGGTGTTCCAGCACTACACGCTGTTCCCGCATCTGTCGGTGCTTGGAAACCTCTGCCTGGCGCCGGTGCGGTCGCGCGGTGTGAAGAAATCCGAAGCGCGGGACAAGGCGATGGGCCTGCTGGAACGTTTCGGTCTGGCGGAGCGGGCCAATTTCTACCCCAGCCAGCTCTCCGGCGGCCAGAAGCAGCGGGTCGCCATTGCCCGTGCCCTGATGCTGGACCCCAAACTGATGCTGTTTGACGAGGTGACCTCGGCGCTGGACCCGGAACTGGTGGTCGAGGTGGAGAACACCATGATGGAGCTGGCCGAGGGTGGCATGCCGATGATGATTGTCACCCACGACATGCATTTTGCCCGCAGCATCGCCACCAAAGTGGTGTTCCAGGAGCGCGGCAAAGTGATTGAGGCCGCCGCGCCGGACGACCTTTTCGGCAACCCCCAGCAGGAGCGCACCCGGGATTTCCTGCGCAACGTGCTGCATATCGAGGGGTGAGGGGATGAACTACGAATTTGACTGGTTCTATGTGAAGAAGGGTTTCCCGCAGCTGATCGAAGGCCTGTGGCTGACACTGGAACTGACGCTCTGGGCCAATGTGATCGGGCTTGTTCTGGGCTTCCTCGTTGCCATCGGCATGCTCTCGAAAATCAAAGCCATCGTATGGCCGCTGACCGCCTATATCGAGTTCTTCCGCTGCACCCCGGCGCTGATCCAGCTGGTCTGGTTCTTTTTCTGCATCCCGATTCTGTTCAATGTGTGGTGGAGTGCCGAATTCATGGGCATCTTGGCGCTGGGGCTGAATCTGGCGGCCTTCAACGCCGAAGCCTACCGCGCTGCGATCCAGGCGATCCCGCACGCACATACCGACGCCAGCACAGCCCTGGGGCTGAATGTGTTCCAGCGGATCATCCATGTGATCCTGCCGCAAGCGCTGATCCTGTCGCTGCCGGTCTTGATCACCAATGGCATCGGCATCTTTCAGCAGTCGGCGCTGGTGGCGCTGATTTCGGTCGAGGATCTGATGTACCAGGGCCGCTACATCTCGACCCAGACTTTCCGCCCGATCGAGACCCTCACCACCGTGGCGCTGATCTATTTCGCGGTGTCCTTCCCGGTGTCGCAGGCCGTCACCCTGATCGAGCGGCGCACCAAGCGCCTGCTGGCGAACTGAGGAGGCTCTGATGGACTTCGATTTTTCCTTTCTGGCGGAATACTCCGGCGTCCTTTGGCGCGGGTTGCTGACCACCTTGCAATTTGTCGGCATTGCCGTGGTGCTGGGGCTGGTCTGGGGCTTTGTTCTCAGCCTGGGGCGCACCTCGTCAAACAAGGGGCTCTACTGGCTCGCCACTCTCTACGTGGAGTTCTTCCGCGGCACGCCCGTACTGGTGCAGCTGTTCTGGATCTTCTTCTGCCTGCCGCTGTTCCTCGGCGTTGAGCTCAGCGGCTTCATCTCGGCGGTGATTGCCCTGTCGCTCTACAGCGGCGCGATCACCTCCGAGAGCTTCCGGGCGGCGCTCAAATCCATCGATGCCAGCCAATTCGATGCCTGCATAGCACTTGGCCTGCCGCAGGGCGTGCAAACGGTGTTTGTGATCCTGCCGCAAGCTATGCTGCGGGCGATCCCGAACCTGCTGTCAAACGTGGTGTCCCTGTTCAAGGAAAGCGCGCTGGTGTCGGCGGTGGGCATGGCGGACCTGATGTATGTCGGCCAGAATATTGCCAATAACGTCGCTCGGCCCATTGAAATCCTGACCGCGATTGCGCTGATCTATTTCGCCATCGGCTTCCCGCTGACCCGCGCCGTCAGCCTGGTCGAGGGCCGCCTGCTGAAGGTTGTGAAAGCATGACACAGAAGAAACCCCTTGCCCTTGTCACCGGTGCCACCAGCGGCATTGGCAAGGCGATTACATTTTCCCTGGCTGGTGCAGGCTATGAGGTCATTGCCTTGGGCCGCAGCGCCGCCACGCTGGAAAAGATGCAAAGCACCGCAGGCGTGCGCCCATTGGCGCTGGACTTGACCGACCGCGAGGCGCTGGCCACCGTGCTGGACGGCGAAGAGATTGATGTGCTGGTCAACAATGCAGGCATCATTCCTCCGGTTGCGGGGTTCGCCGATATGGCGCAGTCCGACATTGACGCGACGCTGGAAGTGAACCTGAGCGCCGCCATCGCCGTCACCCGGCTGGTGCTGCCGGGGATGATGGCGCGCAAACGCGGGCACCTGTTCTTTACCGGCTCCACTGCCGGCCAGGCGCCGTTTCCCAATATGGCGGTCTATGGCGCTTCCAAGGCGGCGATCTCCAGCTTTGCCGCCGCCTTGCGCTGCGATCTGTCCGGTTCGAACGTGCGGGTGAGTGAGATTGTCGCGGGCCGGGTCGAAACCGCCCTCTACCGCGATGTGCTGAGCGATCAGGCACGGGCGGGCATGTACCAGGCATTTGACGCGGTGCAGCCCGAAGACGTGGCCGCGATGCTGCTGTCTGTGCTGCAGATGCCTGCCCATGTGGACGTGACCCGCTTTGATATTCTGCCCACCGCCCAGTTTGTCGGCGGCGGGGGCTTTGCCAAAAAGGAAGACTGAAATGGACGGATTGTCTGTTGTGATCGTCGGCGGCGGCGCCGGGCTGGGCCTGCTGCTGGCGGAAATGGCGGTTGAGGGCGGCGCGGCTGGCCTGGGTATCATCGACATCAACGCCGAGGCAGCTGAGGCCGCACTGGCATCGGCCAAGGCGGCAGGTCTGAAAACAGCCTTTGCCGCTTGCGACATCCGCACCTCAGAGGCGGCTCATACAGCCTTCGCCCAAGTCGCCGAAAGCTTGGGCCGGGTCGATACGGTGATCAACTCCGCCGCTATCTACCCGCGCAAACCGATGCTTGAGATCACCGACGCCGACTGGGACACCTCCAACGCGGTGAACATCAAGGGCACCTTCCACATGTGCGTCGCCGCCATCAAACAGTTCCGGGCGCAGGAAACCGGCGGTGTGGTCAAGGGGAGGATCGTCAACATCACCTCGGTCGATGCCTTCAAGGCGCATCCGCAAAACGCACATTACGCCGCCACCAAGGCTGCGGTGGTCAGCCTCACCAAAAGCTTTGCCCATGAGGTCGCGCCCGACAACATCCTGGTGAACTCGGTCGCGCCTGCAGGCATGGCGACGGAGAAGGCGCGCGAGGCCGGTTTCCTTGGTGAACTTGCTGCCGCCAGCCCCCTCGGCCGCGGCGGCAAGCCGCGCGAGATGGCGGAATGGGTGATGATGGCAGGCGGCCCCAGGAACACCTACATGACCGGCGAGAATATCATCGTCTCCGGCGGCTATATTTACGCATAAGGGACGGCTGATGATCTACAAATCACGGTTGAAAAGCCAAAGCTGGGCCGGTGAGACCATCGGTATCCTGGTGCTCGACTGCTATTACCCCTTCCTGCCGGGCAACGTCGCCAACGCCACCACCTATGACTTCCCGGTGCGCTACGCGGTGGTCGAAGGCGCCACCGCCGACCGGCTGCTTTATGAAGCCGACCCCACCCTGATCGACCCCTTCATCGCCGCCGCCCGCAAGCTGCAGGACGAGGGTGTGAGGGCGATCACTGGCGCCTGCGGCTTCATGGCCTTGTTCCAGAAAGAGATCGCGGCAGCCGTGGACATCCCGGTCTTTGCGTCCAGCCTGCTGCAGGTGCCTTTTGTGCATCAGATTACTGGCAAGCGAGTTGGCATCATCACTGCTGACAGCACCTGCCTGAAGCCTGCGCATTTCTCCGGCACCGGCATCTCCGAGGACATCCCTTTGGCGATCGGCGGCATGGAGACCGAGGAGGCCTTCATGCAAGGCATCATCGCCAACATCGGCGAGCTGGATGACGACGGCATCCGTAACGGCGTGGTTGAGGTGGCGCAGCAGCTGCAGGCCGAACATGACGACCTGGGCGCGATCCTGCTCGAATGCTCGGACCTGCCGCCCTATGCCCATGCGGTGCAGGCGGCCACCGGCCTGCCGGTCTTCGATTTCATCACCATGATCAACTATGTGCACGAAACTCTTGCGCGCAGACCCTACTATGGCTTGATCTGATCCGGCGGGGTGCAGAATTTCTTGAGCTTAGCAAGATTTTCTGCACCGACACATGCCCCCGCGGCGGCTAGCCTCACCCTAGAAACCGACATTCTGACAGGTCCGAACATGCAACAGAGAAACGGCGGCCGGCTGCTGGTAGACTGCTTGAAGGCCTTGGGCGCGACCCAAAGCTTTGGCGTCCCGGGCGAGAGCTATCTGGCGGTGCTGGATGCACTGCACGACACCCGCGGCGAGCTGGATTTCACCCTCTGCCGCAACGAGGGCGGCGCCTCTTTCATGGCGGCGGCCTATGGCAAGCTGACCGGCAGCCCCGGCATCTGTTTTGTGACCCGCGGGCCAGGTGCCACCAATGCTTCAATCGGGGTGCATACAGCGATGCAGGACAGCGCGCCGATGATCCTGTTCGTGGGTCAGGTCGGCACCGATATGAAAGGCCGCGAGGCGTTTCAGGAAGTCGACTACCGCGCCGCTTTCGGTACCGTAGCCAAATGGGCCACTGAGATTGACGATGTGGAGCGCATCCCCGAGATCATGATGCGCGCCTGGACAACCGCCGTCTCCGGCCGTCCTGGTCCTGTTGTTGTTGCTTTGCCTGAAGACATGCTAACCGATACCACGGCCGTTCCCGCTCTCACCGGCCCCGTATCCGTGCAGGAGGCCGCCCCTGCGCCCGCCGCTGCGGGGGCGGTCCTCGATACGCTGGCCGCAGCCGAGCGCCCGCTGATCCTGATGGGCGGTGGCGGATGGACCGCTGACGGCAGCCAATCGCTGCAAGGGTTCGCCGAAGCCTCGGATATCCCGGTGCTGGCGGCGTTCCGCTTCCAGGATCTCTATGACAACCACAGCGCCACTTATGCAGGCGATGCTGGCGTTGGCATGACCCCGGCTACCAAGGCGCTGATCAAAGATGCCGACGTCATCCTGGCCATCAACGTGCGGTTTGGCGAGATGACCACCGATGGCTACACTCTGCTGAATGTTCCGTGCCCCGCGCAGAAGCTGATCCACGTCCATGCCTCCGACCGCGAATTGGGCAAGGTCTATCAGCCCGATCTGGCGATCCACGCAGGCCCCAATGCCTTTGCGGCCGCCTTAGATGGGCAAAGCGTCTCCGGTCCCTGGGCCGATTGGCGGGCCAAGGCGCGGGCTGATTATGAGGCGTCGTTTGGACTGCCGGATCTGCCCAGCCCTGTCGACATGGGCAAGGTCACCGACTACCTGCGCGAGCGCTTGCCGGAAGACGCCGTGCTGACCAACGGCGCGGGAAATTTCACTGTCTGGCCCAACAAGTTCTTCAAGTTTGGCCCCGGTCAGCGCCTGCTGGCGCCGCAGTCCGGTGCCATGGGCTATGGCTTGCCCGCGGCCGTGGCGGCCAAGGTCGCCTGCCCGGATCGCACAGTGGTCTGCTTCGCCGGCGATGGCGATTTCCAGATGAATTGCCAGGAGCTGGGCACCGCTATGCAAGCAGGCGCGCAGCCGATCGTGCTGATCCTGAACAATGGCGTCTACGGCACCATCCGTATGCACCAGGAACGCACCTATCCCGACCGCGTGTCCGGCACCTCGCTGGAGAACCCGGATTTCGTGATGCTGGCCAAATCCTATGGCTACCACGCCGAATTGGTGGAGCAGACTGAAGACTTTGCCGCCGCCTTTGAGCGCGCGATGGCGTCGGACACCGGCGCGGTGCTGGAACTGGTGATCTCATCCGAAGCGCTGACCCCGCGCCAGACCCTCAGCCAGATGCGCGCGGCCGCAAAAGGAGGCCAGTGATGCGCACTCAGGACATCCGCCTTGGCGCCGATATCGGCGGCACTTTCACCGACATCGCGCTGGACATGCGCGGCGAGATCTTCTCGGCCAAGGTGCTGACCAACTACACCGCGCCTGAGCAGGCCATTCTGGACGGGATCGCCATCGTTACCGAACAGGCGGGGATCGGGTTTGGTGATCTGGATATCATCATCCACGGTACCACCCTGGCCACCAACGCCCTGATCGAGCGGCGCGGTGCCAAGACCGCGCTGGTCACCACCGAGGGTTTCCGCGACGTGATCGAGATGCGGACCGAGAACCGGTTCGAGCAATACGATCTGAACCTGAAGCTGCCCGCGCCCCTGATCCCGCGGCAGGACCGCTTCCCGGTGAAAGGCCGGATCGACGCGCAGGGTAATGAGCTGCAAGCGCTGGACGAGGCCCGGCTGGAGGAGCTGGCCGGGGAAATCCGCGAGGGCGGGTTCGGAGCGGTCGCCATCGGTTTCATCCATTCCTACCAGAACCCCGCCCATGAAGCACGGGCCCGCGATATCCTGGCAGCCAAACTGCCCGGCATTCCGATCTCGATCAGCGCCGAGGTCAGCCCGCAGATGCGCGAGTTCGAGCGCTTCAATACCGTCTGCGCCAATGCCTATGTGCGGCCGCAGATGGAGGACTACCTGACCCGCCTGCAATCCCGCCTGAAAGAGCAGGGCGCGGGCTGCCCGGTGTTCATGATCCACTCCGGCGGCGGGCTGATCTCGGTGGAGACCGCCATCGAGTTCCCGGTGCGGCTGGTGGAGTCCGGCCCTGCAGGCGGGGCAATCTTTGCTGCCGATGTGGCGGCGCGCTTCGGTCTGGAAAAGGTAGTCAGCTATGACATGGGCGGGACTACCGCCAAGATTTGTCTGATCGAGGATTACGAGCCGCAGACCGCCCGCACCTTTGAAGTCGCCCGCACCTACCGCTTCTGCAAGGGGTCGGGCATGCCGATTTCGATCCCGGTGATCGAGATGATCGAGATCGGGGCAGGCGGCGGCTCCATCGCCTGGGTCGACGCCATGGGCCGCATTCAGACGGGGCCGGAAAGCGCCGCGTCCGAGCCCGGACCCGCCTGTTACCAGCGCGGCGGCGAGCGGCCTGCGATTACCGATGCGGATGTATTGCTGGGCAAGATCGACCCGGACAATTTCGCAGGCGGTGCTATCAAGCTCAGTAAAGACGCCTCGGCCACGGCCATCGCTAAGGACGTCGGTGACAAGCTGTCGCTGGACCCGCTCGAAGCAGCCTTTGGCATCTGCGAGGTGGTGGACGAGAACATGGCCAACGCTGCCCGTGTGCATGCGGTGGAGAATGGCAAGAACATCTCGGACAATGTGATGATCGCCTTTGGCGGTGCTGCCCCGCTGCACGCCGCGCGCCTGTGCGAGAAGCTGGGTGTTTCCCAATGCTTGATTCCGCCTGGGGCAGGGGTGGGATCCGCCATCGGTTTCCTCAAGGCGCCGTTTGGGTATGAAGCTCTGGCCTCCCGCCTAGTACGCCTGTCGGAATTTGACGTCGAAGCGGTGAACACCATGCTGGCTGAACTGCGCGAAACCGCCGAAGGCTTTGTACGCGCGGGCACTGATGGGGTGATCAAACGCGAGATCATTGCCTTCATGCGCTACCAGGGCCAGGGCTGGGAGATTCCGGTGGCAATCCCCGACCGGGTGCTGACGGGTGAAGATGCAGAGCTGATCCGTGACCGCTTCCGCGAGAACTATGCCCGTTTCTTTGGCCGCGCGATTGACGGGCTGGGCGGGCTGGAGATCGAGATCGTGACCTGGTCGATGAAAGCCAGCGACGAGCGCCCGGCGCCGACGCCGCAGGATCTGCTGAACGGTGGTCAAACGACAGATGGTGGCAGCACCCGCGCGGTGTTTGATCCCAGTTCGGACGGCATGCTGGACAGCCGCATTGTTGAACGCAGCATGCTCTCCGCGGGTGAGCGCGTGACTGGCCCGGCGGTGATTGTGGAGCGCGAAACCTCGACTGTCGTCACTGCGCCCTTTGATGCGGTGATGCAGGGTGACGGCACCATCCTTTTGACCCGGAAGGAGAGTTAAGCCATGGCAGGCACCTCAGAAATCCGCATGCAGGTGATGTGGAACCGGTTGATCTCGGTGGTCGAGGAACAGGCGCTGACCCTCTTACGCACGGCCTTCTCCACCTCGGTCCGCGAGGCGGGCGACTTGTCGGCCGGCGTCTTCAACCCCGAAGGGCTGATGCTGGCGCAGGCGGTCACCGGCACGCCGGGCCACGTCAACACCATGGCCGAAGCAGTGCTGCATTTCCTGGCGGAAATCCCGCGCGAGGAGATGTTTGAAGGCGACTGCTATGTGACCAATGACCCGTGGAAGGGCACCGGCCACCTGCACGACATCACCATGGTCGCGCCCTCCTTCAAGGACGGCAAGCTGGTGGCCTTTTTTGCCTGCACCGCCCATGTGGTGGACGTCGGCGGGCGCGGGTTCGGGGCCGACGGCAAATCGGTCTACGAAGAAGGCATCCTGATCCCGATCATGAAGTTCGCCGATCGCGGCAAGGTGAACCGGGACCTGATTAATATCCTGCGCAACAACGTGCGCGAGCCGAACCAGGTGGTGGGGGATTTCTACTCGCTGGCGGCCTGCAACGAGGTCGGCCACCGCCGTCTGATCGACATGATGGCTGAAACCGGTATGGACAGCCTGGGTGATCTCGGGGATTTCATCTTCTCCCGCTCCCGCGCGGCCACTTTGGAGCGTATAGCGGGCTTGCCTAAGGGCAGCTGGCAGAACGACATGACCGTCGACGGCTATGACGAGCCGGTGAAGCTGGCCACAACGCTCTCGGTCAAGGATGGCGAAGTGAATGTCGATTTCACCGGCACCGATGGCATCAGCAAATGGGGCATCAATTGCCCGCTGATCTATTCCAAAGCCTATGCCTGTTACGCTGTGAAATGCGTAGTGGCGCCGGAAATCCCGAACAACTCCGCTTCGCTGGAGCCGTTCACGGTCTCCTCGCCGGTGAACATCCTGAACGCCGAACGCCCGGCGCCGGTCAGCTTGCGGCACGTGATGGGCCATATGGTGCCTGACCTGGTGCTGGGTGCCTTGGCCAAGGCCCTGCCGGGCCAGATCATGGCCGAGGGCGCGGCAGCACTGTGGAACATCCATATCTCTGCCCGCCCTGCGGCGGGGCAGGAGGGGCGCCGCGCCGAGGTGCTGATGTTCAACTCCGGCGGCACTGGCGCACGGCCGGGTTTGGACGGGCTGTCGGCCACCGCCTTCCCGTCGGGTGTTCATACCATGCCGATTGAGGCAACCGAGCACACCGGCCCGATCGTGGTCTGGCGCAAGGAACTGCGCCCTGACAGCGGCGGCGAGGGCCGCCTGCGCGGCGGCCTGGGGCAAGTGATCGAAATCGCACCTGCCGAAGGCCACGAGTTCGACTTTTCTGCAATGTTCGACCGGGTGAACCACCCGGCCCGAGGCCGCGACGGCGGCGGCGAAGGCGCGCCCGGTGTGGTGGCCTTGGATGACGGCACCCAGCTGCGCCCCAAGGGTTGGCAGCATGTGCCCGCAGGTAAACGACTGATTTTGAAAGCCCCCGGCGGCGGCGGCTTTGGCCCTGCTGAGGAGCGCAGCGGCGAAGACCGCGCCGCGGACTTGCTGGCCGGATATGTGACGGAAGACAAATGACCATGCTGGCAAAACGTATGTCTGTAGTGAAACCCTCGCCCTCGATGGCGGTCAGCCAGGCGGCCAAGGCACTGGCGGCGCAAGGGGTGGAGGTTGCTGATCTCGGTCTCGGCGAGCCGGACTTCAGCACCCCGGACCACATCATTGCAGCGGCCCATACTGCCGCGACGGAGGGCAACACCCGCTACACCGCCACCGGCGGTGCCCCTGCCACCAAACAGGCGGTGATCGAAAAGTTCCACCGCGAGAATGGGTTGGACTTCATGGCGGACGAGATTGTTGTCGCCAACGGCGCCAAGCAGATCATCTTCAACGCTCTGATGGCGACGCTGGAGGAGGGCGACGAGGTGATCCTGGCGGCGCCGTATTTCGTGTCCTACCCGGATATGGCGCTGATGCTGGGCGGTAAGCCCGTTGTGGTCGAATGTACCCGCGCCGATCGGTTCAAATTGACGCCCGGGGCACTGCAAGCCGCGATCACGCCCAGGTCGAAATGGCTGATCCTCAACATGCCTGGCAACCCCTCCGGCGCGGTCTATTCCGAGGGTGAGCTGCAGGCGCTTGGCGCGGTGCTGGCCGATCACCCGAACCTGCTGATCCTGTCGGATGAAATCTACGAGCACATCCTGTTCGACGGGCTGCAGTTCAACTCGTTCGGCAAGGCCTGCCCCGGCCTGCGCGACCGCACTCTGATCGTCAACGGCGTCTCCAAGGCCTATGCAATGACCGGCTGGCGCATCGGCTACGGCGCGGGGCCTGCCGGGCTGATCAGAGGCATGACCACGGTGCAGAGCCAATCCACCACCAATGCCTGCTCCATTGCCCAGGCCGCCACAGTCGCCGCTCTGACCGGGCCGCAGGGTGAAGTGGCGCGTTTCCGCGAGGCCTTTGAACGCCGCCGGGACCTCGTGGTGGAGGGCATCAATTCTATCGAAGGGCTGGAGCTGGATGCCCCGCAGGGTGCTTTCTACGCCTACATCGACTGCACTGGGATCATGGGGAAAACCACGCCCTACGGCGTCGTCTTGGAGGATGACACCCAGGTCACCCGATACCTGTTGGACGAAGCCCGCGTGGCCGCGGTGCCTGGCAGCGCTTATGGGCTATCGCCGTTCTTCCGCCTGTCCACCGCAACGTCCGGCGATGTTTTGTCTGCCGCCATCAACCGCATTGCTGATGCGGTGGCCAGGCTGGCCTAAGGAGTGATTTCATGAAGCCATTCAACCGTATCCTGATCACCGGCGCCGCAGGCCGTTTGGGCTCCGAGCTGCGCAAAGGCCTGGCGCATTTGGCCGAGCATGTGCGCATCTCCGACCGAGTGGAGATGGCGGATGTGCAGCCGCACGAAGAAGCCGTCGTCTGCGAGCTTGGCGATTACGAGGCTGTCATGGCGCTCACCCAAGATGTCGACGCCATCGTGCATTTCGGCGGCGCACCGCTGGAGGTGGAGTTTGAAACCATCCTCGACAGCAACATCCGCGGCTCTTACCACATCTATGAAGGCGCAAGGAAACACGGCGCCAAGCGGGTGATCTATGCATCGTCGGTGCACGCTATCGGTTATCACGAATTGGAGGCGCATATCGACGCCGATAGCCCGGTGCGCCCGGACAGCCTCTATGGTGTGTCCAAAAATTTTGTCGAAAGCCTAAGCCGCCTCTACTGGGACAAGTTTGGCATCGAAAGCCTGTGCCTGCGCATCTTCTCCTCTTTCCCGGAGCCCGCCGACCGGCGGATGCTGTGGAGCTGGCTGTCGTTCCGCGACTGCGTGCAATACGTCGAACGTGGCCTGACCGCACCGCGGCTGGGCCACACCATCGGCCACGGTATCTCGGACAACCGCCTGAAAGTAGTGGACGACAGCAAGGCGGGCCACCTTGGCTACCACCCCCAGGACAGCGCCGAGCCTTTCCGCGAGGCAATGGAAGCCAAGACGGAAACTCCCGGCCCGAACGCGCCCGGTGTCAAATATATTGGCGGCTGGTTCTGCGAACTGGGCCACCCGGAAGACGAGGTCCAGTGATGCGTGACACTTACGATGTGGTGATCGTCGGCGGCGCGGTGATCGGCTCGGCGGTGGCCTATTTCCTGACCGCAAATCCGGATTTCGACGGCTCGGTGCTGATCATCGAGCGCGATCCGACATTTGCCCAGGCCTCGACCTCGCTCAGTTCGTCCTCGATCCGCAATCAGTTCTCCAATCCGGTGAATGTGAAAATCGGCCAGTTCGGCACCAAGTTCATCCGCGAGTTTGCCGAAACCATGGCAGTGGACGGCGACAAGCCGGATCTGGGCTTTCACGAGGGCGGTTATTTGTTCCTGGCCTCGACGGACGAGCAGGTGCAGATCCTGCGGGAGAATCACGAGGTGCAAAAGTCGCTTGGCGCCGATGTTGTGCTGTGGCAGCCGGAACAGATCAGAGAGGCTTTCCCGCACTTGCGTGTGGATGACCTGCAACTGGCAAGCTACGGCCAGTCGGGCGAGGGCTGGTTCTCCAACACCGGCCTGATGAACGGCTTCCGTAAAAAGGCCCGGGCGCAAGGCGCCGACTACCTGATTGACGAAGTGGTAAATATCGCCCGCGAAGGCGACCGGATCACCGGCGTTACCCTGAAGTCCGGGCAGTCCATTGCCTGCGGCACGCTGGTCAATGCTTCCGGCCCCCGCGCGGCGCAGACCGCTGCTATGGCCGGTCTGGAAATCCCAGTCGAGCCGCGCAAACGCTCGCTGTTTGTCTTTGACTGCGCCAAGACCCCCGAAGGCACCGCTACCGTGAACTACGGGTGCCTGCCGCTGATGATCGACCCCTCCGGCAGTTTCTGCCGCCCTGAAGGCAAGTATTTCCTCTCCGGCACCGTACCCTCTGAAGACCCGGCCGTGGACTGGGATGATTTCGAGCCGCGGCACGAGGAATTCGAACGCATCTGGATGGATCTGGCCGAGCGCTCGCCCGCGTTTGAGGCGATCAAGCTGGTGAACTTCTGGGCCGGACACTATGCCTTCAACACGCTGGATCACAACGTGATCGCCGGGCCCCATAACGAAGTGCGGAACTTCATCTTTGCCAACGGCTTCTCCGGCCATGGCCTGCAACAGTCCCCGGCGGTGGGGCGCGGGGTTGCGGAATGGATCACCTATGGCGCATTCCGTGCACTCGACCTCAGCGAAATCGGCTATGATCGGGTTGTCCGTAACGAACCTTTCCTGGAAAAAGCAGTGATCTGATCCGCTTACGCAGAGTGCCATGAACCAAAGCCGCCTAAAACTGCCGCCGCTGAATGCCCTCAAGGCCTTCCATGCAGCGGCGCGCCACAGCTCGATCCGCAGTGCTGCAGATGAGTTGCTGGTGACGCCGCAGGCGGTCAGTCAGCAGATCAAGCTGTTAGAGGACACGCTGCAGGTCACTCTGTTCGAACGCCGCGGCCGCTCGATTGAGCCGACCGAGGCGGCGGTCCTGCTGGCCCGCTATGTCGAGGCCGGGTTCGAGGAGTTGGCCGAAGGCGTGCGCCGGGTCACCAACCGCAAGTACAAGGACCGGATCACCCTCAACGTCTCGCCCTATTTCGCCACCCGCTATCTGTTGCCGCGGCTGGAGATGTTCCGCGAATTCGTGCCGCAAAGCGACTTGCGGATGACAACAATGGTCGACACGCCCGACTTCACCCGCGACGACATCGATGTTGCGGTGCAATGGGGCTATGGCGGCTGGGGTGATCTGGACACCACGCTTCTGCTCAAGGATCACAAGGTGATCTGCTGCACTCAGGAGGTCGCGGCGCGGATCAAGGCACCGGCAGACCTGTTGAACGAGACCCTGCTGCATCCGGTGCTGCAGAATTCCCTGTGGCAGGACATTCTGCGGTTCTTTGGGGTGGAAGCCGCCGAAGACGCCTCGGAAATCGCCTTTCACGATGCTGCCACCATGCGCCGGGCGACGCTGTCGGGCATGGGCGTCGGTCTGATCTCGCGCGCCGATGCCGATCGGGATATCCGGGCCGGCGACCTTGTGGCGCCGCTGGGAATGGAGACTTTGCTGGCAATGCCGCCGGAGCAGATCCCCGGCTTTTATCTGGTGCTGCCGCGGGCGCACCGGCGGGTCACCGGGGTCGGCAATTTTTGTGACTGGGTCACTGATCAGGACTGGGAGGAGACACCCGCATGAGTGATGGAACAGCTGCCTTGGTGACCGGTGCTGCTTCGGGTATCGGAGCGGCGCTGGCTTTGCGGCTGGCACAGCCCGGCGCGCGGCTGACACTGCACACCCGCCGCTCAGCGGACCGGCTGCAGGCGGTGGCGGAGCAGGCCCGCGCCAAGGGGGCGGAGGTTGGAACCGTCCTCGGAGACCTCGCGGAAGCCGGAGCGGGCAGAGCAGCGGTGAAAGCTCATCAGGAGCGGTTTGGCGTGCTGGATGCGCTGGTCGCCAATGCGGGCTTTCCGCTTTTGATTCCGCTGGAGGATATGACGCCTGCAGACATTGCCTATGCCTTTCAAGGTAACAGTCAAAGCTTCTTTGAGCTTGCTCAGGCCGGCCAGCCGCTGCTGTCGGAGTCCGGCCAGGGCAGGATTGTCGGTGTCAGCAGTTTCACTGCGCATGTCTTCCGTACCGACATGCCGCAATTCCCCGCTTCCGCCGCGTCCAAGGGTGCCGTGGAAACCGCAGTGCGCAGCCTGTCGCTGGCGCTGGCCAAGGACGGTATCACGGTCAACTGCGTGGTTCCCGGCTATATCCGCAAGGATGCGGGCACGGCTGACGGGATTGATGACGCTGCCTTGCAGCAGATTGAGACCCGCATACCCTTGTCCCGCCTAGGATTACCGGAAGACGTTGCCGGCACCATTGCGTTCCTATTAGGCCCGGATGCAGCCTACATTACGGGGCAGATCATCCATGTGAACGGCGGGTTGATCTGAACCGGCCTGCCATTGCACAGTGCGGCCCACTTGCCGCCGGCCCTGGGTGAAAGGGAAATGGCGTTTGGTGCAGCTGGCGGGGCAGCGGCACACCTGGGCGCGCAGGGCGCCAACGAGCGGCCTTACTGTTTAGAAAACCGCGGCGGGCACGTGGCAGACAGACCGCCGATCCGGGTGGGACTGGTCCCGGCTGCCAACAAGCTTGCTTGTGCCAAGCTCCACTGCGCGACCAGCTCAGAAATCCTCCCATTTGACCACGCCTTCGGTACCCGTGGCCGCGGGCGGGTGATCTGAAGGTTCATCAGCCGGGTTCTCCCAGGTTCCGGGCCCCTGGCCTCCGGGCGAACTGTCTGCTGGGCTGTGCTTTCCAGCAGTCTCCCGCGCGGTTTCCGAGCCTTTTGCGGCATCTGACTGCGTCTGGATCGTGAAATGCGAAACCAGTTCCGCCAGCTTTCCCGCGTCGGAGTTCAGCATATGCCCCGCAGCGGTGGCCTGCTCGACCATGGCCGCATTCTGCTGCGTGACCTGGTCCAGCTGAGTGACACCGGAATTTATCTCGTTCAATCCGGTCGACTGCCGCGCAGCGCCTTCGGCGATGCCGGAGACCAGCTGCGAAATATGGGTGACCTGCTCGACGATGCTCTGCAGCGCGCCGCCGGCCTTGCCGACCAGATCGACGCCGCGCTCCACCTGCTTGGAGCTGTCGCCGATCAGCGTCTTGATCTCCATCGCCGCATCGGAGGAGCGCTGTGCCAAAGCGCGCACTTCGCTGGCGACCACTGCAAAGCCCTTGCCGGCTTCGCCCGCCCGCGCCGCCTCGACGCCGGCATTGAGCGCCAGCAGGTTGGTCTGGAAGGCGATGTCGTCGATCACGCTGATGATCTGGCTGATATGGTTCGAGCTCTGCTCGATCTCGGTCATCGCCGAGACCGCGCTTTGCACCACTACGTCGCTGGACTGGGCCTCGGTACGGGCTTCTTCCATGGTGGCCTCGACGCTGCGGGCGCCTTCAGCAGCCTCGGTAACCGAAGCAGTCAGCTCATCCAGTGCTGCGGCGGTCTGTTCCAGAGTGGCCGCCTGGCTTTCGGTCCGGTGCGAGAGATCGTCCGAAGCCTGGCTGATCTCGGCCGCGCCATTGCGAATGCTTGCTGCGGCCTCCACCACTTGCTGCACGGTTTCGTTCAAGGTCTCCAGGGTCAGGTTGTAATCGTGCCGGAGCTGTTCATGGTCTTTGGGGAACGCCTCTGTGATCGGCTGGGAAAAGTCCCCGGCCGACAGCCGCACCAGGCCGGCGCTCAGGCTTTCAACGACGAACTGCTGCTGCCGTTGCAGCTCGTCCCTGCGCTCTTCTGCCAGCCGTGCCTGCTTCAGATCGGCCTGCATCGAGACCAGGGTTTTGCCGATTTTGCCGATTTCATCGCGCCTGGACGCGGCGTCGATATGGACGTTCAAGTCGCCGGAGGAGACAGCCTCCATATTGGCGCAGATGCGGTCAATCGGCCTGGTGACAGAACGGGCAAACAACCAGCCTAGGAAAGAGACCAGAGCTGCGCAGGACAAGGAGACCAGCAGCATGATCTGGCGCTGGCGGACCGCTGGAGCCAGGATTTCCTCGCGGTCCAGCTCTGCAACCACTGCCCAACTGATGCCGCGGAAGCTGACCGGTCCGGTGACCGCCGCCACGGTCCGGCCATCTGCCTTTTCTACAGCCGGGTGGAATATCTCTGCATGATCTCCGTGGCGGGCGGAGCCTGCGTCCTGTGCTGGTGCGGAGAATGCAGTCTCGATGTAGGGAAGATGAGGCAGTTCTTCGAGCACACCGTGCCCGTCTTCCAGCCGCGATGGCGTGCGCGCCTTATAGTCCTCGCCGATCAGGTAAACGTCGAGCGTGGAGAGATCGCCTTCGAAGTTAGTGGTGATCCTCGCGATCTCATCAATGGCAATTTGAAGGGCGAAAACCCCGGCGTACTGCCCCTTTTCGTCAATGATGCGTGTCGCGGCAAAAGCGGCGGGCGCATCAGCGCTGGGTCCGTAGGTTTCTATGTCTGAAAAATAGACACGTCCGGCCTCGCCGGCCGCCGCCAGCCGAAAGGCCTTGGCCAGTCCGGTCTCGCGGAACGGGCCGGAGACCATATTGGTGGCATAGTCCGCTTCTTTGGTGACAGAGAAAATCACGTCGCCGTCAGGGTTGATCAGGAAAACATCATAGAACCCCATCCGTTCCATGATCTTCTGGAAAGCCGGGTGGTTGCGGTCAAAGTGAATGTCATAGGGCGAGGCCGCGGAGGCGAACATCGACAGGTTCTGCACTTCGGACTGGCCCGCTCCGCTTCGGGTTTGCCATGTTACACCAAGGTCCTTCATGGCTTTGGCTGTCGAGGGTACCGAGGCAATGGTCAAAATCGCAGCATCAATGCCTTCGAGATAGGACTGCAATGCCAGCTCCCGGTCGCGCACGAGCGATTGCATAAAGACTTCAGCATCGTGCAGTACACCGCGCCGGAAGTAATTCGTGCTGACCGCAATCAGAATGACGGTCATGACAAGCGCAGTGCTGACAATCAGCAGCGGCAGCTTCTGGGCGAGCTTCAGAGATTTGAAAAGCGTCAACTTAACCTCCTGCGGAATGGCCTCCGGCGGGCCGCGCCAACGGGGTATCCGTGGGTGCACGTCCTGCCCGATACAACGTCAGATGGATTTTTGATCGGTTAACACGCCTGCGCTTTTTCGATAGATTTTTGATTGTTTCTTTGCCGCCGCGCCCAAAGTGCCGGCAGGTGCGTGCAGCCGCCGCCCGTACGGGTGCCTTCTTCTTAACCATTTAGGCACGGGCAAAAGGCCCCCGGCGGCATTGGCCTGGCAGGGCATCCGGCGGTCCAAGCTGCCGTTTCCGGGCCTGGGAGAGGGGGCGAATCGGTGCTGCGGTTGCCGGACCAACCGGCTTCTGCGCCGGGGCTTCCGCAAAATCTGCCTGATTTTAGGTGATTTTCCAGAAAATGCCCGCGACCGTTCCGGTTTCTCTGGCAATGCGAGGGCTTTTTTTGCCATGGTTAAGCATCAATAACCGGGGGGTTAGAGAATTGTTAACGCTGCCACATTCTGTCCATAGATTCGTCTCTGCCTGGCAATATTGGGCCTCATTCCAGCCGCACGCCTGAATAACGATGCTTTTGTGGGAAGCTGGAGTGGGTAATGAGACTTCTTATTGCTGCGATTGCGGCGTGCCTTGCATGGGGCATGCCGATAGGCGCGGCCGCGGATGATGCGCGGTCAGGCGTCAAATCAATAAAGGGGTGGGAGGCCGTCGGGCGGCTGAACATCTCTAACAAGAACATGTGTACCGGTGCGCTAGTGGCACCGGATTTGGTGCTGACGGCTGCGCATTGCCTGTTTGATCCCCGGACCGGGGCGCGGGTTGATCCGGCCACGATCTGGTTCGAAGCCGGGTTGTCGGGGCGGCAGGCAGTTGCCTTGCGGCAAGTGGTGAAGGCGGTGATGCACCCGCAGTACCGGTACCGCCCGGCCGGCACGCATCAGGTCGGCAGTGATCTTGCCGTACTGAAGTTGGACCGGCCGATCAGTCCAAGCCGGATTAAGCCCTTAACCATGTCGAACGGTGCCGAGCGCGGCGATGTCCTGGGCGTTCTGTCCTACACCCGGCGCCATGCCACCCGGCAGCGCTTGAAAGACTCTTGCAGCGTTCTAGCGCGGCAGAGCCGGACCGTGGTGATGTCCTGTCTGGTGGAATTCGGAGCTTCGGGCTCGCCGGTTCTGGAGATGCGCCCGGGCTTGCCGCCGCGGCTGGTGTCGGTGATCTCGGCCAAGGCTGCAATGGGCAACCGGCGGGTATCGATCGGAACGGCCCTGGACGCTTCGCTGCGTGATCTGTTGCGCCGGGCAGGCTAGCCTTGCAGCGTGCTGCCGGCCGGCGCTTCGCCTGCTGCTGACCGGCAGCGGGTCCCTTTGGGGACTACGGCTCGCGCAGCGCCTCGCGGGATTTGTACAAGGGCTTAAGCAGATATTGCAGAACGGTTTTTGCACCGGTTTGCAATTCTGCGGTTGCGCGCATGCCCGGGCGGATTTCAATTGACTGCTGGCGTTCGGTGAACCCGGATTTGTCCACCCGCACCGTCACCCGGTAATAGGGTTCGGCGCGCGGGTTTCGTTCGTCTTCAAAGGTGTCAGCGGAGACGAAATCCACCTTGCCGCGCAGGGAGCCATAGATGGTGTAATCATAGGCGGAGAGCTTGATCGTGGCGTCCTGGCCGGGCTGGACGCTGGCAATGTCCTCAGGCTTCACCTGCGCTTCAACAAACAGCTCCTCGCCCAGCGGGATGATCTCCAGGATCTCCTCGCCGGGCCGGATCACGCCGCCGATGGTGGTGACGGCCAGGCTGTTGACGATGCCGGCCATGGGGGAGGTAATGATGGTGCGGTTCAGCTGGTCCACCGCCAGCCGCTGCTCCTGGCGCAAAGTGGTCAGCTCGCGCAGGGTCTGGGAATATTCTTCGGCCTGTTCCAGTTCGGCCTGGGTGCCGATCTCGTTGTATTTGGCGCGGGCATCGGTGGCGGCCTTGCGGGCCTTGTTCACCTCGATCAGCGCCACGATCTTCTGCTTGTAGAGCCGTTCCATGTTGGCCAGCTCGCCGTTCAGCTGGTCGAGGATCTGGCGGGCGCTGTCGCGGCGGCTGGTAAAGTCGGTCTGCCGGGCAGTGAGCAGTCCGCGCTCGGAGGCCAGGATGCCGGGAGAGCGCTGCGCCAGCATCTCCGGCACGGCGAATTCAAAGGCGCCCTTCATCTGCGCTTCCAGCCGGTGGCGCTTGATCTCCAGCGCGTCGATCTGGTTCTGCAGCTCATCCGCGGCGGTGCGGAACTTGGTATCCTGCAGCTTGGCCAGCACCTGGCCCGCGCTCACTACATCGCCCTGGCGCACGTGCAGCTCGGCCAGAATGCCACCCTCAAGGTTCTGCACGATCTGGGCGCGGGAGGAGGAAACCACCTGTCCCTCGCCGCGCACAATTTCGTCGATGGATGCAAAGGCCGCCCAGATCAGGAAGGTCAGCACCGCCGCCAGCGCCAGGTAGATGATGCGGCTGGCGCTGCGCGGTGTTTCGGCGGTGCCGTAGGGGTCATGCAAGGCCATGGTCATTTGCCGTCTCCTGCTGCCAGATGCGCCAGAACCTGGTCACGCGGCCCGTCAACCACCATCCGGCCCGACTGCAGGATCAGGGTGCGGTTGGTCAGCGACAGGATCGGCATCCGGTGGGTGGCGATCACAGCGGTGCGGCCCTCAAGCCAGCTTTCCAGGCGGCTGACCAGGGTGCGTTCCAGGGTCTGGTCCAAGGCGGCGGTGGGCTCGTCCAGCAGCACGACCGAGGGGTTCTGCAGCCACAGCCGCGCCCAGCCGATCGACTGGCGCTGGCCGATCGACAGCCCGTGGCCGCCATCGCTGATCTCCAGGTCCAGCCCCTTGTGGTGGCTGCGCACATGGGCGCCGAGGCCAGCGAATTCCAGCGCCTCCATCAGCCGTTCGTCGTCGCGCTCCAGCTGGTTTAGGTTCAGGTTGTCGCGCAAGGAGCCGGCAAACAGCCGTACGTCCTGGCTGAGGTAGCCGATGCCCGCGCGCAGATCGCGCGGATCGATCTGGGCCATATCGGTACCGTCCAGCATGATGCGGCCGCGGTCCGGCGCGTAGAGGCCCGACAGAAGTTTCAGCAAAGTGGACTTGCCAGAGCCGTTGACGCCCAGCACGGCAACCTTCTGGCCTGGAGTGATGGCCACGCCCTGCACATCCACGGTCGGGGCGGCGTCATCGTCATAGCGGAACATGATCTCGCGCAGCTCAAACCGGCCTTCCAGCTTCTGGCGGCGCAGGTAGGTGCGTTCCTGTTCCTTCTCCTGCGGCGCCTGCGCGATGGCGTCCAGCCCCTCGAGTGCCGCCTTGACGTTGCTCCAGCGTGCCAGGGTCGCGGCAAACTGGGTCAGCGGTGCGAGCGTCCGGCTGGTCAGAATGCCGGTGGCGATGATGGTGCCGACCGTGAACTCGCCGGCAAACACCAGCAGCGTGCCCAGCACAACGGCAGTGATATAGGTCGCCTGCTGCACGCCCTGCGACCAGTAGGTGAGGGCGCTGGACAGTTTGCGCTGCTCGGTCGCGGAGTGTGAGGACAGCGTGTTCAGCTCGTCCCACAGCCGCAGTACCCGTTCCTCGCCGCGCTGGGTTTTCACAGTGTCGAGCTCGGTTACCACCTCATGCAGCAGACGGCCGGCCTTGGCATTCGCGCCCTGCGTCTGCCGGGTCAGAGCGATCATCTTCTTCTGCATGAAGTATGCAGGCAGCAGCATCAGGATGCCGCCGGCCACAATCACCCAGACCACTGGCCCAGCAATCGAGGCGACCAGCAGCAGGAAGACGGCGATAAAGGGAATATCCGCGAGCGTGGAAATAGTTGAGGAGGTAAAGAACTCCCGCACCGAGCTGAAATCCCGCATGGCAGCAAACAGGCCCGAGGGCGGCAAAGGTTTCTTGTCCGAACGCATGCCGATCAGGCGGCGCATCAGATTGTGCTGAACCGAGAGTTCGATCTGGCGTCCGGAAGCATCAGTGAGGCGCGCACGGGCCAGCTTCAGCATCGCCTCCAGCGCAATTGCCAGGAAGGCGCCGACGGCCAGCACCCACAGCGTCGCATGAGATTGGTGCGGCACCACCCGGTCGTAGACCTGCAGGGAGAACAGCGCCACCGAGACTGCAAGGATATTGGCCACCAGCGAGCCCAGCATGATCTCGCCAACTTGGCGGCGGTACTTGGGAAACTCGCTCCAGAACCAGTGGCCCGGATCGATCTGCGGTGTGTGCTTGGCCGCCATCTGCTTGAGCGACGGGCGGGCCGACAGCACGGTGCCGGTGAAGTAGGGGGCGAACTCGCCAACGGGAACCTCGGTGCGGTTATCTGCACAGGAGGTGTCGTAAATGGTCAGCACGTCCTCGGTCTGGCTCAGAACCAGCACGCATTGGCCGCCGGACATGACCGCCAAAGCCGGCCACAGGGCCGGGTTCAGTGTTTGCTTTTCGAGGATCTTCGGCTGCAGCCCGGCGGTATGCACCGCTTTGGCCAGGGAATGCAGCGACAGGTCACCCGGGGTTTCGCTCCACAGGAAGGCGGCAATGTCGCTGACCGGCACTTCGCTGCCCTTCAGGGCGGCCAAGGTGGCAATCAGGCTGGCGCGGTGCTGGATCCGCGCGGCAGCGCCCTCCAGCAGCGAGCCGACTTCGGGCTGCGGCTCCTGCTGTTTCGGCTTTGCCGCGGCCTCGGGTTCCGGCCGCGGAGCAGGGGAGGGGGTGTTGGCCGCTGGTTTCACCTCTGGCAGGGCGCCGGGGGTGCTGGAAACGGGCACAGCCCGCAGCACCGGTTTCTTGCCGGAGGCGGGCTTTGAGCGGGGCGGGGGTTGGGTCGTGTCGGTCAAATCTTGTCCCCATCGGCCAGAAGCCCCAGGTCGCGCGCCAGCTGCAGCTGGATCAGCACCACCTCGTATTTCGCGTCGATATAGGCCTGCTCGCGGCGCACCAGCTCCTCGTAGACCTGGATCACTTCCATCACCGGCCGCTGCCCGGCCTCAAACTGTTTCTGGAACAATCGGTAAGTCTCGCGGCTGCGGTTCACCAGGGCTGCGGTTTCACCCTCCTGGCGCCGGTAGGAGGCGATCTGCTGCACCTGACGGCTGTAGGTGCGCCGCGCGGCTTCCTCAGCCTCGCCGACCTGGCGGGTGGCAGCCTCCTTGGAGGCCTCCAGCGCTTGAATGGCGGCAGGCGTGCCGAGCCCCAGCGGCTGGCCGGTATTCAGCGTCAAGCCGGAACCGGAACCGTCTGTGGTCAGGTTGTGGGCCGCCGAAAGCTGCGGCAGCAGCCCGGCACGGCCGGACTTGGCCTGCGCGATAGTGCGGTTGGCTTCGGCACCGGCCTTGAGCACGGACAGAAACTGCACCTGTTCCGGCGGGGTGCCGATGTCCAGATGCGAGGGTTTCTGCGGAAAGGCCCGGCCGGTCATTGCCTGCAGCTCGGCGCGGGCGGTAGCGGCCGCATCCTGGGCGGTTGCGGTGGATGTGCGGATGCCGCTGATCTTGCTGTCCACCACATTGAGGTCGGCGCGGTCGGACACCCCGCCATCGACACGGCCCTGCACGATGCGGCGGAATTCCTGCATCCGGTGAAGCGCACGGTTTCCATAGGCAGCCTGTTCGTCGCCGCGGAGCGCTGCTGCATAAAGGCCAACCGCAGATTCCACCCGGGTGTTCATGTCCTGCGAGAGGTTGACAGCCGCAACCTCGACATCCGCGGCAGCGAATTCCCGCTCCGCCTTGCGGCGGCCGTTATCAAACAGAACCTGCTCGATCAGCAGCCCGGCAACCACATCGCCCAGATCGGTCAGGCTGACCGAAGGCCCCAAAGTCGGAAGCCAGTTCTTGGACGCTGCCTCGGCGCGCAGCTTGGCGCCAATCAGCTCGGCTTCAGCGGCGCGGGCCGATGCGGCAATGGCGGCCTCGGCCACTTCGCCATAGGCACTGCCGGGGGCGAGCAGCGAACGGCGCTCCATCAGGTCCTGGATGACCTCTGACGTGTTTTCGCCGGTTTGGGTGAAATTGCTGCGCGGGGCATCATCGGCACCGCCGGGCAGCGGTGCCTGGGCGCAGGCCGACAGGCTGCACATCACTGCGATGGCGCAAAGAAAGCGTCCCGGTTGCATCCTGCCCTTTGCCCTTTTGTTCAAGGCTTTTCAAAGTCTTGGGCCCGCCAGTCAGAAGCCGCCGGGCCGGTAGATCAGATCACGGTGTTGATTTCATCATCAACGATCACCGTGGTGCCGTCGTCGCCGAGAGTGTAGACGTTGTAAGTTTCGCCATCGATGGTCTCGGTGCCGACCTTGGTCGCGCCGGTGATGGTGAGCGTGTCGTCCGACTCGCCGTGCACCGTCAGGGTGTCGGAGTTGCCCGACAGCGCGTTGATATCCGCCTCGGTCAGGGTCAGGTCGACGGCGTCTGCATGCACCAGGTTCAGCTCGTCGATGTTGAACTGCGACAGGCCTGCATGGTCCAGCACATCGGCGCCTGCGCCATCTTCGAGAACCACCATGGTGCCGGAGCTGTTGCCGGCATCATCCACGCGGTTAACCACCAGGTGCGATCCGTCCGGCACATCGTTGTCAAAGTCGAACAGGGTCCGGCCGCCGGTCAGGGCGGTTTCCGTGCCGGTGATGTCCGAGACGCCGCCTGCGGCCGTCAGCTCATGCGCCGTATCGCCGGCCTCGAAGTCTTCGCTGAAGAAGCCGCTGACGCCGGTGCCGGTGCTGATGACGTCACCGATGTCCGGGGCGTCATACTCGGTGTCGACGCTGAAGTCCTGGGTAATGGTCCGGGTGTTGCCAGCCGCATCGGTTGCCTGAATTTCCGCGGTCGTGTCATAAGTGCCTTCGCGCAGGTCGCCCGGTTCAAAGGCCGCGCTCCAGCTGCCATCGTCTGCCACAGCTGCCGTGCGGGTGACGCCGCCGACGGTGACGCGTACTTCCGAGCCCGGCTCCACAGTGCCAGTCAAGGTCAGGCCGGCGCCGCGCTCGGCCAGGTTCACCACGCCGTCGCCGGCCGCGGCATCCGCGGACAGCGGCGAGACTTCGGTGTCAATCGCCAGCGTGTCATTGATTTCCGCGGTATTGCCGGCCGCATCGGTGGCAGTCACCACCACATCGGCATCATAGCTGCCCTCGGGAATGTCCGCGGCTGCAAAATCCACGCTCCAGTTTCCGGAAGCGTCCACCGTAGCGGTTTCAGTTGCACTGCCCAGCTGCACCACAACGGTTGAGCCCGGCTCCACCGTGCCGGTCAGGGTCACCCCGTCGCTGCGTTCGGTCAGGTTGACGACATCGTCGCCTTCGACGCCGGAATCGAGGGTCAGCGGGTCGACCAGCGTGTCGACATGCAGATCGGCAGTGGCGGTTGCCGTGTTCCCGGCTGTGTCGGTCGGGGTGACGCTGACCGTGGTGTCATATTCGCCGGCGGGCAGCGCGCCCGCCTCGAAAACCGCGGCCCAGGTGCCGTCATCGCCGACCGTCGCTTCGCGGGTGACGCCTTCGACTGTCACGCTGACCGCAGCGCCCGGCTCGCCGGTGCCGGTCAGGGTCAGCCCTGCATTGGCCTCCGAATTGTTGACAATGTCGTCGCCGCCCGCCTGGTTCGCGTCAATGGCAACCTCGGTTGCAGTGTCCACCCGCAAGGTGCCGTCCACGGTCTCGGTATTGCCGTTGGCGTCGGTTGCGGTGACGCTGACCGGGGCGTCGTATTCGCCTGCCGCGATTTCCGAAGCGGCAAAGTCCACGCTCCAGGTGCCGTCTTCGCCTGCGGTGACGGAACGGGTGATGCCCTGGAAAGTGACTTCGACCGTGGCGCCGGCGTCAGCAGTGCCCGTCAGTGTCACACCGGCCGCAGCTTCCGCCGCGTTGATCATGTCGTCGCCGCCTGCCTGGCCGCTGTCCAGCCCAGCGTTCACCGTGGTGTCGATCCGGACAGTGCTTGTTTCGACAGTGGTGTTGCCGTGGGCATCAGCGCTGGTGATTTTCACCTCGCTGTCATAATCGCCGTCGGTGATCTTGGCCGCGCCGTAGTTCACCGACCAGGTGCCGTCCTCGCCAACCGTTGTGGTGCGGGTCGCGCCCTGGAACTCCACCAGGATCGAGGCGCCGGCTTCGCCGGTGCCGGACAGGACCACCCCGTCCGACGCCTCTGCGGCGTTGATGATGTCGTCGCCTTCGACCGTGTCCAGCGCCACCGGCGGGGCCACGGTGTCCACAGCCAGCGTATCGGTTGTGGTCGAGCTGTTGCCGAAGTCATCGGTCGTGGTGATGGTGATTTCGGTCTCGTATTCGCCTTCGCGGATCTCTTCCGGTGCAAAGGTGACCGACCAGGTGCCGTCTTCTGCCACGGTTGTGGTCTGGGTGGCGCCGTCGATTTCAAGAGACACCGTTGCGCCGGGCTCGCCAGTGCCGGTGATCACCGGGCCTGCGGCCTGCTCCTCGCCATTGACGGTATCGCCGGTCGAGACCGCGCCGCTGGTGATCTCGGCTTCCGGCGGGGTGGTGTCGATTACCACATCGGGGCCGTCCAGCTCGAATTCTTCGTCATCGGGGTCGACGACACGCACCACGGAAGAGTAATCGCCGTCTTCCGGCAGGCTGTCGACCGGGAAGGTGACCGACCATTTGCCGTCATCATCCACTGTGGTCGTTTCGGTGGAGGTGCCGATGGTGACCGTGACCTCGGAGCCGGGGGCGCCGGTGCCGGTGATCTCAACAGGCGTCGTGGTGGAGCCGGAGATCGGAAAGGTCGCATCGGGGTTGTCCACCGTCGGCTCGACATTGCCGTTGCCGCCATCCCCGCCGTTGCCGCCGCCGCCGCCGGCAACTACTGCAGCGCCAACAACGCCGGCTGCAGCGCCGGCCGCGCCCAGGCCTCCGAACAGCGGCGCCGCCAGCGGCGCAACCACCGGCTCAATCCGGTCAACGTCCAGAAACACCAGCTCGTCGTAGGCGCTCCATTTTCCAGCAAGTTCAAGCGGTTCGTAGGTGGCAAACAGCATGCCGCCCGCCTTGTCCTCCAGAACCACTTCAATGAACTCGCCTTCCTCGCTGAGGAACAGGTTTTTACCGCCGGTTGCGTTGAAGGAATAGTAGTTTTCCAGCACCAGTTCCTGGCCGTTAGCCAAGGTGATGTGCAGATCGCTGCCGCGGCGGGCATAGCTTTCGACATCTGCCGGGCTGAGATTGAGGGAGAGGTCCTTTACAGGGCCGGCATCAATGCTCGCCGGGGTGCCCTCGGAGAAATTTCCATGCTGCGTTGTGCCCGCCATATCGCGGGTAATATATGCGACCGTGCTCATTGTTTACCGCTCATCTGTGTTAGCGGCGCGGCCTGAAATTGGCCTGCGCAGCGTGGTTCCGTTTGCCTGTACTTTTGCCCAGCGGCCGTCTTTTGCGGCCATTTTGAGGCCATACTGTGACGATTTTTTCTGTGCTGTCCAGAGCATGCAGGCCGGACTTGAAGCGAATTTTGCAGCAACCGTGTCCTGACTGCCGCAGATTTTTTAAGCTTTTTCACGCCGCTGTGATGATTCAATCTGCAGCCGGCAAGGGGCGGGTGGTGCCTTATTTTTGCCAGGAACTCTGCGGCAAGGCTGAAAAGGCGCGTGCTTCGGCGGGCTTTGGGAGTTGTGCGGGCGAGGCGCGGCAGCGCCCTTCAATCTGTGGTGGCGGGTTGCGTGGAAGCCCTTGAAATGCCGCGCTGCAGAAGCTGCGTGCTGCAGTGCTGATCGCCGCGATGTGATGAGAATTTCCCATAAAAGTTTCTGGCAATTAATTAAAAGTACACCACTTTCAGATAGTAAGAAGTTCGTAATTGGTGTAAGCTCGAGAGTAAGTAACACGACGCCGATAGCCCTGGTATCCGGGCGCAGGCCGCCGCCAAGAGCGGCCAGCCGGACGTATGACGCCAGCAGCGGCGCCGAGCAGAAATCAGAACTCAACACTGACGCGGACACCTATGCCCACGTGCTGGGCCCTGTGTCTGTGCGCGAACTTAAAACGCCAGGAGGAACGGCGCCAAGTAAACCCAGGAGGCTTGATCCAAGATGAAAGACATTGCCGAACTTTTTGCAGAGCAGTACGGCGAGACGCGCGAGCAGGAGATGCCGCTGCAGGACTATTTGAACGCCTGCCGTGACGATCCCAGCCTGTACGCAAACGTCGCCGAGAGGATGCTGAAGGCCATTGGCGAAGAAGAGCTGGTGGACACGTCCAAGGACGCGCGGCTCGGGCCGATCTTTCAGAACCGCACGATCAAGCGCTACAGCGCTTTCCACGACTTCTACGGCATGGAAGACACTATCGAGCGCATCGTCGGCTATTTCCGCCACGCCGCGCAAGGGTTGGAGGAGCGCAAGCAGATCCTCTACCTTCTGGGTCCGGTCGGCGGCGGCAAATCCTCGCTGGCGGAACGTCTGAAGCGCCTGGTCGAGGATCAGCCGATCTATGTGCTGAAGGCTGGCGACCAGATCTCGCCGATCTTCGAAAGCCCGCTGGGTCTGTTTGATCCGGTCCGCATGGGCAAGGTGCTGGAAGAGGAATACGGCATTGCCCAGCACCGGCTGCCGGGGCTGATGTCGCCCTGGGCGGTGCAGCGGCTGGATGAATTTGACGGCGATATCAACAAGTTCTCGGTTGTGCGCCTGTATCCGTCGCGGCTGCGCCGGATCTGTGTTTCCAAGGTGGAGCCGGGCGATGAGAACAACCAGGATATCTCGACCCTGGTCGGCAAGGTCGACATCCGCCAGCTGGAGCATTTCAGCCAGGACAACCCGGATGCCTACAGCTTCTCCGGCGGCCTGAACCGCTCGACCCAGGGGATCCTGGAATTTGTCGAGATGTTCAAGGCGCCGATCAAAATGCTGCACCCGCTGCTGACGGCGACCCAGGAAGGCAACTATATGGGCACCGAAAGCTTCGGTGCGATCCCATTCAACGGCCTGATCCTGGCGCACTCGAACGAGAGCGAATGGCAGAGCTTCAAGAACAACAAGAACAACGAGGCCTTCATCGACAGGGTGTCGATCGTCAAGGTGCCCTACTGCTTGCGCGTCTCGGACGAGTCGATGATCTACGACAAACTGATCGAGAACAGCGAGCTGCGCAACGCGCCCTGCGCGCCGGAGACGCTGAAGATCCTCAGCCGCTTCTCGGTGCTGACCCGCCTGAAGCCGCATGAGAATTCGAACCTCTACTCGAAGATGCGGGTCTATGACGGCGAGAGCCTGAAGGACACCGACCCCAAGGCCAAGACGGTGCAGGAATATCAGGACCGTGCCGGCGTGGACGAGGGGATGAACGGCATTTCCACCCGCTTTGCCTTCAAGGTGCTGTCGACCACCTTCAACTTCGACACGGACGAGGTCGCGGCGGACCCGGTGCATCTGATGTATGTGCTGGAGCAGATGATCAAACGCGAGCAGTTCCCCCAGGAGACGGAGCAGAAGTATCTTGAGTTCATCAAGACCGAACTGGCACCGCGCTACGAGGAGTTCATCGGCAACGAGATCCAGAAGGCGTACCTCGAAAGCTATACCGAGTACGGCCAGAACGTCTTTGACCGTTATATCTCCTATGCTGACGCCTGGATCGAGGAGCAGGACTACAAGGATCCGGACACCGGCCAGCTTTACAACCGCGAGGTGCTGGATGCCGAGCTCTCCAAGATCGAGAAGCCGGTGGGCATCGCCAATCCCAAGGACTTCCGCAACGAGGTTGTGAAGTTTGCCCTGCGCCACCGTGCGAACACCGGCAAGAACCCGGCCTGGAACTCCTATGAGAAGCTGCGCGATGTGATCGAGAAGCACATGTTCAGCCAGGTCGAGGAACTGCTGCCGGTGATCTCCTTCGGGTCCAAGAAGGACAGCAAGACCGAAGGCAAGCACCAGGAGTTCGTCGAGCGGATGCGCGGCCACGGCTATACCGACCGCCAGGTGCGGCGTCTGGTCGAATGGTACATGCGCGTCAACAAGGCGGGCTAAAGAGGAGCGCTGTGCAACATGCATCATTTCATCGACAGGCGCGCCAATCCGAAGGGCAAAAGCCTCGGGAACCGGCAACGGTTCCTGCGGCGGGCCCGGGAGAATATTAAGGAGCGCGTCGATCAGTCGGTCCGGGGGAAGTCGATCCAAAGCGGCAGCGGCGTCCCGGACGAAGGCGAAAAGGTCACCATACCTTCAAAAGGTCTGAAAGAGCCGCGGTTCTTTCACTCCTCAAAAGGCGGCACCCGCCGCCATGTGCTGCCCGGCAACAAGGATTTTGTTGTCGGCGACACCATCAAACGGCCGCAGGGCGGCGCAGGCGAGGGCGGCCGCAAGGCCTCCGAAGACGGGGATGGCGAGGACGAGTTTTCCTTCACCCTGACCCAGGAGGAATACCTGGAAATCCTGTTCGAAGGGCTGGAACTGCCGGACCTGGTCGAAAAGGCAACGGTGGAAACCGAGACCATTGGCACCCGCCGCGCGGGCCTCACCACGGCGGGCACGCCCAACAACCTCAACCTGGTGCGCACCATGCGCAATTCTCTGGGCCGCCGCATTGCGCTGCAGCGCCCCACGACAAAAACCCAGAAGGAGCTTGAAGAGCAAATCGCCGAGCTGGAGGCGCTGGACGAGCGCACCGCGCCGCAGGAGGCTTTCCTGGATGAGCTGAAGAAACGGCTGGAAGGCATCATCCGCAAGCGCAAGGTGGTTGGTTACATCGATCCGCTGGATCTGCGCTACGACACCTTTGTGCCCGAGAAGATCCGCAACTCCCGCGCCGTTGTGTTCTGCCTGATGGATGTGTCCGGTTCCATGCAGGAGCGCGAGAAGGATCTGGCGAAACGCTTCTTCCTGCTGCTGCACCTGTTCCTGGAGCGCTGCTACGAGCACACAGAATTGGTGTTCGTGCGCCATACTCACCACGCCCAGGAAGTCGATGAGGAAACCTTCTTCTATGCCCGCGAAACCGGCGGCACCATCGTGTCGACCGCGCTGGAAAAGATGAAGGAAATCATCGAAGAGCGCTATCCGCCGGATGAGTGGAACATCTACGGCGCCCAGGCCTCGGATGGCGAAAACTTCGGCAATGACTCGGTCAGGTGCAAAAACCTGCTTCTGAATGATCTGCTGCCGGTGAGCCAGTTCTACGCTTATGTGGAGATCGTGGACGAAGCGGCCGAGATGCTGCTGAACAACCCGGAAGCAGGCGAAGACCTGTGGCAAAACTACCGCGAGGTGAAAGAGCAGGCGCAGCATTTCGAAATGCAGCGGGTTTCGCAGCCCGGCCATATCTATCCGATCTTCCGGGAGTTCTTCCTTCCCAAGGTGAAAGGGGCGCAGAATGCAGGCAGCTGAAAAGGCGCGCGAGCCGCTGTTCGACGGGCCGGAATGGACCTTTGAACTTATGGAGAAAGCGCGCGACGCGATCGAGGAGATCGCGCTGGGCGACCTCGGGCTGGACGTTTATCCCAACCAGATCGAAATCATTTCGGCCGAGCAGATGCTGGATGCCTATTCCTGCGTCGGCCTGCCGCTGATGTATCAGCACTGGTCCTTCGGCAAGCATTTCGCCCGGGACGAGGCGCTCTATCGAACTGGCCGCCAGGGGCTGGCCTATGAAATCGTCATCAATTCCAACCCCTGCATCAGTTACAACATGGAAGAAAACACCATGGCGATGCAGACACTGGTGATGGCGCATGCGGCCTTTGGCCATAACCATTTCTTCAAGAACAACTATCTGTTCCAGCAATGGACAGACGCGGCCGGCATTCACGACTATCTGGCCTTTGCCAAGAACTACATCGCTGCCTGCGAAGAGCGCTATGGCCTCAGCGCCGTCGAGGAGGTGCTGGACGCCGCCCATGCGATGCAGTCCCAGGGTGTGTTCCGCTATGGCCGCCCGCCCAAGCCAACTACTGAAGAGCTGGTGGCGATGCAGAAGGTGCGTGAAGGCTACGAAAGCGGCCAGAGCGTGCTGGACATCTGGACTGACTCGACACTGGGCCGTGACAAACTGGAAGAGGTAGAGGACGCCTCTTACAGCGCGCGCCGCAAGATGATGAACCTTCCGCAGGAAAACATCCTCTATTTCCTGGAGAAACACAGCCCGGTTCTGGACGCCTGGCAATGCGAGCTTCTTCGCATCGTGCGGATGCTGGCTCAGTATCTGTACCCGCAGAAACAGACCAAAGTGATGAACGAGGGCTGCGCGACCTTCGTGCACTATTACATCATCAACAAGCTCTATGAGCAGGGTCAGATCACCCAAGGGGCCTATATGGAAATGCTGCACAGCCACACAAATGTGGTGATGCAGCCGGAGTATGACGACCCGCGGTTCTCAGGGCTGAACCCTTATGCGCTGGGCTTTGCGATGATGCAGGACATCCGCCGCATCTGCCAGGACCCGACGGATGAGGATCGCGAATGGTTCCCGGACTTTGCCGGTGACCCTGACTGGCGCAAGGTGCTGCGCGAGGCCTGGGCAAATTACCGCGATGAAAGCTTTATCCAGCAGTTCCTGTCGCCGAACCTGATCCGCAAGTTCAAGCTGTTCACCCTGACAAATGACGCGGATCTGCCCAATCTGGTGGTGAGCCAGATCCACAACCGGGCGGGCTACAAGGCGATCCGCCGCGATTTGGCCAAACAGTATGATCTGGCCTATCTGGAGCCGGATATTCAGGTGACCGATGCCGACCTGCGTGGCGATCGCGAACTGAAGCTGACGCACACTGTGCGGGACGGCATCCATCTGGACGAAGAGGATCAGGAAGAGGTGCTGAAACACCTGCGCTGCCTCTGGGGCTATGGCGTCAGCCTGGACGCGGTGGAGACCGCCAGCGAAAGCTGATCATGAGGGCAGTTAACGATTCTGCGAACTGGCAGCCGGCAACTAAAAACGCAGGCCCTAAGGCCTGCGTTTCTTCGTTTCGAACCGTTGGCGGCTTTAGAATTCCACCACGGCGCGGATCGATTTGCCTTCGTGCATCAGATCAAAGCCCTCGTTGATCTGATCCAGCGTCAGCTTGTGGGTGATCATCGGGTCGATCTCGATCTTGCCGTCCATGTACCAGTCGACGATCTTCGGCACGTCGGTGCGCCCCGAGGCGCCGCCGAAGGCGGTGCCGCGCCAGGACCGGCCGGTGACCAGCTGGAACGGACGGGTCGAGATCTCGGCCCCGGCAGGCGCCACGCCGATGATGATCGATTCACCCCAGCCCTTGTGCGCGCATTCCAGCGCCGTGCGCATCACGTTCACATTGCCGGTGGCATCAAAGGTATAGTCCGCGCCGCCGCCGGTCAGCTCCACCAGATGCGCCACCAGATCGCCCTCGACCTCGGCCGGGTTGACGAAATCGGTCATGCCGAAGTGCTTGGCCATCTCCACCTTGCCCGGGTTCAGGTCAACGCCGACAATCTGGTCGGCACCGGCCAGCCGCAGGCCCTGGATCACGTTCAGCCCGATGCCGCCGAGGCCGAAGACCACCGCGCGCGAGCCGATTTCCACCTTGGCGGTGTTGATCACCGCGCCGATGCCGGTGGTGACGCCGCAGCCGATGTAGCAGACCTTGTCAAACGGCGCGTCCTCACGGATTTTCGCCAGCGCGATTTCCGGCACCACGGTGTGGTTGGCGAAGGTCGAGCAGCCCATGTAGTGGTGGATCGGGGTGCCGTCCTCCATCGAGAACCGGGTGGTGCCGTCGGGCAGCAGGCCCTGGCCTTGGGTCGAGCGGATCGCCTGGCAGAGGTTGGTTTTCGGGTTCAGGCAGTAGTCGCACTCGCGGCATTCCGGGGTGTAGAGCGGGATCACGTGGTCGCCCGGTTTCAGCGAGGTCACGCCTTCGCCGACCTCGATCACGACGCCGGCGCCCTCATGGCCCAGGATCGCCGGAAAGATGCCTTCGGGGTCGTCGCCCGAGCGGGTGAATTCGTCCGTATGGCACAGGCCGGTCGCCTTGATTTCCACCAGAACCTCACCCGCTTTCGGGCCTTCCAGGTTCACGTCCATAATCTCCAGCGGCTTGCCGGGAGCCACGGCAACGGCGGCACGGGTCTTGATCATCGCGCGTTTCCTTTTCTTGTCGTCTTTCAGGCGTTGCGGTTACAGATCGCGGTCGGCGCCTAGCATCCGGCCCATGTAGCCCAGGAAGTCCCAGATAGTGCCCTCCAGATCATCCGGCGCCAGTGGCCCGTTCTGGAAATAGCGCGTGTTCTGAGCTACTTGCAGGGTTTCCAGCTTCTCCCGGTCCTCCGCGTTGAAGGACTTGCAGAGATCCACATAGGCGGTGACCTCCGGATCCTGCGGATCGGTCTTGAAGCCCGCAACCCCCCAGCGGATCGCCACCTTGTCCGCACCGGCAGGGCGCAGACACAGATACAGCGTGTAATTCGCCGCCACCGCCACCACAAAGCTGGGGAAGATGTTGAACAGCACGGTGTTGCGCTGCTCATCTTCGGTCATGTCCTCGTGGAAGGGCCCGCGCGGCGGAAATTCCGGGTCGTAATAAGACCGGTAGGCGGTCCAGCGCGGCTCGCCCGGCACCTTGCGGCACAGCTGTGTCGGCGTCATCGGCTGCAGCGTCTTGGGGTGGGTGGCAAAGAGGTGATAGCCCTCCATGAAGTTCTCGGTCAGGTTTTTCCAGTTGGTGTTCCAGACCCCTTCATCGGTGAACAGCAGGTTGCGCTGCTCGTTGTGATAGTTGTGCAGGATGCCGTCCAGCACCTCTAGCTGCGTCGCCAGAGGCTCGGCGGTGCCGTCCAAATTGACAAAGATGAAATTGCTCCAGATTTCGGTTTTGAATTGCGGCAGGCGGCAGCCCTTCATTTCGAAATTCTTGGCGTTCTTCATCAGCGGCGCCGTCTTTAGCGCCCCGTCGGTGGCATAGGTCCAGGCGTGGTACTGGCAGACAAAGCTGCGGCGTTTGCCCGAGGCTTCGGTCTCGACCAGGTTGCCGCGGTGACGGCACACGTTGGACAGCACATGCACCTCGCCGTCATGGCCGCGGGTCACCAGCAGCTGCTCGCCCGCCACCTCGGTGGTAAAGAAATCGCCCGGTTCCTGCACTTCGCCTGTGTGGCCGACGCAGACCCATTCACGCCTGAAAATATGCTCCTTCTCCAGTTCGTGAAAATCGCCTGAAGTGTAAAATCCGGGCGGCATCGTGCGCGCCTGGCTCCGGTCCAGTTTCTTCAGCTCGGTCAATTCCTGGCGCAGCGCGTCTGCGGTGATCGCTTGGGTGACGGGCATCTGATTCCTTCAGCCTCCTAATCTGTGATCACAGATTGATTACATGCTTCCGGTTCAGCCGCCAAGAGAAAAAGTCAGCTGGCAGGAAATCAGCGCCGAAGATGGCCATGAACAAACCCAGGCCTGCAGGTTGCCAGTTGCACGGCCTGTAAATCCCAGAATTGAGCTTATTTACCATAACTCTCATTACATGCGACCTGCGCGGGGGGGGGCGGAGCGCATTACCCCGAACTGCTCAAAAGCTGCCTTACATCGGGCGATTAACGAAACATGGCGCTGGAACCCTGCCTGCCGAATGGCGATGGCAGGCATAGCGCGACCGCACGAAAGTTGTTCCGCAGGCATTCCAGCCGGGCAATACTTTCCAGGCTGACACCAGCGCGAACCGGGCTGCCGCGCCGGGAAGGCCAATAATACCAGGCCATAACAAGGCGCGCACGCCAGGAAACTGCAGTCCTCAGGCGTTTTGTCTGCGCAACGCTGCCGCAAGCTGGCGGCAGCCCCGATGTCCTGGAGCACTTCTGCACGGCAGACTTCTCAGCGTGTACAGAGCAGTTTTCCCACTCGGGAGTTTTATTATTCCGAAGCGCGCCATTCAGCCGGAATGCTGCCTTCATAGCAGGCGATCCGCATTGCGCCGGGTTCGAACCCTGCAATTACGTAACCATCGAAAAAGCATCCGGTGCCGACCGAAATCTCCACCCCATCGTGCGTGCATTTCATCTTGAAGTCGTCACCCGCACGCGCCTCGACTGCTAGGCGCTGCCCGGGGCGCATCTTCCTGCTATTGCGTTCCGAAAGAAACTCCGCGCTTGCTGCGCCCTCCGGGCACGTGTTGCTTGCACCATTCAGATTGCCGGGCGGCAATTGCACACCGCTGGCAGCGGCAGGCCGAGCAACCGCCATCAGCAGGCAGACAACGGCGGCAAAAGCGGCAATGCGGAGATATCCTTGGCACATTTGATTTCACTTCCCAATCGTTTCCAGTTTGTCAGGCCAGTACCATTGTAGCCGCGGCAGTTTTCCGGAATGCGTCCAGACACCGGAAACTTGTATCAATTGTACCAGCCCGCACTCACCGCAGGTCTCAGAAAGTTCTCGTCGCCAGGGCCACATCCGCTTCCAGCCCGGCCTTCAGCGCCGGCGCATTCGTTAGAAAACAAGCGGGTTAAACCCTGCCCGCGGACCCGGATGCTGCTTGCTCAGCACCGGCAAGGATAAGGCAGTGCCCCGTGTTTTAACAACTGCCCAACCCGGTGGAACAGCGGCAGCGGTGCCGGAATTCCCTCCGCTCCACGGCCGCCCGGCAGCAGTTCGCACGGGCCGATTCTGTCCGGCCAATAATAATTGACAGATTTTGTAAATCATCTTAACCGCCGCGCTCGAAGGAGTTTCGGATGTTTTTTGATCTGGCCAGACTGCGCGCCCGCGGAGCCCGCCCCTGCCTGAGCTGGGGCGCCGGGGAAATGCTGACCTATGCCGGCCTGGCCGACGCCGCCGGGCAATTCGGCAAGCTTCTGCCCCAGGACCGGCAGCTGATCGCAGTTGAGGCCGCGGCCGATCCCGAAGCCATCATCGCCTATCTCGGCGCCTTGGCTGCAGGCCACGCGGTGATGCCTCTACCGGCCGGCGACGCCGCCACAGCAGCCAAACTTGAGGAGCGCTTCCGCCCCGCTGCCAGCTTCCGCTGCCTGGACGGTTGCTGGCAGCTGCTGGCCCATTCCCACGCGGCGGCAGCCATTCACCCGGACCTCACCCTGCTGCTGCAAACCTCGGGCAGCACTGGCCACGGCCGCGGCGTGCGCCTATCGGCCCAGGCCCTGGACAGCAACGCCCTGGCCATCGCGGACTACCTTGAGATCCAGCCCAAGGACCGGGCCGCACTGATCCTGCCGCTGCATTACTCCTACGGGCTTTCGGTTCTGCACTCCCACCTTGCTGCCGGCGCCAGCCTCTGGCTGGCCCCCGGTTCGGTGCTGGATGCCGGGTTTGCGGATGCGCTGGAGGCCTCCGGCGCCACCAGCCTAGCGGGCGTGCCGCATCACTTCCGCTTGCTGGAAAGCGCCGGCCTCACCGATGCGCTGCCCGGGCGGATCAAGACCCTCACCGTGGCCGGCGGCGCCATGGAGCCCGCCCAGGTCAGCGCCTGGTCTGCCCGGATGCAAACCCGCGGAGGGCGCTTCTATATGATGTATGGCCAGACCGAGGCGACCGCCCGGATCAGCTACCTGCCGCCTGAATTGGCGCAGGACAATCCCGGCGCCGCAGGCCGCGCCATTCCCGGCGGCCGCCTGCTGCTGCGCAATGCCGCTGGCCAGGAAGTAACCACCGCCCAAGGCGAAGGCGAGCTGATTTACCGGGGCCCCAACGTAATGATGGGCTATGCCGAGAGCCATGCCGATCTGACCCGGGGCGCGGAACTGGAAGAGCTTGCCACCGGCGACCTGGCCCGGCGCGATGCAAACGGCCTTTACCACATCACCGGCCGGCTCTCCCGCATGTCCAAAATCGCAGGCCTGCGCATCGGCCATGACGCCATCGAGCGCGCGCTTGCCGCACAGGGGCTCGAGGCCGCGGTCTGGGGCGATGACAGCCGTATCTCAATCGCCGTCTGCGGACCGGACACTGGCGTCGCGGATCTGGCTGCCCGGCTGACCGGTGTCGGCCAGCAGCATTTTACCGTGCTGCGCCGGAAATCCCTGCCGCGCCGCGCCAATGGCAAGATCGACTATCCGGCACTGAAAGCGCAATCAGCCAGGCGCAAGCCTGCCAAGGACGTGCTGGCCATCTACCAGGCCGCCTTTGCGCCCCAATCCGTGGGCCGCAACGACAGTTTTGCCTCTCTGGGCGGCGACTCGCTGCGCCATGTCGAGCTGTCCCTGGCGCTGGACGAAGCCTTGGGCGGCGCCCCGGCCGGCTGGGAAGAGATGCCTATCAAGGATCTAGAGCAATCCGCCCCCGCTCCGGCCGCCAGCCTGCCCTTCGATCTTGCAGCCCGTGTGCTGGCAATACTCGCCGTGGTGGTCGCGCATCAGACCTTCTGGCCGGTCTTTGGCGGCGCCGCGGCCATGGTGATCCTGATGGGAATGAGCGTCGCGGGTTTCCGCTGGGAAGCACTGCAATCCGGCGATATGCGCAGCTTTTTCAAACCCGTGGCAGCGGTGCTGATCCCCTATTACCTGATCCTTGCCGCCTATGCCGCGGCCTGGGAGCAGGTGCCCTGGGTCTCGGTTTTCCTGGCCGGCAACTTTGCCCTGACCATCCCCGAAACCCATCTGATGCTGCCGTATTTGTACTGGTTCATCGAAGCCTACCTGCAGATGACGCTGCTGGCCGCCCTGCCCTTTGCGCTGCCGCCGGTACGGCGGTGGCTGGCGGACCAGGGCGCTTTCCGCGCAGGGTTCTGCTTCCTGGGGTCTGCCGTCGCGCTGCGCCTCGGCGTTCCCGAGGTTTGGAACATGGGCAGCCGCGCGCAGTTCACAGTGCCTTGGGTGTTCTACCTGTTTGCGCTTGGCTGGTGCATCACCGCCGCAAGCACGCTGGCGCAACGGCTGCTGGTACTTGCCGCGGCCTGTGTGATCATGCCGATGGCGGCCTATCTCGGCGGCAACTGGTACGGCGGCTGGATCAAATACATGTGGCTGCTTGCCCTTATAGCCGGGCTGCTGTTCATCCCGCGCCTGCCGGTGCCCCGCATCGCTGTGCGGCCGCTGATGCGGCTGGCCCAGGCGGCCTTCCACATCTACCTGCTGCACCGGTTTGTGCCAGAGCTGCTGATGCCTATGGCCGGGATGGAAGGCCGCAGCGGGCTGAATGATGCGCTGGCGGTCTTCGGCGGCATCGCCCTGGGGCTGGCCGCCGCCGCCCTGCAGCGCCAGCTGGTGCAGGCCTGGGCAAGCACCCGCAGCCGCCGCCGGATCTCCCTGGCGCAGGCCTGATCCAAAGGGAGAAAGCGCCCTCCCCTGACGCGGTCGGGCGCTGCCCGGCCCATGGCCGGGCCCGGCGCTCTGTTACGCCCTAGCGCAGCGCCGCTACCGCAGCCGCTATCCGCGTCAGCGCTTCGCGCAGCTCCGCCTCAGAGGTGGCATAGGAAATCCGGAAGTAGGGCGATATGCCAAAAGCCCGGCCCGGCACCACTGCCACATGGTGGTGCTCCAGCAGGTAGGCACAGAAATCCGCATCCGTTTCCAGCACCCCGCCCTGGGGTGTGCGCCTGCCCAAAACGCCTGCGCAATTGGCGAATGTGTAGAACGCCCCCTCCGGCACCGGGCAGGTGATGCCCTCCATGCCATTGAGCGCCTCCACCACCAGATCGCGCCGCGCCTGGAAACTGGCCCGCCGCTCCGCCAGCACCTCCTGTGGGCCGTTCAAAGCCGCCGCCGCTGCCGCCTGCGACACCGATGACGGATGCGAGGTCGACTGCGACTGCACCACTTTCATCGCGTCAATCAGATCCTTCGGCCCGCCGGCATAGCCCAGCCGCCAGCCGGTCATTGCATAGGCCTTGGA
>NZ_JWLC01000016.1:2178-27398 GCF_000813745.1 Leisingera sp. ANG-M1 | reverse complement strand
CCGCCGCCGCTGCCGCCTGCGACACCGATGACGGATGCGAGGTCGACTGCGACTGCACCACTTTCATCGCGTCAATCAGATCCTTCGGCCCGCCGGCATAGCCCAGCCGCCAGCCGGTCATTGCATAGGCCTTGGATACGCCGTTAATGGTCAGCACCCGGTCCTTCAGCCGCGGCTCCACCTGCGCCGGCGTTGCAAATTCAAACCCGCCATAGGTGATGTGCTCATACATGTCGTCGGCCATCAGCCAGACATCCGGATGCCGCAGCAGCACCTCCAGCAAGGGCTTGTAGTCCGCGGCGCTGTAGCCCGCCCCCGCCGGGTTCGACGGCGAGTTCAGCAGCAGCCAGCGGGTGCACGGGGTAATGGCCGCCTCCAATTGCGCTGCCGTCAGCCGGAACCCGGTTTCACTGCCGCAAGGCACCAGCACCGGCTCGCCTCCGGCAATCCGGATAATGTCGGAGTAAGAGGTCCAGTAAGGCGTTGGCACGATCACCTCATCACCCGGGTTGAGGCTGGCCATGAAGGCATCAAACAGGATTTCCTTGGCCCCGGTGCCGGCGGTGATTTCATCCAGAGCATAGTCCAGCCCGTTGTCACGCTTGAACTTGGCCTGGACCGCCCGCCGCAGCTCCAGCGTGCCGCCAAGTGCGGTGTATTTGGTCTCACCGGCCTGCATAGCTGCCGCCGCGGCATCCTTGATATGCTGCGGCGTGTCGAAATCCGGCTCGCCTGCCCCCAGAATAATCACCGGCGCGCCCTGGCGCTTCATTTCGGCAGCCTTGGCGCCGATGGTCAGAATCTCCGAGACCTCAAGCGGGTCAAGACGGGCTGCACGGCGGAACTGGGCCATATCTGAGGCTCCCTGCTGGTTTCACCCCGCCAGAATGAAACGCTGACGCCGCCCGGAAAACCGGCCGATTGCGACAAAATCCATTCCTGTTTGGCATCTATCGCCGCGCGCTGCGGCCGGACGCCCCCGTCAATCCGGCCGCGTCCGCAACTGCTTGCGCATCCAGACCTCCAGCTTCTGCACTGCTTCAGGCACCGGCCCGTGCGGGCGCACCAGGAAATAGCGCTTGCGCGACTCCAGCACCGGCCCCGGGATCCGCAGCAGATCACCCGCGGTAATCTCCCGCGCCACCATGTCATAGGGCACAATCGCTGCGCCCAAGCCCGCTGCCGCTGCCGCAATCACCATCGAGTGCTGGTCGAAGTACCGCCCGTCCTGGCGCGGGCTGCCCGCCAGCCCGGCCCGCTCGAACCACTCCGCCCAGGACCCAGCGCGGCTGTCCAGATGCAGCAGCGGCGCCTGCGCCAGATTTGCTGCCAGTTCCAGCTGATGCGCCGCATAAAACCCCGGCGCGCAGACCGGCACCATTTCCTCGCCGAACAGCGGCGCCATATGGGTGCCCGGCCAGTTGTCCAGCCCGTAGTGCACCGCCAGATCGAAGTTTTCCCGCGCAAAATCAAACGGCTCCAGCCGGGTAGAGAAGCTCAGCTCCACCTCCGGGTGGCGGTCAAAGAAATCCGGCAGCCGCGGGATCAGCCACAGATTGGCAAAGGCCGGCAGCACCGCAATCCGCAAGGCCGACCGCCCGGCGCCTGCCGCCGCCGCCTTCTGCAAGGTCGCGCGCAAACCAGCCAGATCCAGCTCCAGGTCCGCCGCCAGCCCCTGCCCCGCAGGCGTCAGCACCACGCCGCGGCCAACCCGCTGGAACAGATCAAACCCCAGGTCCGACTCCAGCTCCTTCACCTTCTTGCTGACCGCGCTTTGCGTCAGCCCCAGCTCCTCGCCCGCAGCGGTGAAGCTCTGATGCCGCGCAGCACTTTCGAAACAGCGCAGATGGGTCAGACTCGGCAAGCGCATCTCAATTCTCCTCCAGCTGAGAAACCAGCCACTCGCGGAACTTGATCAGCGGATACTCCTCCGCCTGATCTGCAGGCCAGACCAGGAAATACTCTCCCAGGCTCACTGCATCCCCCTCCATTGCCAGCGCCAGCCGCCCTTGCGCAATCTCATTCTCCGCCAGGAAGTCCGGCAGCAAGGCCACCCCCAGCCCATGCACTGCTGCCTGCGTCATCGCTGAGGACTGGTCAAACAGCATGCCCTTCAGCTTCTGGGCCGGCACCTCATGCATCTGAAACCACTGTTCCCAACTGTCCGGATGGGTCTCCAGATGCAACAGCGGGTAACTAAGCAGCTCCGCCGGAGAGGCCACCGGCCCCTCCATCAGCCCCGGTGCACAGACCGGCAGCACATGTTTCGGCATCAAGGGCAGGTATTCCACCCCCGGCCAGTCCCGGGTGCCGTAATGAATTGCTGCCTGCGCCGTGCCCGCGTCAAAGCTGAACGGCAGGTTGTGGGTATGCAGGTTCACCGTGATACCCGGATGCGCAGCGGCAAACTCCCGCAGCCGCGGCGCCAGCCAGTGCAGGCCAAAGGACGGCAGGATCGACAGCGTAAAGCTGCCGCCATCCGGATTGGCCCTGAGTTTCACCGAGGCCTGCGCCAGCCGCGTCAGCACTGCCCGCGCTTCCTTGGCAAACCCGGTTCCGGCCGGCGTCAGCTGCATCCGCATCTCGCCGCGGGCAATCAGATCCACCCCCATCTGCTCCTCCAGCTGCTTCAGCTGGCGGCTGATGGCGCTTTGCGTCAGCGACAGATCCTCAGCCGCAGCAGACGCACTGCCAAGACGGTCCACCGCCTCCAGTGCCAGCAGCGAGGGGATCGAGGGCAAGAAACGGCGCGGCGCAATCATATGATCTTAACTCATGGCTTCACGATTTAGTTTCAATAGCAATCCGGGCCAAGCAGTGCAATTTCTAAGTCAGGCCTGCTCCCAGTAGGACATCCGCACCAAGCGGACTAAAGTTTTCCTCATGCCCTGCCCCATGCAAAGGACACCGACATGCCCCATTCCGACATCCTCGCCGCCGCCGGCCTCACCACAGCCGAGCTGACAAGCGGCAGCCTCTCTGTCACCACACCCGTCGACGGCAGCGAGATCGCCCGCCTGAAAACCCACACCGTGGCGGAAGCCGAGGCGCAGATTGCTGCCGCCAAAGCCGCCTTCAAATCCTGGCGCCTGGTCCCGGCCCCGCGCCGCGGTGAACTGGTCCGCCTGCTGGGCGAGGAACTGCGCCGCGAGAAGGAAAACCTGGGCCGCCTGGTCACCCTGGAATGCGGCAAGATCTACCAGGAAGGCCTCGGCGAAGTGCAGGAGATGATCGACATCTGCGACTTTGCCGTGGGCCTGTCGCGCCAGCTCTACGGCCTCACCATCGCCTCCGAACGCCCCGGCCACACCATGCGCGAAAGCTGGCACCCGATGGGCACCTGCGGTGTCATCACTGCCTTCAACTTCCCCGTCGCCCCCTGGTGCTGGAACGCCGCCCTGGCGCTGGTCTGCGGCGATCCGGTGATCTGGAAACCCTCCGAGAAGACCCCGCTCACCGCTCTCGCCGTGCAAAAGATCTGCGACCGCGCCATGGCTGCTTTCGGCCAAGACGCGCCCGCAGGCCTGATCCAGGTGCTGATCGGCAAACGCGATCTGGGCGAGACCCTCACCGCCTCCAAGGACGTCGCAATCATCTCCGCCACCGGCTCCGTCCCGATGGGCAAGGCGGTTGCCGCCGACATGTCCAAACGCCTCGGCCGCACCATCCTGGAGCTTGGCGGCAACAACGCAATGATCGTGGCGCCCTCCGCCGATCTGGAAATGGCCCTGCGCGCTATCGTTTTCTCCGCCGTCGGCACCGCCGGCCAGCGCTGCACCACCCTGCGCCGCCTGATCGTGCATGAAGACATCTATGACGCGCTGATCCCGCGCCTGATCAAAGCCTACGAAGGCCTGCCCATCGGCGACCCGCTCGCGGACGGCACCCTGGTCGGCCCGCTGATCGACGGCGCTGCGCTGGATGCGATGACCAGCTCGCTGGAACGCGCCAAGGCCGAAGGCGGCACCGTGCATGGCGGCACCCAGGCGCTGGCAGACAGCCATGCCGGCGCGGCCTATGCGCACCCGGCAATTGTCGAAATGCCCGCACAGACGGCCATCATGCACACCGAAACCTTCGCCCCGATCCTCTATGTGGTGAAATACTCCGATCTGGACCAAGCCATTGAAATGCAGAACGAAGTGCCCCAGGGCCTCTCCTCCTGCATCTTCTCCACCGATGTGCGCGAGACCGAATATTTCCTCTCGGCAGCGGGCTCCGACTGCGGTATTGCCAATGTGAACATCGGCCCCTCCGGCGCTGAAATCGGCGGCGCTTTCGGGGGCGAGAAGGAGACGGGCGGCGGCCGTGAAAGCGGCTCCGACGCCTGGAAAGGATACATGCGCCGGCAGACCAACACGGTGAACTATTCACGCGAGCTGCCGCTTGCTCAGGGGATCAAATTTGACATCTGATCTGGCCTCCAGCCTCTGGCACCAAACCTGCCAGGAAAACCCCGCCTTCCCGGAATTCACCGGGGAGGCGGCAGCCGACCTCGTGGTAATCGGCGGCGGCTACACCGGCTGCTCCGCCGCGCTGAAGGCCGCCGAACTCGGCGCCTCCGTCCGCCTGATCGAAGCGGACGGGATCGGCAGCGGCGGCTCCGGCCGCAACGTGGGGCTCGCCAATGCGGGCCTCTGGCTGCCGCCAGAAGACATCAACGCCGAACTGGGCGCCGAGACCGGCAGCCGCCTGTCCCAGCTTCTGGCGGGGGCGCCGGAAATGGTGTTTTCGCTGATCAGGAAACACGCCATTCAATGCGAGCCGGAAAACAACGGCACCCTGCACTGCGCCCATGCGCCCTCGGGCCTGAAAGACCTGCAGCGCCGCCACGCCCAGCTCACCGCCATCGGCGCCCCGGTCGAATTGCTGTCGCGTGAAGACGCCATCCAGCGCACCGGCTCCGAGGCCGTGCACGGCGCCCTGTTTGACCCCCGCGCAGGCACCATCCAGCCGCTGGCATACGTCCGCGGCCTCGCCCGCGCCGCAGCAAGCGCAGGCGCGCAGCTGCACAGCAACTCGCCCGCCACCGCGATCAGCCGTGACGGCAGCACCTGGCACGTAGCAACGCCCAAAGGCAGCATCCGCGCCAAGCATCTGATCATGGCCACCAACGCCTACGCCCGCGAAATCTCCGGCTATGACGCACCGCAGGTGATCCCGGTGCATTACTTTCAGGCCGCCACCGACCCGCTGCCCGCTCCCCTGCTGAACAAAATCCTGCCGAACAAAGAAGGCTGCTGGGACACCGCGCTGGTGATGTCCTCCTGGCGCCTGGATCAGGGCGGACGGCTGGTGATCGGCGGCATGGGCGCGCTCAACCATTTCGGCAGCGCCCTGCACCGCAGCTGGCTGCCCCGCAAACTGGCGGCGCTCTATCCGGATCTGAAAGCCGCCAAACTGCACAGCCACTGGCACGGCCGCATCGCCATGACCACCGAGCATCTGCCCAAGATCCTCGACCTGCAAGGCGGCTTTGCCTGTTTCGGCTACTCCGGCCGCGGCATCGGCCCTGGCACACTGTTCGGAACCGCAATGGCCGAAGCACTGCTGGCCGGCGACCAAACCTGCCTGCCGGTGCCTCCGGCCCAAGGCCACGCAATCCCCTTCGCGGGCCTGCGCAGCGCCTATTACGAGACCGGCGCCACGCTCACCCATCTGATCAGCGACAGGTGAAAAAGGCGGGCCGCTTGGCCCGCCTGATTTCTTCAGCAGCCGGCGATCGCCGCGCCGATGTCCTGCAGCAGCGCCGGATAAAAGCCCGGCCCAACCTCCAGCTTGGCGCCCAGCGGATCCAGCACCGCGGTGCCGGCCCCGGTGCCGTCCAGCACGGTGGCCACCAGGCCGGGGTTGAACTGCGGCTCCGAGAACACACAAGTCACGTTCCGGTCCGCCACCACATCGCGAATCTCCGCAACCCGGGCCGGGCTCGGCTTGACCGCATCCCCCAGCGAAATCGCGCCGGCCGCATTCAGGCCAAAGCCGCGCTCAAAATACTGGTAGGCATCGTGGAAAACGATGAACTGCTTGGCCCGGAACGGCTCCAGCTGGGCCGAGATACCGGCCACGGCCTCTGCAATCTCCTGCTTGCCGGCTTCGGCATTGGCCTTGTAGGCCGCAGCATTGTCCGGATCATGCTCGGCCAGTTCCTCAGCAATCACATCCAGCCAGGCCTGCGCATTGGCCGGCAGCAGCCAGGCATGCGGGTCTTCTCCTTCGTGATCGTGACCGGCATGCGCATCCGCGTGATCGCCGTGACCTTCGTGATCATCATGGCCGTCTTCAGCATGCTCCTCGTGATCATGACCCTCAGCCGCATGATCCTCGTGGTCCCCATGATCATCATGGCCCTCGGCGTGCTCCTCGTGACCGTGATCCCCGTGATCTTCTTGGCCATCGTGATCTGCATGATCCTCATGCCCGCTGTGGTCTTCGTGATCATCATGACCTTCATGATCGCCATGATCATGCGCCTCAAACCGGGCGCCCTCACGGAACGCCAGCACCGTGGTGCCTGCGGCCTCCAGCAGCTCAACCCGGTGCGCGTCGCCCGCCAGCTCCTCCAGCGGGCCTTCCAGCCAAGGCGTCAGCGCCTCGCCCATCCAGAACACCACATCCGCCTGATCCAGCGCCCGCGCCTCCGAGGGCCGCATCGAATAGCCATGCGGCGAAGCGCCCGGCGGCACCACCAGGGCCGGCTCGCCCAGCCCCTGCATCACCCGCGCCACCAGCCCGTGCACCGGCGTGATATCCGCCGCCACCTTGGGCACCTCGGCCCAGGCCGCCCCCGTTCCCGCCAATAGCGCCGCCGCCGCAACCGCGTTCCGCATACCATCCTCCGATGTAATCTTATAACATTCCACCGGGTTGATAAACGTCATAACATTACATATCAAGAGCCAATCCCGCCCAGCCCCGGAGGCCTCATCCCATGGATTCCATCGGTTTCGAACCGCATGACCACAGCAGCTGCGTTCACGACGGCATTGCCGCCGCCGAGGCCCACTGCCGGGATAACGCGCTGCAGTTCACCAAGGTGCGCCGCCGGGTGCTGGAGATCCTGTTGCAGGAGCACCGCGCGCTTGGCGCCTATGACATCCTCGACCGGCTGCGCGAAGAGGGCCTCGGCTCGCAGCCGCCGGTCGCCTACCGCGCCTTGGATTTCCTGGTCAAAAACGGCCTCGCCCACAAGATCGAGCGCCTGAACGCCTTTATCGCCTGCACCCATCCCGGCGAAAACCACGCGCCGTTCTTCCTGATCTGCCGGTCCTGCGATGCTGTCGCCGAAGCCTCCCGCGAGCCGTCGCAAGGCCAGCTCGGCCAAGCTGCGCGCGACGCGGGCTTTGTCATCGAACGTGCGGTGATCGAGGCCGAGGGCCTCTGCCCTAAATGCCAGGAGACGCCTGCGGCATGAGTCTGATCTCTCTCGAAGGCCTTTCCGTCACTTATGGCGGCAACACGGTTCTGTCCGGCGTCACTCTTACAATCAACCCCGGCGAAATCGTCACTGTGGTCGGCCCCAACGGCTCCGGCAAATCCACCCTGCTGCGCAGCGTGATCGGCGCGCTGAAACCCTCAGGCGGCAGCGTTGCTCGCGCGCCCGGCCTGCGCATCGGCTATGTGCCGCAGAAACTGCATATCGATCCGACCCTGCCGCTGACCGTGCGCCGCTTCCTCAGCCTTCCCGCCCGCGTCTCCGACGCCCGCGCAGCTGAGGCACTGGAGCAGGCAGGCGCCGGCAACCTCGCCGCACGGCAGATGTCCGGCCTCTCCGGCGGCCAGTTCCAGCGGGTACTGCTGGCCCGCGCCCTGCTTACCAATCCGCAGCTGCTGATCCTGGATGAAGCCACCCAGGGCCTCGACCAGCCCGGCTCTGCCGCTTTTTACCAGCAGATCGAGAAAGTCCGGCAGGAGATCGGCTGCGCCGTGCTGATGGTCAGCCACGAGCTGCATGTGGTGATGGCCGCCTCCGACCGGGTGGTCTGCCTCAATGGCCACATCTGCTGCGAGGGCGCCCCCGAGCATGTTGCCACCGCACCGGAATACCGGGCCTTGTTCGGCACCGGTACCCAAGGCGCCCTGGCGCTTTACCGGCACGAGCACAACCACAGCCACGATCATGACTGCAATCATGATCACCACCACGAGGCGGCGGAATGACCCTGCTAGACGACTTCCTTATCCGGGCCGCACTGGCGGGCATCGGCGTGGCCCTGGCCGCCGCGCCCTTGGGCTGTTTCGTGGTCTGGCGCCGCATGGCCTATTTCGGCGACGCCACCGCCCATGCCTCGATCCTGGGCGTGGCGCTGGCGCTCAGCTTTGATGTTTCGATCTTTGCCGGGGTGCTGGCCACCGCGCTGGCGATGGCCACCACCGTTTCGGCGCTGGCTGGGCGCGGCTATGCCATGGACACGCTCTTGGGGGTGCTGGCGCATTCCTCGCTCGCCTTCGGCCTTGTGGCGGTCTCCTTCCTGTCCGGGGTGCGGATCGACCTGATGGCCTATCTGTTCGGCGATATCCTGGCGGTCGGCCGCGGCGACCTGGCGGTGATCTGGGGCGGAGCCGCCCTGGTGCTGGCCTTACTGTGGTGGCGCTGGTCGGCGCTGCTGACGGCAACATTGAACCCCGACCTGGCCCATGCCGCAGGCATCGATCCCCGGCGCGAGCAGATGGTGCTGACCCTGGCGCTGGCGCTGGTGGTGGCTGTGGCGATCAAAGTGGTCGGCGTTTTGCTGATTGCCGCCATGCTGCTGATCCCGGCCGCCGCCGCCCGCCCCTTTGCTGCCACGCCTGAGCGGATGGCCGCCATTGCCGCGCTTCTGGGCATGCTCGCCGCCTCCGGCGGGCTGCAGCTGGCCTTTGTTTTCGACACCCCAGCCGGCCCCAGCATCGTCTGCCTGGCGGCTGCCTTGTTTGCCGCCGCCAGCACTGCGGGCCTCCTGCTGCGCCGCCGCTGACCCGTGTCACCGAGCACCCGCTGAAATACAGAAAGCCCGCCAGTGTCCCGGCGGGCTTTTGTTTTTTGCCTGGGCATGCGGACGGCCTCCGCCCGGCGCAGCCTCAGCTGCCGGTGCGCTGCAAATCCTCAACGCTGGTCCATTTGCAGATCGCATCGGACAGCGCCTTCTTATTGATCGGCTTGCTGAGGAAATCATCCATCCCCGCCGCCAGGCATTTCTCCCGGTGGCTGGTCAGCACATTGGCCGTCAGCGCCACAATCGGGCATTTGCCACTGCCGCTCTCAGCCTCGATCCGGCGCATTTCGGCGGTCGCCTCGATGCCGTCCATCTCCGGCATCATCATATCCATCAGCACGATATCCGGCCGCTGGTCCTGGAACTGCGCAACCGCCTCGATGCCATTCCTGGCGATGCTGATTTCCAGCGGCGCGTCCTTCAGCATCTTGGTAACCACCAGCTGGTTGGTTCTGTTGTCCTCCGCCAGCAGCACCTTCAGCCGCCGTTCCTGCGCCGGTGCCTCCGCTTTTGCTGCTGCCGCGGCGGGCGGCTGCACAGCGCTGCTCAGCACCCGGCTGATCACCTGCCGCAGCTGCACAGCCCGCACCGGCTTAAGCGCAAACTCGCAGATCCCGATCGCCTGGCAGTCCGCCCGGCTCAGCGCATGCTCAACCGAGGACAGCACGATCAGCGGCACCGACTCGAACCCCGGCATCGCCCGGATCCGCGAAGCCAGCTCGCGCCCGTCCATCGCCGGCATCTGGTAGTCCAGAATGATAAAGTCAAAGCGGCGGCCGTCCAGCTGCGCATCCGACAGGATTTCCAATCCCTCATGCGCCGAGGCAGCCAGCGTGCTGGTCATGCCCCAGCTGCTCAGGCGCTCCGACAGGATCACCCGATTCAGCTCCAGGTCGTCGACCAGCAGCCCGTGCAGACCGGTAAAATCCGCCACCCCGCCTGCCGGCACCGCGGGCACCTGCCCGCCCGCCCGGAGCGGCAGTTCGATGGTGAACACCGACCCCTGGCCCGGCTCCGACTGCACCTCAACCGTGCCGCCCATCAGCTCCAGCAGCCGCGCCGAGATCGCCAGCCCCAGGCCGGTGCCCTCAAAATTGCGGGTCGCCGCGTTGTCGGCCTGTTCAAACGCACGGAAGATCCGCCCGATCCGGTCCGGAGCGATGCCGACCCCGGTATCCGTCACTCGCAGCGTCAGCTGGTGGCGGCCGTCCCGCTCCTGGCCGGTCACCTCGATATAGACATAGCCCTTGCGGGTGAATTTCACCGCATTCCCGGCGATATTGGTGATCACCTGGCGGATCCGCCCGGCATCGCCCTCAAACACTTCAGGCAGCGCGGGATCATACCGCATGGTGACCTCAACCCCCTTCTCTACCGCCTTGGGCGACAGCAGGGTGACCACATCCTCGACCGCGGTCTGCAGATTGAAGGGCGCCGAATTCAGCTCGACCTTGCCAGCTTCGATCTTGGAGAAGTTCAGGATGTCGTTGATGATCGTCAGCAGCGCCGAGCCGGATTTGGCAATGGTCTCGGCATACATCTGCTGATCTTCGTCCAGCGGCGTTTCCTGCAGCAGTTCGGCCATGCCGATCACCCCGTTCATCGGGGTGCGGATCTCATGGCTCATATTGGCGAGGAATTCCGATTTGGCCCGGTTGGCGATATCCGCCGCCTCGCGCGCCTGCTCCATCGCAAACTCGCGCTCGTCGCGCTCGGCAAAGGTTTCTTCCAGCACCCCGACCGAGAAATCCAGCGCCCGGAATTCGCGCGAGGCGAACCAGGGCAGCGGCTGCAGCGGGCTGCGCAGGCCGGCAATGGCATCCGACATCCGCTTGTGGATCATCTGCAGCGGCCGCAGCGCCAGCACATGCACCAGCAACAGCACCAGCAGCGACAGGGCCAGAACCGGCACCACCGTCCAGATGATGATCTGGCGCACCTTGGACTGCACCAGCGCCTCTCCGTCGCGGGTCGACCATTTCACTTCCATGGTGCCGAAGGAGGCGCCCTCCAGCTCGATCGGCCGCTCATAGATCACATGGCCGCCGTCCTGCGGCGCACCGGGCGCCGCCGCCGAGGCCAGCATCTTGCCGGCCGGGCTGCGGATCTGGATCGAGACAATCTGCGGATTGCGGGTGACCGCCTCGATCAGCCCGGTCTCCAGCACCGGCACATCCTCGACGATGATCGATTCCAGCATCAGTCCGCTCAGCAGCGATACTGTCAAATCCGCCTGGCCGGCCAGCTGCTCTTCCAGCCGCTGCACCTCCTGGCGCTGTGCCAGATGGCCAACAGCAAAGCCGACCGCCGAGGCGGCCAGCAGCAGCGACAGCACGATCTGAAATAGAATGCCAGTACGTTTCATGTCTTCAATGCGGGGCCTTTAGAAAGCCAGGCTGCGCTCCATCGCCCGGCGGATAATGTCATAGTCCTGATCCGCCCCCCGCAGGAAGCCGTTCTTGGAAATGCGGCGCACGATTTCCTCATTCTCCGAGGACAGCATCACGTTGCGCATCGCTTCCAGCACGTCGGCCGGCATATCAGGTGCCGCCAGCCATGGCTTGGTCACATTGTCAAAGGACACCAGCACCCGGATCGGCACGCCCTTGGCAACCAGCTTCTTATAAGTGCTCTCCTTCAGCGCACCCGCGGTGTATTTGCCGGCTCCAACCGCTTCACCCACCAGGTCATGGCGGCCGAGATAAGCAAATTCATGCAGATCGCCGCCGGTGATTCCCGCATTCAGCAGGTATTCCTGCGCCAGGTAGCGGCCGATCGTTGACAATTCGTCACCAAAGGCAAAGCTCAGCCCGGCCAGGTCGCCGACCGATTGCACGCTGCTGTCCTTGTGCACCACGATCACCCCTTTGAACCGCTTGCCGCCGTTCTTGGATTCCATCGCAACGAGCTGCACATTCTCGTTTTCGTTCATCACATGCACATAGGACGCAGGGCCGAAACGGGCAAAATCCACCTCGCCGGTGGCCAGCTGCCGGATGCCTTCGCCGTATTCCTTGGCCACCTTCATGCGGATCGAAACCGGCTCGCCAAGCTCTTCGCTCATCCGCCCGGACAGGAACGACAGGAAGGGCTGGTACTTTTTGACCGTTGCAGTAGGTTTATCCGCCGCATAGGTTCCAAAAACCAGCTCGATCCCGGCCTGGCCGGCGCCTGGCAGCAAGGTTGCAGCACATGCCGCCAGCACAGCAGCAGGCGCAGCCGCCCGCAGACGGCACCGGAAAAACACAATAATACCAACGGCCCACTTAAACAGCTTCACGGTCCTAGCCTCCTGACTGCGATGGGCCGGCCTCCAGCCTGCCCGCTCTTCCTCGTTACATGGCACATTGTAAAGAATACAATGTTAACGCGCCTGCAATTCTCAGAAAAATTTTGCGGTTCTTTTATCCTGTAACCTCTATATTAACGGTTCAGTAAGGTTTTCATAATCTTTTAGGCAAATTCGCCATAATTCAGAACTACCAGCACCGACTGGCTCAACAGGACCCGCCGTGAAGAATACCACTTTGCCATCCAAACCGCTCCGGCCACGACACCGTGTCGTGCAAATCGTTGCATTAACGACATATTTTTGCGCACTTCCCATTGCGGCCCTGGCGATCCCGTCGCCTGAGCTGGTCATAGGCTCCGTGTCTTCATTATCACAGGTCCTTGCCGTAGGAATTGCAATGGTTTCCGGCCTGGGCGCCGTCATTGCGGCAAAACTAGGTTTTGCGCCCAAAGCGGGCGGTTCACGGCTTCGTTACCCGGTGAAGCTGATCTCGTTCCTCATACTGGCTGCCCTGGCTCTGGCGGCTGGCAACTACTGGCAGTATTCCTCGCATGCGCAGGCGGAACTGGCAAGACTGCAGGCCACTTTGACGCGGCCCGCGCAGTTTGACGGCACCGCCATCAAAGACGCCACGCTCAAGGAAACCAGTTTCTCCAAGCAGGAAAACCACCCGCTGGCGATGAGCACCACCGCCGCCGCCGCGGCGCTCGGGGACGGGTCCACCCTGTTCTACGACATCCGCGAAACCGGCGAGAACGCCATGGGCACCCTGCCCGGCGCCACCCATATCCGCTTCCCGGATTTCCTCGAGACCCGCCCGGTTCAGCCCGGCCAGAAGGTTGTGCTGTTCTGCCACAACGGCAACCGCTCCTCGGAAACCTGCGCCAAGCTGGCCGAGATGGGAATCGACTGCAGCTTCATCGCCGGCGGCATCGAAAAGTGGATTGTCGAGGGCCGCGACTTCTCCGACAAGGATGTGAAAACCCTCTCCGATCTGCGCGCGATCCCGGAATACCCGGGCAAGGACGTGCTGCTCAGCACCGATGATTTCACCAATCTGCTGACAACCGAAGATCTGCAGATCGTCGACACCCGATACCCCGGCGACTTCGCAAGCGGCCACCTGCCCGGCGCCGTCAACATCCCGATCCGCAAGATGACCACCGCGGACCTGATGGACCGCATCGCACAGCTGGACCCCAGCAAACCCACCATCGCCGCCTGCTATGACCGCCGCAGCTGCTTCATGAGCCAGGTGCTGGGGCTGGAGCTGTCGCAGCAGGGCATCGACTTCCGCGGCCGCTACACCCTGCCGTGGGAATATTTCGTGGCACCGCCGCCCAAACCCCACGTCCAAGCTTGGCTGGCCGACCAGCAAGGCGGTCTCTGGGGCAAGGCGATCTCGGCCCTGGCAACAGCGCTGCTGTGGGTGCATGAGCGCAGCCATATCCTGCTGGGCCTGCTGGCACTGTCGATCCTGACCCGCATCCTGGTGCTGCCGGTTGCCCTGAAATCCGAACGCGACCAGATCATCACCGCCGAGACCGCGGAGGAGATGAAGGCGCTGAAGGCCAAACTGGCCGGTGACCCGGTGCGCAAGGCGCGCGCAGTGCAGGCGTTCTACGCCGAAAAGGGCCTCACCCCGATGAAGAACCTCACCGCGCTCTTGTTCCTGCCGGTGATGATGCTGGGCGTCTCTGCCGCGCAAGAGGCCAGCGCAACGCTGCAAACCCCGTTCCTGTGGATGGCCGACCTCGGCGCGCCGGATCCGCTGTTCCTGATGCCGGTGCTGTTCTGCGCCCTGGCTGCCGTCTACCTGTTGTGGGCCGTGGCCAAGACCAAGCGCCAGAAGCAGCTATGGATGGTGCTTGGTATGCCCGCGCTGTTTGCCATGGTGTTCAGCCTGTCGGGTGCGGCCAATGCCTATCTCTGTTTCAGCCTGACCCTGCTGCTGGTGCAGCGCGCCTATGTCACCGGAATGCACACCAGCCTCAGCGAAGCCCTGTCCCTGCGCGCCCACAAGCGCAAACTGGCCAAACTGCCCCGCGGCGTGATCCCCATGGGCTACACCGAAGAACTGGCAGAGGCCGGAAACAAGGCCCTGCGCCTGTCGATCCTGAAAAACGCGGGCCTGCCGGTGCCCGGCGGCGTGATTGTCCGCTCAGACGCCATCCAGGACTACCGCGCAATGTCTGATGCACAGAAAGATGCATTTGCGGCGCAGGTTTTCACCCTCGCAGGCGGCAAACCCGTCGCGGTGCGCTCCTCCGCCAGCAACGAGGACGGCGCCGGCCAAAGCTTTGCCGGTGTGTTTGAATCGGTGCTGGATGTAACCGCAGAAACCATGCGGGCAGCGCTGGACGAGGTGGTGGAAAGCTTCTCCTCCGAACGTGCTGCCAGCTATTCCGCAGAAGGCGGCCAGGGCAATATCGTGGTACAGGAGATGGTGCAGGCCGATTATGCCGGCGTCTTGTTCACCCAGGACCCGATGGCGCCCGGCATGGCGATGATCGAATGGGTCGAAGGCTGCGGCGAAGACCTGGTTTCCGGCCGCGTCACCCCGACCTCCCTGCGTTTCGGCCGCTACACCGGCCAGCCCGCGGCCGAGGATCAGGACCAGACCCTGGACATGACGACGCTGCTGGCACTTGGCAAACAGATCGAGGCCACCTTCGGCGCGCCGCAAGACGTGGAATGGGCCTATGCAAACGGTGAATTCCAGATCGTGCAAAGCCGCGACATCACCACGCTGTCCCTGGGCACCGAACAGGAGCAGACCCGCCTCGCCGAATGGCGCGAGGTTCTGGACCGCTACGCCGATGCCGACCCGGACCAGACCATCCTGGAACAGGACGAAATGTCCGAGGTTCTGCCCCGCCCCACCCCGCTCAGCTTCTCGCTGATGAGCGCCCTTTGGGCGCCGGGCGGCAGCGTAGACCTGGCCTGCCGCGAGCTGGGCGTGCCTTACGGCCTGCCCGAAGGCCGCGACGGCCACCTGGTCAACCTCTTCGGCAAGACCTACGTCGATGTGGCGCTGAAACAGGGCATGACCCTGAAACTCACCGCTGCCAAGGCCAAGCAGCTGCGCAAACAGGCGCATCCGATGATCACCCGCTTCCGCACCGAGGTGATGCCGGACCTGAAAGACAAGCTCGCCATCTGGCAGGCCGTCGACTACGCCGCCCTGCCCCAGGACAAGCTGGTCGAGACCATCGGCACCCTCAAGGACATGTTCATCCGCGAGGTCTACCTGGAAGCCGAGAAGATCAACATCCTGGCAGGCTTCACCATGGGCGAGGCCGGCACAGCAGCCGCCGGCGATCCGGCCCTGCGCGCGCATCTGATGCACGCCGAGCTGCCCAACGCGCCCTCCAGCCTGCTGGCCTCCTGCACCGGCAAGGACGCCGAGGCGCGCGCCATGCAGCTGATGGGCCACCGCTCGATCTTCGACTACGAGCTTTCTTCGCCCCGTTATGCCGAGGCCCCGGCGCTGCTGCATTCGCTTCTCAGCAGCACCGTAGAGCCGATCAGTCAGGTGCCGGTGCCCGCCAACCTTCCGGACGAGCTGGACGATACCATCGGCATCGCCATCGCCTATCAGGACCTCAAGGAGCAGGCCAAGCACGAAGCCCTGCGCGTCGTCGCCGAGCTGCGCCGTGCCCTCTTGGCCCTGGGTCAGGTCAGCGGCCTGGAGGATCTGGTGTTCAGCCTGACCTTCGACGAGGTGCTGGAGGGCAGCTGGTCCGCACCCGATGCCCTGCGCGGACTGGCAGAAGCCCGCGCCGAAAAGGAAAGCCTGCGCAAGAAATCCGCACCTACTGACGTCTCCCTTACCCTGCGCGGCTGCGAGCTCTTGTCGCTCGGCGCCCAGGCCCAGGCCGGAGACGGCAGCATGGGCGGCACCTGCGTCGCAGGCAGCGGCAGCGCCACCGCCCGGGTGTTCTGGATGGAGGACGACAGCTGCATAGACCCGGCAGCCTTTGCGGACTTCCAGGACGGCGACATCCTGGTCTGCCGCATGGTCAACCCGGCTTGGCTGCCATGGGTCCAGCGCTCCGGCGCGGTGCTGTCCGAGGTCGGCGGCTGGCTCAGCCACATGGCCATCGTCGCCCGCGAAAAAGACGTCCTGATGCTGGTCGCGTGCCGGGGCCTCAATGGCCTGGCGCATGGCGAAACGGTGACCGTCAGCGAAGACGGCACCATCCAGCCGCAGGAGGAAAAGGGCCTCAAGGTCGTTTCGGCCTGACCCCGTTTGCAGCAAGATCCAGGAAACACCCGCGCCGTCCGGCCGCGGGTGTTTTCGATTCGCGCAGCCGCCCACCCGGCCCCCTTGCATTTGGCAAAGATTGCCATATCCTGCTCCACGAAAGGAACCCGCCCATGGCCACCATGAACGTCTCTTTGCCGGAACAGATGAAAACCTGGGTCGAGGAACAGGCCCGCACCGGTACCTATGCCAATTCCAGCGACTATGTCCGCGACCTGATCCGCCGCGACCAGGCCCGCACAGCCGCCATTTCCGAGCTGCAGTCCGCCATCGACGCAGGCCTTGCCAGCGGCCCCGCTGAGGCGCTGAACCCTGAGGACTTCAAGGCCTCAATGCGCCGCAATGGCTGACACGCGCTGGCTGATCCGCCCCGCCGCCCGCGCCGACCTTGCCGCCATCTGGCGCTACGGCCTGGAAACCTGGGGCGAGGCGCAGGCCGATGCTTATGCTGACAGTCTCTTTGCCCTGTTCGATCTGCTGGCCGATTTCCCCGAAATGGCCCGCGAACGCTCCGAATTCACGCCCCCAGTCCGCATCCACCCGTCGGGTGCGCATCTGGTGATCTACCGGCTGGAACAGGGCTGCCCGGACATCCTCCGCATCCTCCATGCCCGCCAGGATCTGACGGTCTTCCTATCGGAATAGGCCGAAGGCGAAACATCCGTTCCACCCTTGCCATTTTCCGCACATCTGCTCTGATGCGCCCATGGACCCGCATCTCGACCCCAAGCAAACCATCCGGCTGATCCAGCATCTGAAAGACCAGATGGACGCCCTACCGCCCAAGCTGAAAGCAGCAGCGAAATACGTGATCGACCACCCCGGCGATTTCGGCCTCGACACGGTCCGGGTCTCGGCCCAGAAAACCGGCATCAGCGCCAACGGCTTTGTCCGCCTCGCCCAGCACCTGGGCTATGACAGTTTTGAGGCCTTCCGCGCCCCCTTCCGCGCCGCTCTGACCACCACCCATGAGGCCGACCTCGGCCAGGACTGGCTGGAGCGCATGTCTACCGAAAGCCCGGCCGGAGCGCTGCAAGCGGCGGCCGCCCGCAACCAGCTCAACATCACCTCCCGGTCGCTGCGGCTGATGACGGCGGAAAGCAGCCAGGCCATCACCGAGACCCTGCTGAACGCAACCCGCTGCATCGTCACAGCCACCCGCTCCTCCTATGCGCTGGCCTATTACTTCCATTACGTCGGCCGCATGGCCCTGCCCCGGCTCGAACTGGTCCCCCGCCACATGGGCGCCGCGCTGGACGACCTCCTCGAAATCGGCCCCGAGGACTGCCTCATTGCCCTCACCTTCGCCCCCTACTCCGCCAGCACCATCCAGGCGCTGCGGCTGGCGGGCGAACGCGGCGCTAAGGTGATCCTGATCTCCGACAGCGAAGTGATCGCGCCAGGCATCCGAACCGACCACGTGCTGGCAGTGGCCGCCAACTCGCTGCACCCCTTCGGCGCCATCGGCGGCGCCATGGCAGTACTGGAATGCCTGCTCACCCATCTGATCGAGGCCGCCGGCCCCGAGGCGCTGCGCCGCATCGAAGCCTATGACGCCCTGCGCCAGGACAGCGGCGCCTATTGGAGCGGCCCGAAACTGCCGCGCATCAAAGGCTGACGGCGGTTCCGCGGCAATCTGCACCGCGCCGGGGGCAAGGATCCCTGCGAGCGTGCTCTATCGTGCTCAAATGCAGCGAAGAGGGCACAGCATGGCAATCGCACAAATGAACTGGGGCCGCCTCACCCGCCCCCTGGGCCACCCGGACATGGCGGAGCTCAGCGCCGCCCTGGGTCGCATCTACGCCTTGGCAGAGGCGCACCCGGGATTTCTCTGGCGCATCCCGGACGAAGCCGCCGCCGCCCAGTTGCAAGACCTCGGCCACGGCAGCCTGGTCTCCGCGACAGTCTCGGTCTGGGACAGCGTCAGCGCCTTGCGGGACTATACCTTCAACAGCGAACACGGCGCCTTCCTGGACCGCAAAGCCGACTGGTTCGAGCCGGTAGAAGGTCCGCAACTGGTGATCTGGGATGCGGCGCCGGACGCCCGGCCAAGCTTCCGCGAAGCGTTTGACCGGCTCGAAACCCTCAAACAACACGGCCCCACCTCCGAAGCCTACGGCTGGCCCTGAGGTTTCCCCCTCAAACATCCCCGTCAATGAAAGGATTCTGCGCTTCCCACTCGTCCCGCGTGGCGCGCTTGTGACCGCCATCCAGCCGCACCGATGCCATCGCCCGGTCGGCATAGATCTCCGACCTCAGCGGCCAGTCCAGGGCGGCATCAAACAACCCCGGCATCAGGTCGTACGGCCCGCCGTCCTCATCCACGTCCCGCATCCACAGATGCGCGCCGCAGGTGCTGCAAAAGGCCCGCTCGGCAAAGGCAGAGGAGTGATAGCGTGTCACCGGCCCCTCAACCGTGACGGCCTCCGCAGCCGCCTCGAAACACAGGAAAAGCCCCCCGGTCCAGCGCTGGCACATGCGGCAATGGCAGGCCCCGGGGCGCGGATCATGCGCCCCTTCAACACGGATTTTCACAGCACCGCACAGGCAGCGGCCTTCCAGAACGTCACTCATACCCGGACTCCTTGCTGACAAGGCAAGGATACAGCAATTCCGGCTCTTGCGGGAGGTTTCCCCGGTTTAGAGCCGGAAATCCGCCTCCTCAGGCGCCAGCACATACTTCAGATCATAGACCAGCGCGCCCTCGGCTCCCAAGGCGCGGATGGCTCGAGAACCCATTGCCCGGAACTCCGAGTGCGCCACCGCGAGCACCACCCCGGCATAGGCCCCCTGCCCTGGCTCCGGCACCAGCGAAAGGCCGTATTCCGCCTCCGCTTCCTGCGGATCGGCATGAGGGTCATAAACATCCACCGCGACCCCGTATTCCTCCAGGCTCCGCACAACATCGATCACCCGCGTATTGCGAAGGTCCGGGCAGTTCTCCTTGAACGTGAGCCCCATCACCAGCACCCGCGCACCGGCCACCGGCAAGCCGCGCTTCAGCATCGCCTTGACCATCTCGCCCGCAACATAGGCGCCCATGCCGTCATTGAGCCGCCGCCCCGCCAGCAGGATCTCAGGGTGATACCCCAGCTGCTCGGCCTTATGGGTCAGGTAATAGGGGTCCACCCCGATGCAGTGGCCGCCCACCAGACCAGGGCGGAACGGCAGGAAGTTCCACTTGGTGCCGGCCGCTTTCAGCACCGCCTCGGTGTCGATACCCATCCGGTTGAAGATCTTGGCCAGCTCATTCACCAGCGCAATGTTGATGTCCCGCTGGCTGTTCTCAATCACCTTGGCGGCCTCGGCCACCCGGATGCTCTCGGCCTTGTGGGTGCCCGCTGTCACCACCTCGCAGTAAAGCGCATCAACCCGCTCCGCCACCTCCGGCGTGGATCCCGAGGTCACCTTGACGATATCCGCCAGCCGCCGCTGCTTGTCGCCCGGATTGATCCGCTCCGGCGAGTAGCCGGCAAAGAAATCCGTGTTGTATTTAAGCCCCGACCGCGCCTCCAGCACCGGCACGCAATCCTCTTCGGTGGCACCCGGATAGACGGTAGATTCATAGATCACCAGATCGCCCGGTTTCAGCACCCCGCCAACAATGGCCGAGGCCGACAGCAAGGGGGTCAGATCCGGCGTGTGATTGGCGTCCACCGGCGTCGGCACGGTGACGATATAGATCGAACACTCCGCTATTTCCGCAGGGTCCGAGGTAAAGCTCAGATGCTCCGCCAAGGCCAGCTCCGCAGGCTCCAGCTCGCGGGTGCGGTCCTCGCCCCGGCGCAGCTCATCAATGCGGCCCGGATCGATGTCAAACCCAACCACCTGCCGGTGCTGCCCGAACGCCGCCGCCAGCGGCAGCCCCACATAGCCAAGGCCAATGACACAGATCTTCTCTTGCGCGCCGCTCATCCGGGCTGCTCCTTCATGCTGCGGGCGGCTGCAAGCCAAACGCCCTGCCCGCCCACATAATGCCGCGCTGCACAGGGGTTCAACCGCCCGCGCGCGGATTTGATCTCAGGCCCCAGTAAACCTGGACCTCGAACCTAGGCTTCAACCACAATGGCTGAGACTTCGCCGTCCACATCCCGGCAAGCGGCCAGCAGCCGAGGCATCAGATGCGACATCACGTAATTGGCGTGGAACCGGCTTGGCGCCTTTAGCAACAGCCGCCCCCCTGCCCTGCCCGTGCGCTCCAGCCCCTGCACCCAGGAGGCATAGTTCGCCGGATCTTCCGCATGCAGCACCGCTTTGGCCAGGCTCCACTCATGGCCGTCCGACACATCCGGCGCAGGCGGCACGGCTCCGGGGCGCAGCGGCACCACATTCTGCGCAGGCTCGTCTGCCCCTTGCATCCGGTGCTCAAAGTCCGGACCCACCGCCGCCCATCGCTCCTGCGTGTCGGCCAGCAGCCTCTCCAAGTCGATGCCATATTCGGTGACCCGCCCGCGTGCGCCCTGACGTTTGACCACCAGCCAGCCCATGCCCCGCAGCTTCGCCATCTCGCGCTTCACCGTGCGCTCATCGACATCCCACAGCCGGGCAATCTCCCGCTGCCCGACGGCCAGCTCATCGCGCTGCCAGTTGTAGCGTGCGGTCATCAATGTCATGAAGCGCAGCACCAGCTTCTGCGCCCCATTGCCCTGGCCAAGCGCATAAGCCCCCATCGCCGTGAGGATGTCATATTTCAGCGCAGAGGCATTGCGCCCCGCAGGCCGTTTGGCAAGCATTGCTGCCCCCGTTTCTCCCTCCCCTGCCCTCCTGGGCCGGGATATGCTGCCTCAAGTGCTCTCAGCTTGTTTGCTGAGAATTACGCTGGCCGGATTTGCACCGAACTCAACGCTATTCGTTTGTTGTACCTGATTTGCGTCCGGAATTCCGATTCTGTCAAGCGCCGGCGGGAATTGAATTCAGACCCAATCCCTTTTTCGAAAGAAAAATTGGTATCTATGGTATTGGGTGACACTCTGGATGTCCCCTATTGACGCCAAAATGTCCCCCAATTTGCTGTATCCGGGTCTGAGGTGTCCCCCTAAATCTGGCGTTCAAACACCAGAAAAATCCAATGAAACGAATCGCTTGGCTTCCGCCTTCCGAATCGCCCCGGCCCTTATTTCAAAGGGCGTTTTGCAGATGTGTCCCCGCGGGGACAGGACGCTCTTCCTGACCATATTAGCTTTTGCGTTTTTTGCAAATTCGGCGTAAATGAATATTGAGGCTGAATTAGCGTCCTGAAGAAATGGGCGCTTTCAAAAACAACACCGTGTGAGGCTAAGGAGCAGCGATGTTTACGCACGAAGACCTGTCCAAAATGCAGGCCCAATCCTTGAAGATGCAAAGCTGGATCCGCCAGCAGACCTTCTCCCCCGAAATGGAAAAGACCCTGCGCCGGTTTTCCTCCTGGGAGGTGGCGGAGCTGATCTTCCGCGTCAACCAGTCGACCCTGCGGGGACGGCTATCGGCGGACCCCTCCTTGCCCCAGGGCCACGTCGAGGAAGACGGCCGCCAGCGCTGGTACTCGCTGGAGGAAATCAACGAGCTGCGCCGCCGCATCAAGATCAACCGCAAGTCCCTGCTGCCCAAGCGCCCCGCGGGGAAACGGGCGCTGCGGGTGGCGATCTCCAACTTCAAAGGGGGGGCGGGCAAATCCACCGTCGCTCTGCATTTCGCCCATGCCGCGGCACTTGACGGCTACCGGGTGCTCTGCGTCGACTTCGACCCGCAGGCCACCCTGTCGCACTCCATGGGCCTCAGCGATGTCACCGAGGATTACACCGTCTGGGGCATCATGGCCCGAGATCTGGTGCGCGAGACCGAGCGGATGAATGCGTCCCTGCAAGGTGCCGAGTCCGGAACCGCCCTGCCCCAGCGCCAGCTGCCCGATGCGATCACCGGCATGGGGCTGCAGGACCTGCGGGTCAGCGACTTTGTCAAACCCACTAGCTGGCCCACCATCGACGTGATCCCCTCCTGCGCCAATGCGGCCTTTGTGGAATTCGCCTCCGCCCAGTACCGCCACCTGAACCCGGAGTGGTCCTTCTTCGCCGCGGTCTCCCGCTACCTCGACCAGCTGCCGGCCGAGGATTACGACCTGATGATCTTCGACTGCCCGCCCGCCATCGGCTACCAGTCGATGAACGCGGTCTTCGCCGCCGACATGCTCTATATCCCCTCCGGCCCCGGCTATTGGGAGTATGACTCCACCACCTCTTTCATCGGTCAGCTCTCTGAGGCGCTGGAGGATCTCTCAGCATTTAACGGCGTTGTCCCCGCGGGGACATTTGCGCTGCCGAAGGTGTTCCAGGACGTCCGCTTTCTGCTGACCCGTTACGAAAGCGGTAACGATTTGCACCGTGCGATGCGTGCGGCCTTTATGAAGGTGTTTGAGGGTAGAATGACCGAACACCCGATTGAGATGACCCGCGCGGTTGAACAGTCGGGCCGGTTCCTAAGTTCCATCTACGAAATCGACTACCGGGATATGACCCGCGAAACCTGGCGGCGCGCGCGCGCGTCGTTTGATCAGGCCTATGACGAATTCAAGGCCTACGCGCTGGAGGCCTGGGACAAACTGGAGGATGAGGCATGAGCAAGAGACGCGTTTTCGACATCGACTTCACCCCTGACACCGCAGCTGTCCCCGCGGGGACAGCACCGGAAAACCCTGCAGAGAAACCGGCCGAGAATCGCCGCGGGCCGATGGCCACCGCGATTTCCGAGAATGCGGATGCGCTGCGCGCGCGCGCCGAGGCCGAGCAGAACATCCGTGCTGAGAACGACCGGCTGGCGCATGAGTTTGTGCGGCTGAAGAAGCTGGGGCTGGTGGTCGACCGGATCCCGCTAGGCAAGATCCGCATGGACAAGCTGATCCGCGACCGCAGCGACAAGCGCGATCCGGAGCTGGACGAGCTGAAGGAATCGATCAAATCGGTTGGCCTGTCCAACCCGATCAGGGTCGAGGAGCGCGGCGACGGCACCTATGAGCTGATCCAGGGCTACCGCCGGATGCAGGCGTATTTCTCGCTGCTGAGCGACACCGGCGACAACAGCTATGCGGCGATCCCCGCGGGTTTGGTGGCCAAGGGCGACAGCCTGCAGGATCTCTACCGCCGCATGGTGGACGAGAACCTGGTGCGCCGCGACATCTCCTTCGCTGAGATGGCACAGCTGGCGCTGCGCTATGCCGAGGACACGCAGACCGGCGCCGAGACCACCGAGGATGCGGTTAATGATCTCTATGCCTCGGCCGGCCGTCAGAAGCGGATTTACATCCGCCATTTCGCGCAGGTGCTGAAGGCGGTCGGCGAGGACCTGAAGTTCCCCGAAGCAATCCCGCGAGCGCTGGGGCTGGAGCTGAAGAAGCGGCTGGAGGCGGATGCGATGAACGCCCAGGTGCTGCGCGATGCGCTGGCGCGGGTGCAGCCTTCGACTGAGGAAGCAGAGCTGGAAGTGCTGCGCGGTTTTGCAGAAGGCAAGCGCAAGAACGCGCCCCGCACGCCCGCCGCGCCGCGCCAGGGTGTCGCCAAAACGACCTTGCGCTGCACTGTCCCCGCGGGGACAGTCCGTTGCCAGGCCCGCGACGGCAAGATCGAGATGGCGATGGATCATGACTTCTCGGTTATTGATCAGCGGCGGCTGGAAGGGGCGATTGCTGCTTTCTTCGAGGCTTTGGAAGACGAAGACTAATCCTCTGTCCCCGCGGGGACAGCACCGGAAAATGGCGGAGGCCCGGCAGAGATGCCGGGCCTTTTTCATGTCTAATCTACAGGTTTGAGCCTGTTTCAGGCAACTGTCCCCGCGGGGGTAGGGGGGACTGTGCGCCGGAAGTCTAACCGGAAACGCTGCCCGCAAGGCCTGCAAGCCGCGTGAACCGACTGCTGCTTGCGGTCCTCACAGCTGGTTTGTCCCCGCGGGGACAGGCGAGCGAAACCACAAATCCGGCTGCAGAAGATTCTGGTGTCCCCGCGGGGACAGGTCCCGAAAACAGGGATGGGCCGGAGAAATCCTGCATGTCCCCGCGGGGACAACGTTGCAGAATTCGCGGGGCGGCGGAGAAAACCGCGCTTGTCCCGCGGGGACAGCGGCAGATTTCCTTTGAGCACAGAGGATGTCTTGCCCGAGTAAAATGCCGGCAATCTGGCCGGCCTGGTAAGGCTGCAGATTTTGTCCCCGCGGGGACAAATGGGACCCGGCCTGAAATGCCGCCGGAGTAGGGCAGGCTTGCGCCGCTTGCACAGACTGCGAGGCAGGCTGTTTGTTCTGGTTCTCGTGGAGGTGTCCCCGCAGGGACAACGGTGCGCGCCCCCTTGTTCTGAAAAAGTTCCACCTGCCTGTCCCCGCGGGGACAGGTCAGAATTTTGCGGGAGGGCAGGAGATGGCGGCAAAAAACGGCCCGGTGCAGCGGCCGGGCCTTATGGGTTTTCAGTGGCTGTCCCCGCGGGGACAACCGGAAAATTTCCGAGGCGAACCTGGGTCAGTTCAGGACCTTGAACTCGATCCGGCGGTTCTTGGCCCGGTTCTGCACCGTGTTGTTCGGTACCAGCGGCGTGGTCTCGCCATAGCCGACGGCCACCAGGCGCTCGGCTGGGATGCCCATGCGCTGCAGATATGTGTTCACCGCAGAGGCGCGCTTCTCGCTCAGTTTCATGTTCCAGGCGGCCTTGCCCTGGCTGTCGGTATGGCC
>NZ_JWLC01000016.1:1716-2079 GCF_000813745.1 Leisingera sp. ANG-M1 | reverse complement strand
TGTCCCCGCGGGGACAGGCGCGCTGCCCGGCGCGGTGCGGTCGAACATCAGGTCCAGGCTGACCAGGCCAACAGGGGTGATGGTGACGCCTGCGGCTTCCTCGAGTTTTTCCCTGCCGGGATTCAGTTCGAAATCCTCCAGCTTGAGGATAATCGGCTGCACGGTGGCCACGGCGACGCGGTCGTTGCCCAGCAGTGTTACCGCTACCGGCGCGGTCAGCTGTGCCTCGACCCCGTGCAGCGACAGGGTGACCGGCAGCTCGATCTGCTTTCGCTGCGCTGCAGCAAGATCGGAGAGCTGCGCCGGGTCGATGCGGGCGGTGACGACGGCCTCGGGATAGGTGAAGGTCTCAAAAAACAGGAA
>NZ_JWLC01000016.1:812-1315 GCF_000813745.1 Leisingera sp. ANG-M1 | reverse complement strand
GAAGGTCTCAAAAAACAGGAACCGCATCCGCACGTTGCGCAGGTCGATCGAAGTGTCGACGGAATCCAGCGCGATGTGAATTTTGGCGTCGCCTTGCTCGGAGATGCCGCCGGAAAAAGCTGCAAACCGGCTCGATTCCGCAATGCTGCCTTTTTTGATTGATATGAATCGGATGGCGGAGGATTCGGCGTTGAGCTGCCAGCCGTGCTCAAACGGCCCGGTCGCGAGGGCCGGACGGGTCAGCAGCAGGAAAGCTGTTAAAAGTGAAAGGGTTATGCGAAGCATGTGCGATCCATTCGGGTTGCCGTACGAGAGGCCCCAGCCCGTGGGCGGGGGCATAGAGATTGCACCCAGACTAACAGCAGTCTTGCTGCCGGGTGCAAGGGACGCGATAGTTTCGTAACCAAATACCCTTAAGAATTGGGAAGCGGCCTTTCGGGGCCAGGAATGGAGCAGGTGCGTGCGTTTCTTACTGAATGGGATCCGGCTGGCGGTGCTGGCGG
>NZ_JWLC01000016.1:0-291 GCF_000813745.1 Leisingera sp. ANG-M1 | reverse complement strand
TCCGGCTGGCGGTGCTGGCGGTTGCGGTCTGCCTGGGCGGCGGGGCGCTGGCGCAGGAGCGGCTGGCGCTGGTGATCGGCAATTCGGCCTATGGCTCGGTCTCCAAGCTCGACAACCCTGTGCGCGACGCAAGGCTGATCGCCGAGACGCTGGAGGGGCTGGGGTTTGACGTGACCCTGGCAGCGGATGCGAAGCAGATCGAGATGAAGCGCGCCATTGCCCAGTTCGGCCGCAAGCTGCGCAGCGCCGGCGAGGATGCGACGGGGCTGTTCTATTATGCCGGCCACGGGG